>JAHEBU010000006.1 GCA_024642115.1 Marivivens sp. | reverse complement strand
CTTCTAATCAGGATGTTTCAGGTTCGAGTCCTGATGGGATCACCACTCAGACAGACAATGTGGCCTGCACCGCCCGTTTCCATCCGGCGTATCTGGTGTCGCGGATTTCAGCCTTCATTTGCGGCGTGAACGTCCGCTCCAGCGCCCAGTTGGCCGCAAACCCCGCCTGATCGGGATAGACACCGGCCCGCTGTCCTGCCAGCCAGGCCGCCCCCAGTGCCGTCGTTTCGCGCACGCGGGGCCGGTCGACGGGCGCGCCGATGATGTCGGACAGGAATTGCATGGCCCAGTCGCTGGCCGTCATGCCGCCGTCCACCCGCAGGGTCGGTTGCGCATCAGTTGTCTGCCAGTCGGCTTGCATCGCCTCGAGCAGGTCGCGCGTCTGGAAGCCCACACTTTCCAGTGCTGCCTTGGCCAGTTCGGCGGGACCGGAGTTGCGGGTCAGGCCGTAGATGGCCCCCCGACACTCGGCGTTCCAGTAGGGCGCCCCCAGCCCCACGAAGGCAGGCACGAGGATGACGTTCTGGTGGGGATCTGCCATGTCCGCCAGGGGCTGGGTTTCCGAGGCGTTGCGAATGATCTTGAGCCCGTCGCGCAGCCATTGCACCACGGCCCCCGCCACAAAGATAGACCCTTCCAGCGCATAGGTAGGTTTGCCGTCGAACTGGTAAGCGATGGTGGTAAGCAACCGGTTGTGGCTGGTGACCGCCGTGTCGCCCGTGTTGAGCAAGGCAAAGCAGCCCGTCCCATAGGTGGATTTCATCATGCCGGGCTGGAAACAGGCCTGACCGACCGTCGCCGCCTGCTGGTCCCCCGCCACCCCAAGGATCGGGATGGGTCGCCCAAAAAGGTCGGGCCGGGTGGTCCCGAAATCCGCCGCGCAGTCGTGGACCCGGGGCAGCATTTCGATCGGAATATCGAAGAGGTCGCAGATCGTCCGGCTCCACCGTCCTTTGTGGATGTCATAGAGCATCGTGCGCGCCGCATTGGTCGCATCGGTCGCGTGCACCGCCCCGCCCGTCAGTTTCCAGATCAGAAAGCTGTCCACCGTGCCGAACAGCAGATCGCCCCGCGCGGCGCGGGCGCGGGACCCCTCGACATGGTCCAGAATCCATTTGAGTTTGGTGGCCGAGAAATAGGGATCGACCAGTAGCCCGGTCCGGGCGGTGATCATGTCGCCATGACCCTGATCGCGCAGGTTGCGGCAGAAATCGGCGGTGCGCCGGTCCTGCCAGACGATGGCGTTATGGATGGGCTGCCCGGTCGTGCGGTCCCACACAACGGTGGTTTCGCGCTGGTTGGTGATACCAATGGCGGCGATGTCCTGCGGCCCCAGCCCTGCCTTTTCGATGGCCGCCCGACATGTGCCGGCGGTGGTTGACCACAGGTCGGCCGGATCGTGTTCGACCCATCCAGAGTTGGGGAAATGCTGGGGGAATTCCTCTTGCGCGGTGGCGATGATGGTCATGTCCGCGTCAAAGACGATGGCGCGAGACGACGTGGTGCCCTGGTCGATGGCAAGGATATGGGTCATCTGGTTTCCCTAGTGGATGGTCGCCCGACGGCTTGCCGGGATGCCCAAGCTATCGGCCTCTCCCTCGCTCAACTCGCTGACGCGGCGCATGTAGAGCCCAGGAAAGGCATCGTTCTCGTCGATCATTTCACCGCTGAAGTTGACCTCACCCGCCAGTGTGAGGACAAAGCGATAGTGGTTGAAGGGATTGTTGGAAAACGGTTCGACATGGCGCAGCGCGATCAGTTTGCGGTGCGATTGTTCGATGGCCGGGGGCAGGGGGGGCAGTTTGACGGGTGAGCCGTCGCGGGTGATGCTGAAATCAAAGGTGCCGTAGCCCGAATAGACCGATCCGGTCAGGACCAGCCGGTCGCCCATGGGTCGAAGCAGCGCCATCATGTCGGCGGCCACTTTCATCAGGGCATCGCTGTCGATCATGCCATATACTCCTCAAGCCGTTTGACCTGTTCAGCGCTGAGCCTGAGCCCCAGTTTGTTCCGCCGCCAGATCACGTCCTGCGCGGTTCTGGCATATTCGCAGGACCGCAGCCAATCGACTTCGCGCGCGGTGAGCGTCGCGCCAAAATCCTGCCCCAGATCGGTGGCGGATTTCGCGTCGCCCAGAACCTGTACGGCTTCGGTCCCGTAAGCGCGGATCAGTCGTCGCGCCCAGAACGAGGTGAGGAACGGATAGCGGGCGGACAGGTCAGCGATCAGCCGGTTCACATCGCCCACCGGGAAATCACCGCCGGGCAAGGGGACGCCTGCGGTCCAGCCCGCCTGTTTGGCCCCGAGGATCGGCGCAATCTTTTCCATTGCGTGTTCGGCCAGCCGCCGGTAGGTCGTGATCTTCCCTCCGAATACGTTCAGGACAGGCGCCCCCGCCGAGGTATCGACCTTGAGCGTGTAGTCCCGCGTGGCTGCCGTGGCAGATTGCGCCCCGTCGTCATAAAGCGGGCGAACGCCGGAATAGGTCCACACGATTTGGTCGCGCGTGACGGAGGTATTGAAATATTCGGACGCGAAACTGCACAGATAGTCCTGTTCAGCCTCGGTGCAGGTGGGTTTGAGGTCGGGATCGGGGTGATCGGCGTCGGTGGTCCCGATCAGGGTAAAGTCGGTCTCGTAAGGGATCGCAAAGATGATCCGCCCGTCTGTGCCCTGAAAGAAATAGCATTTGTCATGGTCATATAGCCGATTGGTCACGATGTGGGACCCGCGCACCAGCCGCACGCCTTCCTTTATGTTGAGCTTGAGTGTGCCGTGGATCAGATCGCCCACCCACGGCCCGCCCGCATTGACCAGCATCCGCGCCCGGATATGCCGGGGGCCGGTGCCGTCATCCACCGTCACGTCCCAGCCACCGTCCGTGGCATGGGCCGAGGTGACGCGGGTGTGCGTGAGGATCGTGGCCCCCCGCTGTTCCGCGTCGCGGGCGTTCAGGACGACCAGCCGCGAATCCTCGATCCAGCAGTCCGAATATTCGTAGGCGGTGCGAAACCGGTCCTTGAGCGGTTTTCCGGTGGGATCGGTCGCAAGGTCGACCGTTTTGGTCCCCGGAAGGATTTTTCGTCCGCCCAGATTGTCATACAGGAACAGCCCGAACCGGATCAGCCAGCGGGGCCTGCGCCCGCGCAGGAACGGCAGCACCGTCCCCAGCAGGCGCGATGTGGGCGTGTTGGATTCAAACCGCATGTCCCGCGAATAGGGCAGGACGAACCGCATCGGCCACGAGATGTGCGGCATCGCCCGCAACAGCGTTTCCCGTTCGATCAGGGATTCCCGCACCAGCCGGAATTCAAAGTATTCCAGATAGCGCAACCCGCCGTGAAACAGCTTGGTCGAGGCCGACGATGTGGCCGAGGCCAGATCGTTCATTTCCGCAAGGCAGACCGACAACCCCCGCCCCGCCGCATCCCGCGCGATGCCGCAGCCGTTGATGCCGCCGCCGATGATAAACAGGTCGTAGGTGTCGGGCATGGGCCGGTCCGGGGTTTGTCGCAGGTTGCCCCTGTTATCCCGCAAGGTGAGTCCGAATACAATCGGACCGGGCGGGTTTCCCGTGTGTCAGGTCCAGAAGAACCGCGTCAGATGATAGAAGATGGGAGCCGCAAAGATCACCGAATCCAGTTGATCGACGAACCCGCCCTGACCGGGGATCAGGTGCGACCAATCCTTGACGCCCCGGTCCCGCTTGATCGCGGCAAAGACGATGTTGCCGAACATGCCCACCAGCGAGGCCGTCGCTGCCATACCCATTGCCCCGAACAGTCCAAAGGGTGTGATCCAGCTGAGCAACCCGCCGATCAGCGCAGCCGCAGTGACCCCGCAGATCAGCCCCTCCCAGGTCTTGGGGGAAAGGCCGGGGGCGATCCGCGTCCGCCCGATCCTGCGGCCCGCCACATATTCCAGAAGGTCGCCCAGTTGCACGACGATGGCCAGGAACGGGATCAGCAGGATCGACCGGGTTTCAAAGCCGGGGATCGGCAGGGTCATGAGCGCAGGCACATGGCTGATGCAAAACACTGTCATCATCAGCGCCCATTGCGTTTCGGCCACCCGGATCAGGAACCGCTGCGCATCCCCCCGTAGGGCCGACACGATTGGCAGCAACAGGAACGCATAGACCGGGATGAAGATGGCGATCATTCCGGCCCAGCCCATCCAGACAAGGATGTATTGCACCGGCAGCACCACAAAGAACGCGAGCGCCAGCGACCAGTGATCCGCCTGTCGTTTGGACGTCAGTGTCAGGAATTCCCGCAGTGCCGCGAACGAGCAGAAGGCGAACAGGATCACCACCCCCAGTCGCCCGACCAGCAGGGCCAGAGTGAGCAGGATCACCATCGCCCACCAGCTTTGCACCCGGATCATGTAGGTTTCGAGCGCGGGGTTGGACGTGCCCGGGGTCACCCGGGTCCGCGCAAATTCGCCGAATATGCTGAGTGCCAGCAGGATGCCGCAAACCCCAAGCGCCAACGTCAAAAGGTCAAGGATGGTATCGGTCATGATTGCACCTTTGGCGCAAGGGCAGCGAGGGCCGCAGAGGCCCGCGCCAGAAAGGCGTCCTTGGACTCGTCCTCTCCGACGTGAAGGGGTGCGCCAAAGGTCACGGTGCAGATCAGGGGCAGGGGGATGATTTCGCCTTTGGGCATGATCGAATTGAGGTTGGCGACCCAGGTGGGCACAAGGTCCACATCGGGAAAGGCGCGGCCCATGTTGTAGAGCCCCGCCTTGAACGGCAACAGTGGGTCAGGCCCCATGTTCCGGTTGCCCTCGGGAAAGATGATGAGCGAGGAGCCTTCTTCGAGGGCGGCAAGGATTTTCGCCATCGGGTCCTCTGTCCGTGCCTCGGGGCGGCGGTCGATCAGGACGGCGCGAAACACCTCGGCCCCGGCGAATTTGCGCAGGGGCGTTTTCAGCCAGTAATCGGCGGCGGCCACAGGCCGGGTCTGCCGGCGCAGGGCGGGGGGCAGCACCGACCAGATCATCGGCATGTCCCCGTTGGATGTGTGATTGGCGAAATAGACCCGCTGTTTGGGGACAGGCTCGATCCCTTGCCAATCGGCCCGGACGGCGGTGATGAACCGGGCGAACAGGCGGATGCCTTGCCCGGCAAGGTCGGCGGCAAGGCGGCGGGGGAGTGTCATGAGGCTGTCCATTCGCTATTCATGTCGTGGTCGGGGGCGCAAGACCAGTGCCTTGCGCCCCCGGACGTCATCAGACCTTTTCGGTGTATTCCGCCAGCAACCGTTCGTTGCGGGCATCTTCGAGCCGGTGCAGGCGATCCACGCTGAGTTTGTTGTCGAACCGGTATTTGACGAAATTCACCAGTGCCAGCGTCAGCAGCATGACGCAGATGCCCCAGAAGCCCTTGGTCGCCAGCGGCACGTCGGGGGACAGGGCTAGCGACAGGCCCAGCATCCCATAGGCTACGGCCACGCCGATGCCGTTGACGAACATGATCAGGCCGTTGTCGGTTTCATTCTTGAACATGGTATTTCCTCTTCATGTCTTAATGATTTGAGTGGCTTACTTGGATTTCAGCCGCGACAGCACGTCGTCGGCAGTGGTGCGGGTGGACGGGCCAAAGCCCGCGTCGGCCATCCGGTCGGCGATGTTGCCGCCATCCAGATCGCGATTGATGTCGGACAGGATCTGCGACTGCTCGAAAGGATCGTCCTTGCCGATCACGCGGTCGATCAGGTCCTGCGCCTCTTCGATCGGGCTGATCTGACCCAGGGTCGAATTGAGCCTGACCTGGATCGACTGTTCCTGCCGGATCGCCCGGGCCTGGATCGCGCCCTGCTTGAGGTCGATGATCTTGCGGTGGCCGGATTCGAGGCTGTTTCGTAGTTGCATGACCCGCCGCTCCAGTCGGTCGAGCGTTTCGCCGCGCATGGTCCGTTCGTTTTCCAGCGTGGCGATGGTTTGTGCCGCCTCGCGGGCCAGATCCTCGCGCCCGCCATCCAGCGCCTTGGTCGCCCGGTCGGTCAGGTCGGTGATGCGGATATTGAGCGCGCCCAGCATCCTCTCTTCGCTGCGCTGGCGCTGGATCAGGGTGGCCAGCGTGGCCTTTGCTGCGCGCAGTTGGGCGTCACATTCGCGGATCTTCTGGTCGATCAGTTCGACGGCATAGGTGTCACGAACCCGCTCTTCGGCACGCGCATTTGCGCCGTTGATCAGGGTGGTCAGGGTCTTGAACATCGCGGTCTCCTCTTGTGAACGTTGTTCATGAGGTAGACATAGCGATACTGTGAACGTCGTTCAAGCTATTTTTGAACGCTGTTCAGGAAACAGTGTGTTCTGACGTTACGTTACTGAGGACGACCGCGATCATATCCTCGATCCGGGTGAGAGGGACGCCGGAAATCCGGCGCTCCAGCCCCAACAGTACGATTCCGTGGACCGAGCTGAACAGCGCGCGGGTCATCAGGTCGATCCGGTCCACGGACCAGCCAGGGAACAATTCCCGCAAGGGGGCCGCAATCAGGGCAAAGACGTCTGCCAATTCGCGCAAGTACCAGTCAGGCACCGCCATGTCCGTGGACATCTTGAGGTCGAATAGCGCCCGCCAGGTCAGCGTATTTTCCGCTGCGAACCGCAGATAGGCGTGAGACATGATGATCAGCCGATCCTGCGGCCCCGCAGTCACGCCCGCAAGCGAGGCCGTCACCGCCGCGCCCAGCCGCCGGAATGTACGCCCGTTCACAGCCATCACCAGATCGTTCAGGTCGCCCACGACATTATAGATGGCGCCCACCGAACAGCCCGCCTCGGCCGCCAGATCCCGCGCCTTGATCGCGTCGATGCCACTTTTGGCAATCGTGACCTCTGCGATATCGGTCAGGCGCTGGCGCAAGTCGCGCCGTCGCTTTTCGGTCGGGGTCAGCGTTTCCGTCATGATCGGTCCCTTGAACTGCGTTCAGGGCTTAGCAAGAGGGCAGCGCCAAGGCTACTGCGTTTTGGCTGGCGCACCGCCTTCGAACACATTTACCCCATGATAGCTGACTGGATCGGCCTGCATCTGAAGGTGCAGACTGTCCCCGGTATAGGGGTTGGCGCGGGCCAGCGCCTCGTCTACCTCGATCCCCAGACCGGGTGCGGTGGGCACCGGGATATAGCCGCCCTCGACCGACAGGGTGTTCTTGATGAGGGCATAGTGAAACGGCGTCTCGATCGTTTCGGCCATGAGGATGTTCGGGATCGAAGCCGCCAACTGGATATTGGCCGCCCATTCCAAGGGACCTGCATACAGATGCGGGGCCATCTGCGCGTTATAGACCTCGGCAATCGCGGCGATCTTCTTGGTCTCCCAGATGCCGCCCGACCGGCCAAGGGCGGGTTGCAGAATAGTTGCCGCCCCGGACCGCAGCACGGTCGCAAACTCGGCCTTGGTCGTCAGGCGTTCGCCGGTGGCGATGGGCGTCTTGCAGGCCGCGGCCACCTTGGCCATCTCGTGTACGTTGTCGGGCGGAATTGGTTCCTCGTACCACAGCGGATCATAGGGGGCGATGGCCTGCCCCAGCCGGATAGCCCCGCCCGTGCTGAACTGGCCGTGCGTACCGAACAGCAGGTCGGCACGGTCGCCCACGGCTTCGCGGATGGTCTTGCAGAAGGCGACGCTCAGCGAGATGTCATAGAGCGACGGCATATGCCCGCCCCGGATCGTATAAGGTCCGGCCGGGTCGAACTTGACCGCCGTATAGCCCGCCTCGACCATCGCCAGTGCCGCCTCGGCCGATTGATCGGGCGAGGACCAGAAGCCGGGCAAACTATGGCCCGCCTGCGGATAAAGATAGGTGTAGGCGCGAATGCGGTCGTTCATCAGCCCGCCGATCAGGGCATACACCGGGCGATCGCGGTCCTTGCCCAAGATGTCCCAACAGGCGATCTCAAGCCCCGACCACGCCCCGATCACCGTCAGGTCAGGGCGCTGGGTGAAACCCGCGGAATAGACCCGGCGGAACATCATCTCGATATTCTCGGGGTTCTCGCCCGCCATGTGGCGGCCGAACACGTCGCGGATCACGGCCTCCATCGCCACCGGACCGACGGAGGAGGCATAACATTCGCCCCAGCCCACGATCCCGGTATCGGTCGTGACCTTGACCAAGATCCAGTATCGTCCGCCCCATCCCGGCGCAGGCGGGGCGGTGACGATGACATCGAGGTCGGCAAGTTTCATGGCGCTACCCTGTGCTTTTGACGAAATCCTGCTCGGTTCACCTTGCAGTAACAACTCTCGGGGGGAGTCCCGAAGGGGCGGGGGGTGGAAAACCCCCTGCGCCCTAGTCAAACACGATCACGTTGCGTTTGGCAGACCCTGTCTTGGTATCGGCAATCGCCTCGTTGATCTTTTCCAGCGGCCAGCGCCCGGAAATCAACTCGTCCAGCTTGAGCCGCCCTTGGGAATAGAGGTCGACCATCCAAGGGATATCTCGTTTGATGACCGTGTTGCCCATCTTGGACCCGACCATGCCCTGCGACCACGCGGCAAGGTTGCCCAGTTCATAGGACGATTCCTGTCCCACATGGGGCATCCCCACCAGAACGATGTTGCCGCCCTTGCCAATATAGTTGATCGCCTGATCATAGGCCTTGGCCGATCCGACGGTGACGAACACCGCATCGGCCCCGCGCCCGATCAGCGCCTTTGCGGCTTTCCACGGTTCGGGGTCAGTGGCCAGAACGCCGTCGGTAGCCCCGAATTCGCGGGCAATCGCAAGTTTCGCCTCGGACATGTCCACCGCCACGATTCGCCGGGCCCCAGCGATCCGCGCGCCCTGAATGGCGTTCAGGCCAACGCCCCCCGCGCCGATCACGACGCAATCCTGTCCGGCCCGCAGTCCCGCCGCGTTCACGACAGCCCCGATGCCGGTGATGACCCCGCAGGCGAGCAGGGATGCAGCGTCCAACGGCATGTCTGCGGGGATCACCACCACCTGGCTTTGATCCACCACGACCTTTTCGGCAAAGGCGCCCGAGGCCATCGCCTGATGCAGTTTGCCACCGTCCGCCGTTTTCAGTGGCCCGGTATCCCCGTCATAGGGCGTGTCGCACATGTAGGGCGCGCCACTCGTGCAATTGGCGCAGCCGCCGCAGGCGCGGATCAGGGTAACGACGACATGGTCGCCCACGGACACGCCCCGCACGCCCGCGCCTATGGACGTCACTGTCCCCGCCGCCTCGTGTCCGTAAACCGCGGGCAGGGACCCGCCCCAGCCACCGTCCATGTAAGTGATGTCGGAATGGCAGATCGCGCAGGCGGCGAGTTTGACCTCGACCTCGCCCATTTCTGGGCCGCGAAGGTCAACCTGTTCGATGGTCAGCGGTTGGCCGAAGGCATGGCAGACGGCAGCTTTGACGTGGGGCATTTGGGTTCGGTCCTTGGTCCGGTTTCGGGCCGACACTGACCCTGCCGCAGCCCCCGTTCTGGCAGGAAACCGACCGTTCGCGTCGCGTTCAAGCAGCATCCCTGTCGCGTGACCGCATTGAGAACAGGCCGATGCAGATCACCGTCAGAACTGCCGACAACAGGAACGGCGCCCCCGGCAGATAGATCGGCCCGCCACCTGTCGTGAAATACCAGAACGTTTGCGTCATGATGAGCGGGGCAACGATCACCGCCACGGCGTTAATCGCCGACAGCGTCCCCTGCAATTCCCCCTGCTGGTTATCCGCTGCCGATCGGGACATGATCCCCTGCAACGCCGGTCCCGCGATCGACCCGAAGGCCGCAAAGACGGTGAACAAAAGGCTGAGCCAGCCGACCGTGACAAAGCCCAGAAACACAAAGGCCACCACTTCGATCCACAGGCCCACGACGACCGTCCGCGCCTCGCCCAATCGCGCCAGTATCGGTTTCATCAGCAGCCCCTGCACGATGGCGATGCAGATGCCGTAGACGCCCAGCGACACGCCGACCATCCCCGGCCCCCAGCCAAACCGGGCCTGCCCGAAATAGGCCCAGACCGCCGGATAGACAAAGAACGCCACCCCGTAGACAAAGATCAGCACCAGCAGAGGGCGCAGCCCGGGCAACGCCCCGATGTTCTTGAACGCTCCCATCGGATTGGCCCGACGCCAGTCAAAGTCGCGCCGGATGCGGTCGGTCACCGTTTCGGGCATCACGAAATAGCCAAAGGCAAAGTTGGCCAGCGCCAGCGCCGCCGCCGCATAGAATGGCGCCCGCGTGCCAAGTGTTCCCAGCGCCCCGCCGATCAGCGGGCCGACCACGAACCCGACCCCGAAGGCCGCCCCGATCAGGCCAAAGTTGGCAGACTTCTCCTCGGGTTTTGAAATATCGGCCATATAGGCGCTGGCCGTCGATTGTGTGGCCGCCGTAATCCCGCCCACCACCCGCCCGATCAAGAGCAGCCAGATCGTGCCCGCCACGGCCATCACCAGATAATCCAGCGCCATCACGAGAAGCGAGATCAGCAGGACCGGACGCCGCCCGAATCTGTCCGACAGGTTTCCCACCGTAGGCCCGAACAGGAATTGCATCACCGCAAATACGGTGGACAGGATGCCCCCCCAGATCGCCGCGTTGCCAAGGTCGCCGCCGTGCACCTCCTGGATCAATTCGGGCATCACCGGCAGGATCAGCCCGATCCCCATGGCGTCGATGACAATGGTGATCAGGATAAAGGTCAGGGGCAGGCGGTTTGGCATGGAAAACACTCGTCTGGGTGGCCTCGGCTTAAACCGATCCGTTCAGTTTGCAAATACTTTGGATGCGGCGGCAAAGGCCCGCGTCTGGACCGGGGCCTGACCCAGTTGCGGGGCGGGATCGAAAACTCCGCTCTGGTCGATGTCGGGTCAGCTGGCGGCGGCCTGTTTGGGCAAGGACCCGTTCCCCGAAATGACCCGCTTGCACAGCGCCTTGACCTCGGCCTTCGCCAACGGAGGGGGCTGGGTGCGGGCTGACCGGAATGACAGCGTTTTGGCATGGATCAGTCCCGTGCCATCGTCGATATGCCCCAGAATCATCATGCGGTTCGGCCTGATCCGCTGGGCCAGACCGAGGCCGATCTGCAAGGATCGCCCGAGGCCGAAGCACATCTGCGGCAGCGTCATTCATTCCGAAATCCTCGCCGCCCGGTCCCTCTATTACCGGTGGATCGCGGCGGTCTGCATCACGCAGTCCAACCCCACAATCTGCCGCCCTATCGCCACCATAACCGGGTTCTGTTTCTGCGGCATGGTCGAGGAAGCCTCCGCGCTGGGCAGCGTCACCTCGCCGATGCAGGTCTTGGTCATCAGGCTCAGGTCCTCGCCCATCCTGGCCTGTGTCCCCCATCGCTGACGACGTTCCCGCCGCGCCGGACATGCAGACGCACGGCAGGGTGTCCCGAACTGCGGGCAGCGACCCGTGCAGGTCGATCAGCGGTTGCCTCTAACTGGCGACAACCGGCCCGAACGAGGTTGGCGTCGCCACCTGCCCAAAGGTCCGCCCGGCCATCCAAGTCTCTTGGTGGGTCCGCGCCTGCCCCCAAGTCCGCAAGGGCCGCTGTCATAGACGGAACCTGCCGTCGGTTAGTCCACCGCTAGTTGGGAAAGGATGAGGGCAAGGCCGTGCGGGTCGCTCAGGAACGGCGAGTGCGACGATTGCATCACTGCCACCTGTTCGGGCGGCCAGTCCGCCGTCATGGTCTGCTGAAACTCGGGCGGAATGGTGCGGTCGTTTGCACAGCGTATGTACCGGCGGGGTAGGTCGTGGGCGGGGTCAAAGGCCGTTTCCTGCGGCAGGATCGGCTGCGGTCCCAGCATGGATACGGCCCAGTCGGCGGTTGCCGGGGCGACGTCATGATAGAACCTGTCGGTCGCCTTTGCCGGGTCAGCACTAAAGGTCGTGCGGGTCGCATCCACCCGGATCGCATCCAATAGTGGCTGCGACGGGGCCATGCGCCGCATGTCCGCCAGCGACTTGCCTGCCATCGGAACATAGGCGCAGATGTAGATGAGTCGCCTGATCTTTTCCGGCCCCAGCGTCGCCGCCCGGGTGATCGGGTAGCCCGCCATCGAATGGCCAACCAGAGTGACAGGCGTGTCGATGGCATCCAGGATCGCCTGCGCATAAAGGTCTAGCGTCACATCGGCAGCCGGAGTTCGGTCGGTCCCGTGGCTGGGCAGGTCGATGGCGCGGGCCGAATGGCCCATTGCATGCAAGGCCGGGATCAGGTCGCGCCAGCACCATGCCCCGTGACAGGACCCGTGGATCAGCAGAAATTCAGACATGGCCAACCTCTTTCATGAACCGGGTCAGCACCTCGGCATAGTCGATGGGGGTTTCGACGCAGGGCAAGTGGCCCGCCCGCCGGATGATGTGAAACTTCGAACCCGGAATCAGGTCGACGGTTTCACGCACCAGATCGGGCGGTGTCGATCCATCCTCGGACCCTACGATGCCCAGAGTTGGCACGCGCAGGGTCGCCGTGGGGGTATAAAGATCGGTTCCGGAAATGGCAGAACAGCAGCCGATATATCCCTCGACGGGCGTGTTCACGAGCATCCGTCGCCACGGGGCCATGTCGGGCGTGCCGCGAAATTCCCGTCCGAACCAGCGGACCATGACGCCATCGGCGATGGCCTCCATGCCCTTGGCCCGGATCGTGTCGATCCTGTCCTGCCACAGATTGGGTGATCCGATCTTGGCCGCCGTGTTCGACAGGACCAGGGCGCGGACAAGGTCGAGCCGTTTGACTGCCAGCCCTTGCGCCACCATCCCGCCTAGCGACAGGCCGACAAAGACGCAGTCGCGGACGCTCAGCGCGTCGCAGACCGCTTCGGCATCGCTGACCAGCGCGCCCATCGAATAAGGCGCGTCCGGCGCATCCGACAGGCCGTGGCCGCGTGTATCGAACCGGACGTAACGCGGCCCCTCGGGCAGCAGGGGCAGCACCTTGTCCCACAGGTGCAGCGTCGTGCCGAGCGAATTCGCAAAGACGACGGTGGGTGCGATGGGATGGTCGACCCCGTCCACCTGGACATGGATGCGGACCCCGTCACGGTCGATGAAATGCTCTGCCATGACCTCTCCGCCCTTTGCGGGGGACACAGTGCGGCTGGGCCGGGAAAGGTCAAGCCGAAAGGGGGCCTAGACCGAGATCACGCCTGCCCCGATCAGGACGAGAGTTGCGCCGATCCATTCGCGCGGTGCGAGGCCTTCGCCGAACAAGGCCGCCACGGCGAGAACCAGCACCGTCTCGGCGGCAAGGATCGCCACGTAGGCAAGTCCCAGCTGGGTGCGCTGCAACAGGATGACTTCGGCGATGACAGCGGCGGACAGGCAAAAGGCGATGGCCGCCGCGACGATCATCCCCGGTGTCGTGGATGCCGTTTTCATGGCGAGGGTGGCTGCGGCGTAGCCCGTGCCGCAAATGAACACTAGAAAAATGGGCTTGGTCAAAAACTCTCCCATTGGGAGCCTCCAATAAGACAAGGCCCCGAAAAATGAATGGGGCATTCTGAAAAGCGTAATCGAATGTCCCCACAGTGGCATGGCTCTGGCCGTGGGCCAAGCCCGGAAATCCTGACTAGTCGGCTGGACCCAGCCGAAGATGCGCCACGATCTGCCCGTGGTCCGAAGCCAGTTTGTTATAAGGTGCCTCGGGGTGGCTGCCGTCGGTGATGTGGTCGTTCAGGACACTGAAATACTCCATCTCGCCGATACGGTCCGGGTTATCCGGGTCGAAATGCCGGCTCAGCATGATCTGGTCGATGGATTCAAAATTGCCACCAAAGGCCGTGGTGAACACCATGTCCTTGAGCGATTTGCGCAGGAACAGATCCTCGGCCAGAAACAGACGCGCATGGTTGATCTGGGTGCGGATCACCCCGTCTTCGGCGGGGGTGTAGCGGTCCGAGGCGTGGGTGGCGTCGTGCCGCCGCATCCAGGCGTAGTTGCGGAACGGCACCTCGCCGGCGATGATCTGGGTGGACACCGCATTTTCCGCATCGTTGAAATCGCCCGTTACCAAAACCGGGTGGCCTGCATCCAGTTCGACCAGAATTTCACGGCGCAGCACCCATGCCTCAGCCATCCGCCGCAGTCCAGCCCGCAAAGACCCCATCGCGCGAGCCAGCGGGTCGTAGTGGATCAGATCCTCGGCCGGGGCAAAGGCCACCCCTTCTGGCCGGTCATATTCGCCGAGTTTCGATTTGAGGTGGCAGGTGAACACCGTCACGACCGTATCGGCCACAGGTACCCGCGTCCTGAGTATGGGGCGCGACAGGCTGTCGATCCGGTAGAACCCGGCATCCTCGCCCGTCAGCCCGTGAAACGGGATGTTGATAGGTGCGGCCAGGGCCTGAATCGCCACAGGCGGTTCGGCAAAGCCAAAGCGCGACAGGATCGCCACGCCGGGTCGGCGATTGCCGTCGGGGCCGTCGTGGATATTTGGGGCAAAGGCCAGTCCGCTGTCGCCATAGGGCACATGGGCCAGCTTGCGAAAGATCGCCTTGCGGGCATAATCCCGGCTGGCGGGCGGGATGACGGCGGCGTTGAGCGTTGCCCCCCGTGCATCGCAATCGCCGATTACGGCGCGCAGGGCATCCTCGCTGAAAATCTCTTGAAAGCCTATGATGTCGGCGTTCATGGTCAGCAACTGTTCGCCCAGCCACGCCTTTTTCCAGGCGAATTCCTCGGGCGTGTAATCCTCGAACCGGTAGTATTCCTGATCCGGTCCGATCAGGTTCTTGACGTTGAAACTGCCAAGGGAAAATCGGGTCATGCGGTGATGTCCAGCGCCCTTTGGAACGTGGCGGGGTCAACGTTCCCGCCCGAGGCCACGACGATGACCGTGTCCCCGTCAATCTGGTCCCCGTGATAGAGGGCCCCGGCAAGGGCCGCCGCCCCGCCCGGCTCGAGCACGATCCGAAGGTGAGAGAAGGCGACATTCATCGCCCGCAGGCATTCGTCGTCCGAGACCACCAGCCCCGGCCCGCAGAGCCGTTTGAGGATCGGAAAGGTGATATCACCCGGCTGCGGCGTGATGATCGCGTCGCAGAGCGAACCGGTCAGGCGCGGATTACGCTGGATCGTCCCGCTCGTCAGCGAGCGGGCTACGTCATCAAATCCCACTGGTTCGGCAGGTCGCACCCGCAGGGTGGGGGCATCGGCCTCGCAAGCGAGTGCGATGCCGCTCGTCAAACCACCGCCACCGCAACAGACGATGACGTCGGCATGGGTGATCCCGAGGGCGGCGGCATCGGCTGCAATTTCCAGCCCGGTTGTACCCTGACCGGCAATGACCTGCGGATCGTCGAACGGCTTGATAAGCGTCAGACCGCGTTCGGCTGCGATCCTGGCGCCGATGGCATCCCGATCTTCGGTCGCGCGATCGTACATGATGACCTCGGCCCCGAGTCCCTTGGTGTTGGTGATTTTGACGGCGGGCGCATCCTGGGGCATGACAATGACGCAGGGCGCGCCGTGGCTGCGGGCGGCAGAGGCGACGCCCTGCGCATGGTTGCCCGACGAAAAGGCGATCACGCCGCGCTGGCGCTGATCCTCTGTCAACGCAGATACTGCCGACCAGCCGCCCCGGAACTTGAACGATCCTGTGTGTTGCAGGCATTCCGGCTTCACAAACACCCGCCGTCCGGCGATGGCGTCAAGGAACGGCGAGGACAACAGGGGCGTCCGCCGGGCGTGCCCTTCGAGCCGCCGGGCGGCTGCGCGGATCATGTCGATGTTCATAGCAGGTCTGTCCATCTGTGCAGAACGCCCAGCGCCTGCGGTTCATCAAGGAAAGGCACATGTCCTCGACCCGGCACGTCGGCGCGGATCATGTCGGGGCGGCGGCGTGACATTTCATCCGCTGTCCGGGTCGTCAAAAGATCAGAATTGGCCCCCCGGATCAGTGCCAGAGGTACGCCAGCCAGCCCATCGAACAACGGCCAGAGGTCGATTGGCGGCAGGGCGAGCGAGGCCGCGACCGTATCCCGCAGGCGCGGATCGTAGCGAAGCGTCAGCCCGTCTGCCGTCTGGTCAAACTGGCCGCGCACTTCAGCCAGCCAGCGGTCCATCGGCACGTCCTCGAAGGCGGTCCAGTATTTCGCCCGCGCCTCGGCGGCTGCCGCCCAGGTCTTTTGCGGGGGCGGGATGCCGAGGTAGGTCATGATCATGTCCATCCCCGTCTTGGCGATATCGGGGCCGATGTCATTGAAAGCCACACCCAGCAGCCGGTCGCGGGCCAGGGCCCCCATGACCATGGCGATCAGTCCACCGCGCGAGGTGCCCAGGATGGCGGCCTTTTCCAGACCCAGATGGTCCATGAGTGCCAGCACATCCTGTGTTTCCTGCGGGATGGTATAGGTGGCTGGATCGGACCGGTCCGATCCGCCCCGCCCCCGATAATCGGGCCGAATCAGGCGAAAGCCGGACAGATGCGGCGCGACATGATCAAAATCCCGCCCGTTGCGCGTCAGCCCCGGCAGACACAGGATGGGCGTCCCTGTCCCTTCGTCGGTGAAGTGAAGCGACAGACCATCGGCCGACCGATAGTGCGGCATCAGATCAGCTCCGGTATGCGGGTGAGGTCGGCCATGATGTGGTGCGGACTGGCATAGAGCCGGTCCATGGGCTCGCCCGCGCGGTTGACCCAGACCGTGCTGAACCCATAGCCCGCAGCGCCTGCTGCATCCCATCCGTTGGAGGACACGAACAGCACTTCGTCCCGGGCGCAGACGAACTGCGCCTCGACCATGTCATAGACCCTGTCGTGCGGTTTGAAGACCTGCACATCCTCGACCGACAGGACCGCGTCCAGATGCGCCCCGATGCCCGCGCTGCGCACGGCGCCATCCAGCATCTGCGGCGATCCGTTGGACAGGATGCCCGTGGAAATCCCCTTGGCCTTGAGCGATTTCAACATGGCGGGCACTTCGGGAAAGGCGTCGAGTTCCCAGTAAAGATCGAGCAGGCGCTTGCGCAGGGCCGGGTCGGTCAGGCCAGCCGCCTCCATCGCCCAGTCCAGGCCATCTTGGGTCACTTGCCAGAAATCCTCATGCCGGTCAGCCACGGCCCGCAGCCAGGTGTATTGCAGCTGTTTGGCCCGCCAGTCGCGGGCGACCTGGGGCCAGACGGCAGCGAGCGCCTCTTGCCCCGGTTCAGAAGCGGCCCGGCGAGCGGCGGCGTTGACGTCGAACAAGGTGCCATAGGCATCGAAGATACAGGTGGTAATCGGCATGGTGCTTCCCGTGGGTTTCAGTGCCAGACTGGCACGGCCACAGGCGGTGTAAAGGGCCAACTGCCCGCGCCCCGGACATGGCTGGTTTGCAATTCCGGGCAAGTTTTTCTAGTTTAGGTGCATCGCAGCAAGAACCTGCCAAGGATGGCAGCCTTGCCCATTCATCCCCCCTACCAACACAGGAACGACCCATGTCTCACGTCAAGCCAGGCGATACCGTGCGCCTTCACTACACCGGAACCCTGACCACGGGCGAGATCTTTGACAGTTCAGCGGGCCGCGATCCGCTGGAATTCGTGGTGGGCTCCGGCCAGATCATCCCCGGTCTGGACAAGGCGATCCCCGGCATGACCGTCGGTGAAAAGAAGGTCGTCGATATCCCCTGCGCCGAGGCCTATGGCCCAGCCGACCCCAACGCCCTGCAAACTATTCCGCGCAGCAACATTCCTGACACCGTGCCTGTTGATCCCGGCACCCGGTTGCAGATGCAGACCCCCGATGGTCGAGCAGTGGCAGTCACAGTAGTCGAATCCGATGCCGAAACCGTCGTACTGGATGCCAACCATCCCCTTGCGGGACAGGACCTGGCGTTTGATATCGAGCTGGTCGAGATCAAGGCGGCCTAGCTGCTGATATCGGGCGGTCCCGCCGTCACGGCGGCGGGGTCCATCCACATCGGTCCCCAGCCATGCCCGTCAGGGTCGGCAAACGCGCGGGAATACATGAAGCCTAGGTCTTCGGGCGGGTGAACCTCGCTGCCGCCGGCCGCAAGGGCCGCCACGACCATCGTGTCAACCTCGGCCCGGCTGTCGCAACTTAGCGCCATCAGGTTCTGCGCGTGGGTTCGCGGGTCACCGATCGCAAGAGGTGTGATCTGGGCGAACTTTTCGTGACTGGAGATCATCAGATAAATCGCCTCGGACACCACAACGCAGGCAGAGCTGTCGTCCGAGAACATCTCGTTTATGGAGAACCCGAGTGCTTCGTAGAACTTGCGCGAAGCAGGAACGTCGCGAACAGGAAGGCTGATAAAGATCATCCGGGGCATGTCAGGAACCTTTCCATGCGGGGTGGCCCAAGCCTAGTTGGCTTTCCGGTCGGTGTCATCTCATCGCGTTGTCCGTTGCGACCTGCCCCAGAACCCATTGACAGAACTGTCCAAGGGCCGTGTCTGCCCGGGGGCGTTGTGCGGTGACAAGGTGGTATTGCAGGTCGGACGGCATCGCCTCGACAAAGCAGCGGACCAGCGTTCCTGCGGCCAACTCTGCGGTCACCAGCGAGCCACGCACGAGGGCAAAGCCCTGACCCTGCTGGCAGGCGGCGACCATGTCGGCAAAAGTGTCGAACACAGGTCCACCGCTGATGTCAATGGGGCGCGGCCCGTCCGCAGTCGGATGCAGGATCGACAACCAGCGTTCCCAATCCAGCAAGGTGTGCCGCGCCCCGGCATAGCGCAGGATCGGCGCGGCCCGCAGACCCTGCGTTTTGGGCAGCGTCGGGACGAGGGCCGGGGCGCAGACCACGAACTCTTCGTCCAGTCCCAAGGCCGTGGCGTGCAGCCCCTTGGGTCCCGCCCCGAGCCAGATCGCCGCGTCCACCTCGCCCGAGGCAAGGTCGGCACGCCGGTACTCCATCACCAAGTTGACCCCGACGCCCGGATGCGTGTCGAAAAAGCTGCCCAGACGCGGTGCCAGCCAGCGCGTGCCGAATTCAGGAATGGTCGACACGGTAATCTTGCGCGCCGACCGCGTCCGACGGGCCGCTTGCAAGGCAGCGCCAAGGTCGGTCAGGACAGCGTCGATCCTCGGCCGCAGGTCGTGTCCCAAGGCAGTCAGCCGGACCCCCGGCCTTTGCCGGACAAAGACGGGCGCGCCAAGGTAGGTTTCAAGCTGGGCGATCTGGTGGCTGACTGCCGTCTGCGTCAGCCCAAGGCTTTCGGCCGCGCGGGTAAAGTTGCCATGCTCGGCCACCGCCAGAAAGGCGCGTAGGCACTGCAGCGGTGGCAGAGCGCCAGAGATCATGAAATTCCTTCATGGTTGGCATGTCGAGGTTTCGTTTCCATTCCTCAACGTTATGGGCGGAAATGGCGCATGTCCATTCTCATCCGTATCGGAAAGACCATGATGAAATTCTTTGTACGCTGGTCCCGTGGCCGGTCCAGACTCCCCCCTCAGACAGACGCCTTGCGCCGCGACATGGGGTTGACCGAACGCCCTGAGCCGTCTCGCCAGTGGTGGCAGATGTGACCGTCAGACCAGATTTTCGGGCTGTGGCATGCCAATGACGTGGAACCCGCCATCCACCCGGATGATTTCTCCGGTGGTAAAGGCGCCGGCGTCAGAGGCGAGATAGACAGCGGTGCCGCCCACAGCCTCGAGCGTCGCATTGGCCCGCAGGGGCGCATTCTGTTCGGTGTGCCGGAACGTCCGACGCGCCCCCGCGATGGCCGATCCGGCAAGCGTCTTCATCGGGCCAGGGCTGATGGCGTTGACCCGGATCTTTTGCGGACCCATGTCATTGGCCAGATAGCGTACGGCTGCTTCAAGGGCGGCTTTGGCCACGCCCATGACGTTGTAGAACGGCGTTACCCGGTTCGCCCCCTGATAGGTGAGCGTGATGATCGACCCGCCGTCGGGCATCATCGGTTCGGCCCGCCGCGCCACGTCGATCAGCGAATAGCAACTGATGGTCAGGGAATTGCGAAAGTTGTCGCGGGACGTGTTGATGAACCGTCCCGCCAGTTCATTTTTGTCCGAATAGGCGATAGCGTGAACGACAAAGTCGATCGTTCCCCAGCGATCCTTGAGCGTCTGAAACGCAAGGTCCATTGAGGCGTCGTCGTTCACGTCGCAATCAACCATGATGTCACTGCCGACTTCGGCGGCCAAGGGGGCCAGCCGTTTGCCGAACGACTCGCCCTGATAGGTAAAGGCGAGCTCCGCGCCCGCCTCGTGCATCGCCTTGGCGATCCCCCAGGCGATGGAATGATCGTTTGCCACCCCCATGACCAGTCCGCGTTTACCGTGCATGGAAATCGTCATTCAGAAACCTTCTGTCTGCCCCTCACCGGGGCGTAATCGTCTTTTTGGCGGTGTCAGTTGCCTGTAAAGCGGGACAATAGCATGGACCCGTTGGTCCCGCCAAAGCCGAAACTGTTGGTCATGACCGTGTCGAGTCCTGCGTTATCCACGCGGGTCGTCGCGATTTCCGCCGCATGCAAGGCCGGGTCCAGTGTTTCGACATTGATCGAGGGCGCGATGAAATCATTCTGGAGCATCAGCAGGCAATAGATCGCCTCTTGGGCGCCGGTGGCCCCCTGGGAATGGCCGGTCATGGATTTGGTCGAACTGATCGGGGGGGTCGATCCTTCGCCAAAGACCCGCCGCACGGCCATCACCTCTCCCACATCGCCCACCGGGGTCGAAGTGCCGTGCGCGTTGATATAGCTGACCTTGCGCCCCTGCGGGATCGTGGCCAGAGCCAGCCGCATCGCCCGTTCGCCGCCTTCGCCGCTGGGGGCGACCATGTCGTGGCCGTCGGATGTGGCGGCAAAGCCGGTGACTTCGGCATAGATTTTCGCGCCCCGCGCCTGCGCATGTTCAAGGCTTTCCAGAACGACGATCCCGCCGCCGCCCGCGATCACGAACCCGTCGCGCCCTGCGTCAAAGGCGCGCGAGGCTTTGGTCGGGGTGTCGTTGTATTTGGACGACATGGCCCCCATCGCATCAAAGAGGCACGACAGGGTCCAGTCCAGTTCCTCGGCCCCGCCGGCGAACATCACGTCCTGTTTGCCCATCATGATCTGCTCGGCGGCAGCGCCGATGCAATGCAGGCTGGTCGAACAGGCCGAGGTGATCGAATAGTTGATCCCCTTGATGTGGAACGCGGTGGACAGGTTGGCCGATATTGTCGACCCCATGCATTTGGGGACCGCAAAGGGGCCGATCCGTTTGGTGGCATTGGTGGCCAGCACCGACTGGTGCGCTGTAAACATGGCCGAAGTGGACGGTCCGCCCGACCCCGCGATCAGGCCGGTGCGAGGGTTGACGATATCGACTTCCTCAAGCCCCGCGTCCGCAATGGCCTGCGTCATGGCGATATGCGCATAGGCCGCGCCTGGCCCCATGAACCGCAGGGCGCGTTTGTCCACATGATCGGCCACGTCGATCTTGAGCGTGCCGGCGATCTGACTGCGGAAGTTGCGTTCGGCCATCTCGGGCGACGCCTCGATCCCGGACTTGCCCGCCTTGAGCGCAGCCGTCACTTCGGAAGCATTGTTCCCGATTGGCGAGACGATCCCCAGACCAGTGATGACGACACGGCGCATCGGCGCACTCCTTTGTCTTTGCGGGGTCTATGTAGGACAGGGGCGAGGGGTGGGGCAAGGTCAAAGGGGGCGGGACGGCAGTTGCCGCAAACGTTCTGACTGACAATGCAAGCGGGTCAGCGTTCAGAACCGCCCATGTCCTTGTCGAGCCTGGTGCCCAGCCAATGCAGGAAATTCGCAACCAAAAGCACCCCCAAAGCAACGATCAATGCCCCGAGTTCTTCCCACCCGGAGCCGGCTGTGCGAGCTGTGGTGAAAAACGCGAGATAGATGTCTTTCCAAGCAAAAAGGCTTGGCAGGCAAGCGAGGGCCGCAAGGCCGAAGAACAGTTTGGCGGCTGTCCGTGCCTTGCTGAACCGGACAAGCGACAGGAAAAGTGGGGCATAGAGCAAGACGAGCGTCAAAAGAAAGAAGGCGAAGAGAACAGCCATTAATCCCTCGGCTTGAAAATTGTTTCATGTCCGTGCCGACATAGACTTCGGTATCTTGGCGAATCTATGTTCGAAGATGAAAATCCGCAGCCGGCCCTCCCCCGAGAAAGCCCAGCATTCTTAGACAATTCGAAACCTGTCGTCTGAAGGGGCGGTGGCAAGTCGTGCGGCCAATCCCTTGTGTCCGCGCCCGCCTGAAGTCAGGTGCGGAGCTTACGACTTGCCTGGGCCGGGAAGGATCAACTCTCGGACAAAGCCACCTTCATGTCCTTGACGATATAGATGACCTCGTCGTCCGCCTCGACGATCCCATCGGCTACGCCCATCGTCAGGCGACGGGTTTGTAGTGCCTTGGTAAAGTCGATCTTGTAGGTCAGCATCTTGCGGTCCGGGCGGACCATGCCGGTCAGTTTGACCTCGCCCACGCCCAAGGCATAACCGCGCCCCTGCCAGCCCCGCCAGCCAAGGTTGAACCCGGTCAACTGCCAAAGTCCATCAAGTCCGAGACAACCGGGCATGATCGGATTGCCCGGAAAGTGGCACTCAAAGAACCAAAGGTCGGGGGTGATGTCGAATTCAGCGACAACGTGGCCCTTGCCATGGGCGCCGCCGTCCTCGGAAATCTCTGTGATCCGGTCCATCATCAACATGGGCGGCGCGGGAAGCTGGGCATTGCCGGGCCCGAACAACTCGCCACGGGCGCATTTGAGAAGGTCGTCCTTGCCAAAGCTGGTCGGATAGGGGGCCATGCGGGGTGTTCCAGTCTTGTCTTGTTCCCTTTGCGTCGGTCTAGCATCGGCGCCGGAACAAGGGCAAGAGTGCAGGCCTGCCCCCGTGTTGCCGGTTTTGATGCAGTTTTGTGATTGAAACCGGAAGGACTTGGCCCATATCCTCAGCGGTATGGACAGCACAGCGCCTCAGACCACCATTGATGCCGACCGCAGCGCCGACTGGCTTGCGTCCGTCGACCTGCGCCCGACGCGTCAGCGCATGGTTCTGGCCAATCTTCTGGTCGGTGACGGGCAGGATCGTCACGTCACCGCCGAGGGACTGTTTGAAGCCGCAGCGCAAAGCGACGAGCCGGTGTCGTTGGCCACCGTCTACAACACGTTAAAGGCGTTTTGCGAGGCGGGCTTGATGCGCGAGATCACCGTGGACGGGTCGAAAAGCTATTTCGACACCAACATGACCGATCATCCGCACTTTTATTGGGAAGACACCGCGACCCTTACCGATGCGCCGTCCGATCAGTTGGAAATTCGCCGGTTGCCACTGGCCCCGGACGGGGCTGAGATTTCGGCCGTCGACGTGGTGATCCGGCTGCGCCGCAAGTGAGGGTGGGTTGAAACCCACCTTACAGATTTTCCGCCCTTCATTGCTGTAAGCCGGGTTCTTTAACCCGGCCTTAACCATGACGACCCCAGTCTGGGCGCATGTCACAGTATCGGCGCATCTTTGTCCCCGGCGGGACCTACTTTTTCACCGTCCGCTTGCAGGACCGGCAATCCGCCCTGCTGGTGGACCGGGTGGACCTGTTGCGCGATTGCGTGCGGCTGGCCCATGCGCGCTGGCCCTTTGCCATAGATGCGGCGGTGATCCTGCCCGATCACCTGCACATGATCTGGACCCTGCCGCCCGGCGATGCCGACTATTCCAAACGCTGGCGGCTGATCAAGTCGGCCTTTTCGCGGCAGGTGGATGGGCCGCCCAACCTGACCCGGGGCGAGATGGCGCGCGGGGAAAAGGGGATCTGGCAGCGCCGGTTCTGGGAACACCACATCCGGGACGAGCCTGATCTGCGGGCGCACCGGGCATTCATTGCCACGGCCCCCATCCAGGCGGGATTGGCGGCGCGACCGACCGACTGGCGCTGGTCTTCGGTCCATCGCGATTTGCGGCGGGGCGTTCCGATCCCGGCGAAGGGCGGCTATGGCCCGGTCCTGGCGTCCCTGTAAGGTGGGTTTGAACCCACCTTACCTCAGAACCACTGCCCCGGCTCCATCAGCCCCAGATCCAGAAGTTGTTGCGAATGCCAGTCGAACGGGGCCGAGTTGTGCCACTTGAATGTCTGGATATCAAAGGTGGAGCCCGGATTGCGCTTGAGCGCCTTGGCGGTCCGGAACGAACAGATTGCCGCCGTCAGGTTGTGGTGCCAAGGGCAGGAATAGGTGTTGTATTCGGGGTCGGAAAACGTGTGATCCGCCCGCAGCTTGAGCCCCGGCTTGGCCTTGAACAGGGCGACCCGGTCGATCTTGCGGCGCGGCGCCGGGATATGCTCTTCGAACCGCCAGCGCAGACCGCCAAAGAAATCCAGCTGCCGTTCCATTGGCTGGTTGGCGCGGTCCATCCGGGCCAGCGCGTAATAGCCGGATTTGTCCAGATGGGCATCTTCGATGGACACCGCATTGGGGTGTTTCCACAGATCCCCGGCATACAGGTCCACCACATAAGTCAGGATCGTATCGCGCCGTTCCTCGACGTTGAAGGCGATCATCTCGCCAACAGTGCGGTGTTCGCTGAAGGGGTGGAACAGGTATTCGGCGTTGTAGCAATAATACATCCAGACGCCCGGCGCGGCGGTGATGCAGCCGTTCACCACCGCCTCAAGCGCACTATCCCCCAGCATGTCATGATCGACGCGGGTCACCTTGGCGGCGGTATCGTCGGGCAGCCGAAGGTCCGGGGCGGCAAACACGACCAGCTTGCGAAACCCGGCCGCCAGATGATGCCGGATGGTGCTGTCCACCTCGACCTCGTCCTCGATCAGGATCAGGCAGATCGGCCCCTTGGCCAATTCGGTCCTGCCAGCCGCCAGAAAGGATCGCAGATCAGGATAGCGCATAGGGCGGGCCTCGTTTCGGATCGGGATCAGACCGGTCCTCGTCTCTTGTGGCAAAATCGGTTAAATCGGGGTGCATTGCAAGCCGATGCCGCGGACGATAGACAGCCCCGGCCCCAGACTGTGCCACCCCGACCTCAGGCCCGACTCAAGGACTACTCCCATGACCCCGCCCAAGAAACTGTTCATCAAGACCTACGGGTGCCAGATGAACGTCTATGACAGCGAACGCATGGCCGAGGCGCTGGGCGGGCAAGGTTATGTCACGACCGACACGCAGGACGACGCCGACCTGATCCTTCTCAACACCTGCCACATCCGGGAAAAGGCTTCGGAAAAGGTGTTTTCCGAACTCGGGCGGCTCAAGCTGCTCAAGGACGAACGCCCCAACCTGAAAATCGGGGTGGCCGGATGCGTGGCGCAGGCGGAGGGCGACGAGATCCTGCGTCGCGCCCCTGTTGTCGATCTGGTCGTGGGGCCGCAAAGCTATCACCGCCTGCCCGCGATGGAGGCCGCCGTTCAGGCCGGCGCCCGCGCGCTCGACACCGATTTCCCGGCCGAGGACAAGTTCGAGGAACTCAAGGCCCGCCCCAAAGCCGCCCGTGGCCCGGTTGCTTTTCTTACCGTGCAGGAGGGCTGCGACAAGTTCTGTGCCTTTTGCGTGGTCCCCTATACCCGCGGCGCAGAGGTCAGCCGCCCCGCTGACCGCATTCTGACCGAGGCGCGGGGACTGGTGGAGGCAGGTGTGCGTGAAATCACCCTGCTGGGTCAGAACGTCAACGCCTACCACGGGCATCCCGGTGGTCTGGCGGGCTTGATCGACGATCTGGCAAAGGTCGATGGGCTGGAACGCATTCGCTATACCACCTCGCATCCTAACGACATGGACGAGGCGCTCATCGTGGCGCACGGCACCCAGCCCAAGCTGATGCCCTACCTGCACCTGCCGGTTCAGTCCGGATCAGACCGCATCCTCAAGGCGATGAACCGCAAGCATACCGCCGACCAATATGTCGACTTGATCGCCCGTATCCGCGCGGCCCGGCCCGATATCCTGCTGTCCAGCGATTTCATCGTGGGCTTTCCGACGGAGACCGAGGCGGAGTTTCAGCAAACACTGGACCTGATCCGGACCATTGGGTTCGGGATGAGCTATACCTTCAAATACTCGACCCGCCCCGGCACGCCCGCAGCTGAAAAGCCGCAGTTGCCCGACGATGTGACAACGGACCGGCTCCATCGGCTGCAATCGCTCATCACGAAGCAGCAACGGTCCGTTCAGGAATCCATGGTGGGTCGCGACGTGTCGGTGTTGTTCGAAAAGGCCGGACGGATGCCGGGTCAGGTCATCGGCAAGTCTGACTATCTGCACGCCGTCCACGTGCCGGCCCCGGTGCAGATGATCGGTTACGTCCGCCGAGTCAGAATCACGACCTCGGGACCAAATTCACTGGGTGGCGAACTGATCTGACGGACCGGGGTGGACCGCTTCGAAATCGTCACGGTCCGCTTTGTCGCTGAACTGATGGTCGACACAGGTCAATTTGGGCATGATCGTGACATTGTTGCCTTATCCTCCACAATATGTGGTTAAAATTGCTTTCAAATGCGCGTGAAATTGCTAACATCAGAACAATAGTGTGACGAGCGTGCCGCGAACCCACTGCCATGGGGGCACGTTCCTGATCGAGGGGGCAATACGTGGGACACAAGATTTTCAATGCGGTTCGTGCGGCAGTATGCAGCATGGCCGTTGCAACTGTTGGGGTGATGCTGTTCAGCGCCCCGGCTCAGGCGCAAAACACTGATCCGAGGGTCGTTCAGGGCGAGCGATATATCCCCACGATCTGGATCGATCCGGATGGATGCGAACATTGGGTCATGGATGACGGCGCCGAGGGGTTCATGGACCCCAACCGTCGCCGCGACGGGTCTGCCGTCTGCCACCGCAGCGAAATCTGTGGCGTGGTCCAAAGCGATCAATTGTTCGCAACCGACCGCTACGCCATCAGTGCGCAGGGCCGTGCAACGCTTGAAAATTTCTTCCGGTCCGCTCAGGCCTTTGGGTTCCTGATCTATGGTCACACCGACAGCCGCGCCTCGGACGAATACAACATGCGTCTGTCGCAGAACCGGGCCAACGCCGTCGCCGATGTGGCGCGGTCTATCGGGGTTCGTGTCGTTGATGTGCGTGGGTTTGGGGAACGCAGTCCCAAGGCGTCCAACGCGACCGCCGCCGGGATGCAGCAAAACCGCCGCGTCGAAATCTATTGCCTGAAGTGAGAGGGACGAGACCAATGAAAATCGTAAAGGTTCTGCTCACTCTTGCTGCTGTCGGCTCTTTGGCCGCCTGCGAGAACATGACGGGCGAAGGCACCAACGGGTTCGGACAGATCGGTCCGGACAAATCGGTGGACCGGGGCATCAACTCCCACCACTTGTCCACGCTTGTGGCCGGTATCTGGGTTGACCCCACCGGCTGCGACCACTGGATCATCGACGACGGCGTCGAAGGATACCTGTCGTCCCGCCTGACCCCGGATGGCTTGCCCGTCTGCTCGGGCGTGGCACCGCCCAACACCGCCGTCGGCCCGTTCAAGGCCGGGTCCCCGATCCCCGACACTCTCTGATCGGTGCGAAATTCAGCAAAACCGAGAGGCCGCGGAACACTCCGCGGCCTTTTGCCGTTGCGGAACTGTGACAACTGCGTGCGATCCCTTGCGCGTCGAGGCACATCGCGCCACCATGGATTGAACCCCCCGCCTAGGAGACCTGTTTGCCAACCAGCATCCTGACCCCGCCCGTCTCGTCCGATATCGCCGAATCAGTCCTCGAATTTCCGGACAACCGCTTGTTGGTCGATCTGTGCGGTCCCTACGATCGGAACCTCGCGGATATCGAACAGAAGATGGGGGTTCAGATCATCCACAGGGGCAACCAGCTGACCGTGATCGGCGAGGATGCGTCGCGCAAGGCGGCTGTCACTGTGTTGCAGGCGCTCTACCAGCGGCTTGAAGCTGGTCGTGGCGTAGAGCCCGGCGACATTGACCGCGAACTGCGGATGGGCCCGGCCGAACGGGCTGCCGGGGTCGTCACGGGGGAACAGAAGGAACTGTTCAAAGGATCGCGTGTCGAAGTTGCCACCCGCAAGAAAACCGTCGAACCGCGCACCGAGGCGCAAAAGACCTATGTGCAGAACCTGTTCGACAACGAACTGGCCTTTGGCATTGGTCCGGCCGGAACGGGCAAGACCTATCTGGCTGTGGCCGTGGGCGTGAACATGTTCATCTCGGGCCATGTGGACAAGATCATCCTGTCCCGCCCTGCGGTCGAGGCGGGCGAGAGGTTGGGCTTTTTGCCCGGCGACATGAAGGACAAGGTCGATCCCTACATGCAGCCGCTTTATGACGCGCTGAACGATTTCCTGCCGGGCAAGATGACCGCCAAGCTGATCGAGGAAAAGAAGATCGAGATCGCCCCGCTGGCCTTCATGCGGGGTCGGACGCTGTCAAACGCGTTTTGCGTGTTGGACGAGGCGCAAAATGCGACGTCCATGCAGATGAAGATGTTTCTCACTCGGCTAGGCGAAGGATCGCGGATGGTCATCACCGGCGACCGCACCCAGATCGACCTGCCGCGCGGCGTGTCCTCGGGCCTTCAGGATGCTGAACGTCTGCTCAAGGGGATCAAGAAGATCAGCTTCAATTACTTCACGGCCAAGGACGTGGTGCGACATCCGCTGGTCGCCGCCATCATCGAAGCGTATGAGGCGGATGGCACCATCTGAAAGAAGCCATGACCGTCGATTGCATTATCGAAGACCAGCGTTGGGAGGTTTTGGGCGTCGACGCCCTTGGCCTGCGTGCGGCCGAAGCGGTCCTTGATCGCCTTGGCCTTGATCCCGGCATGTACGAGATCAGCCTGCTGGCGTGTAGCGACGCCCGGATCGCCGATCTGAACGCCGATTTCCGGGGCAAACCGCAACCAACCAACGTCCTGAGCTGGCCCTCGGATGAACGGGGGGCCGAAACCGCCGGCGAGATGCCCCATCCGCCCGAAATCGACCCCCATGGTCCGACCGAACTGGGCGATATCGCCATTGCCTACGACACCTGCGCGACCGAAGCACAGGCCGCCGACAAGCCTCTTGCCGATCACACCCTGCATCTTTTAGTGCATGGAACGCTGCATTTGCTGGGGTTTGATCACGAACGCGACGCCGATGCCACGCTCATGGAAGGGCTCGAGGTCGAAATACTTGGCAAGTTGGGCGTGTCTGACCCATATAGTGTCTGACGAATAACAGGGGATGTACCCCGCAAAGGTAGGAGAAGATGGGCGATACCCCCACAGGACCGTCAACGGCAGCGCAGGGCGCGCCGGACGATCCGTCCGAGAGTCCCAACAAGGGCTTTTTCAGCCGCATCATCGAGGCGCTTAGCCCCTCTGACGGCGATCCCGAAAACGACAGTGCTGAACCGCGCCTTCAGGTCGGCGGCGTGCCGATGCCAGGAATGCTCAACCTGCGCCGGATGCGGGTCGAAGACGTGTCTGTGCCGAAGGCCGACATCGTCGCGGTGCCCGCGACCATCGACAAGGACGATCTGGTCAAGGTGTTCCGCGACAGTGGCCTTACCCGGATTCCGGTGTTCGAGGGGACGCTCGACACCCCTGTCGGCCTGGTCAACCTCAAGGACTTTGCGCTGACCCACGGGTTCAACGGCGACAGCCCCAATTTCAACCTGCGCGAAATGCTCCGGCCGCTGTTGTTCGTGCCGCCGTCGATGCCGTTGGGCGTCCTGCTGCAAAAGATGCAGGCCGAACGGATTCACATGGCGCTGGTCATCGACGAATACGGCGGCACCGACGGGCTGGTCACGATCGAGGACCTGATCGAACAGGTTGTGGGCGAGATCGAGGACGAACACGACGTGGACGAAGCGCAAAGCTGGGTCAGCGAAAAGCCCGGTGTTTACATGGCCCTTGCCAAGACCCCGCTGGAAGAGTTCGAGGCCGAGATCGGCATGGACCTGACCGCCCACGACGAGATCGACGAAGAAGAGGTGGATACGCTGGGCGGTCTGGTGTTCATGCTGGCCGGTCATGTTCCTGCCCGGGGCGAGGTCGTGACCCATCCCGACGGCCCCGAATTCGAGGTGGTCGACGCCGATCCGCGCCGGATCAAACGGCTGCGCGTCCGCATCCCCTCAGCGATGGAAAGCTGAGCGTTCTTGCGACTGTACGATTTTCCCAGCCTGCGCGTCCGCTGGCGGTTGCCTGCGCTGGCGCTGCTGGGCGTGATTGCCGGGCTTGGCATGGTGCCGTGGAGCCTGTGGTGGTTGTCGCTGCCCGCTCTTGCCCTGATGATGCTGCTTTTCGCCGCGCCGGGTGGGGGGCGGTTTTCCAATGGCTGGGCCTTTGGCGTGGGCTATTTCGGCCTGACGCTGCACTGGATCTATAATCCGTTTCTGGTGGATGCGGCGACAGATGGGTGGATGGCCCCCTTCGCCGTGTTTTTCATGGTGGCCGGATTTGCCCTGTTCTGGGGCGCTGCCTTAGCTATCGCCGACCGGCTGCGGCGGGGCAGCATGCTGATGCTGGTGGTGATCTGGGCCGGGGTCGAAATGACGCGGTCGCTGATCCTGACGGGGTTCCCCTGGGCGCTGATCGGTCACATCTGGACCGAAACTGCGCTCGCGCAACTTGCTGCATTCGTCGGCCCGCATGGGCTGACGCTGCTGACCCTTTTGGCCGCCTCGGCGCTCGCGCAGATCGGTTATTCGGGGCGCCGACGGCTGTGGGTGCCAGTGCCGATACTCCTTGGCGCGGTCGCCTGGATCATGCTCGATCCTGGCCCGGCCCCTGAACTGACCGCAGCCGCCGACACTCCGCTGGTCCGGATTGTCCAGCCCAACGCCCCGCAAAATGAAAAGTGGGACCCCGACAGGGCCCCCGTCTTTTTCAACCGGATGATTGATGCGACCGGCCAGCCAACAGAAACTGGCCAGGTGCCCGCGCTTGTGGTCTGGCCCGAAACGGCAATTCCCTATCTGCTGGAATGGGCCGATCCGTCGTTCGAGGTGATCGCCGATGTGGCCCGGGGCGCGCCCGTGATCCTTGGGATCAACCGGCGCGACGGCAGCCGCTATTTCAACAGCCTGATCCTGCTGGGGCGGGCTGGCCATGTACAGGCGATCTATGACAAGGCGCATCTGGTGCCGTTTGGCGAATACACCCCCTTTGGCGAAATGCTGGCCCGGCTGGGTATTTCGGGGCTCGCCGCGTCCCAGGGCGGCGGATTTTCAGCGGGTCAAAAGGGCGAGATCATTGATGTTCCGGGCATCGGTCCCGCCCTGCCGCTGATCTGCTACGAAGGCATATTTGCCGAGGAGGTGGGCGCGATGTTCCGTCGCCCCCGGCTCATGGTGCTGATCACGAATGACGCGTGGTTCGGGCAGGATGCCGGGCCGCAACAGCATCTGGCGCAGGAACGGCTCAGGGCGATCGAACAGGGCCTGCCCATGGTGCGGTCGGCCAATACCGGCATCAGTGCGATGATCGACGGCAAGGGACGGATCGTCCGACAGTTGGGTTTGGGCGAGGCCGGGTTCATCGACGCCGCACTGCCGCCCGCGCTGTCGCCGACGCTCTATAGTCGCCTTGGCGACTGGCCGGTTCTGGTGTTGCTGATTTTCGGGCTGGCCGGGGCGATCCTGCGACGCCCGAAGAATGTGATTGACCCCGCCCACGCTGGACCATAGCCAAGGCGGCGAGCTGAACAAAATCCGTCACAACGGCTTCCTGGCGTGACGGAAAAACATGAATGGAGCGTTCCCATGGCCCGTCAGGACTATATCTTTACCTCGGAATCCGTATCTGAGGGACACCCGGACAAGGTGTGCGACAGGATTTCCGATACCATCCTTGATGCCTTCCTGGCCGAGGAACCCGAGGCGCGGGTCGCCTGCGAAACCTTTGCCACGACCAATCGCGTGGTCGTGGGGGGCGAGGTCGGTCTGTCCGATCAGACCACGCTGGCCCGGTACATGGAAAAGGTGCCCGACCTGATCCGGGGCGCGATCAAGGACATCGGTTACGAGCAGGACAAGTTCCACTGGCAGACCTGCGAAATCACCAATCTGCTGCACGAACAGTCAGCCCACATCGCACAGGGCGTGAACGCGAGCGGCAACAAGGATGAAGGCGCAGGCGATCAGGGGATCATGTTCGGCTATGCCGTGCGCGAAACCCCTGAACTGATGCCCGCCCCGATCCACTACGCTCATGCGATCTTGCGGCGGTTGGCCGAGGTGCGCAAGAACGGGACCGAACCGTCGTTGCGCCCGGATGCCAAATCCCAGCTGACTTTGCGCTATGCGGGTGGCAAGCCGGTCGGTGTCGCGTCGCTGGTCCTGTCCACCCAGCACGCCCACGAAAGCCAGACCAGCGCCGACATCCGCGCCATAGTCGAACCCTATATCCGTGAGGTTCTGCCCGAAGGCTGGCTGACCGACAACACGGAATGGTGGGTAAACCCCACGGGGACCTTCGTGATCGGCGGGCCGGACGGCGACGCGGGCCTGACCGGCCGCAAGATCATCGTGGACACCTACGGCGGGGCCGCCCCGCACGGCGGCGGCGCATTTTCCGGCAAGGACCCGACAAAGGTCGACCGGTCTGCCGCCTATGCCGCCCGCTATCTGGCCAAGAACGTCGTGGCCGCGGGCATGGCCGACCGCTGCACCATCCAGCTCAGCTATGCCATTGGTGTGGCCAAGCCGCTGTCGATCTATGCCGACACCCATGGCACGGGCGAGGTTGACGATGCGGCGATCGAGCGGGCCATTGCCCAGTCGATGGACCTGACCCCGCGCGGCATCCGGACTCATCTGGGCCTGAACCGCCCGATCTATGCCCGCACCTCGGCCTATGGCCACTTTGGGCGCGCGCCCGAAGCTGACGGCGGGTTTTCGTGGGAACGGACCGATCTGGCCGAGGTGCTCAGGCGCGGGGTTTGAGGGGCAGGTGGGCTGAAACCCACCTGCCGTTGCTCTGGCGGACCTTTGGCAAGGTCTGCACAAATCCGCGCTTGTCGTTGTCGGGCCTGTCATGGTTTGCAGTCCCGAAGCGTATTTCATGTGTTGGACTGATCTTGCGACCCTTCTCGTTTCTTGTCCTGACCCTTGGTCTGAGCCTGACAGGCTGTGTCACCACCACGCTGCAAGAGGCGCTGACCGCAAAAAGTCGCGAGGCCGTCGCCTCATCCTGCGAGGGAGCCGAACCTGGTCAGTGCTATGTCCGCAACGCCCCGGTCAAGCTGCTGGCGCAGCCTGTGCGACTGGCCAGCCGTCGGGCGATCTTTTTCCCGACAGCCGAGCCGCTGGTCTTTGTCACCCGGTCGGGTGAGCCCTGGATTGCGCCCGAACGGACCCTGACCGATGGGGCGTCGATCCCGCCGATCTTTGTCCCGCTTGTGGGAAATCCGGACACTCCCGAATTTGCCGTGGCCGCCGCCCTGCATGATGCCTATTGCGGCATCGGTAATGAACAGGGCGACGCCTGGCACGCCGCGACCTGGCAGCGTGTTCATATCATGTTTCACGATGCACTGATCTCCGGAGGCACCCCCGACCTCAAGGCCAAGGTGATGTTCGCCGCCGTGTGGCTGGGCGGGCCGCGCTGGGACGATCCATTCCGGTCGCTGGATGGAATTGCTGCGGACAAGATGCAAAAGGTTCTGGCCGATGCGATCCGCTATATCGACCGCACCCAACCGGACCTGCCGGAACTTGTCCTGTATCTTGAGCGGCGCGAGCGCGAATTGCTGGCCGAAGACCGCCAAGCCCGCCGCAGGGACAGGGCCGATGTCCGGATTGCCACCGCAAACGACCCGGCGGCGGGCGGCCCCTGATCTTGACCTCTGTGGGTGCGCCCATGATTGCGCGCGTGATTGCGCCCGACCTTACATCGCGCTAGATCGCCGCCCCATGACCGATCCGAACACCCCCAAGACTCATCCCAACGGCGCACCCTGGCGCAATTTCTATGGCCGCCTTCGTGGCAAGACGATCCGTGCCAGTCAGAACGAATATCTGGACGAGGATCTGGGGCCGCTGTCCCCCGGCGCGGTGAGTTGGGAGGAAAACCCTGACCGCAACCCGCTCGATCTTGACGCGCTCTTTCCGGGCCGCGAGGTCTGGCTGGAAATCGGGTTTGGCGGTGGCGAGCACATGATCCACATGGCCCGCACCCATCCTGACATTGGGCTCATTGGGGCGGAACCCTTTATAAACGGGGTCGCCATGTTGTTGGGCAAAATCCGCCGGGCCGAGGTCACGAACCTTGCCGTCCATCCCGGCGACGTGCGTGACTTGTTTGACGTGCTGCCCGAGGGGTCGATTTCGAGGGCGTTTCTGAACTACCCCGATCCCTGGCCCAAGAACCGCCACCACCGCCGCCGTTTTGTGACCCAAGACCATCTGGTACCACTCGCAAGGGTGATGAAGCCGGGGGCCGAGTTTCGGGTAGCTACCGACATCGAAAGCTATGTCGTCCAGACCCTGCGCGAGGTGCCGGTGGCCCCCTTCGATCGGATTATCGACGCCACGGCTGACATTCACACGCCCTGGGCCGACTGGATTTCAACCCGGTATGAGCAAAAGGCCCTGCGCGAAGGCCGCGTGCCCCATTACATGACATTTCGCCGCCAGTAGCCGGGCAGGGGGGCTTTCCGCCCCCCGTCCTGTCGGACTCCCCCCGGAGAGTTGTTATTGCAAGGTGAACCGGGACCGGGCCCATAGCCCGATGGACGCGCCCGCAGCCATGGGCTAAGACGCGGCGACCCAAGTTTCGAGGACCCCCATGTCTGGCCACGGCACCCCTGTTCCCATGACTTCGCGCCAGTCCGGCCCGCTTAAAGGCGAGGCCAATGCGCCCGGCGACAAGTCGATTTCCCACCGCTCGCTGATCCTGGGCGCGCTCAGCATCGGCGAGACCCGCGTGACCGGCTTGCTTGAGGGCGAGGACGTGCTGGACACTGCCAAGGCGATGCGCGCCTTCGGGGCTGAGGTGGTGCGCGAGGAGAGCGGGACTTGGTCGGTGCATGGTGTGGGTGTGGGCGGCTTTGCCGAACCTGCGCAAGTGATCGACTGCGGCAATTCCGGCACCGGGGTCCGCCTGATCATGGGGGCCATGGCGACCAGCCCGATCACCGCCACCTTTACCGGGGATGCGTCCCTGAACGGCCGCCCGATGGGCCGCGTGACCGACCCGCTGGCCCTGTTCGGGGCCCGGTCCTATGGCCGCGCCGGGGGACGGTTGCCCATGACCATCGTGGGCGCGGCCAATCCGGTTCCCGTGACATACACCACGCCCGTTCCGTCCGCGCAGGTGAAATCGGCCGTGTTGCTGGCGGGCCTGAATGCCCCCGGCCAGACGGTGGTGATCGAGCGCGAGGCGACCCGCGACCATTCCGAACGGATGCTGGCGGGCTTTGGCGCGACCATCACGACCGAGGACACGCCCGAGGGCCGGGTCATCACCCTGACCGGCCAGCCGGAATTGAAACCGCAGACCATCGTGGTCCCCCGCGATCCGTCCTCGGCTGCCTTTCCGGTCTGTGCCGCCCTGATCGTGCCGGGGTCCGACGTGCTGGTGCCTAATATCGGCCTGAACCCGACCCGGGCTGGCCTGTTCACCACCCTGCGCGAGATGGGCGCGGACCTGACCTATGAAAACCTGCGCGAAGAGGGGGGAGAGCCTGTGGCCGACCTGCGCGCCCGCTTCTCCGCCAACCTCAAGGGTATCGCAGTGCCGCCCGACCGTGCCGCCAGCATGATCGACGAATATCCTGTACTGTCCGTCGTCGCCTGCTTTGCCCAAGGCCAGACCGAAATGCGCGGCGTCAAGGAGTTGCGCGTCAAGGAAAGCGACCGGATCGACGCGATGGCCGTTGGCCTGCGGGCCGCCGGTATCACGGTGGACGAGGGCGAGGATTGGTGGATCGTCCATGGGCGCGGGCACGGTGACGTGCCCGGCGGGGCGACGGTGGCCAGCCGTCTGGACCACCGCATCGCCATGTCGTTCCTGATCCTTGGCATGGCCACGACCAAACCCGTCACGGTCGATGATGCCAGCCCCATCGCCACGTCCTTTCCGATCTTCGAGCCGCTCATGGCGCAGCTTGGGGCCTCTATCACCCGGGACAATCGTGGCTGATCCCGACAAGCGCCGGGTTGGCTGGCGCCGCTGGCTGGTCCCCGGCGTTCTGGGCCTGATGGCGGCGATCCGGGTGTTCGAATACTGGGCGGGTACCGGCGGGCAGATGCCCTGACAGCGCCTGTTCGGGCAGGCTGTCGCCGCCAGTGAACGCGGCCACGGTCTGACCTGCGGCGGGCCTGCGCCGCAGCAGGTCCCGCACCTCGTGCCAGATCACCCGCCGCCCCATCCGGGTATACCAGCGCATGGCGTGCCGGATCCCGGGGTCGGGGTGCAGGAACGTGCGCCACAGCGCCTTGGGCCGCAGTTGCACCACCATCTCGATGGCCTTGACCCACAGGAACACCCGCCACGCCGTAACGCCCGCGACCTGCATCACCTGATGTTTGTAGTCCCAGCGGCGCAGGTCGCCTTCGATCACGGGGCGGTCGCGCACGGTGTCAAAGAACGGGGTCCAGCGGTGCGGGGTGGCATAGATCGACATGACCTGATCGGGGTCATAGGCCAGAAGATGGCGCAAGAGTCGCCAGTAATCACTGTCCGTCTCTTCGGCAAAGCCAACGGCAAAGGTACATAGCCCGATCATCCCGTGCTGGCGCAGCAGGCGGATCGCCTCTCGGTCCTTGGGCCGGGTCCCACCTTTCTTCAGCGTGGTTAGTGTCGCCTCGTCCGTCCCCTCGAGCCCCATCAGGAACCGCAGGCAGCCCGCCTGTTTATAGAGATGCAGGATATCCGCATCGCGGACGATATCATCGGCACGGGTCGATCCGATGATCGTGACGGGGACGTTTTCGGCGATCATGGCGCGCAGAAATGCCTCCCACGCCTTGCGGGACGTGGTGGGGTTTTCGTCGGCGAGGTTGATCAATTCGACCCCATGATCCCGATGCAGCCTACCGATTTCGGCGGCCAGCCTGCCGGGGTCGCGGTGCCGCCATTTGGTCCAGAACCCGCGCTGCCCGCAGTAGGTGCACAGGTGCGGACACCCGCGCGAGAATTGCAGGATGACCGCCCGTTTGCCGCCCCAGTAGCTGTATTTGGTGAAATCAATCATCTCCCACCCGATCCGGTAGGCGTCCAGATCGGTGATCATCGGGGCGGCGGGCGTGGCGTGGGGCTTGCCGTCGCGGCGAAAGGCGATGCCGGGCAGATTGGACAGGTCCGCCGCAGCCTCAAGAGCGGCGATGAGCGCGGGCGTCGTGGCCTCGCCCTCGCCCCGCACGATCACGTCGATGGCGGGGCAGTCGCGCAGGACGTCCGCCCAGTGATAGGTGGGATAGACGCCGCCATAGATGATTGTCACCCCCGGCAGGGCCACCTTGATCAGTCGCGCCAGCACCACCACCGTCGGATGGGCCGATGTCGATCCGGAATGACCGATCAGCACCGCGTCGGGCCGGGTTGCGCAAACCTCGGACAGGATGCGCCCCGTCGTCATCGGGTCGGGGTCGGCGTTTATCAGCGCCACCTGATGGCCTGCGTCGATCAGCGGCCCACCGATGCACAGAAGGCCGTAAGGCGGCAGGTGTTCGCGCGGCACGCGGCTGCCGATGGCGGTATGGGGCGGGTGCAATAGGGTGATGCGCATGGCGGCCTCCGGTTCGGGATGCCGCCAGGATGCCCCTTGGCCATGCAAAGGGCCGGGGGGATTTGTGCAGGATCAGGGCAGGGGACGTTCGCCCAACCGCTGCACGACCATCACCAGAAACCCGTCGGGGTCCTGCACCAGAAATTCCCGCTGTCCACCCAGCCGGTCGCCCCAATCGCGCCACTTCTCGCGCAGGGGCACATAGAATGGGTGACCCGCCGCCGTAACCGCATCGGCCACCTTCTGCACATCGGCCACATAGACCTGAATGATCGCGCCCCGGCCATAGGGGGCGTCAAGCGGGCCGGTCTGCCAGTCACCGTCCTGTTCGTAGATCATCACTTGTGCGCCTTCCGGCCGGGTCATGCAGGCGAATTTCTGTTCGGGTCGGTCAAAGGCCACGCTGAACCCCAGCGGCCCTGTCCAGAACGCCAGACTTCGGGGGTAATGGCTGACCATCAGTTCGGCCATCAGGGCCGCCCAGTTGGCTGGGGGGGAACCAATGCCCATCGGGGCCTCCTGTTTGACTTGGGGCCAAGGGTAGGGAACAAGACGAGGACCAACAAGAGGCCGCGCATGATCTTTACAGTCGCCATCGACGGGCCTGCGGCGGCAGGCAAGGGCACCATTTCAAAGGCCGTGGCGGCCCGGTTCGGGCTGGCCCATCTGGACACCGGACTGCTCTATCGGGCGGTTGGCGCACTTGTTCTGGCGGGGGCCGATCCGGTCGTAGCCGCGCGGACCCTCAACCCCGCCGATCTGGAGGGCGATCACTTGCGCACGCCCGCCGTGGCCGATGCCGCCAGCAAGGTGGCCGTGATCCCCGATGTGCGCTTGGCGCTGGTGGATTTTCAGCGCAGTTTTGCCCGGCGGGACGGTGGCGCGGTGCTGGACGGGCGCGATATCGGCACCGTCATCTGTCCGCAGGCCGAGGTGAAACTTTACGTCACCGCCAGTGCCGAACGGAGGGCAGACCGACGTTATCAGGAACTGGTTGGCAAGGGGTTGGATGTGACGCCCCAAGGTGTTCTGGACGATGTGCGCGCCCGCGATGCCCGCGACAGTGGCCGCGACACCGCCCCGCTCAAACCCGCCGAGGATGCCATCATCATCGACACTTCAGACCTGAGCATCGACGAGGCCGTCGAACGGGCCGCCGCCGCTATCGCCGCGAAATGGCCGCTTTGATCTGGTCCAGCCCAAGGATCGCAAGCCCCGCCGCCAGCCCCCAGAACGCCGCCCCGATGCCAAAGGCGGCCATGCCCGATGCCGTGACAGCCAGCGTGGCCGCCGCAGGAAACCGGGTCGGGACCGAATCGAACGCCGCCACCGCCGCCCCGATGAACGGGTTGAGCAGCGCCAGCCCTGCAACCACCGCGATGATCGCGGGCGGCATGGCAAGGATCGTGGCGATGATCACCGGACTGAAGATGCCAAGGCATAGCCAGACAAACCCGTAGGCAAGACCGACCTTCCACCGGTCGGCCCGGTCGGGGGACACATCCTCGCCCAGACAGATCGCCGCCGTGATCGCCGCCATGTTGACCGGATGCGCCCCGAACAGGCCCGCAAAGGCTGACAAGACCCCGGTCACGCCCAACGCCGCACTCACCGGCGGCTCAAATCCGTTGGCCCGCATGACCGCAAAACCGGGCAGGTTCTGGCTGGCCATTGTTACGAGATACAGTGGCACCCCCAGCCCGATCAGCACCGCAGGGTCAAAGCTGGGCGGAATGTACACGAAAGGCTGGGCCGACAGGTGCAGCGCCGGGGTCACGAAATCCGCGCCCGTCACGGCAATGCCCAGCCCCGTCGCCAGCGCCGCAAGGGTGGCATAGACGGGGCTGACCATCCGGACGACCAGAAAGACCAGGACGATGGGCAGGACGCGGGCGGGATCCTCGGCGGCATCGCGTGCCACAGCCATGCAGAACGGCAACAGGACGCCCGCCAGCATGGCTGCGGCAATGCCACCGGGGATGCGGCTGACCAGCCGGGCCGCGGGGGGCAGGGCGCCGGTCAGCCCGATCAGGACGCCCGCCATCACAAAGGCCCCCACGGCTTGGCTCATGTCGATGCCCGTCGATCCGGCGATCAGGGCCGCCCCCGGCGTGGACCAGGCAAGAACCACTGGCACCCGTTTCCAGGTGCTTAGAAACGCCGATCCGGCCGCCTTGGCGATGCAGATGGCGGCAACCCAACTGGCCGTCTGGACGGGGCTGGCCCCCACGGCGGCGGCTGCGGCTAGGACCAAGGCAATGGTCGAGCCGAACCCGACCAGCGCCGCCACGAGGGCGGCCGAGATCATCGACAGGCGCATGGTCTATCTGCGGAACGGAAAGACGGCACGAAGCGCCGGACTGCGCAGCCAAAGGCCGCCCCACATGATCACACCCAGATAGATCGAAAACAGGGTGTGGCTGGCCAACGGGCTGTGCGCCCGGATCTGCGTGGCCATCGCCCCGCCAAGAATGGCCATCATCAGCACGGCCCCCAAAAAGCTGGTCGCCGGGATCAGGTAAAGGATCGCACAGGCGGCCTCCAGCACTCCGATCAGCAGGATCGGGCTGTCCGCCCAGCCAAGGCCCGCCATCGTGTCTTGGGCGATGGGCATGCCTGCCAGCTTGGGCAGGGCCGACGCGCCGAGCATGAACAGCGCAAACAGCGCTGACAGGACCCAGCCTGCGATGGACATGGTTCGGTGCGACATCGAATTCTCCTGCCGTTGGGTCCAGTAATCGGACGACCGGAAACGCGGGTCAAGCGTTCTGCGCAGGCGCACCGATGCCCTGCATGGGCGGACCGATGCTGCACTTGCAAAAAGGTCTGGCGCGGTTAGGTCCAAGGTTCAATTCAAGGATGGCTGGATCACCATTACGGGGGTCCTGGCCGATCCGAAAAGGTCAAAGGAAAAGACGATGCTGATCGAGCGTATGACCTGGCGGTATGCCACCAAGAAGATGGATCCGGCCAAATCCGTCCCTGCCGAAAAGGTCGAGGCGATCCTCGAGGCGATCCGCCTTGCCCCCACGTCGAGCGGGCTTCAGCCGTTTGAGGTGATCGTGGTCACCAATCCCGCTACCAAGGCCAAACTGCGCGCGGCCGCCTTTGGACAGGCCCAACTGACCGATGGGTCGCATATCCTGGTATTCGCCGCCTGGGACAACTACACCGAGGCACGGATCGACGACGTGGTCGAGATGACCGCTGCCGCCCGTAGGGGCAAGTCCGACGCGCTCAACACCTATTTCGATAACCTCAAGTCCAAGTATCTGCCCCGTCCGGCGCAAGAGAACTTTGAACACGCCGCCCGGCAGGCCTATATCGGGCTGGGACTGGGTGTGACTGCCGCCGCATTTGAAGAGGTTGATAGCACCCCGATGGAAGGGTTCGACCCGGACAAGGTGGACGAAGTTCTGGGGCTGGCCGACCGTGGTCTGAAATCCGTCGCGATCCTGGTGCTGGGCTACCGCGCAGACGAGGGCGATTGGCTGGCCCCGCTGGTCAAAGTCCGCCGCCCTCGTGACCAGTTCGTGACCGAAGTCGCCTGAGCGCGTGGCAGCGCCGGCCCCGGTTCCCGGGGGCGGCGCCTTGCCCTTCGGGCAATCGGGTGCCACAAGCGGTCGGCCCACCGTGGAGGTCCTGATGCCCGAACACCCCGTCGATCTGGCCACATGGCCCCGCGCCGATCAGTTCCGGTTCTTTCGGACCTTTGATCGGCCGCACTACGCGATCACCGCCCGGATCGACGTGAACCGAATCATCGGGACACTGAAACCGCAGGGGGTGTCGGTCTATCGGGCCTGTCTTTATGTCATCGGCGCGGGGCTGCACCGGGTGCCTGAACTGACCATGCGGTTCCGAGGCGATCAGGTCGTCCGCCATGACCGGGTGAACCTGTCGATGACCGTACCCACCGATGCGGGCACATTCGGCTATGCCTACGTGCCCTTCGATCCCGATTTCCGGGTGTTCGACGCCGATGCCGCCCGGATCATCGCGGAAACCGCGAAATCGACCACCCTGAACCCCAACCAGAGCAGCGACAACGTGGCTTACCTGTCTTGCGTGCCTTGGCTCGACTACAGCTCGCTAAACAACGCGATGCCGGGGCCGGACGACTGCATCCCCCGCGTCGCCTGGGGCAAGATCGTGCCAAAGGGCGACGGCTGGGATATGGCCATGACGATCGAGGTGCATCACGCGCTGGTGGATGGGCAGCAGGTGGGCGACTATTTCGCCGCCGTTCAGGCAGCGGTGGGCGACCTTCAGCCCGCGTAATCGGCGTCGGTGACGTGCTCCAGCCAATCGACGGACACACCGTCCAGCGCCTCTTGGATGGCCAGATGGGACATTTCGGCATCGGGGGCCGCCCCGTGCCAGTGCTTTTCCCCGGGGGCGAACCAGACGCGGTCGCCGGGGGACATGGGCAGGACCGGGCCACCTTCAGTCTGGCACAGGCCGTGGCCGGACAGGATCAGCAGGGTCTGACCCAGTGGATGGGTGTGCCAGGCGGTGCGCGCACCGGGGGCAAAGGTGACGACGGCGGCCTGCACGCGGGCGGGGGCAGGGGCATCGAACACCGGGGCCAGGGTCACGGACCCGGTGAAATAGTCGGGCGATCCGGGACGGGTCGGTCGGTCGGCCTGCGGTTTGAGGTCCATCTTGGTTCTCCAATCGGTCGAACGACCATAGGCGCAAGGGGATTGCCGCCGCAACGGGCTTGCATGGCGGGTGGTTTCGGCCTATACGCCGCCCTGTCAAAGCGGGGGTTACACCCGTGGGCATGAGACTTGAGCAGGGTCGGTTCCAACCGACCCTCTTTGTTTTGTGTTCGACATTCAACCAAACCAAGACCGGCGGAGACAACCGCATGGCCCGAAAACAACGACCCAAAGGAACCTGATTTACATATGTCCGCACGTGCATCCATGGAGGATTTCGAAGCCCTCCTGAACGAAAGCTTCGAAATCGACACCCCGAGCGAAGGCTCGGTCGTCAAAGGCAAAGTCATCGCGATCGAAGCGGGACAAGCCATCATCGACGTCGGCTACAAGATGGAAGGCCGCATCGATCTTAAAGAATTCGCAAACCCCGGCGAAGAGGCCAACATCCAGGTTGGCGACGAAGTCGAGGTGTTCCTCCGTCAGGTGGAAAACGCCCGTGGCGAAGCCGTCATTTCCCGCGAAATGGCCCGCCGCGAAGAAGCCTGGGACCGTCTGGAACAGGCTTATGCCAAGGAAGAGCGCGTTGACGGGGCCATCTTTGGCCGGGTCAAGGGCGGCTTTACCGTCGATCTGGGCGGCGCTGTGGCGTTCCTGCCCGGCTCTCAGGTCGATGTGCGCCCTGTGCGCGATGCAGGTCCGCTGATGGGCCTCAAGCAGCCGTTCCAGATCCTCAAGATGGATCGTCGCCGGGGCAACATCGTGGTGTCGCGTCGTGCGATCCTCGAAGAATCCCGCGCCGAACAGCGCGCCGAAGTCATCGGCAACCTGACCGAAGGTCAGACTGTCGACGGCGTGGTCAAGAACATCACCGAATACGGTGCATTCGTTGATCTGGGCGGCGTTGACGGCCTGCTGCACGTCACCGACATGGCATGGCGCCGGGTCAACCACCCGTCCGAGATCCTGTCGATCGGCGAAACGATCAAGGTGCAGGTCATCAAGATCAACAAGGACACCCATCGCATCAGCCTCGGCATGAAGCAGCTTCAGTCGGATCCGTGGGATTCGGTCGAAATCGCCTATCCGCTGGAATCGGTGCACATGGGCCGCGTGACCAACATCACCGATTACGGCGCATTCGTGGAACTCGAGCCGGGCGTCGAAGGTCTGGTTCACGTCAGCGAAATGTCCTGGACCAAGAAGAACGTCCACCCCGGCAAGATCGTGTCGACCTCGCAAGAAGTCGAAGTCATGGTGCTGGAAATCGACAGCGCCAAGCGCCGCGTGTCCCTGGGCCTCAAGCAGACTCAGCGCAACCCGTGGGAAGTCTTTGCCGAAACCCATCCCGAAGGGACCGAGGTCGAAGGCGAAGTCAAGAACATCACCGAATTCGGTCTGTTCATTGGTCTGGACGGCGACATCGACGGCATGGTTCACCTGTCCGACCTGTCGTGGGACGAGCGTGGCGAAGACGCCATCCAGAACTACCGCAAGGGCGACATGGTCAAGGCCAAGGTGTCCGAAGTCGATGTCGAGAAAGAGCGTATCTCGCTCTCGGTCAAGGCGATGGGCGGCGACCCCTATGCCGAGGCTATCGGCGGCGTGAAGCGGGGATCGGTCATCACCGTCACCGTGACCAAAATCGAAGATGGCGGCATCGAGGTCGACTATGAAGGCATGAAGTCCTTTATCCGTCGGTCCGACCTGTCCCGCGACCGGGCCGAACAGCGCCCGGAACGGTTCGGTGTGGGCGACCACGTCGATGCCCGCGTGACCAACATCGACTCCAAGACCCACAAGTTGGGCCTGTCGATCAAGGCCCGCGAAATCGCCGAAGAAAAAGAAGCCGTCGAACAGTATGGCTCGTCGGACTCGGGCGCCTCGCTGGGCGACATCCTGGGTGCCGCTCTCAAGGGCGACAAGTAATCAAGATCGTTTCGGTCTGACAGAGCCCCCGCTGCCGAAAGGCGGCGGGGGTTTTGCTTTGTGCAGTCCCCAATGCGGCAGACAGTTCAACGGCCAAGAGATTCTGTGCGGGCCCTTAGCCCGCCCCGCGCCAAAATCTGCGAGCCTTCTGCCGCCAGACTTCGGCCCCGCTCGGTCGGCGCATTTGACCCGGCGTAAACCCTGCGAATCAACGAGAATCGTTGCGGTGCAGCATGACCGCTCCATCTTATGTCCGACACGGAATGCGTCAAATCTTGGTGCCAAATCCGGCCCAAAGACCCGGCCAAGCCTCTGTTTTGGGCCGACTTGCCGCGTTACCGCTATTTCACGATGGAAATAATATGCCTATAGTCGCAGGACGAATGCGGGGCCAACCTGCGCGCAGAATTTGAATGCCTTGGGGGGCCCAGTCCATATGATCCGCTCCGAACTCATCCAGAAAATAGCTGACGAAAATCCACACCTATACCAGCGGGACGTGGAAAAGATCGTCAACACCATATTTGATCAGATTACTGATGCGATGGCGCAGGGAGACCGCGTCGAACTTCGGGGATTTGGCGCATTTTCCGTCAAAAAGCGGGACTCGCGTCAGGGTCGAAACCCGCGCACCGGCGAATCTGTCGCAGTCGATGAAAAGCATGTTCCCTTTTTCAAGACGGGTAAGCTGTTGCGCGACCGGCTCAACGGCCAGTAAGATAGGGCCATGAAAACCATTCGCTATGCCTTCTGGGCCATCGTTGGGCTTTGCCTGATCATTGTCGGTCTTGCCAATCGTGGGATTGTCGCCCTGCACGCCATGCCAAATGCGTTGGCCAAACTGCTGGGCGTATCGGCGGATATTCAGGTGCCGTTGTTCGTCGTGATTTTTCTGGCAGTGGGCGCCGGAATGTTGATCGGGTTCCTGTGGGAATGGCTGCGCGAACACAAATTCCGGGCCGAGGGCCGGTCGAAAGCCCGCGAAGTCGAACAACTTAAGCGCGAGATGAGCCGCATGCGCGATTCCGATGGTGACGGCAAGGATGACGTGCTGCAACTGCTTGAAGCCCCGGCGCGTCGCTGATCCATGCCTGCCGACATCCGGGTCAAGATCTGCGGCCTGACCGACCCAGTCACACTGGCCGCCGCCTGTGACGCGGGGGCGGCTTATGTCGGGCTCAACTTCTTTCCCCGCTCGCCCCGCTATGTGACGCCCGCCGCCGCAGCCGACCTTGCCGTCACTGTGCCGCCCGGCGTCGCCAAGGTGGCGCTGGTCGTCGATGCGGACAACGACTTGCTGGATGCGATCATTGGCACCGTGCCGGTGGACATGATCCAGTTGCACGGCCACGAAACGCCCGCCCGGGTGCGCGAAGTGCAGGGGCGATATGGCCTGCCGGTGATGAAGGTCATCGGGATCGCCGACCGATCCGACCTCATTGCCCTTCAGGATCACTGGCAAGTGGCCGACCAGATCCTCGTCGATGCCAAGGCCCCAAAGGACGCGGTGCTGCCCGGTGGGAATGGCCTGACATTTGACTGGTCGCTGCTCGCCGAACGTCGCTGGCCCTGCCCGTGGATGCTGGCAGGCGGGCTGACGGCGGCCAATGTGGGCGAGGCGATCCGTCTGACCCACGCGCGGCAGGTTGACGTGTCATCGGGCGTGGAAAGCGCCCCCGGGGTCAAGGACGCGGATATGATCCGCGCCTTTATTGCGGCGGCCCAGTCGTGACCTTTACGCTGTCCTGGCGCGACGCCGGGGTGGCGGATATCGCGGCGGTTCTGGCGCTGCTGCGGGATGATACCTTCGGCGCGGGGCGCGAGGACACCGATCTCGCCCGTTACCTCGACGCCTTCCGCGCCATCCAGGGCGAACAGGGCAATCACCTGATCGTCGGCCAGATCGGGGACCGCATCGTCGCCACTTACCAGATTGCGTATATTTCGGGTCTCAGCCTGCGGGCGACGCGCCGGGCGCTCCTCGAATCCGTCCGGGTTGTTGCCGATCTGCGCGGGCAGGGCATTGGTGCTGCCCTGCTCGCCGATGCCGAGGCGCGGGCTAATGCCGCCGGATGCAGCCTGATGCAACTGACCAGCAACAGTGCCCGCAGCGATGCTCGGCGGTTTTACGAGGCGAACGGATTTACCCCCTCGCACACGGGCTTCAAGAAAACCATCGGCTGATCACTGTCAGGCCAGAATGGTCTTGGCAGGCATGTATTTGAACCTGGCCCGCACCACGCCGTGGTCACCGGTACCAGATACTTTGTGATCGTCCTCGTTCAGGTGATCGTTCGCGATCTCAAGCCCGTCAAACGCCCAGATGCGTTTGCGGCTATTGTCATAGAATTCCTGACTGACAAGGATATGGTCCAGCGATTCCCGCGTGTCGTTAAAGATGTGGGTGTAATAGACATCCGTCTGGCTGCGGTATTGTTGCAGGGTCTGCGCTGTATACAGATCGGTGTCGCCGCCGCCCTCGGACAGGGCGGTCAGGAACCGGGGCTGCCCGGTCATGATGTTGAGCGTGTTGGAATGTTGCCCGTCGTTGCAATCGCCGATGACCACGACTGGGGTGTCGGTGCCTTTCATCTCCGTGGTCAGGATCATTCGCAGCGCCATCGCCTCGGCGGTGCGGCGGATGGTGGACAGGGCGCTGCCGATCGCCTCGGAATGCCGGGAATGAACCGCCTTTTCATACCACGGCTCGCGGAAAATCCTGGTCGGAGCCTTGGATTTGAGGTGGCAGACATAGACCGAAATGACCGGCCCAGTCGCCCGCGGCCTGATCCCGAAATGCAGAACCGGACGGGAAAAGCTGTTGATCTGCACGGCAACGGTGCCGGTCTGGGCGTCCTCGCCCCGGCTGGACAGCGCGAATTCCGGGGGGAACATGGTGATCCACTCCGGCGCACCCACCAACAGATCGGTCTGCACGACGGCTGCGCAGACAATCCGCTGCCCCGTATGGCCGGGGGGGACCAGCACCGAATGTGTGGCCTCCAGCCCCGCCGTGCGGACCACGTTGCGCAGGCTGTCGCCATGCCAGACCTCTTGAAACCCGAACACATCGGCGGGCATCTCGCGCAGCATGCGGGCGGACCAGTCGATCTTGCGCTGATAGACATCCGCGTCCCACCCGTCGGTGTCATTGTAGACGGGCAGGCCCGGTTCGTTGAGGTTGAGCAGGTTGAAACTGGCAAAACTGACGGTTTTCGTGGCCATGACGCACCTATGGAAAATGGGTTGGTTGAATGACGCAACCTTAGCACGAATCGACGTCATAGGCGCCTCAGGATTTCCAGACCGGCGATCCGGCGCCATTGACAGATGCACCCGGCGCTGGCCCACTCGCCCTCAGGTCATTTCAGAAAGGATTTGTCATGTGGCGCGGTAAACTTCTGCACATCCACATCGCCGAACGGGCCAAGGCCCCGATGATCGAACTCCAGTCCGCCCTTCTCATCCCCGATGACGGGATCGAAGGCGACCGCTATTCCACCGGCCTTGGCACCTATTCGCAGATCCCCGACGTGCGCGAGGTGACCTTGATCGAGGTCGAGACGCTGATCGCGCTCCGCCGCGACCACGACCTTGACCTGTCCCCCGACGACCACCGCCGCAACCTGACGACCCAAGGCGTTCCGCTGAACCATCTGGTGGGCAAACGGTTCTGGGTCGGCCCGGTGCAGCTTGAGGGGGCGCGGCTCAATGTCCCCTGCCGCTATCTTGAACTGGTGACGGGCAAGCCGGTGTATGAGGCGCTCATCCACCGCTCCGGGCTGAATTGCCGCATCCTTCAGGGGGGCGACATCACCGCAGGCGACATCATCAAACCCGACTGACCCCTTTACCGTCAGGGGCCTTGGCGCTAGGTCAGTCGGCAGCGCAAGGAAAGGCTTCAGACATGCCCGACGACCTGATCAACAGCTTCATGACCGGCCCGGATGAAAACGGGCGTTTTGGCCAGTTCGGCGGGCGGTTCGTGTCCGAAACGCTGATGCCGCTGATCCTGAGCCTTGAGGCCGAATATGAAAAGGCCAAGACCGACCCGACCTTCTGGGCCGAGATGGAAGACCTGTGGAAACACTATGTCGGCCGGCCGAGCCCGCTCTATTATGCCGACCGGATGACCAAGCACTTTGGCGGTGCCAAGATCTATCTCAAGCGGGACGAACTGAACCACACCGGCGCGCACAAGATCAACAACGTGCTGGGCCAGATCATCCTTGCCCGGCGCATGGGCAAGACCCGGATCATCGCCGAAACGGGGGCGGGCCAGCACGGCGTGGCCACCGCAACCGTCTGTGCCAAATTCGGGCTGAAATGCATCGTCTACATGGGCGCGCATGACGTCGAACGGCAGGCGCCCAACGTGTTCCGCATGCGGCTTCTGGGGGCTGAAGTTATCCCCGTGACCTCTGGCCGTGGCACGCTCAAGGACGCAATGAACGACGCCCTGCGCGACTGGGTCACCAACGTGCGTGATACGTTCTACTGCATCGGTACGGTAGCCGGTCCCCACCCCTATCCCGCGATGGTGCGCGATTTCCAGTCGATCATCGGCAAAGAGGTCCGCTGGCAACTGGCCGAACAAGAGGGCGAGGGGCGACTGCCCGACACCATCATCGCCGCCATTGGCGGCGGGTCAAATGCGATGGGCCTCTTCTTTCCCTTCCTCGATGATCCATCCGTCAACATCATCGGAGTCGAGGCCGGGGGCAAAGGCGTGGACGACCGGATGGAGCATTGCGCCAGCCTCACCGGCGGACGACCCGGCGTGCTGCACGGCAACCGCACCTATCTGCTTCAGGACAATGACGGGCAGATTCTGGAAGGCTTCTCGATCTCGGCGGGGTTGGATTATCCGGGCATCGGGCCGGAACATTCCTGGCTGCATGACGTGGGCCGGGCGCAATATGTCTCGATCACAGATGTCGAGGCTCTCGAAGCGTTCCAGTTGTCGTGCAAGCTTGAAGGAATCATTCCCGCGCTCGAACCCAGCCACGCACTGGCACATGTGATGAAGATTGCGCCGACTTTGCCTGCGGACCATATCATCGTGATGAACATGTGCGGACGCGGGGACAAGGACATCTTTACAGTGGCCAAACACCTTGGCTTTGACATGAAGATCTGACCAGCCCGCGCCGCGGGTTACGCACAACAAGGGGCGCCTGACATGGGCGCCCTTTTTCCGTCCCAGCCCGAAAATCAACAGGACGACCCCGGCAAACCCATCGTATGCCTGCGGTTTATGGCGGCAAACCTCAGGCCCGGATAAAGAGATTAAACTCTGGGGCAATAGCCGTGTTCCTCACATGCCTTCAATACGGACCCATGGCCGGACCCACGGTCGCATCACTCAAAGGAACGCATGATGAAAAAATTTCTTCTGACCACCGTCGCCCTTCTTGGACTTTCGGCGTCGGCCGCTTTTGCCACCCCGGCGACCGATGCCATTGTCGCCGCACTTCAGGCACAGGATTACACCCGGATCGAGCTGACCGTTGGTGTCGACTCAGTCATGGTCGAGGCGATCAAAGGCGATCAAAAGCTCGAAGCGACCTACGTCACCACTGACGGTGTCAATTGGACGGTCGCCAGCCAACACACATCGACCATACAACCGGGCGATTCCGTGACTCCCGGCGTCGAAATCAACACCGATGGGTCCAGCAGCGCGTCTTCGGATGGCAGCGACGACGATTCCAACGAAATGGATGACAATAACGAATCCGACGACGATCATGGATCGGGCAGCGACTCTGATCACAGCGACAGCAATGACAGCAGCGACGACGACAGCGGCAGCGACGACTGACGTGCCTAAAGGCGGTATTCGCCTCTTGCCCCCCGCAGACCTGCGGGGGGCCAACCACCGGAGACTATGATGACCCGCACCCTCATCCTGACCCTCGCGCTTCTGGCGTTGCCCGGACTCGCCAGCGCCGAGTCGGTTCAGCAGTCCATCCTTGCGCAACTCGGGCAGCAGGGGTTTGCCACTGTAACAGTTTCCCAGACCCTGCTCGGTCGGACCCGGATCGTCGCGACCAGTGCCGACTACTACCGCGAAATCGTTATCAATCCCGCGACAGGGGAAATCCTGCGGGACTATTGGCGGGCGCTGGATGGCAGCGCGGCCGGGATGCCAATTCTGATCGACCCGTCGTCAGGCGGATCGGCCAACGCAAGCTCATCTGGTTCCGGATCTGGTTCCAGCTCCGGCTCTGGTTCAAATTCTGGCTCCGACGATGGGCATGACAATGGCGATGGCCACGACAGTGGCAACGATGACGACGATCACGAGGGGACCGATGACTGATCTGCAACCTCGACCGACTGGCCCTGCCTCATGACCAACCGCTATGTCATTTTTGCCGTTCTTATCGTGCAGATCCTCTGTGCGGTTTTCTTTGTCTGGAACATTCTGACCACCGTGATCGGCCTGCCACCGATCAACTGGCAATTCAGCGAATACATCGAATTGGGGGCTGCGTTGGGCCTCGTCCTTGGGATCGTTCTGGGGGCGGTTGCCCTGCGCCGGACCCAGGTGCGCAACACCCGCGTCGAAGGTCAGTTGCGCGCGGCCTCTGGCGCGTTCATGGACCTGCTGGAAGAGAAATTCACTGAATGGGGATTGACCCCCGCCGAACGGGACGTGGCGCTCTTTGCGATCAAAGGAATGACCACGGCTGAAATCGCGGCCCTGCGCGACACCAGCGAAGGAACGGTCAAGGCCCAGACCAACGCCATCTATCGCAAGGCGGGGGTCGGCGGGCGCCCGCAACTGCTCAGCCTGTTCATCGACGACCTGATGGGCGGGCCGCTGGTCCCCAAGTCGATGCCGCCTGCTGCCGGCGAACGGCCGCAGAACCTGCGTGCGCTGCTTTAGCACGAGTGGTCAGTCACGGACCGGCGGATCGGGGTCGATCGACTGGCTGACCAGAACCGCCAAAGGGACCACATCCAGCGCCCGCTGATGGGTGCCAGCCAGATGGACCTTTGGCGCACAGCCCTCGTCATGGGCCTGCAAAAAGCGCGTCGCGCACAAACACCAGCGATCGCCCGGTTTCAGCCCCTCGAACCGGAACTCCGGGCGGGGGGTGCTCAGGTCGTTGCCGACATACTTGGAATAGGCCAGGAACTCGGCCGTCATGACGGCACAAACCGTGTGGCTGCCCTGATCGGCGGCACAGGTGTCGCAATGACCATTGCGAAAGAACCCGGTCAGCGGAGTGGCCGAACAGGGGACAAGGTCGCCCCCCAGCACGTTGATCGACGGGTCCTTTTCCATCCGGCTCCTCACAAACTCGCGGCGATCTGGCGGAACATGGCGACATCGCCATCGTCCACGCCTGGGTCCTCGAAGCGGCGGTTTGCGGCATTGACTGCGATCACCACGTCCCGCGCCCGGTTGATGTACAGATACTGGCCATAAATGCCGCGCGCCATGAATTCGCCGGGGGGGGCGCCCACCGGGATCCACCATTGGTACCCATAGCTCCATTGACCCGGCGCCGTCTTGGCGCTGGCAACGGTCGAGGCGGCGATCCAGTTGGCGGGGACGATCTGGCGACCCTGCCAGAGGCCGCCATCGGCAATCATCTGGGCAAACCGGGCATAGTCGCGGGTGCGCAGGTTCAGACCACCCAGCACAAACGGGACGCCATAGCCGTCGGTCAGGAATTCGGGCTCTGCCTCCAACCCCAGCGGCTGGATGATCTTTTCGCTCATCAGGTCGATTACCGACCGACCCGTTGCGCCCGCCACCACCATGCCGACGACATGCGTGTCGATCGACACATATTGCCAGTGATCACCGGGCGGCGCGTCGCGGTCCTTGAGCCCCGCGGCAAAGGCATCCATCGACCCGCCCAGCGCCAGCACCCGACCCATCTTGTTGATGTCGGAATTGAAGTCGAGGTAATCCTCGTTGAATTTGACGCCCGACGACATCTGCAACACGTTGCGCAGCGTCGCCCCGTCATAGGCTGACCCTGTCAGCAGGGGGGCGTATTTGGTGACCGGATCGTCAAGGCTGGCGATGGTTCCATCCTCGACAAGGATCCCGACAAGGGCCGACAGGAAACTCTTGGCCATGGACCACGAAATGCGCAGGTCCTCTGGTTCTGTCCCCTGATAGTAATCCTCATATACGATGGCCCCGTTCTTGAGCACGACAAGCCCGGTCACACTGCGGGATTCGACCCAGTTGGTCAGGTCCGACGGCAGGACGGCAGGCGGTCCCTGCGGCAATTCGCTGACCGGACCCGTCCCGCGCGGGATGTTGGTGTGAAAGAACAGGTCGGGCATGTGGCTGAAGTTGTAAACGATCCTGTCCGCACTAAAGAGGCTGTTCACCGCCAGCAATCGGCGGATGTCGTCCTTCTTCCACAGGCCCACGACACAAATCGCCAACACCAGCACAATGGCCAGCCGGCCCACCCATTTCAGTCCTGTGCGCATGTCGCTCTCCCTCGGCGCTGACAATGACGACCAAGGCGGCAAAGACAAGGGGGACCAACGCGCGTTGTATCAGATAGACCGGGGGTCCCACCTGACCCAACGACCATGGAAATCGGCGCGACCCATCGCAAAACGCTGGTCGCCGGGCCACAGGCGCAGAGTCAGGGCTGCGCCGGGGCAGTCCGCATCAGCCTCCATCCCGAACCACACCAGCGGGCTGTCGGCGGTGGCCGCAGCCCCCGCCGCCTCGATCAGGGCGCGGCCCCGGGCCTGCGCGTCCTTCGGGAAATATTGCCAGGCGATGGTGTGATAGATCAGGTGCAGATGGCCAGGGCGGGGGGCCAGCCACCCGGCCAGCCATTGGATGGCATCGCCTTTGTCGGCGACATGACCCGCCACTGCAATGGCCGCGTCGGTCAGCGCCATCCGGTCTGGCTGATCGGGCCAGAGATAGGCGCGCAGGCGCAGACGGTCGGGCGGATCGTGGGGGTCCAGCGGGTTCAGGTCCACACCCCGCCGCTCGGTCACCTGCGGGCGACTGTCGGGCGGGGCTTCGCCCTGCCACTCTGGCCGCAGGGTCAGGGCGGGGGCCACTGGCCCGCGCCGCCATCCTGCCTCCAACGCAAAGTGATCCCAGTTCAGGTTTAACCCGCCGCTAGCCCCCAGTTCAGACAGGACCAACGGTAGATCGACCCGGTCCGCCAACCAATGACCCACCGCGATCAGCACGGCCGAGCGGCGAACCTCGTTGGTTTGCGGGGCAGAGCCCATCCGGCGGTCGATCAAGGACGCCTCGGTCTCCAACGCGCGGGCAACCGCCGCCCACAGCGTATCGTCCGGCACGATATTGGGCGGATAGACAGCCGCGAGTCCCGCCCTGTCCAGCAACCGCACCGCATGCAGGGCCCCGGCAAGGCGCAAAGGGACAGAGTCGGCTCGAGGCCCCAGATCGCCCGGCCACCCGAACAAGCGGTCGGTCAAGGGTGTGCCGGGCCGCATACGGTCTGCCAGCAGCATGAGAAGGCGGTGCATGAACGGCGACCCCAGCTCGGCACAAGACCCCGCTTGTTCACGCAACGCATCCGGCAGGCGCCGGAAAATGTCCATTTTCCTTTCCGAAATCTGCGCAGATTTCGGCTCCGTCACCTGAACCTGTCCATCAGCTTCTGCATCGGGGTGCGAGTATCCTCTGGCTCCGGCTCAGAACGCTGGGGTTTGGGCGCCGGTTTTACCTCGCCCCCTCCTCCGGATCGGGGCGGGGCAGTGCGCAGGGCCACGGCATTTAGAAACTTGTCGCCCTGTGCGTCGGCCAACATAGGCGCACCGTCCGAAATGCCGCGCATCAGGTCGTCCAGCCAGTCCTGATCGGCCTTGGCAAAATCATGCAGAACGTAATCGGCCACCTTGTCCTTGTGGCCCGGATGGCCGATGCCCAGCCGCACCCGGTCGTAGGCCTCGCCGATATGGGCATGGATCGACCGCAACCCGTTATGGCCCGCATGACCGCCGCCCGATTTCAGGCGGCATTTGCCGGGGGCCAGGTCCAGTTCGTCATGAAACACAAGCACATCGGCCGGGGTCAGCTTGTGAAAATCCATCGCCGCGCGAACCGACTGACCCGACAGGTTCATGAACGTCTCGGGCTTGAGAAGGATGATCTTTTCAGACCCCAGCCGCCCCTCGGCCACCTGCCCCTGAAACTTGGCCCGCCATGGGGCAAAGCCGTGGTCCCCGGCGATCCGGTCAACGGCCATCCAGCCGATGTTGTGACGGGTGCCCGCATATTTCGGCCCCGGATTTCCTAAACCAACCCACAGCTTCATCGGCCCAACAGTGCCTCCTCGACGGTGACGGTGGCCTTGGCTCGCAGATCGGTCGCGTTGAATCCCACCATAACCGTGTGGGTCCCGCCACGCACCCGCCACTGGCCCCCCTCGGGGTCCCAGAAGGCAAAGTCGCGCGGGGTCAGGGGCAGGTCCACGACCTCGCTCTCGCCGGGGTCCAGCGTGACCTTGGCAAAGGACTTGAGCTCCTTGACCGGGCGGGGCAGGGCAGGGGCATCGTCACTGACCCAAACCTGAACAACAGTGCAGCCGCGTCTGTCGCCGGTGTTGGTCAGGCGAACCGAAGCCCCCTCGGGCGTGGCGCTTAACCCGTCCAGATCGAACGACGTATAGCCCAGCCCATGGCCGAACGGGAACAGCGGGGTGATCCCGTGGCGATCATAATGGCGATAACCGATGAACACGCCCTCTTCATAGCGGACCTTGCCGTCCATCCCCGGATAAACCTCGGCATCCTGACTTTGGGTCGGATTGTCGGACCAAAGGGCGGGAAAGGTCTGCGGCAGGCGGCCGCCCGGCTCGACCTCGCCCAGCAGAACATCGGCCAAGGCGTTGCCCAGTTCCTGTCCCGGATACCACGCCTGCAATACGGCGGGGGCGTCAGCCAGCCACGGCATTTCAACTGGGCCGCCAGTTTGCAGGACAACGACCGTGTTCGGGTTGGCGGCCAGAACGGCGGCGATCAGGTCATCCTGCCTGCCAGGCAGGGCAATGTCGGGGACATCCCATCCTTCGGTATCCCATTCGCCACTGCGGCCGACGCAGAGGATCACGGTATCCGCCTCGGACGCCACGCGGACAGCCTCGGCTATCTCGGCCTCGCCCATCACGCGGCCAATGCCGATCCTGTAGGCCGCAAAGATCAGCGCGGCAGCGGGGACGGACGAAAACTCCATCTCGACTTTGACGGTCTGACCCTTGGCCATCTCGATTGTGCCGACCACCTCGTCGCAGCCCTCCTCGAAAAAGGTCTGGCCCTTGGTCCAGTCAGCCCACGCGTCGGCGATCACGGCCCCATTGATGCGAACGCGGGACAGCCCAGCCGAAGCGACACCCACGCGATAGGTCCCGTCTTGATCCGCAGTGAAGGTGGTGCGCAGGCGCAGGGAAAACGCCCGCAGGTCGATTTTACCACCCCCTGCGGGCGGCACGATAAAGGCTTGAGCCTCGGTCGCCGTCTCGGAATGGACAGGGTCGCCTGTCAGGTTCGTATTGGCGAAATAGTCAATTTCGATATCGCCCGTCAGCAAAGGCTCGAACCGGTGATTGGTGCAGCCGGGGGCATGGGTGACGTGACGCTTGCCCAGGGCCTCGGTCAGGCCCTGCAACGGGCTTATGGCGTAATGCGGGTTCAACTGGGCTGACCCGCCGCCCATGATTTGCGCTGCTGCGGCATTGGGGCCGATGACCGCGACCGTGCCGGGCTTGTCCAGGGGCAACACGCCCTCGTTCTTGAGCAGGACCATCCCCTCGGCGCCCGCCCGGCGGATCAGGGCACGGTGGGCGGGGCGATCCTCGGCGCGCTCTTTCCATTCGGCGTCGTCATGCAACGCGCCCGTCCGGTCCATCAGGCGAAGGATGTTCAGGGCACGGGTGCGGATGGTGGTTGCGTCCACCTCGCCCGCCTCGACAGCGGCGATCAGCTTGGCACCGCGGTCGCGGGTCGGGCCGGGCATTTCCAGATCAAGGCCCGCGTTGACGGTGGGGGCGGTGGAATGGGACCCGAACCAGTCGGACATGACGATCCCGTCATAGCCCCAGTCGTCGCGCAACACGCCCGACAAAAGCCACGCATTTTCAGAGGTAAAGGTGCCGTTCAACCGGTTGTAGGACGACATGACACCCCATGTGCCCGCCTCCTTGACCGCTGCCTCGAACGGGATCAGATAGACCTCGCGCAACGTGCGCTCGTCCACTTCGGAGCTGATGGTCGTGCGCTGCAACTCGCTTTCATTGCCGACGAAATGCTTGATCGTGGCGGCGACGCCCGCGCCCTGCAACCCGGTGATGTATCCCACGGCCAGGCGGGCGGTCAGTACCGGGTCCTCGGCGTAACATTCGAAATTGCGCCCATTGGTGACGCTGCGGTGGATGTTGACGGTGGGGGCGAGCAGGACATGCGCGCCCTTCGATCGGACTTCTTCGGCCAAGGCCGCACCGATTTCGGCCAGCAACAGCGGGTTCCATGTGGCGCCCAGGGCGATACCCACCGGAAAGGCTGCCGCCGTGACGCCGCCAATCAACGATCCGCCGCCCCGTGCGCCATTGGGGCCGTCGGTCACGCGCAGTTTGGCGATATTCAGACGCGGGATGGCCGGAAGCGACCAGAAATCCTCTCCCGACAGCAGGCTCACCTGCTCGGCCAAAGTCATCTGATCGACAAGCATATCTAGTTCGGGCATGGGGACCTCCGGTTTTGCGGGCGAGGTAACCCCTCAACTTCCCATGATGCAAGTGCCGGACATGCAAACGGGGCCCGAAGGCCCCGCGCATCGGTCACTGAAATCGGGCAAATCAGGCCTCGACTTCGGCGCCTTCGTCCTCGTCATCGGTGCCCGACGACCGCAGGCCCGACGGGGCGGCGATGTTGGCCACAACGAAATTCCGGTGGATCACAGGGGTGCAACCTTCGGGCAGGGTGATATCGTTGATGTGGATCACATCACCGATGTCCTTGCCGGTCAGGTCAACCGTGATGTGGTCCGGAATGTCACCGGCCAGAACGTTCAACTCGACCTCGTGACGAACGATGGTCAGAACGCCACCCTTCTTGATGCCAGGCGACAGTTTTTCGTTCTCGAACGTGACGTGGATGAACAGGTTCACCCGGCTCGTCCGCTTGAGGCGCATGAAATCCACATGGGTCGGCTTGTCCTTGACCACGTCGCGCTGCACGCTGCGGCAGATCACGCGGGTATCTTCGGACCCTTCGACCTGAAGGTTGAACAGCTTTTGCAGAAAGCGGCCCGCCTTGAGGTGTTTCATCAGATAGTTATAGGGAATGTTGATCGCGACGGGATCTTGTCCGCCACCATAAACAATGCCAGGTACGTCGCCATTGCGGCGAGCTTGACGGGCGGCCCCCTTGCCTGTCCCCGTCCGTACCGTGGCGACGAAGTCCGGGACTTCAGCTGCCATAGTCGTTCTCCAAAATTGAGGGGCCTCCCTCCAAGGGTGCGAGGCCCGGTCGAAGCCGCGCCTATAGCCGCGAATCCGTCCAAGGGGAAGAGGGAACTGTGCGCGATGGGCGCGCAGCCTGCGACATCCCGTCCGCCCGGTTGTATCCGCCCCGCAATTGGGGCATGGCCCGCAACGACCCATCCTGGAGACCACAGATGCCAGAACTCCTCATCGTCGGAGCGTCCCTTGCCGTCTTGTTCGGATACCACGTCCGCCTGTTTGTGCGGATCGCCTCCAACGGCGGGGCGACCGCCTTTGGCAGGCACCGGATCGCGCGGGCCCAGTGGCTCGATCACTATGCCGGTTCGAAACACGAAATCCTCGTGGTGCAGACCCTGCGCAACTGGCTCATGTCCGCGACCTTTCTGGCCTCGACCTCGATCGTCATCGCCTTTGGGGTTCTGGGGATCATGACGACAACAGACAAGATTTCGGGGCTCAGCCGTGAACTCAACATGATGGGCAATACCGATACCGGGCTTTTGCTGCTCAAATTCGCGCTTGTGCTGCTGCTGTATCTGGCCGCCTTCTTTGCCTTCACGTTTTCTGTGCGCTTCTTCAGCCACGCCAGTTTCGTCGTCAACCTGCCGGTGACCGACACCGGCATCCGGGGGCAGGACGATCTGGAGAACGGGGCGCTGTGCTATTTCCTCGGGCTGCGCTGCCTGTATCTGTCGATACCGCTGGCGATGTGGCTGCTGGGGCCCATTGGGCTCGCGGTGGCGACGGTGCTGGTGCTGGCGGTTCTGTTCAAGTTCGACTAGGCGCGGTTTGGGGCTTGCCAGCCTCGGTCCGGGCTGGCAACCGGGGCGTATCATGTCCCTCATCGCGTCTCTCCGGCTTGCCCGCAAACCCGCCACGGCCTTTGCTATCCTCGGATCGTTCTGGGGGGCCTTTGCCGCCTATGTTCCGGTCATCAAGGGGCATCTGGGGGCCAGCGACGGGGTGTTCGGGCTGCTTTTGCTGGGGTCAGCGCTGGGGCTGATGTCGTCGATGTGGATTGCCCCCCGCGTGGACGCCCGGATGGGGCCGCGCGGAATGCAACTGGCGGCGGCGCTCTTTGCGCTGGTCTGGTTCCTGCCCGGCCTGGTCCATTCGGTCTGGGTCTTTCCGCTGGTGATGTTCGCCGCCGGAATGTCCTCTGGCCTGCTCGATGTCATCATGAATTCGCGGGTCAGCGACCTTGAGGCGGCGCATGGCAGGTCGCTCATGAACGGGGCGCACGGGATGTTTTCGCTGGGCTACGCGGTGGCGGCCATCTTGTGCAGCGTCACGCGCGACGCGGGGCTGCCGATGATCGTTGTCACGACGGCGCTGACGGTGATGACCTTCGCCCTTTTGCCCACCCTGCGCACGTCCGTCGCGCCCGCCCATGCCGACGACGGCCCGCACGAACACTACCCGCTCTGGCCGATCCTGCTGTGTGGTGGGGTCGTTCTCATCGCCTTCATGTCCGAAGCGACGGTCGAGGCGTGGTCGGCCCTGCACATCGAACGGACGCTCGGGGGCGGCGCGGCCCAAGGGGCGCTGGGTCCGGCCACGCTGGGGCTGACGATGGCGGTGGGGCGGTTCGGCGGACAGGTCGTGGCGCAGCGGTTGCGCGAACTGACGGTGATATTCTGGGCGTCGATCCTGTCAGCCTCGGGGGCGGTACTGGCGGCTGTCGCGCCCACGCCGCTGGTGGCCTACCTGGGCTTTGGCATCCTCGGGCTGGGGGTGTCGGTCATCGGGCCGATGGCATTGGCACTGGTCGGCAAACTGGTCGCCCCCAGACTCAGGACCGAGGCGATCAGCCGCGCCGCCGTCATGGGCTTTTCCGGGTTGTTCTTTGCGCCCGTCCTGATGGGTCTGGTCAGCCAGTTCTTTGGGTTGCGGGTGGCCTATGGCTGCGTCGCGATCCTGCTTCTTGCGGCTCTGCCACTGGCCCGGCTCATCGCACGCCTTCCGCTCAGACCCTCGGTCCGGACCTGAGCCAGAGCCGGCCATAGGGCGGCATCACGACCCAGCCGTCGTCCAGCACCAGCGGCCCGCCGCGCAACAGTTCCTCATAGGTCATCCCCGGCTCAAGCCTCAGCCCCCAGGGGCTGATCCGCCGCTCTTCGTCAGTAAAGTTGAACACGCAGCGCACCGTCCGGTCATCGGCCATCCGGTCAAAGGCGAACAGCCCCCGGTCGCCCAGATCGACGATCCGGGTCGGCACGTCGGACGCCAGCTGTGGGGTCGCCTTGCGCACGGCCAGCAAGTGTTTCACCCCGGCATGAACGCGGGCAGCGACCGTCTGGCCCTGGGTCAGGGTGCCAACGGCGTCCCAATCCATCGACGGGCGCTGCATCCAGCGGCCGTCCTCCTTCAGCTCGGGAAAATTCTCATAGGCATAATCGTTGGTCAGGCCAATCTCGTCGCCCATGTAGATCAGGGGGACACCGCCGAACGACGCGATCAGGGCATGACCCATCAGGACCCGCTGAATGGCTAGGGACAACGCAACCTCGTCACCCTCGTCACACGCCTTTTCGATGCCCGTCAGGCTGGCGAAACTGCCGTTCGTGCGGCGGTCGCCCGTTTCGGCATTGGACTGGAAATCGGCGCCGCGCGCCCAGGATCCGTCAAACGACCCATTATAGAAATCGGCCAGGAAATTGCGGTGACCGGGGCCGGACATCGGCGGAACATGGGCCGCGTCCTCTTCGGTGATCGCCCAGCCGATATCGTCGTGACAGCGGATATAGGTCGCAAAACAGGCGTGGCGGAAACTTTCGGGGAAATGGGCGGACAGCACATAGGTCATCAACCGGGTGTCGCGGGCGGCCAGCGACGACCAATATTGGACCATCAGGTTGTTGTGATAGGCCAGATGGCTTTCCTTGCCCGCATGGGTGCCGGTGCCAAGGTAGGGGACCAGATCGGTGGGCCCCACGATCGCCTCGGCCTTGCAGATGACGGCGGGGGCGGCCACCCTGATCGACTGCACAAGGGCCTGAAGGATGTCATGCACCTGCGGCAGGTTTTGACAGCCGGTCCCCATCTTCTTCCACATAAAGGCGACGGCATCCATGCGGAACACCTCGACCCCCTTGTTGGCCAGATGCAGGATCGTGTCGAGGATGGCCAGAAACACCTCGGGGTTTTCCCAGTTCAGGTCCCACTGATATTCGTTGAACGTGGTCCAGACCCATTTCTTGAAATCGGGGTAGTAAGTAAAATTGCCGGGGGCCTGGGCCGGGAATATCTCGACCAGGGTGCGCTCGTACTGGCGGGGCAGGGTGTCGTCGTCGAACATCCGGTAATAGGCCTGATAGGCTGGATCGCCCGCGCGGGCCTTGACTGCCCACTCGTGTTCCTTGGCCGTGTGGTTCAGGACCATGTCGATGCAGGGACTGATCCCGGCAGCACGGAACCTCGCACAAGCGGCCTCGAACTCGGCCATCGTGCCCAAGGCCGGATTGATGGCGCGGTAGTCCATGACCGCATAGCCCCCGTCCGACTGGCCGGGACGGGGTTTGAGACAGGGCATCATATGGGCATAGGTCACGCCCAGATCGGCCAGATAGGGGATATGGTCGGGCAACTTGGCCAGGGTGCCCGCGAACTTGTCGATATAGAACACATAGGCGACCATGTCCTGCGACAGGAACCAGTCCGGGTTCAGATCGCGGCGCAGGTCCAGCGATTTCAGGTCGACCGGGCGCTCCGCCCAATGTCCCGCCAACAGGGCGCGCAACCGACCGATCAGGGCGCCCGACGCCATCGCCGCCGGATACAGACGGCCCAGCGGCCCCACCAGATCCCGTAGCCCGCGGTCCCAGCGCAAGGCGAACAAGGCCTCGTCGGTCATCGGTGCCGCAAGGGGTGTCTGTCTGCCGGCCATTTGGTCCTCCGCCCGGATCTTCGCCCGACCACACCTACGTCAGGCAACGGATCGGCGGCAAGAGGGCAGCGGTTTGCCTACCGCGATGCCGCCAGAATTGCCGGCCACCGTGCCGCAAGGATCGCCTTGCCACAGGCGCTCAGGTGGTCATCGTCGCGGTAGGTGATGCAGCCGTCCTGCTCCAGAAAATCAGGGCCGATGGCAAACTGGTCGATCAACGAGACATAGCGCACACCCGCCGCCTCTGCCCGGCCTCGCGCGGTTGCATCGACCTGATGAAACATCGCGATGACCGCGGGGTCGATGCGCATCTGCCCGCGATAGATCGGCGAGGCGGGGTTGAGCAGGTCGGCATGGCTTTCCTGAAACGGCCCCAGCCAGACAGTTGGCACGATCTGGGTCAACCCGGTGACGTAGCTTAGGATCGCGTCGATTGCGTCGTCCGAGATCGAATAGACTGCCCCCGGTTCATAGGGCCGTTCGGTATCGAACTCGCCTGCGGCATCCGCAATCAAAAATGACCCGGTCTGCTGAAACAGGACAAGGGCCACCGCCCCCGGCCGCGCCGCGACAAAGGCGGGGACGGCCACATAAGGACAATCGCCCCCGTCATGGGTCGGGCGACAGCCCCCGCGCGACAACCCCACCAGGAATGGGGTCTGCCCGGACATGGCGCCGATGGCATAGACGTCCATCGCGTGGGAATCGCCCAGAACCATCACTGCCGGGCCAAGGCGGGACGCGCAATCGTCGAATCGGGCCTCGAATGCGGCGTCCACAGCACCTGACCAGAACATGCATGCGCCATCGTCTGGCATGGTCGGGATCTGCTCGGCGCGGGCGGCGGCGTCCATGCGGACAAAGGTATCGACCGCCCCCTCGGGCAGATGCAGGGTTGCATAAAGGCGGGGAAATCCGTGGCGGACATATCCGAACTGGCCGATCAGGATGAGGGCCATCGCCGCCCCCGCCAGCACCGCCCCCGTCCAAACGTTGGACAAGAGCACTCCGCCAGACGGTCGGCGGACCGGGTTTTCCACCCAAGCCCAGGTTCCAAGGGCGAGCAGAAAGGCCAGCACAACCGCCCCTCCCGCCACCACGCCCGGCAGATCGACCCCCCAGACAGCGCGGGCAAAGGCCAGAACCGGCTGATGCCACAGATACAGGCTGAAACTGACGCGGCCGACCCAGACCAGCGCGGGCCGGGACAGCACGCGACCCAATCGGGTCTGTTCCGAGGTGAACAACAGGACCATGGCGGCACCCACCGTAGGGGGCAGGGCCCACAGGCCCGGAAACGGCGTGTCCTCGCCATAGCTAAAGATGGCGACTGCGATCAGACCCAGACCCAACCCCGCGCACAGGTCCGACCCCTTGCGCGGGCCGGCTGAGGCGACCCATAGGGCCGCGCCGCCCCCCAGCGCCAGTTCCCAGAACCGGTAGGGCAACAGATAGAACGCGGCACTCGGGTCCAGATGGCTGGCGCGTTCGGCGGCCCACAGGCTGACCAGTCCGGCCAGTCCCAACAGGCCCATCGGCCCGCGCAGACCCAGCCGCAACGACAGCATCAACCCCACCGGAAACAGCAGATAGAACTGCTCTTCCACGGCCAGGCTCCAGGTATGCAATAGCGGCTTGAGCTCGGACGCGGTCTGGAAATAGCCCGTGGTCTGATAGAAATAGGTGTTGGCGGTAAAGCTCGACACATAGACGACAGAGCGAAAGAAATCGCGCAGTTCCGGGGGCGGCAGCAGCAGGATGGCCACTGGCACCGAAAGGGCTGTGACGGTCAGCAGGGCAGGCAGGATGCGGCGGGCGCGGCGGACATAAAACCGGCGATAGGAAAACGTGCCGCCCTGCCAATCGGCCAGCAGGATCGACGTGATCAGGAACCCGCTGATGACAAAGAACACATCGACGCCGACAAACCCCCCCGCCATCCCGGCCGCACCCGCATGAAACAGGACAACGGGTATGACCGCCACCGCCCGCAGGCCATCGACTTCCGGACGGTAACTGACGGTCATCTAGGAGTCATGACCACACGCCTTCAAACCCTTGGGGCACCAGAACGGTGTCACGGGTCATGTCGTGAATATCGCGGCGTCCGCACAGGGCCATGGTCATGTCCATCTCGCGCGCCAGAATCTCCAGCGTCTTGGACACACCGGCCTCGCCCATCGCCCCCAAGCCGTAGATATAGGCGCGGCCGATCATGGTCCCCTTGGCCCCCAGCGCCAGCGCCTTGAGCACGTCCTGACCCGACCGTATGCCGCTATCCAGCCACACCTCGGTCTGGTCGCCCACGGCGGCCACGATGGCGGGCAGGGCACGGATCGAACTGATCGCGCCGTCCAGTTGGCGGCCACCGTGATTGCTCACGATGATCGCGTCGCAGCCCACCTCGACCGCCTTCTTCGCGTCCTCAACGTCCAGAATACCTTTCAGGATGACCTTGCCCCCCCATTTTTCCTTGAGCCTGGCAATCATCGCCCAGTCGAGCTTTGGCTCGAACTGCTCGTTGGTCCAACTGGACAGGGACGCCATGTTCTTCACGCTTTTGGCGTGACCGGCAATATTGCGGAACGTGTGGTTGCGGGTCTGCGACATGCCATAAAGCCAATGCCACTTTGTCGACAGGTTGATGATATTGGCAAGGGTAGGCTTGGGCGGGGCGGACAACCCGTTTTTCAGATCCTTGTGGCGCTGTCCGAGCAGTTGCAGGTCCAGCGTGATGACCAACGCGGACACGCCTGCGTTCTTGGCGCGCTGAATGATGTTGTCGACGAACTCTTCGTCTTTCATGACGTAAAGCTGGAACCAGAACGGGGCCTTGGTGGCCGCCGCCACATCCTCGATCGAACAGATCGACATGGTGGACAGAGTATAGGGGACCCCGAATTTCAACGCGGCGCGGGCGGCCTTGATCTCTCCGTCGGCCGACTGCATCCCGGTCATGCCAACCGGGGCAAGGGCCACGGGCATCGCAACCTTTTGCCCGATCATCGTGCTGGCAATGCTGCGGTTGGACATGTCCACGGCGACGCGCTGGCGAAACCGGATCTGGTCAAAGTCACTGGTATTTTCGCGGAACGTCTGTTCGGTCCAGCTTCCGCTTTCGCAGTAGTCATAGAACATCTTGGGCGTGCGGCGTTTGTAGATCCGCTTGAGGTCCATGATATTTGTGATGACAGCCATGACGCGGGAAACTCCCTGAATTGGTGACAAGGGCTTACCAATCCGCAGGGGGTCGGGCAAGTAGGCTTGGCGTCACCCGGCCTCTTGTGTCCTGAGAGCCTCGGCCAGAAAATCAAACACCAACCGCAGGCGGCGACTGCGGTGAATTTCGCGGTGGGCGACCAGCCAGATCGGAAAGGTAAAGGGGACATAGTCGGGCAGGGCGCGGCGCACGGCAGGCTCGGCATCGCCCAGACGTTCGTCCAGCAGACCCAGACCCAACCCCAGCTTGACCATTTCCCACATTGCCAGATAGCTGGCACAGCGCAGCGGCACCCGGTCGGCGCTAATCGTCAGGCCCTTGTGCTCCAACGCTGCAATGAATGCGGTGGGGTCGCCGGGGGCGATCAGGTCGGCGCGGGTCAGGTCGGCCGGGCCGGTCATCGGCCCCAGACTGTCCAGATAAGCGGGGGAACCATAAAACCGGGCCCCGGTTTCGCGGATCAGCTTGGCCACAAGATCGGGTTCACGCGGGCGAAAGTTGCGGATGGCGATATCCGCCTCGCGGCGCATCAGGTCGGCGGCCGTGTTGTCGGCCAGAATTTCGATGGTGATGCGCGGCTCGGCCTTGCGCAACCGTTTGAGGATCGGCGGCAACAGCAGCCCCGCATAAGCGTCCGAGGCCGAGATGGTGACGAGCCCCTCGACCGCCTCGTTCTGCCCAAAGGCCGACAGCGACAACTGGCTCGCCGCGTCACCCATCGCCCGCAGATGGCCGATCAACTCGTGCCCCGCCGGGGTCAGTTGCACGCCTCGGCCAAAGCGTTCGAACAGCACGACGCCCAGTTCCTGCTCCAGCGCGTCCACCTGGCGGCCAAGGGTCGGCTGGGCCAGACCCAGCGCACGGGCCGCCGCCGACAGTGACCCCTCCTCCGCGGTGACAAGCACCGCGCGGGCGCGGTTCCAGTCAAAATTGATGGAACGCCAATCCATGCGAAATTGCATATCAGATCGACGAAATAGGTCAATTTCCTTGAATTGCCCTGCGCGCTAAACCCCCGATGTCGCCCCGAACCGGCGGCCGCAGCAAAACCCCAGACCCGCCACCTGCGCCCCCGGCACAGGCCCGGTGGACCATTGCCTGATGAAAGGACATCGCCATGACCCTCTTTGATCATCCCCAATCGCGCGGCTTTGCCCGCCTGACCGGAGCCTTCTACCTGACCATCGCGGTCGCTGGGGCCTTTGCCATCGGCTATGTCCCGTCGCAGATCGTGGTGGCGGGCGATCCTGCGGCCACCTTGGTCAACATGGCGTCACGGCAGGGGCTTTACCACCTTGGCATCGGCGCTGATGCATTGGTCATGCTGGTCGAGATCGTGACCCTGACCCTGCTCTATTTCATGTTCCGCCCGGTCTCGGCTGTCTTGTCCTTTGCCGCCGCGATGGCGCGATTTGCGATGGTGGGGGTGATGGCGGCGATGCTGTTCTTTCACGCCGGGGCAGACCTGCTGGCCGATCCGGCAGCGCTGTCCGGTTTTGACGACGAACAAAGGGCGGATCTGGCCGGGCTGTTGTTGCACATACACCGCTCGGGCGTCTGGATCTGGCAGTTGTTCTTTGCGCTGCATCTGGCCCTGCTGGGTTGGCTGGTGGCGCGGTCCGGTCGGTTCCCGCAGCTTCTGGGGCTTGGCCTGATGATCGGCTCGACCGGCTATCTGGCCGACAGCCTGTATGGCTTCGCCTTTCCCGGTGCCGACTGGCTCGGCACCCTCCGGATCGGCCTTTTGGCGATCGTCACCCTGTCCGAGGTGGGCTTTGCCCTCTGGCTGCTGATCCGTGGCCCGGCAGACCCGTCCATCCGACCGGCCCTGGCCTGAATCCATTCCAAAGGAGGTCTGCAATGAAACGCATCTGCATCATCGGCATTTCCGGCAAACTTGGCCAGTACATGACCGACCACGCACTGTCTCTCGGATATCAGGTCACGGGGGTCTGCCGCCCCGAAAGCGTGGGCAAACTCGCGCGGTTCGGCGACCGGATCACCGTTTTCCCCGGCCGTACCGACGACCGCGATGTCATCGCCCGCGCGGTGGCAGGCTGTGACGGGGTGCTGACCGTCCTCGCCCCGTGGGGCGTCTCCGACTATGCCAGCGGTACGGCCCGCGCCGTGCTTGACCTTGCCGAACCCGACGCCCGCCTGATCTTTTCCTGTGGCTGGCACATCAGCCGCGACGGACAGGACCGCTATGACTGGAAACTGCGGTGGCTGGTGCCCATCGCCGGGGCCATCGCCCGGGCGCTGCGGTTGGTGGACCTGAACGATCAGGTCCGGGCGACCAACCTTATCTTCGGATCCGACCGACTCTGGACGGTGGTTCGCGGCTCCGATCTCGAGGAGGGGGAAAGCGAGGGGTTGCCTGTCTGGTCCCGCCATGTGGGTGACCCGGTCCTTGCGTCGAACCTGACCCGGCGCACCGATTTCGCCCTGTTCATGGTCCACGCCCTGACCGACGACCGCCTGATCCACGAAGCGCCCGCCATCGTCAGCCGCGCCAGCCCCTCGGCGCAGGCGGCAAAGGACAGCGCAATCCTGACCGCCTGACGCTGGGGTGCGAAAGTTTCGTTAACACTTTTGTTCAACGAAAACAGGTTACTGGCGGGCGTTCAAACGTGAACCTCTTGCAGATCAGACCGAATGGGCGCCCTCGGCCAACCCCCGGACGAACTCCAGAACCTGCGCAGGGCTATCCCCCCGGCCGATCCTCTCCACGATGGCCGACCCCACCACGGCCCCATCCGCGACCCGCGCGATCGAGGCGGCCGTTTCGGGCGTCTTGATCCCAAATCCGACGATGACCGGCAGGTCCGTCTTGGCCTTGATCCGGGCCACTTCGGGGGCCACATCGCCCGCCTGCGCCTGCGCCGCCCCGGTGATCCCGGTGATCGAGACGTAATAGACAAAGCCGGACGTGTTCGTCAGAACCTTGGGCAGCCGCGCGTCATCGGTGGTGGGGGTGGCCAGCCGGATGAAATTCAGGCCCGCCTTCTGCGCCGGCAGGCACAGTTCGGTATCTTCTTCGGGGGGAAGGTCCACCACGATCAACCCGTCGATCCCGGCGGCCTTGGCCTGTTCCAGAAACCGGTCCACGCCGCGCGAAAAGATCGGGTTGTAATAGCCCATCATCACGATCGGGGTGGTCTGGTCGGTCTTTCTCAACTCGGTCGCCATCTTCAGGGTCAGATCCAGCGTCTGCCCTCCCGCCAGCGCCCGCTGCCCGGCAAGTTGAATCGTTGTCCCGTCGGCCATCGGATCGGTAAAGGGCATGCCCAGTTCGATGATGTCGACGCCCGCACCCGGCAGACCTTTGACGATCTCAAGCGAGGTCGCGTAGTCCGGGTCGCCCGCCATTACATAGGCCACAAAAGCCTTTTTGCCTCGGGCCCGCAGGTCCGCAAACTTGGCGTCGATCCGTGTCATGTTCGTCCCCTTGTCGTGATCCGGGACGGTGTGCGTCAGACGAGGCGGAAAATCAATGGGCCTTAGCCCGCTGGCATGGCCGAGATGATCCAGTGTGTGCCAAACCGATCCTTCACCATGCCAAATCCCGGTGAAAAGAAGGTCGGTTTGAACGCGTCGATGACCGCCCCGCCCACGGCCAGCTTGTCAAAGGCAGCGCGGGCCGTAGGCACATCGGGGGCGGTCTGCATGACGCTGAACCCGGCCTGCGGATGGCCTTCGACCCCCGGCGGATAGTCGGACGCCATCAACGTGCCCCCTCCCAGCGTGACCTGACCATGCATGATCCTGTCGCTACCCTTCCATGCGGTCGGAGCCTCGGGGCCGTCCGCATATTTCATCGTCTGAAGGTCGGTGCCGCCGAACACCTCGGCATAAAAGGTCAGGGCGCGGGCGCAGTCGCCCTGAAAGTGCAGATATGGCATGGTTGGCATCGGTGGCTCCTGTCCGTGGTTGGCCAAGAGTGCCCTTGATGGGGCGAGTCGGGCAATGCCCTGTTGCGTCGGTCGCCCGCTTGCCTAAAGCCGCCCCGCCCCGTATGAGCGCGCCAATAACAGGACAGGAGCGACGACATGGGGTTCAAGATGGGAATCGTGGGTCTGCCCAACGTGGGCAAATCGACCCTGTTCAACGCGCTCACCCGGACCGCTGCGGCGCAGGCCGCTAACTTTCCGTTCTGCACGATCGAGCCCAACGTGGGCGAGGTCGCGGTGCCGGATGCGCGGCTTGATACGCTGGCGGCGATCGCGGGGTCCAAGCAGATCATTCCGACCCGGATGACGTTCGTCGATATCGCCGGTCTGGTGAAGGGTGCGTCAAAGGGCGAGGGGCTGGGCAACCAGTTTCTGGCCAACATCCGCGAATGCGACGCCATCGCCCACGTCCTGCGCTGTTTTGAGGACGACGACATCACCCACGTCGAAGGTCGGGTCGATCCGGTCGAGGATGCCGCCACCATTGAGACCGAACTGATGCTGGCGGACCTCGAAAGCATCGAACGGCGGCTGGCCAACCTGTCCCGCAAGGTCAAGGGGGGCGACAAGGACGCGGTCGATCAGGTCCGCCTGCTGGAGGCCGCGCAAAAGGCTCTCAACGACGGCAAGCCGGCCCGCACCGTCAAGGTGGACGCGGACGATCAAAAGGCCTGGCGGATGCTTCAGCTTTTGACGACCAAGCCGGTCCTTTATGTCTGCAACGTCGAGGAAGCCTCGGCCGCGTCGGGCAATTCGCAGTCCGAACGGGTCGCGAAAATGGCCGCCGCCGAGGGGAATTCCTCGGTCGTCATTTCGGCCCGGATCGAGGAAGAGATCAGCCAGCTGGACGCCGACGAGGCCGAGATGTTCCTGACCGAAATGGGGCTGGCCGAGGCGGGTCTCGACCGGCTGATCCGGGCGGGATACGAACTCCTCCACCTGCAAACCTATTTCACGGTCGGCCCCAAAGAGGCCCGCGCCTGGACGATCCCGGCAGGCACTTTGGCGCCCGCCGCCGCCGGGGTCATCCACGGCGATTTCGAACGCGGGTTCATCCGGGCCGAGACGATCGGATACGACGATTACGTCGCCGGAAAAGGCGAGGGTGGGGCCAAGGAAGCGGGCAAGATGCGGTCCGAAGGCAAGACTTACCTCGTCAAGGACGGCGATGTGATGCATTTCCTGTTCAACACCTGATCAGGGGCCGTTCACGATTGGACGGGGTGCAGAGGTCTGGAATCAAAAGATAAAAGTGTTAACGCCCTCGCGAAGCGGTTGGGCGTTCACGCCTTGGCCGGGGCCGCCTCTGCTGCGTCGATCTGGGCCAACAGGGCGTCGCAACGGTCGGACTGATACTCGGACCCGTCCGCAAACACCTCTCGCGCGGCCATCACATGGGCTCGGGCCAAGGGAAGCAGCGCGGGGTCGGGGGCGAGGGTGTGGCGGGCGAGGGCAAGGTCGGCGAGGTTCCATTGGGCCATCGCCCAACGGAACGGTTCCGCGTCCTTGGTGCGTTCCAGAAGGCAGTCGTTCAGAGCCTGTTCTGCCGGATCCAGTCTGGTGGGATCGCGCGTTTCCACCCCGCCTTGGCGCGGTCGTGGTTTGCCTTGGCCAGTGCGAGCGCCACATGCAGGTCAAAGGGTTTGCCTTCAAGTCTGCCTGTCTCGTTCCAGCGGTTAAGTTCTCGCGGGTTGCGCGAAACAACCCGCCGGGTAAGTCCCCCTGCCGCAAGTGTCTGATGATCCGTTTCGCCGCCGCCTCGGGGTCGTTGCGGATTCGGTCCTGGTTGAGTTGCAGGTGGTGAATAGCCTCGCGTTCGGCGTCGGCCTGTTTCATCGCCTCGTCCAGCGCCTCTGCCGCCGCGTCCCGCTGGCCGAGGTCGTTAAGGCGGGACACCTCTTGCATCACCCGTTGCAGGGCGGAGTCGGTGTTTTGCGGCAACTCCCCCCGCGCCTTGATATCCGCCGCCGCCTGCAACGCCCCACGTAACCCGTGGTACGTGGTGAAGAGGTCGCGGTGTTGACCGTGCAGGCGATCAACCTGGCTTTTGTGGCCTTGAACGTCGCAGCTGCGGTGGGTCTGGCGCCGCGTTGGGTCGCGGTTGCCTCGGCGCTGTTGTATCTGGCGTTGCTGTGCTGCTGAGAGGGGAGGGGGGTACTGCCCCCCTTTACCGCCGTTCGCCGTCGTGCGCGTGCCGGATCGCCTGTTGCAGGTCGCTGGGCAGGCTGTCGAGGTCGAGCAGGACCTTGCCGTCATGTGCGTTTGTCACCTGATCCGCCGTGACCCGCGTATCCCCAAACCCTTCGATATAGATGTCGAGGTGTTTGGGCCCTACTTGCCGCACAGCCCCGATACCGGGCTTGCCGTCCTGGGCAAAGACTTCCCAATCGGGCTGGATGGCGGATAGCGGCATGGCGATAGCTCCTGCGGGATGTAGTTCGGGGTGAACGCCTTTGTGGGGGTTTGGTTCCGTGGGGTGACGTCACCGCAGGTCCGCAAGGCCGGATTTCCTGCACACCCCGGTTGCAACGCGTTTCCCCCCTTGCCCCCTCCACCCCACCCCATTAAAGCGGTCATCGGAGCTGTGGCCGAGTGGTCGAAGGCACGCCCCTGCTAAGGGCGCATACCGGAAACGGTATCGAGGGTTCGAATCCCTTCGGCTCCGCCACAATATGTATTAAGTTATTGTTTTTATTAAAATATTTTTGTGGATTTTGATCTGGCCCCACATTCAACCCCACATCCGTAGATGCTACTTTGTTATTGAATCCGTGTTTGTTCCTGTTTGGTTTCGTTTCAGGTTGTATCGAAAGGCTGTTTGCCATTGGTAGCCATAGGACTGATTTCCGTGCAGGACGCGCGAACAGGGGTTGAGGTCGACACCTGAATCTTGCTGCGAAGGAATCGCCGCGCTTCTTTTTTGTAGATGTGAGCTATTGGGCCAGCGAAGGAGTCGCGGCGGCATCTTTTGATGGGTGAAGCGACTAAAAAGAACAACAGTCGACCAGTGTAGGATGCGCTGCGACACCCCTTCATTGGTATAGCAAAATGTCCAACTGACACGACAAGCAGCTTGATCTCTTTGGTTTCAAAGAAGCTGAAACTGTCGTCAACTCCAGTTTCCATGAAGTTCCGTTCAATGCCTCGGCGCCATGTAGCGGTGCAGTAACGAACTCCAAAGAAAAGAAGCCGAAGACGCCCGAAGTTGCCAAGAACGACCGAGGTCAGCGGGAGGCCGACTGAATCGCCCCGAGTTTGTCGGAGACCATCAACTTAAGTAAGGATGATGGTTATGATGAAAAACAAAATGGCAAATCTCTATTTGCCTGCGGTCCGCGCGCGTGCGGTTCGGATGGTGTGGCGCTCATGGCAGCGTTAGGTCAGAACGCGGATCGGTTCGCGGCCGATCTGGACGACGTGGTTGCGGACATCAAGGCCGGTGGGCATACAAGCCTGCGGTCGATTGCGAGAGAGGTGAATGCGAGGGGAATGATGACCCGGCGCGGCGGCAAGTGGGGAATGTGAAGGGGTTGATGGATTGGTTTAGAGATGCCGGCTAGGCACGAAATGCCATCCGTATCTGAAGAGTATTTGTCGCGTCATCAGACGATCCTCTGAAAGCAGCCGCTGCTTGAGATTACCGAGCCTCTGCTAGATCGGTCCGGTTTCTGAGAACATCGTTCAGCAGGATGTCCAATCCCCTTGCAGGTTCTTCGAACAGCGGAGAGTGGGCGGAGTTGTCAAACATGTAGAAACCTTTCACCGGCGCTGCAATGCGGTCGAAAAAGTCTCGTGAAAGGCCACCGTTCGCTGTCAGATCATGCGCCCCGACAAGGAAATAGACCGGCAAGTCGAGGTCGGTAACGCGTGTCCTCAAATCGGTTTCAAGAAATGCAGTCCACAGAAACCTCCTGGACCACGCCAGCCCGCGCCAGATGTTGATCTTCTCTTTCACCGAATAGGCCCTCGAGATACAGACCGGCACAAAAATACCCCAAATCACCGAGCGCATATCGCGCGTGGTGCCGACCCCAAGACCGTGCATCGCGCCATCGCGCAGGCGCAGATAGTCAGGCGAGAGACCGTCCGTCAGGCTGACCGGTGCAGCTTCGAGGTTGCGAACCATCTGAAGATCGCCAAGGTCACGATAGGCGTCGATCATGAACTGATGGGCGAGAACTTCCGATTGCAATTGGTAAGTGACCTGACCCATCCCAATATAGGCGTGGAACCGGTCGGGGGCGCGGGCGGCAACCTGAATCCCAAGAAAACTGCCCCAGGAATGGCCGAGGAGATAGATCTTGTTCTGCCCGAACCGCCCACGAAGATAGTCGGCGACCTCGACCGTGTCGGTTATGAACTGCTCTAGCGTCATGCTTTCGGGAGGAATATCGGTCGAAAACGACATGCCTGCCCCCCGCTGTTCCCACCAGACGACGGTGAAATGCTGCGCAAGTTCGGTCGGATAGGCGGCGTTCATGAAGAACTCCGGCATGCCGGGGCCACCGTGCAGAAAGAGCAGCACGGGGTTGGACGGATCGGCGCTCTGGATGAACATGCCCTGCGGGGTGCCGCCGATGCTGACGACGACCCGCTCGGACAGGCTACCTGCGACTACGGTACCATCGGCGTTGATAAGTGGGGACGGCCTGCCCGGGCTGATTGCCACGACAAGGGCGCCAAGGACAAGCAGGGTGGCCGTCAGGCCAAGCAAAGTGGCAATCATGATCCGCCGGACGATCGGTCTTGTGGGCACATCTATTCCCCCGCTTCGATCAGGGCCGCGCGCATGGCCTGCAGGGCGCTGTGGGCGATGACGTGGCCCCCGACGATCACGGCCACCGGGTCGCGCAGTGTGGCAAGACCCTCCAGTGGATTGGCGTCAAGCAGCACCAGATCGGCGCGGCGTCCTGGCGCTATTGTGCCGTCCTGGTCGGTTAGGGCGAAGAACCGGGGTGGAGCAACCGTCGCGGTGTAAAGCGCCTCGCGCGGTGTGAGGCCGATGGTGACGTAGAGGTCCAACTCGTCCAGCAGCGAAAAACCGTGGAACAGGAATGGGTTGGCGAAGGAGGCATCGGTCGATGCCAGCATCGGCACGCCCGCCTCATAGGCCATCAAGAAGGTGCGCCGGCTAAGCGCGACGGTTTCATCGGCCAGATCGCGCACCTCGTCCGTCATCGCGTCCAGCCGGAAATCGGGCTGGTCCCAAGCCTCTCGCACCAATGCTGGCAGCATCTGCATGCGGGTGCTGTCTGCCGCTGGCCTGACGCCGATATAGAAATCGGCGACCACAAGCGTCGGGCTGACATGCATCCCGCTTGCTGCGATCCGGTCGAGGACGCGTCGGCACAGCGCCTCGTCCCAGGTTTCGAGGATGATCCGGTTTCGACTGGCCATGATCTCGAAGATGCGCGACCGGTTTGCTCCTGTTGCCATCGCAGCGCGCAAGTCGGCGATCATGGCCTCTTCTTGGGTCGAGCAGGCCATGGGAATGCGCCCGAAATGTTCCATACCGTCCTGACCGGCATCTATGGCGGTGCCAAGTGCCACCCGTTCCGGAATGTGCCCGACAAGCGGCAGGTCTGCCGCCGTTGCAGCGTCGGCCAGCGCAAGATAGGTTATCTTGTCCAACATCGAATAGGACTTGACCGCCGCCCAGCCTTCACGGGCAATCTGGCCAACCACCGTGCGTGCCTGATCGGGGGTGTCGGCCAGGAACATGCCGGGCCAGGACCCCGGCGAGGCATCGACCCACGCACCCGACAGCACTAGTCGAGGGCCCAGAACCTCTCCGTCCTCGATCTGCGCCTGTAGGGCCTTCTGGTCGGCGATTGGCCAGAGTGCGCCCATGTCGCGGATACCTGTCACTCCATTGACGAGGTAGAGAGGCAGGGCCGCGTCCGGTTCTGTCGCTGAAGTGAAGATGTGCACATGGCTGTCCCAGAGGCCAGGGATCAGAAATGCGCCGTTTGCGTCGAATTGCGCGACACCTTCTGCGGTCGAAGTGACCTTCGGACCAACCTTTGCAATCAGGCCATCTTGGATCAGGACCGATTGCCCGACGGTCAGCGTTCCCCGCGCGATGTCAACAATCGTGACGTCGTTCAGAAGCGTGGCGTCCTGCGCCCAGATCGGGCCGCAAATCAGCGATACAAGCGCCGCCCCGATTGCCTTGTTTGCAAGTAGCATGTGCAATTCTTTCTCTTGGGTTCACCGGGCCAATGTCTGGTCGAGGGCGATGCAATTAAGTGTCGGGTTGTGCGGTCAGGTCATGGTCACTCCGGTCCGCCTTAAGGCGCGAATTCATAGTCCAGCCTGTCGATTGTGCCCCTGAAATAGGACCGTTCGCCTTGAGGCGTGATGTACAAAGCCTCGCCCGTCAGGGGCACCTGCATGCCGTCCCGGGTCTGATAATTGGACATCCGGCACTCCCAAGGCATCATGACAGTGTCGGTGCCCACAGTCGTCGCGCGTTCGTCGACGTGGATGGTGCTGATCAACCCATCGGTGCCAAAGCGGATCAGCATCGTCACGCTGATCGGGCCATCGGTCATCGTGGCGGTGGCGGATGTGTCGTCCACTGCTTGCCACACGACACCCTGACTGGGCAGTAGCGCGGTCGGAAACCACACGCTTTCGGCGAAATGGCGCAGCAATTCCCCCCGCGCGATCTCGCCCTTGCCGTGCATCGTTCCCATTGAATAGAGGCCAAGGATCGCGGGCCGCAAAAGACCTTCGCCTGCGATGAAGGCGTCGACCACACGGACCGGCATGCCGGGGAACAAGGTGATGTTTGCATTCCACACAAAGCCGGGGCGCTGGGTCGTAAAGGCTTGCTTCGCGGTAAACGGTTTCCATTGTGCGGCGCTGGTGCTCATGTTGAACGTGCCGCTTTGGGTCAGTGTTACGGCGGTGATAATCGGCTGGCCATCGGTCAGGACCGCACGAAAATAGCGCTGGACAGGGACGGGCAGGCCCGCGAGTTCGGTCTCTTTGTAGCGGCTTGTGCGGGGGGGCGTGCGGCCCGCATTCAGCTGCTTTACCAGATCCCGGGTGGTACCCGACCAGCGCCATGTGCCCAAGGCGAAGGCTGCGGCGTAGGCGGCAGCAAGGACCAGAACGATGACGCCAAACCATTTTAAAACATACATATTTTTCTCCTTCTTTTAGGGCGCTGTGGCCTCTGGCCCCGGTTTGAAAAAGACGAAGATGGCAACCGTGAACAACAATCCCATCACCAGATAATAGGGCTGCATCACACCGTCTTGTGGGGTGACCGGGATAGCCCATGATCCCGCATTAATTGACCAGTGTAGCACAATCGCGGGCAACACGCTGAAGCGCGTATTGACAGACAACCGCGCAAAGACGACCGACAGCGCCACGGTAGACGCCATGAACAGCGCCATCGGCATATTGGCCTGCGCCATGCCGGGGATGAAGAACAGCGGCAGGTGCCACAGCGCCCAGACGCCGCCAACAGTCAGGCTGGCCCATCGCCAGCCGATACGGTGCGTCAGTGCAGGCAGCACATACCCACGCCAGCCGAATTCCTCGCCCAAAGGGCCACCCAGCAGCAGAATCTGCCCAAGGATCAGAGCGGACAGCCACAAACTCCCGGCAGCAGGCGAAGGTTGTACGGTCCTGCCCATTGCAGCATGGAGTGCAAGTGCCGCGACCATCATACCCAAGGGAGCAAAGGCAGCGATGGCATACCAACCCCAGCCGATGCGCCAGATCAAGCTCCGCTTTAACCATCGTTTTGCGCCGGGCAGCCCGTCGAAAAGGGCCACAATGGTCACCCCAGCCAAGCTGGGTCCAAAAGCTGATGCGATTATAGTCGTCGTGCCAATCCACTGGGGCTGCAAGGTAAACGTAGCCCCAACCCACAACAAACTCCATGTCCAGCCAAAGGCCAGCACCACGAAGGCGATCAAAGCCTTGATCTGCAAGGATGGAACCAGATCGGCCATCGTTAGGGGGCCTGTCAGATCAGGCGGGCCGACAGATATCGTCATCGCTCGGCCGCCGGCTCTGGTGCAAGGATCAGATCGGCAATGGCGTTCATCACCGCGTCGTTGTGTCCAAGCCAGACATGACCCCCGGTATCGAAACCCATGAAATGCGCGCCGGCGATCCCGGCGGCGGTGTATTTTGCCGAGGCATAGGTTCCGTATCCGTCATCGCGAGCGCTGATGATCAGGGTGGGCGCTGAGACGAGATCCAGCCGGGAGGGGGTAAGGCTTTTGCTGGCCGCCGTGTCTGCACGCAGCCCCGCAATCCGCGCCGAGATCGGCAGGATGTTGTCGAGCATGGCGTTCGCACGGGCTTGTTCGCCCCCACTTACGGTGTCCATCAAGGCAGGCGGGGTGGCCAGGACTGTAGCCATCACCTGATTGCGAAAGAGGTGCGTGGCGGACCAGAACAGGAAATCCGACCCGAGGATGGACATCATCGTATTCTCGACCCATCGGGCCATGGGGGCCGCAGAGTTTGCCTCGGTCGGCGGCTTGTAGGCCAAGGGGGCCACAAGAATAAGCGAACTGACCCTGTCCGGGTGGTTGATCGCCATGGCCAGCGCCGAAGGGGCGCCTGCCGATCCACCCATGATCGCGACCGTGTCGATCCCCAACCTGTCGAGCAGGCAGACAAACGCATCGGCCTGCGCCTCGGCCGACCCATCGCCGGGCATCGGTGATCGCAGATAGCCAAATCGCGATACAGCAATCACCCGAATGCCCCGTGCGGTCAGGGGCGCTGCAAAGGCCATCCCCTGATCGTAGCCACCGCCACTGCCATGCACAGCCAACAGCGGCGTCCCCGTCCCGGCATCGGCATATTCTATCGCTCCGCACGGAGTTTGCATGACGGTGCTGCCCGTCGCGATCCTGTTGCGCGCCGCCGAGATATCTGTTCGGAATTGCCACCCGATGGCGGCGACGATCCCTGCTGCAGCCACGAACACGGCGATCCATATCCTGGCTTTGGATGCAGGCATGGTCATGTCTCTCTCATGGCAGGGCCACTCCAGCGCGCGCGCCATCACGACCGCTAGAACCGCACCCGCAACCGGCATCGCCAGATCTTCGGGGATTCCAAGCTGGATGGCGGCGGCCAGTCCGATGAGTGACCACAGGATCGGGATGATCGACAACCAGATCACCCAGCGCCCACGTGCGAGGAGCAGCAGGCCGATGCTGAATATTGTGGTGGGGCAAGGTGCGACGCCGAACATCGGTCCAGCCATCGCCCCATGCCCGGCCCATACCCCCAAGACCGGATAGATTGCCAACGCGTAGATGAGCGTAATGAGACCCGTGATGGATCGGAAGTCGCGCCCAAGGCTTAGGCGCAGGTCACCAGGTCGGACCGCACTTGCCAGCAACAAGACAGCCTGAAACACGAAGAACGCGGCAAACGCCGGAGCAATCGGATTGATCGCGGCGAAAAACATCAGGTGATACCCGATGCCGTTGACCAGCCAAAGCACTGCCAACGCCGCGAACGCAAGCCGCACCAGCCAAGGTCGCGGTACAAAAATAGCTGTGAGGACCACGAGTGCGAGGCCATATGCGGCGATTTGAAACGGCCAGATCGCTGCATTGTAGGCGGCGAAAACCGCCATGAATTCGTCGATTGTGAAGGGAAGGGTCATGTGATGACGTCAATGAGCGGACGTCGGGCCGAATAGGGCAGCGCGGCACCTCGACCAAATCTCATCACCAGATCCGGTCTGCGGCCCGGCATGCCGATGAGCGTGGCCAGGTCAGGTCGCAGGCTGGCCACTTCGACCGGCTGGTTCAGATACGCATGTTTCAGGCTCATCGCGGTGGCCTGCAGGGCGAAACGCTGACAGGCGCGACCAACCTGCACCCAACTTGCCGCCGTTTCGTCGGCACCGACGAAAATGGCCAGTCCGGCCGAGGAGGCAATCTTGGCGGTCGTTTTCTTGTTTTCGGTTTCTGCAGTATAGGCCCAATCCAGAACCGTCGGCCCCAACCAGTCTGGCATTGCCGGGTTGCCGCTGGTCGCACTGAACAACCCGTCACCGGTCGCCATCGCACGGCGCGGGCTGAACCGCATCCAGTGTTTCAATTCGGCCATGAAGGCGGGGTCGGCTATCTGCGCGCTGTTCGCAGTCGCGATCAGATCGGCGACCTGGCCCATTAGCGCGGGGTCCGTGATCAGTGTCAGATCGACACCCGAACCGCGCACGGTGCTTGCCAATGTGCCGAGATCCGCCGTGTTCAGGGTCGAGCCATCGAACAGACCGCGTGTCGATTGGCGGACCGGGATGGCATCCGATAGGGCAGTGTCCGTGACAGCACCGGTGGTGTACGCAAAGCTGATCTCGCCACTGGCGGGATCAAAGCGCACCTCGCCCGGCATCCCGCGCGATGCTGCAGCGACAGACAGGTTTTCGGCGGCGCAACCCAGACTGATGAACAGATGATGGTTGTCTGGGTCCACCACCGGCGTCGCACGCGACAAATCGGGCAGGATGCTGATGTTGTCGCCGTTCAAGCGAAATTGCCAGGCTTGGGTGTTGTGACTGTTGGCCGCCAAACTGGCAAAGCGGATCAGATCATGTGCGTCCGGGGTGACGGGCAATGCCATGCGAAGGGGCGCGATACTGGCCTCAAAGTCCTCCATTGTGCCCATCCGCCAAACTTCGGCCCCGGCGGCGCCTCCGCCGGCGATGATCACGGCCCCACCGATCAACAGATTTCGTCGGCTTACCATGGGACAGGATCCTTTTAATTTGGGGGATAGTGGTCAGACCACCTCGGCGTCGCGCCGCAACAGCAGCCGGCCGGGCAGGGCAAAGGCTGCCAGTGTTCCGATCCCAAGCAGGGTCAGGGCCAGCACAAAGAACCATCCCGCAATCGGGATCAGCCAGGCCAGTCCGGCCACAAAGGCACCAAGACAGGCCAGCCCGAATTTGCCCAGAATTCCTTTCGGCATGGGGCGTCCAACGGCAAGCCAAAGTCCGACGCCCAGCACATAAGAGCCAAGCGCATAGCCGGCAAAGATGGCGACAACCGTTATCACCAGCATGACCGGCAACAGGAACACGCCAATAATCGTGAGCATCAGCACAAAACCTGACCCGGCCAGCGCCGAGGTCACCAGAAAACCCGACCAGATCGCGCGACCGGGATGCGCCAGTGCCAGCGTCCGCCAGTTTTGCACCGCCACAGGCGCCACCGCGATCACCAGTGCCGCGATCAGGCCCGAGATGACGACCCCGGAGAGAAAGCCGGTGACCACCTGCCAGGCAGAAACCTTGACTGGTATGCGATCCGTCCAGTTTTCTGCGACATAATCCTTGAGCGCCTCGACCTTGATCCGTCCAGCCGGTGCCACGGAAGGGGGAACGCTGATGCTGGCCGGGTCTTCCGCGTAGATCGTCAGTGCGCCAGCAATGGTTGCGCCCGGCGCATAAGTGATCTCATCCGATACCAGCACCACATCACCTGCGAATGCACCGGTCAGTATGATGTCGGCCCCGGTTATCAGCGCATAGCCGCCAACGGGACCAACACCGACCTCTGATCCCGCAGCACGCAGGTTGCCGGTGACGGGCCCAACGGTGATCTCGTAACCGGTGACCGTGGCATCGCCACCAAGCGGGGCACTCACGTCGACGCTGTAGCCCGCGGCAAAGAGATCCCCCGCGACGGCCGCCTCGACCGCCACCCTCCGTCCGGCGAGGTGCGCGGACCCAGCGACTGGTGCCGCAACCACAACCCTGTTGCCTGCCATGAACAGATCGACCACTTCCGGGCCATCGAAACGCACGGATGCGCCTGCCACGTAGCGGTCTTGGGCGATGGTCAGTGTCGAGGTTTCGGCAAAGACCGGGCCGGCAAGCAGGCAAAACGCCAGAATCAGGGCACGTAGCATAGCATGTTTCCTTGCATGAATTGGCTATGACCATGCCCGGCAATGGATTGTTTTGCCCTGATCGAGATCAGTCCTCGAGCTGACTGCTCGCAACCTTGATCATATGACTGATTACCTTGCTGTGCTCATGCTGCGGGCTGAACATAATGATCTCTGAATCCGCCTCGACCCGCACGTTGTGACCGGGCGGCCAATAGAACAGATCATCGGCGTTCACGGTTTCTGTCGCGCCCTTGGCATCGGTCGTGGTGAGACTGCCCTGCAGCACGAAACCCCAGTGGGGGCATTGACACAGGTTTCCTTCCAACCCTTGAAACAGCGGTGTCGTATCCACACCCGCCGCAAGAGTGAAATACTCACCGCTTATCTTCCCCAGCTTGGTCGCATCGCCAAAATCCTTGCGTTGGCGGATCGTGGCGCCGGGAATTTGCATCTTGATGTCGACGTCATTCTTTGAGATCCGCATTGGTTTCTCCTTTTTAGGCTTCGTGTTGATCGGCTAACCAGTCTGACACGCCACCGAACCACGACCGCTGCCGTTCAGAGGCGCTATCGTGCGGTTTGAGCCGCCTTTGCTGGGGCGATATTGTGGTTAAGTTGGAACAGGTTGCGGGGGTCATACTTCGCTTTGATCCGGCGTAGCCTTTCCATATTGGCCCCATAGGCGGTTCCGACACGCCCGGCCTCGTCCTCGGGCATGAAGTTCACGTAGGCGCTGCCTTCCGAAAACGCCGCAGTTTTCGCAAACAGATCGCGCGCCCAGGCAATGCAGTCGGCATCCTGCGCAGCGTCGGCCCAACGGGTGTGCACGTTCATGACGAAGTGCGCCTTTCGCTGCGGGAAAGCGGTCGCCGCTTCGGCCACCCGCGCCATTGCGCCACCGACACGGGCGATGAAAACTTCGCATTGCGGATCGGGAAGCTCGCCCAAAGCCTTCAACAGGATGTCGATGGCCTTGTCAGGCAGCTCTAGGAAATCATGGCTCTTCCAGTAGTTGCGGGCACCCGGGGTCAGCAGAGGATCGAAGGCCTGCTGCCAGCCTGCATAGGGATGCGGACCGATCACATCAGCAATCGGCGAACCCAGATCACGCAGCTCTTGCAGCGCCTTCTCGCCTTCTTTCATGTCCCCGGCGTAGCATGCGGCAAAGATCAGAACCTCCTTGCCATGCCACTCCTCCGGGATGAATGGCAACGGGGGCGCCTTCCGCATGACGGTCCAGATGGTCAACTCGTCCGGTGCGCGGGCACAGATCTCGCGATAGCTTTGCAGCAGGGCGCGCGCGTCGGCCAGGGGATGCACAATCAGACCGGACAGGACCTCGGGGCCGATCGGATGCAGGGCAAACTCAAACGATGCGACGACTCCGAAATTTCCGCCACCGCCGCGGATGGCCCAGAACAAATCGGCGTTCTCGGTGGCGCTGGCTGTGCGTACCTCCCCATCGGCACAGACGACCTGCGCGGAACGAAGGTTGTCGATGGTCAGGCCATGCTTGGCGGTGATCCAGCCGAATCCGCCGCCAAGGGTCAGACCGGCAATGCCTGTTGTCGAGTTGATGCCCAGAGGGACGGCAAGGCCGTAAAGCTGGGTTTCGCGATCCACGTCGGACAGCAGACAACCGGGCTCGACTGTGGCTATCTTTGCGTCAGCATCAACATGCACGCCCTTCATCTGCGACAGATCGAGAAGCAGCGCGCTATCGGCCACCGCATGGCCCGCAATCTGATGGCCGCCACCTTTGACCGCCAACAAAAGGTCGTTGTCCCGGGCAAAGTTCACGGTGAGACGGATGTCGTTGGTATCTTTCGCGCAGACGACCAGGCCGGGGTGCCGGTCAATCATGCCATTCCACAGCGCGCGGGCCTCGTCGTAACCGGCATCCTCCTTGTCAATCAGCCGACCGCGGAGTGAGGCCCTGAGGCTGGTCAGTTTCGCGTTCGAAATCTCGACGGTCCCGCTGTTCAGTTTCTTGAGAGTCTGGGTCATGGCGATTGCTCCAAATGTTTATCGGTATGCCCACAGGCTGATCCCTTGACCGAGGCCGGACTAGTCCTGAAACTGAACCAGCACGTTTCCTCGCCCGATCTGCGCGCAATGTGCTATGCTCGCGCAAATTCAGTACGGACGTTTTCTGGAGGGGATTTGCATCATGACACTTGGAAGCTATGGACAATTCTGTCCGGTCGCGATGGCGGCCGAGACGCTTTGCACGCGCTGGACCATGGTTCTGGTGCGCGAAATGGTGGCCGGTTCGACCCGGTTCAACGACCTCAGACGCGGCGTTCCCCGCATGTCACCAAGCCTTCTTTCGCAACGTCTGAAAGAACTTGAGGCCGCCGGGATTGTCTCCCGCGCCCCCGTGGCCGATGAGCCAGACGTGCAGGAATACCGCCTGACCGAAGCGGGCAGGGACCTTAAGGCTGTTGTCGAGGCTTTCGGTTTTTGGGGGCAGAAATGGATCGAGACGCAGGCCACGCTGAAGAACCTCGACCCCTCACTCTTGATGTGGGACATGCGCCGCAATCTCGATCCGTCGCCCTTGCCCGAACATCGAACAGTGGTCAGGTTCGAGTACCCCGAACTGTCGGCAACCAAGCGCAACTGGTGGTTGGTAGTGGATCCGACAGCCGAGGTCGACCTCTGCTCGGCCGATCCAGGTTACGACGTCGACTTGTGGGTGACGACAGACCTGCGCACCATGACCGCAATCTGGATGGGCCTGACGCAGGTGAAGGACTTACCCGACAGGATCCAGCTTGACGGGGACCCATTGATTGCGCGCACGATGCAGACATGGCTAGGCCTCAGCCCGTTTTCCTCACAACCGAAGCTTGTGCACTGAAGCGAAATCGCCTCTCCGTCCACCAGTCCAGTTTCCGGACTATCGAGCCGGGGACTGTCGGCGCACCCTCAAGTGAGTTTCGCCATACCGATCCGGACAGGCGAATGATCTCTTGGAAGGAAATGCGCTATGTGTTCGCACATCATGTCAGTTCACCACGCCCATCACCACGTCCATCACCCACAAAAGGCGAGGTTCGGCCCCGGAATGATCAGCTGCATACGCTGTGCTTCGGGCTTGGCCGCCGTTTGCGCCGCGTTGGTCAGCCCGGCCATCGCGCAGTCGACTCCAGACGCCGATGCAATGATTGCCGATGCCCTGCGCGCGGCCCCGGCGAACATCCGCGACACGGCCAAGGTGTCCGATCTGGCGGGCAACATCCTGCGTGACGGCCCAAGCGACTATACCTGTTTTCCGGCGCCCGAGGCGCTTGCCGGACCAATGTGCATGGATAGCGAATGGCAGCGCTGGATGGCCGCGTGGATGGGCGGGACACCATTTACCGCAGAGCATATGGCTATTGCCTACATGCTGTCAGGCGATGAGCCGGATGGCGGTGCCAGCAACATTGACCCCGCGGCTGCTCAACCGACCGCCGGAAATGAGTGGGTTGTCGAAGGGCCGCACATGATGGTCATAACGCCCGATCCTGCTGTCTTTGCTGGCCTGCCGACTGAGATACAGACTGATGGACCTTATGTCATGTGGACCGGCACGCCCTATGTTCACCTCATGGTGCCGGTCGCTGCCCGCCCCGAACAGCGAAACGTCCCGACGCAGTGAATTCTTGTTGGCCCCGGAACAACTTTGTTGGTTCTGCAAGGGGGACGAGACCAGAGGCGGCACAGTCTTCGGGCTTCGCTCTTTGCACAACCCAGTGCTTCCTCCTTCGCGGCTTCAAAAATTGGCCCGGGGCCATTAGTCTGGCTGTATTGATCTAAATCCGGTTCCTGCTATCGCTCGGCAACGTCTAGAACCTGCTGCATGAGCGGGGCATCGAGGCTCTGTCAGAGCAAGCAGGCTTGAGACCGAGCAGCGGGCTGGGTACGGTTGGGGCATGACCAAGCGCCCCCTTCCGCTATTTCAAGACGAGCCCGGAGATCACCCGCCTGGCGGTAATGATGTACATCCGGTCCCCACTGTTGCTCCGCAATGTTGAGGATCTGCTCCACGAGCGGGGCATCGACATCTGCATGAGACGGTGCGGATCTGGTTGCACAGGTTCGGACCGATTTTTGCGTCGGAAATCCGAAAACGCCGCGTCGAGGGCATGCGGTCGAGCCACTGGCGGTGGCACCTTGACGAGGTCTTCGTGAAGGTCAACGGCGAACGGCACTATCTCTGGCGCGCCGTCGACCATGACGGTGAGGTGCTCGAAAGCTTCGCGATAAAGACAAGGGACAAGAAAGCCGCTTTGAAATTCTTTAAGAGGACCCTGAAGCGGCATGGACGCGCCGATGAAATCCTGACCGCTCGGCTCCAGTCCTACGGTGCGGCCCTGCGGGACCTTGGCATCAGCGACAGGCAGCAGACCGGCCGTTGGGCGAACAATCTTGCTGAGAATTCGCACCAGCCGTTTTGAAGGCGCGAACGGGCGATGCAGCGCTTGCGGCGAATAAGAACATTGCAAAAGTTCGCCACTGTCCAGGCTTCGGTCTCAAACCACGTCAACCAGGAACGCAGCCTTTCAAGCCGGGACATCTACAAGAGCAACCGCGCTGTCGCTCTCGCCGAGTGGCGCGATCTCCTCGCAGCCTGACCCCGTGGAAGGGTAAGACAAACAGAGACTGGTTCGCATTGGTCTGACACCACCCATCCCGTGATTTCGAAGTCGGCGCCGCCCCCTCAGGGGCGGCGCCAGATGATGTTGTCGTCACGGTTTATTGTGCGAAGCCGACATCTTCCATGTGAAGGCTCAGGACCGGAGTAATCGCCGACCCAAGGACATTTTTGTTCATCAGATAGTGCAGCGTTTCGAAATGCGCGAAAACGATTGGTGCATCTTTGCTGACGATTCCGCGGATCTGTTGGTAGAGCGCCATCCGCTCTGGCATATCGACGCTTGCCGCCGCCTTGTCGATCAAGGCATCGACTTCGGGATTTGCATAGAACGTCGTGTTGATCGGTCCACCGGACCGGATCACCAGCGAGTAGAAGTTGTCCGGATCAATGGTGCGTTCCTGATAGGCCGAAGTGATCTGGTAGTTTCCGTTGACATAGTCATCAAACCAGACGGAAACGTCGACCGGCTTGATTTCCAAGTTGATGCCGATGTCCTTGAGTTGTTCCCGCAGGACCTGCCCTGTTTTCAGCAGTTCCGGATATTGCGGCAGCCCAAGATATTCGACCGTCAGGCCGTCAGGATAACCCGCTTCGGCCATGAGCGCTTTGGCGGCCTCGACATCACGTTCCGACCCGAAAAGACCAGCGTCGTCATACCAGATCGAACCGGTCGGCATTTCGGTCAGTCCCAGTTCGCCGGTCCCCAGATAGGCGAAATCGCGGATTTCAGAACGATTGACTGCGAGGGCAATCGCCTGGCGCACCAGCGGATTGTCAAACGGCGCGACTTTGGTGTTCATTGCGATAAAGTCGGGAATACCTGCAACCGGGCTTGAGACATAGGTGAACCGCTCGTCCGACTGAAGTGTGGGCACCTGTTGCAACGGGATGGCGTCGACCCAGTCGAGTTCGCCGGCGGCAAGCCCGTCAATGCGACTTTGATCGACAGGGAGAAAGCGGAAGGTAACCGTGTCGAGGTGAGGCAGGCCCGCCTTGAAGTATGTGGGGTTCCGTTTGACGGTGATATGGTCACCTTGGACCCAGTCTACGAATTCGAACGGTCCGGTCCCGACCGGCTGTCTGGCCGGATCGCCGCTTTCGATTGCGGTCTTGTTCACGATTTCGCCATTCGTGGCCAGGTTCGTCAGAAAAGGGCCGAAGGGTGATTTGAGGTGAAATATGACGGTGGTGTCGTCCGGAGTGTCGATGCTGTCGATCTGCGAATATAAGCCCGCATAGCTGCTGGCAGTCGCAGGATCGAGGATCCGGTCAAATGTGTATTTCACGTCCGCCGAGGTAAACTTTTCTCCGTTGTGAAATGTCGCGTTGTCGACGAGCTTGAAGGTCCAGGTCGTCGCGTCATTTTGGGTCCACGACGTGGCCAGGTCGCCCACGAAATTCCCATCGGCATCAATGTCGATCAACTTGGAAAAAATGCCTTCGTAGACCTGGGCGCCGGTGTAGATCGACGAGGTCGCCGGATCGAGCACATCGGGTTCGCCCGTCAGTGCAGCCCGCAGGTCTCCGCCCTGCGCGATGGCCTGTGCAGAGGCGGCATGTGCGGCAAAGAGCGCGACCGCAGAGGCCGCGATGATCCCGGTGAAGCGGGATTTCAAACTTAAGGTCATTGGGTGTTCCTTTGTTGGTTAAAGGGATGTTTTGGGCTCAGGCCTGTTTGCGAACGTAGTCGATGAAAGTCTTGTTGAAGGGATCAGGGCTTTCCCAAAGGCAGGCATGGCCGCCAGGCACCGTCGCCCAATGGGAACCGGGGATGGCGCGGTGCAGCCTTTCCGACAGACGCACCGGGATAAGGATGTCTTCTTCTCCGGCAAGAACCATCACCGGCATTTTCAAGGCGCCAATTCTGTCCATCGTATCGTGGTCCTGAATGACGGCCAGCTGAGCCAGATAGGCTTCAAGGCTCATGTCGAGCTGCGCCATCGCGGCGGCGAATTCGGCGGCATCTCCGGGCCGCTCTTCAAAGAAGGGGCCGGTAAAGGCCCACAAAGCGACGTCGCGCATGACGAACGGCACGTCGATCTTTGCTGCGATATCCGCCCACATGGCGAACATTGACTGACAAAAGGGATCGGCCTTGCCATAGGTGCAGGCAAAAGTTGCAGATTTCAGATCACCCGGATAGGCCAAGGCATATTCCTGGGCGATCATGCCACCCATCGACACCCCCATCAGGTGAAAATTCTTCAACCCCAACAGATCGACCAAAGCCTTGGCATCATCTGCCATCATCTTGGCACTGTACGGACCTGCCGGTCGGTCTGATTTGCCGATGCCGCGGTTGTCAAAGCTGAGGACCTTGAAGCCCGCCTCGACAAGAGAGGGAACCTGAAAGCCCCAGCTCTCCAGGTCGTCGGCAAGGCCATTGATCAGCACGATGGTTTCGCCGGAGTTGTCTGCACCGTCGATGCGATAATTGATGTCGATTCCGTTTATTTTCGCGGTGGTCATGTCGTTCTCCTTCGGTTGTGGCGGACTTAGGGACGGCACCGCGGCAAGAAGGGTCCTGGTATAATCGTGCCGCGGGGCATTGATGATCTGATCGGTCTCACCGACCTCGACGAGGTGTCCAAGGTGCATGACGGCAATCTGGTCGCTGACGTGTTCGACGACAGCCAAATCATGCGTGACAAACAGCATCGAGACGGAGAGGTCGCTTTGCAAATCCATGAAAAGGTTGAGGATCTGGGCCTGAATACTCATGTCCAGCGCGCTGACGGGCTCGTCTGCGATGATCAGGTCTGGCTCCGATGCCAAGGCGGCTGCTATGGCCACCCGTTGCCGTTGACCGCCGGACAATTGCGCGGGGACCCGGGTGGCCAATGCTGGATCAAGGCCAACCCGGTCAAACAGATCGCGCACACGGGCGTCCCGGTTGGCTGATGCCCCTATCCCGAAACTGTCTAGGGCTTCGCGCACACTTCGTCCAACGGGCCATCTTGGGTCCAAGCTGGCGTAAGGATCTTGGAAAACCGGCTGGACACGTCTGCGAAACGCTTTGAAGTCACGCGGGGATAGCGACAGGATATCACGTCCGTCAAAGATGATCTGGCCGCTGTCCGGTTTGGTCAGACCCAGAACACATCGGCCCAGAGTGCTTTTCCCGGAACCGGATTCCCCCACCAAGCCAAGCGTCTGCCCTCGGTTGATGACAAGCGACACGTTGTCCACCGCAGCCAGGGTCCGACGAGACCAAGGCGGCCCGCCAAGAGGATAGGTTTTGCACAAGGACTCGATCCGGAGGAGCTCAGTCATGGCGCACCTCCTCGATACTCCATTCGCGGGGCACCACAGGCAAACGACTGCCGCGCCTGGACCAAGCCGGATTGGCGGCCATCAGTGCGCGGGTATAGGGATGTGACGGATTGCCAAAAACGTCGCGGGTCGGTCCCGTCTCCAGGATCCTGCCCCGATGCATCACCGCGACGCGGTCGCAGGTTTCGGAAACCACGCCCAAATCATGCGTGATCAAAAGGACGCTGGTCCCATGCTGGTGGCGTAACCCATTGATCAGTTCAAGGATCTGCGCCTGAATCGTCACGTCGAGGGCCGTTGTCGGTTCATCAGCGATCAGCAGTTTTGGTTCATTTGCGATGGCCGCTGCGATGACGATCCGTTGGCGCTGTCCGCCGGAAAACCTGTGGGGTGGGTCACGATATCTTTGGGCTGCGTTCGGAATGCCGACTTCGTGCATCAACGACATCGTCCGCGCCCGCGCCGCACCGCGCGACAGCGACTGATGGGCGCGCAGGGTTTCAGCGATCTGTTCCCCGACCGACCACGTTGGATCAAGGCTGGTTGTGGCGTCCTGAAACACCATGGACATTTCGCGCCCGCGCAGGTTTCTCAAATCGTTCTCGTCCAGACCTGTCGTTTCGCGGCCATTCAGTTGGATCCGTCCGGATGTCGTTGCAGACGCGGGAAGCAGCCCCATCACCGCGTTGGCAATCGTGCTTTTGCCCGACCCGCTTTCCCCGACTAGGCCGAATATCTCGCCTTTCTCAAGAGTGAGAGAGACGTCATCGACCACGATGGATGGCCCTGCCTCCCCCGCAAAGGAAACGCTGAGCCGCTCGAGGGAAAGCATCGCTGTCATTCGGCGACCCCCTTGGGGTCAAGCGCGCGCCGCAACCCTTCACCCAGGAAGGAAAACGCAAGGACAGCCACCATGATGGTCAGACCCGGAAATATCTCGATCCAGGGGGCCTGATTGAGGACGTCGCGACCGTCTGCCAGCATCGACCCCAACGACGGATTCGGCGGCTGCACGCCGAGGCCAAGGAACGAAAGCCCTGCTTCCAATTGCATCGCGAAGGCGGACAGCACGGAGGCTTGCACCACCACCGGGCCAAGCGAGTTCGGCAGCACATGTGTCCACAGCACCCGCAGGTGGCTTGCCCCGCGGGCTCTTGACCCGCTGATGTAATCCTGTCGGACCACGACCAGCGTGCTCGCGCGGGTAACCCGGGCCAGGATCGGCAGGTAAATCACGGCAATCGCGATGGCCGCGACAGATGCCCCTGGCCCCAGAATGGCGATAAGCGTGATTGCCAAAAGCATTGCCGGGAACACAAGGATCATGTCGAGCATCCGGGAAATGACGCTATCCACCCATGCCCCGAAATAACCTGCAAGCACGCCGATCGGAACGGCCACAATGAACGAGGACACGATCGCCGAGATCGCCACGGCAAGGCTGGACCGGAGACCATACATGACCCGGCTCAGCACGTCCCGGCCCAGCACGTCCGACCCGAACGGGTGTGCCAGCGAAGGGGCGCCCATGACTTCCCGCACACTCATGCTTTCAGGATCGTAGGGGGCCAGGACCGGAGCGAAAACCGCAACGAGGATCAGTGTGCCAAGAACAGCGCCGCCGCCAATGATCTGACGCCGCGCCCGGTCATTCACACCAGAAAGGGTGGCCATACCGGTCATTGCATCATTCCATCGGCGACCCGGGGATCAAGCCAGCCGACGATAAGGTCCGTGATCAACGAAACGACGATGAATATCGTCGCAATCGCCAGCACCCCGACCTGCACGACAGGATAGTTACGCTGGTTGATCCCTGTGACGACGAGCCGTCCGACGCCGGGTAGCGCAAAGAGTGTTTCGACGATGATCGCGCCGCCCAGAAGGACACCGACCTGGATCCCGACGACGGTCACGATCGACGGTCCTGCGTTGCGCAGGGCATGGCCGAACAAGATCCGCCGTGGCGAAATCCCCTTGGCCCGCAGAAACGTCACAAAGGGACGGCCCATGACATTGATGACGGCGCCGCGCGTTGTCCTGAGAACATAGGCCGCCTCGCCGATGGCAAGCGTGAGGACGGGCAAGGCCATGTATCGAAGATTTTCGAGGGGACTTTGAGCGAAAGGCACATATCCCGTTGGTGGCAGCACGACGAGGATTCCGGAAAACACCAGAACCAGCATGATCCCGAGCCAGAAGTCGGGAATGCTGATCCCCAGCACGACGAACCCTTCGGTCAACCTCTTGGACCACGGTCCCCCGCTAGCCGCCAAGACCCCCAGCGGGACCCCGAAAAGCACAGCCAAGGTCATCGACAGCCCGGCTAGTTCAAGCGTGACAGGCAACCGCTGCAAGAGGAGTTCGGACAGTGGCGCGTGGCTGACGATGTCCTGCCCGAGGTCTCCGCGAAAGAGGCCTGCGATCCAGGACATGTATTGCGAGAGCATTGGTTGATCGAGCCCCAGCTCGTGCTGGAGACGCGCCACGTTTTCGTCCGTCGCCCGAAACCCCAGCATGGTTCGCACCGGATCGCCGGGCACCAGCCGGATGATGAGAAAGACGAGGATGCTCATGGCGAAAAGCGAAAGGATCGCGGCGCCAATGCGTCGAACGATGAACCCCAGCGCGCTCATCAGGTTGTGCCCTTTTTGTCTGAATCGCCCGAGGCACGTTCGATCAGGGCGCGAAACATGTTCTCGGATAGCTTGAAGTGATCGGCGGCAATTTCACCCGCTTCTTCGATGTGTCCGTAGACAATCGCGCCCACGAGGTCGCGATGTTGTCCGATCGCGATGCGGCGGGCTTCGTCCGAATAGGGTTCCGCCCCAAGGTTCAGGCTGATCCGTGTGCGGAAATCCACGGACATCTCGACCAGTATCGGATTGTGCGCCGCCTTGGCGATGGCAAGGTGCAGCGCAGCATCCGCCAAGCGTGACGTGTCGTGATCAACCGCGTCAATGTAGGCCTTGAGGGCCGCAGCGATCGCTTTGACATCGACTTCGGTCCGGCGGCTTGCCGCTGTTTGAGCGATCATTCGCTCGACCAGGGTCCGGGCATCGAAGATGTTCTGGAATTCATCCCAGCGAGAGACGAGCTGCCTGCGCACATGATGGGCAGACTTGGGTCCCCAAGCCGACCGCACGAAATAACCGCCGTTCCGGCCCCGGCGGACGTCGAGATAGCCATTTTCCGTCAATTGCTTGAGCGCTTCTCGCAGGGTCGTCCGTGATATTTGCAAAGTGGCGGCAAGCTCCCGTTCGGGCGGGAGTTGTTGACCGGGAACATAGAGACCAAGGGCCACCGCCGTGACCAGCCGATCAACAACGTCGTCTGCAACGTGACGGCTGACGATCGGCGCGTGAACTGGCTGCAGGAGGGGGCCATCGGTGTCGGCCGCCGCACTGTGCGCGCTGTGGTCAATGTCGGTCATGACCTGCCTTGCCCGAAACGCATGATGATGAACCGCGTCAGCGTTCGAGCCGCCTGAACGATGCTGTCTAGTTCGACGTACTCGTCGATCCCGTGCATGTTCGCCCCGGTGGCGCCATAACACACGGCGGGAATTCCGAAGTTGTTGAGATAGATCCGCGCGTCGGTGGTGCTTCCCGACATGTAGCTGTGCGGCGGTTCACCGTGGGCCGCCACATGTGCCGCCATCAAGTCCTGGACCAGTGGCGTCTTTCGATCAATCAGATAGCCCTCGGCCCGAAATCCGGTGAGGGTCACCACGGGCTCGATCCGAAAGTCCGGGTCGCGCTTGAAAAGGTCGCGCACGGCCGCACGCACCCGAGCCTCTGCCAAATCTGCGCTCCACCCTCGCGGATAGCCAAGGCGGATGCCGAAGGTCGCCGTCGCTGGCGACGAGGATGTCCAGTCACCGGCGTCGACCTTGCCAAGATTCACCGCATAAGGATCGGTGTTCGACCCAAGTTCGGGCTCTGGATCCGACTGCCGCAGGCTGGCAGACCATGCGCGCAATCCCTCGACCAGACGCAAACCAAGGTCGACGGCGTTCACGGACTGCCCCGCAACATTGGCATGTCCGGCGGACGTGATTACCTTGATATCGACCCAAAGCACTCCGACGCCGCCCAGAAGCAGGCCCAGATCCGTCGGCTCCAGCACGACGACTTCGGGTGCGGCGATCCCATTTTCTGACAAGGTTCTCAGGACACCGTTTCCGGTGCATTCTTCCTCTATCACGGCGACGAAGCCGATCCGGCGGCCCCGGAAAAGGTCAGTCTCTACGTCCCTGAGCGCGTGCAGAGCCAACAATCCGACTGCAAAACCGCTTTTCATGTCCAGGGCGCCCCGTCCGTACAGACGACCTTCCCGGCGCGTCGGATTGAAAGGGCCGTTGGTCCACAGCTCGGGGTTTTGCGCCGGGACGACATCAAGGTGGCCGTTCAAAAGCAGGTGCAAAGGGCCATCTCCGGGAGAGGTGGCGAACACCTGAAAGCGGTCAGCCGTGATCTTTTCCGGCGACGGCGCTATCCCTGCGCGAGCGTCCTCCAACGGACCCGGCACAAATGGCATCCGCCGTGTCGTCAGCCCAACGGACTGCGCCCCACGCTCGAACGCCTCCATCGCCCCCTGCTCGCGCCCAAGGACGCTGTCCGCAGCGACGAGGTCTTCGAGAAAGGCGAAAACTGTCTCGGCATGTCTGGCAATGGCATCGTCGAGTGGCAGTTCCACGGTAAGGCACCCCCTGCTAACGCCAACGATATTTTAAAAAGGCTTATAGTCCAGACCTTATACATATTTGGTCTGTGCCGATTGTCCGGGAGTTCAGCACGACGAGGAACCATTGGATTTTCTTAACGAAATGCCGGGTCTGAATTTGGTCGACAATGGGCGTGGGGCAATCAATCAATGCGGCAGGGTCCGAAGAAAGGCGGGTTGGGGCGGGCAGGGTGGCAACCGAGCCTTGGGTGATGACCCGACCCTCAGCGTCTGCCGGAACGCACTGCGGTGTTGGTCGAACAGGGTCGGCCCAGGGGTCACCGCGAAAACCCGGACCGTCGCTTTGGCTGACTGGTGTCAGTGGGGCGCGGCAGGAATGGAACCCGGGCTGATCTGGTCACGGGCTTGCCAAGTGTCCCGGGATTGGATCATTTGAGCGAACATATCGGTGTGTCGCAGGGCGGCTGTCCGACAGATCTTTGCAAACTCCGGCAGATGATGCCCGCCTGCCGCACCAGATCGGTCACAGTCGGGGCGCCTTTGAGGACAACAACAGGACATTCATGCTGATCGTGACCGAGGATACTGTCCGAAACCGAGGGATCCTCAAGGTTCGGCAACTGCCCCGCAAATTCTTTGGACGGGTCACGGTCTGGCCCAAAGGGCCAGTCAGAATTCTGCGATTTCTCAGAATCATTGTCGAGTTTCAGTGGATCCGCTACACGTTGGCTCTTGTGCCGTTCCTGGGACTTGGACTGACCTGGAACAATCTGGCGATGCCGCTGGCACAGGCGCCGCTGATCATGCTGGCGATGATCTGGTGGGTCGAGATGCGTATCTTGCGGGTCCCGAAGTCGCGGCGCGCGGGCCTGATAGACACCGCATCGGCAGAGCGCGGCCTTGATCTGCTGCAAGTTCAGGCGCGCGCCGTCCTGACGCAAATCGCCGCGGGTCGGGGGCTGCGCACGGGGACCCTTCATCTGGTGATCGAACAATCCGATCTGGGGGTTTTCCCCCCGCTGACCTATGTCTCGGTTCAGTCCGAGGCCGGACCGGAAATCCTGTCTCTGACCGCCGAAGAACAAGAGGTCATTCGCCACGGCCTGTTCATGTCACCAATGACCGAGCAGCTTTTGCTCAAGATCAACAAATCGCAGGATACCTTTTTGCGCGATGTGACGTTCGAGCCCAGGACCGTTTCTGCGCATGCCAGGATGACCGCTGCGCTGTCCAGGCCCTAGTGCAGCAGGTCGATCAGCCTGCCGTATGGGACCTGTAGGGGTCCCGCATCCGACACCGCCCAGATCACTGTCAGTCCGCGCGGGGCGGGGCCGGGATCCCCCTCCAGATCCGTCAAAACAACCAGCGCTGCGGCGTTCAGCGACAGCGCCTTTTGCACGACAGGGACAAATGCCGTGCCGCCGCCCCTTGGCAGGACGGGCAGGGCCAAAGTCCTTTGGGCCGGAATGATCCTGTCGTGATGCCGGATGTCATCATCAAAGACCAGCAGATGCAGTTCGGCCCGCATCCGGCGGGCGATGCTGGTCACTTCGGCCCAGAACAGGGCAAGTCGGGCGTTGTCGATGCTGCCTGAGGCGTCAAGTGCCACGACGATGCGCGGCACGTCGGTCAGGTGGCGCACGCCCGGCTCGAAACCGGGGGTCGGCGTCCCGGCAAGTGTCGCCTCGGCAGCTCCTGCGATCCAGCGGCGCGATGGTCGGCGCGTGCTGGGTTGAGGGGCAACGGTGACCGCCTGCGTCAACGTCCGGCGCAGGATGACTTCCCACGGGATGCGCGGTTCGGGGACGTCCGCGATCCGATGGCCGAATACACCGATCCCGCGCCCCGCCTTGCGTCCCGCCTCCAAAGCGCGGGCCAGATGCTGTCGCCAGCGGGCGGCCGCCTCTTCATCCGCGAGATCGTCACCCCCGCCGGGTGACGGGTCTATGTCGGGGGAAAAGCTGCGCTCGCGCACATAGGTTTGAACCTTGCCCGACTTGCCGCCTTGGCCCTCGGTGCTTTTGACCAGGGCGTGATACAATCTGTCGACATCCCAGTCGGAGAGGGCCACGTCAGGGGGCAAGTCCTGCCCCAACACGTCCAACAGGAGATCGGTGAGCAGCACCGCCGGGCGGGGCAGTGCATAGTCAGACAGCACCAGCGCCTGGTTCACCAGTGCATCGGCGGCAAGGTTGTAGAGTTCGGCGTCGAACGCAGCCCCCAGCCGGGATTGCAGATCGGTCAGACGGGCCGGGTGGCGCAGGGAAACATGCAGGATATGGTGCGCTGCAAGCCCGATCTGTTCATGTCGCGCAAGGTTGGCAAAGTCCGGCCCATAGGTGATCACGCCCCCGTTGGTTCGCGTCGCAGCACCGTCCCGGTGGTCGCACCAGAGCGACAGGGCCGCAAGTGCGGGGTCCGTTTCGACAAGCACGCGCAGCGCCGGACCCGCCCGCCTGGAATGACTCGCCAGATCGGTCATACAAGGCCTGATTGATGTCGTTCGGCCGCATAGGCGGCATAGGTGGACGACTGGCGAAACGCCTCTTGCCAGCCGCGGTCCAGCGCCTTTTCTATCAGCAGTTCGAACCCGTAGGTGCAGAGTTCGCCCAATGGCAGCCGGGTAAATTCAGGCTCGGGCCGACCAGACCCGAGGGTCCGAATTTCGGCCATGACGTCGATGACCGTCGGCACTGTGTCGGCGTCCGCCAGACTGATCAGAGCGTAAACCAGTGCTGTCAGCCCATACAGGCTTGCCGGGAACAGTGCCGTGCGTTCGTCCCCGGAGGTCTCTAACAGGGCCGTGGCCTGAACTGATGTGGCGATGTCATCGGCGATCAGGATGAATTCGGCGGCCGCCGCCTCGCCCAGTGTGCCGGCCAAAAGGATGTCGCGGATCGCCTTGTCCTGGCCCGTCTGCAAGATGGTGCTTGCCCGCGCCCAAGACCGCGGAGTGCAGGCTATCATCTGCCCCCGGCGCATCGCCTCTTCGGTCGTTTCGAGCAAATCCGGCCGGGTTCGGATGAACGCGGTCACCGCCGGGTGCAGGCCGCGCGGCACGGCATACCGGTTCAGCCAATCGGTCGGATCGGCCTGAAGGTGAAGATGGATCAGGCGGTCTGACAGGGCCGTGCCCATCTCGTAGGCGACCGCACCGTCTTCGACCGAATTTCCCGCAGCCACGATAAAGGTTGTATCTGGCAAGCGGTGCCGACCGACCCGGCGTTCCTGCAACAGACCATACACTGTGGGCTGCAACGTCGGGGCGGCGGCAGTCAGTTCGTCCAGAAAGAGGATTGCAGGTGCGGCAGGATCATCTGGCAGGTCTTCGGGCCGATACCAGACCGTCCGCCGTGCAGCGTGATCATAGAACGGCAGGCCCCGCAGGTCCTGGGGTTCGATCGTCGTCAGGCGCAGATCGAACAATGTGCTGCCCGTTTCCGTGGCCAGTTGCTGAACGATATCGGTCTTGCCGATGCCAGGGCGTCCATGCAGCATCCACGACGCCGTCATGCGCCCCGCCCTTTGTTCGGCAAAGCCGACGCGCAGGGTCTCCAGCGCCTGACCGGCGGAAATTGCAGTCGTGTTAACAGCCATGTGTCGCCCTCATTCTTCCCGGTTGAGAGTAGCCTGACCCAAGATCAGAGCAAGTTCGGGTTGGCGAGGTGCGGGGGCGTTCGTTGACCGGGACAGGTCACCGGCCCGGGCCGTCTGGTCCTCGCCGGTTCAGCATCCATTTGAACCGGTCGCATTTTGTGATCTTCTGGAAAGAGGCAGTTCAAACACCCGTGCAAGACGACCGGTCGCCTGCCGACATTTGGACAAAGGACAAAGAATGGCATCGATACAATCGACCGGGCAAAGCATCATTCCCGGTTGTGCCGCAGGCAACGTGCTAGCAAGTGTGGAGGGGCTGAGCTTCTGGGGCGGGGTCGACCCTCTGACGGGTATTGTGATCGACACCCACCATCCGCTGTGCGGGCAATCGCTTGCGGGCAAGGTTTTGGCGATGCCGACGACACGCGGATCGTGCAGTGGCAGTGGCGTCATGCTGGATCTGGCATTGAATGGTGTCGCCCCCGCTGCAATTGTGTTTCGCGAGCCAGAGGATGTTGTCACCCTTGGCGCCATGATTGCGGATCGAATGTTCGGCAAGCCCGTCCCGATACTGCGATTGACCGCCGATGCCTTTGCCACCGTGTCGAACGCGAGCCGCTTCGTGCTGACCGACAGCGTGATGATCATTGATGGTGTGAGCACACCAATCGCGCAATTGCCCGTGGCTGCCCTCGACCTCACCGCGCGGGACATTGCCATGCTCGATGGCTCTGATGGACCTGCCCGTCGCATTGCGATGGAAGTGATCTGCGCAATCGCCGTCTTGCAGGGCGCAAAGACGCTGGTCGATGTGACGCGCGGACATATTGACGGGTGCATTCTAGCGAATGCGGCCAATTTGCGCTTTGCCGAAGCGATGGTCGAAATGGGTGGTCAGGTATGCATCCCGACCACAATCAACGCAATTTCCGTCGATCATACCAATTGGCGCAAACAGGGGGTGCCACCGGATTTTGGGCTGCGTGCCGCGAGGCTGGCCGACGCCTATGTGAACATGGGCGCACGTCCGACCTTTACGTGTGCGCCGTATCTGTTGGAGAACGCACCGCAGATGGACGAGGCCATCGGCTGGTCAGAATCGAATGCGGTGATCTTTGCCAACACTGTGCTTGCCGCTCGGACCGTCAAGCATCCCGACTACCTTGATCTGTTCATTGCCATGACCGGACGCGCCCCGTTGTCGGGTGTCTATCTGAAACCAAACCGCGCGGCGCGGCGCAGGCTGCATGTTGAACTTCCGCAGGGGCATGATGACGCCCTGTGGCCGATGCTGGGATATCTTGCCGGACAGATGGCCCCTGACCAGATTCCGATTTTGACCGGACTCGAACAGACCACCCCAACGCATGATGACCTCAAGTCGATGTGTGCGGCCTTTGGCACCACGTCTGCTGCGCCGATGTTGCACGTGGCGGGCCATACGCCCGAAGCTGGGGATTTTGCGCTCCCGTCCGATCACCTGACCATCACGCGCGCCGACCTTGCCCGCGTCTGGAAGGAGCTGAACCCCGGCCCCCGGCGGATTGATCTGGTCGCCTTTGGCAGCCCGCATTTTTCGTTGACCGAATGTCAGGCACTGGCCGATCTGGTCGTCGGACACCGGGCGGCTGCAACGTCGGTCATCGTGACGGTGGGGCAAAACGTGCTGGCCAAAGCGACAGCTGACGGCACACGCGCCCGGCTTGAAGCGTTTGGTGCGCAGATGATCCCCGATCTGTGCTGGTGCTCGATCACCGAGCCGATCCTGCCACCGCAGGCGCGCAGCCTGATGACCAACTCGGGCAAATACGCCCACTATGCGCCGGGTTTGTCGGGGCGTGCCGTTCGGTTTGGGTCTTTGGCCGAGTGCGCAGATGCGGCACGGACGGGCATGGCGCCGTCATCCGCGCCGGACTGGCTGGGAGCCCCCTGAGAGGATCAGACCAGGCCATTCCGGCGGCTACATACTCCGCGTTCTGGCACAGGTTGCCGGACTGCGTGGCCTTACCAAAGGCGCGCACAGACTGGACATCCCTCTGTCAAACGGGCCGATCTGGACGCTTCGTTCTCTGACGCTGACAATCTGGCAGCGCCGACTTTCTCATTCCGAAATACCCTGACCTTGGGGCGCTGGATCCTGATCCATCTCAAGGCGAGCGACACGTTGGCCGGTATTGTGCAGAAGTCCTTGTCTGATCGGCGCCGCAGCTTGGTCCTGTCGAGACACTGTTCTGGGAAGGAGCCCCTTTGCCTGCGTGCGCCGCCACATGGGGTGATCCGGTCACAGCGATCGGCCAATGTCCGTGCTTTTGGAACTGCGCGATGGGGCCTGTTGTTGCAACTGGATGGCGCAGAAATGGCCGCCTTGCTGGGGCTGCCATTCAGGTGATGGATCTGTTCGCGCAGATCAACCGCGAGGAAGAAACCACCTTTCTGATTTCAACCCATGACGAAAAGATCGCGAGCCTGTGTCGGCGGCAGATTGTGGTGGGCGATGGTGTGGTGACGGGGTGAGGCTGGGCTGCAACTGCCGCGGCACGCTTTTGTCCCCGTCAAGAAACCGCCGACTGCCGACGTGTCAGGAACCTGACCCAGATCAAAGCGAGGCAGCCCGCACCGGCCTTATACAGGGATCAGCATCGACGATGCGCAGGAAAGGCCGTGACAGCATGCAACGCACTTCTACCGCCAAACGCACCGCGCCCACCGGGGCGACCGGCACCGTTGTTGCGGTCCGCGGAGCGGTTGTGGACGTATCGTTTCCCAAAGTTGATCTGCCACCGATCAATTCGGCCCTGATTGTCGATTGGGACCGGGACACCCCCCTGATCCTGGAGGTTCACAGCCACCTTGATCTGACCAGGTTGCGGGCCGTGGCGTTTCAGTCCACGGCGGGGTTGGCCCGAGGGGTGTCTGTGCGGGCCACAGGCGGTCCGGTGACCGTCCCGGTGGGCGAGGCCGTGTTAGGGCGTCTTTTGGATGTGGTGGGCGATCCGCATGACAATTTGGCTCCGTTTTCCCCCGATACCCCGCGCCGGGGGATCCACGCGTTGCCGCCCCCGCTCAAATCCCAGACCCGGACGACGGATGTGTTTGAAACCGGGATCAAGGTGATCGACCTGCTGACACCCATGGCACAAGGCGGCAAGGCTGCGATGTTTGGGGGCGCAGGCGTGGGCAAGACCGTGCTGGTGATGGAATTGATCCGCGCCATGGTCGAAAAATACGAAGGAATTTCGGTCTTTGCCGGTGTCGGCGAACGATCCCGCGAAGGCCATGAACTGCTGACCGAAATGCAAGGATCGGGCGTTCTGGAACGCACGGTTCTGGTTTACGGCCAGATGAACGAACCGCCCGGCGCGCGCTGGCGGGTCCCCCTGACCGCCTTGGCCATCTCGGAATATTTCCGCGATCAGAAACACAAGAACGTTTTGCTGCTGATGGACAACGTGTTTCGCTTTGTTCAGGCCGGGGCTGAAGTGTCGAGCCTTCTGGGCCGGATGCCGTCGCGGGTGGGCTATCAGCCGACACTGGCCACCGAAGTCGCCGGTTTGCAGGAACGCATCGCGTCGGTCGCAGGCTCTGCCGTTACGGCGATTCAGGCGGTCTATGTGCCGGCGGACGATTTTACGGACCCTGCAGTCACGACCATTTCCAGCCATATGGACTGCGTCATCGTGCTGAGCCGGGCGCAGGCCGCCGAAGGGTTCTATCCCGCCATAGACCCGCTGGCATCATCGTCCATGCTGCTGGACCCTTTGGTTGTGGGCGAAGAACATGACGGGATCGCGCAAGAGGTGCGGCAAGCCCTCGCCAGGTTCAAGGAACTCAGCGACATCATCTCTTTGCTGGGGGTCGAGGAATTGGGAACCGCCGACCGGCTGATCGTCAAACGGGCGCGGCGGCTGCAACGTTTCCTAACCCAGCCTTTCATGGTGACCGAAGCCTTTACCGGGACCCCCGGCAAAAGCGTGCCTCTGGCCGAAACCCTTGGCGGATGCCGGGCCATTCTAGACGGCGAGGCCGACGACTGGGCCGAAAGCTCGCTCTACATGGTGGGGACGCTGGATGAAGCCCGCCAGAAGGAAGCCGCCGCCAAGACCCGCACGACGGGAGCCGCCGCATGAGGCTGCACATCGTCACCCCCCTGTCGGTGGTTGTGGACCAGGACATTGACAGCCTGCGCGCCGAGGATGCGACGGGCGCCTTTGGCATCCTGCCCGGCCATACGCCCTTTGTGACGGCCCTTGTGGTGTCGACTGTCAGTTGGCGTGCGGCAGGTACCGAATACTTTTGCGCCCTGCGTGGGGGCATGATGACCGTACGATCAGGCGCCCGCGTCGACATCGCCACCCGCGAGGCGGTCATGGGCCAAGACCTAGACACTTTGGACCGGGACGTGCTGTCGCGGTTTCAATCGGATGCGGACGCCGAACGGCAAGAGCACGTCGAGACGATGCGCCTGCAATTCAACGCCATTCGTCATATGGTCAGCCGTTTGAAACCCGGCAGCAAAAGCGGCGAGAATTGGTGATGCCCGACCCTGATCCCGACCCCAAAGACGATCCGATGGTCGCCCAGACCCGCCTGCGCCGCGACCGCCGCGACCGGTGGCTGCGCGAAGGTGACATGTCGGTGGGCCGCCGTCTGGCGCAGATCGGCGTTCTGGGCTGGATCTTTGTCGTGCCGACCTTGGCGGGGCTGTTTTTCGGGCGCTGGCTGGATGCCCGACTGGGCTCGGGCATTTTCTGGAGTGCCCCGTTGATGCTGCTGGGTGTGTGTCTGGGCGGCTGGACTGCATGGAAATGGATGAACGCGCGATGATCTCCTTGACTGCCTTTCCCTCGCCATTGGTACTTGGGGTCGCCTTTGTCGGCGGGCTGCTGTTGGGGGTCGTTTACTTCCGGGCCTTGCGGGCAACAGCGGATCTTATCGTACGCGGCGGTTCACCGGGGCTGGGCCTGTTCCTGACGTTCGTGCGTCTGGGGGGCATTGCGGCCGTGTTTTACGTCGCGGTTCAGGCTGGCGGGCTGGCCTTGCTGGCAGCACTTGCCGGACTGCTGTGCGCCAAGGCTTTGATCCTGCGCCAGACCGGACAGGAAAAAACATGATGTCACCGCTGAACTCTGTCGTTCTGTACCAATTGGGCCCGATCCCGATCACTCAGGCCGTCGTGACCACCTGGGGGATCATGATCGTGCTGGTGGTGGGGGCGTTCTTGCTGACCCGGCGGCTGGATCTTGTGCCGACCCGCCGTCAAGCCGCGCTGGAGCTGGTGGTGGTGACGCTGGACAGTCAGATCACCGAAACGTCCGGGGCCAGACCGGGGCCGTATCGGTCGTTCATCGGCACGCTGTTCCTGTTCATTCTGGTGGCCAACTGGTCATCGCTGATCCCCGGAGTGGAACCGCCGACCGCCCATCTGGAAACGGATGCGGCCCTTGCCGCGCTCGTTTTTGTGTCGGTGATCTGGTTCGGAATCGTGGGGGATGGGGTTGGCGGCTATCTGAAATCCTTTGCTGCGCCCAATCCGGTGATGATCCCTCTCAACATCCTGCAAAGCCTGACGCGCGTGTTCTCAATGTTCGTGCGCCTGTTCGGCAACGTCATGAGCGGGGTTTTCGTCATCGGCATCGTGGCCTCTCTGGCTGGGCTTCTGGTGCCGATCCCGCTGATGGCGCTCGATCTGCTGACGGGGCTGGTTCAGGCCTATATTTTTGCGGTTCTGGCGCTGGTTTTTATCAGCTCGACAATCAAGGACGGTCAGCCCGAGGCCCCCGAAACTCCCACCAAAAAGGAAATCTGATGGACTATCTTCGACTTGCCAGCATTGTCAGCGCCGCCTTCGCCGTCGCCTTTGGGGCGCTTGGCCCCGCCTTGGCCGAAGGCCGCGCAGTGGCCGCCGCGATGGAGGCCATTGCCCGCCAGCCCGAGGCCGCCAACACGATCTCGCGCACCTTGTTCGTCGGGCTTGCCATGATTGAGACAACGGCGATCTACTGTCTGGTCATTGCCTTGTTGCTTCTGTTTGCCAATCCGTTGCTGGTTTGAGCCATGACATTTGATCTGTGGGCGCTGGGGCTGCAAGCGGCCAATGTGCTGATCCTCGTGTGGTTGATGCAGCGCGTCTTTTGGCGGCCGGTCGCTGCCGCCATCGCCACGCGGCAGGACACCGTCAACGCCATCACCCAGACCGCCAAAGCGACCCAGGCCAAGGCAGAGGCAGCCCTAGCAGAGGCAACGCAAGCCCGCGACGGGATCGCCGCTGAACGGGTCAAAGCTCTGGATGCAGCCAGATCCGAGGCGGAAACCGCCGCCAAGACCATCCTGACCGAAGCGCAGAAAAAGGCTGAAACCCTTCTGGCCACGGCCAAGACCCAGATCGAAAAAGACACCGCCGCCGCCCGCAAGGCCAACGCTGCAGAAGCCTCGGATCTGTCACTCGTGATCGCAGCGCGGCTTCTGGACCGGCTGAACGGTCCCGCAATCCAGTCCGCGTTCCTGTCGCAACTGGTTGACGCCATCGCCGAGCTGCCCGAGGCAGAACAGGCGACCTTGACCGACACCCCGACCGGGATCGAGGTCGTGACGGCCAAGGACGCAGGCGCCTTGCGCGCCGAGATCGAACAGGCGGTTCAATCGGCGTTCAAGGGCAAACCAAAGCTGCGGTTCGTCACCGATCCCGACCTGATCGGCGGGATCGAACTGCGCGGCCCGCATTTCAGCCTGCGCAACAGCTGGCAGGCCGATCTGTCCACCATTCGCAAGGCGCTGTCGGATGCCGGATGATACAGGCGACTGGACTGTCAAGACTACGGAGGCGCTTGCCAAGGTCACCCTTGGTCCCCGCCTTGATCACAAGGGACGGGTCGAAGAGATCGGCGATGGGGTGGCGATGGTGTCCGGTCTGGGCGACGTGCGACTGGATGAAGTGTTGCGGTTCGAAGGCGGGCAAACCGGGTTTGCCCGGGTTCTTGATCCCGATCTGATCGGATGCGTGCTTTTGGATGGGGCCCGCGATGTCGAGGCGGGCGATGCGGTCTTTGGCACCGGCGAAGTCGTCAGCGTGCCCGTGGGGACCGGCCTTTTGGGACGGATCGTGGATCCGCTGGGGCGTCCGCTGGATGGTAAAGGTCCGGTCCCATCCGAACATGTTCTGCCAATCGAGCGCCCCGCTCCGTCGATCATCGAACGGGATCTGGTAATCGAACCGGTTCAGACCGGGGTGGTTGTCGTCGACGCCCTGTTCGCGCTTGGGCGCGGCCAGCGCGAACTGATCGTGGGCGACCATTCGACCGGCAAGACGACGCTCGCCATCGACGCCATCATCGCCCAACGCGATAGCGACATGATCTGCATCTATGTTGCCGTGGGTCAGAAAACCTCTAGCGTGCGGCGGGCCATCGACGCCTTGCAGACGCATGGCAACTTTGCCCGGTGCATCGTCGTGGTGGCAGGGTCGTCCGAGGCTCCGGGGTTGCAATGGATTGCCCCCTATTCGGGTATGACCATGGCGGAATATTTCCGCGACGCCGGGCAACATGCGCTGATCGTGATCGACGATCTGTCCAAACACGCCGCCACGCACCGGGAAATTGCCCTGCTGACCCGCCAATCCCCGGGGCGCGAAGCCTATCCGGGCGATGTGTTCTATATCCACGCCCGCCTTTTGGAACGAGCGGCCAAGTTGTCAAAGGCGCGCGGCGGCGGATCGCTCACAGCCCTCCCCATTGCCGAGACGGTTTCGGGCAATCTGTCGGCCTACATCCCCACCAACCTGATCTCGATCACCGACGGGCAGATCGTGCTGGACAGTGCGCTGTTCCATCAGGGCCAGAAACCTGCGGTGGATGTCGGGCTCAGCGTCAGCCGGGTGGGGGGCAAGACGCAGGCGCATGCCTTGCGACAGGCGGCGGGAACCCTGCGGCTGGACTATGCACAATTTCTGGAGCTAGAGGTCTTTACCCGTTTCGGCGGCATGCCTGATGGCCGCGTGCGCGCCCAACTGACCCGGGGGGCCCGGATCCGCGAGGCCCTGCGCCAATCGCAACACAAACCTTTTCGGCTGGCGGACGAAGTCGCCCTTTTGTTGGCGGTTCAGGCTGGTTTGCTGGACGATGTGCCGCCGGCGGTAGTGGCTTTAATCCGGGCGGCCTTGCCGGACGCGCTGAACCGGGACGCAGCCGATCTTGTGTCTGCCATCAACACGTCGGGATCGCTGGACGAAGAGGACGCAAAAAGGCTGACCGCCGTGATCACCCAATTTGTAGCGTCACAAACCGCCCCGAAATCCGCGCCCGAACCAGAAGTGACATGACAGAACGGCTTGCCGATATCAGCGCCCGGATCGACGGCATCCGCGACCTCGGTGCGGTGGTCAACGCCATGAAGGGGATCGCGGCGGCCCGCGCCCATGTGGCCCGCGCCCAGCTTCCGGCAGTTGACAGCTATGCCGGGATGATCGCCGCGGCGATGGCAGAGATCCTGCCCCCGCCGCTGGCGCCCGGCAATCCAGCCCACAGCGCACAGCCCGGGGTTCTGGTCTTTTGTGCGGAACAAGGATTTGCCGGGGCTTTCAGCGAACGCGTGCTCGACACAATTGGCGACACCGGGGGGCATCTGTTCCTGATCGGGACGCGGGGCCTGTCCATCGCAACAGCGCGGGACATCAGCGCCCGGTGGACGGCCCCGCTTCCGTCGCACACTCCGGGCATTCCCAAACTGGCCGACCAGATCACGACCGCGATTTATCAGGCGGTGACCGGCGGGCAGATCGACGCGCTGGACGTTGTGTTTACGGTCTGGGACGCCGGGCGGCCTACGGTCGTCAAACAGCGGCTGTTCCCCATTGATCTGGCCGATCTGCCGGCCACAACCTCCAGCCACCCCCTTACTCAGATGCCCTCTGGGGCGCTACTTGCCGCGCTGGGGCAGGACTATTTCTTTGCGCAGGTCTGCAAGGCGGCGCTGCACGCCTTTGCCGCCGAAAACGAGGCCCGGATGCAGGCCATGACATCGGCGGCAAGTCAGATAGCCACGGAACTTGATGCCTTTCAGGCCACGCTGCGGCGCGTCCGGCAAGAGGCGATCACGGCAGAAATCATCGAACTTGGCGCGGGTTCAGCCGCCAACAACTGACCCAGATCAAAGAGGCCCCGCGCCGGTCGGGCTAAAGTTAGGGATGCGGACGCCGCGTCGCGCGCCGTCCGACCGGGGGCACATCATGCTTGAAAACGCCAAACTAACTCCATCGAAGCCGATTGAAATGCCCCGCATGGAGGATGCCGCAGCCAATGACAGGCTGGACCGGATGACCCATGCGGCGGTGGCCAAGGTGACCTCTGGTCTGTCACCATCGGTCATTATCGAGGCGTGGATGGACTGGGCCACCCATCTGGCCACATCACCGGGCAAACAATTGTCGCTGATAGACCAGGCGATGCGCAATGCGCAGGCGTTCTGGAGCCAGTGCGCCGGCATCAGCCCCGCAGAAACACCCGATGACCGGCGGTTCGCCGGCCCGGCCTGGCAAAAATACCCGTTCAATGTCTGGAGCCGCGCCCACGTGGATGCCTGGCAATGGTGGCAGGACGCCATGTCCGGGGTTCACGGGGTGACGCCCGCCCATGAAAACCTCATGACGTTTGTCGCGGGTCTGATGGTGGATTCGGCGGCACCGTCGAACTTTGCGCTGACCAATCCGGACGTGATTGCTGCGATCCGGACAGAGCATGGACAAAACCTTTGGCGCGGGGCCGCCAACATGGCCGAGGACGTGGCCCGAAAGTCAGGGTCGGACCAGGAGGCCGGTCCTCAGCCCTTTGAGGTTGGGCGCAACCTTGCGACCACCCCCGGCAAGGTCGTCTTTCGCAACGGCCTGATCGAGCTCATTCAATATACCCCCATGACTTCGAGCGTCCGGCCCGAGCCGATCCTGATCGTACCCGCGTGGATCATGAAATATTATATTCTGGACTTGTCCGCGCAAAATTCGCTGGTGGCCTTTCTGGTGGCGCAAGGGTTCACGGTCTTTATCATGTCGTGGAAAAACCCGGATGAGAGTGATCGCGATCTTGGGATGGAGGTCTACCGCAAACTTGGCGTGATGGCGGCTATTGACGCAATTCAGGACATCACCAAGGCGTCGTCAGTCCACGCTATCGGCTATTGTCTGGGCGGCACCCTGTTGTCGATTGCGGCGGCGGCCATGGGGCGAGACGGGGACACACGTCTTGCCACGACGACGTTCCTTGCGGCTCAGGTCGATTTCACCGAAGCCGGGCCATTGCGGCTGTTCATCAATGACAGCGAAGTCACGATGATCGAGGACATGATGGCAGAAAAGGGCTACCTGTCCTCTGACCAGATGGCCGGGGCCTTTGCGCTTCTGCGGGCGCGCGACCTGATATGGGGGCCATTTATCCGCGACTACCTGCTGGGACAGCGGGGTCACGCCTTTGACCTTATGGCGTGGAATGCGGATGCAACGCGGATGCCTGCACGGATGCATTCGGAATATCTGCGCAAGCTGTTTCTCGACAACGATCTGGCCGAAGGGCGCTATCACGTCGGGGACAAGGCTATCGCCATCTCGGACATTCAGGTGCCGATCTTTGCCGTCGGCACCGAAGAGGACCACGTCGCGCCTTGGAAATCGGTCTACAAGCTGCATCTTTTCGCCGACTCTGACATCACCTTTGTGCTGACCAGCGGTGGCCACAACGCGGGCATCGTGTCGGAACCCGGACACCCGGGCAGACATTTTCGCGTTGCTCAGACCACCGCATTGGCGGCCTACCGCGATCCTGACGAATGGCTGGCGGAAAACGCTGAACAGGACGGCTCTTGGTGGATGGCCCTAGCCGATTGGCTCAATGCCCATTCGGGCGACGCGGTCGCCCCGCCGCCACTGGGTGCGCCGTTTGGCGTATACAAGGCCCTGTGCGATGCGCCCGGAACCTATGTGATGCAGGCATGAGGACGCGGCACGCCGGACCGCGTTGATCGTCGACCTGCCCCGGTGAAACGGTGACTGTTTCAAAGTGGGACATGGATGGAAAATCCCGCACCGTCCCAACAGGTGCTGCGACCCAGTCCGGGCAGAGACTGGTTCGGTCTGAACTGCCGGCAAATGGAATCCCGTGGGTGCATATTTTTCGGACCCTTGCGTCAGGAATGAATACCGTTCCTGTCCGAAATGATTGCCGGGATGAACTCGGCCCTTGGCCCAGCCAACGACAAGGCCCTGATCGGCGTAGGCGAGGCCAATCAGGGGATCGAACAGCCGTTGACCGATTCAATGATGGATAACCGGATCGACGGTGCGCTGCTGGTCGCACCGCGGATTTCCGGCGACCTTTTGGCGAATGAGACGTCGAGGATCTGCTGCCCGAACGAGTGGCGCACGGCAGCAAGGAAACCACGCAAGGTCCCAAGCACGAAGTTTCAGTCGTTTCGTGCGTCATGCCAGGGCTGGATTGCAATCGACGTGTCGATCCGACCGATGCCGACATCAACCAAAGGCCCTTGAGGCTGAACAGCCAATATCGTGGGCCAAGACCATGTTGACCTGTTCAGGACGGGCTGCGAATCCAGTGTGGCGGACTTCGGGAGCTTGAGGGCGTGGCGCAAAGTTTTCACAGACTGTTAGCGCCTGACATCTGAAAACAAATGGAAAAATTGGCGCATGCTGAGTTGCGGTCAGTTATTTTTACCAATTGCCCTGTTCGTGATCGCCCGTTATAGTCACTCTACGGTCAGGGATGAGCGCATTCAAAGGTCCGGTTGCCTGGAGGGGAAACCGCCTTGTGTCTTTATGTGCTGAAAGGCACGGCGAGGCAGAGTGAACGCTGACCCGGCAAACGGCCGCGCCAGACAAGGCACCACTTTGGGAGGATACCAATGACTGACAAGACATTCGACCGCCGGTCGTTTCTGAAGAAATCGGCCCTGCTGGGCGGTGCATCCGCCGGCGTGCTGGCTGCGCCCGCCGTGCTGGCGCAATCGCCGCTGGTCATCAAGATGCAGACCTCGTGGTCAGCATCGGACATCTGGATGGATTTTGCCCGCCAGTACACACAGCGCGTCGAAGAAATGTCGGGCGGCCGGGTCACGATCGACCTGCTGCCGTCGGGCGCGGTGGTCGGCGCCTTTCAGGTGATGGACGCGGTCAGCGACGGCGTCATCGACGCCGCTCACTCGGTCTGTTCGTACTGGTACGGCAAGAACAAGGCCGCGTCCCTGTTCGGCACCGGCCCTGTGTTCGGCGGTTCGTCCACCACCATGTTGTCCTGGTTCTATCAGGGCGGCGGTCAGGACTTTTACAACGAACTGACGCAGGACATTCTGGGCCTGAACGTGCAGGGCTACCTTGGCTTCCCCATGTTCGCCCAGCCCTTCGGCTGGTTCAAGAAAGAGGTCAGCACCGTGGCCGATCTTCAGGGTCTGAAGTATCGCACCGTGGGTCTGGCCGCCGACCTGATGCAGGGGATCGGAATGTCCGTGGCCCAGCTGCCCGGCGGCGAAATCGTCCCGGCTATGGAGCGCGGAGTCATCGACGCGTTCGAATTCAACAACCCGTCGTCGGACATGCGGTTCGGTGCGCAGGACGTGGCCAAGATCTACTACCTGTCGTCCTATCACCAGGCGTCCGAGCAGTTTGAATTCATTTTCAACAAGGACTTCCTCGCTGATCTCGACCCCGACATTCAGGCGATCCTGAAGTATGGCGTCGAAGCGTCGGCCACCTCGAACACCGCGCTTGCGATGGACAACTACTCGGCCGACCTTCAGAAGCTGATCAACGACGATGGCGTCATGGTCAAGCGGACCTCGAAAGAGATCCTGGATGCCCAAATCGCTGGTTGGGACAAGCTGATCGTTGATCTCGAGGCTGACGAGTTCATGAAGCGCGTGCTGGACAGCCAGAAGGCGTGGGTCGAGCGCGTGTCCTACTATGAGCTGATGAACGCCCCCGACTTCGGTCTGGCCTACGAACACTATTTCCCCGGCAAAGTTCAGCTGTAAGCTGACGACAGGGAAACTGTAACCGGGTCCCGGCGCCGTCGCGCTGGGACCCTTTACACCGAATAGGGTGGGACCCCAAACATGATCGGTATGATCCGATTTGCCGACGATCTGTCGGCCTGGTTCGGCAAGGTGTTTGCCTGGCTGATCGTTCTGATGGCATTTGGCACAGGCTGGGCCGTCTTTGCCCGCTATGTCCTAAACCGTCCGCCCGCCTGGTCGTTGGACGTTTCGTTCATCGCTTACGGGACGCTGTTCATGATGGGCGGGGCCTACACCCTGTCGCGCGGCGGGCATGTGCGGGGCGACTTTCTCTACCGCCTCTGGCAGCCCAAGACGCAGGCCAAGATCGACCTGCTACTCTACATCATCTTCTTCTTTCCGGGCGTGACCGCCCTGATCTTTTCGGGCTGGAAATATTCCTCGAAAAGCTGGAGCTATGGCGAGGTGTCGATCAACAGCCCCGCAGGCATCCCGATCTACCAGTTCAAGACGGTGATGGTGGCCGCAGGCATCCTTCTGTTCATCCAGGGCATCGGGCAAATCTGCCGCTGCCTCTATTGCATCAAACACAACCACTGGATCACGGCCCACGAGGACGTGTTCGAAACCGAGGATCTTCTCATGCGCAAGGCCGCTGAAGCCGAAACCGGGGGCCACGTATGACCGATCCTCAAATTGCGATCATGATGCTGGGGCTCTTCATCGTGATCGTGTTCCTCGGGTTTCCGATCGCCTTTACCCTGATGGCCATGGGCATCGGCTTTGGCTATTACGCCTACTTCGATGCGGGACGCATGTGGCGCGCCTTTGACCGGCTGCCCGAAACGGCAAGCGGTTGGGAAAGCACCCAGCAATGGGTTGGCGGGTTCTTCAACAATCGAATATTCGATCTGTTTATCAACCAGACCTACACGGTTATGTCCAACGAAGTGCTGACGGCCATCCCGCTGTTCCTGTTCATGGGCTACATCGTCGAACGGGCCAACATCGTGGACCGGCTGTTCACAACGCTCAACATCGCGTCCAAGAACGTACCGGGGTCGATGGGGGTCGCGGCGCTGATTACCTGCGCCCTGTTCGCCACGGCCACCGGGATCGTCGGGGCGGTCGTGACTTTGATGGGGCTGCTGGCGCTGCCTGCCATGCTCAAGGCCCGCTATGACCCGTCGTTCGCGTCGGGGATCATCTGCGCGGGCGGAACGCTGGGCATCCTGATCCCGCCGTCGATCATGCTGATCGTCTATGCGGCGGCATCGGGGGTTTCCATCGTTCGGCTTTATGTGGGGGCGCTGCTGCCCGGCTTTACGCTGGTTGGTCTCTACCTTGTCTACGTCATTGGACGTGCGATCTTGCAACCGTCGGTCGCCCCGCGCCCGACGGACGAGGAAGTGCCCGACGTGCCGCGCGGCAAGCTGCTGGTCATGGTGATGACCTCCTTCTTTCCGCTGGCGTTTCTGATCCTTGCCGTTCTGGGGTCGATCCTGTTCGGTCTGGCCACCCCGTCCGAGGCAGCGTCGATTGGTGCGCTGGGCGGTATCTTCCTCGCTTTTGCCTATCGGGCGATGACGTGGCAGCGGATGCGGGAATCTGTCTATCTGACGGTGCGGACAACGGCGATGGTCTGCTGGCTGTTCGTCGGGTCCTATACGTTCAGTTCGGTGTTCAGCTATCTTGGCGGCGAACAGGTGGTGGGCGAATTCGTGACGGGGCTGAACCTGTCTCCGCTGGCCTTCCTGCTGGTGGCACAGTTGATCATCTTTCTGCTGGGCTGGCCGCTTGAGTGGTCCGAGATCATCATCATCTTCGTGCCGATCTTCCTGCCTCTTCTGCCCCACTTCGGGATCGACCCACTGTTCTTTGGCATCCTCGTGGCGCTGAATCTGCAAACGTCATTTTTGACACCTCCAATGGCGATGTCGGCCTACTACCTCAAAGGCATCGCCCCACCCGAAGTCAAGCTGACCCAGATCTTTGCAGGGGTCATGCCGTTCCTGGCCTGCGTGTTCATCTGCATGATCCTCATGTACGTGTTCCCGCAGATCGTGTTCTTCCTGCCGCAGTTGTTCTATGGCAGCTAACGCACCATCCCGGATCCCGCCCAAGGTGGCGGGGTCCGTCCCCATCGTGGCCCTGTCTGCGCTGGACCTGCGCGACCGGATCGCCGGTGGCGAGCTGCGCGCCGCGCAGGTTGCCGAGGCCTATCTGGAACAGATCCGTCTGCGCGAACCGCAGGTGCAGGCCTTTGCCTGGATCGACCCGGACTACGTCATGCATCAGGCGACCGAGGCTGACCGCTTTCGCGCCACGGGCCGTCCCATCGGCCCGTTGCACGGCGTTCCCGTCGCCCTCAAGGACATCATCGACACCGCCCGCATCCCGACCGAAAACGCGGCTGCGCTGGACAAAGGCCGGGTTCCAACCAAGGACGCGGTGATCGTCGAGCGGCTCAAGCGGGCAGGGGCCATTCTGCTGGGCAAGACGGTCACGACCGAACTGGCCTATCTCGCCCCCGGAAGGACGACCAATCCGGCCAACCCGGCCCACACGCCCGGCGGATCGTCCCAAGGCTCGGCCGCCGCCGTCGCCGCCCATATGACCCCGCTGGCCATTGGCACACAGACCGGGGGGTCGGTGATCCGCCCGGCGTCATTCTGTGGTGTCGTGGGCTATAAACCCACCTTTGGCGCCATCGCCAGAACTGGCATCCTGCCGCAGTCGCAATCGCTCGATACGGTCGGCGTCTTTGCCCGGACCGCCACCGACGCCGCCCTGCTGGCCGAAGTGATCTGGGGCGCGGATGCAGGCGACCCGCAGTCGATTTCCCAGCCTTTTCCCCGGCTTGTGGCCATAGCGCAGGACAAACCACCCGTCGCACCCACCTTTGCCTTTCTGCGCCCGCATGGCTGGGACAAGGCCGACCCTCAGGTTCACGCCGCCTTTGCCGAACTGAGCGAGGCGCTGGGCGACCAGTGTTTCGAGGTCGAACTGCCCGAGGAATTCTCCCGTGGTCTGGCATGGCGCGAGGTCATCAATCACGCCGAAATGGCCCGCGCCTATTTCCGCTATGGCGAAGCGTCCGATTTGCTGGCCCCCGAAACCATCGAGGCCCTGCAAAAGGGCAACGCGACGCTGGCCCGCGACTATCTGACTGCTCTGGACTGGCAACAGGCGCTGAGCGGCGGCCTGGACAAACTGTTTGACCGCTGCGACGCAATCCTGACGCCCGCAGCACTTGGCCCCGCGCCGGCCGGTTTGGGCAGCACAGGCAGCGCCATTTTCAACGGGCTTTGGACGCTGATCGGCACCCCAGCCGTTACGCTGCCCCTGTTCGAGGCCGAAGACGGCCTACCAATGGGGGTCCAGATGGTCGCCGCTCGCCACCGCGACGGGCGGCTTCTTCGCACTGCAAACTGGTTGATGGACTGGGCCGAACGCCCCGAAGGAGACATCTGAGATGAACAAGCTGATGGCATTTCTGGCTCTGGCCGTTTTGATCGGGTTCCTTGCGATCCTTGCGATCAAGGTCCCCTCGATCGACTTGATCATCGTCGTCGTGTTGACGCTGGTTCTGGCCGGGTACGACGTGGTCACTTCGGCCTTTCGCAAGGACGACTAGGGCGTGATCCGACCCACCGTCTGGATTCCGCGCCGCCTGTCGGACGCCACGCTGGCCCGTGCCCGCGCCACCTATGATTTGATCGTCAAGGATGACGACACCCCCGGCACGGCGGACGAGATCATCGCGATGAGCGGGCAGGTGGATGCGATGATCCCCTGCCATTCCGAACATTTCACCGCCGACGTCGTCGCCCGCCTGTCACCGCGCCTGCGGATCGTGGCCAACCATTCGGTCGGCGTGGACCATTGCGATCTGGCCGCGCTGGCCGCTGCCGGGATCGTCGTCACCAACACCCCTGATGTGCTGTCCGACGCCACCGCCGAAATCGCCATGCTGCTCATGCTGGGGGCGGCCCGCCATGCTGTGACAGGCGACCGGTTGGTCCGGCGCGGCGAATGGACCAGTTGGAGCCCGTCATTCATGGTGGGCAAACAGGTCACCGGGTCGCGGCTGGGGATCGTCGGTATGGGCCGGGTCGGCCGGGCCTTTGCGGCCAAGGCGCGCGGGTTCGACATGGACATCCATTATTACAACCGCAGCCGCCTGCCCGCCGATCAGGAGCAGGGGGCGACGTTCCACTCTGATCTGGACAGCCTGCTGGCTGTGTCCGATTTCCTGTCGCTGCACTGCCCTGCAACTCCTGACACGCGGGGCCTGATGAACGCCGATCGTTTGGCGAAACTTCCCGCGGGCGCGGTCATCGTGAATACGGCGCGGGGGGCGCTGATCGACGAAGCCGCCCTGCTGGCCGCAATCGAAAGCCGCCATGTCGCAGCGGCGGGTCTGGATTGTTTTCAGGTCGAACCGGGGGGCAACCCGTCCTTTGCGGCGCACGAAAACATCTTCATGTTGCCGCATATCGGCAGCGCCACGGTACGCACGCGGGATGCGATGGGGTTCCGGGCGCTGGACAATCTGGACGCGTTCTTTGCCGGAAAGGCCCCGCGCGACCGGCTTTAGCCCAGATCGCCCGCGCCGTATTTCAGGATAACTGGGACGATCAGTTCTTCCTCGTCCACCAGATGCCGGTCGATCAGGCCACCAAGCCGGGCCAGTTCACCTGAAAAACTGCCTGCCCGGTCCTGCAACTTGACCCGGTCCTCGACCACGCCCAGGGCGGCATTTGCGCTGGCCACGAACGACGCCAGCAACCCATCAAGCGCGTGATGGTCGCGGTCCAGAATGTCAAACCCCCGGACAAGACGGGCGTCCTTGGCGGCCAGCAGCGGAAAGTAGTGCGCATCCTCGATCTGGTGATGGCCGTGCAGTTCGTTCACGAACATGCCGCCATAGCGGGACAGGCGCGCGGCAAAGCGGTCGGGTGCGGCGGACCGGTCGAGCAGCAAATCGGTTTCCTGCCGCATCTTGTCCAGCAGGCGACGAAAGTTCAGATGCCGGTCGAGCCAGAAGCTCACCAAACCTTGAAAACCGGGGTCGCGTTCCCATCCCTCGCGGGGGAACTCCTGCATCAGGACCCGCAGCGCCTCGGGCAGTCCGGTGCGCTGGTCAAGCGAGAGGGAGAGAGTCATTGGCCATTCCTTTTGCGTCGACGCCATAAGCTAGTGCGCAGATACAAAAGGACAATTGCCCAGTGATCGGGCGTCCGTCCTTGACGAATCATGCGGTCACCCTCTGCCTTTGGATCATGCAGATCAACAGAACTCCGGCGTTTCGACGGAAATCGGGCAGATCGACGAAAACATGACCCTCTTCGGGGCAAGCCGACGATCGCCCCTCGAATGTCGTAGGGTCACGCTGCAAATCCCCTTGCCATTTCCCGCGTCACACAAAAGGATCGGTCCATCCGCGCGCATGGCGCGTGACGGGCACCGAAGTGATGGCCAACGCAATGGCCGCAACAGGGAGATTTTTCATGATCATCAAAACCACAATGACCGCAACCGCTACGGCGATCCTGCTGGCGATGTCCAGCATGGCGATGGCCGATAGCCATGTGATGGCAGGCGACGTCCTTGCCCCCGCAGACATGCAGACCTTTGTGTCGCGCGAACTGGACGAATTCCCGTCCATCGACCCCAGCCTCATTCAGGACGTGGCCGGCAATGACGTGGCGCGCCAACTGTTCGAAGGCCTGATGAACCAGGATGCCGATGGCAACCTCGTCCCCGGCGTCGCCACCGGCTATGACGTGAGCGACGACAAGATGACCTATACCTTCCACCTGCGCCCCGAGGCCAAGTGGTCAAACGGCGAACCGGTCAAGGCGTCCGATTTCGTGTTCGCGTGGAAACGTGCGGCCAACCCTGAAACCGCGTCGGAATACAGCTGGTACATCTCGCTGATGTCGATCGCCAATGCCGATGCCGTCATTGCCGGGGAAAAGCCCCTGGATGACCTGGGCGTCGCAGCCCCCGATGACGCGACCTTTGTGGTCACCCTGTCGCAGCCGCTGCCCTATTTCCCGCAGATGGTCGTGAACGCTGTGACCTTCCCGTTGCCCGAGGCGACCGTGACGTCGCTGGGCGATGCCTGGACCCAGCCCGGCAACATGGTGTCCAACGGTGCCTACAAACTGACCGAGCGCGTCCAGCAGGAAAAGCTGGTGATGGAGCGGAACGACCAGTACTGGGACAACGCCAACACCATCATCAACAAGGTCACCTACCTGATCATCAACGATGAAAATCAGGGCCTGACCCGGTATCTGGCGGGCGAAGTCGACAAGACCGAAATTCCGACCGGCCAGTATCCGCGCCTGCACGAAGAATATCCGACGCAGGCACAAAGCTTCCCGCTGCTGTGTTCCTACTACTACGCCATCAACATGTCGGACACCGGACCCGAGGCGTTCAAGGACGTCCGCGTCCGTCAGGCACTCAGCCTTGCCGTGGATCGCGACATCATCGTGGACAACGTCCTTCAGGGTGGCCAAAAGCCCGCCTATACGTTCACCCACTGGGCGACCGCCGGGTTTGAAACCCCCGACGTTCCTGCCGCGTCGATGACCCAGGACGAACGCAACGCCAAGGCGGTCGAACTGATGACAGAGGCCGGGTATGGCCCCGACAATCCGCTGACCGTCGATCTGCTGTACAACACGTCCGACGCGCACAAGTCGATCGCCGTGGCCATCAGCCAGATGTGGAAACAGACGCTGGGCATCACCACCAACCTCGCCAACGAAGAATGGCAGACCTTCCTCGATGACCGGGGCAACCAGCGCTATCAGATCGCCCGCGCCGGCTGGTGCGGCGACTACAACGAAGCCTCGACCTTTACCGACCTGATGACCTCGACCTCGGGCTACAACGACTCGAAATATTCCAACCCCGAAGTCGATGCTGCCGCTGCTGACGCCAAAACGTCGGACAACCCGCAGGCTGACTACACCAAGATCGAACAGATCATCGCCGTCGATACGCCGATCATCCCGATCTACCACTATGCCTCGGTCAAGATGCTGAACGATCACATCCGCAACTGGCCGGTGAACAACGTGCAGCAAAACTACTACGTCAAGGATCTCTACAAGGTCGAGTAACCCTCGCCCTGTCGCAGACAACCGCGCCCCCTATCCCGGGGGCGCGGCGCTTTTCGCATTTGAGCGGACCTTGACCCCATGTTCAGCTACATCGTGCGGCGCCTTGCCGTCGCAATCCCCACTATCCTGATCCTTGTCATTATCTCGTTCGCGCTGATGTTTGCGGCCCCCGGTGGCCCATTCAACTCCGAACGCCCGCTACCGCCGCAGGTTCTGGCCAACATCAGCGCCAAGTACGGGCTGGATCAGCCGTATTGGCGGCAGATCACAACTTATATCTGGAACATCGTCGCCCACTTCGATTTCGGCCCGTCGTTCAAATACAAGGACCGCAGCGTTGCGGACATCATCAAATCGGGGTTCCCGGTCACGCTGACCTACGGGTTCTGGTCGTTCGTGATTGCGGTGATCGTCGGCGTGGCGTTGGGCGTCGTGGCGGCCATCCGCCAGAACACCTGGATCGACTATTTCGCCGTGGGCACCTCTGTTGCCGCGCAGGCGCTGCCCAACTTTGTCATGGCGCCGATGCTGGTGCTTTTGTTCACGCTGTGGCTGGGCTGGCTGCCGGGCGGCGGCTGGAACGGGGGGCAATGGCAGTATCTGGTGATGCCAGTCATCGCGCTCTCCACGTCTTACATGGCCTCTATCGCCCGGATCATGCGATCCTCGATGCTCGAGGTGATGAACGCCGGATTCATCCGCACGGCGCGAGCCAAGGGCCTGCCGATGAACCGGATCATCTGGAAACACGCGCTCAAGCCCGCCATGTTGCCCGTGCTGTCCTATCTGGGGCCGGCCTTTGTGGGGATGATCACCGGGTCCGTCGTGGTCGATGTCTATTTCTCGACGGGGGGGATCGGCCTGTATTTCGTCAATTCTGCCTTCAACCGGGACTATTCGGTGATGATGGGGATCACGATCCTCGTCGGTGTCCTTACAATCCTGTTCAACCTCGTGGTCGATATCCTGTACGCCTGGATCGACCCCAAGATCCGCTACTAGGGAGCAAAACCAATGGTTTATCCTGACAAGGCCGTGATGGAGGGGGTGGCGCAAGCCACCGGGATGGCCGAGGTGAAGGGCCGGTCGCTGTGGTCCGACGCGGTGACCCGCTACAGCCGGAACCGGGCCGCCGTCATCGGGCTGGTGGTGCTAATCGCCATCATCCTGTTTTCGCTGTTCGGCGGGTTCTTTGCCGCGTGGAGCAACGAGGAAATCGACTGGGGCCGGATGGGCAATATCGCGGCCACCGGGGCGCCCTCGTTCGAAAACGGACATTACTTCGGCTTGGATGATCTGGGGCGGGACATGTATGCGCGCACCGTGCAAGGCACCCGTATCTCGATCCTCGTGGGTCTTGTCGGGTCCTTCGTCGCGGTCGTGGTGGGCACTCTCTATGGGGCCGTGTCGGGCTACTTCGGCGGCCGCACCGATCAGATCATGATGCGGACCGTCGATATCCTGATGTCGATCCCCTTCATGTTCGTGCTGATCCTTCTGCTGGTCATCTTTGGCCGATCCATCGGGATGCTGTTCGTGGGGATCGGGCTGATTTCGTGGCTGGACATGAGCCGGATCGTGCGCGGCCAGACCCTGACCATCAAGAACAAGGAATTCGTCGAGGCGGCCATCGCCACCGGCGTCAAACCCATGCGGATCGTGCTGCGGCACATCGTGCCGAACCTGCTGGGGATCGTCGTGGTTTATGCCACCCTGCTGATCCCCGGCCTCATCATCACCGAAAGCTTTATCAGCTTTCTGGGGCTGGGGGTGCAGGAACCCTCGACTTCGCTGGGGGCGCTGATCTCCAAGGGGGCCAGCCAGATGCAGTATGGCGTGATCTGGCAACTGGGGTTTCCGTTGTTCTTCTTTCTTGTGACGCTGTTCGCCTTCTTCTTTGTTGGCGACGGGTTGCGCGATGCACTTGATCCGAAAGACCGCTGAATGAGACTGCTTGAAGTAGACAATCTGCGCGTGGCCTTCCGCACCGGCGACGGCGACGTGAACGCGGTCAACGGCGTCCGTTTCGGGATCGACAAGGGCGAAACGCTGGCCATCGTGGGGGAAAGCGGGTCTGGAAAAAGCCAGACGGCGTTTGCCGCGATGGGGCTCCTGGCCAAGAACGGGTCGGCCACCGGGTCTGTCACCTTTGACGGGCAGGACCTGCTGCACCTTCCGCAGAAAGAGTTGAACCGCATTCGCAGCCAAGAAATCGCGATGATCTTTCAGGATCCGATGACATCGCTTAACCCCTACATGAAGATATCCGAGCAGATGATCGAAGTGCTGATGCTGCACAAAGGCATGACGCGGCACGAAGCATTGGACGAGTCGGTCAAGATGCTCGATGCGGTCCGTATCCCCGACGCCCGTGCTCGCATCACCATGTATCCGCACGAATTTTCCGGGGGGATGCGGCAGCGGATCATGATCGCGATGGCGCTTCTGTGCCGCCCGCGCCTGCTGATCGCCGATGAACCGACCACCGCGCTCGACGTGACGGTGCAGGCGCAGATCATGGACCTGCTAGGGGACATCCGGCGCGATTTCGGAACGGCCGTGATCCTGATCACCCACGATCTGGGGGTGGTCGCCGGGTTCTGCGACCGGACGCTGGTCATGTATGGCGGGCAGGTGATGGAGGAGGGGCCGACCATCGACGTGTTCGAACACCCCAGCCATCCCTATACGCTGGGCCTGCTCAAAGCCGTGCCGCGGCTGGACCGGGACGATGCAACGCTGGCCACCATAGCGGGCGAACCACCCGACATGTCGCGCCTGCCTGCCGGCTGCCCGTTCAGCCCGCGCTGCGCGATGGTCCTGCCCCAATGCCCGACGACCAAGGCCCCGCTTGAACCGCTGGGCGGTGAACGCCGCCGCGCCTGTCACCGACCCGTAGCCGAGGTGGTCTGATATGTCCCCGATCCTGTCCGTCCAAGACCTGCAAGTCACCTTTGACGTCCGCCGCCCCGGATCCTGGCCCTGGACCCCGCCACGCAAACTGCATGCCGTGGGATCGGTCAGCTTTGATCTGGCCCCCGGCGAATGTCTGGGGGTGGTGGGGGAATCCGGGTCCGGCAAATCCACGCTCGCGCGCGCGATCGTGGGCACCGTCCCCTCGTCCGGGGGCAAGATCCTGTGGGAGGGGCAGGATTTGGCCGCCATGGACAGCACCAAACGGCGCACACACCGGCGCGACGTCCAGATGATCTTTCAGGACCCGCTCGCGGCGCTCAACCCGCGGATGCCGGTGGGCGAGATCATCGCTGAGCCGCTCATCACGCATGAGCCGAACACGCCCCGGGCCGAGGTCAAGAAACGGGTGGCCGCCCTGATGGAGCGGGTGGGCCTGCTCCCCAATCTCATCAACCGCTACCCGCATGAATTTTCCGGTGGCCAGTGCCAACGGATCGGAATTGCCCGGGCGTTGATTCTCAAGCCCAAGTTGGTGATCTGTGACGAACCGGTGTCAGCACTTGACGTGTCGGTGCAGGCGCAGGTGGTCAACCTGCTGATGGAATTGCAGCGCGACATGGGCCTGTCGATGATCTTCATCGCCCATGACCTGAGCGTGGTGAAGCACATCTCGGACAAGATCGTCGTGATGTATCTGGGACGGGTCATGGAACAGGCCGACGCACGGGCGCTGACAACAGTCCCCGAACATCCCTATACGCAGGCGCTGATTTCCTCGGTGCCGATCCCCGATCCGCGACGGGAAAAGGCGCGCAAGCGACCGGTGCTGGAGGGGGAACTGCCATCGCCCCTGTCGCCGCCATCAGGCTGCGTGTTCCGCACCCGCTGCCCAAAAGCGCAGCCGTCGTGCGCAGGCGACCGTCCGGCTATGATCGACCTTGGCAGTGGACACCGCGTGGCGTGTCCCTATCACGAGGCGCAACAGGTCCTGGCCGCCGCGATCTGACCGGTGGCGGCGGGTTAAAACCCGCCGTCACAGGGCTCCTTGCCCTTCACCTTGCCATAACAACTCCCGCCGGAGGCTCCCAGATCTGCGCCCGGAGCATCCGGCGGGAGTTTTTCAGACCAAAGAAGCCGGGGCGAGAGTGTACGGTGGGTTTCAACCTGACGCCCCCGATGATCAGTAATCTTTCTCGTAAAAGATCCCGATGCTGGTATCTCCGTCCGATCCGGCAGAGCCTTTGGCCGTGATGTTTTCGGTCACGTCCAGGTTGATGCTGATGTCCGTCGTCCCGTCACCGTTCACGGTCACGTCTGTATAGACGTTGTCTGACAGGTACTTGCCTGCCTGAACGGCCACATTGCCGGTGCTGTCTGTCGTCACCTGGAAATCGTCCAGCCCCAGCCCCTGCCGGAAATTGTCGATGATCCCGCCCCCGCCGCGCCCTGCAAGCGTGCCGACGGCCGCTGCCAACTGAACCGCCTGCAACGGACTGATCGACGCAAGGTCACGCCCGAAGATCAGCTGCGAAAGCACTTCGTCCTGGGGCAGGTCGGGGGCCGAACTGAATGTGACAGTCGGTTCACTGACCGATCCCTCGACCACGATGTTCACGATCGTCCCTGTCCGCGCGGTGGTGGTCGCGATCAGTCGCAGATAGGGGGTAAAGTCGCCCGCCAGCGTGATGGTTCCCTCGGTCAGGTCAAAGTTCTGTTGCAGGATCGACAGCCGCCCTCTGATCAGGGTGAACTGCCCCGACGGGATCACATTTGCCGTTGTCCCGGTCACCTTGAGCGTGCCGCCCAATTCGGCGTCCAGTCCCCGCCCGCGCACGAAAATGCGGCCCGGCGCGGTGATCGTCAGGTCCAGCGGATAGGCCCGTCTGCCGCCCCCGCTCCCACCGCCCGCAGCGGCGGCGCCGCTCTGGCTCAGCCCGGCCCGGTTCAGGGTCTGCTGCACGCCCTGCGGGGTGCCAACATGCGTCACCTCCGGCAGATCGCCCAAGGCCCCGATGCCCGACGATGGCACCTGCACCTCTACCGGGCCAAGGGTGATCTGCCCGGTGATCGCCGCGCCCCCGGCCAGCGGGCCGTTCACCCCGATCTGGCCGTTCAAGGTCGCCGCGTAAAGTGTCGGATCTTTCAGGACGACCTGCACCAAACTGATCTGAAGCGCTGCATCCAGCCCGCCGCTCAGCCCGACCGGCCCGGATAGGTCGATCCGCCCGCCATTGGCGCCGGTTCCCCCCAAGGCCACCTGCGCCCGACCGGCAGACAGTTGGACCGTCCCCGAAATCCCGGTCAGCGACTGTTGCAATGTTGGCAGGGCCAGACTGGCGTCATTGGTGCGGATTGTCCCGCTGACCGATGTCAGGGCAGGGGGGCCGTTCACCGCCAGATCGAACGAGGCTGTGCCACTCAACCGCCGCGGCTCCACCAGACCGTTGACCAGGCCCAGCGGTGCCTGCCCGGTAATCCCCAGATCCAGTCGTCCGCCTGCACTGATCTGCCCGCGCACGCTGGCCCGCGTCCCGCCCGGTCCTGTGGCGTCGCTGTTGACCGTCCAGTTGCCCGCCGCGTTGCGCGCCGCCGTTCCGGTGGCCGTCACCGGCCCGCTGAAATCCGGGGCAAAGAGGCCCACGTCCCGCAGCCGCGCGTCAAACTCGGCCTGTCCAGCGCCGTCGTTTCCCGACAGGGATCCGGTCACGCTCAGCTGCGAGGTCTGGATGTTCAGTCCCCGAATGGTCAGGCCGCCGCCGCTGGTGCGCGAGACCTGACCGTCGAACTGCCCGCTCCCGCCGATCAACCTGTCGACGGTCGGATTGCCGATCCCCAGATCCGACGACCGCAAGGCTACGGCCAGATCAAAGGCGCTCCCATCTGTCCGGGCGGTCCCGTCGATGGCGCCACGTAGCGCACCCGACAGGTTTTGTCCGGCAAGCACGCCGAACGGGCGCAGGTTGGGGATATCGGTTTTCAGGCTGAGCGTGACAGGCTCGGCAATGTCCGGCGCTGTCACGGTCAGGTCGATCGTGCCTCCCGCCGCGCGTGCATTGGCCACAAGGTCGATCCTGCCCGTTGCATCCGTGCTGCCCCTGGCCGTCAGGCTGGCAGGGCCGCCCAGACCCGGCTGGATGACGCCCAGGTTGGTGACATTGGCGGACACATCAAAATCGCCTTGAACCGCCTTGAGTGTCGTTCCGGTGAACTGGGTGTTTGCGGTCAGGCGCAGGGCGTTCGTCTGCACTTCCAGTTCCTTGACCGCATAGGCCGGACCGTCGCCAGATACTTGCGCCTTCAACGTCCCCTGACCGCGCAGCAGCGGATCAAGTTGGGCGATGTCCGTGACAAGGTTCTGGGTCGTTGCACCAATGCTCAGATCATAGGTTTGCAGATCTGTCGCCACCGTGCCCACCACATGCGCGGTCGTCCCCCCGCCAAGTGAACGGCCCGCAAGTGCGGCAAAACTGCTCAGGTCCGGGGCATTGGCAGTCAGGTCCAGACTGACCGGCCCGTCCCCCGCAGGCTTTGTGGCGTTCAGTTCGACGACAGCGCCGGCAACCCGCCCGTTCGCCGTCAGATTGACAGCGCCCCCATCATCGCGGGTCGCGTCGGCCTTGATCGTGGCTGGCCCCGACAACTGTGGAACCACCAGACTTACGTCGGTCAGGGCAGCGTCGATATTGGCGCTGGCCGCCCCGCTGGTCAGGATGACGTTCCCCGTCGCCTTGACTGCGTCCGTGTTGAGAGCAAGGCCGGTAATCCGCGCCCCGCCCGTGTCCCGTGCGACGTCAAATGCGATGGCACCCTTGCCCCGCATCAGGGGGTCGACTTTGGGGTTGCCGATGGCAAGGTCGGTCGTCGATCCCTGCACCGCCACATCCAGCGTCCCATCCAGCGGCGCGACCGTCCCGCCAAGCGTCAGATTTGCGGACCCTCCCAACGGCATGCCGGCAAGGGTCGAAAACCGGCCCAATGCCTCGGCGGCAAGGTTGAGCGTGAATTCTGTCGCCAGCCGGTTTTCCGGCCCCTGAATGGTGGCATTGCCGCTGACCTCGATCCCGGGGCCGGTCAGGGTCAGGGCGTCAATGACGGTGGGTTGATTTTCATCGTGGTGGATCTGGATCTGCCCGCCGATCGTGTCGCCCAGCGCCGTAGACAGACCCGCATCGTCCAGTTGCAGCCCTTTGGCCGCATAGGTCAGGTCCGCGGTAAAGCGGCCCGCGCCGCCAGTGTCGGATTTCAGGATCACACCGCCGCCGGTCAGGGTCAGCTCGGGGATTGTCAGGCCGGGGCGGCTGAAATCCTGCGCCTGCACGCTGGCCGACCAGCTATCGCCCGAAGCGGCATCGAACAGGACCTTGACCGTCGCCTTTTGCAGCGTGGTCGATGCGCCGGGGATGGGCAGGACGACGGGCGTGCCGTCCGCCGCCCCCATGTCGCCGGTCAGGCGGAACCCTTCGGGCCAGCCGCCCGCGCCTATGCTCGCATCGCCCTGCAACCGCAGCGATGCGGTGGACAGGTTCAACTGGGACAGGTTCAGCCCGCCATCGGGGCGCTGGGCGGCATCGACCACCAGCTGCACTTGCGGGCCAAAGAAATCGCGGTAGGCGGGCAGGAACAGCGTGGTCACATCGCCGCCCACGTCCATGTGATAGCTGCGGGTGGGGGCCGCCCCCGGCTGATCGGCAGGCGCATCCGATGTGGTCAGCTTGAACGATCCGGCCAGTCGCTCCTCGCCACCCGTGGCGATGGTCAGGGTCGCCTCGTATTGCGGGATTGGCCCGGTGCCTTGCACCACCATCCGGACGGACGGGCGGCCCGGCAGGTTCAGCAGACGGGCCGTGATCCCGTCCGCCTCTTCCGACAGGGTCAGGTTCAGGCCAAGGATGTCGGTCGCGTTGGAATAACTGGCGTCAACGTCGAACTGCCCGCTCTTGTCGCCCAGGCGGGTGGCGGTGATCTTGGCCGTGCCTTCGCCCCCGGCCAGATTGATCGCCCCGTCCAGCAGGAAATCGACCGGCTCACCCAGAAACTCCGGCCCAAGGGCGATGTCATCGACATGCAGGGTGTTGATGTTGATGGCCACGGGCAATTCCGGCAGTTTGAACGGTGTCGCCTCGGGCGCAGGCGCGCTGGAGGGACTGACCGGCAGGCGGGCCACGGTGATCTTGGCGGCCGACAATTCGTCGATCTCGATCCGGCCACCGAACAGGGCCGATCGGTTCCAGGTCAGCGTGACATTTTCAAGGGTCAGCCAGACGCCGGTGGCGTCGGCGACCGTCAAGCGCTGGATGGTCGCCTGCGAGCTGAGCGCGCCTGCAAACCCATAGATCAGGACCTCGCGGCCGCCTCCTGACAGGTTCGAGGTGATCAGGTCCGTGATGAACCCCTTGTCGGCCTCTTGCTGGGCGGTGTCCTGCGCGAATGCCCTGACAGGGGTCAGCGCGACCGGGGCCAGCAAGGCCAGCCACAGGATAAGGACCCGGATCAAAACGATTGTCCGATGCCGATATAGATCTGCACCGATTTACCCGCACCATCGCCCGTGGCAGGGGTGGCCACATCCAGCCGGATCGGACCGATCCCGGTCTGATAGCGCAAACCGAACCCGGCCCCCGCCTGCCAGTCACCATCGGTCAGCGGCGTGGCCGATGCGCCGACATAGCCCACATCATAGAATCCCACGACCCCGATCGATTTGGTCACCTTGACCCGCGCCTCCAACTGCGCACCCGCAAAGGACGCGCCGCCAATGTCAAAGGTCTTGATGCTGCCACCGATGTCCCGGCTCAGGCTGATACCGAGCCCCTGATACGGTTGGCCGCGCACAGTGGCCGTGCCGCCCGAATAGAACAGATAATCGGCCGGCGCGCGCAGGATGTCGGCACCGATGACCGACCCGACCTGCCCGCGAGCCGCCAAAGTGAACCGGTCGCCGATGCTGCGATAGCCCCGGGCCTCGGCGAAAATCCGTCCGCCTGAATCGATGTCCCCGACCCCGATGAACGGGGTCAGCTCCAGATTGATGTAATAGCCGCTGTGGCTGTCCAGCGGGTCGTCCCGTTTGTCCATCTCTCCGGTGATCGGCACACTCAACAAGGTGTAATCGCGGATCCCGCTGGCGTCCTCGACATGGGCGCGGGACAGCGACAGCGCCCCGCTCAGCTTGATATCCTCGCCAATCAGGCGGGTCAGGCCCGCCTCGACCGTTGCCTGTTTCAGCAGATACCCCGGCTCGTCCAGTTGTTCGAGCGTGGCGTTGACGAACAGATCCGTGTCGATGCTAAAGGTGCGGGGGCGATTAAAGGCCGCCGACAGGGTGTAATCCATCCCGCCCGTCGTCCCGCCGATCCCGGCCACGTTGGCATCCACGCGCAACCGCTCGGCCCCGCCCAGCAGGTTGCGGTGAATCCAGTACGTTGACACCGACAACCCGTCAATCGACGACAGTTCGATCCCAAAGCCGATACGCCGGGGCTTTTCCTCGACCAGTTGCACCTCGAATGGCAGGGTGTTGCCGGGGCCGATCTGGTCGGCCTCGACCATGGCCACCGACCGGAACGCGCCGGTCCGGCGCAGTCGGGCGGCGGCGCGGGTGACGTCATCGGGGTCATAGACCTGTCCTGTGGGCAGACCCGCGATATCGACGATGCGGTCGGTGCGAACGCGGACGTTTCCGCTGACGCCCAAGGGGCCAAAGGTCAGTTGCGGACCGGGGGACAGCGTCACGGCGGCGTCCAGCGTGTCGCCCGGATGGCGGGCGGTGATCTGTTGGCCCGCGACGGATGCCTTGGCATGACCCTCTTGTTGCCACGCCGCGATCCCGGCATTCGTGGCGGTGCGGATCGTGTCGGACCGGGCAGTCTGGCCGGTCGCGAATTCGTCAGGCAATTTGGTGTTGGGCGGGACCGGGGCGACCGACACGTTGCCAAAGGTGAACAGCGGCCCCGGCTGCACCGTCACGGCGATTGTGCTGATGGTGGGTATCGTGTCCAGCGGGGCCAGTCCGGCCGCCTCGCGCCCGTCTATGGTGATGCTGATCTGCCCGCCGTAATACCCTTCGGCATACAGGCCGGTCAGCAGGCGGCGGTAATCGGCACGGGCGGCGGCGATATAGCTTTGGGGGTCCGTTGTCCCATCGGCCTTGAGCGTGGCGACCAGCGACGCGTTCCTGAGGATATCCGTCAGGCCCGGCGGGTCGCCCGCGACGGTGATTGACAGATCAAGGGCGAAAACAGGCGTGGAAAGCGTGGCACACAGCAGACCAAATGTAAGTGTCGTCCTGATCCGCACCTGACCTCTTGCCCCCACACATCTGCCCGCCCGGTCAACGCCTCTTGACGCATCCGGGTTCCGTTGCCTTTGTTCTATAGACCCTTTGCGATCAGGCAAAGGACTAGCTGCGCATCGGCGTCGGTTTGCGCATCACGATGGGGTCAGGGGCGGTGTCCGGTCGACGGTTTTGCTAGCCGTTGTCATAGGCCCGGCGGATCATCGCGGCAGGGTCCAGTTGCAGCAGCCCGGCGTCCCCCGCCTCGGCGACGCGCGCTCCAAAGGCCGCAAGGCTCGGTGCGCTCAGCCCGAATGATCCCACGACCGCCTGAAACACCTCGTTATCCTTGAACAACGTCTCGAGGGTCACGCCAACAGTCTGATCCTCGCCCAGAATCTTGGGGAGCCGGTCGGTCACCATCGGCACGCCCGCAGGCCCGCCGCACAGGATGCGCAGTGCCGTGTCCAGCGGCAGCCCTGCCCGTTTGGCCAAGGGCAGCAATTCGGACAGGCCATTGAAATAGACCTGCAACATGGCGTTATTGATCACCTTCATCACCAGCCCGGTGCCCAGCGGCCCGACATGAAAGATGCGGCCCGAAATCGCGGCAAGCGTGGCCGTGGCCCGCGTGGCCGATGCGTCCTCGCCACCGATGAACACGCCGCATTTGCCCGCCGCGACCAGATCCGGCCCGCCTGAAATCGGGGCGTCCACCGCCTGCCCCCCGCACGCCGCGATCCGTTCCGCCCGATCCGACAGGACCGATGGCCGAACCGTGCTGGTGTCGATGATCTGCTTGCCGGTCAGGTCATGGGTCATCAGGGCGTCCAGCACTTCGGCCACCGCCTGATCGTCGTAGAGGCTCAGGATCAACGTGTCGCTGCCGCGCACCAGCGTGTCCAGATCGGCGGCCGCCTGCACGCCATTCACCTTTCGGCCGCTGCGGGTCCAGCCCAACACGGGGCGTCCCTCTTCGGTCATGCGCCGGGCAATGGCGCTGCCCATGCGGCCAAGGCCGATCACTCCGATCCGTTCCATTCTGGTCTCCTCTTTGATCATGCCCCTGTCCGGGTAAACGGATCCACCGGATAGCCGACCCCCGCCAGATACAATCCTTCAGGCGGGCAGACCGGGCCACAGGCGGCGCGGTCGCGGGCCACCAGCGCTTTGGTCACATCCTCGGGCGTCCAGGCGCCCGCGCCCACCCGCTCCAGTGTGCCTACGAAACTGCGCACCTGATTGTGCAGGAACGACCGGGCGCGAACGTGAAACCGGAATTCGGTGCCGTCGGGGCGGTCGATCTGTTCGACCCGCAAAGCGTCCAGCGTCTTGACCGGGCTGTCGGCCTGACAGATCGACGACCGGAACGTGGTGAAATCGTGCCGCCCGATCAGCCGGTCCGCCCCTGCCTGCATCGCCGCGCCGTCCAGCGAATGACCGACCCGCCACATCAACCCCGCCTCGTGCGTAAGCGGCGCACGGCGGACCATCAGGCGAAACAGATAGCGCCGTTCGATAGCGGAAAACCGGGCGTGCCAATCGTCGGGGACAGGGGCGCAGTCAATGATGGCAACCGGGGCGGGTTTCAGATGCCAGTTCAGCGCCTCGGACAGTCGGAACGGGTCCCAATCCTTGGCCATGTCGCAATGGGCCACCTGCGCCAACCCATGCACCCCCGCATCGGTCCGGCCCGCGGCGGCAATTGTGTGCCGCCCCGGCTCCAGCCGATCCAGCGCCGCCTCGATCGCGCCTTGGACCGACGGCTGGTCGGTCTGCCGCTGCCACCCGGCAAAGGGCGCACCGTGATATTCGACCTTGAGAGCATAGCGGGGCATGGCATTCGCAGTAGGCGGGCAGGGGCGCGAAATCAATCCCTACACAGTTGCGTGTGTCGCCCCTATCTTGGTCAGACGAACGCAAAGGGGCAGGCATTGGTCATCGGCACAATCGCAGACGGTATCGGGCGGGGGGTGGAGGCTGTCACCAACACGCTGACCGCGCCCTTTACCGAACCGGTCATCCGGCTGGGTGTTACGGGACTGAGCCGGGCGGGCAAGACGGTGTTCATCACCTCGCTGGTGGCCAACCTGATGGACCGGGGCCGGATGCCGCAACTGGTGGCGGCGGCAACCGGGGCGATCCGGACCGCCTATCTGCAACCGCAGCCCGACGATACGATCCCGCGCTTTGATTATGAAAACCACCTTGCCGCGATGACCGCCCCCGATCCGCACTGGCCCGAAGGGACGCGGCGGATCAGCGAATTGCGCCTGTCCTTGCGGGTGCAGCCCACCGGGTTTCTGTCCGGCCTACAGGGGCCGCGCACCGTGCATCTGGATATCGTGGATTACCCCGGCGAATGGCTGCTGGACCTTGCCCTGCTGGACAAAAGCTATGCCGATTGGTCGGCGGAAACTCTCGGGCGGATGCAGGCACGGCCCTCGGCGGCGGACTACCTTGCGCTGGTGCAGGCGACAGACGGCGCGGCGGCGCTGGACGAACCTGTCGCGCAGACTCTGACAGCGCGGTTCACCGATTACCTGAACGCCGCCCGGGCGGACGGCTTTTCCGACCTCACGCCGGGGCGGTTCCTGTTGCCGGGCGACCTGGCGGGCTCCCCGGTGCTGACCTTTGCGCCGCTGCCTGCCGCCGCAGGGGGGCGCAAATCGCTGATCCGCGAATTTGACCGAAGGTTCGAAAGTTACAAACGTAACGTGGTCCAGCCCTTCTTTCGCGACCACTTTGCCCGGATCGACCGGCAGATCGTGCTGGTCGATGTGCTGGGGGCGATCCATCAGGGGCCCCAAGCGGTCGAGGATCTGCGGCGGACCATGGCCGACATCCTCACCGCTTTCCGCCCCGGTCGAAACGCGTTCCTGACGCGCATCTTCAACGGCAGGCGGGTGGAAAAAATCCTGTTCGCCGCGACCAAGGCCGACCACCTGCACCACGCGCAGCACCCGCAACTGACCGCCATCGTGCAGGCGCTTCTGCGCGAGGCCAAGGACAGGGCCGATTTCGCCGGCGCCCAGACTGCCGCCATGTCCATCGCCGCCCTGCGCACCACGGTCGAAGAAACAGTGGACCACCGCGACGGACCACTGGACGTCGTGCGGGGCAGGCTGACCGAAGGGGGTAAACAGGCGGCCTTTTACCCCGGTCAATTGCCCAGCGACCCATCGCGGCTGCTGGCCCCGGCGCGGGCGGGCGACCCCAAATGGCTCGACGGCGATTATCAGGTGATGACCTTTGCGCCCGCCCCGCTGACCCTGCGCCCCGGCGAAGGGCCGCCGCATATCCGGCTGGACAAGGCCGCGCAGTTCCTGATCGGAGACAAGCTGTGATCGCCGTCCAAATCACCCGCGCTCGGGCGGAAGAGGCCCCTGCATTGGCGCGGATCATGGGCGACTGGTGCCGCGACACGACCTGGGTGCCGAACCTGCATACCCCGGATCAGGACCGGCAGTTCCTTGGCAAGCTGATCGAGACAACGACCGTCTGGTCCGCCCATGCGCCCGACCCCGTCGGTTTTCTCTCGCTCGACGGTGAGGATGTCAAAGCGCTCTATCTCGCGCCGCAGGCTCGCGGGCAGGGGATCGGCGCCCGGCTCCTCGATCAGGCGAAACGGGGCCACGACCGGCTTACCGTCTGGACCTTTCAGGCCAACACCGGCGCGATCCGGTTCTACCTGCGCGAGGGCTTCGTTGAAACCAACCGGACCGACGGAGCCGGAAATCAGGAAAAACTGCCCGATGTCCACATGACCTGGACCAGAAAGGCCACAGCATGACCGATTCCCGCAAAGGTCCTGTCCTGATCGACCTCGACGACGACATGCCCGCCGCCCGTCCGGGCGAGGCAGAGCCGGTGCTGGACCTGCCCGACATGGCGGGACCGACGGCGATGCAGCAGGTGATGGCGCTGGGCGCACGCAAACCCTCGCGGTTGGCGGGTTGGTTCTGGTCGATCCTTGGCTCGCTGGTGACATTCGTGGCCACGCTTGCCGCCTGGGACTATGTGAACGGGTTGTTCAGCCGGAACCCGATCCTTGGGTATATCGCGCTGATCCTCGTGATCCTCTTCGTTCTGGTCCTCACCATCATCGCGCTCAAGGAACTGGCGGCCTTTGCCCGGCTGCGCAGGCTCGACGACATCCACAAGGCGGCAACGACGGCCCACGCGACGGGCGATCTGAAAGGGGCGCGGGCGGTCATTGCGCGGCTGGAAAAACTCTACGCCAACCGACCCGATACGGCCTGGGCGCGGGACAAGATGCGCGATCAGGGGGCGGACATCTTCGATGCGGACGGCCTGCTGGGGCATGCAGAATTGACGTTGCTCGCCCCGCTCGACCAACGGGCGCAACGCGAAGTCGAGGCGGCGGCGCGGCAGGTGGCGACGGTGACGGCGGTGGTCCCGCTGGCATTGGCCGACGTGTTTACCGCACTCACCTCGAACCTGCGGATGATCCGGCGCATCGCCGAAGTCTACGGCGGGCGGGCAGGGACGCTGGGCAGTTGGCGGCTGACCCGTACCGTTCTCGCCCATCTTGTGGCCACAGGTGCCGTGGCCGTAGGCGATGACCTCATTCATTCGGTGGCAGGTGGGGGGCTTTTGTCGAAACTGTCACGCAGATTTGGCGAAGGTGTCATAAACGGGGCGCTGACGGCCCGCGTGGGCGTCGCCGCAATCGAGGTCTGCCGCCCCTTGCCCTTTGTCGCCACCAAACGACCCTCGGTCACGACGCTGGTGCAACGGGCGCTGACCGGCCTGTTCGGAACTCGGGAGTAACCTATGGAAAGCCTGGCCGTCGATCTGAATACCATGACCCGCACGCCGCTGCACGACGCCCATGTCGCGGCCATGCGCGAGGTCGGCACGGTCCTTCAGATGAAGCCGGGAGACATCCTGCAACAGATGGGCGACCCGATCACCAGCTTTCACTACGTCCTGTCGGGCGAGGTCGAGGCGATCGACCCACGAACCGGTGGCCGCTACGGCAAGGCCACGCTGCAACCTACGCAGTTCTTTGGCGAAATCAGCTTTCTGTCGGGCGGGCGGGCGATGCTGGGGGCGCGTGTGGTGCAAGATGCAGAAATCCTGTGTGTGCCGCGCAAGGCAATGCTCGACCTGATGAGCCGCATCCCGGAACTCAGCGACATCGTTATCACCGTCTTTGCCGGGCGGCGGCGGCGGATGCTGGAAACGAACGAGGCGAACCTGACCCTGATCGGGGCCGAAGAAAGCAAGGCAATTCGCCAGATAGCGCAGTTTGCCAGCCGCAACCGGATCCCGTTCCGGGAATTGAGCCTGTCCGACCACAAGGCCGAGGCGCTGGCGAACACATGTTCGATAGACGCGAACAAGCCTGCGGTCATCTTTGGCCAGGACGAGGTGATCCCCGATCCCACGCCCATCAAGATCGCGCGGCGGCTCGGGCTCGATCTGGACATCGAAGAGGGGCATGTGTTCGACGTGCTGATCGTGGGTGGCGGGCCTGCGGGGGTGGCGGCCGCAGTTTATGCGGGGGCAGAGGGTCTGACCGCGCTCGTGGTCGAGGATCTGGCCATCGGTGGGCAGGCGGGCACCTCCAGCCGGATCGAGAATTACATGGGCTTTCCCACCGGGATTTCCGGCGGCGATCTGGTCTGGCGGGGCGAGGTGCAGGCGATGAAGTTCGGCACCCGCTTCGCCGTGCCGCGCCGGGTGGCGGGGCTGACCCGGCTGGATAACGGGACGTTCTGCGCCACGCTTGACGACGGGGAAAAGGTCAACGCCCGGGCGGTGATCGTGGCGACGGGTGTGCAGTACCGCCGCCTGCCGCTCGACCGGCTCGAAAATCTGGAAGGGGTCGGCGTCTACTATGCCGCAACCGAAATCGAGGCGCGGTTCTGCCGCGATTCCGAGGTGATCGTGGTGGGCGGCGGAAATTCGGCCGGACAGGCCGCGATGTTCCTGTCGCGGCATGCGACCCATGTCCATGTGCTGGTCCGGGGCAAGAGCCTGGCCGACTCGATGTCCGACTACCTGCTGTCGCGGCTGGAAAAGGATGAAAGGATCACCATTCACTACGGCACCCAGATCAAGACCCTGCACGGGGCGGACCACCTTGAAAAGGTGACTCTGGAAACACCAGATGACGACCGCGACATCTCCGCCCGTGCGGCGTTTATCATGGTAGGGGCCGCACCCAACACCGACTGGCTGGCCGGCCTTGTGGACCTCGACGCCAAGGGATTCGTGATTACCGGGGCGAACGGTGCCTCGTCCTATGAAACCTCGCACCCCGGCATCTTTGCCGTGGGCGACGTGCGGGCCGGATCGGTCAAACGGGTGGCAAGTTCGGTAGGCGAAGGATCGGTGGTGATTTCCCGCGTCTGGGAATTCGTCAACACGCCCGTAACACCCTGATCGGGCAGGGTGGGTTGAAACCCACCTTACAGTCTGGCCTCGGGCTTCTTTGGTCTAAGAAACTCCCGCCGGAGGCTCCCGGATCAAATGCAAGGAGCCTCCGGCGGCGGTTTTTTGGCAATGAGAAGCCAAAGACCCTTGTACGGCGGGTTTCAACCCAGCGCCCCCCGGCCCATCATCGACCCCAGGGGTCGGACCATCGTCCCGCAGACGATCGCGCTAAGCAGCCGTGGCAAGGGGCCGATCTGGCTGGCCGGAAACAGGACCCTGTCGCGCAGGGCGGGCAGCCATCGGCTGTCGGACTGGTATTGCGGGGTAAAGACCGCGCTCATTGCCTGGTAGATTCGCACGTGCCAGCGGCGGGCGCGGGCATACAGGGCCAGCGCCGCGTCTCCCTTCGCCAATCGTAGGGCTTCGGCCAGGGCAAACGCGTCGAGCAATGCCATGTTCGCCCCTTGTCCCAGTTGCGGGCTGGCCCGGTGCGCGGCGTCGCCGATGTGAACGAGGCCCGGCGACCACGGACGGGACAACGTGCCGTGACCATAGCGGGCCATGGTCATCTGCTCGGGGTCCGTGATCTGGGCCGCAAAGGCGGCGAACGCCGGCCAGAGGGCCGCCGCTTCCGTTCGCCAGGCCGCAAGTCCCTGCGCCCGCCAATCGTCATACGCTCCTGCGGGCATCGACCAGAAGATGGCCGCTTTTCGACCCGCGGCTCCGGTCGGCGCGCCGATGGGCAAAACTCCCATCATTCGGTCCGCCCGGCGATAGCTCTGGCGCAATTCATCCCCTGGCAGGTCGGTCTGCGGCCAGTCCACTGTCCCCCAGATCGCCCCATAGGGCAACGGACGAGAGCGGAGCGGCGACAGTGGCGACCCCGCGCCGCTCGCGTCCACGATCAGATCGAACGGCCCACGCCGCCTGCCATCGGCAAAGGTTAAATGACCGCGTTCAGCCCCGCTGACCCGTGCGGCCGCGACCAGAGCTACCTCGCGCCGCTGCACCCCTTCCAGCAACGCGGCAAACAAGGCCCCGCGATGAATGGCCAGACCCGCGCGGTCGGTGCCTGCCCGGTCATACCAGACGTCCAGAACCGTCCGGCCGCTGTCCGCCTCGTGCCCCAGCATCCGGCGGATCGGAGCACCTGTCCGCCGGGCCAGGTCCAGAACGCCGACGCTGTCCAAAACCGTCTGGCCGACCGGCTGGATCACCAGCCCCGACCCCACTGGGCGGGGCTGATCGAACTGGTCAAACACCGTGACCGTATGACCCAGATCGGCCAGCAGGCTGGCCGCAGCCAACCCGCCGATCCCGGCCCCGACAATGGCAATGGTTTGTTCCATGTCGCAGTCAGGACCGGATTCGCCCGGAAAATCAAGCACTCACGCCGCCACGCCCAGCCCCAGCGCCTCGGCAATCTGCACGGCATTCAGGGCCGCCCCCTTGAGCAATTGATCCCCGGCCACGAACATGGCGATGGTCCGGCCCGACGGATCGGCCAGATCGGTGCGGATGCGGCCGACCAGCACGTCATCGGTTCCCGTGGCCTCGGACGGCATCGGGAAATGGTTGGCGGCCCTGTCATCGACCAGCCGCACACCGGGGGCGCTGGCCAGCCGGGCGCGGACCAGATCCGGGGTCACATGATCCTCGAACCGGACAGAGATGGCCATCGAATGGGCGCGCAGGACGGGGACGCGGACGCAGGTGATCCCGATGGGCAGCCGCGGCAGGTTGAGGATGCGGCGGGTCTCGGCCACGACCTTCAACTCCTCCCCGTTATAGCCCGTCTCGGGATCCACATCGGCATTATGGCTAAAGATATTAAAGGCATAGGGATGCGGCAAAACCTGCGGCGTGAACGGCGCGCCTGCCAGATGGGCGGCGGTTCCGGCGCGCAACTCCTCCATCGCGGCAGCGCCAGCACCGGACGCGCTTTGGTAGGTCACGATGGACAAACGACGGATCGACCAGCAGGCGTGCAGGGGGGCAAGGGCGACCGTGGCAATGGCGGCGACACAGTTGGGATTGGCGATAATGCCCGCATGGGGGACCAGGGCTGTGGCATTCGCCTCGGGGACGATCAGCGGCACGGTCGGGTCCATCCGAAAGGCGGACGAATTGTCGATCACGACCGCGCCCGCCTGCACCGCCAGAGGCGCATAGTTGCGGGAAATCGACGCGCCCGCGGAAAAGAATACTATGTCGCACCCGGCAAAGCTGTCCTCGGTCAGCACCTCGACCTCAATCTCTGCTCCGCGAAACGGCAGGGTCCGACCGGCCGACCGAGGCGAGGCGAGCAGGCGCAACCGGGACAGGGGCGTCTGGCGCGCCTCAAGCACGCGGATCAGTTCAATCCCAACAGCGCCAGTCGCGCCGACAATGGCAATGACGGGGGCAAGGGCAGCAGATCGGGGGGGCAGGGAATGGGCATTCATGGTCTTTCTCTTTCTTGGGGGAAAGGTCGGGACGATGGTTGCTTTTCACGAACCAGCCCCGACCGCTTTGGCGGGGCTCTGGGGTTCAGTGTCGCGTCAGATGCAGCACATGACCAGATCCCCCGCCAAAGCGGTGGTCTTGGTGGTCATGGTTTTCTTCATCATCTGGGACATGGGCGGGCAGATAGCAGGCGCTGGCCGTTCGGGCAAGATTTTTCGAAAAGACGCACCAGCCACTAAACTGCGGCGACACCCCGATTGCGATTGGGTGCCGCCGCATAACCCCATAGGGTCGTCCCTTCAGAATAAGGAAAAGAAAATGACAACGAAGGTAATGACGATCGCAGGGCTTCTGGTGGCTGCGACCACGACTGCGATGGCCGTTCCGGTCAACTATGTGCGGACCTGCGACCAGTTCGGTGCGGGGTTTCTGGTTCTACCGGGAACCGATACCTGCCTAAATCCGGATACGGGCGTGACTGCGGTGAACACCGAAACCGGCGTTGTCTTTGGTCAGTCGCAAATCGTATCGAAGGCCTACGAAGGGGTTGCGTTGGGGATTGCCATGCAATCGGCCCGGATCGAGCCGGGAAAGACGTTCGGGGCCAATATGAACCTCGGCACATTCGAAGGCGAATCCGCCTTTGGGTTCGGCGGCGCACTACAGCTATCGGACGGCGTGTCTGTTGATGCGACCGTTGGACTCGGGCTCAACAATGGCGGAAACGCCGGTCGGGTCGGTGTCAACTTTTCTTGGTAACGGTCAGGGGGCGGCTATCCTAACGCAGCTTTGGCACGCCCCCGATGGTCGCCCGCTCCACCACCCCGTATCGCAACCCCTGTCCGATCTTGTGGGCAAGGGCCGACCATGCGGCGGCGGTGTCCGGCTCCAGTTCGCGGCGCAAAGTCGCATCGAACAATCCCAGCCACGCATCGAACATGCCCGGGCGCACGTTGCCCGCCTTTTGGTGGGCGGTCATCGGGTTGCCGTCATAACTGCGTTCGAACAGGATGGCGTTGCGCCAGAACCCGGCCACCTTGGCCTCGTGCGCGGGCCAGTCGGTGACGTGGACGGCAAAGACGGGGCCAAGGCCGGGGTGATGGCGGGCCGCCTCGTAAAAAGCCGCGACGACGCGGTCGATCTGTTCGCTGGAGATGGCAAAGCGGGGCGAGATCATGCGGGCGTCCTTTGCCCGGTTGTGACTGGTCCCCGGTCCGGGGACAAGCAGGCAGGCTGCCGCAGGCGCTGGTCCCGTCCTGTCCCAATTTGCGCCACATTGCCCCGGTAAATTCCAAGGTCTGTGTAAACTTTTAGGAAAATCAAATGCAAAATCTTGGACCCTGGATGGCTGCCCATCCGCTGATGTCACTTGCCGCTGGCGCTTTTGCCTGTGGCGTGGCGCTGTTCTATCTGGTCATGCGCCGGACCCAGAAACACCGCGCCAAGGTCTGATGACCGCTTGCGCCGTGACGCGGCACCGGGTGGGCCTCTGGCCTGCCCGGTGGCGTGCCTCAATGGTTAATCAATTCGTAAAATTCAGAAATCCGTTTCATGTCAGTGGGTTGCGCGCCGTTCAAACGTGAACGCGCTGGGTTGGCGCGGAAAACTGGCCCCGACATCCCCACCTTTACCCCGCCCCGCCCACCCTCTATAAGCGCGGCCATGACCCAGCGTAGCCCGATCATAGTCCGAATTCGCCGCCCGGCGCTCTGACAGCCAGAGCCGCCGGGACAAGGTGTCTGACCCGTCGCACCGCTCTCCTTTTGATGTTCACAGACTTGCCAAAGGACGCCCCAGATGTGCGCCGAAACGACCGATACCTCGACTTACAAAGACACGCTGAACCTGCCCAAGACCGAATTTCCCATGCGCGCCGGCCTACCCGCCCGCGAACCGCAGTGGCTGGATCGGTGGGCGAAAATCGGCATCTATGACAAACTGCGGGCCAAGGCGGCGGCCAGCAACGGGGCGCGCAAACCCTTTACCCTGCACGACGGCCCCCCCTACGCCAACGGTCACCTTCACATCGGCCACGCGCTGAACAAGACGCTCAAGGACATGGTGGTCCGCAGCCAGCAGATGATGGGCCGCGACGCCCGCTATATCCCCGGTTGGGATTGCCACGGCCTGCCCATCGAATGGAAGATCGAAGAGCAATACCGCGCCAAGGGCCTGAACAAGGACGACGTCAACATCGTCGACTTCCGGCAGGAATGCCGCAAGTTCGCCGAGGGCTGGGTCGATATCCAGCGCGAGGAGTTCAAGCGGCTGGGCATCACCGGAAACTGGGCCGACCCCTACCTGACCATGAATTACCACGCCGAACGCGTCATCGCCGAGGAGTTCATGAAATTTCTCATGACCGGCACGCTCTATCAGGGCTCCAAGCCCGTGATGTGGTCGCCTGTTGAAAAGACAGCCCTGGCCGAGGCCGAAATCGAATACCACGACCACACCAGCCATCAGGTCTGGGTGCGGTTCGCCCCCGTCGCGGGCGGTGAAAAGGTATCATCCGATCCCTTTACGGTCGTCATCTGGACAACCACCCCCTGGACCATCCCGCAGAACCGGGCCGTGTCGTTCAATCCGACCATTTCCTACGGCCTCTACCGCGTGACCCAGGTCCACGAACATTCCCAAGGGCAGGTGGGCGAGGTTGTCTTGCTGGCCAATGCGCTGGCCGAAAGTGTCATGGCCGCCTCCCGCGTGACCGGGTTTGAAAAGATCGCCGATGTGGCGACCGAGGCGCTGAACGGCATGATCCTCGCCCACCCCTACCGCGGCATCGAGGGCGGCAACGGCGAATGGGATTTCGACGTCCCCATGCTGCCGGGTGATCATGTGACCGAGGATGCGGGGACCGGCTTTGTCCACACTGCCCCCTCTCACGGCGACGACGACTACCTGATGGGCCTGAAATTCGGCCTGCCGATGACCTATAACGTCGAACCGGACGGCAGCTACCGCGCCGATCTGCCCCTGTTCGGTGGGCAGCACATCATCCTGCCCGACGGCAAGGAAGGCCCGGCTAACGTCAGCAATATCAAGGCGCTTGCGGGCGCCGGTGGCCTGTTTGGCAAGGCCAAGCTGAAACACTCCTACCCCCATTCGTGGCGGTCCAAGGCCCCGGTTATCTACCGTAACACCCCGCAATGGTTCGCCGCCATCGACCGTGAGGTCGGGGACGGGCAGGACACCTACGGCAAGACGATCCGCCAACGGGCGCTGACCTCGATCGACGAACTGGTGACCTGGACCCCGCAAAGCGGGCGCAACCGCATCCATTCGATGATCGAAGCGCGGCCCGACTGGGTGCTGTCGCGGCAACGGGCCTGGGGCGTGCCGCTGACCTGTTTCACGAAAAAGGGGGCGCTGCCCACCGACCCTGATTTCCTTCTGCGCAACTCAGAGGTTAACAAACGGATCGTCGAGGCGTTCGAGGCCGAGGGGGCCGATTGCTGGTATGTCGAGGGCGCCAAAGAGCGGTTCTTGGGCGGGTTGGTGAACGTAAACGACTACGATCAGGTGTTCGATATCCTTGATGTGTGGTTCGACTCTGGCTCGACGCACGCCTTTGTCCTGCGCGACCGGCCCGATGGGTCGGCGGATGGACTGGCCGACCTGTATCTGGAAGGGACCGACCAGCATCGCGGCTGGTTCCATTCGTCGATGTTGCAGGCCTGCGGCACGATGGGCCGCGCGCCCTATCGCGGCGTGCTGACCCATGGGTTCACCCTGGACGAAAAGGGCATGAAGATGTCCAAATCGTTGGGCAATACCATCGTTCCTGCCAAGGTGATCGAAGAATACGGCGCCGACATTCTGCGGCTTTGGGTGGCGCAGGCCGATTTCACCGTCGATCAGCGGATCGGGCCGGAAATCCTGAAAGGGACCGCCGACAGTTATCGCCGCCTGCGCAACACGATGCGCTACATGCTGGGATCGCTGACCGATTTCAGCGAATCCGACCGGGTTGCCCCCGGCGATATGCCCGAACTGGAACGCTGGGTGCTGCACCGTCTGGCCGAACTGGATCAGGTCGTTCGCGACGGTTATGCGAGATACGACTTTCAAGGCGTGTTTCAGGCGGTGTTCACCTTTGCCACGGTTGACCTGTCGGCGTTCTACTTCGATATCCGCAAGGATGCGCTGTATTGCGACGGGGACACGCCGCGCCGCCGCGCCGCCCGCACCGTGCTGGACCTTCTGTTCCACCGGCTGACGACATGGCTTGCCCCCGTTCTGGTATTCACGATGGAAGAAGTCTGGCTGGAGCGGTTCCCGGGCGAGGAGTCGTCGGTCCACTTGCAGGACATTCCGGCCACCCCGACCGACTGGCGCAACGACGCGCTGGCCGCGAAATGGGCCGTTGTCCGCCGCGCCCGTCGGGTCGTAAACGGCGCGTTGGAGGTCCAGCGAACCGCCAAGGTCATCGGTGCCAGCCTCGAGGCAGCCCCTGTCGTTCATGTATCGACGGAGATTGCAAAAGTCCTGGAATCCGTCGCGTTCGAGGATGTGAGCATCACGTCAGGTATCAAAATCGCAACTGGCCCCGCACCCGAAGGCGCGTTCCGGCTGGAAGATGTGGCCGATGTGGCGGTCGTCTTTGCCCCTGCCACGGGCGAGAAATGCGACCGCTGCTGGAAAATCCTGCCCGACGTCGGCAGCCATGCCCATCCCGGCACCTGCGCCCGCTGCGACGCGGCGCTGTCCGAGCTGGGCTAAGAGGGTGGGTTGAAGCCCACTTTAAAGGCGGGCTTGGGGTCCCCCGTGGGCCCGCTGACCGTCCATGTGCGCGAGGGGGCTGTCGTTGCCTTGGACTGGCGGCCCTGTCCACGGGACGACGACGATCCGGTCCTGCGGCAGGCGGTCGAGGAACTGGCTGCCTATTTCGACAGGCGGCTGGAGACGTTCACCGTGCCACTGCGCCCGGCCGGGTCGCCGTTCCAGCAGCGGTTTCTGGCGACGCTGTGTGCGATCCCCTTTGGCCAGACGCGCACGTACGGCGATCTGTCCAAGGCTCTGGGCGTTTCGGCGCAGGCTGTCGGGCAGGCCTGTGGCGCCAATCCGATTCCGATCCTGATACCCTGTCACCGCGTTCTTGGGACTTGCGGGTTGGGCGGATATTCGGGGTCGGGCGGGGTCGAGACCAAGGTCGCCCTGCTACGGCTGGAATCGGCGGCGGCGTTGTTGATCTGAGGGGGGTGGCGGGTTGAAACCCGCCCTACAGAGGGCCCTGTGACTTCTCCCGTTCTGCGCTGAAAAAGGTCTACCGGACCTTTTTCCGGGCGCGCCTTACCCCTCTTTGCCGTAGATCACTTGTTGGGCGGCACCGGCACCCAGCAGGTAGATCGAGGTCACGACCAGCCCGTAGTGCGCCCAGTTACCCGGATCAAAGTTGACCCAGGCCGCCATGCCCGCGAACCCTGTCCAGCCCAGTGCCATCGGCAGCGTCACCGCACGCCAGCGTTTTGTCCGCACGGGATGCACGAATTTTACCGGAAGGAACATGGTAATGGCCAGGACCGTCACCAACGCCAGGATCACCCAGAACCCCGGTTTGAGCGCGAACAGCACCAGAACCACCATGTTCCAGCAACCCGGAAAGCCGGAAAAGGAATAGTCCTTGGTCTTCATCCGGGTGTCGGCGAAATACATGGCCGAGGCGAAGGTGATGATGAAAATCCCGATCCAGCCGGTCCAGCCGGGCATCAGATCGGGGTGTTTGAACAGCGCGTAGGCGGGGATGAACACATAGGTCAGGTAGTCGATGATGAGATCGAGCAGGACCCCGTCAAACTCTGGCGCGTTCGTCTTGACGTCGTAGCGGCGGGCAAGTGGGCCGTCGATGCCGTCGACCAGAAAGGCCACGACCAGCCAGAGGAACATCAGGCTCCACTTGTGGTCGACGGCCGCCAACATCGCCAGCATGGCAAAGACCGCCCCGGTGGCGGTCAAAAGGTGGACGAACAGGGCTTTGTGGCGAAGTGTCATCGAAATGTCATGACGCAACAGGGGACAAGGGGCAACCGGGGAACACGGGCCAGGGGCGAATTATTCGGCGGCCTGCGCCCGCGGATGGGCCATCTCATAGACCTCCATCAGGCGGGTGGTGTCCACTGCGGTATAGGCCTGCGTGGTCGACAGTGACGCGTGGCCCAGCAGTTCCTGGATCGCCCGCAGATCCCCCCCGGCGTTCAGCAGGTGGGTGGCAAAGGAATGGCGCATGGCGTGGGGGGTGGCGGTGGCGGGCAGGCCAAGCTGCATCCGCGCCTGCTCCATCACTTTTTGTATCGGGCGGGGGGACAGGGGGCCGCCGCGCACGGCGCGGAACAGGGGGGCGGCAGGTTCGACCGGGTAGGGACACAGTCGCAGGTAGACCGCGACCGCCTCGCGGGCCGCGTCGATGACGGGGACGACCCGCTCTTTGCCGCCCTTGCCGACGATCCGCAGGACCGAGGGCAATGGGACGTCGGCTCCTGTCAGTCCCAGCGCCTCGGATATGCGCAACCCGCAGCCGTAAAGCAGCGTCACCACGGCGGCATCCCGCGCGGCAACCCACGGGTCGCGGGCCTGCATCTCGACCGTGTCGATCATTGCCGTTGCGGCATCCTCGGCGAGCGGGCGGGGCAGTTTGCGGGTGAATTTCGGCGACCGGGTGGACAGGACTGCGGTGGGCTCGAACCCTTCCCTCTCGGACAGCCAGCGATAAAAGGATTTGACCGCCGAGAGCGACCGGGCCAGCGACCGGGGGCCGACCCCGCGCCGCCGTTCCTGCGCCATCCATGACCGCATGTCTGGCAGGGTCACGCGGGAAATCGGGCCAAGGCCCAGCTGGTCGGCATGGTGCTGGCCCATGAAGGCCATAAAGCCCAGAACATCAGCCTGATAGGCCTTGATCGTGTTGGCGGCCGCCCCGTTGATCGCCCGTTCGTGGTCAAGCCACCGGGCCAGCGCATCGGTGAGCGCGGGGGCGATCACTGGCTCAGGACAGCCAACGCCGCATGGCCCGTTCGAATACGCCGCCGAAAAAGGTCAGCAGATCGGTGCCTTGCTGCGGAGAGAACTGATGCGGGTCCTCGGACCCCATGACCAACATGCCGGGCAAGCGACCAGGGCCGAAATCGAGCTTGAGGCACGCTTCGGACCGAATGTAGTCGGCCTTGTCGCCATAGACATGCCCATCCTCGGGCTTGACCTGCCGCAGGGTGACCTGCCGGACGGGGAGGTTGCGGCCGCGGGTCACATAGGATTCGACAAATCCCGGTTCGGCCACGGCCAGAACATCGCCCAGTCGTTTGATCGCCGGTTCCTCTTCGGTCACCATCGTTTCAAGTACCAGCCGCATCGCATCCACGCGCAGGATATCGGCGACATCGGTGCCCAGGTCGCGCAGAAATACCTCGAACTTGGTGGCATCCATAAGGCGCAGGACGGCCCGGTGCACCTGATTGGTTCCGGCCAGATTTTCATAGGCTGCTGCGATGACCGAACGGTGGGTATCCTCAAGCCGGTCCAGCCGCGCCTCGAGCCGTTCCATGGCGATGCCGCGCAAATCGACAATGTTGCCGCCCATGGATTTCTCGTTCGCGGCGACAAGGGCGCGCATGATGTCCTGATCTTCCAGCAGAACATCGGGGTCGGCGATGATGCGGTCGCGGACCGTATCGTCGAACTGGGGCTTGCTGGTCATGGGGTACTCTTTGTTGGCTTGCGCGAAACCTTAGCAGGGTCGTGCGCGAAATTCTTTATGTTTTTTCATGCCGGGCCAAGAATTTGTAGGGCAAAGCTCATGTAAGGCCGATGGCACGGGCTCTATGTCAGATGAAGGAGCGATCGGTCAACCCGCCGTTTTGGGGAAGTTTAGTCTTGGTCAAATCCGAAAATGCGGCAAACATCACCGGGCATTGAGCAATATCACATTTTGAAAGGTCATCGCATGAAGAAACCATTTCTCCCCATCTCCGGGCCGCCGCCGGACGAAAGCGCGGCCGAATTCATCAGGTCTCGCAGGACCGTGCAGGGCCAGCGCCGCATCCATTTGCTGTTCCAACAGGCCGGGTTCGACGTGCTGCCGTTTGACAAGGCAGCCCCCGCCCTGGCCGAGGCAGGCGGACTGATCGCCACACTGCGCGGACCGGGCAAGGCCGAAGGCGCCCTGACTATGGCGGACTGGATGATCCTGATGCGGGCCGCCTGCGGCGACGCGGGAAGAACCGAGGCCAGCAGCCAGAGCCTTTACGACTGGGTCCGGGGCATCTTCGGAGGCGGCGGGGACGCGCAACCGCCCAAATCGCTACCCTGCTTGCGGGCAGAGGGGGACCTCAAGACAGCGCGGGGCGCTCTGACCGTCGCTCTGGACCGGCTCAGCGGTTGCCGGGCCATGCATGGGGTCCCAACCGTGGACACGGGGGGCGTCATCGGCGGGCCCGACGGGTTGGAACATGACGGCGGCGATCCGACCACGGGACAGACCGGTGGAGCAACGGATCCCTGCACATCCGAATTGACGGATGTCGGATCGGCCTACGAAATCCTCGGGCAGGCTCAGTTGGACGTTGCCCTGAACTGCTAACCCGTACGGGCCGGGATCAGATCTTGATCCCGGCTTTGGCCGCGTCCTTCATGAACTGGTCAAGCCCCTTGTCGGTCAGGACGTGATTGGCCATCGCCTTGATGACCGACGCAGGCGCGGTGGCCACATCAGCGCCGATCTTGGCACATTCGGACATGTGGTTGGCCGACCGGATCGAAGCGGCAAGGATCTGCGTTTCAAAGCCGTAGTTGTCATAGATCGTGCGGATATCCTCGATCAGCTCAAGCCCGTCCATGTTCAGATCGTCCAGCCGACCAATGAAGGGACTGATGAACGTGGCCCCCGCCTTGGCGGCGAGAAGGGCCTGGTTGGCGGTAAAGCACAGGGTGACGTTGACCATCTTGCCTTCTCCCGACAGGACCTTGCAAGCCTTCAGGCCGTCCCAGGTCAGCGGCACCTTGACGGCGATGTTGTCGGCGATCGATGCCAGCTTGCGACCCTGTTCGATCATCGTTTCGGCATCCAGCGCCACGACCTCGGCCGACACGGGGCCGGACACAATCCCGCAAATCTCGCGCGTGACTTCGGTGATGTCGCGGCCCGACTTGGCAATGAGCGAGGGGTTGGTTGTCACCCCATCGACCATTCCCAGATCGTTGAGTTCCTTGATCTGGTCGATCTCGGCGGTGTCTACAAAGAATTTCATCGCGGCTCTCCGGGTATGGGTTGGCTTGGCTCGGCCCAGGGTTTACCTCAGTCAGACCGTCCCGGCAAACCCTGAAACCATGGTGCGATGACTCAAGAGTTCTTCTCCCAAGGCGATCTGGTCGGCGTCCTGACCACGCAGCCGCTGGACCGGGTGCTGGATTACAAGGCACCCGAGGGGGGCTGCCGGTTGGGCGACTACGTCGAGGTGCCACTGGGACCACGCAAGGTTCTGGGCGTGGTCTGGGGGCCGGGAGTGGGCGATTACGACCGGTCGAAAATCCGGTCGGTCTGCCGCGTTCTGGACGCAGCCCCCATGCGCGACGAGATGCGGCAGTTTCTGGGGCGGGTGGCGGATTATACCCTGACCCCTATGCCCGCGATGCTGCGGCTGGCCACTCGCGCGCCGGGCTTGGGCGATGCGCCGTCCATGCGCAAGGTGTACCGTCTGGGATCGAACGAACCTGACCGGATGACTGACGCCCGCATCCGTGTTCTGGACGTGCTGCGCGACTATGGCGGGCTGTCGTTCACCTTGGGCGAAGTGGCGGAAATGGCGGGGGTCGGGACGTCGGTCGTCAAGGGAATGGTCAAGCAAGGGGCGGTCAGCGAAGAGGATGCCCCCCGCGACACGCCCTATCCCACCCTTGACCCCGATCACGGGGGCAAGAACCTGACCCCCGATCAGGCCGCCGGGGCAGAAACGCTGCGGGCGGCGGTGCGCTCGGGCGTTTATGGCGCGACCCTGCTCAAGGGCGTGACCGGATCGGGCAAGACCGAGGTCTATCTGGAGGCTGTGGCCGAATGTCTGCGGATGGGCCGACAGGCGCTGGTCCTGTTGCCCGAAATCGCGCTGTCGGGGGAATTTCTGGACCGGGTCGAGGCGCGGTTCGGGATGCGGGCCTGCGAATGGCATTCGGGTGTCACGATGACCGAACGGCGGCGGGCGTGGAAGATGGTGGGACAGGGGGCGGCGCAACTGGTCGTCGGCGCCCGGTCGGCTCTGTTCCTGCCGTTCCGCGATCTGGGGCTGATTGTGGTCGATGAAGAACACGACACGTCTTACAAACAAGAGGACGGCGTTTTGTATAATGCCCGCGATATGGCCGTCCTGCGGGCGCATATCAACGCAGCCCAGGTCGTGCTGGCCTCCGCCACGCCCAGCCTGGAAAGCTGGGCCAATGTCGAGGCGGGGAAGTATGCGCGGCTGGAACTCACGTCGCGCTTTGGCCCCGCCGTGATGCCCGACATGCGGGCGATCGACATGCGAGTCGAAGAATTGCCGGGGGGGCGGTGGGTTTCACCCACCTTACAGCGGGCCGTGCAGACGCGGCTGGACAAGGGCGAACAGGCGCTGTTGTTTCTCAACCGGCGCGGCTATGCGCCGACGACCGTTTGCCGGGCCTGCGGACACCAGATCGGCTGCGATCATTGCGATGCGCGGATGGTCGAACACCGGTTCCTCAAACGGCTGATGTGCCATCAGTGCGGCGAGACAAAACCGATCCCGCTCGCCTGTCCGTCCTGCAAGGTCGAGGGGAAGCTGGCCCCCATTGGGCCGGGGGTCGAACGGCTGGCAGAAGAGGTCGCCATACTGTTCCCGCAGGCGCGGGTGTCGGTGCTGTCCTCTGACCTGTTCGGATCGGCCCGGGCGCTGAAGGCGGCCATCAAGGACATTGCCGAGGGCGGGGCGGACATCATCATCGGCACGCAACTTGTGGCAAAGGGGCACAACTTTCCCAACCTCACTCTCGTCGGCGTGATCGACGCCGATCTGGGGTTGCAAGGGTCTGACCTGCGGGCGGCTGAACGGACGTTTCAACTGATGCGGCAGGTGGCGGGACGGGCCGGACGGGCCGAGGTGCCGGGGCAGGCGCTTCTCCAGACGTTTCAGCCCGAACATCCTGTCATCCGGGCGACCCTCGCAGGGGATGAAGAGGGGTTCTGGCGGGCCGAGGCCGAAGAGCGCAAGACAGCGGGCGTTCCCCCCTATGGGCGGATGGCGGGGATCGTGCTGTCCAGCCCCAACGTGCAAGAGGTGTTTGATCTGGGCACAGCGCTCGCCCGGGCAGATGGCCCCCTGCGCCGGATCGGCGCACAGGTGTTCGGCCCTGCCCCCGCGCCCATCGCCCGCATCCGGGGCAGGCACCGGGTTAGGCTTCTGGTCAAGGCGGAAAAGGGGGCACCCTTGCAGGCGGCGCTGGCCGAATGGGTCGCCCAGTTCAAACCGCCTGCGACCCTGCGGTTGGCGATAGATATCGACCCGCAGAGTTTTTATTGAGGGAAAGGTGGGATGACTCCCACTTTACAGAACGGCCCTGAACTTCTTTGGTCTGAAAAACTCCCGCCGGAGGCTCCATCCTTTGACCTTGGAGCCTCCGGCGGGAGTTGTTAGTGCAAGGTGAACCGGGCCGAAACAGACGGGGGACTTCCATGCGCGCCATCGTGATCGGGGCAGGACCTGCCGGGCTGGCAACGGCGGCCTGTCTGAAACGGATGGGGCTGGAGGCCGAGATCCTCGACCGTGCGCCCACCATCGGCCAAAGCTGGCGCAGTCACTACGACCGGCTGAAACTGCACACAGCGCGAGGGCGGTCCGGATTGCCGGGCTGGCCGATGCCGCGGGCCAAGGGCCGCTATCCGGCCAAGGCAGAAGTGATTGCCTATCTCGAGGGGTATGCCCGCCACTTTGGCCTGTCCCCCCGGCTGGGGGTTGATGTGCGTCGGGTGGCGGCCAAAGGCGCGGGCTGGGAGGTGCAAACCGACGCCGGAACGGAAAGTGCCGAGGTTCTGGTGTTTGCCACGGGCATGAACGCCACGCCGCATCTGGCAGAATGGCCGGGGCTGCCCTACTTTCGGGGTGCGGTTCTTCATTCGTCAGCCTATCGCAATCCAGACGACGTCCGGGGCAAGCGCGTTCTGGTCGTCGGCTTTGGCAATTCTGGCGGCGACATCGCCCTCGATCTGGCGGATGCCGGCGTCACCGTGGACATTGCCGTGCGCAGCCCGGTGAACCTTTTGCCAAAGGAATTGTTCGGCATCCCGATCACGTCCTTCGGGATCGTCCGAAAGGTCCTGCCCTACAAGACCGCCGAAGCACTGATGATGCCGGTGTTGCGAATGAAACTGGGACACTACGACCAATATGGTCTGCGGCAGGCTGCCAAGGGGCCGATCAGCCAGATCATCGAGGACGGGCAGATCCCCCTGATAGATGTCGGCACTCTTGCGGCGCTCAAGGCCGGGCGGATCACGGCGCGGCAGGGGCCCGTCAGGTCGGACGGGACAACCGTCCATTTCGCGGATGGTGTCGAGGCTGACTATGACGTCATCATCCTTGCCACCGGCTATCGCACTGATCTGCGACCGTTGCTGGGCGACGCGCCCGAGGTCCTGGACGATCAGGGCCGCCCCCGGATCAGTGGCGACCGGACAGCGGCCCGCGGCCTTTACTTCTGTTCCTACAAGCCGTCCGCCGATGGTCAGCTTTGGGCGATGAGCCGCGAGGCCGAACGGATCGCCGCCGATGCCGCCCTCGTGGCCCGCGGCCTCTAGCCGCGATTGACGGGGGCTGCGCCGCGCCCTAACCGGGGGCAACCCGACCGCAGGAGTTGACCATGCTCACCTACGCCGCCCTGACCACCGTGACCGGACAGGACCTTGCTCAGACCGTGGCCGACGCCATCGAAGAGATGACGCCCGAACCCACCGCTGTCGGCGTGACCGAGGTAGAGGACGGATCGGGCCTGTACGAGGTGGGCGCCTATTTCGTCGATCCGCCTGATCTGGCTGGGTTCGCCCTGATCGAGGCAGCCTTTGGCCTGCGCCCCTTTGTCGTGTCCGAAGTGCCGGACGAAGATTGGGTCGCCAAGGTCCGTCGGGAACTTGCGCCCGTCCAAGCCGGGCGGTTCTGGGTCCATGGCAGCCACGACGCCGACAGGATCCCCGATGGCAGCATTCCCCTGCTTATCGAGGCTGCGATGGCCTTTGGTACCGGGCACCACGGCACCACGCTGGGATGCCTGCGGGCGATCGACCGGTTGGCCGCGCAGGGGATAATGGCGCAGAACGTCGTCGACATCGGCTGCGGCACGGCGGTTCTGGCCATGGCGGCGGCGCATGTGTTCCCCAATCCGGTTCTGGCCAGTGACATCGACCCGGTCGCCGTTGATGTTGCGGCAGCAAATGTGGCGGCAAATGGGCTGGCGGACCGCGTGCGCTGTGTCGAGGCAGCGGGATTTGACGCGCCCGATCTGGCCGAAGCTGCCCCCTTTGATCTGATTCTGGCCAATATCCTAAAGGGACCACTGATCGCCCTCGCTCCGGACATGGGGCGGCATCTGACGCCGGGGGGAAGGGTGATTCTGTCGGGCCTTCTGGTCGAACAGGCCGACGATGTCCTGACCGCTTATGCACGGTCCGGGATCAATCTGGTACACCGCGAAGACATTGTTGACTGGACCACGCTGACTCTCGCCAAGGGCCTTTAAAATTAGGGTCAAATTTGACCAACCGATGCGGGTTGCCCCAAAATTGCCACAATTGACCCTGAGATTGGTCGGGTGAGGTGGGGGCTTCACACGGAGGCTGTCATGGCGATGAGCCAAGTCCCATTCGAAAAGCGGTTGAATCGGATCAACCAGGTTCACGCACGGATGCGCAATGGTGTCCGGTTGCGGATGCTGTCTGACGGTCTGATCGTGGCACGGCCCCGTCGCCGTGCGCCCCGGCTGCCTTTGAACGCGCTGTTGATCCTCGTCGGAGCCTTCTTTCTGTTCAAATCGTTCCTGCTGCTCAGCCTTGGGTCGGCCGTCTATGGCGACCGGGTGAACACCCTTGCTACTGGGTCGATCATCGAACAGGGCGGCGCTTGGATCATGCAGGCGGACCCGGTATCGACCTGGGTTGCCAAACAGGCCAACGCATTCTTGCACTGATCTGGCTACGGCCGATCAACGAAAAAGCCGCGCCGGACGACAGTCCGGGCGCGGCTTCAATCGTTTTAAGGTCGCCCGAAAGCGACCAGGCGGCTTAGTTGCGGGCGTCGCGGGTCGCGATGGCGTCGATGTCGCCGTAGGACAGGCCGATATCGTCCAGTTCCCGGGCCGACAGGCGCGACAGCGACTTGCGGGTGATCCGCGCATCGTTCCAGTCGGACAGCGCGCTGAACAGCGATGCGAAAACAGAAGTGATACGACCGGCCATCGACGGCGCGGTGAAAGAGCGGGTGGTGTCAAAAGCGGCCATGGCCATGTTCCTTGATGTTGCGGGGCTGCTCAACAGCAGCGATGTCTCATGTTGTGATGCGCATCTAGGCTTGTCTGTTTGTCCGCACCAGTGTCGTTTTTGCATAGGTCACATGCGTTTTCAGAATGCCTGTTTATTGAGCGGCTTCCCGTGTAAATCCTTTGTAAATAAAGGGTTTGAAATGTCGGTGTCGCAGCGGCGGATGACGCTTTTCGACAACGATTGCGGCGGAAATGCGGCAGCGATGCTGCGGCGCGGCATCTAATCGCCCTTGGCGCATGTTCCTCTTTTGTGCTAGGCCTGTTGCAAGAACAACACCAACAGGGGGCAGCATGCGCGTTTTGGGCATTGATCCGGGCCTGCGGAACATGGGCTGGGGCGTCATCGACGTGCAGGGATCGCGGCTCAGCCATGTGGCGAACGGCATCTGTCATTCGGTGGGCGATGATCTGGCGGTGCGCCTGTTGTCGCTTTTCGACCAACTCAGCCACGTCTTGCGCACCTATGCGCCCGATGCGGCAGCGGTCGAGAACACTTTTGTCAACAAGGACGGGGCGGGAACACTGAAATTGGGGCAGGCGCGGGGCATCGCCCTGCTGGTCCCGGCGCAGGCCGGTTTGCCCGTCGGGGAACACGCCCCCAACGCGGTGAAAAAGGCTGTCGTGGGGGTGGGCCACGCGGACAAGGTGCAAGTCCAGCATATGGTCCGCCTGCAACTGCCCGGCGTGGTGTTCAAGGGGCCGGATGCGGCCGATGCGTTGGCAATTGCAATCTGTCACGCCCATCACCTGCAATCGGCCGGCCATCTGGCCCGCGCCATTCAAAGGGCAGCAGGATGATCGGCAAGATTTCGGGCATCCTTGACTATCGCGCAACCGATCATGTCCTGATCGATGTGCGCGGGGTGGGGTATATCGTCTTTGTCTCTGACCGGACCATGGCCGCCCTGCCGCGGGTGGGCGAGGCAGTGGCGCTTTATACCGACCTGCTGGTCCGCGAGGACGTGATGCAGCTTTTTGGTTTCACGACCCTTGCCGAAAAGGAATGGCACCGCCTGCTGATGACCGTGCAGGGGGTGGGCGCCAAGGCGGCGCTGTCGATTCAGGGGGCGCTGGGGCCGGACGGGGTCAGCCGGGCCGTGGCCCTGGGCGACTGGAACGCCATCGCAAGGGCCAAGGGGGTCGGCCCCAAGACCGCGCAAAAGGTCATTCTCGATCTCAAGGACAAGGCTCCCTCGGTCATGGCAATCGGCGGATCAGTCGCGCAGGCGATGGGGGATGAAGTGATCGAAGCGTCCCCGCGTGTGGTCAGGCCGGTCGCGCAGTCAAACCCGGCACAATCCGAGGCCCTGTCAGCTTTGGCCAATCTCGGCTACGCGCCGGGAGAGGCGGCAGGAGCCGTCGCGCAGGCGTTGGGGAACGAGGCAGGGCTTGAGACGGGCGCGCTGATCCGCGCCGCGCTCAAGCTTTTGGCGCCCAAAGGATGACTGACGCACCTCAGATCTGCCGGGCGCGATTTCCGCGCGGAAATCGTGGCGGAAAATGCGCATTTTCCGCGCTAAGCTGGCTGCCGTTGCGCCCCTGTGATCTGCCGGGCAAGGTAGCGGCATGACCCAGCCTGATCCCACTTTGCGCCCAGCCCGCCAGCCCGAGGATACAGCCGCCGATCATGACCGGGCGCTGCGCCCTCAGTCGCTTGATGATTTTGTCGGGCAGGCCGAGGCGCGGGCGAACCTGCGGGTGTTCATCCAAAGCGCGAAAATGCGCGGCGAGGCGATGGATCACACCCTGTTTCACGGCCCCCCCGGCCTGGGAAAGACGACGCTCGCCCAGATCATGGCCCGCGAGCTCGGCGTGAATTTCCGGATGACGTCCGGCCCGGTTCTGGCCAAGGCGGGCGATCTGGCGGCCATCCTGACCAACCTCGAGGCGCGGGATGTGCTGTTCATCGACGAGATTCACCGCCTGAATCCGGTCGTCGAAGAGATCCTCTATCCCGCACTTGAGGATTTCGAGCTGGACCTCGTGATTGGTGAGGGGCCCGCCGCCCGCACCGTCCGGATCGAGTTGCAGCCCTTTACCCTGGTCGGGGCGACGACCCGGATGGGGCTGCTCACCACCCCCCTGCGCGATCGATTTGGGATCCCGACCCGGCTGGAATTCTATACCGTCCCGGAACTGCATCAGATCGTGACGCGCGGCGCCCGGCTGATGGGGGCCCCGGCCGAAGAGGACGGCGCGCTTGAGATCGCCAAGCGGGCGCGGGGGACGCCGCGGATCGCGGGTCGGTTGCTGCGCCGGGTTGTCGATTTTGCGCTGGTCGAAGGGAACGGCAAAGTGACCCGTGAGATTGCTGACCGGGCGCTGACCCGGTTGGGTGTCGATCATTTGGGTCTGGATGGGGCCGACCGCCGCTATCTGAGGTTGCTTGCCGAGAGTTACGCGGGTGGTCCGGTGGGGATCGAGACCCTGTGTGCCGCCCTGTCGGAGAGCCGGGATTCGCTGGAGGAGGTGATCGAGCCGTTCCTGCTTCAGCAGGGGCTGATCCAGCGAACCCCGCGGGGGCGGATGCTGACCCAGGGGGCGTGGCGGCATCTGGGACTGGAACCGCCGAAGGGTACCGCGGATTTGTTCGGGTGAGGGCGTGCACGGTTGAACGGATTTCAAGCCGCTGAACTAAAAAGATAAAAGTGTTAACGTCGGTTTTGGGTGCCGGACCGGCTCCGGTGACTTGGGGGGCTTTTGTCCTTGGGCCCTGGATGCTACCCACATGGTTGACCGCCGCTCCTGTCCGATCTTTCGGAGCCTCCGGCGGGAGTTATTATGGCAAGGTGAACCGGATGACGCCCGACCAGATATCCCACCTGTTCACCCGCAAGGACGGCACCTATCTGTGTGCCCGCTGGGGCAGGCCCATCGTGCCTGTCGTCTTTGGCGTCGAAGATGCCACCCTGTCGGTCGTCAAGGGTGCGATCGAGGCGGTGGTGACGCTCGCGGGTCACAAGATGGCCGAGTTTGACCCCGAGTTGGGCGTCAACCTGATGGTGTTCTTTTGCCGCGACTGGGCGGAACTGGCCGAGGTTCCCGATCTGGACCGTCTGGTCCCTGACCTGGCTCCGCTGTTGGCCCGCCTGAAAGCCGCCGAGGCCAATCAATACCGCATCTTTCGCTTTGACCCCGAGGGTGCGATCCGCGCCTGTTTCGTGTTCATCCGCATGGACGATCATCTGTCCGCCGTGCCTGCCGCGACGCTGGCCCTGTCGCAGGCCGTGCAGTTGATCCTGCTGTGGTCGGACACAGCGTTTCAGGACGCTTCGCCCCTTGTGCTGGCCGAGGGGGTGGCTGTGTTGCGCCCCGATATCGCTGGGGTGATCCGCGCGGCCTATGATCCGGTGTTGCCCGCCGTGGCGACCGATCCAAGCCATGCCTTGCGTCTGTTCGCCCGATTGCCCCGTCCGGTGTAGGGTGATCCTGCGGGCCGAGTCGCCCGCATTCTTTTTTGAAAGGCTGGGCCTATGGCTTTGCGCGTTATCGGGTCCGGTTTTGGCCGGACCGGCACACGGTCGCTGAAACTGGCACTGGAAATTCTGGGGTTTGCCCCCTGCCATCACATGGAAGAGGTGTTCCGGAATCCGCAGGCGGTGCCGCTGTGGCTGCGCATCATCGAGGGCGACCATGGCCAGTTGGCCGATGCGTTCGAGGGGTATCAGGCGCAGGTGGACTGGCCGGGTGCCCATGTCTGGCGGGCGTCGATGGATGCCTTTCCCGTCGCGTTGGTCATCCATTCGACCCGCCCCCCTGAAAGCTGGTGGAAAAGCTATTCCAAGACCATCATGAAGCTGAACCGGCTGTACCGCGACATGCCGTTGCCGCCGCACATCACCGCCATGATGGATGCAATGGGGCCGGTCCTGTCCGAATCGACATTTCAGGGCCACCCCGAGGATCACGATACCTGCATCGCCGCCCTGCTGCGCCGCGAGGCCGAGGTGCGCGCCGCCGTGCCGGAGGGCCGCCTGTTGGTGTTCGACGTGGCCGAAGGATGGGAGCCGATTTGCCGGTTTCTGGATGTACCCGTTCCGGACCGCCCGTTTCCGCACCTCAACCAGGCGGATGATTTCTGGGCTGTCTTGGGGGGCGAGCCTGCATGAGGGAGGAATTGGCCCGACGGTTCGAGATCGGGCAGCACCCGCTGGCGTTCCGGTCCGAACGGCAGGTGGGGCCGGGGCGGTATGTTCTGGAGTTCGCGGGTGCGGACGATGCGCCGGTGACCGGCATCCTGCTGCGCCCGGACGGGACGGGGCCGTTTCCCGCCGTTCTGGTCATCCACGCCCATGGTGGAGCCTATCATATAGGGGCGAAGGAGTTGACCGAGGGGCGTCCGGCGCAGCCTTCCCCATTGGGGCCAGAGTTGCTAGCGCGCGGCATCGCCTCGGTCTGTCTGGACATGCCCTGTTTCGGGGCGCGGGCGGGCGAGGACGAGAGTGCGGCGGCCAAGGCGGCCCTGTGGCGCGGTGGGTCGCTGGCGGGCCGGATGATGGGCGAGTTGTCATCGCAGGTGGATTGGCTGGCGTCGCAGGGTTGGGTCGATGCGGGCCGGATCGGGGTGTACGGCCTGTCGATGGGTTGCACCCTTGGGTATTGGCTGGCTGCTGTGGATGGTCGCGTGGCGGCCCTGGCCCAACTGTGCTGTCTGGCGGATTTCGAGGAATTGATCGCGGCGGGGGCGCACGACCTGCATGGCATCTATCTGACCGTGCCGGGATTGCTGGGCGTTGCCCGCAATGGCCAGATCGCCGGTATGGTGTCCCCGCGCCCGCAGTTCGTGGGCTTGGGCGCGCTGGACCCGCTGACGCCCGAGCGGGGGCGCGAGGTGGCGCTGGCCGATCTGCGGGTGGGATATGCGGGCGTCGAGGACCGGCTGGCGGTGATGATCGAGCCGGACCATGGCCATCAGGAGACGCCTGCGATGCGGGCCGCTGTGCTGGCATTTTTCGAGAGGTGGCTTCAGCCGATCCGCTGATCCTGCCCGTCAAAGAAGTGCATTCGCGCCGGGTCACCGCCGAGTTTGAGATGCTCGCCCACCTTGGCCCGGACATGGCCGGGCAGCGTGGCAAGGATGCGGGTGCCGGTGGCGAGCGTGGCGTGGATCACCGTTTCGGTGCCCAGCGATTCCACCAGCGACACCGTCACGTCCAGCCCGGTTTCGGCAGGGTCGAGGTGTTGCGGGCGCACCCCCACAAGTGCGGTGCCAGCGGGGGCGGTGGGCAAGATCGGGGTGGCCTCCTCGACCGTCAGGAAGTTCATGGACGGCGCGCCGATGAAGCCCGCCACAAAGCGGTTGGCGGGTTTGTCGAACAGGTCGATGGGGGCGGCCACCTGTTCGATCTTGCCCGCCCGCAGCACGACGATGCGGTCGGCCAGCGTCATCGCCTCGACCTGATCGTGGGTCACGTAGATCATCGTGGCGGCAAGGCGGGCATGCAGGGCGGCCAGTTCCGCCCGCATCGACACCCGCAGTTCGGCGTCGAGGTTGGACAGCGGTTCGTCCAGCAGGAACGCCGTGGGGTCGCGCACGATGGCCCGCCCGATGGCGACCCGCTGCCGCTGCCCCCCCGACAGCTGGCCGGGGCGGCGGGACAAAAGCGGTTCAATCTCCAACATCCGCGCGGCGTCGGCCACGCGGCGGTCGATCTCGACCTTGGCCATCTTCATGTTCTGCAGGCCGAAGGTCAGGTTTTGCAGGACCGTCATGTGGGGGTAGAGCGCGTAACTTTGGAACACCATCGCAAGGCCACGATCGGCCGCACTCACCCCGGTCACGTCCTTGTCGTCGATGAAAATGTGCCCGGATGTGGGTTGGTCCAGCCCCGAGATCTGCCGCAGCAGCGTGGATTTTCCGCAGCCCGAGGGGCCGACAAAGACGGCAAGTTCCCCTTCGCCGATGTCGAGGTTGATGTTTTTCAGAACCTCGTGGGCGCCGAAGTTCTTGCGCAGGTTTTCGATGCGGATGCGGCCCATGATCGGTCCTTTATTTCAAGCCCGTGCTGGCGATGCCGGACGTGATGAATTTTTGCAGAAAGACAAAGACGATGATGACCGGGATCATCGTGGCGACGGTCATGGCGAGGATATAGTGCCACTGCACGTTCAGTTCGCCCGCAAAGGTGTTAAGGCCGACTTGGAGCGTGAACACCTCTTTGCGGCTGAGCACGATGAGCGGCCAGAGGAAATCGTTCCAGCGCCAGACTACCGAGAAGATGGCCAGCACCGCCAGCGCGGGGCCGGTCAGCGGCAGGACGATCCGCCAGTAGATCTGCCATTCCGACGCCTTGTCCATGCGCGCCGCCTCGATCAACTCATCAGGGATGGTCAGCATGTATTGCCGCAGCAGGAATACGCCGGTGGGGGTGGCGACGGTGGGCAGGATGACGCCCCAGAGCGTGTCGAGCAGCCCAAGTTGGGAGATCACCGAATAAAGCGGCACAAGGTTGACCGAGAGCGGGACCATGAGCGTGGCCACGATCAGCAGCATCACCGCGTTGCGCCCCCGGAAATCGTATTTCGACAGCGCGAACGCGGCCATCGAATTGGTCAGCAGCGTGATGATCGTCGCCATCGTGGTCACAAAGACCGAGTTCCAGAGGTAAAGCCCGAAGTTGTTCTTTTCCAAGGGATCGACATAGTTCGACGTGGCAAAGGCAATCTGCCGGACGGGGGTGCGGTTCTGGATGTTGACCTTGACGCTGTCGGTTGGGTTGGCGGGATCGACCATTGTGGCCATTGTTCCCAGCCGCCGCACCTCGGCCAGTTGCCGGACGGTGCCGTCGTCGAGCGTGGTGGTGAAGAGCGGAAGGTCCTTGACCTGTCCATCTATGGTGACAGACACGGTCTGGGCGGCATAGGGCAGAATGGTAGGCGGAAATTCGGCAAGCGCGGCGGGCGTCTTGAACGAGGACAGCACCAGCCAGAGGGCGGGGCCGAACATCACGATCAGCCCCATGATGAGCCAAGCCCAGGTGAACACGTCGGTCCAGTGCCACCCCTTGCCACCGCGCCGGGCGGTCATCATGCGCAGGACGCTCATTTGCGATCCCTCCACCGGGTCAGGCCCAGTTGCAGCAGGGTCAGCACGACCAGCACGCCGCCCATCATCAGCGCCGCAGCCGAAGCAAGGCCGGGGTTGCGCAGGACCGAGGCAAAGCCGACCTCGTAGATATATTGCGTCAGATACAGCGTGGCGGTACCGGGGCCGCCCGAGGTCAGCACGAACACCTCGTCAAACACCTGAACCGCGCGGATCAGCGACAGGACGATGACCACCAGCAGGTTGGGATAGAGCAGCGGCAGGGTGATGCGCCAGAACACGCGGCCGGGTTTGGTGCCGTCCATTTCGGCGGCCTCGTACAGATCACCGGGGATCGCCTGAAGGCCCGCCAGAAGGATCAGCGCATAGAACCCCACATGCGCCCAGACCGACACGCCGATGGTGGCGGCAAAGGCCCAACTGCGTTCGGTCAGCCAGTTCACCTGCGTCATGTCTAGTTCGTAGAGCGCGAAATTGAGCAAGCCCTGCCGTTGCAGGATCCATTTCCAGATCAGCCCGACGACGACGGGCGACAGCAGGACGGGAAAGAAGAAGACGGCGCGCCAGAACGCCTTGCCGGGGATTTTGGAGTTCAGGATCAGCGCGGTGATCATGGCGACCACGGTCATGGCTGACACTTGCAAGACCACGAATTTCGATGTGTTCCAGACGGCGGTCCAGAACATGTCTTCGCGGCAGGTGGTGGGGTTGAAATGGTCGGTGCAGGTGAGCAACCGGTCGAAATGTTCAGCCCCGACGAAAGGTCGGTCAGACAGGAAAAGCGCCGTGCCGCCTGTGACCGAATAGAAGAAGTTGATGACCAGCGGCACGATCACGAAAATCCCGAACACGGCCATGTTGGGGATCAGGAAGAACGCGATCATCCCGCCGCGTCCGGTCAGCCGCTGCCATGCCCGCAGGGGCATGTCGGCGGCCCGGGCCAGCCAGACGATCGGCGCGGTCAGAACCGCGCCGATCGAGGGTTTGGGAGAAGCGGTCATTGCGCCGCTTGCTTGACCTGTTCGGCGATGTCCTGATCCATCCGGGCAAAGGCCTCGTCCAGAGTCAGTTCACCGGCCATCGCCTGTGACGTGCGGTTGACCAGCGCGGTGTAATAGGCCGAGGCCCATTTCCACGCCGGCAGGGCATCTGCGGCAGGGCTGGTCTGACCCGAGGCTGCCACGAACTTTTCCAGCGCTGCCTTGACGTTGGGATCCTCGGTCTGGAAATTCAGACCACCCGCCGCAACGATCCCGGCATGTGCCGGCAGGAACAGCGTGCGTTCGGTGAATTCCCGCACGACCGCTTCGGACGACAGGTAATCCATCACCTTGCCGACCGCTTCGGGGTGTTTGGTGTATTTGATCCCGACCAGAGCCGCGCCGCCAGCAAGACCCGAACAGGCCGTGGTGCCGCAGGGGCTGCCCGTGGCGACCCAGTCGAACGCATCGCCAATCTTGGTCGACAGGTTGGCGATCTGCCAACTGCCCGAATAGTAGAACGCGACCTGCCCGTTGATGAAGTCGTCAGCGGCAGCGCGGTAGGTGCCGCCCGCGGCGGAAACCCACACGTCCTTGAGGTTCTTGCCCTCGTTGGTCCATTCCACAAGCTTGGTCACGAAAGCCTTGACCCCGTCATCGACGGGCGCAGGCATTCCGTCTGCGCCGATGTAGTTACCGCCGTAGCTGGTGATCGGCCCGGAAATCCGGTGGCCCGAACGGTCGATGGCGATGGCGGCGGCGAGGCCCTGGCTTTGCTGGACCTCGGCCGAGGCGTTCACCCAGTCATCCCATGTCGCGCCTTCGCCGGGCAGGGCCACGCCTGCCTGATCGAACAGCGTCTTGTTGGCGAAGCCGCCGACCAGCGTAAGCTGCGTCATGAAGCCGGTGATGGCGTCCGATCCGTCGGGCCGCATCCAGTCCATCTGTGCGCCAAAGTTGGTTTTCCAGTATTCGGGGTCGGAAATGTAGGGGGTCAGGTCCAGCCAGTGATCGGCCAGCGCCTTGATATCCGTGACCCGCGCGATGTCTGGTCCGTCGCCCGCGGCCAGCGTGATCGGCAACTGTTCCTTGATCGTCTGATAGGCGACGTTGTCCAGAACGACCGTGATGTCGGGGTTGTCGGCCATGAAGCGGTTGAGCAGGTCCTGCATCACCTCGCCTTCGTTGCCGTCCGAATACCACATGATCCTGACCTCTTCGGCCCAAGTGGCCGTGGCCAGGAATGTGGACGCCAGTGCGGCGATCAATCCGGTTTTCAGTTTCATTCGTCTTCCTCCCTAGTGACTGCGAATTCTGGGCATCCGCTTGCCCGTCGTGGTGTGCCGGTCAGACCGGCAAAAGTGTGCGTTCCCCCGTCAGCGTCCAGGTCATTGGGTCCAAGACGCGACCCTCGGCCCTGACTTTGCCCGATGGTTCAAAAATTACCAAACCGTATTCGGTATCCGCGATGGTGATGGTGCCGTCGGGGTGGTGTGTCGGGGCTAGGTCATGGGCGGCGCCAAAGGCCGCCAGGTCGCGGCCCCGCCCCAGCCGCAGCACCCACATCCCGTCCTGCCCGGACAGTCGCAGTTCATGGTTGGCCGACCCGCCCGTGGTTTGCAGATCGAGCGTGCCAGAGGCCCGGATCAGCGCCATCCCGTTGCCCGATTGGGCCTGTGCGCGGTTGCCCGACACGTCCCACCGATCAAGGCAGGGGGTAGGGAACCACGCGTGGGTAAATGGCAGTTGTGCCGCCACGCCGTCGAATTTCACGATGGCCAGATCGCGGTACTGCTGCACCCGTGGCACGTTGGCCGACCCACCCCAGAACGACGGCCGCCCATAGCCCGATTGCACCATCTCGCCGGGATAATTGATCCATATCTGGGCGCGGGGATTCTGCCCAAGCCGCGCGTGGATCAGCGTTTCCTGATAGCCCCAGTCGCCCCAGCGATACCGCGCCGCCGTCCCGATTGCTGTGTCCGCCGTCTTGTAATGATACAGCCGGGCAAAGGCGTTCTTCCCCTGCCAGAATGTCCATTCCTGTGCGGTCTTGTGGTCCGACCACAGCGCCCGGTCGCCCAGATCGGGCAGCGTCAGGTTGTGGTCGCGCAGGCAGAGCGCAAGCTGCGCAAGGCAGTTCACATGCGCCCCGAACCCGCCCCGCCCCCAGAGCAGACGGGCGATGGATGTAAGCTCCAGCGTCTCGGTGGCGCAGAGGGTGTGTTCGTAGGATCGCCCCTGTGCGCCGGTCATCACACCCTGATGGGCGGAGTTCGCCATGACCGTCACAAGGCGGATGATCGCGGCCCGCGCCCGGTCGCGGATGTCCGCATCGGGGGCCAGCGCAAAGAGCGTTGTCAGTCCTTTCAGGTCGATGGGAAAATAGGGGGCCGAGTTGAATTCGGCCATCTCGGACGCCTCGAAATGGTCGAACCAGTCGCGCAGACGGGCGAGACCGGTGGCCGACTGATTCGCTCCGGTGCGGCCAGAGCGGGCAAAGGTGCGGTCGGACAGGTGCAGCCCGGCGATATAGGCGGCGGTGTGAAACAGCAGCGCGTGGTTTTCGGAAAAGTACCACTGCACGTCGTTGCCGGGTTCGTCCATCCAGTAGCGATAGGCGAGGGCGGCGGCGTCGATCCGGTCGCGCAGGGGGGCGCTGATCCGGTCGGCATAGACGGTCCGGCACCACAGCAGCGGGACGAGCGCGAAGTCGGCGCAGTCGAAACACGCCTCGATCCCCGGCAGGGCGTGGGTGATGATCCGCTCGGCCTCGGCCAGCATGTCGGGTGTGCCAAGGTCGAGGCAGGCGACGGCCTTTTCGGTGTCGGTTTCAGCATGGTGGCCGATCCAGTGCAGCGCCTCGGCTATCCGACCTGGGAGCGTGTCGGGCGCGGCCCCCAACAACGCCATATTCGCGACCTCGGCCCCCAGCAGCATCCGCGTGGTAAAGCCGCCGCAGGTCAGGTCGATGTGGAAATAGCGGTAGTCGGTCAGAATGTCGGACGAATGGGCAAGCGGGACGCGGGTTGCCCATTGGGCGATCTGGATGGGTTTGGTCGTGGTGTCGTGCGCCATGAAATGCCCGGCCACAGCGACCGATCCGATGGCGGCCTGCGGCAGCGGAACGGGCAGTTCCAGCCAGATTTCGGCGTTGTCGTAGTGTTTTGCGTTCAGATGCGCGGCCTCGATGGACGCTTCGACAGCGCGGACGATGGCGGGGTCTGCGGCATAGGGATAGGCTGCAGAGGCCTGCGGCCCGTCGATCCATATCAAAAAAACACGCACAACAGCGTCGCGTTCGGCCAGATCCTCAAACCAGACGGTAATCTCGTTGTTTCCGCTGCGCAGCGTCACGTCGATATCGACCTCGTGCATCGCGTTGCGGGCGGCAGGGGCGAGCCAGCCGCAGGGCTGTCCGTTGACGAACAGCTTGGCCGCGCCGCAGATGCCCAACCGCAGCTTTGCCGGACCTGCCGCATCGGCGTGGACAGCGGTTTTGGCCCAGCCCATCAACCGCGTGGCGCGGAACCAGAAGCCAGACAGGTCAAGAAAGGCCGACCCCATGGGCAACACGTTGCGCGCCGTGGACCAGTCGGGCTGGAAGGCGGGCATCGGTTCGACCTCCCGCGCCTCGGCGATATAGGCCGTGCGGCAGGGGTAGGTGTGGGGGATGATGTTCTTGTCCTTGGTCAGGAAGAAGGTTGAATCCATCTTCCCCTCCATCGGCGCATCCGGCACGTCATAGGCCATCTCGCGCAGCGGGGTGACTTTCCAGTAGGGGATCGGGTCGCCCGCAGACAGGGACATTCAGCGCAACTCCTTGATGGCCACGGGATCGACGTCCGTGTAGGCCTGATTTTCCCCGGTCATTCCCCAGACAAAGGCATAGGGGCCGGTGCCTGCCCCCATGTGGATGGACCATGCGGGTGACAGGACGATGTCACCGTTTGCGACCACCAGATGCCGCGTGTTGTTGGGGCGGCCCATGAAATGCATGACCCGGTCCTCGGGCGAGAGGTCAAAGTAGCAATACGCCTCCATCCGGCGTTCGTGCAGGTGGGGCGGCATGGTGTTCCAGACGGACCCCGGGGCCGGATCGGTGATCCCCATGAGCAGCAGGCAGGACGGCGACACTTCGGGGTGGATATACATGGCAAGGCTGCGCACGTTGGATTTGGCGGTGTCGCCAAGGTTCAGGACCTTCGCCTCGGATTTGCGGATCAGGCGGGTGGGGATGTCGGCCCCGGCGGGGACCGAGTTCAGGTAGAACCACGCCGGGTTGGCGGGGTCCGCACTGCCAAGTGTGACGGTTTGCGTTCCGCGCCCGATATACAGGCAATCGCGGTTACCCGATTGATGCCGGGTGCCATCCACCTGAACCCAGCCCGCACCGCCCAGATTAGCGACGCCCATCTCTCGGGCGGTAAAGAACAGCGGGGTGCCGACGTCCTCGCCTGTGCCAAAGGTCAGCGGGTCATTCGTAGGCACGGCCCCGCCCACGATCATCCGGTCGTAATGGGTGTAGCCAAAGGCGATCTTGCCGGGGGTGAACAGCCCCTCGACCATGAAGTTGGCCCGCAGCGCGTCGGTGTTCATGCTGTCGATCTGGTCGGGGCCCGCGCCGTAACGCTGGATCATGGTCATGGTGTGGTCTCCAATGTGCGGCATCCTTCGATCAGGGCGAGCATGGCCAGCGATTGGCCGTAAGCGGTGGGTTGGATCGGGATGTCGCGGTAATGCTGACGGTCGTGGCCCATGCGGGTGCCATAGCTGACCCCCTGCACGATCCCGCCATTGTCGATCTGGTCCAGCACGGCATTGGCCGCCCGCATGCCCGCCGCCCGCCAGTCCGCCCCGCCAAAGCCGAGGCGTGCGCCCTTGAGCAGCCCATAGGCAAACCCAGCGGTGGCCGAGGTTTCGGGAGTGCTGTCTGGTTCGTCCAGAAGCGTGGTCCATAGCCCGTCGGGCCGTTGCAGGGGCAGCAGGGCGGTCGCCTGATCCTTGAGCGTTTCGCTGAGGAAAGTGCGCACGGAGGGCGTGAGGTCGGCCAGTTCAAACAGGTCCACCAGCCCCGCCGTGATCCACGCATTGCCCCGCGCCCAAGGGGCCGCGGCAAAGTTGTGACGCCCCTGAAAGGTCCAGCCATGAAACCACAGGCCGGTGGCGCGGTCGGCCAGGAATTGCGTGTGGACAAGGAACTGACGCTCGGCCTCGTCCACCAAATCGCGCCTGCCCGATGCCTGTCCATAGGCGGCGAGGAACAGCGCGACCATGTAAAGGGTGTCGTCCCACAACTCGCCGTCGTTCAGTTTGTCCGACACGTCGTGCTGGAACCCGCCCCAGGGCGTGCGTGCGGCGGTGGTCATCAGCTGGTCGGCCCAGTCGTCCAGCACCGCCTGATGATCGGCCCGTCGCGTTTTGGCCCAATAGACCGCCAGCCCCAGCATGGGGGCGGTGGTGTTGATGTTGAGTGGGGGCAGGCCGCGCCCGATCCCCCGGTCATACCAGTCGCCGATCAGGTGGCCCAAGGCCGGGTCGTAATCCCGCGCCTTCCACAGTTGCGCGAGGCCGAACAGCCCCACTCCCTGCGGCCATTCCCAACTGTCAAAGCTGATGTAATCGCCAGAGGTCCCGTCAAGGTTCGGCTCGTCGAACTTGCCCTCGTCGGACAGAGCGGTCAGCCCGGTCACAAGGCGGTCAAGCGCGGCACGCATCCGCGTCAGCGGGGTTTGGGCGATGGTCATGTTTCCTCCGTTCTCGCAGGATTGCCGTGTGTAATTCTTTGTGCAACGTGTAAGATTATTGCAGACAGGGGGCCGCTCATGGCATCGGGCAAACGCACGCGGATCGCGGATATTGCCGCGCGGTTGGGCGTGTCCACCGCCACGGTGTCGCGTGCCATTTCCGGAAAAGGCTATGTCAAAGAGGACCTTGCCGAACGGATCCGCGGGCTGGCGGTCGAGCTCAATTACGGCGTGCCGGACAATCCAGCGGGCAAGCGGGTGTGGCTGGTGGCGTCCAACGACGCGATGATCGATTTTCAGCGCAGCCAGTTCACGATGTATGTTCTTGAAGGGTTGCAGGACCGCGCCCGCAGTCTGGGGATCGCTGTCGAACAGCGGGTTCTCGATTCGCTGGAGGGTGCGGACCCCGACCTGCTGGGTGCCCTGTTCCTGACGCTGGACGATGCGGCGCTGGGCGTGGCGCGGGGGTTGCCGTTTCCGACCGTGCTGGTCAACGGCGACGATCCGCAGATGCAGATCGGGTCAGTGGCCCCGTGCAACCGGTCGGCGGCGGCCCTGGCCACGCGCCATCTGTGGGACCTGGGCCATCGGCGGGTGGCCTTTGTGTCGCGGCCCGGTCGCCGCACCATTCAGCGCAGGCTGGAAGGCGTGCGCGATGTGCTGGGGGCGGCGTTTGACCCAGACCTGATGCTGAACGTCACCGACTGGACCGCCGAGGCCGCACAGGCGGCGGTCGAGGCTGCGTTGTCGCGGGGGCTCGATTTTACCGCCGTGGTGACGGCGGGCGATGTGCTGGCCACCGGGGTTCTGATTGGCCTGCAAAATGCGGGGCTGCGGGTGCCGGAGGATGTGTCGGTGGTGGGCATCGACGGGCTGCCGCAGGGGGAGTTTCTGTATCCGCCGCTGACATCGGTCACCATTCCGATGCGGGCAATCGGGGCGGTGGCACTGGACACGCTTTGCACCATCGCCCGGCTCAAGGGGACAGATTACCAGATGCCGGTGGCGCGGGTGGAACTGGCGTGCAGCCTGACGGTGCGCGGATCGACCGGGCCGGTTCAGGCCAGCGCCGCCCGCCAGAGGTCGGCATAGGCGGCATAGCCGTCGGGGGCTGTGACGGGTGTGTCGTGGACCTGGGGCAGGGCGCTGGCCCCCGTCGCCAGAAGGGCGGCCCCCCGGCTGGTCCCCGTGGCCCCCTCAGACGCGGTGACGGGGCAGCCTGACGCGGCGGCGAGCATTTCCAGATATGCCATGTTTCGGGCAAACGGCCCTTCTACCACGATGGTTCCCCGATGCCCGGTCAGCCGCAGGCAATGGTCGGTCATGAGCGCAAGGTAAAAGGCCAGTGCGGCGCTCCGAGTGCCGCTGCCCTTGGGTGGGTCGTTGGTCCAGCGGGCCTGCCGCCCCCGGAATGGCCCACTGTCATGGACCACGGCGGGGTGCAGCATATGCGGCGTTTCGAGGGCTGCCGCAATGTCGGCAGTCGTCGGTGTGACGGGCCGGCCGCCCGAAATCAGATCGTGTTCCCGCCCGCCCATGAACCGCGCCGATGGCACGGGCTGACCCAGCGCGTTCACGTTGATCAGCGTATCCTGTGCGGGGTCAAGCGGCGGCTCGGTGCCGCCGACGGTCATGCAGATCACCCATGTCCCGGTGGATACGACGGAAAAGGGTACGGGCCGCGACAGGATGTGCGGGTAAAGCGAGGCATTGGAATCGTGGATGCCGACATAGACAGGAGTTTTGCCGGGCAGGCCGGTGGCGGCGGCCACATCGGCGCGCAGGGTGCCCAGCACGTCGTCAGAGCGGCGGGCCGGGGCGATCTTGTCTGCCAAGCCAAGCGCGTCGACGAGGAGTGAAAACCGCCCCTCGTTCGGAACCCACAGGTCGGTGTGGCAGCCCAGCGAGGTCACGTCGGTCGCCCTTTGCCCGGTCAGCAGGTGCCCCCAGTATTGCGGATAGGTCAGCACATGGGAGGTGCGGGCCAAAAGCCCGGGGTCGGTGGCGAATTGCCAGTGCAGTTGCGCGCCAAGATTCAGCCCCATCGGCAGGCGCGGCGATCCTGTCAGGGCAAAATCGGGGCGGAGCGCGTCGTAGTCATGCGCCAGATCGTTCGGCCCGGTGTGTTCGTAGTCGAGCACCGGGGCGGCCAGCGTCCCATCTGCGGCCAGCAGCACGCCGGAGGCGCCGTGGGTCGTGACCGATATGGCGTCGATCCCGTGGGCGGCGTGGAAGTCGCGCAGCGCGGCCAGCAGAAAGGCCCAGTGCGCCTGCACATCGAAATGCGGATAGGGCGGGCCGGGACGGACGGTGTTGGGCCTTGTGACGACTGCCACCTCGGCCAGGTCTGTGGTGCGGACAAGCGCCAGCTTGGCGTTCGTCTTGCCGATGTCGATGACGGCGATATGGCCCATCAGAGCATATGAAATACGGGGGTCAGCGGCGTGGCGACGGGTTCGTTCGTGGGGTGGCTGGCCATGATGTCGGCCATATGCGCCCACCATTTCTGCATCACCGGATGATTGGGCAGGTCGTCCATCCCGTGCCCGTCGTCCCGCCACAGGACGCCGAAAAGGGTGTTGGTCTCTTCGTCCAGATGGATCGAGTAATCCTTGATCCCCGCGTCCTTGAGCAGCACGACGAGTTCCGGCCAGATCGCATCGTGGCGGCGGATGTATTCATCCTTTTGGCCGGGGTTCAGATGCATCTTGAAGGCGTATTTTTCCATCATCTCCTCCACATCGCCCAAAGCCGGGGCAGGGCGATCACGCCGATCAGTAGCAGGCCGATCACGATCGACATGACGATCCCCGGCACGTTGAGCAGACCCAGACCAAAGGTGACAAGCCCCATGACGACGGCGGCGATGACCACGCCGGGGATCGTACCCGATCCGCCGAGGATATTCACTCCGCCAAGGACGACCATTGTGACCACCTCCAACTCCATCCCCAGCCCGATGGAGGGGCGGGTGGAGCCGAGCCGCGAGGTGAGGCAGACAGAGGCAACCCCGGACATGAGCCCCGTCAGAAGGAACAGGATGAATTTCACCCGCTGCACCCGGATGCCCGAAAACAGCGCGCCGGTGGCGTTGTTGCCGATGGCATAGACGGCGCGGCCAAAGTTGGTGAGGTGCAGCAGAACGCCGAAGGCGAGGGCCAAGGCGACGAAAATCACCAACTCCCAGGAAAAGACCCACCAGACATAGCCCTGCCCGAACACCTTGAACCCCTTGGGGTAGCCGCCGTAGGCCGTGTCGCCGAGCACGATATAGCTGATGCCCCGAAACAGGCTCATCGTGCCGATGGTGACGACGATGGACGGCAGGCCCATAACCGTGACGAGGACGGCGTTGAACGCCCCGCAGGCCAGCCCCACGGCCAGCCCGATCAGCACCAGCAACAGCGTCGGCGCCCCGAATTGCGCCGCAGCCCCCATGGCCGTCGAGGCCAAAGCGATGATGGCCGCGACTGACAGGTCGATCTCCCCCGCGATGATGAGCAGGGCCATGGCAAAGGCGATCATCGCCTTTTCGGTAAAGTTGAAGGTTGCGTCGCTGAGGTTCCAGGCGTTCAGGAAATAGGGCGAGGCAAAGGCGTTGAAGGTAAAGATGGCCACGGCCACGGCCAGCAACAGCGTCTCCCAGCTGCGCAACCGCCTTTGCAGGGGCGATTGCAGGCGGTCGGGGATGTGGCGGTCGGTGACGGTCATGCGGCGACCTCGGCGGATTTGAGGATGATGCGCCCCTTGGTCCGGCTGGACCGTGCGTTGAAGGCCACGGCGATGACGATGGCCGCCCCCGAAATGGCCAGTTGCCAGAAAGGCGAGATGTTGACGACCGGCAGCGCGTTCTTGATTACCCCCAGAAACAGCGCCCCCAGCACCAGCCCGCCGACCGACCCGATCCCCCCCGATATGGCGATGCCCCCGATGACGCAGGCGGCGATCACGTCCAGTTCGAAGCCGCCCGCGATGTCCACATAGGCCACTGCATAACGCGACACCCACAAATAGCCCGTCAGCCCCGCCAGTGCGCCCGCGATGGCAAAGGCCAGAAACTGGGTCCGCCCGACGTTCAGCCCGGCATAGACCGCCGCATGGGGATTGCCCCCCACCGCATAGAACGCCCGGCCCAACGTGGTGCGGGTGAGCAGCACCGCAAAGGTGGCGACAACGGCCAAGGCAATCCACGACAGCACGGGAAGCCCCAGCAGGATCTGCCGGGAGAATGCCTTGAACGGGGCGCTCATCTCGTGGCTGTTCACCCATTTGCCGTTGGAAATGAGGAAGATCGTGCCGCGGTAGATGGTCATGGTTCCCAGCGTCACCACGATCGGAGGGATCGTCAGTTTCCAAACCAGCAAACCGTTGATCGCGCCAAGGATCGTGCCCAGCCCCGTCGCCACGACCAGCGTCACGATCACCGGCAAGTCGGGGTGCGCCACGTTCAGGATCGCCACCACCATGCCACAAAGCGCAAGGTTGGCTGCAATCGACAGGTCGATGCATTTGGTCAGGATGACAATCATCTGCCCCAGCGCCAGGATGATCAGTGGCGAGGTGTCGTTGAACACGTTGGCCAGATTGGCGGGGGCGATAAAGGCCGGGAACCGTATGGCGACCAATGCCAGCAGGATCAGGACGGCGCCCAGCAGGATCGCTTCACGCGAGGCGAGAAAACGTTTGAACATCAGTCCTCTCCGATCCCGGCGGCGTGCCGGACGAGGGTTTCGGGGGTCATCTGGTCGCCGCTGACCTCTGCTACGATCCGTCCTTCGCGCATGACGATGACGCGGTCGGACATGCCCAGAACTTCGGGGATTTCGCTGCTGACCATGATGACGGCCAGCCCTTGGGCGGCCAGTTCGGCCATGAATTCATGCACAGCAGCCTTGGACCCGATGTCGATCCCCTTGGTCGGTTCGTCCAGAATGATGACCTTGGGCTGGGTCGCGAGCCATTTGGCAATGACCACCTTTTGCTGGTTGCCTCCCGACAGGTTGCCCACCGGCTGATCGAGCGAGGCGGCCCGCAGGTCGAGCCGGGCGGTGTAGTCTCGCGCCAGCTTGAATTCTTCGGCCAGCCGCAAAAAGCCGCTGCGCGAGGTTTTGCCCAGCGAGGGCAGGGTGACGTTTTGAAAGATCGGCAGGGCGGTGATCGCCCCCTGTTTGCCCCGATCCTCGGGGACGTAGACGATACCGTTGGCCACGGCGTCGGCGGGCGAACGGATCACGCGGACCTTGTCGTCGATGCGGATGGCCCCTTTGGACGGGCGGGTGATGCCGAACAGGGCCTGCATGAATTCGGACCGACCTGCGCCGATCAGGCCGTAAAAGCCCAGGATCTCACCCCGGCGGAGGGAAAAGCCGATGTCGGCAAATTCGGTGGGGTGGTCATATCCCACGACGCGCAGAACCTCGGCGCCGGGCGCCTTGGCCCGCGCCGGAAAGATGTGATCGACCGAACGGCCGACCATCATCTGCACAAGCTGCGATTGGGTGACGTCGGCGATGGCCCCGTCGCCCACGAACTGACCGTCGCGGAACACGGTATAGCGGTCGGCGATCCGAAATATCTCGTCGAACTTGTGGCTGATGAACAGGACCGCCTTGCCCTGCTGTTTGAGCTTGTCCACCAGATCGTACAGCTCGGTGATTTCCTTGTGCGACAGGGCGGCGGTGGGTTCATCCATGATGACGACACGGGCGTCGATGGACAGGGCGCGGGCGATGGCGACCAGATGTTTCGAGGCGATGCCAAGGTCGCGCAGGGGCGTCGCGGGGTCGATGTCTGCCTCGATCGAATGAAGAATCTCGGCGGCCTTCCGATGCATGGCAGCGGTGTCGATCAGGCCGAACCGGCCGCGCGGCGCATGGCCAAGATAGATGTTTTCGGCAACGCTAAGTTCATCGAACAGGACAGTTTCCTGATGGATGGCGGTGATGCCGGCGTCGGCGGCGGCTTGGGCGGTGGGGAATGTGGCGGGCTGTCCATCCACCCGGATCGCCCCGCCATCGGGCTGGTAGATGCCGGTCAGGATCTTGACCACGGTGGATTTGCCCGCGCCGTTTTCGCCGACAAGGGCCGTCACCGTGCCGGGATACAGCGCCAGCGACACCTCGGACAGGGCGCGGACGCCGGGGAACACCTTGGTCACGCCGTCCAGCGCCAGAACAGGGGGCAGGGGTGCGGCCTTGGGCAGCGGCGACATGGGGCAGGTCCAAATGTGAGGGAAAGAAGTGCCCGGCGCGAAGGGAGGCGCGCCGGGCTGTTGTTCAGGTCGGATCAGAAGATCGACTTGAACTGTTCGATGTTCGACTTGTCATAGGTAAACGGGTCGGACATGGCGGCCGATCCGGTGTCATCAAGCGTGGCATTGCCGATCCGGCCCATCGGGATTTCCGAACCGGGGGTGGTCGCGGCCCCGTTGTGGATGTTGTAGGCCAGCATCGTCGCGGCATAGCCCAGGTCGATCGGGTTCCAGATTGCAAAGCTTTCGGTGGCCCCGGATTCCACGCAACCCGCCATTTCGGACGGAAGGCCCAGGCCGGTCACGTTGATCTGGCCGATCTTGCCTGCATCAGTCACCGCCTGACAGGCGGCAAGGATGCCCACGGTCGTCGGTGCGATGATCGCCTTGAGGTCGGGATAGGACGACATCAGGCCCTGTGCTTCGCGGTAGGATTTGTCGGACAGGTCATCGCCATAGACGACGGCGGCCAGTTCGATGCCGGGATAGTTGGGCAGCACGGCCTTGGCCGCATCAATCCAGGCGTTCTGGTTGGTCGAAGTCGTCGTGGCCGACAGGATCGCCACTTGACCGCCGTCAGGCATGTGATCGGCGGCCAGTTTGATGATCGTGTTGCCGATCAGGTCGGTCGAGGACGGGTTCAGGTGCATCTGCCGGCCGTCCTGGGCCACGCCCGAATCCCACGAAATCACGGTGATCCCGCGTTCCATCGCCTTTTGCAGGACGGGCACGACCGCGTCGGGGTCATTGGCGGAAATGGCGATGGCATCGACGCCTTGGGCGATCAGGCTGTTGATGACCTCGATCTGGCCCTCGGCGGTGGTATCGGTCGGGCCGGTATAGATGATATCGACATTGCCCAACTCGGCGGCAGCCTCCTCGGCCCCCTTGTTGGCGGCTTCGAAAAAGCCGATGCCCAGTGCCTTGACGACAAGGGCGATCTTGATGTTTTCGGCATGGGCTGCGCTGCCGACCATCGCGGCCGTCACAGCCACCGTCGTCAGGATCTTCTTAAGTACACTCATGGTTTCCTCCCTGGAGTTTCGAGTGTTGAGAGCAGCGTCAGGACGCCACCCCTTCTGCTTGCACGGCCCCGATGGGGGCCACGATCAAGGTCACGTCGGCCGCGTCCAGCATGGCCGCCGCCTTGTCCGAGATGCCGTCATCGGTGATCACCGTGTCGATCCGGCTGAGCGGACACAACACCAGCGATGACCGGTTGTTGAACTTGGAACTGTCCACCAGAACGATCAATTCGTCCGCCTGACCGATCAGTTTCTGTTCGGCCTGCACCAGCAGGGGGTCGCCCTCCATCAGACCGATGGGGGCAAGCCCGTGGGCCCCCATGAACATCCGCTTGGCATAGACATTGCGCGTCACGTCATTGTCGAAGGGCGACAGGATGATGTTCTGCTCGCGGTAGATCGTCCCGCCCGACAGGGTAATCGTGTTCTTGGTATGCTTGAGCAGGTGTTCGGCGATCGGGAACGAATTGGTAAAGACCTGAAGCCTGCGGCTGGCCAGCGGATGCACCATCTGGAACGTCGTCGTCCCGCCGTTGATGATGATGCTGTCGCCGTCGTCGCACAGCGCAACGGCCGCGCGGGCAATGGCCTGTTTCTGCTTGATATGGATTGTTTCGTTCACCGAAAACGGCCGCCCGGCCAATCCCACGAACTGCGGCGGGTTGATCGATTCCGCCCCGCCGCGCACCCGGCGCAACCGCTTTTGCATATGCAGGGTGGCGATGTCGCGGCGGATCGTCGCCTCGGACGCGCCGGTCATGTTGCACAGGTCGATGACAGTCACCACAGGCCGATCCTGCACGGCGGACAGAATGATCCGGTGGCGTTCCTTTTCGTGCATCTGATCCTCCCAATTAGGAGAAACGATGGGACCGGATTCGGATTCTGTCAATCACTAAAAATCATTTCCAATCATGCTGCACCTGCAAACGATCAATGATGATTGTTTATGATTGACATTCCGTCGCACCAGCCGCAGCCTGTCGCACATCTGGCCATGCTGCCTTGGGAGGATTCCGAATGACCACGACCGCGCCCGATCTGACCAAGACAGCGCGCCTGCAAAACCTGTGGGACGATGCCAGGGTCAAGGGCATGACCGAACCGGAAAAGCTGCTGTATCGGTCGAACCTGCTCGGCTCGGACAAGCGGATCACCAACTATGGCGGGGGCAACACCAGCGCCAAAGTCATGCAGCCCGACCCACTGACCGGTGAAACCGTCGAGGTGCTGTGGGTCAAGGGGTCTGGCGGCGACGTGGGGTCCATCAAGATGGACGGGTTCGCCACGCTTTACATGGACAAGCTGCGCTCGCTCAAGGGCATCTACAAAGGCGTGCAGATGGAGGATGAGATGGTGGGGCTGCTGCCGCACTGCACCTTCAACCTCAACGCCCGCGCGGCATCGATCGACACGCCGCTGCACGCCTATGTCCCCCGCAAACACGTCGATCACATGCACCCCGACGCGATCATCGCCATCGCCGCCAGCGCCAATTCCAAGGCTCTGACGGCCGAGATTTTTGGCGACGACATCGGCTGGTTGCCGTGGAAACGACCGGGGTATGAGTTGGGCCTGTGGCTAGAAAAATTCTGTCTGGATAATCCCGATGCCAAGGGCGTTGTCCTAGAATCGCATGGGCTTTTCACTTGGGACGACGATGCGAAGGCCTGCTATGACCTGACGCTCGAGATCATTCAAAAGGCAATGGACTGGTTCGCGGGCAAAACGGCTGGCAAGCCGGCCTTTGGCGGGGCCAGGCACGACAGCCTGCCCCCCGATGACCGCCGCGCCGTGGCCGCCCGCCTGATGCCCGCCATCCGCGGCATGGTCAGCGGTCAGCAGCACATGGTCGGCCATTTCGACGATTCGGCGGCGGTGCTGGAGTTCGTGAACGCGAAGGATATGGAGCCGTTGGCGGCGCTGGGCACGTCCTGCCCGGACCATTTCCTGCGCACGAAAATCCGCCCGCTGGTGGTGGCGTTTGACCCTGCGCAGAACAATCTGGATCAGGTAATGGCAGGGCTGCCCGCGCAGGTCACCGCCTACCGCGACGACTATGCCGCCTATTATGGCCGGTGCAAACATCCCGACAGTCCCGCCCTGCGCGATCCCAACGCGGTGGTCTACCTTGTTCCCGGCGTCGGCATGATCACCTTTGCCAAGGACCGCGCGACCGCCCGCATCTCGGGCGAGTTTTATGTCAACGCGATCAACGTGATGCGCGGGGCCAGCGCCGTGTCCACCTATTGCGGCCTGCCCGAGCAAGAGGCATTCGATATCGAATACTGGCTTCTGGAAGAGGCCAAGCTGCAACGGATGCCCAAACCCAAATCGCTGGCGGGCCGGGTGGCTCTGGTCACTGGGGGCGCTGGCGGGATCGGGTCGGCAACAGCCGAACGATATCTGGCCGAAGGCGCCTGCGTGATGCTGGCCGATATCGACGCCGCCGCCCTTGCCGCCACAGCCGAGGGCCTGACGAAACGCTTTGGCGCGGACATGGTGCGGACGGTCGAAATGAACGTGACGGACGAGGCCGCGGTGATCGCCGCCTTTGCCCACTGTGCGGTCGAATTCGGGGGCATCGACATTCTGGTGTCCAACGCCGGTATCGCGTCCTCTGCCCCCATCGAAGAAACCACGCTGGCGCTGTGGAACAAGAACATGGACATTCTGTCCACCGGCTATTTCCTGGTGTCCCGCGAGGCGTTCAAGGTGCTGCGTGCCCAGGGGATCGGCGGATCGGTCGTGTTCGTCGCCTCCAAGAACGGTCTTGCCGCCTCGCCCAACGCGTCGGCCTATTGCACGGCCAAGGCCGCCGAAATCCATCTGGCCCGCTGTCTGGCGCTGGAAGGGGCCGAGGCGGGGATCCGGGTGAACGTGGTCAACCCCGATGCCGTGTTGCGCGGGTCCAAGATCTGGTCGGGCGACTGGCTGACCCAGCGGGCCAGCACCTACAAGACCGACAAGGACGGGTTGGAGGAGATGTACCGTCAGCGGTCGCTGCTCAAACGGTCTGTCTACCCCGAAGATATCGCCGAGGCCGCCTATTTCTTTGCCGCCGATCTGTCGGGGAAATCGACCGGCAATATCCTGAACGTGGACGCGGGCAACGTCCAGTCGTTCACGCGGTAATTGGCCCCACGGCGCCCCGGGCCTGACCCGGGGCCTCGATCCGGTGGCGGACCAGACGAAACGAGGTCCCGGGTCAGGCCCGGGACGGCGGGGAACAAGAGCCAGAGGGAGGCGCACATGATCGCGCAGGACATTATCGACCGGACCAACGCCGACCGGGCAAGGGCCATGACCGCCGACTACGCCGCGCTGGGTGACCACCTGTCCCGGAGGGGCATCGAGATTGACGCCGTCAAGGCCCGCGTCGCGGCCTACGGTGTGGCCATCCCAAGCTGGGGCGTGGGCACCGGCGGCACCCGCTTTGCCCGGTTCCCCGGAGAGGGCGAGCCGCGCCACATCTTTGACAAACTCGACGATTGCGGGGTGATCCAGCAACTGACCCGCGCCACCCCGACCGTGTCCCTACACATCCCGTGGGACAAACAGCCCGCCGCCGATCTGAACGCCAAAGCCGAAGAGGTCGGGCTGGGGTTTGACGCGATGAATTCCAACACGTTTCAGGATCAGCCACAGCAGCCCAGCAGTTATAAATACGGCTCGCTTTCTCACACCGACGCTGCCACCCGGCGGCAAGCGGTCGATCACAACATCGAATGCATCGAATTGGGCCAGCAGATCGGGTCCAAGGCGTTGACCGTCTGGATCGGCGACGGATCGAACTTTCCGGGGCAGGCCAATTTCACCCGCCAGTTTGAACGGTATCTGGAGGCGATGAAATCCATCTATGCCAAGCTGCCTGACGATTGGCGCCTGCTCACCGAACACAAGATGTACGAGCCCGCCTTTTATTCGACCGTCGTGCAGGACTGGGGGACCAACTATCTGATCGCCAAGGAGTTGGGGGACAAGGCGCAATGTCTTGTGGACCTTGGCCACCATGCCCCCAACGTCAATATCGAAATGATCGTCGCTCGCCTGATCCAGTTCGGCAAGCTGGGGGGGTTCCACTTCAACGACAGCAAATATGGGGACGATGATCTGGACACAGGCTCCATCGACCCGTTCCGCCTGTTCCTGGTATTCAACGAACTGGTCGATGCCGAGGGCACGCCGGGGTTCAGCCCGGCCCACATGCTCGACCAATCGCACAACGTGACCGATCCGATCGAAAGCCTCATGTCCTCGGCCAACGAAGTCCGCCGCGCCTATGCGCAGGCTTTGCTGGTGGACCGCGCGGCGCTCGAGGGGTTTCAGGACGGCAACGATGCGATGATGGCCGCCCAGACGCTCAAGGCCGGGTTCCGCACGGATGTCGAACCGATCCTTGCCATGGCACGGATGGAGGCGGGCGGGGCCATCGACCCCATCGCCACGTTCCGGGCCAGCGGTTACCGCGCCAAGGTCGCCGCTGAACGGCCAAGGGTCAGTGGGGCTGGGGGCGGGATCGTCTGATCCCATCCGGACCCGCAATACTTTTCCATTGAGAAAACTATCATTTCGTGAAATAGTTCTCCACATGGAAAACTATTCACCGGCCCTTGATTCGATGTTCCACGCCTTGGCGGACCCGACCCGTCGCGCGGTCTTGCACCGGTTGGGGCAGGGTCCAGCCTCGATCGGTGATCTGGCCGAACCCTATCCTATGGGCCTGCCGTCCTTTCTCAAACACATCAATACGCTGGAACAGTCCGGTCTGATCGCCACCCAAAAGGTCGGGCGGGTGCGGACCTGCACGCTCAATCGCGCCAACCTCGCCGCCGCCGAGCGTTGGTTTGCCGAACAGCGCACGCTTTGGTCCGACCGGTATGACAACCTCGACACCCTGCTGACGATCCTGAACGGAGACGACCATGAAGCCTGATTTGCCCTTTGATTTCGACGTGGACGCGCCCAATGCAACCATGACCATCAACCGCGAATTTGCGGGCAGGCGGCAGATGGTGTGGGATTGTCACACGCAAAGTGCGCTGCTCAACCAATGGTTCGCCCCGCGCCCGCTGACCACGAAGACCAGGTCGATGGAGTTTCGCGACGGCGGCCACTGGCACTATGCGATGATCATGCCGGACGGGCAGGAATACTGGAGCAGGCTGGACTACGTCACCATCGACCCGATCGACGGCTACACCGCGCTGGATGGGTTCAGCGATCCGACCGGGGCCATCAACCCCGACCTGCCGCGCGCAACTTGGAAGGTCAGCTTTTCCGAGGCGGGCGCGCATACCGTGGTGCGGACCATCGTCACCTTTGCCTCGACCGAGGATCTCGAAAAGGTGATGGCGATGGGCATGAAAGAGGGCATGACCTCGACCCTCGAACGCCTCGACGATCTGCTGGAAATCCTGACGAAACCGGAGATGACATCATGAGCTTTACCAAGGTGACGATAACGACCGACGTGGCCGCCCCACCTGCCAGGGTGTGGGAGTGTTACACCGCCCCCAAGCACATCACCGGCTGGAACTTTGCGTCCGACGACTGGTGCTGCCGCAGCGCCGAAAACGATTTGCGGATTGGCGGGACCTACAAGGCCCGGATGGAGGCCAAGGATGGCAGTTTCGGTTTTGACTTTGAAAGCATCTATGAAGGGCTGGAGCCGGGCCGGTTGATCGACCTCAAAATGGCCGACGGGCGCAGCGCCCGCACCACGTTCGAGCCGATTTCGACCGGGACCCGCGTTACCACCACGTTTGATGCCGAGGATCAGAACGATGTCGAGATGCAGCGTGGCGGCTGGCAGGCGATCCTGAACAATTTCAAGGCCTATGCCGAAGGCGCCTGACCGCCCGGTTTGCCTCGCCTTTGGCCTGTGATACCAGCGACGGGCGGTCCGATGGGGCCGCCCGTCTGCTGTCAGGATTGCCCATGCCCCACAACCCCGTTCCGCACCGCCATCCCGTGCATGTCTATTACGAAGACACCGATCTGGCGGGCATCGTCTATTACGCCAATTACCTGCGGTTCATCGAACGCGGTCGCACCGAATGGGTGCGCGGCCTTGGCGTGGATCAGGTGCGGCTGAAAGAAGAGGGGATCGTCTTTGCCGTCCGCCGGATCGAAGCCGATTACCTGCACCCCGCCAAGTTCGACGACGACCTCGTGGTCGAGACGGTTCTGGAAAGCAATTCCGGCGTCCGCCTCGTGGTCCGCCAAGAGGTCAAGCGCGGCGAAGAGGTCCTGTTTGCCGCCCACGTGACCCTTGTGGCCTTGAACGCGCAGGGGCATCCGGCCCGGCTTCCGGCGATGATCCGCCGCCAAATCCACTAAATCGTGGCAAATACGCGGTCGTGATGTGTCTAGTGTTGGATTTCCTGCCCAAGATGCGATAACGGAAAAATAAATCAGAGGCCGGACGGCCCACACCAAGAGCAGGCATATGGAACACGCAACCGACTATACAATGTGGGCGCTATTTGCGCGGGCCACGATCCTTGTCAAACTGGTGATGATTGCCCTTGTCATGGCGTCGGTCTGGTGCTGGGCGGTGATCGTGGACAAGATCATCCAGTATCGCAAGGCGCGGGCCGAGGCCGAGGTGTTCGACCGCGCCTTCTGGTCGGGCGAGCCGCTGGATGGCCTGTTCGATCAGATCGGCACCGCCCCGCGCGGACAAAGCCAGAAGATTTTCGTGGCGGGCATGCTGGAATGGCGCAGGTCGCACCGACAGGATGGGGGCCTCATCGCGGGGGCTCAGGCCCGTATCGACCGCAGCATGGACGTGGCCATCGCCAAAGAGGCCGCCGCCCTGCAAAAAGGTCTGCCGGTTCTGGCCACCACCGGATCGACCGCCCCCTTCGTCGGTCTGTTCGGCACGGTCTGGGGCATCATGAACGCGTTCATCGAAATCGCGCAAAGCCAGAACACCAACCTTGCCGTCGTGGCCCCCGGTATTTCCGAGGCGCTGCTGGCCACGGGTCTGGGCCTCATGGCTGCTATCCCGGCGGTTATCTACTATAACAAACTCAGCGCGGATGCGGACCGGATCATCGCGGGCTACGAAGCCTTTGCCGATGAATTCGCCACCATCCTGTCGCGCCAGTTGGACAGCTGACATGGGCGCCGGAGTGATGAAATCCGACGGCGGAGGTGGCGGACGCCGGGGGCGCAGACGCCGCCGCACGCAGCCAATGGCCGAAATCAACGTCACACCCATGGTCGACATCATGCTGGTGTTGCTCATCATCTTCATGGTGGCCGCCCCGCTGATGACCTCGGGCGTGCCAGTCGAATTGCCCAAGACCGCCGCCAACGCCCTGCCCACCGATCAGGAAGAGCCGCTGACCGTGACCATTCAGGCCGACGGCACCCTGTCGATCCAGAACACCGTCACGCCCGAGGGCGACCTGATCGCCAAACTGCAGGCCATCGCTGCCGAACGTACGTCTGACCGGATCTTTCTGCGGGCTGACGGGGCCAACAGCTGGGACCGCGTGGCCGAGATCATGGGGGCGCTTAACGCCGCCGGGTTCTCCAACATCGGTCTTGTGACCGATATCGGCGGCCCGTCGCTGACAGCCCCGGGTTCGGGCGGGTAGGGCGGGCCGGCCCATGACCATGGCGCTCAGACCTCAGATGACTCCAGGCACTTCGGTGTCGGCAGTGGCGCATGCCGCGCTGATCGTCTGGCTGATTGTGGGCTGGGGGTTCAATTCCGACCCGTTGCCGTTCGAGGTGACGCAGGTGTCGGTGGTGTCGGGCGATGAATACGCGGCCCTTGTCGCGGCCACCTCGCCGCAGCCGTCAACCGATCAGCCCGACGCGCCTGCGGCCCCTGCCGCCGATACGCCACCGCCGCCCGCCCCTGCCGCCGAAACACCCCCCGCGCAGCCCACGCCCGAGGCGGTCCAGCCGCCCCCGCCTGCGGCCGAGGCGCCGCCGCCACCTGCACCCGAACCGCCCCCGACCCCCGCCGTGGTGGACGATACCGCCCCTGTGGCCCCAGAGCCGCCAGCGCCGGTCCAGCCGCCCCCCGATCCGACGCTGACGGTCAGCCCGCGCCCGGCCGAACGCCCCGCCACCCGCGTGGCCCCGACGCCCGTTGCCCCACCGCCGCCCGACACACAGATTGCTGAAACCGCGACCGCCGCCGCCTCGCAGGATGCGCCATCACCCACCGTGGTCGAAAAGCCCGCCGAGGCCGCAGCACCCCAAGAGGCCGCCAGCCAGATCGTGCCCGAGGCGACACCGCCGTCCCGCGCGCCGACAACGTCGCCGCGCCCGCCCGCCCGTCCGCCGCAGGCCGCCCGGCCCGCCGCCCCACAGACACCTGCCCAGACTGCGACAGCCAGTTCCGAAACGCCAAAGCCCGCAGCACCGGCGTCAAACGAAACGGCGGTCAACGCAGCCGTCGCCGCCGCCTTGGCCGCGGCAACGTCCAGCTCAAGCGCCTCTGCCTCTGCCGCCAATCCCGGTCCGCCGATGACCGGGTCCGAACGCGACGCCTTCCGCGTGGCTGTGAACGCGTGCTGGAACGTCGATGCGGGCAGTCAGGCAGCGCGGGTGATCCTGACCGTCCAGTTCGATCTGGACCAAGGGGGCAAGGTCGTGGGCGACATTCGCCAGATCGGCGCCGAGGGCGGGGATTCCACCGCCGTCAACACCGCCTTTCAGGCTGCCCGCCGCGCGATCCTGCGCTGTCAAAAGGACGGCTACCAACTGCCCGCCGACAAGTACGAGCAATGGAAACAGGTCGAGATCACCTTTGATCCGTCCGGGATGCGGCTGAGATGATCCGCGCCCTGTTCCTGATGACGCTGGCCCTGCCATTGCCGGCCAAGGCCGACCCCGACTGGACGCAAGCGTTTCGCGCCAAGGTTCAGGCGTGCTGGCTGGCCGATCCTGCGCTGGCCCATGTCAAGGTGGTTGCCGGGTTCGATCTGGACACTACCGGACGGGTTGAGGGCGACGTTTCGCTCGTCCGCGCGGATGGTGGCACACTGGCCGACCAGGCACGAGCCTTTGCAGCCGCGCGCCGCGCTGTCGTTCGATGCCAACCCTATCTGGCTGTCCTGCCTGACGATCAATACGCCCTTTGGCACAAGGTCGAACTGACCTTTGTCTTTCCAGTGACGCCGTCATCATGACCCACTGGCAACCTTTCGCCCATTTTCCCCGTTACCTCTCCGTGCGGCTGTTATTGACTAGCAAAGCTGCGACATGACACTGAACGTCGACCCATAAGGATCACCTGAACGATGACCCGCCCGTTTTCCACTTACTTCGCCGCCCTTCTGGCCGCCGTGCTGGTTGCAGGGGCTGCAACCCCCGTGCTGGCCCAAAGCGGCCCGTTGCGGATCACCATTGATCAGGGGATCATGGAGCCGCTGCCCTTTGCCGCCCCCGGATTTCAGGCCGAAACGACGGGGTCCGAACAGTTCGCCGCCGACATCGCCCGCGTCGTGGCCGAGGATCTGGCGGGCACCGGCCTGTTCCGGCAGATCGACCCGGCCTCGTTCATCAGCGCGCCGGGCGGGTTTGGCGATCAGGTCGCCTTTGCCGACTGGCGGGCGATCAACGCGCAGGCGCTCATCAAGGGCGCTGTCAGCGTGTCGGGCGGGCAACTGGTCGTCAAGTTCCGCCTGTATGACGTGTTCGCGGGCGGCGAACTGGGCGAGGGGATGCAGCTGGCCGGAACCACGGATGGCTGGCGTCGGATGGCACACAAGGTCGCCGATCAGGTCTATTCCCGCATCACCGGCGAGTCCGGCTATTTTGATAGCCGGGTGGTGTTCGTGTCCGAAAGCGGGCCCAAGGACAACCGGCAAAAGCGGCTGGCGATCATGGATTACGACGGGGCCAACTTGCAGTACCTGACGGATTCCGGGTCCATCGTGCTGGCCCCCCGCTTTTCGCCCTCGGGCGATCGGGTGCTCTATACCTCCTATGAATCGGGCTTTCCCCGGATCAACCTGTTGGACGTGGCTACTGTCGGGCGGCGCGAGATTCAGACCCAGGCAGGCGAAATGACGTTCTCGCCCCGCTTTTCGCACGACGGGCGGTCGGTGATCTATTCGCTGTCCAACGGCGGCAATACCGACCTCTACCGCACCGATCTGGGCACTGGGCAAAGCAGCCAGTTGACCAACGCCCCCTCGATCGAAACCGCGCCCAGCCTGTCGCCCGACGGCAGCCAGATCGTGTTCGAATCTGACCGCTCTGGCACCCAGCAGCTGTACATCATGTCCGCTAATGGGGGCGAACCGCGCCGGATCTCCTTTGGCGACGGGCGCTATGGCACCCCGGTCTGGTCCCCGCGCGGCGACCTGATCGCCTTTACCAAACAAAACCAGGGCCGGTTCCACATCGGCGTGATGCGCACCGACGGGTCCGAAGAGCGCCTGCTGACCGCGTCTTTCCTCGACGAAGGCCCGACCTGGTCGCCAAACGGCCGCGTGGTCATGTTCGCCCGGGAAACCCAAGGGGCCTCTGGCGCCTCGACACTCTATTCGGTGGATGTGTCGGGCCGGAACCTCAAACAGGTTCCCACGCCCGGTGGGGCCTCTGACCCGTCCTGGGGGCCCTTGCAGCCCTGACGATCACGGTTCTGCGTGGCGGATTCCCAAGCCACGCGGCCCATGCTATTGTTTCGCAAACGAGCACAAAAACATAAGGCGGTAACTCCATGCACATGATGACCAAAGCGGCCCTGATCCTGTTGGCCCTGTCCACAACGGCCTGTACCCGGCCCGACCGGTTCGGCGGCGCGAACGGCGGCGTCGATCCCAACGCGGCGGGTGCCAACGGCGGCATCAACGCAGCCCCCTTAGGCAGCGCGGGCGATCCCAACAGCCCGGCCTATTTCAGCCAGACCATCGGCGACCGGGTCCTGTTCGTGGTGGACCAGTCCACCCTGACGCCGACCGCCATGGCCACCCTTGACGGGCAAAGCCAGTGGTTGTTGCAGCACGCCGACTATCTGGCCGTGATCGAAGGCCACGCCGACGAGCAGGGCACCCGCGAGTACAACCTTGCCCTTGGCGCCCGTCGTGCCAACGCGGTCCGGGAATACCTGATTTCCAAGGGTGTTCCGTCCAACCGTCTGCGCACCGTGTCCTATGGCAAGGAACGCCCGATTGCTGTCTGTTCGGACGAATCGTGCTATTCGCAGAATCGTCGTGCCGTGACCGTCATCTCGGCAGGCTCGATCAGCTAAGCCAAAGACCGGGGGTCCTGATGTTTCGTATCGCTGCCATAATCCTTGGGCTTGCGCTGGCTGTGCCTGCGCAGGCACAGGCGCAGGACTCCACTCTGGCTGATATCCGTCAGCAGTTGTCGACCCTTTATGTCGACGTGCAGAACCTGCGCAGCGAACTGACCGCTTCGGGCGGGTTGAGCCAGGGGACGGTCGGCAATACCCCCCTCGAACGGCTCAACAGCATCGAAGCGCAGTTGCAGGCCCTGACCTCCAAGACCGAAGAGCTGGAGTTCCGGATCAACCGGATCACCACCGACGGCACCAACCGGATCGGTGACCTCGAGTTCCGCATTTGCGAGCTTGAGACTGGCTGCGACGTTGGCGCGCTGGGTGACACGCCCAGTCTGGGTGGGGTGGACAATGCAACCACGGTCCCTACCCCCGCGGCCCCGCCTGAAAACGGTGGCCCGGAACTGGCCATTGGGGAAAAGCAGGACTTCGAGCGGGCGCAGGCGGCGCTCGCTTCGGGTGACTTTCGCAGCACCATTGACCTCCTTGCGACCTATGCCGCGACCTACCCGGGCGGCCCCCTTGTCCCCGATGCCCATTTCCTCCGTGCGACCGCGTTCGAGGCCCAAGGCGAGATGACCAATGCCGCCCGCGCCTATCTGGACGCGTTTTCGGCCAACCCGACCGGCCCCAAGGCGCCCGAGGCCCTGTACAAGCTGGGCTTTTCGCTGGGTGCCATTGGTCAAACGCAGGACGCCTGCGTGACACTGGCCGAAGTGGGCACCCGGTTCCCTGCCGATCCTGCCACGCTCGAGGCCCAGTCGACCATGCGCAATCTGGGCTGTCAGTGACGCCAGAGGATGCCGCCGCCACCGACGCGGTGTTGCGGCATTTCGTCGAAGCCTCTTTCTTTAACAGACGACCGGACAAGATCGCTGTCGCCGTATCGGGCGGCGGCGATTCGATGGCGTTGTTGCATCTGGCCGCACAGGCCCTGCCCAAGGAGCAGGTCCAAGCTGTGACGGTCGATCACGGTCTGCGCCCCGAAAGCGCGACCGAGGCGGCGATGGTCGCCCGGTTCTGCGGCACGCTCGGCATCCCGCATGCGACCCTGCACTGGACGGGATGGGACGGCAAAGGCAACCTGCCCGCCATGGCCCGCGACGCCCGCTACACCCTGATCGCCGAATGGGCCAAGGGGCAGGGGATCGGCGGCGTCATGCTGGGTCATACTCAGGATGATCTGGCCGAAACGTTCCTGATGCGCCTTGGCCGGGCCTCTGGTGTCGACGGGTTGGCGGCGATGCAGACCCGGTTCGACCGCCACGGCCTGACATGGGTGCGCCCCTTGTGGCAGCCGTCGCGGGCGGACCTGCGCGATTATCTGGCCCGCCACGCGATCCCCTTTGTCGATGACCCCACGAACGAGGATACGACTTATGACCGTCCGCGCATCCGCGCCGCGTTGCCGGTGCTGGCGGACCTCGGGATTACCGCCGAGGCGATCAGCCAGTCGGCCCACGCGATCGCGGCCGCCCGGTCGGCCCTTGACCATTACACAAGCGCCGAAGCCGACCGGATCGTCACCATTGACCGAGGCGATGTCCTGATCCCGCAACGGTCACAGCCCCCGCTGCCTTTGGAAATCCTGCGGCGGCTGCTTTTGGCCGCCTTGCGCTGGGTGGGACACGAGCCATTCCCGCCCCGCCACATGGCGCAGATCAATCTGGACATCGGCCTGATGCAGGCGGGCAAGCACACGCTGGCTGGCTGCATCATCACGCAAAAGGATCATGTCCTGCGCATTACTCGCGAACACAATGCCGTGCGCGGCCTGACCTGTCCCACGACAGGGATCTGGGACCATCGCTGGCAAATGGAAGGCCCTCATGCACCCGATCTGACCATCCGAGCGTTGGGCGAGGGGATCAGGAATTGTCCGGATTGGCGCGAAACGGGCCTTCCGCGCCCATCGCTGCTGGCGTCCCCGGCCATCTGGCGGGGCGAGACGCTGATCGCCGCCCCGCTTGCCGGTTTACAGAACGGCTGGGCGGCGCGGATTGTCGCGGATTTTCATTCATCCGTGGTTACGCATTGAACTAATCCTGCCGATGTCTATTTTAACTCCAAAGGTCTGACGCGCATCCTCGCGTCGCACACCTGTTTTCAAAGGAGACCCCCTTGGGCAACGCACGCAACATCGTCTTCTGGGTTGTGCTGTTCCTCCTCGTTCTCGCGCTGTTTCAGCTGTTCAACGGCGGAACGGGCACGATGCAGAGCAACACGCGCAGCTATTCCGATTTCGTGACAGCCGTTCAGAACGGCACAGTCAGCCAGGTGACGATCAACGGCGAGCAGATCCAATATCGCGGCGCCGATGGCCGCGACTATGTCTCGATCAAACCGCAGGACACCGAAGTCACCCAGATGCTTCTGGACAAGAACATCCCCGTGACCGCGAAAAGCCAGGAAACATCGGTGTTCCAGTCGTTCCTGCTGTCGCTTCTGCCGTTCCTTCTGCTGATCGGCGTCTGGGTCTATTTCATGAACCGGATGCAGGGCGGGGGCAAAGGCGGGGCCATGGGCTTTGGCAAATCCCGCGCCAAGCTGCTCACTGAAAAGCATGGCCGCGTGACGTTTGACGACGTGGCTGGCATCGACGAGGCCAAGGAAGAGCTTGAGGAAATCGTCGAATTCCTGCGCAACCCGCAAAAGTTCAGCCGTCTGGGCGGCAAGATCCCCAAGGGCGCCTTGCTGGTCGGCCCCCCCGGTACGGGTAAAACCCTGCTGGCCCGCGCGATTGCGGGTGAGGCGGGCGTGCCGTTCTTTACCATTTCGGGTTCCGACTTTGTCGAGATGTTCGTCGGGGTCGGTGCGTCCCGCGTCCGCGACATGTTCGAACAGGCCAAGAAAAACGCCCCCTGTATCGTCTTTATCGACGAAATCGACGCCGTGGGCCGGTCGCGTGGACAGGGCTATGGCGGCGGCAACGACGAACGCGAACAGACGTTGAACCAGCTTCTGGTTGAAATGGACGGGTTCGAGGCGAACGAAGGCATCATCATCGTCGCCGCCACCAACCGCCCCGACGTGTTGGACCCCGCCCTGCTGCGCCCCGGCCGTTTTGACCGTCAGGTCACAGTGCCCAACCCTGATATCAAGGGGCGCGAAAAGATCCTCGGCGTTCACGCCCGCAAGGTGCCGCTTGGCCCCGACGTCGATCTGCGCATCATCGCCCGTGGCACGCCCGGCTTTTCGGGTGCCGATCTGGCCAACCTCGTGAACGAGGCGGCCCTGACCGCCGCCCGCATCGGTCGCCGGTTCGTCACCATGTTCGATTTCGAATCCGCCAAGGACAAGGTCATGATGGGCGCCGAGCGCCGGTCGATGGTCATGTCCGAGGATGAAAAGAAGCTGACCGCCTATCACGAAGCCGGTCACGCCATCGTCGGCCTGAACGTCCCCGAACATGATCCGATCCACAAGGCCACGATCATTCCGCGCGGTCGGGCGCTGGGTCTGGTTCTGTCGCTTCCCGAGCGGGACCAGCTGAGCGTCAGCTTCCGCAAATATACGTCCAAGATCGCTATGGCGATGGGCGGCAAGGTGGCTGAAGAGCTGGTGTTCGGCAAAGAGGCCGTGACCTCGGGCGCGACCTCAGACATTCAGCAGGTGACCAAGATCGCCCGTGCGATGGTCACGCAGTTCGGGATGTCCGACAAGATCGGGCACATTGACTATGCCAATGAACAGCAGTCGTTCCTTGGGTCCTATGGCGGCGGGGCCAATCATTCGGCCGAAACGCAAAAGCTGATCGACGAAGAAGTCCGCCGGATCATCGACACCGGCTATGAGACGGCCAAGCAGATCCTGACGGACAAGCGGCAGGATCTGGAGCGGCTGGCGCAGGGCCTGCTGGAATATGAAACCTTGACCGGGTCCGAAATCACCCGTGTGATTGCGGGCGAGCCGCTGAACCGGGGCGACGACAGCAGCACCGGATCGGCCCCGCCGTCGGGCGGCACGACGATCCCCAGCCTGCCCAAGACCCGCGGCCGCAAGTCCAAGACCGATGGCGGGATGGAACCGGAGCCGATGGCCTGAGTTGAGCCTTGGTCGCCGCTGACACACAAGACTGGAACCCCGAAACCTACGCCAGGTTTCGGGGTTTGCGTTTGCGCCCCGCGCTGGACCTGCTGGGGCAGGTGGGCAACCTGCCCCCCGGCGACATCGTCGATCTGGGCTGCGGGGATGGGGCGGTGGGTCCGGCGTTGGCCGCCCGCTGGCCGGGCCGCCACCTGATCGGCGTCGATGCCAGCCCGGCGATGCTGGACGCGGCGCGGCGGGGCGGGGTCTATGCCGATTTAGTGCAAGCTGACGTGGCCGATTGGGTGCCTGATGCGCCCCCGGCGTTGATTTTCTCCAATGCTCTGCTGCACTGGCTGGACGATCACGACCGGCTGATGCCGCGTCTTGCGGGTCTGCTCGCCCCCGGTGGCACGCTAGCCGTTCAGATGCCGGGTCAGCATGACGGGGCCAGCCACAGCCTGTTGCGGGCGCTGGCCCTGCAGCACCTGCCCGGGCTGTTCGACTTTGCAAGTTATCAGCCCCCGGTCGCGGACCCGGTCCACTATATGCGGCTGCTCGCCCCGTTGGGGCAGGTGGGGGCGTGGGAAACCACCTATATCCAGCGGCTGGCTCCGGTTCTGGCCCCGGTCGAGGACGGCCATCCGGTGCGCAGCTTTACCCAATCGACAGCCATGCGCCCCTTTGTCGAAAAGATGACGACGAAAGAGGCCGCGACCTATACCGCCGCCTATGATGCGGCACTGGCCCGGCACTATCCGCTGGAACCCGATCGGTCGGTCCTGTTCCCGTTTCGCCGGGTGTTCCTGACGCTGACCATTCCGGGTTGAGCGTCGGTGCGTTCTGGTCCAATGATCGGGCCACAGGACAGGAGCTGCCGATGCCCGCGCTGAAACCAACAGACCACAGGGGAACGATCACTTGGCTTGGCATTGTGACCCCTCGCGACCAACCCGACATCAAATCTGATCCGCTGGACACGATGGAGCTGACCTTTGCGGGCTTGGCGGGCGAGGTTCATGGCGGGCTGACCCGCCCGTCGTGCAGCCGCGTCACCTCGCAATATCCGCGGGGGACTGAAATCCGCAATGTCCGTCAGATCAGCATCGTCAGCGCCGAAGAACTGGCCGAGATCGCCGAGGCGCTGGATCTGACCCATCTGGACCCGGCGTGGGTGGGCGCGTCGGTCGTGGTGTCGGGCATTCCGGATTTCAGTCACATTCCCCCGTCGTCCCGTCTGCAAAACCAGGACGGCTGCACGCTGACCGTCGACATGCAGAATCGCCCGTGTCAGTTTCCGGGGCGGGCCATCGAACAGGTGCGGCCCGGCCACGGACAGGCGTTCAAATCGGCGGCCAAGGGGCTGCGCGGCGTCACCGCCTGGGTCGAGCGGCCGGGCACATTGCGGATCGGGGACACGCTGAACCTGCACATCCCCGATCAGCGGCATTGGCAGCCCTGACGTTTCCCTTGGGAAACCCGCCGGACGGGGCAGGGCGCATCCGTCCTTGGAAATGTCGGAAACGCGCCCCATCCTGACTTGGCGCACCGCTATGCCTTGTGCCACACAGACGGGCGCAGACCCTGGGGAGGAGACGGCCATGAAAACCGATATCGAGATTGCCCGCGAGGCGAAGAAAAAGCCGATTCAGGACATCGGTGCCAAGATCGGCATCGGGTCGGACGATTTGCTGCCCTACGGCCACGACAAGGCCAAGGTCAGCCAGTCCTTTATCGATTCGGTCCAGTCACGCCCGAACGGCAAGCTGATCCTTGTCACCGCCATCAACCCGACGCCCGCAGGCGAAGGCAAGACCACGACGACCGTAGGTCTGGGCGACGGCCTCAACCGGATCGGCAAAAAGGCCGTGGTCTGTATCCGCGAGGCGTCGCTGGGCCCGAATTTCGGGATGAAGGGCGGGGCAGCGGGTGGCGGCATGGCGCAAGTCGTGCCGATGGAAGAGATGAACCTGCATTTCACAGGTGATTTCCACGCCATTACCAGCGCGCACAACCTGCTGGCGGCGATGATCGACAATCACATCTACTGGGGTAACGAGCTCGACATCGATATTCGCCGCGTCGTCTGGCGGCGGGTTCTGGATATGAATGACCGGGCGCTGCGACAGATCACGGCGTCCCTGGGCGGCGTGGCCAACGGGTTTCCGCGCGAAACCGGGTTCGACATCACCGTGGCGTCCGAGGTCATGGCGATCCTGTGTCTAGCCAAGAACCTGACCGATCTTCAAGAGCGTCTGGGGGCGATGATCGTGGCCTATCGCCGGGACAAGACCCCCGTGTTCTGCCGCGATATCAAGGCGGACGGGGCGATGACTGTCCTGCTCAAGGATGCGATGCAGCCCAATCTGGTGCAAACGCTGGAAAACAACCCCGCCTTTGTCCACGGCGGCCCGTTTGCCAACATCGCCCACGGCTGCAATTCGGTGACCGCTACGACGACCGCCCTGAAGCTGGCGGATTATGTGGTGACCGAGGCCGGATTCGGTGCCGATCTGGGCGCTGAAAAGTTCATGGACATCAAGTGCCGCAAGGCGGGGCTCGCCCCGTCGGCTGTTGTTGTCGTGGCGACCGTGCGCGCGATGAAGATGAACGGCGGCGTCGCCAAGGCCGATCTGGGCACCGAGAATGTCGAGGCGGTGAAGGCGGGCTGTCCCAACCTTGGCCGCCACATCGCCAACCTCAAGGGGTTTGGCGTGCCGGTCGTGGTGGGGATCAACCACTTTGTCAGCGACACCGACGCCGAGGTGCAGGCCGTCAAGGACTACGTCGCAGGCCAAGGGGCCGAAGCGGTCCTGTGCAAACATTGGGCCAAGGGGTCGGCGGGGATCGAGGATCTGGCGCACAAGGTGGTCGAGTTGGCCGAGTCCAAGTCCGAGTTCAAGGTGCTTTATCCCGACGAAATGACCCTTGCCGACAAGATCGAGACGATTTCAAAGAAGATCTATCATGCCGACGGCGTGGTCATGGACAAATCGGTTCGCGATCAGCTCAAGATCTGGGAAGCGCAGGGCTATGGGCATCTGCCGATCTGCATGGCCAAGACCCAGTATTCCTTTACCACCGACCCCAACGTCCGCGGCGCGCCCACCGGCCACACGATCCCGGTCCGCGAGGTGCGACTGAGCGCCGGGGCCGGGTTCGTCGTGGCGATCTGTGGCGAGATCATGACGATGCCCGGTCTGCCCCGCGTGCCGTCTGCCGAAACGATCCGGCTGAACGCGGCAGGTCAGATCGAAGGCCTGTTCTGAGGGATTGCGCCCGGCCTGCGGGCCGGTCGCCCGGAGGCGGGCGGCGGGGGCATCGAGCCCCCTTCGCCCGCGTTGCCTCCGGCGGGAGTTGTTATGGCAAGGTGAACGGGGAGAGTGACGGTTGGTTCTCGTTCGCAGATCAAGGGGGGAAGTTGAATGACGGCGCATGTGATTGACGGCAAGGCTTTTGCGGCCACGGTGCGGGCAAAGGTAGCCGCCCATGTGACCCGCCTTCGCGAGGAGAACGGGATCGTTCCCGGTCTGGCTGTCGTCCTGGTGGGCGAGGATCCGGCAAGCCAGGTCTATGTCCGGTCCAAAGGCAAGATGACGGTCGAGGTCGGAATGGCCTCTTTCGAACACAAGCTGCCTGTGGACACCACTGAGGCTGACCTGCTGGCCATCGTCCGCCGCCTGAACGCTGATCCAAAAATTCATGGTATTCTTGTGCAGCTGCCGCTGCCTCCTCATCTGGATTCCGATCTGGTGATCAACACTATTGATCCAGCCAAGGACGTGGACGGCTTTCACATTTCCAACGTGGGCCTTCTGGGCACCGGGCAAAAGGCGATGGTCCCCTGCACGCCGCTGGGGTCGCTGATGATGCTGCGCGATTACCACGGGTCGCTGTCGGGAATGAACGCGGTGGTCATCGGCCGGTCCAACATCGTGGGCAAACCGATGGCGCAACTGCTCTTGGGTGATAGCTGCACGGTTACCATCGCCCATTCCCGAACCCGCGATCTGTCGGCGGTGGTGCAACAGGCCGATATCGTTGTGGCCGCGGTCGGTCGGCCCGAGATGGTGGTGGGCGACTGGATCAAACCGGGGGCTACCGTGATCGATGTGGGGATCAACCGGATCGAACGGGACGGCAAGACCGTGCTTGTCGGGGATTGCCACTATGACAGTTGTGCGGCCGTGGCGGGCGCCATTACGCCTGTCCCCGGTGGTGTCGGTCCCATGACCATCGCCTGCCTGCTGGCCAACACACTAACCGCCTGTTGCCGGACGAACGGGCTGGTCGAACCCGAAGGGCTGACCGCCTAGCGCCATACCCCCGGGGGGCGCGGTGGACCGTAAGCGGACCCTCGGCGGTTCTCTTGGCAGAAGTGGGGACTTTGGGGCACCCATATCAAAAATAGGGTCGGCCGACGACAATTTTCTTGTCTTGTGCCAGAGGCTTATGCGATTGCGCAGTGCGCCGTCCGTGCTTTTGTCGCGTTGGTTTTTTGGTTTTGGAGTGATCCGCTGCGTTCTCTGGTCAAACTTGTCGGGCAGAGGGTTACGTCGCCGAACACGCTCAGTCTCTGGGCCGTGTTGTCCGTAATCCTGGGTGTCACCGGGCCGTTCGATACCTACAACGGCATGACCCTGGGCATCCGGCTGATCTATTGGAGCGGCATCCTCGCGCTGTCGATCGTGATGTCTGCGATCCTCAAGGGCCTGATCGACAGGCATTTGCAGCAGGTTCCCCCCCTGTGGCGCGAGGCTCTGGTGGTTGTCTCGTTCGCGGGTGCCTTTACCCCCACGCTGCATTGGTTGACGGTTCGGATCGATCACAGCCCGGTGGCGGATCCGATGACCGGTGGCCAGATGTTCGCGACGGTCCTTGCCATTGCAGCCAGTGCAACGGTGTTTCGGCTTATGTTGTTCCCGGCCGAAGCCGAGACGCCGAACGTGTCCGCCTTGCCCCGGTTCGAAAAGCCCGCGCCTCTCCGGCTTCTGGCCCGTCTGCCTGATGTCGGTGCTGCGACGGTTCTGCGCCTCACGGTGCGGGATCACTATGTCGAAGTCTATCTGTCCGACCAGACCTGTCATCGCATCCTGATGCGGTTTTCGGACGCCGTGAACGAGATGGAGGGCGTGCCGGGTGTCTGTACCCACAGATCCCATTGGGTCGCACTGGCCGCTGTCGTCCGCGCTCGCCGGGACAAGGGACGCGACACCCTGATTCTTGTTGACGGGACTGAAATTCCGGTCAGTCGGACCTATCGTCCCGGCGTGGTTCAGGCTGGCCTGATCAAGGTCGAAACTGACTGATCACAGCGGAACCGCAACGGCCCGTCGGCCCGTCATGATGGCCATGGCCGGAGGGGCCATGAGGGCGCGCAGGACGGTGCTGTCGGCCCGCAATCCGCCTGTATATGTGCCGTATGCTGGCAGGATAAGCCGCGTCTGGCTGACCAGAAACGACGGTCTCTGCCCGCCGCCCCGAAGGCCATGCTTGGGGTGAAAATGGCCCGACACCTCGCCCTGCGCGTCGGCCGCAGCTATGTGCCGAAACGTCAGGCCGCCGATTTCCAGACGGGCAAGATGGGTCCCGCCAAGGTCGACAGTTCCCGGATCGTGATTGCCTTCGATCCAGATCCACCGTCGGCCTGCCTGAAGCCGGATAAGCCGCAGCCGTTCCGGCTCAGTCAGGCTTTCAGCCGCTGCCAGATCGTCAAAGCTGTCGCCGAGGCAGATGACTGTGCGGGGACAGGTTGTTGCAACGTCCTCCTCCAACCGATCGAGCGTTGCCATCGTTTCATAGGGGGGCAACATGACGCCGGACCGGCGGGCGATCCGATCGGATTTCCCAAAGTGCAGGTCAGAGACAGCCATCAGCCGCTCTGCCGCGTACCACAGCGCACCAGATGGCAGCGCCGTCAGCGTGGCACCACACAGGGAAAAGACGTGTCCGTTCATGGTCCGTTCTTGGCTCGGCAAAACCGACTTGGCAAGGGGGCGGTGGGTTGAAACCCACCGTCACAGGGGTCCTTGCCCTTCACCTTGCCATAACAACTCCCGCCGGAGGCTCCCGGACCTGCGCCCGGAGCCTCCGGCGGGAGTTTTTCAGACCAAAGAAGCTGGGGTGATCTGTAAGGTGGGTTTCAACCCACCGTCCGCCGCTCAGGCGCCAGCCGAGCGGAACTTTTCCATCAGGTATGGCCCGGACCGCACCGGTGGATACGTGTCCGACCCGTCTAGCGGGCTGATTTCGGCGTCCCAGTCGGGCTGGTGAAAGAACGCAAGACTTTGCCGGGCCGGTTGCCCCGGACGCGCCACCACCCGGTGCAACGTGCTGACCCAGGCATCCCCCGTCCAGCGGGCCATGAGATCGCCGATATTGATGACAAAGGTGTCCGCCTCTGCCGGGACTTCGGCCCACCCGCCGCCGGTCATGATCTCAAGCCCCCGACTGAGGGGCTGTGGCAGCAGAATCGTGAGCGAGCCATAGTCGGTATGCGCTCCGGCCCGTTGCTGATCAGGCAGCGGCGCGCCGTCAGTCGCGGGATAATGCAGCGCCCTCAGTGCCGAAATAGGATGGCCGATGAAGGAGGCGAAATGGTCGGAGGCCAGCCCCAGCGCCTCGGCAAAGGCCGCCATGATCCGTGCGGCGAGGTCCTCCATCGCCGCGTAGTACGCCTCCCAGGCCGGGCGAAAGCCGGGCAGGTCGGGCCAGAGGGTGGGCTGATAGCAGAACTGGTGCGCCTGCGGGTCGCTGATACCGTCCGGCACACTCAGCGGCCCGCCGTTGAAACTTTCCTTGAGATCGGGCGGCGTCACCTGCCCCTTGGACCGCGCCAGCGCCTCGGCATCGGGGCCGAGATAGCCGTAGGGATAGCCTTTGTAGGGGGCAGCCACCGCCTGTTTGGCCGCCGCCGGTTGCGCAAAGAACCTGGTCGCCGCTTGCCAGACCCCGTCGATGGTGGCCCGCGGAACGCCGTGACCTGTCAGCACCAGAAAACCGCTCGTCCGGCAGATGTCGTCCAGCGCAGCGGCGCGGGCGGCGCGATCTGTCCCCGCCGCCGCCTCGAATCCCGCCAGATCAAACGCCGCGACGGTCATTTCAGCACGTCGCGCCACGAATGTTTCGGTTTGAAGCCAACCATCTTTTTCGCCTTGGCATTGGAATAGAACGTCTCGGTCTTGCCCATCTTGCCGTGCATCGGCACGCCCTTGTAGAACCGCGACATGATCTCGTCGGTGTCGATCCCGACCGAGGCGTCGTCGTTGGACACATTGAACACCTGATAGCCCAGACCATCCGTTTTCAGGCAGCAATCGACCATATGGCCCAGATCACGGGCGTCGATATAGGCGAAAATGTTGCGCCGCCGTAGGGCCGGGTCCTTGATGTAGTCGGGGAAATTCTGCGCATATTCATGCGGTTCAATGACGTTGTTGATCCGCAGGGCATAGATGTCGAAGCCCGTGCGCGCCTGAAATGACCGCCCCGTCACTTCGTTGACGACCTTGGACATGGCATAGCTGTCCTGCGGGACGGTCGGGTGGTCTTCGTCCACCGGGACATAGTCGGGCTGCACCTCGCCATCATGAAAGCAGATGCCATAGGTGGTTTCGGACGAGGCAAAGATCACCTTGCGGATCCCCAGCTTGGCCGCTGCATCCAGCACGTTGTAGGTGGACAGGACGTTGATCCGGTAGGTTTCGTTATCGGTTTTCAGCAGGATGCGCGGGACGGCGGCGAAATGGACGATGGCATCGTATTTCGGTACGCCCGTCCCCGGCTCCAGCTCATCAAAGCTGGCATAGGCGTGCAGGGCGTTGAACACTTGCCCTGCATCCGCGAGGTCGAGTTCGATGTTGTTCACGCCCGGATGGTGCAGCGGGACCAGATCGGCGTTGGTCACCTGATGCCCTTGTTCCAGCAGATAGGGGATCGCGTGCTTGCCGGCCTTGCCGCTGCCGCCGGTGAAAAAGATACGCATGGGGGACTCCTGTTAGTAAGTTTGGTCCAGACCTAGCACCCCCGCCGCCCGGCGCAAGCACCCCCTAGGCGGCTTGTGCAGTTCACGCTAGTCAGGGGCGACCCTCGGTTTCAAAGGAAATCCCCATGCCCACCCTTTATGGCGTCTATCGCAGCCGCGCTGCTCGCAACATCTGGCTGGCCCTTGAAATGGGGATCGAGATGGAGGTGGTTCCGGTCATTCAAGGCTACCGCCTGCCCGATCCACACGCCTCCGGTGCCCCGCTGAACACCCAGTCCCCTGATTTTCTGGCGATGAGCCCGGCAGGGGCCGTTCCGATCCTCAGGGACGGCGATCTGGTCATTTCGGAATCGGTGGCGATCAACCTGTATCTGGCCCGCAAATACGGCGGACCGCTCGCTCCTGCCGATTTGGAGGAAGAGGCGCAGGTGCTGCAATGGGCCTTTTACGGAATGACGGCGGTCGAACCTGCCGCCCTTGCCCTGATGCAGGCGGTCATGGCCAGCCCGGCCGATGTGGCCGGTGCGGATGCCGCCGCAGCCAAGCTGGCCCGCCCATTGGCGGTGTTGCAGGCACACCTGTCCGCGCACCCCTATATGGTCGGCGACCGCTTTACCGTGGCCGATGTGAACACGGCCGAGGTCGTCCGCTATGCCCGCGCCCGCCCCGGCCTGATCGACGCCTACCCGGCGGTCGATGCCTGGCTCAAGGCCTGTCAGGCCCGTCCTGCGTTTCAGGCGATGTGGGCCAAGCGCGAGGCCGAACCCGCCTGACGCCACGTTTCGCTTTGGACATTTTGGTGGCCCCGCATAGGGTCGGCAAAATTTCCGGGGGGATACCGTGGCACTGACATTCACGCAAAAGGCGGGCTGGGGTCTGGCCGACATGGGCGTCGTCGTCTTTGTCGTGGTCAAGCAGTTGCTGGTGTTCGCCTTTCTGACCTCGTACCTTGGCGTGCCTGTCGGGCTGGCCGGGGCGGTGACCACAGGTGTCCTGATCTTTGACATGATCACCGATCCGCTGGTCGGCTACCTCAGCGACCGGACGCAAAGCCGCTTTGGCCGCCGCGCGCCGTGGATGGCGGTGGGCGCGGTCATCATGGCGGGCGCTATGGTCGGCCTGTTCTCGGTCCCGCCGGGGTGGTCCATGGGCGAGAATGTGGCATGGGTCGTGGCATTCTTTGGCCTTGCCACCATCGGTTTCACCATGGTCGCCATCCCGTTCGGCGCGCAGGCAGGCGAGATCACGCAAGACCCGACCGAAAGGTCGGTGATGACCGCGTGGCGGATGGGCTTTGCCAGCATCGGCATTCTGGTGGGCGGGGCGGTCATTCCGGGGCTGGCCAAGGGGATGGGATATCCGACCGCCGCCCTGATCGCCACACCGCTGATCGTGGGGGCGATCTGGCTGTCACTGGTGGCCACCCGCAACGCACCGCGCGTGGCCGACGCCTCGACCGTGTCGGGGTCGGGGATGATCGGGCTGGTTTTGTCGAACCGCGCCTTCGTCATCCTGACGCTGCTTTATGGCGTCATGACGCTGGCCATCGCGCTTGTCACCGCTGGGCTGCCCTTTGCCTGCCTGTATCTTATCACGGACTCGGGCGACACGGCGTTGTCCGGCATGGCCAAGGCTCTGTCCACGCTCAGCCTGATGTTCGCGGCCTTTGTCGTAGGCGCAATCCTGTCACAGGCTGTCTGGGTGCTGCTGTCGCGCTGGATGGGCAAGGTGGGCGCGTTGATCGTGGGGCTGGTGTTCTACATCTTCCTGCTCGTCGCGCTTTATGCCGCCCTGCCGTCGGTCAATGTGACGGCTATCGCGGGGATGTTCGTTCTGGCGGGCATGGCCAACGGATCGTATCAGCAGATCCCTTGGGCGATGTATCCCGACCTGATGGACGTGACCCGTGCGACCAGTGGACAAGCGATCGAAGGGGCCTTCAGCGCGATCTGGCTGTTCGGGCAAAAGCTGGCCAATGCCTTTGCGCCTGCCTTGCTGGGGGTCATTCTGGGCGCGTATGGCTGGCAGGAAACGACGCAAGGACAGGTGGCACAGTCGCCCGAAGCGCTGGGGGCGCTGCATGTGGCGATCTCGCTGGTCCCGGCGCTGATCCTCGCCCTCTCGATCCTCGGGATGCTGGCGCTCTACCGGCCAGCGGCCCGCCGCTTGGGCCTTTAGACCCCAGATGCGACCGCCGCGCACGGTGTGGAGCCTCGAGACCTTGGGCCGCGTCCGCCTGTCGCGTCATTTCTATATGCGTGAATTCCTGTTCTCGGAAATCGGCGCGATCCACGGCATCCCGAACATCCCCGACGACCCCGACCGGGCCATCGCAGCGGGGCGACAGTTTTGCGAGGCCCTGCTGGACCCGCTCGAGGATACGTTCGGGCGGGTCGCCCTGCGGTCAGGATACCGAAGCCGGGCGCTGAACGACTATGGCAATGCGAACGGGCTGAATTGCGCGAAAACGGATAATCCAATGGAATGTCACGTCTGGGACCGGGCAGGGCCGATGGTGGCAGGGGCGACGGTGGTGATCCCGTGGTTTGCCGACCAGTTTGATCAGGGACGCGACTGGCGCGATCTGGCGTGGTGGGTCCACGACCATCTGCCCTATTCCGAACTGTGGTTCTTTCCGAAGCTTTGTGCGTTCAACCTTGTCTGGCGCGATGATCCGTGGCGCACCATCAGCAGTTATGTGGCCCCGCGGGGCATGTTGCTGCGCAGGGGGGCCGCGCCGGACGAAGACGCCGCGACCCGCGCCCGGCGTTATGCAGATTTCCCGCCATTTGGCGGTGCCGTGGTGCCTGCGGCCATCGCCCCCTTGTAAGGCTGCGCCCCGCGGGCCAAAGTGACCGCAAAACAGGGCAGGGCAGCACAATGCACAGCGGACTCAACTTGAGGGTGGCGAGCGCATGAGCGAAGCTCTTGTCCTGTTGCCGGGTCTGCTCAGCGACGCCCGCCTCTACAGTCCGCAGTTCAATGCGTTAAGCCGCGACCGCGCGGTCATGGTGGCCCCCATCACCACCGGCGAACGGATCGAGGAAATCGCCAGCGCCATCCTGATGTCTGCCCCGCAGAAATTCGCGCTGGCGGGTCTGTCGATGGGCGGAATCGTGGCGATGGAGGTGCTGCGGCGCGCCCCCGAACGGGTGACGCGGATTGCGCTGATGGATTGCACCCCGTTGCCCGCCACCCCGCAAGAGGCGACAGCGCGCGAAGACTGGATCGTTGCCGCCCGCGCCGGCCGGTTCGAGGATGCGGTGCGGGCCGAACTTCGCGCCGAATATCTGGCCCCCGGCCCCGCCCGTGCTGACGTGATGGCCAAGGTGATGGCGATGGCCAAGGGGATGGGGCCTGAAATCTATGTGCGGCAGGCCCGCGCCCTGACCCGCCGCAAGGACCAGCAGGCCACCCTGCGCAAGATCCGCCAGCCGACCCTGATCCTGTGTGGCGACAGTGACGGGCTGACCCCGGTCAAACGGCACGAATTCATGGCCGAATTGATCCCCTTTGCCCGGCTCGAGATCATCGCGGGCGCCGGGCACCTACCGACGCTGGAACAGCCAGCCGCAGTGACCGAGGCGTTGCGTGCCTGGATGAAACAGCCGCTGGTACTGCGCTAATTACTTTGCCAGTTCCCAGACATGGCCCGACGGGTCCTGCACGCTCACCGTGCGGATGCCCCAAGGCCGGTCCATCGGGCCATTGAGGATCGCGATGCCCGCCGCCCGCAGACGATCGGCCGTGGCGTCCACGTCATCAACGCCCAGCGTATAGACCGCCCGCACCCCCGGCCCGGCCACGGGCGCAGGGTCGATCAGTTCGGGGGCGGCGCGGGTGCGCAGCAGGTTGATCATAGTGCGGCCTGCCCGAAAGACGGTCGAATCGGCATCGGCAAACACTGGTTCTGACCCCAAGAACGCCTTGTAGAAGGCGACCGAGGCGTCCAGGTCCTCGGTAAACAGGGTCATCGCCCCGATCCCATCTGGCCAGCTTTGCGTGATCACGCGCGATCCCCTTGCAGATTTAACTGACGGCGCGGGGGCGGCTGCGGGCGGGGGCCACGGTCGCGGCACCCGAATTCTTGTCGATGAATTTCAGAACAAAGGGGCGGATGTTGTTGCGCCAGCTGCGCCCTGCAAAGATGCCATAGTGGCCCGCGCCGCGTTCCAGATGCGACGCCTTTTTCGACTGCGGCAGACCGGTCAGCAGGTCTAGGGCGGCCAGACACTGCCCGGGGGCGGAAATGTCATCCTCTTCGCCCTCGACGATCATCACGGCGACAGTGGTGATCTTGCCGATATCGACCTTGTGACCGTTCACGCTGAAATCGTTGCGGGCGATGCGGCGGTCTTTGAACACCTGTTCGACGGTGGACAGATAGAATTCGGCGGTCATATCCATGACAGCCAGATATTCGTCATAGAACTGGTTGTGCTTGTCGTGATCGGCGGTTTCACCTCTGGCGGCGCGGAAAATCTGCTCTTGAAACGCCTTCATGTGGGTTTCCGAGTTCATCGAGATGAACGAGGCGAGCTGCAACAGCCCCGGATAGACCATCCGACCCACCCCCGCATATTTGAAACCGACCCGCTGGATCATCGTCTGTTCCAGCTGACCCATCGTGACGGACCGGCCAAAGTCGGTGACGTCGGTATGGTTCGCTTCGGGATCGATGGGGCCGCCGATCAAGGTCAGGGTCTTGGGCTGGGCGGTCGGGTCAATCTCTGCCAGATAGGCGGTGGCGACCAGGGTCAGCGGCGCAGGCTGGCAGACGGCGATCACATGCAGGTCCGACCCGAGGTGGCGCATGAAATCGACCAGGTACTGGGTATAATCCTCGACATCGAATTTGCCCGCACTGACCGGAATGTCACGGGCATTGTGCCAATCCGTCACAAAGACTTCGCAATCGGGAAGCAACGATATGACAGTCTTGCGCAGAAGGGTGGCATAGTGACCCGACATCGGGGCCACCAGCAGAACGCGGCGGGGGCGGGGGGTGCGGCCCGGCACCTTGAAATGGATCAGATTGCCGAACGGCTTTTCGACGACGGTCATGACGCGGACGGTGTGATCCTTGCCATCCTCGACCGTGACGGTGGGGATGCCCCAGTCGGGTTTGACGACCATGCGGGCGAAACTGCGCTCGGTCACCTCGCCCCAGGCCTTCATCATTTCGACCATCGGGTTGACGCCAAAGGACAGGGCCGGATATGCGCCAAAGGCACGGGCGGTGGCCCCCAGCCACTGATTGGTGTTTCGCATGCTTTCCATCAGGTCGTAGGTCATCATATACTTCATTGACGTCTCCTGAGGATTGCGGGAGCCCCGCGCGATGGCATCAATGGACCTGAGTCCATAAATGCTGCACCTGCAAAGTAGGCCCATGAGGTTAACATGACAACTGACGATTTGGGCAAAGACAGGGCAGATGTGGTCGTAGGCCCCGAAAATCTGCAAAAACTTGAGGCGAACCTTGCGCGAGTCGAGGAACTCACCCAACGACTGCTGGCCGCAATGGCCCATAAAAAAGAGGTGCCGCAAGCCCTGCAAGGCCCGTCGCAAGACCTTTATATGAAGGCGGCCTCGGCCTATGTGGCCGAAATGATGCAAAACCCGGCCAAGATGCTGGAACACCAGATCGGCTACTGGGGCAAATCGCTGAAACACTATGTCGCAGCGCAGCATCAACTGGCCACGGGCAAACTTACCCCGCCCGAGGATGACAGCCCCAAGGACAAGCGATTCAGCAACCCGCTCTGGGACACCCACCCCTATTTCAATTTTATCAAGCAGGAGTACCTGATGAATGCGCAGGCCGTGACGACGGCGATCGGCGAAATCGAGGGGCTGGACGAGAAAGAGAAAAAGCGGCTCGGCTTTTTCAGCCGGCAGATCGTTGACATGTTCAGCCCGACCAATTTTCTGGGGACCAACCCCGATGCGCTGACCCGTGCGGTCGAAACCGAAGGGCAAAGCCTGATCGACGGGCTGGAAAACCTGATTGCCGATCTTGAGGCGAACAACGGTGATCTGGTCGTGACGCTGGCCGACAAGGACGCGTTCCAGATCGGCCAGAACATCGCCACGACACCGGGCGACGTGGTCTATCGCAACCGGATGTTCGAATTGATCCAGTACCGGCCCACAACCGAAACCGTTCACAAGACACCGCTGGTGATCTTTCCGCCGTGGATCAACAAATTCTACATCCTCGACCTAAAACCGGCCAACAGCCTGATCAAGTGGATCGTCGATCAGGGCTACACCCTGTTCGTGGTCAGCTGGGTCAACCCCGGCCCCGAATACCGCGACACGGGCATGTCCGATTATGTCGAAGACGGGTATCTGGCCGCCTTCCGCGAGATCAAGGCGATATGCGACGTGAAAAAGGTCAACGCGGTGGGTTACTGCATCGCCGGGACCACCCTGTCGATGACGCTGGCGTTGATGGCGCAGCGCGGGGACAAATCGGTCAACGCCGCCACCCTGTTTACGACGCTCACCGACTTTTCCGATCAGGGCGAGGTGGGGGTGTTCCTCGACAACGATTTCGTCGACGGGATCGAGGCTGAGGTGGACAGGACAGGCGTCCTGAAATCCTTCTTCATGGCGCGGACGTTTTCCTATCTGCGCTCCAACGACCTGATCTATCAGCCCGCGATCAAAAGCTACATGATGGGGCAGACGCCGCCCGCCTTTGATCTGTTGTTCTGGAACGGGGACGGGACCAACCTGCCTGCCAAGATGTCGGTCGAATACCTGCGGGGGCTGTGCCAGACAGACCGCTTTGCCACCGACGGCTTTGCCATCTGCGGATCGACCGTGCGGCTGAAAGAGGTCACCGTGCCGATCTGCGCCATCGCCTGCGAAACCGACCACATCGCCGCATGGAAATCCTCCTATTCCGGGGTGCAGGGGATGGGGTCCAAGGACAAGACGTTCATCCTGTCCGAAAGTGGCCACATCGCCGGGATCATCAATCCGCCATCAAAGAACAAGTATGGCCACTGGACCAACGACGACCTCAGCCTGTCGCCCGAAGAGTGGCAGACGACGGGCACAAAACATCAGGGGTCCTGGTGGCCCCGGTGGGAGGCGTGGCTGGCCGACAAATCTGGCCCGATGGTGCCCGCCCGGACCCCCGGCGATTCGGGACATCCGGCGCTGGCCCCAGCCCCCGGAACCTACGTCACCGCCGTTCCGGCAAGCTGACCGGGCGTAAGCCACTGATTTTTCTGTCCTGCCAAAAATTTATGCTGCACCGCAGAAAATACTTGCAATGCTGCACCGCAGCATCCATATTCACATTGCGAATTCAAGCGGGCTCCTCCCCGCATCTCTAACCCGAAAGGTTGCTAAAATGGCTGCTACTCAAGATTTCACCGCCGTCTTCAAAGACATGATGGGTTCGTTCCCGGTCGACACCAAGTCGATGGAAGGCGCCTTCAAGACCCAGACCACCCTGGCCGAGAAAATGTCCGCCGTGTCGATCGACGCTGCCGGCAAATCGACCGATCTGGCCGCCAAGTGGACCCAGGACACCCTGTCCAAGATGGCCGCAATGACCAAAGCCAAGACCGAGCCCGCCGACTACGCCAAGTCGATGACCGACTTCGCCTCGGCTTTCGCTGAATCGGCTGCCGAGCATATGGCCGCCTTCGCCGAGATCGCCAAGAAGGTGCAGACCGAAACGCTCGAGCTGATGATGGCCGCCGGCAAGGACATGTCCGAAGACATGACCGCCGCCGCCAAGAAGGCCACCACCGAGGTGACCGCTGCCGCCAAGAAAGCGACCTCGGCTGCTGCTGCGAAGTAAGACGAACGTCGGACCGGTCCTACCTCCCTGGGGCCTGCGTCTGATAAACCCCGTCTGACAACAAGGCGGATCGCTTTCGGGCGGTCCGCCTTTCGCTTTTTGGGGGACGGTGGGTTAAAACCCACCTTACAGACTGTCCCGGCTTCTTTGGTCTGAAAAACTCCCGCCGGCGGCTCCGGGCGCGGGTCCGGGAGCCTCCGGCGGGAGTTGTTATGGCAAGGTGAAGGGCAAGGACCCCTGTCACGGTGGGTTTCAACCCACCGCCCCCCGGTGCCTATTCCGCGGCTTCGTCCCGCCCCTTCATCAGACGGTCGGCTTTCTTGCGCACCAGCACCGACCGCAGGTCGTGCATGGCCAGCAGCAGGGCGTCGGTTACGTCCTCCAGCTGCTCGTCCGTCGCCTTGGACTGCACCCATTGTGTGGTGATGTTGAGGTAGTCGACCGCCCGGTGGATGTCGTCGATGTCACGCTTGGCCAACAGCGCCACGCGGGCGCTCAGCCACTCCTGAATGACCTTCACCTCTTCGGGTGTGAGGGTGTGATCTCCATGTGCCTTGATATCGCCGTTCTTGACATTGGCTATGGCGATCTGATCCATCTCGATACGGCGCTGCCGGTTTTCCGTGTCCACGCGGAACACGGCTGCCCCGTTTTCCCGGATGCGGAAGTAGAATTCGGGCAGATCTGACAAGGGGAAGTAACCCTTTCAAGGCGTTTTGGCGGACCTTAAAGACCGATCACGACCCTGTCAAAGAGGCAAGGGGACTGTCACGCCAACCCGTTGCAGAACCGCACGATCCGGGCGCAGGCTTCGGTCAGGGCGGCGTCTGACGTGGCATAGGAAATCCGGAAATTGGGCGACAGGCCAAAGGCCGCGCCAAACACCACGGCCACGCCGGTCTCCTCGAGCAGGGCGGTCGCGAACACCTCGTCATTGGTGATGGCTGTGCCGCCCGCCGATCGCTTGCCGATGCAGCCCGAGATATCGGGATAGACATAGAACGCCCCTTCGGGCGTGGGGCAGTTGATCCCCGGCGCCTGGTTGAGCGCCTGCACCACCAGATCGCGCCGCCGCTGGAACAGCTTGCGGTTCGGCTCCAGAAACTCCTGCGTGCCGTTCAGCGCCTCGACCGCCGCGTATTGGCTGATCGAACAGGGGTTCGATGTGGACTGCGACTGTACCTTGCCCATCGCCTTGATCAGCGGCACGGGGCCCGCGGCATAGCCGATCCGCCAGCCGGTCATCGCATAGGCCTTGGACACACCGTTGACCGTCAGCGTCCGGTCATACAGGCGCGGTTCGACCTGCGCGGGGGTACAGAATTTGAAATCGTCAAAGACCAGGTGCTCGTACATGTCATCCGTCATCACCCAGACATGCGGATGGCGCATCAGAACGTCTGTCAGCGCCTTCAACTCGTCCCAAGAATACCCCGCCCCGGTCGGGTTCGAGGGCGAATTGAACAGGAACCACTTGGTCTTGGGCGTGATCGCCGCCTCAAGCTGGTCAGCAGTGACCTTGAACGCGGTGTCCAGCCCGCCTTCGATGACGACGGGGGTACCCCCGCCCAGCAGCACCATATCGGGGTAGCTTACCCAGTACGGGGCAGGGATGATGACCTCGTCCCCGGTGTTAAGGGTCGCCATGAACGCGTTATACAGGACCTGCTTGCCTCCGGTTCCCACGGTCACCTGGGCCGGCGTGTAATCCAGCCCGTTCTCGCGCTTGAACTTGGCGCAGATCGCCTGCTTCAACTCCGGAATACCATCGACGGCGGTATATTTCGTCTTGCCGGCGTTGATCGCCGCGATGGCGGCGTCCTTGATATTCTGTGGCGTGTCGAAATCCGGCTCGCCCGCGCCCAGCCCGATCACATCGCGCCCCGCCGCTTTCAGTTCCTGTGCCTTGGTCGTGACCGCGATGGTGGGCGAAGGTTTGACTCGGTCAAGCGTTGCCGACAAGAAGGACATTCTGGCGCTCCGGGTGGTCAAATTGGGACTGACGTGTCATAGGCGGGGTCCCACACCCGATCAAGCGAATAGGAGCAAGCGATGAGCGAAAGCGACTGGTTCAGCGACGAGATGGCGACCTTTGGCGACCGCCTGGCAGGGGCGCGCGAACAGGCAGGGCTGACACCCGACCAACTTGCCGAACGGATCGGCGTGCAGCTTGAGACAATCGAGGCGTGGGAGGATGACGTCAGGGACCCCCGAGCCAACCGCTTGCAGATGCTGGCCGGGATGCTCAACGTATCCCTGTCCTGGCTGCTGACTGGCAAGGGTGACGGGCCAGAGGCGCCGACCGATGTCGAACCGATGGCCGACGATCTGCTGGCCCTGCTGGCCGAGATGCGCGGGTTGCGCAGCCAACTCGCCCAATCCACCGACAAATTGGGTCAATTGGAAAAGCGGCTGCGTGCCGCGCTAAAGGAGCCGGCATGACCGAAGACCGCCCGACCCGGATCAAACGGCTGGCCATGCGGTCGATGCGCCGCGGGATCAAGGAGATGGATTTGATCCTGTCGGCCTTTGCCGCCGGTCATCTGGACAATATGACCGCGCAGGATCTGGACCTGTACGACGCCCTGCTGTCCGAGAATGATCATGACATCTATGGCTGGATTCTGGGCACCCATGCGGTCCCCGGACCCTATGCCGCCATGATCGCCCGGATCGCCGCCGGGGCCGAAGGAGTGGTCCGCCCCGCCTGATATGGCTCTTGAACTGGCGGCTGACGATCCTGAAAACCATTCCAATTTGAATTTTTATAGGTTTGGATTCGCCGATCCATTTAATCTGTTGTTCGGCATTTTGTCTGAAAACTGCCCTCGGACAAGACGGAGACCGGAGCATATGAGTATTCATTCTGACCTTGGCGGTGGTCTGCCAAGCCTGCGCAACACCGCCTTCATGGGCAGCTACCTTGAAAGCCTCACCTTGGTCGAACGGCTGCACCGGCTGCTGCTCGATGTGATCAAGGACGAATTCGAACGGGTGGGCGTTTTGGAAATCAACGCGGTTCAGGCCTTGTTGCTGTTCAACATCGGCGAAAACGAGGTGACGGCGGGTGAACTGAAAACGCGGGGCTACTATCAGGGCTCCAACGTCAGCTACAACCTGAAAAAGCTGGTCGAAATGGGCTACATGCACCACCAGCGCTGCGAAATCGACCGGCGGTCGGTCCGTGTCCGCCTGACCGAAAAGGGTCGCAAGGTGCGTGATGTGGTGGCCAAACTGTTCGCGGGCCACGCCGAAGGGCTGCAAAGCCGGGGCGTGGTGGATCTGTCGGGGATCGAGGATATCACCGCCGCCCTGCGCCGGATCGAACGCTACTGGGCCGACCAGATCCGCTATATCTACTGATCCGAGCGGTCACCGGGCGGGACCAGCGCACCGATACCGATGGGGGCCAGTTCGCGGATCAGCTTGGCCGTCATCGCATCGGCATAGGCCTCATATCCCAGCGCGGTGATGACGAACGCACCGGGGCCGGTGATGACCTGCGTGCGGTAATAGGACGACAGTTCCTTGATATCCACGGCGCGGGCGTCGGTCACGTTCTGCCCGTCCGCGCCTACGACCAACCCGTTGACCGTGCCGCCCGCAGGGACCTCGGCGCGGACGGTTGCCGGATCCGGGCCGATATTCGCACGCCCGTCCCCCGACAGGTCGAGCGTGCGTTTCCAGCACTCGGGTTGCTGGTTCAACAGCGTGAACCCCGCCCGCAGGGCCATGCCGATGTCGGTCGAACCGGCGACAGGGGGCTGACCCGGCTCGCGCAGGCGGGCGACCAGACCGTCCAGCGTGGCCCGGTCGCCGATCTCGGTCCAGTCGATGATCAAAAGCGGGCGACCGGGCCCCGCCCATTCATAGACGGCGATCCGGATCGGCGCATCAGGCGTGGCCAGAATCAGGGTGGCAACGGCGGGATCGGTCAGGGCGGTGGCGATGCCATCGCGTTGCAGGCGGTATTCGGCCGTGTCGACGGACCCCGACACATCCAACCCCAGCGCCAGCGCCTGTCGGCAGGCGGCCCCCGCCGGATCTGCAATCACCCAGACCAGCGCGGCCGCCCGGATCATCCCGCCGGACCCGCCGCAACGGCCCCGCCAATCATCGGCAGACCCAGTTCACGCAACAGCTTTCGGCGCATCCCGCGGGCATAATCGGCATAGCCTTGTGCGCTTTCCAGAAACGCGCCGGGGCCATGCAGGACGACGCGGCGGTAATAGGAAAACAGCTCCATCGTGGCACCGTTGTCCACGTCGGCGATGACAAAGCCATTCACCGTGACCCCGGCAAAGGGAAAGGTTTCATAGGCCTGCGCCGGGCCAAACCCGTCGTTGGTCACCCCGTCCCCGGCCACGTCAACGGTGCGGGCGGCACAGTCAGGACCATTCGCCAAAAGCCCCGCCGCATGACCGAGGGCATATCCCAGCGCGGTCGGAAATTCGGACGTGCTGCGGCGGCTGCCCGCGATCCGGGCAGCGGCGGCGGTGACATCACCTTCGGTCGTCATCATCGTCCAGGGCAGCAATTCGGTCTGATTATACCGGCCCGACCATTCAAACGCGGTCAGGGCCACAGGGTCCGGGCTGGCCAAAAAGGCCGCCACCACGTCCGGGTCGGTCAGGGCGGCAGCCAAGCCCTGCCGCTGCAACCGATCCTCATTCGGATCGACCGAGGACGAGATGTCCAGCGCCAGAACCAGCGCCAGACGGCAGGCCGAAACCGGGCCTGCCAGCAAGAGACAAAGGGCGATCAGCGCCCCGCGCATGTCACCCCCGTCCCCTCATCTTACCAATGTCCGGTGTTGCCCATGCTGGCCCAGGGTTCGGCCTTGGGCAGGCTCTCGCCTTCTTGCAGCAACTCGATGGACACGTTGTCGGGCGACCGGACAAAGGCCATGTGTCCGTCGCGGGGCGGACGGTTGATCGTCACGCCATTGTCCATCAGGTGCTGACACGTCTCGTAGATATTGGGAACCGCATAGGCCAGATGGCCGAAATGTCGACTGTCCGACGGCAGGGCGTCGTCGCCGTCCCAGTTGTAGGTCAACTCGATCGGGGCATCCTCGTCGCCGGGGGCGGCCATGAACACCAACGAAAACCGCCCGCCTTCGTTGTCGTACCGGCGGATTTCCTGCAGGCCGAGCAGTTCATAGAACGCCTTGGATTTTTCTAGATCCTTTACCCGGACCATCGTGTGCAGATACTTGAGCGCCATCGTCGCCTCCTGAAATTTCTGTCAGACGTCAACCTAGCATGAACCAGGGGCCGGGCCAGCCTTCAGAAGTTGGTGCGCAAATCGAACCCAAAGTTCAGGGCGTCCGTATCATAACGTCCGCTGTTGGATCGGTTGATCTGGCGCGTCACCGACACGATGGGCGAGAAACCGTAGAAATCCACGCCGACGAACGTATAGTCGGCGCCCAAGGCCAGAAACCTGTCTGCGCGCGCTACAGGATCTAGCGGACCTTTGGTATAATCGCGCCGCCCGACATCGGCCGATACCGCGATCCGCCCCCCCAACACCGGTTCAGCGATCTGGTATTCCGCGCCAAAGGCATAACCAAGATAGTTATAGCCCGCATTGTCCGAAACTCCGCGCATCAGGGTCGCAGACAGGGCAAATTGGTCGCCGTTATTTCGCTTGCGACTGTCCCGCACTGAAAAAACAAGGGTTTCGCGCTGTGGCAGGTCGCGACGGCTCAACTGACGCTCGGCTCGGACATTTGCCGTGATGTCATGCCCTTCGCCAATCGCAAAGCGCCGCTCGGCAGTAAGGCCAAACGCGTCATAGTTTGGTTGTCCGTTATTCCACACCCGCCCGAAATCCAGGCCAAACCCAAGACTTCCCCCGTCCTCGGTCGCTCTTTCGTGCCGAAGGCCGAGCCGGGCAGAAACACTGGAAAAATCACGGCCCCGCACGCCTGGTGCCTGCGCCTTGGCGCTGTCGGACAACAGATAGGTGCCACCAGACGAATCGAACGTGACAAAGGTCGTGGCACGTGGGCCCCCAGAAACAGCATAGCGTAGGCCAATGCCCGCTGTCAGCGACAGGCCCGATAGCGCCTCTGCGTCAGGTGACAGATAAAGCTCGAACGGCACGCCGAAAAACAGGATTTGCTGCGTTGATTGCGAAGAGCCATTGTTCAGGTTCGTTGTCGGTGACACGCCGAACCGCAACTGCACTTGTAGCGGGTTGCGGGCGCGGATGTACGCGAAATCCTGTGCGACATCGGTAGCAGCCGCCGCAGAGGGGGCGGCTTGACGGGCGCGGCGCAGCCATATCTGTGCCCGCGTCCCGTGTTCGAGCGCCGCATGCTCGCGTGCAGCAATCCGGGCGGCAATGTATTTGGTGTCGCGGCTTTCGGTCCCGCGATATAGACGTGTTGCGATGTCGAGTGCAGTTGCATGGTCGCCCCTCGCCGACGTGGCGTCGGCGAGAATGATCGCAGCGACATCGTCGTGCGGATCACGGTCCAGCAGGGCGCGGGCCAACACGACCGCTGCGTCCACTTGTCCGTTTTGCAGATAGAGTGTCGCGGCCTGCCGCATCTGGCCCGGCGTCAGCGTAACCGTCTGCGCCACGCTGACCCCGGCAAAAAGGGTCATCAGACCCGCTGCCGCAGCACGCCTCAACCGCCGCAGGGAAAGCGACCTGGGCATCTCAGCGATAGACGATAAAGCCGCCGGTTTCCTGAACAGTGATGGTGGTGGCGAACCGCGGATCGGTGGATTCGAACACCATGACGCCGACAATCTCTCCGCCATCCCCGGCTGTCAGGTCACCTGAAATGATCCCGTAATAGACACCGGATTCATAGTCCGTCGGGCCGTTGTTCGGATCGTTCCAGGTGCTCGTGACGTTCCCCGCGATTTCGCCATTGGAGTTGAAGTTCGCAACACCTTCCTGGATCACAAAATTCAGGTCAGGCAGGGGCAATTCCCCAGCGTCCGCGTTGTTGCCGACAATGACCGGGTTCCCGGCGGGATCGTAGGCGACCCGGTTGTAGAGCCTGCCGTTCACTGCGTCGTTGGCATTGAAGTCCTGAAAATCAATCGAAACTTCCATATTGCCTTCGGTGAACTCAAGCCCGCCGGTTCCGTTGAACACCCGCATCCCGGCATAGCGGCCGGTAAAGCCCGCCTGGCCGCTGAAACTGTCTGCCGGAAGGGTGACAGTGCCATTTCGCTCATACAGAAAGCCGCCAAAGCCATAGTTGGTATAGCCCCCCGTCCGGACGATCGCGAAACGGGTCCGCGGGGCGGGGTTTCCGTTGACGGTGACAGTGTTCGTGCTTTCACCATAAATGGCGCGGTAGGGCGTGATCTGGTTGATCGGCGACCCGGTCAGAAAGTCCGACACGTCAACATCGGCTTCATAGACGTTGTAGCCGCCCAGAGTGGCCAGTGGGGTCTTGCTCGTGGGTTGGCCGCTGCGCTGATAGGTGTTCAGCCCGTCAAAGGCCAGGTTGTCGACCTGAAAGGTATCGTTTCCGGAATTGTAAACCACCGTCTCGGCGTAGCCGCCGCCTTTTCCGTCGCGCGCTTCGTAGTGGCTGATATTGCCGCTGCCCGTCGTCCCCGGTGGAAGGACAACCCCCCCCACTGTTCCCGTTGGGGTCTGGTCGGGCGTATTGGGGGTCCCGCCGGTGTCGGTCATGAACGGATTGGTGCCGTCACATCCAGAGACAAGTGCGATACCCACAAGGGCTGCAAGAAGGGTTCGGGCCATGAAAACTGTCTCGACTTTTTAGCCCAATGCGGGCGGCTTTTTCCAAACTGTTTCCCATTCGGCCAAACCTGTCAACGAAAGGCTGGGGACATCTGCAATTCCTTCGGCCGTTGCGGCAAAATGGTCCCATTGGCGCAAGACACACAGGATATAGAGGTTCCGCGACGCCCGACCCCCCGGTATAGTTGCCCCCGACTCAGCAAAGGACCTGACCCATGCCCATCACCGCCGACCAGCAGGCCGAAATCGACGCGCTTCGGGCGCAGACCCGTCCCACGCTGCGGGCGGTGTCCGACGGGATGGAGGCGCACCTCTACCGCGCCCACCCCGTGCTCGACCACGGCTTTGTCCGCGTCATCGACTACATGGGCGACGACGCCGCGATCTGTCAGGCGGCCCGCGTCAGCTACGGGCGCGGCACCAAGACCGTGCAAAACGACGAAGGGCTGATCCGCTACCTCATGCGCCACTGGCATTCGACCCCGTTCGAAATGTGCGAGGTCAAGCTGCACGTCAAACTCCCCGTCTTTGTCGCCCGGCAATGGATCCGGCACCGGACGGCCAACGTGAACGAATATTCGGCCCGCTATTCGATCCTCGACCGGGAATTCTATATCCCCGAGCCTTCCCAACTGGCCGCGCAATCGGTGGTCAACAATCAGGGGCGGGGGGCGGCGCTCACGCCCGAGGAATCCGCCCGCGTGCTGGAAATCCTCAAAGGCGACGCGGCGCGGACCTATGACCATTACGAGGAAATGATTTCCGATGACGGCAAGCAAGGGCTGGCCCGCGAACTCGCCCGCATGAACCTGCCCGCCAACATCTACACCCAATGGTATTGGAAAGTGGACCTGCACAACCTCTTTCACTTCCTGCGGCTGCGGGCGGACGCCCACGCGCAATACGAAATCCGGGTCTATGCTGAAGAGATATGCAAAGTCGTCGCCGACTGGGTCCCCGCCGCCTATGCGGCGTTCGAGGATTACCGGATGGGCGGCGTCACACTCTCGTCCAAGGCTGTGGAGTGCGTGCGGCGGATGATCAAGGGGGAGCAGGTCACGCAGGAGACTTCGGGCATGAGCAAGGGGGAGTGGCGGGAGTTTATGGATGGGGTTGTGGGGTAAAGGTGCGGTTTTGGGTGATCTGGCTCGTCAGTTTTCTGGCGCTTTAGGCCCTAGGCAATCATTTATTTGATACGTCCGCAGCTTGCAGGGATGGTTGGAAATCAACTTCGATTGGGACGCAAGGAGCCTGCTCGTTTCATGGAGGAGTAATTCGGAAAAACGCTTGGATCGGCTTTGCTGGCATTATTGGGGCGTTCATTGTTGCGGCGCTAGTGGAGACTTCGTTTAAGGTGAAATGGAAACTCTCTAGCGAAACGGCAATCGAAATGGCACCTCCTGAAGTTAAACCATGCCCTATTCACGGCCAAATGATATCGAGTAGTGATGGCAGTAAATGGGAATGCTCAGAAGCTCCTGAATGCAAATACTTCTTTTTGAAATAGAGAAACGTAGGGTGGGGTTCCACCCCACCGACCCCGTATCAACCCATCCCCCCCTTTGATCCTTGTCGCGGTGGGGTGGAACCCCACCCTACGGGCCCCTGACCCAACGTGGGGATCGGCGGGGTGAACCCCACCCTACAAAATCAAATCGACCGGCTTGTCGCGATGCACGGATGAATACGGCCAATCCTCGGGCCGCTCCACCAATCCATGCTTGACCGGATTGATCCAACAATACCGGACATGTGCGGCATAATCGGCGACGTGCCGGATATGATGCTCCCAAAACCTTCGTTGCCAAATCCCGGCATCGCCTTTCCGGATTTTGGACGGCGACCGTAGGGTGGGGTTCCACCCCACCGTTCCCCCATCCCATCCCGTCGCACCGTTTGAAATGGGCGCGGTGGGGTGGAACCCCACCCTACGGGTGAACCGCGATTTGATCGCGCCGATCCGCGTCGAAAAATCACTATCGCCTTCGGGCAAGGTCCAGACGAAATGCATGTGGTCTGGCAAGATCACCCATGCGTCTATTTTGAATGGACGCTGTCCCCGCGTGTCGCGAACCGCCTCGCGCAGGGCATCCACTTCTCTTACCAAAAGATCGGACCCCCGGTTTGCCAGGGCGACGGTAAAGAAGATGCTGGCACCAGGTTGGCAAGGTCGGATGTAATTGGGCATGGCGCACCCTGCGCGCGCTGTGGTTAACAGCTTGTGAACAACACACTGAACGGACCGCTCCATGACCCTCTATGGCCTGCCCACCTGTTCCACCTGCACCAACGCTCTCAAGGCCTTCGACCGGGCGGGCATCCCCGTGATCTTCCGCGATGTCCGGGCCGAGCCGCTCTCTCCCGACGAATGGGCGACCCTTGCGGTCAATGTCGGCGCAAATGTCCTCGACAAAGCCTCGCCCGCCTACCGCTCCATGACCCCCTACATCCGGGAATCGGAAATCGAGGTGCAGCTGGCCCACGCCCCCGCCATGATGGCCCGTCCGGTGATCACCGACGGCACCCGGTGGACCGTGGGATGGACCCCCGCGGTGCAGGCGATCTGGGGTCTCTGACCCTGCTGTGTTGCGCCGCGGCCCGTTGCGCCGTGCGCAGTGTCTGTACAGCCGGTGTACAGCGTGTGTACGGCTTGTGTACGCCCCGTGCCTCAGGGTTTGCGCAGGTTTCCGGCCATCTGCCGCCCGTCCCGCCCCTCGATCAGGTCGAACCCGATCTTCTGGTTGTCGGCAAGGCCAGTCATCCCCGATTGTTCCACGGCCGATACGTGGACAAAGATGTCCTTGCCGCCGTCATCGGGCGCGATGAACCCGTAACCCTTTGTTGTATTGAACCATTTTACGGTACCGGTCGCCATTGCAGTCTCCTTCGTCTCGGGTCCTTGCGGACCGGGGCAGGTCTTGGGCCCCGCGACAAAGGCGGACTTCCCGTAGCCTTTCGTTCAAGGATAGGGCAAAACTGAAAAAGGCAAATGGCGGGGCGTTGAAATCGGGTTGCTCTGCCGACCGTTGCCCAAGAAGGAGGCACTGATGCGATTTTTTGGGCTAAAGTCCTGTGACACATGCCGAAAAGCGTTAACGGAATTGCGCGCGGCCGGGCTGGACCCGCAGGTGATCGACGTCCGCGCCGATGGGGTCCTGCCCGAGGACCTGACCGCGATCCTGGCGCAGTTCGGGGACCGGGCGATCAACCGATCCTCGACCACCTGGCGTGGACTGTCCGACGCCGACCGCGCCCAAGATCCCGCCAAGCTGTTGAAAGATAACCCGACCTTGATGAAACGCCCGGTCATTCAGAACGCCGGCCACTGGTTCATCGGCTGGGGCCCCGAAACTCGCGCCGCCCTTCTTGGCGAATAACCCGATCCCCCTTATGTGAAGGGGACCAGACCGGAGGACGACCATGCGCAACGCCGCCATGACCCTTGGATTGATCGCGGGCCTGATCGGCATCGTGGTCGGCCTGTTCGGTTATGGATATGCCGAACTCAGCACCCGCAACGCCGAGGTGGGACAGATGTTCGGATCGTTCCAGAACCCGGGATTCATCAAGTTTGCCAGCTTTGTGGCCCCATTGCTTGCCATTGCGGGCGGGGCGATGGCCCGCGCCCGCGCCTTGTGGGGGGGCGTCCTCATGCTGGTCTCGGCGGGGTGTTTCTTTGCGGCCTTCGGGTTCAATGTCGGCACGATGTTCCCCATCGGCTTTGCCGGGCTGGGGGGTATTCTGGCCATCGCGGCGGGCAAGCCGGACGAAGAAAAAGCTCACTTCTGACGCGAAACCAGCCGGTCCACAGACAACGGCCCAGCCCCCAGAAACACCAGCACGGACAGCCCCAGCACCCAGAAACTGCGCTGGTCCAGGATCAGGCCGTCCGACAGCCGGTCGAACCATGCCCCCACCGTCGCCGCCTGCGCGATCCCGCCGTGACCATAGAGATCGGTCAGCGATTGCACGACGATGAACCCGATCATCCCGAGCGCCGCAGGCCGCGTCAGTGCCCCCACAAGGATCAGAAACGGCAGGGCAAACTCCGCCAGCGTGCCTGCCGTGACGACCACCCAGTGGAACAGGCCAAGCTGCGATGTGTCATAGCCCACGGCCTCCATCACCTTGGGAAAGATCTGGACGTAGGCGCCCGAAGAGGGGTGCAATACGCCCAACAGGCCATCGCCCACCTTGGACAGCGCCGAATTCCAGAAATAGAGCAGCAGGACCGCTGCAAAGACGAACCGCGCCAGCGTGGGCAGGACGATGGGGGCGGCGGCATCGAGCCGCCGGGTCAGGGTTGCGTACAGGCTGATCATGTCAGTCTCCGGGTGTGAGGGCGGTCAGGGCGCCGGATGTGAGGAGAAGGCCGAGGACCGGGCCGGGGTCAAATCCCCCTCGGGCGGCTTCCAATGCCGCGGTCAGCGGTTCGCCGGACATCAGTGTCGCGACGAAAGTCGCCGCTTGGGTGTCGAGCGGAGCGATGTCCGGATCGTAGGCCGGGCGGGTGACAAGGACGGTTTCGGGCTGCATCGCGGGTGCAGGCGACCCGTCAACCATGTTGGCCCGCCAGATGCCGTGGATCGGCCAATCGGACCGCAGCAGGTGGACCGCCGGGGCAAAGATGAACCGGACATCGCCCAGACGTTCCGGCGCGATCTGACCCAGCGCTGCCGGGTCCAGCGGGACGCAGTCCGCGGCGTGGTAGCTCTGCCGCAGGGCCAGTTCGAGCCGGGCAACATCAGGCAAATAGGGCAGTTTGGCGACCGGCGCGAACCCCTCCAGAAAGCCGGGCATGTCGGCCCCGTAAAACATCATGAGCGGCGAACGGGGCGGGTGGGCGCGGACGAATACTTGCGCCATTGCCCGGAAAAATGCCTCGCCCACCAGTTTGCGCACCACCGGAAAGGCGGATTCGAGGGCATCGGCCAGGCTGACCGTGACGTTGTTGCGATAGACATCGTAGCGGCGGGTCGTGGGGGCGCCCGATCCGTCGGTCAGGCCGGGCGGGGTGGCCCGTGCAGGGTCTAGAAGGGCGGCGGCGAATTCGGATTGCCCGGTCATGCGGGCACCCGGGCAAGTGCATCGGCGGTACGCGCGGCCTCGGCCGCCAGAACGGGCCAGTCCGGCACGTCGTTGTCCCATTCGATCAGCAGCGGCTTGGGACCAGACCGGGCGAGGGTGTAGTCGAGCAGCGCCCAGACCGGATCGACGACGGGTTTGCCGTGGCTGTCGATCAGCAGGGGGCGACCGTCGTCGTCGGTATCCTCGTCATGGCCGCCAAGGTGGATTTCCCCCACGGCGTCCAGCGGAAAGGCGTCGATGTAGGCCTGCGGACTGGTCCCGAAGTTGGTGGCCGAGACAAAGACGTTGTTTACGTCGAGCAGCAGGCCGCAGCCGGTGCGCTGCACCAGCGCACGCAGAAACTCGGTCTCTGACATCTCGGACTGGGCAAAGGCGAGGTAGCTGGAGGGGTTTTCCAGCAGCATCCGACGGCCAAGCGCGGTCTGCACTTCGTCGATATGGTCGGCCACGCGGGTCAAGGTTGCGGCGGTATAGGGCAGGGGGAGCAGGTCGTTCAAAAACTGGCTGTCATGCGTGGACCATGCCAGATGTTCGGAAAAGCTGGCCGGGTTGGACCAGCCCACCAGCCGCTTGAGCCGGGCAAGGTGATCGGGGTCGAGCCTGCCTTCGCCGCCGATCGACAGGCCAACGCCGTGGACAGACAGGGGGAACCGTTCGGTCAGGTGCCGCAGTTGGGCCAGCGGGCGGCCACCGTCGCCCATGTAGTTTTCGGCGTGGATTTCCAGCCAGCCAACCGGGGCGGGGTTGCTCAGAATGTCGGCATAGTGCTGCGGCTTGTAGCCAACGCCGGGCCGGGCGGGAAGCGATGCGGGGGGCGTGTCGAACATCGGGAAACCTCTGGACAGGCTGGGCGTAAGGTGGGTTTCAACCCAACTTACAACTTGGGATCGGCGGGCCCGGATGGGTCGGGCCCGCCGAAAGGTAAGGTGGGTTTGAACCCACCTTACGAGGCCGGATTACATGGAAATCATCATCAGACCGTCGTTCGACGTGCCTTCGGGCAGGTCGCGGTCGATGCCGAACTTGCCTTCGGCCTCAAGCTTGGCCGCGGTCACGCCGTGGCGGCCGTCGGGCAGCTCCATCGTTTCGCAGGTGCCGGCGGGAACAAGCGACCAGGCGTTGCCCTGGTAATCGACCTTGGACGTGCCTGCACAGGTGGTGCCGGGGCCGGCGGCGCAGTCGTTCTTGCCGGCCAGAGCCACGCCAAAGCACTTCTCGTCACCTGCGGCGGCGGCGGTGTGGGCCAGACCCGACAGGGCGGTGGCAATGGCGGTGGCAAGGATCAGGGTGTTGGACTTGGACATGGTGTGGTTCCTTTTCAAAGGGTCGTTTCGGTTACTGACGATCACCGAGGTTCAGGGTGATGCCCATACCCTATCGGTCCGTTTTGCCTTGCGGCCACTCACGCTCCCGTGGCTCGCGGTTCCGTGAGGCGCTGTGAGCCTGCGACGGGCTGTCGCAGGGGGCGGGCGGCGGAAAATCGCATGAAACTAGCGGTGGGTCCCAGGATTTTCGACCCAGTGTTACATCACGACCCTCCCGCATGTTTCAGCCAAATTCAGAATCGCTGCAAGAGACGGCCTTTTCTGTCTTGCTCTCACGGAATGTTACAATAGCCCCTTCACCTCACAGGCGCGGTTTCAAGTTGGCGCCTGATGGACCGGGTGCTAGCGTTCCCGCGATCCCCCAGACGCGGCGCCGCGTCCGGGCAAAGGACTGACCAGAATGGCCCCGACGATCCCGTTGAACCCTGACCATCTGATCTGCGACGAGGCGGGGCTGAGGGCGCTGTTTGCGCCGACGCATGATCTTGCGATGCGCAAATGCCTCGACCGTCTGGACCCACACGCCCGCGCCTTTGTCGCCCGCTCGCCGTTCCTGTGCATGGGCACCCAGTCGCCCGAGGGGCGCGCCGATGTCAGCCCGCGCGGCGATCCGGCGGGATTTGTCCGCGTGCTGGACGACCGGACGCTGCTGATTCCCGACCGCCCCGGCAACAATCGGCTGGATACCCTGACCAATATTCTGGCCAATCCGGCGGTCGGATTGCTGTTCCTAGTGCCAGGGTTCGACGACACGCTGCGTGTCAATGGCAGGGCGCAGATCACCACCGATCCGGCTCTGCTGGCTGACCTATGCGTCAATGGTCGCACGCCCACCGTCGCCATCGCGGTCCATGTGGCCGAGGTGTTCCTGCATTGCGCCAAGGCGTTCCGCCGGTCCTCCCTGTGGGACCCGGCAGCCCGGCAGGACCGCAGCGCGATGCCGTCGCTGGTCAAGATGATCCTCGACCAGACGACCGGCGCGCCTGCGGACCCGGCGGCGCAGGCCAGGATGGATGCCGACCTCGAGGTCGAATACCGCAACTCGATGTATTAGTGGAGCGTCGGAGCTTTCCTGCTGAAATTCGTGGAAAGTTCAGGTTTGGCCGTGTCGGATACCTCATGTTACCCTCCCCCAACCGGGGGACAGCCATGCGAAGATACATTGGGGTGGTGGCAGACAATCGGCGCTGGGACAAACTGGCGCCCCGTCCCGGCGACGTTTTCGTCTGCACCCCGCCCAAATCCGGCACGACCTGGATGCAGGCCATGGTCGCCCTGCTGCTGAGCGGCGACCCGGATGTTGCCCCGAACCCCTCTGTCACGATGCCCTGGATCGACCATCGCTTTCGCGACGTGGACGAGGTGATGAGCCGCCTTGCAGCCCAGCCTCACCGCCGGTCGATGAAGACGCACACACCGTTGGACGGTATCCCGATCCGCGACAGTGCGATCTATCTGGTCGTGCATCGCCATCCGCTCGACGTCCACTTTTCGATGCGGCGGCATGTGGCCAATCAGGCCAAGGCGCCACTGGCGTGGTATTATCCCGATGATCCGGACCTGTGCTATCAGCGGTTTCTTGACGGGGCGGATGAAGGGGCGGACTACGATTCCGCTTGTCTGGCGGCGATCCTGCGCCATTACCGCACGGCGCTTGACCTATCAGCGCGGCCCAATGTCCACCGCTTTCACTATGCCGATATGCGCCGCGATCCGGCAGGCACGTTAAAGCGGTTAGCCGGAATTCTGGAAACGGACCATCCGCCCGCGCTGATGGCCGAGCTTTTACGCGCCTCGTCGTTCGAGAGCATGCGCGACAACGCAGGCCGGTTTGTTCCCGGCAGCGGCACTGGGTCGTGGAAATCCGAGGCCGGATTTTTCGACAGCGGCACCGCCCGCAAGTGGGAAGGGCGACTTTCGGCGGATCAATACGCTGCCTATGACGCGGCCATTGGTGCGGCCCTGTCACCGGACGAGCGGGCTTGGCTTGAGGAGGGGGCGGGAGCCTGATCCCGCCCTTGCCCGTTAGCGCAGATCGGGCGGCGTCGCCTCGGCACCAAGTTCGGCCACGATGTCGGCCAGCGACGACATGCGCGTCTGCTGTTCGCCCAGACGACGGACCGAGACGGTCTTGTCTTCGACCTCGCGCGCGCCGACGGCGAGGATGACGGGGACCTTGCCGACCGAATGTTCGCGGACCTTGTAGTTGATCTTTTCGTTGCGCATGTCGGCCTCGGCCCTCACGCCCGCGTTGGTCAGGGCGCTGACCACTTCGGCGACATAATCGTCCGCCTCGGACGTGATCGAGGCCACGACGACCTGTCGGGGCGCGATCCAGAACGGCAGCTTGCCGGCGTGTTCTTCGATCAGGATGCCGATGAACCGCTCGAACGAGCCCAGACAGGCCCGGTGCAGCATGATCGGACGATGCTTGGCCCCATCGGGCGCGATATAGTGGGCATCCAGCCGTTCGGGCAGGTTGGGATCGACCTGAAGTGTCCCGCACTGCCAATCCCGGCCGATGGCGTCGGTCAGCACGAATTCCAGCTTTGGCCCATAGAACGCGCCTTCGCCGGGGTTGATGGTGAAGTCATAACCCGCCTTGCGGCAGGCATTGGCCAACGCCTCTTCGGCTCGGTCCCAGCTTTCTTCGCTGCCGATCCGTTTTTCGGGGCGGGTCGAGAATTTGATCGACCACTTTTCAAAGCCCAGTTCGGCATAAATCATCGACAAAAATTCGATGAACCGCTTCGTCTCGGCCTCGATCTGGTCCTCGGTGCAAAAGATGTGGGCGTCATCCTGCGTAAAGCCGCGCACGCGCATGATGCCGTGCAACGCGCCGGACGGCTCATATCGGTTGCACGATCCGAATTCGGCCATGCGCAGCGGCAGGTCGCGATAGGATTTCAGGCCGTGGTTGAACACCTGCACATGGCAGGGGCAGTTCATGGGTTTGAGCGCGTTGACCGTCTTTTCCCGTGCGTGATCCTCGTCCACTTCGACGATGAACATATGCTCCTGATAGCTTTCCCAGTGGCCCGACGCCTCCCACAGCTTGCGGCTGACGACTTGGGGCGTGTTGACCTCGACATAGCCGCCGCGTTTCTGCTGGCGACGCATGTAGTCCTGAAGCGTGGTGTAGATCGTCCAGCCGTTGGGGTGCCAGAACACCTGACCGGGGGCCTCTTCCTGCATGTGGAACAGGTCCATCTCGCGGCCCAGCTTGCGGTGGTCGCGCTTGGCGGCTTCCTCGAGCATGGTCATGTGCGCCTTGAGGTCGTCGCGGTTCTTGAACGCGACGCCATAGATGCGCTGCAACATCGGGCGGGTGCTGTCGCCCAGCCAATATGCCCCGGCGACATGCGTCAGCTTGAACGCATCAGCAGGGACCTGGCCCGTGTGTTGCAGGTGCGGCCCGCGGCACAGGTCCTGCCAAGGCCCGTGCCAATACATCCGCAGGTCCTCGCCTTCGGGGATGCGGTCGATCAGTTCGAGTTTGAACGGCTCGCCCCGGTCCTTGTAATATTGAACCGCGCGGGCGCGGTCCCAAACCTCGGTTTTGACCGGATCGCGGGCGTTGATGATCTGCTTCATCTTCGCCTCGATCTGACCCAGATCCTCGGGGGTAAAGGGTTCGGCCCGGTCGAAATCGTAGAACCAGCCATAGTCCCGCACCGGGCCGATGGTGACCTTTACGTCCGGCCAGATGTCCTGCACGGCGCGGGCCATGATGTGGGCGCAGTCGTGCCGGATCAGTTCCAGCGCCGCCGCGTCATCCTTGAGCGTGTTGATGGCGATCTGCGCGTCTGCGTTGATCGGCCAGGCCAGATCGTAATGCGCGCCATCGACCGTGGCCGAAATCGCGGCCTTGGCCAGCGACGGCGCAATCGACTGCGCCACTTCGGCTGCCGTGACGCCTGCGTCATAGCTGCGCGCATTGCCATCGGGAAAGGTGAGAGAGATTTGGGCCATCTTGGGGCCTCCTCGTCTGTTTGGCGCCTACGAAACGCCCGGTTGCGGGTTATGTGTGGCGGCTTGGTGAGACATCGGCGTGAAACTGTCAAGTCCGTCCTTGGGACCAGGGTCAATCGGGAACCGGACACATCGGTTTGCCTGTTCCGATCTGCATGTGCAGGGTCCGGTTGACCCGGCAGGACCCTCGCCCTGTTCGTTCTGTCGGCTGACGCTATCTCACGACGGACCAATACCAAGTCAGGAGAATTCCGTGCCCGATCCCGTTCTCATCATCGTCGATCTGCAAAATGATTATTTTGAGGGAGGTCGCATGACCCTCCACAAGACGGATGCCGCTGCCGCCAATGCCGCCCGAATCCTCGCGGCCTTTCGCGACCACGCCTTTCCGGTGATCCACATTCAGCACATCATCCCGGAAACCCCCGCCCCATTCTTTGAGGCCGGGACCGAAGGGGTCAAGATCAACGCCGCCGTCGCCCCGATCATCGGCGAGCCCGTGATCGTCAAGAACCACCCCAATAGCTTTCGCGACACGGGACTCAAGGCCGCACTGGACGCGCTGGGTGCGACCGATCTGGTGATCGTGGGGGCGATGAGCCAGATGTGCATCGACACGACCACCCGCGCCGCGCACGACATGGGCTATGGCTGCACGGTGGCGCACGACGCCTGCGCCTGTCCGCCCCAATCCTTCAACGGGGTCGAGGTCAGCGCGCCGCAGGTTCATGCCGCCTTTATGGCCGCCCTGTCAGACGGTTTCGCCACCGTCATCAGCACGGACAAGGCCATCGCCGACATGGGGTAGAGGGCCAAAGGCTTTCCTTGGTCCTCCATTTCCGGCAAAACGGGGTCGAACCCAGCGTCAGAGGCCACATGCCCCCCCAATTCCTCACCACCCCGCAGAATCGCCGGCTTGCCTATCACCTGACCCACGGTGCGGGGCCTGCCGTGGTGTTCTGCGGTGGCTTCAAATCCGACATGGGCGGGACCAAGGCGGTCTGGCTCGAAGAGTGGGCGCAAAAGCAGGGCCGCGCCTTTCTAAGGTTCGACTATTCCGGCCACGGCGAAAGCGATGGCGCGTTCGAGGACGGCGCGATCGGCGACTGGTTCGAGGATGCGCAGGCGGCGCTGTCGCTGACCCCCGGACAGGTGATCCTTGTCGGCTCCAGCATGGGCGGGTGGATTTCGCTGCTGCTGTCCCGCGCGATGCCGGATCGTATCGCGGGCCTTGTCACCATCGCCGCCGCCCCGGATTTTACCGAGGACAGCATGTGGGCCAGTTTTTCAGACGCCCAAAAGGGCGCAATTGCCCGCGAGGGCAAGGTCGCCCTGCCGTCAGAGTATGGCGCGCCCTACATCATCACCCGCCGCCTGATCGAAGACGGGCGCACAAGGCTGGTCCTGCGCGACCCGCTGACGCTGCCATTCCCGGTGCGGTTCCTTCAGGGGACGGCGGATGCGGATGTGTCGGTGGATACCGCATTGCGGCTGCTGAATCACGCGACGGGCGCAGATGTGCGGCTTACGCTGGTCAAGGGTGCGGATCACCGCTTTTCCACGCCCGACTGTCTGGACCTGATCGGTACGGCAGTCGAACAGGTTTTGGCCCGCGCCTAACCTTCAGCGGCCAGCTGCGCGGGGTCCAGCACAGTCAGTCCCAGGGCGCGGGCGGTGCGGATATCGAGCAAGGGACTGTCATGCCCCTCGATCCGCTGGAAACTGCGGATGGCGGCCCCGGTCCGGGCGTCCATCACCCCGTCGATCGGCCCCCGGTAATATCCCCGCGCCTTGAGAGCCCGTTGCAGGGATTGCACGAAATCCACGGTCAGTTGCGGCGGACACAGCGTTTCGAACGCCACCTCGCGGCGTTCGCGCATGATCTGCTGGTGGGTCACGGTGCGAAAGGCGGCGGGTTCCAGCACCGTGCCGTCGGTCGCCACGCTGGCGGGTTGGACCATGATCTGTTCGGTCACAGTCTCGATCACGGCGGGGGTCACATCGCGGCCATAGCAGCGGCCCTGATCGTCGAATTCGACCTGCGGGGTCTCGAACGCAGGCGGGTTGGAAAACGGCACGCCACCGTGGGCGCAGCCCATCAGGGGTGCGGCCCCCAGGACGAAAATCGTCAGGATCGCCTTTGTCATCTGCTCTGCCTGTCCGGTTTGGCCGGATTTCTACTGCCGGTCCGGCTTGGCCGGATTTCTACTGCATTTCCGGTTTGGCCGGATTTTGGGGATAAATAGCGCAGGCAGCGCCTTGGGGCAAAATCTTTGCGCCATCTCAGGGCCGCGCGGTCGCACCTGTCGCCCTACACACACAGTTGAGGCGGTTGAATTGTTCTGGCAGGGTCTGCACCGGTCCCCTAGATAGGGGGCGAACCGATCCCAGATTAAGGACCCCGACACCGATGGCACGCATCACCTATATCGAACATGGCGGCAAGGAACACACGCTCGAGGTCGCCAATGGCCTGACCGTCATGGAAGGCGCCCGTGATAACGGCATTCCGGGGATCGAGGCCGATTGCGGCGGTGCCTGCGCCTGTTCGACCTGCCATGTCTATGTGGCCGAAGATTGGGTGGAAAAGCTGCCCAAGAAGGACGCGATGGAGGAAGACATGCTCGATTTCGCCTTCAAACCCGACCCGGTCCGGTCGCGCCTGACCTGCCAGCTCAAGGTCAGCGACGCGCTGGACGGGCTGCGCGTGCAGATGCCTGAAAAGCAGATCTGATGCGGTTCGCCTTGGCGGCCGCACTGGCGGTGCTGCCAGTCGTGGCGGGGGCGCAGACGATCACCGGGGCGCGCTATGACGCGCCCACGACCCGCTATGGGCACGGCGTTCTGGGACCGCTCAGCGAATGGGATGCGCTGGTTCTGACCCTGTCGGATGGCGCGAGCGTCCGCCTCTCTCCCCCGACCGGGCATGTGTTCGAGGATGAAGCCCCCCGTCTGGTCGATCTGGACGGCGACGGTTCTACGGAAGTGATCGTGGTCCAATCCTCGTTCGACCTTGGCGCGCAACTGGCCGTCTATGGACCCGGCGGGCAACTGGCAGTAACCCCCCATATCGGCCAAAAGAACCGCTGGCTGGCTGTGGTCGGAGCCGCTGACATGGACGGCGACGGCGCGGTGGAAATCGCCTTTGTCGACCGTCCCCATCTGGCCAAGGTGCTGTCGGTCTGGCGTTGGCGCAACGGCGGGCTGGAGTTTGTGGTGGCGGCAAGCGGCCTGACCAACCATCACTTCGGCGGGGCCCAGATCGAAGGCGGGATGCGCGTCTGCGGTCCGGTGGTCGAGGCGATCACGGCAGACGCCGACTGGACCCGCGTGATGGCGACCCGTCTGCTTGGCGACAGGCTCGTCGCCCGTGTCGTAGGCCCCTATGTGGATGCGGCGTCTTTGACGGCGGCACTGGCCTGTCGCTAGCCAGCGAGCGCCGACAGGGTCAGCAGGAGCGCCAGTTCGCAGACCTGCTGCGTCGCCCCCAGAACATCGCCGGTCTGCCCGCCGACCTTGGCCCGGGCGATGGCCGCTGTAGCAGTTGCAGCGGCCAAACCGGCAAGGCCCAGCGGGACCACCATCAGCCCGACCAGCAGGACCGCGCAGGCCAGCCCGATCACGGCAGCCAGCGCCGCCGTGCGGGGGCTCGGCTGACCCACCGACCGGCCTAGCCCGTTGTCCCGCGCCGGGGGCAGGGCCGCCATGACCGCGACCATCGGCACCCGGCTTAGGATCGCGGCAGCCAGCACGGCGGGCCACAGGTTCCCCCCAGCGGCAAGGGCGGTCAAGGCAGTCCAGCGCAATCCCACCGACAGGATCAGGGCAAGCACGCCATAGGTCCCGATGGCGCTGTCCTTCATGATCTCCAGCCGCCGGGCTACGGTCCAGCCGCCCCAGAACCCGTCGGCGCAGTCGGCCAGACCGTCCTCGTGCATGGCCCCGGTCAGGGTGGCCAAGGTGGCAAGAACCAACCCCGCACAGATGGCAGCTGGCAGGCCGACCCACAGACCGATCTGACCCACAAACGCAGCGATGCCGCCTGTCACCAGCCCGACCAACGGCCAGGCCCAGGCCGCCGCCGCCCCCCGTGCCTGGGCGCGGTCGATGTCCACCGGGACGGGCAGCCGCGTCAGCAGGCCCAGCGCCGCGACAAGGTCGGACGGGGCCATCAGGGCGATGTCGGGTTTGGTCATCCGGATGGCCTTTCCTGCCTTCCCATTCCTGTGCCGAGGGTTAGACAGGCGGCAGACCAGATGCAACGAGGACCGCATGACCACCGCTCCGTTTTCCAGCCTTTCCGACTTCCGCACTCTTCTGGCCCGTGCCTCCGGTCCTGACGCGGCCGCCCGCGCTGGGGCAGAGGCCCGCAACGGACAGCTGACCAAACCGCCGGGGGCGCTGGGCAGGCTCGAAGATCTGGCGATCTGGTATGCGGCATGGCGAGGCGACGCGCGACCCCAGATCAAAGCTCCGCAGATCATCATCTTTGCGGGCAATCACGGGGTCTGCGCGCAAGGGGTGTCGGCCTTTCCGCCCGAGGTGACAGCACAGATGGTCGCCAATTTCGAACACGGTGGGGCGGCGATCAATCAACTGGCCAAGGCGGTCGGGGCGCGGATGGACGTGCACGCGCTGTCGCTCGATACCCCCACCGCCGATTTCACCCAAGGCCCCGCGATGACCGAGGCCGAGGTGGTCGCAGCACTTGCTGCCGGGTGGATGGCGGTCGATCCCGCGGCAGACTTGCTGGTGGTGGGCGAAATGGGGATCGGCAATACGACGGCTGCCGCCGCCCTGGCCTGCGCCCTGTACGGCGGAACAGCGGCGGAATGGGCCGGGCGGGGGACCGGGGTCGACGATGCCGGACTGGTCCGCAAGGTGGCCGCGGTCGAGAGCGGGTTGGCCCGGAACAGCGACCGCGACCCACTTGAAGTGATGCGTTGCCTTGGCGGACGGGAACTTGCGGCGATGGCGGGGGCGATCGCGGCGGCACGGGCGCTGGGTATCCCGGTGATCCTGGACGGGTTCATCTGCACGGCGTCGGCCGCCGTGCTCGAGCAGGCCCAACCAGGTGCGCTGGATCATTGTGTAGCCGGACATCAAAGCGCCGAGGCGGCGCATGGTCGGCTGCTAGAGGCGTTGGGCAAGCAGCCGCTGTTGCGCCTTGGCCTGCGGTTGGGAGAAGGGTCGGGGGCGGCTCTGGCCATCGGGATCCTCACAGGGGCGATTGCCTGTCATTCGGGGATGTTGACCTTTGCCGAGGCGGGGGTCAGCGACGGCTGATCGGGGCGTTCACGCGTGAGCGATCACCAAGTTATTGTTTTAATTAATAAATAAAAAACTCCTGTTCAATGGGAATAGAGGGCGGTGGGTTGAAACCCACCGTGACAGGGGTCCTTGCCCTTCACCTTGCCATAACAACTCCCGCCGGAGGCTCCCGGACCCGCGCCTGGAGCCTCCGGCGGGAGTTTTTCAGACCAAAGAAGCCGGGGCAGTCTGTAAGGTGGGTTTCAACCCACCGTCCCGTCAGCTGCGCGATGAGGAGGTGTCGCCGGGTTTGCGGCCCCGGCCTTGTTCCGCCTCGGCCCGCTGCTGGCGGGTCCCGAGGGCGGTTTCCAGATCGTTGTTGAGCGCACGGGCGCGCGCCACGTAGGCAGCGTTTTCCGACAGGTCCACACCCGGTTTCCACAGTTCCGCCAGTTCGCGCACTGCTGCCCGGTCATGGTGATAGAACATGGTTTCCGCTTCGGCGGCTTCGTATTCGCTCAGGCCGAGGTTTTCGAGCGCATAGCGCCCGGCCCGCAACGAGCTGTCGAACATTTCGCGCACGATGTCATCTGCCCCGGCGGCGTAGAGTTCATAGACATGCACCCGGTCGTGGGCGCGGGCGATGATATGAAGGTCGGGCCTTTGCTTGCGGGCATAGGCGGTCAGTTTTATCGCGGCGTCCTTGTCATTGACGGCGACGACGAGCACCTTGGCCGTGGCCAGACCGGCGGCCGCCAGAAGGTCGGGCCGGGTGGGGTCGCCAAAGAACCCCTTGACCCCAAACTTGCGCAGCATCTGGATGGTCGGCAGGTCGGCATCCAGGACGATCGTCGAAAACCCGGCAGACCGGACCAGCCGATTGACGATCTGACCGAACCGCCCGATCCCGGCGATGATGACCTGCCCCTGTTCGTCGGGCGTATCGGCGTCCTGTGTCACCTCGTCTGACATCCTCCGGCTGAGCCGGTCGTACAGGATGAACAAAAGCGGCGTGATCAGCATAGAAAGAGCAATGATAAGCAGCAGCTTTTGCCCCAGCCCGGCCGTCAGAACGCCCGTCGTCAGCGAGAAAGAGATCAGCACAAAGCCGAATTCCCCGGCCTGGCTCAGCCCCAGCGTGAACAGCCAGCGGTCGCGCGGTCTGAGCTTCCAGACCCGCGCCAGCGTATAGAGCACCGCCCCCTTGATCAGGATGACCAGCAATGTCAGCGCCAGAATACGCACCGGATCGGCAAAGAAGGCGTCAAAGTTGAACCCGGCCCCGACGGTGATGAAAAAGAGCCCAAGCAGCAGCCCCTTGAACGGTTCAAGGTCGCTTTCCAGCTCGTGCCGGAATTCGGAGTTGGCCAGCACGACCCCCGCCAGAAAGGTCCCCAGCGCGGGCGACAGCCCAACCATCCCCATCAGAACCGCGATCGACACCACCATCAGAAGCGCCAGCGCCGTGTACATTTCGCGCAGTCGTGCGTGGTGGATATAGCGGAACACCGGCCGGGTCAGGAACACCCCGGCAAGCACCACGGCGGCCACCGCGCCCAGTGTGACCAGCGTCACCCCCCAGCCGGGCAGCCCGTCCACCAGGCTGATCGCCGCGTGATCCGCATCATGTGCGGCGTCACTGGCCCGTTTGATCGACCCGTCGGGCGACAACATGATCGGCGCGGCCACCGCTAGAAGCGGCAGGAAGGCCAGCATCGGGATGACCGCAAGGTCCTGTGCCAGCAGGACCGAGAACACGTTCCGCCCCCCGGCCGTCTGAACCAGCCCCTTTTCCGACAGCGTTTGCAGCACGATGGCCGTCGAGGACAGAGCCAGGATCAGCCCGATCGCCAGCCCGCTTTCCCAGCCTTCGTTCATCAGCATGGCGGCGCCCATGATCGCCAGCGTCGTCAAAACGATCTGCAACCCGCCCAGCCCAAACAACTTGTCCCGCATCGCCCAAAGCGCCTTGGGTTCCAGTTCGAGCCCGATCAGGAACAGCATCATCACCACGCCGAATTCCGCGAAATGCTGAAGATCGGCAGCCTGAGAGCCGATCAGCCCGGTGACAGGCCCGATGACGATTCCTGCCGCGAGGTAGCCCAAAACGGACCCCAGCCCCAGCCGCGCAGCAAGAGGCACGGCAATGACTGCCGCCCCGAGGTAGATCGTGGCCTGAAGCAAAAAACTTTCCATAGCTGACCTATCGCAATCGCGCGGTCCATTGGCAACGGCCCGCTGCGACACCTTGTATGTCAGCGCCGAATGATTCCGTGATCTTGCCCGTAAATTGCCCGATCCGCGGGCCTCGTGCCGGTCAGGCGGGCGGCATTTGCAGCGTGTAGGTCCGCCCGCGCTTGACATAGCTCAACGCGTTTTCCCCGATCGCCACCACCTGCCCGCCATCCAGTCTGTCGCCCACCGTCACCCGCACATACTGCCCCCGACTGGTCCGGATGAGCGCGGTCCGCGCGTTCGACGCCCCGTAGACCCCGATCAGGTTCAACTGTCGCAGGTTCAGCACGTTCGCCTCGGTCGCGGCGCGCGCCACGCCGCCCGGCACCGGCCCGCTGGGCGAGGCGACGACAGGGGGGATCCGCGCGGCCGAGGTGGCTGGAGCTACGACTTGTGGCGCGGGCGCCACCGCTGCCGCTGCGACCTGACGCGGGGCGGGGGTCGCCGCCTGAACCACCCGGGCAAAGTTGCGCGGCCGACTGTCCGGCCGGGGCGAGGCCGCGATTGCAAGCCGGGTCGCCCCCGCCGTGAGGTCGGGCGGGGCCGAGGCCGCGATGGCCGCGGCAATGGCCGCCACGTCCGGCACCGGGTTGTCGGGGGCAGGATTTTCGGAGGCAGGCGCCGCCGCCTCGACCGGAGGGGGTTCGGGTGCGGGCGCGGGCGCAAGTCCGGGGGGCCGCGCCGTCGGTCGAATCCGCGACAACTCGTCCAGCGACCGCCCGTTCAGCGTGGACCGCTGCGTCTGTTCAACCAGATCGGTGGGCCGCTCCTGCGGCCGGAAGCTGGCCAGAGCCACCCCGCCCGGTGTGATCGGCAGGGGCGCGTCCGCCGCCACTTCGGCCGCAGCGTCGGTTTGGGTTCCGGGCCGGACCGGTGGCACGACGGACGGCTTGCCCGCATAGACGACGATTCCGTCCGGGGTCAGGGTCCCTTCGGGCGTGGCAAGGACAAAGCCGTTGGCATCGCGCGCAAAGGTCACGCCGGGCGCGGGTGGATTGGGCGGCGTGACAAGCGCAAGGTCGGGTGCCGCCACAGCCGCATCGGGGAGCGCCACGGCATCGCGGCTGGGGCTGACCGGGTCGATGGCCGCCACGCGCACGTCGTCTGCGGTTTCGGACCGGGGGGTCAACGGCAGGCGCGGTGCCCGCTGCCAGACACCAGTGGCCGCATAAATCCGCTCTGCCTCGGCGGGCGACATGGCCGCACCGGGGGTGTCCTCGGCGGGGGCTGCGGTTGCGACGGGGTTCATGGTGGGCGGGTTGCCCACCGGGGCGGCTGCCTGATCCGCGGCGGTCAGCGCGGCCAGCGCCCCGGCCATGCTGGCGACCACATCGGGATTGGCGGAAAGCGTGGGTTCGGCTGGGGTGGGCGCCGCAGTTGCAGCCGATGTCTCTGCCGCAGGGTCTGCGGCAGAAAGATCGGCTGCGAGGGGGGCCAGGTCGCTGGCCGCAGTCAGATCAGCGGGGCCTTGATCGGCGGCTGCCGGGATGCCCAGATCGGCCAGATCGGCGCTTTGTTCGTCCTGCACGCTGGTCTGTAAGGCAGCGTCGGGGGCGACGTTGGTCGTCGCCGCCACCTCTGTCGTGGCAACGCCCCGCCCCAGCAACCATGCCAGCGCCTGCGGCCCCTTGGTGGCCGCCAGCGCAGCCACCGCTGCCAGGAACAACAGCAGAATTACAGTCAGGATCAGCCCCAGAAACCGGGGCTTGCCCCGCACTGGACCCTTGCGCGCGCCAAATACGGTCAGCCGGTCGCGCTCGGTCGGCTCGTCATCTTCGGCTGTGGCGGGCAGAGCGGCCGGTTGCGCGCGCGGCGGCGCGGTCAGGGCGGGTGCAGCCTCGTCCTTTGGCCGCAAGGCGGTGACGGTTGCGGTCTTGCGCGGGCGGGCATCGGGCGGCAGGGCCGCATCCGATACGCCTGTCACGGCGGGGGCCGATGCGGGCACGGGGGCGGCTGTGTCCACCGGGCGCAGCGGGGCCGATCCGGCGGCATCCGCGCTGCGGTCCGCGCCCTGCAAGCCCACCACCGGCGCCGGAACCGCAACCGGAACGGCAAGCGATGTCGCCTCTGACGCCACCGGACCCGTTTCGGCGACCGGAGCAGGCGCCTGTGGCACTGGCCCGGCACCGGGCATGGTCACCGCACGCAAACTGGGCTGGGGCGGCGTGGTCAGGTCCGCCCGGGCGCGGCTGGAAAACACCGGCTCTGCCCGTTCGAACGGCTGGGCCTTGGCGACAGCAGCAGCGGGTCCACCCGAACTGCGCGGTGGCACCCGGGGGGCAGGGGCCACGACCGGCGGCATGATAGCCGAAGGCGCAACCAGCGGTTCAGAGGCGCGCAGGGGTCGGGCGCGGGACGCAAAGACCGGTTCGACCGCACCATCGGCGGCGGTCACGGGTTCGACCGGGTCAGTGGGAGAGCCGTCGGTCGGTGGTTGCACCGCCAGGATCTGGTCCAGGCCGGGGGTTATCGGCCCGTCGCTGGGTTCTGGCACGGGAATGTCCGGCGTCCCCAAATCCTCGAGCACGGGATCGCGCAGGACGGCAGGGGGCTCGGCGCTGTCCACATCCAGGTCGGCGGACGGGAGGGGTGCAGGTTCCACGATGTCGTCGGTTGCAGGCTCTGACTCGAGCCCTGTCGTGACGTCAGCAGGCGCAGGCGGTTCGACGACAGGGTCCGCGTCAACGATGGTGGGCGGTGAAGTCGGCGCATCTTCGGCCACGGTCGGACCCGGCGGTTCAGCAGCGGCGGGCGGTTCGACCGCGACCTGCGATACCGCCATGACTGCGGTGTCCTCGGCGGGGTCATCCTGTTTGGGCAGATGCGCCTTGCCGACGATGCGGACCGGCTCGGCGTCCCGTTCGACTGTCTCGTTCGGGCCGATCAGATTGACAGAAACCTTGGTCGGACCAAAGAACGCTTCGCCCGCATAGGTGAACTCTTCCGGCACGGCCGCGAAACAGACAGGGGCAAATTTGTGTTCGCGGGCAAAGGCTTCGGCCTCGTCCAGCGTTTCGCGGGCGATGGCTGCGATATAGGTGCGCCCGCCGCCCCGGACGTAGTCGTAAACCAGATCGTTGACCGCATAAGGTGTGGCCCCGTCCAGCGCCGCGCGCACGTCATCCTCGGACGCGCGGGTGGTGTCGAGCGCCATGTAGCGGATCTGGTCGTTGGGGATCAGCAGTTTGGTCCGCAGGCCCCGCGGGTCAAGGTCGATGGCCGTGCGCCGCAGCAGCGACAGCGCCTTGGACAGATCGGGCGAATCGACAGGCACCTCGCCGACCAGATGCCAGCCGTTGGACACACGATGAAGAAGGCGAAGGCCGTCAAAAGACAGCAGGAGGGCAAAATTTGGTTTCATCGTTTGGCCTTATCATCCTCGCCCGGCCAGCGGAATGGCCCCGCCCAGCCGCCTCGACGCTACAGCAATTTCCCGCCAACTCCAAGTATTTGGAAACCGGTTCCAAGGATCGGCTTGCGGCCTGCGTCAAACGAACAGACGATATCGCAAACCCCGAAAGGACCCTGAAATGACCGTGATTCCCCTGTGCCGCGCAACCGTGCTGGGATTGGCCCTGTTGGCCGCCCCCGCCGTGCAGGCCCAATCCACCCAGCCCCGTCAAATCACTGTGACCGGCGAAGGCAGCATCGACGTGACCCCCGACATGGCGGTGGTTCAAATCGGTGTGACCGAAGAGGCCGAAAAGGCCGCAGATGCGGTCGCTGCGATGAATGCCGGAATGACAGCGGTGATGGCGGAACTGACCGCCGCCGGAATCGACCCCAAAGATATCCAGACCGGGTCGCTGCGGCTGGATCAGCGCTATGACCAGTCATCCTCGGACCCGCAGCCCCGTGTCGTGGGCTATAGCGCCTCGATTTCGGTCAATGTGCGGGTGCTGGCGTTGGACAAGGTGGGCGAGATCATCGGTGCGGCGGTCAGTTCCGGGGCCAACCGTCTGGAGGGGCTGAGTTTTGACGTGCAGGACCGCGCCCCCCTGCTGGCCGAGGCCCGCAAGGCCGCCGTGGCCGACGCCATGGCGCGGGCTGATCTGTACGCCGGTGCGGCTGGCGTGACGGTCGGCGCGGTGCAGTCGATTTCCGAACAGGGCTGGTCCAGCCAACCGAACCCGGCGCCAATGTTCCGGATGGATGCCGCCATGGCCGTGCCTGTCGCGGCAGGCCAGATCAGCGTGCAGGCCAGCGTCACGGTGGTCTACGCCATCGGCGAGTGAACGGAGCGGCCAAGGATTTTCATCGAAAATCCCTGGCCGTTGAAATCCCGATTCAGGATTTTGTCCGCCGTGGATCAGGCGGTCGCTTTGGCCAGCGCCTGATCCAGATCGGCGATCAGGTCGTCCGCATCCTCGATCCCGATGGACAGGCGCACCACGTTCGGTCCGGCCCCTGCCGCCTCTTGCTTTTCGGGGCTGAGCTGCCGGTGCGTGGTCGAGGCGGGGTGGATCACGAGGCTGCGCGTGTCGCCAAGGTTGGCCACATGGCTGAAGATTTCCAGCCCGTTCACAAGCTTGACGCAGGCGTCATATCCGCCCTTCACCGCAAACGTGAACAGCCCGCCCGCGCCCTTGGGGCAGATCTTGGCCACCCGGTCGTAGTAGGGCGAGGATTTCAGCCCGGCGTAGGTGACGTAATCGACCCGCGGATCGTTTTCGAGCCAGGTCGCCACCTTGACCGCGTTTTCCACATGCCGCTGCATCCGAAGCGACAGGGTTTCGATCCCCATCAACGTGTAATGCGCGCCCTGCGGGTTCATGGTCATGCCCAGATCGCGCAGGCCGACAGCGATGCCGTGAAAGGTAAAGGCCATCGACCCGAGTGCGGCATGGAACGTGATCCCGTGATAGGCGGGTTCGGGCGCAGACAGGCTGGGGAACTTGTCCGTCGCCGACCAGTCGAATTTGCCCGAATCCACGACCGCCCCGCCGGTGACAGTGCCGTTGCCGGTCAGGTATTTCGTGGTGGAATGGACCACCAGCGTCGCCCCGTGTTCAAACGGGCGGCACAGATACGGCGTGGCCGTCGTGTTGTCCACGATCAGCGGGATTTGTGCCGCATCGGCGATCTTGGCGATGGCATCGAGGTCGGTGATGTAGCCGCCGGGGTTGGCGATGGATTCGCAGAATACAGCCCTCGTGTCGTCGTCGATGGCCGCCTTGACCGCCGCCAGATCGTCGAAATCGACAAACTTGGCCGACCAGCCGAATTTGCGGATCGTGTTGGTGAATTGTTGGACCGTGCCGCCGTAAAGCTTGGTCGAGGCGACGACATTGCGCCCCGGTGCCATCAGCGGGAACAGCGCCATGATCTGGGCCGCGTGCCCCGACGAACAGCAGACCGCACCTGCGCCGCCTTCTAGGGCGGCAATCCGGTTCTGCAACGCGCCCACGGTGGGGTTGGTCAGGCGGGAATAGATATAGCCGACCTCGGCCAGATTGAACAAAGCCGCCGCGTGGTCCGCATCGCGGAACACATACGCTGTGGTCTGGTAGATCGGCACCTGCCGCGCACCTGTGGCGGTGTCGGGTGCTGTGCCGGCGTGGATTTGCAGCGTGTCAAAGCCGTGGGTCTTGGTCATAGGTCGCCTCCCTCATGCGCGATTTCGCCGCAGACTAGGGGATGCGGGGCCGCCCCACAACTAGAAGCCGCGCAGCCGCAGCACCGCCCGCTGGCTGCCGCGCTGAAATTCCAGCCGGACAGTGCGCCCGGCCTGAGCCAGCAGTCCGGGCAGGTCGGCGGCGGTCGTCACCGGCTGGCCATTGAGGGCGAGGATCAGGTCGCCGGGGGCGAGTTGCGCCCGGACGGCGCGGCCCGCGACATCGGTCACGACGACGCCGGTCGCATCCAGCGGCAGGCCCAGAGCGTCGATCAGTTGCGGGGTCAGGTCCTGCACGGTCAGACCGTCCAGGATCGTGCCGTCCGAAATGCGCACCGGCTGGCGGTCGCCCCCGGGGGCAGCGGCAAGGGTCACCTCGGCCTCGTCCTCGACCCCGTCGTGCCAGTAGGTAACGCGCACCATAGCCCCCACCCCCCGGATCGCTTGCCGATAGTCGAGTTCCTGTGGCGCATCGACGGGCTGGCCGTCGATGGCGGTGATCACGTCACCCGTCACCAGACCCGCCGTCCCATAGGGGCTGTCGGGATGCAGGCGGTTGAGGATGACGCCATGCGGGACGCTGAGCCCCAGCGCTTCGGCCAGGGTGGCATCCACCGGCTGGACCTCGACCCCGGACCAGGGGTGGGTGACCTCGACAGCACCCGCCTCGGCCTGGCTCACATATTGGGCAACGAGGTTGGCGGGGATGGCGAAACCGATCCCGTTTGACCCGCCGTTCTGGGTGAGGATCGAGGTGTTGATGCCCAGAAGGTTTCCGTCCAGATCCACCAGCGCCCCGCCGGAATTGCCCGGATTGATGGCCGCGTCGGTCTGGATGTAATACCCGTCGCCCCGTCCCATGTTGCCCCCCGGACGGGCGAGGCCCGAGACAATGCCGCTGGTCACTGTCTGACCCACCCCGAACGGGTTCCCGATGGCGAGGACGAAATCGCCGACCTGAGCCGTGTCGCTGTCGGCCAGTGTCAGGGCAGGCAGGTCCTGCGCGCCCTCTAGCTGGATCACGGCCAGATCGGCGCCGCGATCTGCCAACAGAACCCGGGCGTCGAATTCGCGCCGGTCGGCCAGAACGACCCGGATTTCGGCCGCGTCGCCGACCACATGGTAGTTTGACACGACGATGCCGTCCTGCCGCAGGATAACCCCTGACCCGAGCGAGTTCTGCACCCGTGGCTGACCGAAGTTTTCGTTGAAAAAACGGGAAAAGACCGGATCGTCGGCAAAGGGGCTTTGCCGTTGGGCGACAAGCCGGGTGGCGTAGATATTGACGACGGCAGGGGCGGCACTGCTGACGACTGGGGCCAGCGTCAGTTTGACCTGTGCCGGCGAGGCGGGCACCTGATCCTCGGCTCGTCCGGCGCCCGGCAGGGTCAGTGTGGCGATCAGAAGCAGGGGCAGGACCAGCCGCATGAGGGACCTCCGGGGTTTGGTTGGGCGGACCCTGTCCCCATTGCCCCGCTTTTTCAAGGTGCAACGGGTCGGGGCGCACGGTACTGTGACACCGATCTTGCCGGAGGATGCCGATGCCTGTTCCCTTTCACCTTGCCTTTCATGTCCGCGATCTGGACGAGGCGCGTGCGTTTTATGGCGGCGTTCTGGGCGCGGACGAGGGACGGTCGACAGAGACCTGGGTCGATTTCGACTTTTTCGGCCACCAGTTGAGCCTGCATCTGGGCCAGCCCTTTGCCAATGCGCCCACGGGCCGGGTGGGCGATCACAGGGTGCCGATGCCCCATTTTGGCGTTGTCCTGCCGCTGGACCAGTGGACGGCGCTGGCAGGTAGGCTGGAAGAGGGACAGACCGATTTCATCATGGCCCCGCAGGTTCGGTTCAAGGGCGAACCGGGCGAGCAATGGACGATGTTCTTTCGCGACCCCAGCGGCAATCCGATCGAGATCAAGGGATTTGCCAGCGACGCGGCGATCTTTGCCCACTGAGGCGCCCATTGCGGGCCGGGCAGGGGGCTGTCTGCCCCCGTCCCTGCGGGACTCCCCCGAGGATATTTTTGGCACAAAGGCAGCCGTTAAGTAAGAATTAGGATCTTAGGCCGTTCCGGTGCCGATGTTGCGCCATAGGTCCGAGCGACCATGGCGGCGCAACGGGACGGGGGCGGCGCCCCCGCCCTGGCCGTTCTCAGCGCATCCACAGCCCTTCGGTCTTGAGCCGGTTGCGGATCTGCCGTTCCCGGCGCGGCAGGTCGGCGCGGTCGAACATCTCGCGCGCTTTGTTTCCCCGCCCCTGATACAGCATCCGTTTGAAAGGGTCGTAATCCTTGAGCAGTTTCTTGACCTTGTTGGGGGCGATGGCAGCCTCGAGTACCGCGACCACGCGGTCGCTTTCGCGGGCATAAAGCAGTGGCAGCGTGCGGTAGTGGCAGGTCAGGTCGCCGTCCAGCCCGGCAAGCGCCGGCCCCGGTCGCCCGCCGCCGAGGGAATGGATGACAAGGGGCAGCACCACCTGATCAAGCCACGGGTTGAGCGGTTGCAGCACCAGTTCGGGTGGCGGCGCGTCGCGCACGCTGACGGCCCAGTCAGTGAACCGTTTGCCAAAGGCGACCGGATCCGCGCCAAAGAACCAGCCGGCATTGAAGTAGAGGTAGCGTTCCCAGTATTCGTCGGGCTTGGACAGGTCCAGCGAGCTTGCAAAATCCAGCCCGAACCGGTCGTAAAGCGATTTCCAGATCGCCGTATAGCCTGGCCAATAAAGCTCTTCCTCGGGCCACGTCCCTTCGCGCCGCATTGACGCCGAGGGGCGGGCGAAGTCGAACGGGATGCCTGAAAGTTCCCCCAGGACCAGTGTGTCGCTGTCGAAGAACACGAATGGTTCGCCGGGGGGCAGGGCGGTCAGCCCTTCGATCTTGTTCCCGTAGGGGTAGGATTTGCCGAAATGCCGGTTGGTGAAGGGCACGATCTCGGCCCCCAGATCGCGCAGGGCTGCGGCCACGGGCGCCTCGATCCGGGGGTCCCGATCCCAGAGCGCCCCCGGCTGCGGTTCCGCCACGATCAGCCGCCCGGCAAAGCCCGGTGACTGCGCCCGCAAGGTTACGGCGAACAGCAGAGCCTCGTAGGCAAGCCGCCCGGACTGCCCGACGATCAGGATGTTGTAGGGCTGGCCGACGGTCTGGCCAGACACCGGTTTGCGCGCCATACTGTTGCTGCCCCGTGGTTTTGTTACGGGCAGTATAGAACCAAACCGGCACAGGCAAAAGCCGGGGATTTGCAAAGGAATTGAGATGAATCCGTTATTGATCCCGTTTGTTCTGGCAATGGCCTTTGGCGGGCTTGGCGGCCCTTCGAGCGATGGTCCGGTCGTGGCCCTGCCAAGCGAGCCGGTCGCCACCGCCTCCTCCTCGGCCGCGCGCGCCCCTGATCCGCAGGAACCCACCGGCCAGTTCACCACCGCCACCGAGGTCAAGCCCATCCTGACCGCGACCAAGCCGGCCTGGGTGGCCGTTCGCGATTATGATGGCCATGACCTGCTGTATTTCACCAACCTCTTGGCCTGGCGCTGTGGCCTGTGGGAGGTGAGCTATGGCCTGAACGGGGCGGAGCCCACCGAACCGATGGTGCTGGAGCCCTGCCACGCTGACACCGCCCAGCCCAACGCCATGACCCAGATCGAGGATTTTCTGCCTTACCTGACCTTTGATCCCGGGTCGGTCAGCAGCGTCACCGTGCGCATCGCCTATGACGATGGGACGACGGACACAGCGACCTACGACCGCAAGGCGATCTTGATGCCCTGAGGGCCGGTGCCGTTTGGGCAGCCTTTGGGGCGGCATGGCTAGCGCGGGACATCGTGGACTATAAATCCGCCTTGTGCGGTCATCGGCGGTGCCCTGCAACTGTCGGTTGCCTTGCCCTGACATTTGCTTAACATCTGGTCTGGCAGGTTAACCTCCGGGGTTTTGGGTAATGAACAAGCCGTTTGCGCAGGATGCCCGGATGGGGCGGCTCACGACGGCGTTGGGCAAGGACACGCTCAATCTGTTGCGGTTCGAGGGGGCGGAGCATGTGAGTGCGCC
>JAHEBU010000001.1 GCA_024642115.1 Marivivens sp. | reverse complement strand
GAGTAAGTCACTGCCAGACCTAATAAGACACATCATAAACGTATCTCTCCGAACGATCTCATATACCCAAGCGTCGCGGGGTGGAGCAGCCCGGTAGCTCGTCAGGCTCATAACCTGAAGGCCGCAGGTTCAAATCCTGCCCCCGCAACCAAAATATCGTTGGGTAACAAGTACGTGGAATCTGACAAAAACGCTTGTGTATAGCACTCGCTGTTTTACCTCATCGCCACCTCAACGTTTGACGAATCCCCTTGAAACCTAGGGGGCTTTTTGCGTTTTGGGGGCGGACCGTCGATAAGACGTAAGAGTCCGGGCTGATAGCTCTGGGGCCGAAGAACTACTTCTTCGTCGGCTCGGAAGCAGGCGGCAAGGCCGCAGCTATCGCCTAAGCACTGATCGAAACGGCCAAACTCAACACCGCCGATCTCCACGCTTGGCTTGCCGACACCCTCGCGCGCATCCCGGGCTACAAGACACCAAGGTCGACGACCTGCTGCCGTAGCAATGGAAAAGGTAGCGGTCAGACCGGACGCTTACAACTTAGCCGAACAGCGGCAGCCATCGGCTGCCACTCCTGAATGCAAGGGCAGATGTAAGTAATGATGATCAAACCAGACCGCTGCCCTGACAACCCGAGGTGGTGTCAGGGCGTCTCAGCTCGATTGTCTGACTGGAACCCGGTACGCGGACTTCATTAGGGCCAGCGGACAAATGCGCCGCGCCAACAGGCCGGACACATGACCGCACCCCGCAAGATCAACAGAAGCTCAAATCAATCCTTGCACAAACGGAGCCGTCCACTCATGACACCACCGTTTCTGTCAACACGGCCTAGCCCCAGGTGGCGCCGGAACCTCCGCCGCCTATCGGGCCATTTGGATCATATGGCCCATGCGGGTAGGGGTATCCTGAATCAAAAATTGATTTACCAACCAAACGGTGATAATTACCGCGTCCTTGCGACCATTCGAGAAGTACCTCCAGTGAATTGCCCAATCCGGTAGCTACCATACCCCCAGCGGCTACGCTAAGCAGGCCCGGCCCAGCACCAACCCCCGCAAAAAAGGAACCGGTAATGGCCCCTGCAATGGCACCTGCGATTCCCCCTGCAACAGCTCCAATAATATCGGCATCGAAGATCTCATCTCCCAAATATAGGGGCGGCTCATGGAAGGTTCTGGCGGGTTGATATGGCAATATCCCATAGTTTTCCAAGTACTTTAGATTGTAGATTGTATCTATACCGTCCATTGCCATCGCCCTTGCAAATAACAAGCCGGCTCCAACAAGCGACTGCTCTGGAGCGACCTTGATCAAACGGTCGAGCACGCCGATCTTGTTCTTCGGCCCAGAAACATCTGCCAAAGCAAATTGCAATGCAATGATCGTCTGAATATCAGCTTGATTTAGGCGAAGCGCTTTCCTATCGGTGACTTTGAAAGCATCTATGATGGTTGGAACATTAAGATCAGAGAATTCCTTTTGAGACCTTCCAAAGATGATTGAAACTAGATCTCCCGGAGCAAACAGGAAGCTAGGCCCGAATTTTAGAATTGCTTCCCGGTTAACTGAACGAAAATTTAAAATATAAAAATTCATCACCCTTGTATGAATGGACGCATATTTGTTTAGCACTTCCATGGCCTCAAAATTCATCTGAAAACTCCATAGCTGACCTCAAATATAGTTTCATAATGTGACCACAAGACAGAAAAAGGCAAGCGCAGGTTGGGAAATGTACCGACGTGCCCGATCAAAAGCAAACTTTACCACTGACCGGCAGTGTCAGAAGAAAATTCGTTGAGCGGGGCGGGGCGGACGCCTAGCGTACCGAGATGATCAAGCGCAGCCCGTTCCGGTATTTCTAGAAGTCGCCCGAAATCCGCAGCCTGGCGGTTGCTGCGGCGGCCAAGGCTGCCGAAGAGGCCGAAAAGGCCCGGGTGGCAGCGGCGACTGCCAAAGTGGCCGAACCGGATGACTTGGGAGCGGATGCGCATTCTCCGGAATAATCCTCTCTTCTATGACGTTAGCGTCCGACGGAAAGGGGTGGGACCGGGATCGGAGGCGTTCGCCAAAGACCAAATCCTGTCCCCGTAACCAAAAGAAATCTGACTGATCGCAAAAATAGCCTCCTCCGGGAGGCTCTTTGCGTTCAAACCCCTGTCTTCTCAGAAGAAAACCCGCGCCGCCGTGCTTCGGATTTCCACTCGGAGGCCGTCAGGGGCCTCCGGGTCCGGCGTCACTACGACCTGGCCGAGCAGGTCGCGCAGGACTCTGTTGGCCTCGACAAGGCCGTCGGACCCGGTCAGCAGAGCCTCCAGACGGGCGACCTGGTCCTGATAGCTCCGAATGAGGTCAGAGACCGTCGGCAAGGCCCCCGCAGGGATGTCCTCGATCGTTGCGCTGAGCTGATTCTGGAGTTGGTCGCGGTCCGCCTCCCGGGCCTTGAGCCGCCCGCGCAGAGACGCGCTGTCGGCTTCCATCTCCAGCGCGTCCAGCAGACGGTCGATGGCCACATTGACCTTGTCGAGCTTGGCTGAGAGCCCGGCCCGGTCTGGTCCACGGGTTGCTGAGGCTGCCTTCAGATGCGCCAGCACCTCCCCTGCGAACTGATCCGCGAGATCCGGTCGAAGCAGACCGATCCTGAGCCGGGCGAGGACCCGGGCCTCGATCCGGTAACGGCTGATCGACTTGGTGTTCGCGCAGACCGGCAGGCCCTTGGTCTTGCGATTGTAGCAGCCGTACCCTGCGTGCCCAGCCGGGATCCTTGCGGAGATCGCTATGATCGCCTCCGGCGGCAACACAACCCCGGCCAACGACAACCGGGGACCCGATCCTATGGCCGCCAAGACGGCTGCTGGCAATCAGACAGACTGACCTGGCGTTCGGCTGCGGTGGGCCGAGCAACAGGAAATCAAAGGGGCGCGGACGAAAGTCCGCGCCCCTTTTTGGTTTGCGGTGTTGACCTCTGCCCAAGCTCCGTCGCGGTGAGAAATTACTCAAGAAATGGCTTTTCGCACCATCTTGGGTTGTGACATCTTCCTCAAAGCCGCCGTGATCCACCTGGATAGGAGATCACGGTGGATTCAGGTCTCCGCATCCAAAATACAAATTGATAACAATGGCTTAAACACCGAGCTTAGCGCTCGGCCTTTGTCGTTCCAAATTCCGGTCAACACCGGTGGCCCGCCGATGAGAATATCTCATCAAGACACGTTGGGACGTAGCTATATCTCCGCATGGGCTCAGCTCAGGCGCGCTCCTGACGCGTCGATGATCAACTGGCCGTCTTCCTTGTAAAGCGGCCCGGGCGGCAGAGTGTCAAGAAGGTCGAGGACAGCCTCGCTTGGACGACAGAGCCGGACACCTTTGGGCGAGCAGACGATCGGACGGTTGACCAGGACGGGGTGCTCCAGCATTGCGTCCAAAATGACCTTGTCCGTCACCGCCGGGTCCGTCAGGCCCAATGCTTCTGCTGGGGATTTGCTGGTGCGCAGCGCCTTGCGCGGGGTCAGGTCCGCTGCTGCGAACAGGCCCAGAAGTTGAGGACGAGTCCATCCAGCTCGCAGATATTCGATCACCACGGGCTCTACGCCGGAGGCGCGGACGATGTCGAGTACATTGCGTGAGGTCCCGCAGTCGGGGTTGTGGTGAATGACGATGGTCATGGATGAGCCTCGGGTCGGGTTTGTTGAAACAGCCAGCCGAACAGCGCCGCCCCGATCAAGGCGCCTGCGATCTCGGCCAGAATAAAGCCAGGCACGTCCATTGGCCGGATACCTGCAAAGGTGTCGGAAAAACCTCGGGCGATTGCCACGGCGGGGTTGGCAAAACTGGTCGAAGCCGTGAACCAGTATGCTGCCGTGATATATAGGCCGACTAACGTCGGGATCGCCTCAGGCCGGTGGCGCAGACCACCCAGAATCGTCCCGATCAGGCCTAAGGTCGCGACGATTTCGGCAATCCACTGGCTTTGGCCGGACCGGATATGCTGAGAGAATTGAATGAGCGGCAGATCGAACATCGCATGGGCCAGCAGGCTGCCCGCAATACCACCTGCGACCTGCGCCACCACATAGGCAAGTCCGAGTGGCGCCGAAATCTCGCGCCGCAGCGCCATCACCAGGGTCACCACCGGGTTGAAATGAGCGCCCGACACTGGGCCAAGAATGGAAATCAGCACGACAAGGATGGCGCCTGTCGGGATTGTGTTGCCTAGCAGGGACACGGCGACGTCGTTGGTCAGTGCATCTGCCATGATCCCAGACCCGACGACCGTGGCAACCAGTAGCGCCGTACCCAAAGCCTCTGACGCAAGTTGGCGGCGGGGATCGGTCATCGCGCGGTCTTTCTCAGCAGAGGCAGGCGAGGGTGTCGAGCGCCGGCTGGCAAAGCTCTGGTCGGCCGCCGCAGCAATCCTCCATCAGAAAGGCCAGAAGGCGCTGCATCTGGGTCATGTCCGCGAAATACCGGATGCCGCGCCCCTGCCGTTCGTTCCGGATCAGCCCGGTTGCGGTCAGCACCGACAGGTTTGCTGACAGGGTGTTCTGTCGTACGCCAAGCACCTGTGCGATTTCACCGGCCAGCATTCCGTCGCCCCCCGCCCGCACGAGCAGGCGAAAGACATCCAGCCGGGTTTCCTGACCCAGAGCCGACAAAGCGGCGAGGGATTGCATCTTATCCATATTTCACGAATAGTCGATATGTCTGCATAAGGGAAGGGCCGACTGTGCCAGCCGGGTACTTTCCCCGCAGCCGCGGGCCGACTAGGGTGTACGGACACCGAAAAAGGACATTCCATGACTGATATTGTTCAGGTCCGCGACCTGGTCAAACGCTACGGATCGGGGTTCGAGGCGCTCAGGGGCGTCACGCTGAACATCCGCGAGGGCGAGATCATCGCGTTGCTGGGTCCCAACGGGGCGGGCAAGACCACGCTTATTTCTACGATCTGTGGGATCACTACGCCAACCTCTGGCACGATCACAGTGGGTGGCCACGATGTCGTTCGTGATTTCCGTGCCGCGCGCAGCCTGATCGGTCTGGTTCCTCAGGAAATCAGCCTCGAACAGTTTGAAACGGTCCACAATACCGTCTCGCTAAGCCGGGGCCTGTTTGGCAAACCGCGCAACCCAGCCTTTGTCGACGCCGTCCTCAAACAACTTTCCCTTCATGACAAGCGCAACAGCACGATCCGCGAATTGTCGGGGGGCATGAAACGGCGCGTCATGATCGCCAAGGCTCTGGCGCATGAACCGCGGGTTCTGTTCCTCGATGAACCGACCGCAGGGGTAGATGTCGAACTGCGCAAGGACATGTGGGCGGTCGTGTCCGACTTGAAAAAGGCCGGCGTCACCATCATCCTGACCACCCACTACATCGAAGAAGCAGAGGCGATTGCCGACCGCGTGGGCGTCATCAACAAGGGCCAGATCCTGCTGGTGCAGGACAAGGCCGAACTGATGGCACAAATGGGCAAAAAGGTTCTGAGTATCGAACTGACCGCACCGATCAACGCGGTGCCTGACACTCTGTCCAGCTACAACCTTGATCGCAGCGCCGATGGCCGGACTCTCTCTTATACCTACGACACCAAGGGTGAACGGACCGGCATCACCGCCCTTCTGGCCGACCTTCAAAAGGCAGGGTTGCGCCTGCGCGACCTTCAGACTCAACAAAGCAGTCTGGAACAGATTTTCGTCGGGCTGGTGAAGGAAAGCGCATGAATATCGAAGCGATCAAATCCATCTATATCTACGAAATGCGGCGGTTCACGCGGACACCACTGCAATCGCTGATCTCTCCGGTCATCTCGACCTCGCTCTATTTCGTCGTGTTCGGGGCGGCCATCGGCAGCCGGATCACCCAGGTCGAAGGGGTGAGTTATGGCGCCTTCATCGTGCCGGGGCTGATCATGCTGTCGGTGATGACGCAGTCCACGTCGAACGCGTCCTTTGGTATCTATTTCCCGAAATTCGTGGGCACGATCTATGAAATCCTTTCGGCACCGCTGGATTTCTTTGAAATCACCGTGGGGTATGTGGGGGCGGCGGCGACAAAGGCGCTCATTATAGGGCTTATCATCTTTGGGACTGCGCATCTGTTCGTTGAGGTTCATGTGGCGCATCCAATCGCAATGATTGCCTTTCTGCTGATGACCTGCCTTAGCTTTTCCCTGCTGGGCTTCATTATCGGCATCTGGGCGCGGAATTTCGAACAGTTGCAGATGATCCCCCTGCTGATCATCACCCCGCTCGTGTTCCTTGGGGGCAGCTTTTATTCGACGACCATGCTGCCGCCGTTCTGGCAGGCGGTAACGTTGTTTAATCCGGTCCATTACCTGATTTCGGGATTTCGCTGGGCGTTCTTCGACATGGCCGACGTGCCGGTAGGGCTTAGCCTGATGGCGATTGCCCTATTCATGGGCCTGTGTCTGGGCGCAATCTGGTGGATTTTCCGCACGGGGTGGCGGATCAGGTCATGAGGGATTGTTCCGGAGCGCCCCCACGCCTAGGTACACGGGCATGAAAATGAACATCCCGTTTCTGCGATCCGCCCCCACTGTTGCCGTCGTCCGGTTGCAGGGGGCCATCGCCAACAGCAGTCGCGGCCTTGACGATCTGTCGATGGGGCCGGTGATCGAACGCGCCTTTGTCAAGGGCAAACCGGTCGCCGTCGCCCTGCAAATCAATTCGCCCGGCGGATCGGCGGTGCAATCGTCGCTGATCGCGTCCCGCATTCGCAGGCTGGCCGCTGAAAAAGATATCCCCGTCTTTGCCTTTGTCGAGGATGTGGCCGCGTCCGGCGGGTATTGGCTGGCCTGTGCGGCGGACGAAATCCTGATCGACCGGGGGTCGATCGTGGGGTCCATCGGGGTCATCTCGGCAGGGTTCGGCCTGCACGAGGCGATCGGGCGCTATGGCATCGAACGCCGCGTCCACACGGCGGGCACGTCGAAATCCATGCTCGACCCGTTCCGCCCCGAAAAGCCCGAGGATGTGGCCCGGCTTGAGGGGTGGCTGGGCGACCTGCACAGCTATTTCATCGACCACGTAAAGGCCCGGCGCGGGGCCAAGCTGGCCGATGATCCGGCGCTGTTTACCGGCGAGGTCTGGATCGGCCAAAAGGCGGTGGACAAGGGGTTGGCCGACGGGATCGGACATCTGGTCCCTTCGATGAAGGACCGCTTTGGCGACAAGGTCAATTTCCGCCGCTATGGCCCGCGCCGCAGCCTGTTCCAGCGGTTCGGGGCGCAGATCGTGCAGGACGCGGTCGCCGGGGTCGAGGAACGGGCTGCCTTTGCCCGGTTTGGCCTGTAGGTGGTCATTCGCGTTATCCTGTTGTTCCTGATCGGCATGGCGGTGCTGGCGATGATCGGCAAACTGCGGTTTCCGGGCCAGTCGCGTCTGGCCTCGGCCAAATGTCCGTCTTGTGGCCGCTATCGCATCGGCAAGGGGCCGTGCGGTTGCGGCAAGGACAAGGGGCGCTAGGTTAGCAGTCGCAACAAGGCGGGGGCAGGCGATGAAGCGGGCATTGGTGACGGGGGCGGGAACGCGGTTGGGCCGGGCGATGGCCCTGTATCTGGCGGACCGGGGCCATGACGTGGCCGTCCACTATTCCAGTTCTGCCCAAGCCGCCGCCGAGGTGGTGGCCGAGATCCAGGGCAAGGGGCGGCAGGCGGTGGCCCTACGGGCCGATCTGTTGTCCGAGGACGAAACGCAGGGGCTGGTCCCCGCCGCCATGGCGGCCTTGGGTGGGCCGATCACCTGTCTGGTCAACAATGCCTCGGTCTTTGAATTTGACACGATGGCCACGGCCACACTCGAAAGCTGGGACCGGCATATCGGATCGAACCTGCGCGCGCCCTTCGTGCTGTTGCAACAGGTGGCGGCCCATGTGCCCCCGCCCTTACTGGACGAAGCGGGCGAACCCGTGGCGCGGGGGCTGTGCGTCAACATGCTCGACCAGAAGGTGCGGGCGCTAACCCCAGAACACATCACCTATACCATCGCCAAGATGGGGCTGTGGGCCCTGACCCAACTGGCAGCGCAGGATCTGGGTGACAGGATGCGCGTGAACGGGATCGGGCCGGGGCCGACGTTGCAGGGCGCGCGGCAGTCCAAGGCCAACTTTGACAAACAGCGACAGACCACCGTTCTGGGCCGCGGATCGAACCCGTCGGACATCACGGCGGCGCTGGGGTTCTTCCTTGATTCCCCCGCGGTGACCGCGCAACTTTTGTGCGTGGATGGCGGCCAGCATCTGGCCTGGGGCGGCGACGGACACCACGGTTCGGATTGACCTTGCGTCAGAGTTATGTACCGCCCGGTTGAGTCGTCACAAATCCTTCACGTTTTCTTAACAAATTCAGTGTCTTGAGGATTGTTTAGAAAAATATATAATAAAATCAATGTCTTGAAAATATGCTGAAAAAATAGGCAATCCAAATAGGGTAGCGAAATACAATGAGAATTTCCGCCTGCCCATTGTCTGTCCCCGCAGTTATCCACAGATTCAGTGGATGCCTTTGGCCTTGATCCCGCAGCCTTGGCAGGGCAGCACAGAGACGAATCACAGAGCCGTGAGATGACCGAAATCGACACCGATCCCGCCACTGACCCAAAGACCGGATATGCCTGCATCCAGGCCTATCTGCGGACGCTGGATTCCTCGCCCGGAGTGTACCGGATGCTGGATGCGGAAAGCCGTGTTCTGTACGTCGGCAAGGCGCGCAACCTTAAGGCGCGCGTTAGCAACTACTCTCGCCCCGGCGATCATTCGCCCCGGATCGCCCGGATGATCCGCGAAACAGCGTCGATGATGTTTCTGACCACCCGGACCGAAACCGAAGCGCTGTTGCTGGAACAGAACCTCATCAAGCAGCTCAAGCCCCGCTACAACGTCCTGCTGCGCGACGACAAATCGTTTCCCAACATTCTGGTCACGCACGACCATCCCTATCCGCAGATCAAGAAACACCGGGGCGCGAAAAAGGAGCGCGGCGATTACTACGGCCCCTTTGCCAGCGCGGGGGCCGTGACGCGCACGCTCAACCAGCTACAAAAGGTGTTCCTGCTGCGCAACTGCGCCGACAGCATGTTTGAATCGCGCACCCGTCCCTGCCTGCAATACCAGATCAAACGGTGTTCGGCCCCGTGCGTGGGCTATATCTCGGTGGCGGATTATGCCGCCTCCGTGGCCGATGCCGCCCAGTTTCTGGCGGGCAAGACGACGGCGGTGCAGGAAACGCTGGCGGGTCAGATGGCCAAGGCCTCGGACGAGATGGAGTTTGAACGCGCCGCCGCCCTGCGCGACCGGATCAAGGCGCTGACGCAGGTCCAGACGGCGCAAGGCATCAACCCGCGCGGCGTGGCCGAGGCGGATATCATCGCCCTGCATGTCGATGGCGGGCAGGCTTGCGTGCAGGTGTTCTTTATCCGGGCCAACCAGAACTGGGGTAACCACGACTATTACCCCCGGATCAGCGGCGACGAGGACCTGTCTGAGGTGATGGAGGCCTTTGTCGGCCAATTCTATTCCGACCGCGACCCGCCCCGGATGCTGCTATTGTCGCATGGGTTGGACAACGAGGACCTGATGGCGCAGGCGCTGGCCGAAAAGGCGGGCCGCAAGGTGGAAATCCTGATCCCGCAGCGCGGCGAAAAGGTCGAACTGGTGTCGGGGGCGCAAAGGAATGCCAAGGAAAGCCTGGCCCGCCGGATGTCCGAAACTGCAACACAGTCCAAACTGCTGCGCGGCGTGGCCGAGGCGTTCGATCTGGACACCCCGCCCAAGCGGATCGAGGTTTACGACAACTCCCACATTCAGGGGACCAATGCGGTAGGCGCGATGATCGTGGCCGGGCCCGACGGGTTCGAGAAGGGCCAGTATCGCAAGTTCAACATCAAGTCGGACGCGGGGGCCAATTCCGACGACTTCGGCATGATGAAAGAGGTGCTGACCCGCCGCTTTGAACGCCTGCTCAAAGAGGACCCCGACCGGACGACAGGCCAATGGCCCGACCTTCTGCTCATCGACGGCGGCGCGGGGCAGGTAAGTGCCGTGGCCGAGATCATGACCGATCTGGGCGTCGAGGATGTGCCGATGATCGGCGTGGCCAAGGGCGTGGACCGGGACGCGGGCAAGGAGGAATTCTATCGCCCCGGCGACACCCGCCCCTTTGCGCTGCAACGCAACGATCCGGTGCTTTATTTCATCCAGCGGATGCGGGACGAGGCGCACCGGTTCGTCATCGGCACCCACCGCGCCAAACGGTCCAAGGCCATCGGAGCCACCCCGCTTGATGACGTGCCGGGCGTGGGGGCGACCCGCAAACGTGCGCTGCTGGCCCACTTCGGATCTGCCAAGGCCGTCGCGCGGGCGAACCTTGCCGACCTCAAGGCGGTCGAGGGGATTTCCGAAAACATGGCCCAGACCGTGTATGACTTTTTCCACGCCAAGGGTTGAACGCTTTCATGCGCTAAATCTGGCTGAGGTCAGGAAAGCCATGCTTGCCGCGACTCGGCCGCGGGCCTAGCTTTTCCGCAGTTTTCATCTCCATTTTTTCCAGAGGTCATTATGAAGCGTACGGCAAAGGGCTGCCTGCCCTTGGACTTTGCGACTTTGCGCAGCCACTATCCCACCTACAACCGTCTCCCGCCGCATATCGCCAAATACATGGCGGACTTGAACAAGGGTATTCCAGAGGGCAAACCCAAGAATACGCCCTGTTGTTTTCAGGTCAGTGAAGCCCTGAACCTTAGCGGAGCAGAGCACGCGATACCGCCCCGCAGTTGGCGGCGCGCGAACAGCCACCTTGGGATGAACTACTACCTTGGCGCCGTGGACGAGCTCGAGATCCATCTGACCAGCCGCTATGGCAAAGGCGAAGGGTTGCACCTGACTGCCGGGTCCGGCACCGACCGGACTAAAAAGATGAAGGCGGCGATTGCCGGTCGGCAGGGCATCCTGTGTTTTCGCGATCAGGGATATGGCGCCCATACCGAACTCTGGGATGGCACTGACATCGTCCAGAACGGCGCTCCGGCTGCCAACGGCGCGGCCCTGTCTGGCGGCTATATCTGGGGTCAGCCGCATATCTGGTTCTGGCAGGCCACCGGCGAGGATGACGTCGACCCCTTGCCCGCGTGGTTGACCGGCTGGTGGGATGTGAACGACGGTCAGCAATACTATTATTATGTCTCGGATCAGGGCGTTGTCGTCTGGACCCAGACCGAACCCAAAAGCGCCAACGAGATCCCCATCCGCAAGATTGGTAACGAAGGGGCGGGCGTGTTCGATCCGGCGGGAACGTTCATCATCACCTGGGACCAGAACGGCGACTCCAGCACCGTCGAGACGTTCCGCTGGGCTGTCCAGCCCTCTACCACAATGGCCGGCACGTCGAACCGGTTCGGGCCTCTGGTTGCTCAGCGCAAGACGACGTGGAAGAAATAGCGCGAACATGGTCGCTGGCCCCGACTTGCGGAGGTCAGCGGCCTTTCCCTGACCAGAACCTTGAGCTACGACAGGGTGATGAAGTGGACCCTGCCCAACACGCTGACTGTTCTGCGTTTGATGGCTGCCCCTGGCGTGGCGGTCATGTTCCTGTATTTCCAGCGCCCCTGGGCCGACTGGTTCGCGCTGGTCCTGTTCGTGGTGGCCGCCGTGACCGATTTCTTTGACGGCTATCTGGCGCGACTCTGGAAGCAGGAATCGAAATTCGGGGCGATGCTCGACCCCATCGCGGACAAGGCGATGGTCATCATCGCCCTGCTGGTCATCACCGGGTTTTCCGGCATGAACCCGTGGATTCTGCTGCCAACGACGCTGATCCTGTTCCGCGAAGTCTTTGTGTCGGGCCTGCGGGAATTTCTGGGCGCGACGGCGGGCTTGCTCAAGGTCACGCGAATGGCCAAGTGGAAGACGACGGCCCAGATGATCGCCATCGCGGTCTTATTTTCCACGGGCGCGTTTGAAACCTATATCGCCATTCAGACGGACGGCATGAACTCTGGTCTTGTCGGGGATATCCTCGCAGGCAAAGTGCCCGATACGCAGGGGCTGGTCTGGAAATACTGGGGCATGATGATCAGCTGGTATGGTGGAACGGGCCTGCTGTGGTTCGCGGCCATCCTGACCGTGGCGACCGGCTGGGACTATTTTCAGAAGGCTCTGCCATATCTCAAGGACAAGCCATGATCGACGTTCTCTACTTTGCATGGGTGCGCGAACGGGTGGGTGCTCCTCGGGAACGGATCGAAACCGAGGCCGCGACTGTGGCCGATCTGATTGCTGATCTGAAATCTCGCGACGACCGCTATGCCTATGCGTTCGAGGACCTGCGCGCCCTTCGCGTCGCGGTCGATCAGGACCTGACCTCGTTCGATGCGCCGCTGGCGGGCGTGCGTGAGGTGGCGTTCTTTCCTCCGATGACGGGCGGATGATTTCGGTTCGCGTCGATCCTGCCCCCTTTGATGCCGGGGTCGAATTGAACACCTTTTCCGCGGGGGTGTCTGGTGCTGGTGCCGTGGTCAGCTTTACCGGCGTCGTGCGCGATGTGGACGGCGGGCTGCGCGCGATGGAAATCGAACATTATCCCGGCATGACCGAACGGGCGATTGCCGGAATGGTCGATCAGGCGAACGAGCGTTGGTTGCTTTCCGGGGCCTTGGTCATCCATCGCTACGGGCTCTTGGAAACAGGGCAGCCGATCATGATGGTCGCCACCGCCGCCCGCCACCGGGTCGCCGCTTTCGAGGCGGCTGAATTTCTGATGGACTACCTCAAATCCCGCGCGCCTTTCTGGAAGAAAGAGATGACGCGAGACGGGGCCAATTGGGTCGCTGCGACGACCGAGGACGAAGACGCGCTTAGCCGCTGGTAGCCAGCGGGGCATGCCGGGGGCATGTCACGATATGGTCATTGATCATCCCCGTTGCCTGCATCCACGCATAGACGATGGTCGGTCCGCAGAACCTGAACCCCGCTTTTTTCAGATCCTTGGACACGCGTTCCGACAGCGGGGTCGAAGCCGGGACATCTGCCAAGTCGGCCCGGTGCGTCTGAAGCGGGGTGCCATCGACATAGGCCCAGCACCAATCGGAAAAGTCTGGGATCGCCAGATAGGCGCGGGCGTTGCCGATGGTCGCCTCGATCTTGCCCCGGTGGCGGATGATGCCGGGATCGCCCAACAGTCGGGTCACGTCGGCCTCGCCCCATGTGGCGATGACCGCAGGGTCGAACCCGGCAAAGGCGGCACGGAAATTATCGCGCTTTTTCAGGATGGTGATCCAGCTCAGCCCGGCCTGAAACCCATCGAGGATCAGCTTTTCCCACAGCGCCCGGCTGTCATACTCCGGCACGCCCCATTCGGTGTCATGGTAGTCAAGGTATATCTTGTCTGGCCCCGCCCAGGCACAGCGTTCGGTCATGTGGGGCCCTTCCCGGTTGCCAGGAAAACATAGCCAATTTCTACAAAATTGAAAACCTTTACCCGGTCTTAGCCAGCTTGGTGATTGATAGGGGCGTAATTGGAGCCGCGACATGACCACGCCCGACTTCGCCCCGTTGGAGTTTGATGAAACCACGCCCATGGACCCGCTTCAGGCGGCTATGGCCAGTCGCGACCGCGATGTGCTGTCCATGGTGCGGGCGGCGCTTGCCGCCAACAACGCCCAATTGGCGTTTCAACCCATAGTGGCGGCAGCCAGCCCCGGCCGGATCGTGTTCTACGAAGGGTTGATTCGACTGCGGGACAAAGGTGGGCGCGTCATTCCGGCACACCAGTTCATGCCCACGATCGAAGAGACGGATCTTGGTCGGGAAATTGATTGCGCCACGCTGAGACTCGGTCTGGGCATGTTGCGTGCAAATCCCCAGATGCGGCTGTCGATCAACATGTCGGCCCGCTCGATCGGTGATGGAAAATGGCGGCGGACGCTGGACCAGTCCCTGCGTAAGTTTCCGCATCTGGGCGAACGGCTCATTCTGGAAATCAGCGAAACATCCGCCATGAACCTGCACGAGGTCGTCATCCGGTTCATGGCAGAGCTGCAACCCGCGGGGGTCGCCTTTGCGCTGGACGATTTCGGGGCCGGGATGACTGCGTTCCGGTATCTCAAGGATTTCTTCTTTGACATGGTCAAGATCGACAAACACTTCATCCGCGATATCCAGCACAGCCCCGACAATCAGGTCCTGACCGAGGCGCTGATCACCGTGGCTCATCAGTTCGAAATGTTCGCCGTGGCCGAAGGGGTGGAAACGGCCGAAGAAATGGCGCTTTTGCAATCCTTGGGCGTCGATTGCCTGCAAGGCTACCACTTTGGAGTCCCCAAATTCTCTCTCTGACGTCGGCGCATCCCTGCCATGCAATGGTATACAAGTGATTGCCCTTAGGTCAGGTGCGGCCTAATGAGGGCGCAACTGCGGGTTGGGGCCCGTCTGGCCTTGCAAGACGATGCCATCTCGCGGAACCTAAACGCAGAGAAGAGGAGTCTTTCATGACCAACGTCGTAATCGCATCCGCCGCCCGGACTGCCGTGGGCAGCTTTCTGGGATCGTTCGCCAACACGCCCGCCCACGATCTGGGGGCCGCCGTTCTGGCCGAAGTCGTCGCCCGCGCCGGCATCGACAAATCCGAGGTGAGCGAGACCATCCTGGGTCAGGTCCTGACCGCCGCCCAGGGGCAGAACCCGGCCCGTCAGGCGCATATCAATGCCGGGTTGCCTGTCGAATCCGCCGCCTGGTCGATCAACCAGGTCTGTGGGTCGGGTCTGCGCGCGGTGGCCATCGCCGCCCAGCACATCCAGTTGGGCGATGCCACGATCATCGCCGCGGGTGGGCAGGAAAACATGTCGATGTCGCCCCACGCCGCCAACCTGCGGCAGGGTCAAAAGATGGGCGACATGTCCTACATCGACACAATGATCCGCGATGGCCTGTGGGACGCCTTCAATGGCTACCACATGGGCCAAACTGCGGAAAACGTCGCCAACCAGTGGCAGATTTCCCGCGAGATGCAGGACGAATTCGCGCTGGCCAGCCAGACCAAGGCCGAGGCGGCGCAGAAGGCGGGCAAGTTCGCCGATGAAATCGTGGCCTTCACCATCAAGACCCGCAAGGGCGATGTGGTGGTCAACAGCGACGAATACATCCGCCACGGCGCCACGATCGAGTCCATGCAGAAACTGCGCCCGGCCTTCACCAAGGACGGATCGGTCACCGCGGCCAACGCCTCGGGCCTGAACGACGGGGCGGCGGCCACGCTGCTGATGACCGCGGACGAGGCGGAAAAGCGCGGGATCGAACCGTTGGCCCGGATCGTGTCCTATGCGACTGCTGGTCTGGACCCGTCGATCATGGGCGTCGGCCCCATCCACGCCAGCCGCAAGGCACTGGCCAAGGCGGGCTGGAAAGCGACCGACCTTGATCTGGTCGAGGCGAACGAGGCCTTTGCCGCACAGGCCTGCGCCGTGAACAAGGACATGGGCTGGGATCCGTCCATCGTGAACGTCAACGGCGGGGCCATCGCCATCGGTCACCCCATTGGTGCCTCGGGCGCGCGCATCCTCAACACCCTGCTGTTCGAAATGAAGCGGCGCGGGGCCAAAAAGGGCCTTGCGACCCTGTGCATCGGCGGCGGCATGGGTGTTGCTATGTGCATCGAACGCCCCTGATCTGTTCAGGGGCTGATCTTTCCTGCGCAATAATATTGCGCAGGAAAGATCAACGCGATAACAACATTACAAGACAAGAATTCGGGAGGAGAATACAATGTCCAGAACCGCCCTCGTCACCGGGGGGTCGCGCGGTATCGGCGCGGCCATTTCCACGGCTCTCAAGGATGCAGGCTACAAGGTCGCCGCGACCTATGCCGGGAACGATGAAAAGGCTGCTGCCTTTACGGCCGAGACCGGCATCAAGACCTACAAATGGGACGTGGCCAACTACGACGCCTGTGCCGCCGGGATCAAACAGGTCGAGGCTGATCTGGGACCGATTGACGTTCTGGTGAACAACGCCGGCATCACTCGCGACGCCCCCTTTCACAAGATGACGCCCGCACAGTGGAACGAGGTCATCGGCACCAACCTCAACGGCGTGTTCAACATGACCCATCCAATCTGGCCGGGGATGCGTGAACGCAAGTTCGGGCGGATCATCACCATTTCGTCGATCAACGGGCAAAAGGGACAGTTCGCGCAAGCAAATTACGCCGCATCCAAAGCGGGCGATATTGGGTTTACCAAATCGCTGGCCCAGGAAGGCGCCCGTGCCGGGATCACCGTCAATGTCATCGCCCCCGGCTACATCAACACCGAGATGATGAGCACGATCCCCGAGAAGGTGATGAACGAGGTCATCCTGCCCGCGATCCCCGTGGGACGTCTGGGCGAACCGTCGGAAATTGCGCGCGCCGTGGTGTTCCTGGCCTCGGACGATGCCGGTTTCATCACCGGGGCCACGCTGAGCGCCAACGGCGGGCAGTATATGGCCTGACCTTCGGGTTCGTGTCACAAGGGGCCGGTCACAGCGACCGGCCCTTTTTCGTTCGAGGTTCCCCATGTCCCGCCCCACCGCCACGCTGATCGGATTCGGCGCGGTCCTGCTCTGGTCGCTTCTGGCGCTGCTGACAGTCGGGTCGGCACCCGTGCCGCCGTTTCAGTTGAATGCGTTGTGTTTTGGGATCGGCGGGGTGATCGGCCTGATCTGGGTGGCGGCAACCGGTGGGTTCGGGGTGCTGCGCCGCGTGCCCCTGCGGGTCTATCTGATCGGAACGGCGGGTCTGTTCGGCTATCATTTCCTATATTTTTCCGCCCTGCGACTGGCTCCGGCGGCCGAGGCGGGGTTGATCGCCTATCTCTGGCCGCTGTTCATCGTGCTGATGTCGGGGCTTTTGCCGGGCGAACGCATCCTGCCGGGCCACCTGATTGGCGGGATGATTGCATTTGCGGGGGCCGCGCTGATCGTGGCCACGGGGGCGTCAGGGTTCAGCGCGCAGGCGCTGCCCGGCTATGGTCTCGCTTTCCTCTGTGCGCTGACATGGGCGAGCTATTCAGTGATCTCGCGCAGTTTCGGCGCGGTGCCGACAGCGTCGGTCGCGGTATTCTGTATTGCCACGGCCATTCTTTCTGTTCCGGCGCACTTGGCGCTGGAACAAACTAACTGGCCTCAGACCTCGCTGGGTTGGCTGTCGATTCTTGGCCTTGGGCTTGGCCCGGTCGGCCTTGCCTTTTTCGTCTGGGATATCGGGGTCAAGCGTGGCGATATCCAGCTTTTGGGCGTGGCCTCTTATGCTGCCCCGGTGTTGTCCACACTTGCCTTGATCGCTGCGGGAATAGCTAAACCAACCTTGACGCTCGTCTTAGCAGCTTGCGCCATCACAGGTGGGGCTGCGCTGGCCGCATGGGCCAGCGCCCGGGCAGATCGCCTTAGTTCGGGCTAAGACGGCTGATCTCTTCCTTCAACGCCAGTTTCTGTTTCTTCATGCGGGCGATTTCAAGGTCGTCGGCGGCCGGGCTGCGCTGAGCCACTTCCACGGCGTCCGAGAGGTGTTGGTGCTTCTTCTTCAGTTCCATCAAGTGTGAACTCATGGCCATGTAGAAAACTCCTCTCTCTGGTTGCATCGTAATGACAGTGCACCACAGTTTTACAATTCTGTCACCATCCAAGGCGTCGCACCGTCCATTTCGACAGGTTCGCGCCACCGGGTTACCAAAAGGTTAAGTGCGGATGCTCAAGGATGCGCCTTCGCGCAGGATGGCGCGCATTTCCGGTGCATAGCTTTCCGAATCCTTAACGTGGTTGTCGCCCTGATGGGTCAACAGGGGGGCTGACATGCGAAACGGCGCCTTGCCGTCCTTGATCGCCCCCAGCAAAAACAGGCTGACCGGTTGGCCGGGGCGGGCGATCAGGGGGCGCACAACGACAGACCCCAGCCGCCCCTCAAGTGCCGCCAGCACATCGGGCAGGCGTTCGATCCGCTGGATAAGGGTCAGATGCCCGCGCGGGGAAAGCCTGCGCGCGGCCACGTCGATCCAGTCGGCCAACGGGGTATCCCCGCCCAGCGCGATGTCGCGCCCGCAATCTTGTGCGGCGGTGCCGGTCACCCGGTCGAAATAAGGGGGGTTCATCAGGACATGATCGAATTGCCGCTGGCGCAGGTCGGTCGGCAGGGCGCGCAGATCGGCAGTCACCACCTCGACGTCATGCCCGTTGGCGACTGCATTGGCGCGGGCCAGATCGGCATAACCTGGCTGCACCTCGACCCCGATCAGGGTCAGCCCCGGCACCCGCCACCCCAGACATAAGGTCGCCACGCCCACACCACATCCAAGCTCCAGCACCCGCTGCCCGGCTACCGCAGGCACACTGGCCGCCAACAGAACCGGATCGACGCCCGCCCGATACCCCTTGGCCGGTTGCGTGATCCGCAGCCGACCGCCCAGGAAATCGTCGTTCGTGGTTTCGGTCACTGGCCCAGATCAATCTCGTTGTCGCGCATGACGACCCGGGCCATGAACAGGTCCTTGTCCCGAACCATGATCCGGCGCGGCAAAATGCCAAGGCTTCCATCAAGGATGCTCATGTTTACGTCCAGTTCGAACCAGTCTATACCCTCGCCCTTGAGCAGGGCCGTGGCAAAGGCGATGACCGTCGGGTCGTTGGTGCGCAAAAGCTCTTTCATGTCATCAGACCTAAGATGGGCGACCCCGTTTGTCCATGAATCACCGGGATGGAAAAATGAGCCTTGATGTCGCTGCCACCAAACCGCACGAACGGCTGGCCGCAGCGCTTGACGGGGAAATGGCCGCTGTGACCGCGATGATTGCGCAACGGATGGCCTCGGAACATGCGCCGCGCATCCCGCAAGTGACCGCCCATCTGGTCGAGGCAGGGGGCAAGCGCCTGCGGCCCATGCTGACGCTCGCTGCGGCCAAGATGTGCGGCTACGATGGCCCCTATCATATCCACCTCGCCGCCACGGTCGAATTCATCCACACCGCCACCCTGCTGCACGACGACGTGGTTGACGAAAGCACCCAGCGGCGCGGGCGGCCCACGGCCAACCTGCTATGGGACAATACGTCGTCGGTGCTGGTGGGCGACTACCTGTTCGCCCGGTCCTTTCAGTTGATGGTCGAAACAGGGTCGCTTCGGGTGCTGGACATTCTGGCCAATGCCGCCGCCACGATTGCCGAGGGCGAGGTCCTGCAACTGACCGCTGCCGCCGACCTGAAAACGACCGAGGACACCTACCTCAAGATCGTGCGAGGCAAGACAGCGGCGCTGTTTTCTGCCGCAACCGAGGTGGGCGGTGTAATCGCCGGTATGGATGATGTGGCGGTCAAGGCGCTGTTCACCTATGGCGATGCGCTGGGCATTTCGTTCCAGATGGTCGATGATCTGCTAGATTACGGAGGGACCTCGTCGGTGATCGGAAAGAACACTGGCGACGATTTCCGCGAACGCAAGCTGACGCTGCCAGTGATCCGCGCCGTGGCTGCGGCCGACGCCACCGAACGGGCCTTTTGGGAACGCACCATTGCGAAGGGCAAACAGGAGGAGGGCGATCTGGAGACCGCCTTGTCCCTGCTGGCCAGGCATGGCGCGATGGAATCTGTCCGCCATACCGCACTTGATTGGGCCGCGACGGCCAAATCCGCGCTGACCGACCTGCCCGATCATCCGATCCGCGACATGCTGTCCGACCTTGCCGATTACGTCGTGGCCCGGATCAGCTAAGCAGCGGCGCGGGCGCGACCCACCAGCCCATTTCAGACAACTGAACAGCACGGGCGACCAGCCGCGCCTCTGCCATATCGCGGACAAGACCAACGCAGGTCGCCCCCGACCCCGACATGACGGCGACGCGAACGGCGGGCATCTTGCGCAACAAGGCCAGCGCCTTGGTGATTTCGGGGGCAATGGATTCCGCGGCCCTCTGCATGTCGTTGCGTTGCGCCGCAAGCCATGTGGCAAAGCCATCGAAATCAAGGCCCGGTACCATCGGCGTCATCCCCGGATTGTCCTTTTGGGTCATGGCGGCGAACACCTTGCCCGTCGGGCAGTCCACACGCGGGTTGACCAGCACCATCGCGCAGCTGGGCAGGGCCGGCATGGGCGACAGACCCTCGCCAATGCCGGTCATTCGGGTTGGCTGCGGGGCCATCAGGCAGACCGGCACGTCCGCCCCCAATTCGACCGTCGCCCGGTCGCGGATGGTCAGCGGCGGTACGCCCCACAGGTCGGCCAGCAGGCGCAGCGTGGCGGCGGCATCCGACGATCCGCTGCCGACGCCTGCGGCATGGGGCAGGTTCTTTTCCAGCGTCAGGGCGGCGCCTTTGGTGAATCCTCGGGCAGCGCGCAGCGCCTGGGCGGCGCGCAGGATCAGGTTGGTGTGGTCGGTCGGCACGCCTTCGGCAAAGGGGCCGTTGACCGACAGGCTCAGGTTCGGGGCAGGGCGGGCGGTGATCCGGTCCTCGACCCCGGCAAACACGACAAGGCTGTCCAGCATATGATATCCGTCCGCCCGCTGGCCGGTCACATGCAGGGTCAGATTGACCTTGGCAGGGGCCGTCGCGGTGGCAAGACCGCTAGCGATTGTCACGGGCAACGCGCAGGGGCTCTGCACCCTCTTCCGCCAGAACGGCGTCCAGCCCGATCTCAAGCTTGCGGCGGATGCGGGTGGCGTCGGCGTCTTCGGGGCCAAAGGACAGGGCGCGTTGCCACTGAAACCGTGCTTCGACCTCGCGACCGACAGACCACAGGACGTCGCCCAGATGATCGTTAACTACCGGATCAACTGGTTCCAGCAGGATCGCCTTTTCCATGTTGACGATGGCATCCTTGTACTGGCCCAGCCGGTATTGCGCCCATCCCAGACTGTCGATGATCGCCCCGTTGTCGGGCTGCGCGGCGGCGGCCTGTTCAATCAATTTCAGCGCTTCGTCCAGCTTTTCCTGCTTTTCGACCAACGAATAGCCAAGGTAATTCAGCACCTGCGGCTGGCCAGGATTGAGCTCCAGCGCCTTGCGGAAATCGGCTTCGGCCTCGGCCCAGTTGCCCAGACGTTCGCCGGTGATGCCACGGGTGTAATGGACCAGCCAAGCCTGCGGATTGTCCGGACCATAAAGGTCGATCGCCTTGGTGTAGGCCGCGTTTGCACCCGCCATATCCTTGTTCTGGCGCAGCAGGTCGCCCAAGGTTGCCTGAACGAGCGGCAGGTCGCCGTGACTGCGGGACAGTTGCTGTAGCACCTCGATGGCTGCCTCCAGCTTGCCCGCCTTTCGCAGGGATTCCGCGCGGCCCAATTCAGCGGCATGGAACGCAGGATCGTCCCGAGACACGCGGGAATAGGCGGCATTGGCCAGATCATAGCGGCCCAGCCGGTCGAGCGTCTGTGCGACGCCCAGAATGATCTCGGCATCGCCGGGGCTTAGCTGTTCGGCGGCGCGGGCATAGAGCAATGTATAGACATCGTCGTTTTCACCGGCCAAAGCGGCGGCGACGTTGTGAAACATCTCGGCCAGACCGGCCTTGGCGTCAGGGACAAAGGTGAAAGGCACGACTTGCCCTGCGGCAAGGCTGTCGCGCAATTGCACCAGACCGGGGTCCAGATCGCTGCCAAAGATGCTATCGATCATGATCACGGCATCTGCATCGCGGCCCAACTGGCTCAGCACCTGAGCATGGGCGATGGCGGCGCGGCGGGTGTGTGGCAGACCCTGTTCGGGGGTCATGGACAGAATCTTGTCGGCCCCCTCGAAATCCCCGACCGACGCCAGCGCCAGCGCCTTGTGATACAGGCCAAACGCCTTGAGGCCCGGGGCGTCGATCACTTCGTCGAACGATGACAGCGCCTTGGTCATCTGACCCTCGCCCACATAGGCCCAGGATTGGGCAAGGCCGTCGATCAGCGGGCCGATGGTGCGGCCCGCCTCCAACGCAGCGAAAATCTCGGACCAGTGGTCGGTCTGGGCGGCGTCCACGACCATGACGATATGGGCGGTCTGACTGTCGATCCCCATGTCGACCATCCCGTTTGCCACCGAGATGGCCCGATCAAATGCCCCCAGCCCCACAAGGGCCACGAGATCAGCCTCCAGCAGGGACGGATTGGCAGGATCGCCCTTGAGCGCCTCGCCATAATACTCGGCCGCCTTTTCGAAATCGCTTTCGGCGCTGGCATGGCGGGCAGCCAGGTAGGACCCCGGTGCGGCCTGGGCCTGAAGGATGGCAGGGAAAAATCCCCCCAATGCAGCGGCAAGGGTCATCAGTCGAACGGCGTAGGTCACGGTGGGTAGGTCCTGCTGTGCTTTGTGGTTGCACTCAGGTTAGACAACCGCCCCCAAGGTCGCAATCAACCATCCGGGCCTGCGGCGGTTTCCCGCAAGGCCCGGCGGCCAAATCCGATCACATGTTCGGGTAGTTGGGCCCGTCGCCCCCCTGCGGGACCGTCCAGGTGATGTTCTGGCTGGGGTCCTTGATATCGCAGGTCTTGCAATGAACGCAGTTCTGGAAATTGATCTGGAACCGGGTATCTGCGCCCGAACCCACGAATTCATAGACGCCTGCCGGGCAATACCGGGCGGACGGGCCAGCGTATTTCGGCAGGTTCACGTCCACCGGGACCTTTGGATCGGCCAATTTCAGGTGGGCGGGCTGGCTTTCCTCGTGGTTGGTAAACGAAAACGCAACGTTGGTCAGCCGGTCGAACGACAGTTTGCCGTCGGGCTTGGGATAGGCGATGTCCTTGTGCCTGCTGGCGGGTTCGGTCGCCGCCGCGTCCGTCTTGCCGTGCTTGAGTGTGCCTAGCAGGGACAGGCCGAACAGGTTGTTCGTCCACATGTCGAACCCGCCAAGGCCCAGCGAGGCGATCAGGCCATAGCGCGACCACAGCGGCTTGACGTTGCGTACCCGCCGCAGATCCTTGCCCACCGGCCCGGCCCGCAGGGCGGTATCATATTCGGTCAGCGTATCGCCCTCGCGGCCCGCCTTGATGGCGGCATGGGCGGCCTCGGCGGCCTGCATACCCGACAGCATGGCGTTATGGTTGCCCTTGATGCGCGGCACGTTGACCAGCCCGGCCGAACAGCCCAGCAGCGCCCCACCCGGAAAGGCGGTCTGCGGGATCGACTGATAGCCGCCTTCGGAAATGGCGCGGGCGCCGTAGGCCACGCGTTTGCCACCCTTGAGCAGTTCGGCCACCATCGGATGATGCTTGAACCGCTGGAATTCCATGTAGGGGAACAGATAGGGGTTCTTGTAATTCAGGTGGACGACAAAGCCGACGTAAACCTGATTGTTCTCAAGGTGATAGATGAACGACCCGCCGCCCGCGTTGCCACCCAGCGGCCAGCCCATCGTATGGGTGACCGTCCCTTCGCGGTGCTTTTCTGGGTCAATCTCCCAGATTTCCTTCATGCCCAGGCCGTATTTCGGGACATCGTGACCCTTGGCCAGATCGTATTTGGCGATCACCTGCTTGGACAGGGATCCGCGGACGCCTTCGGACAGGAACACATATTTGCCGTGCAGTTCCATGCCGGGCTCATACCGGGGGCCGGGGGTCCCGTCGGCGTTCTTGCCGACCTCGCCGGCGACGACGCCCTTGACCGACCCGTCCTCGCGGTAGACCAGTTCGGAACAGGCGAAGCCGGGGAAAATCTCGACCCCCATCGCCTCGGCCTGCTCGGCCATCCAGCGGCAGACATTGGCCATCGACACGATATAATTGCCGTGGTTGTTCATTAGCGGGGGCATGACGGCGTTGGGGATGCGGATCTTGCCTGCCTCACCCAGCATATAGAAATTGTCCTTTTTCACCGGGACGGTGATCGGGGCGCCCTTTTCTTTCCAGTCGGGGATCAGGGCGTTCAGGCCGACCGGGTCCAGCACTGCGCCCGACAGGATATGCGCGCCCACTTCTGACCCTTTTTCCAGCACGACGACGCTCAGGTCAGCATCCAGTTGCTTGAGCCGGATGGCGGCCGACAGGCCTGCGGGGCCTGCGCCAACGATGACAACGTCGAATTCCATGGCGTCGCGGGTGATCTCGGTCATGGCTTGGTCCTTTGGCTGCGTCGGGCAGTGGCCCGGTGAAACAATCTTGCGACATGGGCGTATCGCACCGGGCAAATCGGGGCAATCGCGACACGACGTTAAAACGGCGCCCCGCGACCTTTGCGCACGCCTTTTGGGCGCTTGCCCTTGACTTTGATCCGCCCGGATGGGTTATGAACGTCCGATTGACCCGCCCTTTGGTTGCAAGGACCGTCCGATGGAAAAGATCCCGCTGACCCGCTCTGGCTATGACAAGCTGGATGCCGAGCTCAAGCAGCTCAAGTCCGTCGAACGCCCCGCCATCATCGAGGCGATTTCCGAAGCGCGGGCGCATGGCGACCTGTCGGAAAACGCCGAATACCACTCGGCCAAGGAAAAGCAGTCGTTCATCGAAGGGCGGATCAAAGAGCTTGAAGGCGTGATTTCGCTGGCCGAGGTGATCGACGCCACCAAACTGAACGGCACGATCAAGTTCGGCGCGACGGTCGTTCTGGTCGATGAAGAGACGGACGAGGAAAAGACCTATCAGATCGTGGGCGAATACGAGGCCGATATCGAAAATGGTCGGCTCAACGTCAAATCGCCGCTGGCCCGCGCCTTGATCGGCAAGGATGAGGGCGACAGCGTCGAAGTGCGGACGCCCGGTGGCGAACGCAGTTATGAAATCCTGAAGATCTCGTATATCTAACGCGCGACAGCAGCAGAACCGAGTGCCGGACATGGCGGAACGCCAGACCACGACGGAGTCATCCCTGGGCATCCCTGCAAAGGCCCAATATCCGCGGATCACCGCCACCGAAGTCGTGGCCATCGCCCTCAGCTTGCTCTGGATGGGGGTGGCCGCGCTATTCTTTCTGACCCTGCCCGCCTCGCAGGATGGCAGCGGCGTTGACAGCCTGCGGTTTGTCATCACGCTGATGGCGGTATTCCTGCCTGTAGCGATGATCTGGGTCGCGGCCTCTGCCGCCCGGTCCACGCGCGTCATGCGCGAAGAATCGCAGCGGCTTCAGATCGCCATCGACGCCATGCGGCAGACCTATCTGGCCGACCGCCAGAACCGGGGTGCTACCACGCTTCAGCCGACGGTAGAAAAAAAGCTCAACGAGATCGCGCAGGCGACCCGGCAGACAGAATCGGCTCTGGCCACCTTTGCCTCGTCGCGCGATGCGGGCCGCCGCCCGCTGGCCATCACGTCGGCGCGGGTGGTGGGGCAGGCCGACGACCAGCCGTCCTTGGCGCTCGGCACCAGCGCCGAAGACATCCTGCCTCCGTTGGACAAGGCCGACCTGATCCGGGCGCTGAATTTCCCCGACACCGACAAGGACGAGGAAGGGTTCGCTGCGCTGCGTCGGGCTCTCAAGGACAGACAGGCGCGGCAGCTGGTGCAGGCCAGCCAGGACGTACTGACCCTGCTCAGCCAGGACGGCATCTATATGGACGATCTGCGGCCCGACCGGGCGCGGCCGGAAATCTGGCGGCGTTTTGCAAAGGGCGAACGTGGGCGGGCGGTCGCGGCGCTGGGGGGTGTGCGGGATCGGTCCTGCCTTGCCCTGACCTCCGGCCGGATGCGCGAAGATACGATTTTCCGTGATGCTGCCCACCATTTTCTGCGCCGTTTCGATCAGACGCTTGTGACCTTTGAGGAAACGGCCACCGACGAGGATATCTCGGACTTGTCCGAAACTCGAACCGCCCGCGCCTTCATGTTGCTGGGTCGTGTGACGGGCGCCTTTGACTAGGCACCGCCATTCGGCGCTGTCATTCCCCCGCAATTAGGCGCAGGTAGACGGACCTCGTGGCCGGACATCTGCCCGGTGCCGCGCCTAATTGGAGTGACCTCATGCTTCGTGCAAAACTCAAGGCCGATATCGTGGCCCGCCTCGATTCGATCGCCAAGACACATTCGCTTGGCCATCAAACGGCTTATGCCAACCGGTATGTCCTGCCCGTGACCGGCGGCAAACCGGTCGAGCTGATGTTCGAAAAGGGGGGTACGGGAAACGCCAATCTCTGGGTCCGCTCGGACGTCGTGAATCCGATTTCGACTGACCGCATCCTGCAACGCGACTATCCTGCCAAGGATCTGAACAAGCTCACGAACAAGGGTGGCAAGGTGATGTATGGTCGCCATCCGGCCCTGCGGCCCATGGATCAACTGGGGCTGGCTGACCTGACCCGCTATACACTGAAATCCGTCGCCCAGCTGGATCAGATCGTGGCGAACCTGAACGGCAGCTAGGGTCAGGGTGTCGTCGGCCGCACCATCGTCGTGGCCGATCTGAACCCGAATACATGGCGCAAGACCCCGATCGACTGCGACCCGGCATCGGTAAACCCGACCCGTTCATACAGCGCCTTGGCTCGGGGGTTGCTGTCGATCACGTCCAGCCGGATTTCGGCATAGCCTCTGGCAGCCGCCTCGGCGGTTACAGCATCCAAAAGCAGCGTGCCGACACCGCGCCCCCGTGCCTCGGGGTGGACAAAGATGCCGTCCAACAAGAACCGCCGGTTGTCCGTTTCGCGCTGCAACAGGCGTAGCAACAGGCTGCGCCATGCAGCGCCCCAGCCGCCATAAACGTGGCGCATGTCCGACAGGTCGCCGCCAACCAACGCCCCCTGCGCCGTCTTGAACCCGACCACGCCCAACAGCGTGCCGTCGTCATCATGGGCGCAGATCCCGTGATGAGGACAAATCACCCGTTCGATATAGGCTTGGGCGCGGGCCTTTGGGCCCATGACAGCGCCCAACTTGCCTCCGAACGCCTCCCAATACAGGGCGGCGGCGGCGGGCAGGTCTTGGGCCGGGATTCCGCGGGTGACGATCATGGGCGCAACCTAACGGGGGTCCAGCCCCAAAATCCAGCCCTCAGAAGTGGTTGGCACGTTCAGCAGTCCGGCCAGATCGGCCACGGGCAGGCAGGACAGGTCGGTTGCGACCTTTTGCACCTGCCAGGCATCGCGGATCGTGTCGGCAGGAAACTCGGTCACTGTCAGGCTGGGCCAGATTTCGACCAGGGCGATGGCAGACGTCAGCGGTTCGAACGGCCACACCGCGATCTGACCTGGAAAGGCCCGGCGCAATCGGGACAACACCGGCAGGCCCATGATGACCTGCCCGCCCACCGCGCCCGCCCCCGACATCTGCCAGCAGGTAAATGCCCCCTTGGCCCTTGGATGCGCCTCGGCCCTGCGGCGTTCGGGGGACCAGCGAAAGGTGCGGTCGTTCCCCTTGCGGGGCAGATGCGCAATGTCGCGGGCCAGACCGTTTCCCCAGAACGGCCCTAGGCCGGGAAACAGGGCATTGATCTGGCCCGCAACGTCAAAGCGGTTGTTGGATTTGGGCGCATCGGCCACCCGTTCGGCCAGCCAGTCCCACAGGGCCAACGGATCGTCCGACCCAGCGACGGCGCGGCCAAAGCCCACCGGATACCCAAAGGGAAAGTCGAACCCAGCGCAGACCTTGCGCCCGGCCGTCAGTTCAACCTCGAACAGGTCCGTCAACCACGCCTCGGCCACCTGCCGGTTGCGATGATACCGGGGCGGCTCGGGCTTTCCCCGACGGGCAACACAGGTCCAGATCGCATCCTTGGTTGGGCGCAATCCCCTGTCGTTGCCCCCAGACCAGTCCACCATCAGGAACGTGTCAAACGCCAAGCCCGACCTCAGTCAGGATAAAGTCCGCAATGGCCACCGTATCGTTCAGATCAAACACCGGCCGGTCGATGGCCACGACGACATCTGTCGCCACCGCCCGCACGGTCGGATCATCGGGGGCGATCATCGGCTGGCCGGTCTCGCCCCGGAACGCCTCAATCTTGGGGTGGGTGTCGCGCTTGTAGCCTTCGACCAGCACCAGATCGACGGGGTCCATCCGGGCGAGCATCTGGGTCATGGTCGGCTCTTGGTCCTGGACTTCGGACAGCAACGCCCACCGGGCATGGCTGGCCAGCAGAACCTGTCGCGCCCCAGCGGCACGATGGCGGAAACTGTCCTTGCCGGGCTGGTCCAGATCAAAGGCATGATGGGCGTGCTTGATCGTGGACACGGTGAACCCGCGCCCCGTGATCTCGGCCACCAGCCGTTCCATCAGTCCCGTCTTTCCCGCGTTCTTGTAACCGACCACCCCGTAAATCCTCATATCCTGCCCCTTGCCTGCTCCAGATCGTCAGCGGTGTTGATGTTAAAGAACGGATCGACGGCGCCGACGGGAAACCGGGCGACGGCGGCGCCTTCGGCCTCTGTCCAGTCGGTGACCCTGCGCAGGCCGCCAATCAGGGCATCGCGCAGGGCATCCCTCCGGGCGACGGGCCAGAGGGCGCAGGTGGGATGGACACGGTCGGTGGCGGCCACAGCCATCGGCGCTGATTCAGCGGCCAGCAACAGGTGCGGAACCAGATCGGGGGGCAGGAACGGGGTGTCGGCGGGAACGGTGACAATCCAGTCTGCGCCAACGTCCGCCGCCCACTCCATCCCTGCCAGAACGCCTGCCAACGGGCCAAGATGATCGGGCAGGGGATCGGGCAAAACAGGCACTCCAAACTGGCTGAACCGGGACGGGTCGCCGTTGGCATTCAGCGCCAGATCGGCCACCTGCGGGGACAGGCGGGCCATCACATGGCCCAGCAGCGTGGCCGCCCCCAGCGGCAACAACGCCTTGTCCCCACCGCCCATCCGGCGCGATTGACCCCCGGCAAGGATGACACCCACCGGGGCGGTTACAGCCGTCATTGTCATTCCCCCGCCCGCCCGCTAGGCCTGTCGCCAACCGCAATCTAGGACACTGGCATGACCGCGACCACAGCCAAATCGGCCTACCGGACGGGGGTCATCGACGGGTTGCCCTTTGTGTTCGTGGCCATCCCCTTTGCCGTCCTGTTCGGTGTCGTGGCGACCGAGGCGGGGCTGCCACTGAGCCAGGTCATGGGGTTTTCGGTTATGGTCATTGCCGGGGCGGCGCAGTTCGCGGCGCTCAACATGATGGTGCACGATGCCTCGATCCTGCTGATCGTGTTGGCGGCGCTGGCGGTCAACCTGCGGATGGCGATGTATTCAGCGTCGCTAGCGCCTTGGCTGGGCAAGGCTCCGCTGTGGCAAAGGGCCTTCGTGGCCTACCTCAACTTTGACCAGACCTATATGATGTCGACGGCCCGGTACGAGGAACAGCCGGACTGGGATGTGCCGACGCGGATCGGGTTCTTTTTCGGGGTAGCCACGCCGCTCACGATCAGCTGGATCACGGCGACCCTTGTCGGTGTGCAGATCGGGGCGGCGCTGCCTGACTGGCTGGCGCTCGATTTTGCTCTGCCGATCACCTTTATCGCATTGGCGGCGCCAATGATGCGGACCCTACCGCATCTGGTGGCGGCAGGGGTGGCGGCGATTCTGGGGCTGGCACTGGCTGGGCTGCCCTCTGGAGTCGGGCTGTTGATCGCGGCGGCAGCGGCGATGGGGGCAGGGGCGGCCACCGAAATCTGGATGGAGCGGACATGACCCTGACCTCGGACCAGATCTGGGCGATCATCGGGATTCTGGCCGTGGGGACGTTCCTGATCCGGTTCTCGTTCCTGGGGCTGATCGGCGATCGGGCGCTGCCCCCGTTGGTCCTGCGGTTGCTGCGCTATACGCCCGTAGCGGTTATCCCGGCGATGGTTGCGCCGCTGGTCGTCTGGCCGCAGGCGACAGGGGGACAGCCCGACCCGGTGCGGCTGGCCGCCGCCGGGGTGGCGTTACTGGTGGGGGTCTGGCGGCGCAACACGCTGGCCGCCATGGTCGCCGGGGCGGCCACGCTCTATGCCGGACTTTGGCTGACGGGGCTTTAGTTACTGACCGGTGGCCAGTTCCTGTGCGATCTCGCGGGCGGCAACAGTTTTGTCGTCGCTGTCGTTCTCGCGGTATTCGCGGGACGTGACGCCCGGATAGTTTGTGAACTGCTTGGACAGATTGTCAGGGAACAGGGTCGAGTGGATGAACTCGAACCCCGGCAATTGACGCAGCAGGCCAGAGGTCGAGATCGTGCAGGCAGATTTGCTGACCGGACCGGTCACCAAGGCCAATTGCAGCGCCTTTTCGGCGACTTCGTCCGGCACGACTGCTTCCTGAATCAGGGTGTAGTAGGTGATGCGCGAATGATAGGACAGGTAAAACTGTTCGACGCGTGGAGTGATCCCGAACAACACGTCATTGCGCTCGGGAATCGACGGCTGGCTGAAACTTCCCGCCGGATCAAAGATGACCCGCTGGCTTGCGTTGATCATCAACCCGGTGTGGGCGCCATTGTCAGACCCGGTGTTCTTCATCGTGAACAGGGTCAGCTTGGCCGGACCGGGGTCCCGATAGAACACACGGGCGATCACATCATCGGGGGCAAACACGTGGTCCTTGCCGCAGGCGGCAAGCGCAAGGGGAAGGCCGACCATAAACGACCGTCGCAACATCGGCAAAGTCCCTTCGGGGTAGGTCAGGCGTTGACCAGCGCCATGAAGATCAGGATGCAAATCACCAGGATCGCACCCCGTGTCACCATTCTGATGAATCCGTCAAAGGTCTTTTCCTGAACGGAAATATCCATCTTACCGGGTGTCGGCTCTGTCATGTCGGGCTCCTTGGGTCGAAACGTCTGGGGCGGGGATAGACGATTCATTCCGCCCTGTCACGCCTCGCCTTGCGGTCACGTGGTCGCAGATACGTGATCAGGCGGCTAAAGCGGCACGGCCGTCGTGTCCTTGATCTCTTCCATGACGAAACTGGCGCTGATGTCGCTCACGCTGACCTTGCCGATCAGGCGCTTGTAAAAGGCGTCATAGGCGGGGACGTCAGCCACCCTGACTCGCAGGACATAGTCTAGGTCCCCGGTCATGCGATAGGCGCCCACCACCTCGGGCATGGCGCGCAGGACAGTCTGAAATCGGTCCATCCAGCCGCCGTCATGGGCATTCGTGCGGATCAGGACCATGACGGTCAGGGGACATCCGACCTTTCCCGCATCGACCAATGCCACGCGGCCCCGGATGACCCCAGCCTCCTCCATCGCCTTGATCCTGCGCCAGCAGGCGTTGCGGGACAGGTTCACCCTCTCACTCACCTCGTCGGCGGACAGGGTGGCGTCCTGTTGCAGGGCAGACAGGATGGCGCGGTCTATCGTATCCAGATTTGACGACATGTTGGGATTCTATCCTAATATTCTGACATTTTGAAAGAATATTTGAGACCTCTTTACCATCGTCAGCGTCTAATCTGCCCTTATCAAGAAACGTCAACTCCGGCCACTCACGCCACCCCCAAATCGAGGCAGACCATGACCGACAGCAGCAACCCCTCCTCCTCCGTTTTTGCCACGCTTTTTCTCGATCACCCCGCGTCGGTCGATGAAAGTTATTTTCAGCACATGCGCTTTGCGGCGACCTTTGCCTTCTGGCTGGGGACGGCGGCGCTGGCGGCGCTCGCCCATGCGGTGATCCCGGCGGTTTGCGAAACCACGACCAGCCGGATCCTGCGGCGGCTGCATGCCCGGATCGAAGCACGGCACACGGCCCACTGAATGTGCCGGATCGCGGCCTACAGTGGCCCCGCCATTCCGCTGGAAAACATCATCGTCCGGCCAGCCCATTCTCTGCTCAGCCAAAGCCAGCACGCGCTCGAGGCAAAGCTGGCGGTCAATGGCGACGGATTCGGGATCGCCTGGTATGGACAGGACGCAGCACCTGGGCTTTACCGCGACGTGCTGCCTGCCTGGGCTGACGGGAATCTGACCAGCCTGTGCCGGATGGTCCGTTCGTCGCTCTTTATCGGGCATATCCGCGCCTCGACCGTGGGCGAAACCAGCCGGGCCAATTGTCACCCCTTCACCCACGGGCGCTGGGCGTTCTGCCACAACGGGCAGGTGCCGCAGTTCCCGCGCATCCGGCGACGACTGGAATCCCTATTGCCCGATGACCTGTATGCCCAGCGGCGCGGGACCACGGACAGCGAGGTGATCTTTCTTCTGATGCTGGCGCATGGGTTGGATCGGGACCCGGCCGCATCCCTTGCCGCCACGCTCGACGCGATCGGACCGGCGGCGGACGAGGGACCGATTCGGCTTACACTGGTGTTTTCGGACGGTGTCCGGCTCTTTGCCTTTCGCCACGCGTCGGACGGGAAATGCCCGACGCTCTATGCGTCCGGCGTGCTGGATCATGGGGGGCGGGCCATCGCCTCGGAACCGCTCTGCGGGCATCCCGAACGTTGGACGGCGGTACCTGCCGATACGCTCTGCACCCTTGGCCCCGCCGGGCTGGAGCTGTCTGCCGCCGCCTAAGCCGCGTATCGCAGGCGCGACAGGGCCTCGCGCAGGGCGGCCACGCATTCGCCGTCAAAGGCGGTGCCGACGTCCTTTTCCAGAATGGCAAACACCTGGTCGATTGGCATGGCGGCGCGGTACGGGCGTTCGGCGGACAGGGCGTCGAACACATCCGCCACCGTCAGCATCCTGACCTCCAGACACAGTTCCTCGGCCTTCAGACCATAAGGATAGCCCTTGCCGTCCAGCCGTTCGTGATGGGCGCCCGCGATGGGGGCAATATCAGCAAAGGCGGCGACCCGTTCAAGAATCCGCTCGGAATGCCAGGAATGGGTGCGGATCGCCTTCCATTCGTGGTCCTCCAGCTTGGCCGGCTTGTCGAGGATCTGGTTGCTGATGGCCAGCTTGCCCAGATCGTGCAGCAACGCGCCCCGGCGCAGCCAGCGGCGGTGGGCGGACGACAGTCCGAACTGTTCGGCGATCATGTCGGTGTACAGGGTCACGCGGCCGGAATGGTCGGCGGTAAAGGGGCTTTTGGCGTCGATCACATCGGAAAAGGCCCCGGCGATGTCATCGAGAAACGTCTCGTCCACCGGGGCGGCGCGCAGCGCGGGGGGCAGGGCGAACAGGCGCTGTTCCAGATCGGGAGCGTTCAAGGCATCCCAGAAATGCGGCGCCTCGGCAACCTCCAGAAAGGCGGCGACCAGCGCCGGATCAAACCACTTGCCTGATCGCGCCCGCACTTCGGCCAGGGCGGCCTGTGGGCCTCTGTCGGTGCGGAATACATCGGCCACCTGCGCCAGCAGGGCGATGTTGGCGGCGCGGGGGATCGCGTCGCCGCGCAATCCCTCTGGCTTGCCGCCGCCGTCCCAATGTTCGTCCAGACAGCGGATGCCATCCTGGACCGCTGGCGAAAACCGCATCCGCGCGGCGATATCCGCCCCCTTGTGACAGCGGGTTTCGATCAGGTCGCGGCTGATCTGGCCCCCGTTCTGAAGGATATTGACGATAGCCCGCAGCCGTTCCGATAGGCCCGATTCCAGTCCGGTCTTGGCGAATACGAATCGCAGGGCGGCGCTCAGGCTTCCGTCGATAGTCTTGAAATCCTTTTTGAATCGGATGTCGTCGGCCAGATACAGGGCGCAGATGCGGGCGGCATTGCTCGAACAGCCCAGATCCTTGAGCAGGATCGTGTAATACAGGTCCGCCAGATCATCGTCGGCCATGCCCAGCGCCATGCCGACATGGGTGCCGATCCAGCAGGCGCGCGCACAATGGCCGATGGGCTGGCCTTCTGTCATGTCCAGCGCGTGGGACAGCAGGCCCAGCAATTCGGCCAACCGGATCGTCCGGCCATCGGTGGCCTTGCGGCCACGATACATCTGAAATTGGTCCTGTCTCATGACATCGGACACTAGGGGCAAAGGGTTAAAACCGCTCTACCGACGCTGCCAGCGATAGATGCCGTCGTCGGCCTGCCATCGCTCGATCTTTCCAGCCTGATGCAGGTGGTTCAGATGGGCGATGGTTTCGACCAGAGCCATGCCATAAACTCCTTCGCCGATCTCGCGCTTGAACAGAGGGGTAAAGCATTCGCCGCCCCGGCGGGGTTCGGCCAGATGATCCCACAGCCGGGACAGGGCGCCGTGGTGGTTGTCGATCAGCTGGGTCAGGCGGGTCGGAAGGCCGGTAAAGGGCGTCTTGTGTCCGCCTAGGACCAGTTGGCCGGGCGTGGCAAAGACCTGTAACCGTTCGCAACTGTCCAGCCAGTCGGTGACCGGGTCAGCCTCGGGTTCGGTTGGATAGACGCCAAGGTTGGGGCTGATCGACGGCAGCAACTGATCGCCGCCGATGACCACCGCGTCATCCCGGCTCCAGAAGGTGGCGTGTTCCGGGGCGTGGCCATTGCCCATCCGCACGTCCCAGTCGCGGCCCCCCATGCGGATCACCTCGCCCTCGGTCAGGCGGCGATAGCCCAGCGGGACCGGGTCCACCGCATCGGCAAAGTTGAAGGGACGCTCGGCCTTGCGTTTGGCCAAAATGGCCGGATCCATTCCGTTGCGGGTGTAGAAATCCAGCGATGCGGCGTCGTGTGTGGTCTGCACGTCCAGCGTCAGCATCCGCGCCATAAGGTAAGCAACGCGAGGCATCCACAACGCGGCCCCGCGGTCGACGAACCACCCGGCAAGGCCGACATGGTCGGGGTGATGGTGGGTGACGATCAGGCGGGTGACGGGTTTGCCGCCCAGCGGTCCAGCCAGCAGACTGTCCCAAATCGACTTGCTGCGTTTGCTGGAAAAGCCGGTATCGATGACAGTCCATCCGTCACCGTCGTCCAGCGCATAGACATTCACATGGTCCAGCGCCATCGGCAGGGGCAGGCGCATCCACAGGATGCCGGGCGCGACCTCGGTCGCTTGGCCCTCTGCCGGTGGCTCGGCCCACGGATAGCGCAGGCCGCCGAAATCCTCCATCAGGCGGCCAGATCGTCAGGGGTGATTTCCATCAAACCCTCGGCGCCCTGCCGAACATGGGCCAGCAGCGACTGATGTTCCGGCAGCAGGCGGGTGATGTAAAAGGCCGCCAACCGGGCGCGACCCGCGTCGCCATGAACGGCCGCCGCCAGATGGGCATGACCGCCAAGTACCCGCGCAAAGGCGCGCAAATAGGGGACAGCCCCGGCAAAGCGGTCGTCCATAGACTGCGCCACCAGCCATTCTGTAGCCTCGCGCAGTTCGGCGGCGGCGTTCCATACGGCGGCGGCCAGATCAGGATGGGTAGCACGGGCGGCCTCGGCCCCGGCCTCGACCTCGTCCAGCAGGCGGAACGCGGCCTCGCCCCCGTCCATCATCTTGCGGGCGACAAGGTCCATCGCCTGAATGCCGTTGGTGCCCTCATAGATGGCGGTCACGCGGACATCGCGGGAATACTGGGCGGCGCCTGTCTCTTCGATGAACCCCATGCCGCCGTGGACCTGCACACCCAGCGACGACACGTCGATCCCGGTATCTGTCCCAAACGCCTTGGCGATGGGGGTCAGCAAGGCGGCGCGGGCTTTCCAGCCGTCCTTGCCGGTGGCGGTGGCCATGTCGATTGCACCGGCGCACATCAACGATATGGCCCGGGCGGCAAAGGTTTCGGCCTTCATCGTCGACAGCATCCGTCGGACATCGGCATGTTCGATGATCGACCCGGTTCCGGGGGCCTTGCCCTGCTTGCGGTCGCGGGCATAGGCAAGGGCGTGCTGATAGGCGCCCTCGGCCACACCGATGCCCTGCACGCCCACACCCAATCTGGCGTTGTTCATCATGGTGAACATGGCCGCCATGCCGCCATGTTCCGGCCCGACCAGCCAGCCCCGGGCGCCTTCATAGGACATGACAGCGGTGGGCGAGCCATGCAGGCCCATCTTGTGCTCAAGGCTCACGACGCGCAGCGCATTGCGCTCGCCCAAGGTGCCATCCTCGTTGGGAATGATCTTGGGGACCATGAACAGGCTGATCCCCTTGGTCCCCGGCACACCGTCAGGCAACCGGGCCAACACCAGATGGCAAACGTTTTCGGTGAAATCGTTGTCGGCCCAAGAGATATAGATCTTTTGGCCGGTGATCGCATAGGTACCATCGCCGTTGGGTTCAGCTTTGGACCGCAACGCACCCACATCCGACCCGGCCTGCGGTTCGGTCAGGTTCATCGTGCCACACCATTCGCCGGAAATCAGCTTGGGCAGATACAACTCCTTGATCGCTTCGCTGGCATGATGCTCAAGGGCCTCTATCTGGCCCTGACTCATCAACGGGTTCAACTGCAATGACAGACAGGCCCCGGCCATCATGTCGTTGACGGCAGTGGTCAGGGTCATCGGCAACCCCATGCCGCCGACTTCGGGACTTGCAGAAATGCCCAGCCAGCCACCCTCGGCAATGGCGCGATACCCGTCGGCAAAGCCGGGGGATGTGCGCACGACGCCATTCTCCAGAGCGGCCGGATGCTTGTCGCCGTTGCGCTGCAAGGGGGCCAGCACCTCGTCCGACAGCTTGGCGGCCTCGGCGAGAATGGCGATCACCGTGTCAGGGGTCGCATCGGCAAAGCGGTCGGTGGCGGCCACTTCGGCAAATCGGGCGACATGATCCAGCAGGAACTGGAAATCAGCGACAGGGGCGCGATAGGGCATGGGAACGATCCCTCTGGTTGGCTGTGACCGGCTGCTGGACTTGCGAAAGGGGCCGGGGCACGTCTATGTCAATGATCTTACTTGGCCCACGGTATCCCACGGCGGGCCACCTTCAACAGGAACGCGGCGTCATGACGGACCAGACCACCCTTGTTCTGTCGGCCGACACGGCAGGGTTGCGCAATGCCGCCGAAATCCTGCAAAGGGGCGGATTGGTCGCGTTCCCTACGGAAACGGTCTACGGACTTGGGGCTGACGCCCGCAATGACCGGGCGGTTGCGGGGATTTATGCGGCCAAGGGGCGGCCCTCGTTCAACCCTTTGATCGTGCATGTAGCGGACCTTGAGGCGGCGCAGGAATTGGTTGATTTCACGCCCGATGCGCTGGGACTGGCCGACGCATTCTGGCCGGGGGCTCTGACGCTGGTGTTGCCGCTGAAACCCGGATCGGGGATTTCGCAGCTGGTGACGGCAGGGCTGGACACGCTGGCGGTGCGGGTGCCGGACCATGCGGTCGGGCAGGGACTGCTGCACGCGTTCGGCGGGCCGGTCGCAGCCCCCTCGGCCAACCCCTCGGGGCGGATCAGCCCGACAACGGCGGTGCATGTGCTTGCCGGTCTGTCGGGTCGGATCGACGCGGTCGTGGACGGCGGGGCCTGTGGTGTGGGGCTTGAATCCACGATCATCGGTTGCGCGGGGGAACCTGCGTTGCTGCGGGCGGGGGGCATACCGACCGAGACGATCGAGGCGTGTCTGGGTTACCCTCTGGCCGCCGCAGGGGTAGACATTACCGCCCCCGGGCAACTGGCCTCGCATTACGCCCCCGCAGGATCGGTCCGAATGGAGGCAACCACGGCCAATGCGGGGGAAACGCTGCTCGGCTTCGGACCAATCAAGGGCGACCTGACGCTGTCGGCCACGGGCGACCTGACCGAGGCGGCGGCGGTGCTGTTTGACCGGCTCCACCAGCTTGACGCGATGACCGCTACCCACATTGCCGTGGCCCCAATCCCGGACCACGGGCTGGGGCGGGCAATCAATGATCGGCTGCGGCGGGCGGCAGCGCCCCGCTAGCTGTTGGGGGCAAGGTCATGAATACCCCCATAGGCGGGGGGCGATTGATATGGCACCTTTATCTTGTCGCAGGTCTTTGGGGTATTTTCCCCGGTTCGGCAGGCGGCTTTTTAAGAACTCAATTTTGAAAGGACAAATCATGTCGGATATTTCGACACTCGTGGCCGTCACCACCAAAAAGGACCGCCGCTTTCTCAAGGCCAGCGCCTCGGCAGACTGGGTCAAGGCGATGAAGCTGTCTGACCCCGAAGAGGCGCGGGCCGCCGTGGTCGAACGGGCCTACAAATTGCTGGAGCTTCAGCGGTTGGCAGGCTCCGAAAAGATCACCGCGTCCAGCTTTCACTTCGTGACGCGCCCGATGCCCGGCGCGGGGTCGCTGATCCCCAATCTGGGGGCTGTCGGCGCGGTGTCCAACTGGTGCTGCATCTGCAACGATGCAAACCCGCCGGAATGCGCCTGCGTTCCGTGCTGAGGTAACTCTGTGCGGGCCGGGATCGGTTGATCCCGGCCCGTATCTCTGTCTTGGGTCGCAAAGTGTTCTGTGTGCAGCTGGCCCAATGTCCGACCTTTGCCTTGACCGGATGACCGACCCGCCGGAATCGCAGTGGGCGACGATCTGGTGCTAACTCAAGCTCTGGCGGGGCTGTCCCGAACTGACGGACATCGCTTCCGACCCGGCGCCGGCGGTTGCGCCCGGTCCGGCACTGCGGTTCTGGGGGCGACCGCCAGCGCCGGGTTTTCAAGGATGATTTCGGTCTCGCCTCCGTCCCCGGCCATCCGGCTACCGGACTTTTGCAGCAGGCAGAGGGCGATTTCATCTGGGCCATCGACGCTACAGACTTGTTCCTGTCCGATCCGCCGGTCACAGGCTATTTGTTGGACTACCATGCGCTTGATGTGGTCTTTGAACGGGTTGGAAAGAGGGCGGACAGTCCGGCCGAATTAGGGCTGGTCCACGTTCAGGCGTTCTTGCCGAATGTGTTCGGCGCGGCCACCGTAGACTCGCCCGATGACCCTTCACGGATGTCCGCCATGACCGCGGACTTTCCAGTCGTCCGATGGATTGGCGGGGTACAGGTGTTCGAAGGGCCGGGGAAATTGGCTCTGATCAGCCCGAACCCATATGAACAGGACAGGGCAAGGTAAGGCCATCTCGATTGCAGGCCGATCCGCCTGTCCCAGCGTCTGCCTGTCTGCGCTTTTGTCGGGGCTTTACGACCTTGAACCACTGGCCGTGGCGACTGGACATTTGGGCTGCGATGTTGGGTCAGAAAACGCCGTTAACACTTTTATTTATTTAATTCAATATCTTGCATGGCGTTCAAACGTGAACACGCCGGATCAGCCAGCCATGTTCTTGCGCTCGATATAGGTCCGCATCTCCTCCGCCTCGCGGCGGGCCTCCCTCAGACCATCCATCGCCGCCCTCAGCTCTGCCTCGGTCTGGCTCAGCTGGTTGGTGATCTCGGCCTCCCTTTGCTGAAGGTAGGTGATCGCCTGATCGCGGGTTTCCTCGGCCTCGTGCAGCGCCTGAGCCATCTTGTCCAACTCGCCGATCTCGGCCTTGGTGACGCGGGTGAACCGGTTGACCAGCCAGCTGGCAAACCACCCCAGACAGAAGGCGACGAAAAGGATGATCGCCGTGGCGATGATGAATTCAGTTCTGTTCACGTCGCATCCTTTGGCTTCTCAGTCGCCCGACCCCTGATCGGTTGCCCCGTCCGTGGGCGGCGGGACCGCCCCGTCGACAAAGACGCCGGCGTCGGTTCCTTCGGCCGGGGCGGCGCCGGCATCGCCTGCGGCTGCACCTTCCAGCGTCGTCTGAACCTCGGCGGGGGCCTCGGGGACGATCAGCTTGAACTCGATCCGGCGGTTTGCCTCGCGGCCCGCTTCGGTCTCATTATCCGCAATCGGGTCGGCTTCGCCATAGCCTACGGCAGTAAAGTTGGTGACCGACACGCGCCGGGCGCGCAGGGCGGCCAGAACGGCGTCGGCCCGGTCCTGGCTTAGCTGCTGGTTCATCTCTTCGCGGCCCTGACTGTCAGTGTAGCCCGAAATCTGGATCGGAATGTCGATACACCGATCCAGCGCAGTGGCGATATCGGCCACGATCTGCTGGCTGTCCGAAGTGAGCGTGGCCGAGCCGGGGTCAAAGGTGATCTTGCGGTCGCCCGTCGCCTCAGTCACGCGGGCGGCACATTCCTCGGGGGTGGGAAGGGCCGCGACGGGGTCCAGAGCCTCGACATAGGTGACGTTGATCTTGAACTCTTCGGACTGGCCGACCTTGTCGATCAAAAGCTGCGAAATCTCGGTCCCGGCGGCCTGATTGCCGGTGTTGCCGCGCACCTCGATCAGGTCGGGCTGGACCAGAACCGATCCGTTGGACAGCTTGGACAGCGCATCCAGCGCGGCCAGAACCCGGATCGACCAGCCCTGCGGCAGCCCTTCGACCACGCGGGTTCCCATGGTCAGGTGTTCGCGGCCGAACTTGGCCGAGGCATAGTTTTCCACGGTCGTATTGATCAGGTCGTCACCGACTCGGCCACGGATCTGAACCTCGCCTTCGGGGCTGAGGGTGGCGCTGAACTGCGGCGGGCCTTCGCTGCTGGCAGAGGCGGCAACGGGCAGGGTTGCGGTCAGCACGAAAAGGTCTGGCAGGGCATTGTCCAAATCGCCCGCAACCCGGTCGAACAGCTCCTGATCGGTCCCTTCGGGGGCCACCAGAGCCACGTCTGCATCGCTGAGCGTGACGGTGCCGCCGCCCAGATCCTTGACCGCCTTGATCGACAGCGCCGCAGCCCGCCCCCATGTGCCAGAGGGCGTGCCAAGGGCGAGGATGCAATTCGCCTTGCCCTGCAATCCAGCGTCGACGGCGGCGGCGACGATCTGCCGTTCGGCCTCTTCGGTGTCGGCAGCGCAGGCATCGAACCGCGCCCCTTCGGCATCGAGGGTAAAGCGGGTGGTAAAGGGCGTGATGACCGGGCGCGGCGCGCTGATGCTGACGGCGACCTGAACACCCTGCGGCGTTTGGCGGGCAAGCGAGGTCTCTAACTGCCGCTTTTGTTCAGGGCTGTCGGAAATGGCGTTCACCGTGACCCGCCGGGCGTTCACCGAAATCTTGGACCGGGGCAGTTCCCCCAAGGCCCGCAAGGCATAGGTCATCGCCGCCCGCCATGTGTCGGGTGTCGGATAGTCGGCCTGTTCGAGCAGGTCCGTCACCGGTGCGCCCCCGGCAATTTCGGCAATCCGGGCGGCAAGCGCCTCGCGGTCGGTGGATTGCGGAATGAGGCCGATCAGGGACACGCCACTGTCATTACGCAGAATTTCGATGGAAAACTCTGGGGGGGCGATCCCGGCGGGGTCGATCACCGTCATGTTGTCGATCACCCGGCTGGCATCGACCAGCGTGCCGGCAAGGGTGATGGCGCGAAAACGGATCGCTTCGCTGGGGGCGGTGCCCTCGATGATGACTTGAAGCCCGTCGCCCAGCACGCTTGCCCAGTTGTCGCCCTTGTCAATCAGGGCGCCACGGACGGCCGCAACTGACCGATCCTCGACCACGGACACAGTCGCCCGTGCCGCCACAAAGGCCAGCGCCGCCGCCACGGCAAAGACGCCCAGACGAATGAACAAGGCAGACAGTCTCATCGAGTACCTGAGTTTGGGACGAGTCGGGACTGTCTAGGACCAACCGGGCGAGGGTTCAATCAGAGGAACCACGCAGCGGCGAAAAACAGCACAGGCAAAAGCCCCGCATCGCGGTTCGACCGGAACAGGGTCAGCAGGCGGGCCGAGTCGGTCGCATCGAACCGCATCAGTTGAATGGCGAGGTGCCAGCCAATCGCCCAGGGCGCGCCGATCATCACCACCAGCGCGAGCGGCGACCGCGTGACGCCCACCAGAACCACGGCCAAGGTCATCAGCAGCACCGTCCCCACCATGAACCCTGTCAGCCAGCGCCGCGAGTTGTCCCCGAACAGCCGTGCGGTGGATTTGACCCCGATCAGCGCATCATCCTCGGTATCCTGATGGGCATAGATCGTGTCGTAAAACAGCGTCCAGACGATCCCCGCCAGATACAGGGCAACAGCTGGCCAGCCCAACGATCCGGTATGTGCCGTCCACGCCAACAGGGCCCCCCAGTTGAACGCCAGCCCCAGAAACACCTGCGGCCACCAGGTGAACCGCTTGGCAAAGGGATAGATCGCTACCGGCAGCAGGGACAGGACCCCCAGCCCGATGGTTACAAGGTTGAACGTCATCAAAATGCCAAAGGCCACCAGCGCCTGCGCTACCATCCAGACCGCCGCCTGCCGGACGCTGACCTGCCCGGACGGGATCGGCCGGGACCGCGTCCGCGCCACCTTGTCGTCGATGTGCCGGTCGGTGATATCGTTCCAGGTGCACCCCGCCCCCCGCATCAGGAATGCCCCCGCCCCACAGCCCACCCCGATCCACAGGTCATAGAGGGTAAAGGTCCGCGTCAGGATCGCGGCCAGCCCCAGCCCCCACCAGCACGGCAGCAGCAAAAGCCAGGTGCCAATGGGCCGGTCCGCCCGGCTGAGCCGCAGGTAGGCCCGCGACCAGTCTGGGGCCACTGTATCGACCCAGTTGCCGGCAACCGCATCTGCGACCTGCCCGGCATTAGAATTCGGGGCCGCCTCTGGCACTTGGGCAGGGTCGATCATATGGTTTGCTCCATGGCATCCAAGGTCCGCCTCTTTGTAGATCACCCTTTGGGTCAAGGGCAAACCGTTCCCCTGTCGCAGGGGCAGGGGCATTACCTGTTCAATGTGATGCGTCTGCCGGTCGGCGCGGTGGTCAGTCTGTTCAACGGGCGCGACGGCGAATGGGACGGTGTAGTGGCGCAGGCCGGCAAGCGCGGGGCGCTGGTCTGCGAGGGACAGACGCGCCCCTTGGTCCCGCCGCCCGACTTGTGGCTGATGTTTGCCCCGGTCAAGAAGGCCCGCACGGACTTCATCGTTGAAAAGGCGGTCGAGATGGGGGCGGCGCGGATCATGCCCGTGTTGACCGATTTCACAAATGCAGAACGCGTGCGGGGCGACAAGATGCTCGCCCATGTGATCGAGGCCGCCGAGCAATGTGGGGCAACGGCTCTGCCGGTGGTGGATGAGCCCGTGAAACTGGGCCGTGTGCTGGACGGGTGGGACCCCACCCGACGGTTGATGTTCTGTGACGAGGCGATGATCGGACAGGCCTCGGCCTTGTCCGGGGACCGTGGACCTTGGGCGATTCTGATCGGGCCAGAGGGCGGGTTTTCTGACGGCGAACGCGACCGGCTGCGCGGCCTGCCCTTTGCTCACCCGGTCAGCCTTGGCCCACGGATATTGCGAGCAGAGACCGCTGCGGTGGCCGCCATGACCCTGTGGCAAAACGCGTTCGGAGACTGGCGATGAGGCGCGCGACCGAGGCGGGTCGTCCGGCGATCGAGGCGTTCCTGCGCCATCATGTAGTCCATGCCATGTTCCCGCTGTCCAATCTGGCCACCTATGGGATGGCGGATGAACAGGATTATTCCATGCGGTTCTGGCTGGCCGAAACAGGGGGGCGGATCACCGGCATCCTATCAACGACCCGGGCCGGGACCGTCATGCCCTGCCTGCCTGACGCCGATGTCGCGGCTGCCGCGCCGGTGCTGTCGGGTCAGCAGGTGCTGGGGATCATCGGCCCCCGATTGCAGGTCCGGGGGATCGAGGCGGCGGTGGGGCTGACGCAGGCCCCGCGCAATCTCGACCACGACGAACCCCACTTACGTCTGGACCTGACCCGGCTGACGATCCCGGACGGCCCCGGTCAGATCGTACCAATTGCAGAGGCACCGCCCGCGACCCTGTATGACTGGATGGAGGACTATCAGCGGACCGTCCTGGGTACTCCGCCGGGCGAGGCGCGGGCTCGCGCGCGGCAGTCGCACCAAACATTCTGTACCCGAAAGAGCCATGTCGTGCTGATGGACGGGGACATGCCGCTGGCGATGACGGGCTTTAACGCGCAATTGCCCGAGGTCGTGCAGATTGGCGGGGTTTACACGCCGCCCGACAAGCGTGGACAGGGATATGCCAGACGGGCGTTGGCGTTGCATCTGGCGCAGGCAAGGAACGCGGGCGTCGGGCAAGCGACGCTGTTTGCCTCGTCCGACATGGCGGTGCGGTCCTACCGGTCGATCGGGTTCGACCAGATCGGTGACTGGACCCTGCTGCTGTTCGACGGACCGCAGGAGTGCCGCGCATGAGCTTCATCCGGCCCGAACTTCAGACGACACTTTGGCGCTGGCGCGAGGTCATCGGGGCTGGTTTGGTCGCGGCGATTGGCCTGTGGTGGGGCCTGCACAGTTTCGGGGTTGTGCGCTATCTTGGCTATGCGCTGGTGGTCCTGGCTGCCGCCTATGCGGTTGCCGCCGTCCAGCGTGTTCGGTTCCACAGCGCCGGTCAGGGGCCGGGGGTTGTGCAGGTGGATGAACGGCGGTTGTCCTACTTTGGGCCGTTGACGGGCGGGATCATCGAATTGGGCGATCTGGCCAAGGTGGCTCTTGAACCCAAATCACATCCGGCCCCGCACTGGATCCTCACAGCCCACGGAGGGCAGGAGGTGGCCATTCCGGTCAATGCGGCCGGTGCCGAGGCGCTGTTCGATGTCTTTGCCGCCCTGCCCGGCATCCAGACCGAGCGGATGCTGGATGTGCTGTCGCGCACACCCGATGCGCGTGTGACCGTCTGGGAGGCGCCGCAGCGTCGGCTCCATTGACTTCCCCGTCGCTTGCCGCCACCTCTCTGCCCTGAACCCTATCCGAAACGGAGCCTGCCCATGTCCATTCCCCAGTCCGGCGGTGGCCCGATCGAACGCTACGAACAGCTGGCCGAATACCTTGCCAGCGGCTGCAAGCCCAAGGACGACTGGCGGATCGGGACCGAGCACGAGAAGTTCGGCTATTGCAAGGACACGCTGCTGCCGCTGCCCTATGACGGGCCGCGATCAATCCTCAAGATGTTCGAGGGCCTGCGCGACAAATACGGCTGGGTCCCGGTCTATGAAAAGGACAAGATGATCGGCCTGAATTTCGCGGACGGGGCCAACATCAGCCTAGAGCCGGGTGGGCAGTTCGAATTGTCCGGCGCCATGCTTGAGACGATCCACCAGACCTGCGACGAGGTGAACGAACACCTGCGCGAAGTGCAGGATGTGGCCGATACCATAGGGGCGCGGTTTATCGGTCTGGGCGCCGCCCCGGTCTGGACCCATGACCAGATGCCGCTGATGCCCAAAGGGCGCTATCGGCTGATGAACGATTACATGGGGCAGGTCGGCACCCACGGCACACAGATGATGCGGCGGACTTGCACGGTGCAGGTCAACCTCGATTTCTCGTCCGAGCCGGACATGGTCCAGAAAATGCGCGTGGCGCTGGCGTTGCAGCCAGTGGCGACCGCCCTTTTCGCCAATTCGCCCTTTTTCGAGGGCAAGCTGAATGGTCACAAATCGTGGCGCAGCCGGATCTGGCGGGGGCTGGACAACAGCCGCACCGGGATGCTGCCCTTTGTGTTCGAGGATGGGTTCGGCTTTGAACGCTATGTTGAATACATGCTCGATGTGCCGATGTATTTCGTCTATCGCGACGGGACCTACATCAACGCGCTGGGCCAGTCGTTCCGCGATTTCCTGCGCGGTGAACTGCCCGCGCTGCCGGGCGAAAAGCCGACGCTGTCGGACTGGGCCGATCACCTGACAACGGCCTTTCCCGAGGCGCGGTTGAAGAAATTTATCGAAATGCGCGGGGCCGATGGTGGGCCGTGGCGCCGCCTGTGCGCCTTGCCTGCCCTCTGGGTCGGGCTGATGTATGACCAGTCCGCCCTGGATGCGGCATGGGACCTGTGCAAGGACTGGGATGCCGAAACGCGCGAGGCGCTGCGGGTGGCTGCATCCGTCGATGCACTGGATGCCAAGGTGGGCAAGATTGACATGCACGATCTGGCCCGCGAGGTGGTTGCCATTTCCGAGGCAGGCCTGAAGGCGCGCGCGCGCCCCGGTGCCGGTGGCATGGTCCCGGACGAGACGCATTTTCTGAGCGCGCTCAAGGAAACCATCGAGACGGGCAAGACCCCGGCGGACGAGTTGATTGACCATTACAACGGCGATTGGAACGGCGACCTGAGCCGGATTTACGCCGAATACAGTTACTAGATCCGCCTGAAAATCCTTTGCCGGGGTCGGTTACGCCCTGTTATGAATCCCCTGTCAATTACGACAACAGGGGTCATCCTATCATGAGGCATTTCTTTATTTCGGCTTTGGATGCAGTCGTCAGCATCTTTGTCATTCTTGGGGGTCTTGGCGTCATCGGCGCGGCCGTCGCCGTGGCCCTTTCGAGGAATCCCGCTATGTCGGCGGCGCAATCGCCCATCGGTATCGGGACGATGGGGGGCGGGCCCATGTCCGGCCTTATGATTTTGGTCGGTGGGTTTGTGTACCTGATCTTTGTGGGCGGCTTTCTTTATCTGGGGTTAGGGATTTACCACAACACCCGCCGCACCGCCGAGGCGATGGAAAAGCTGGCCAACCGATAGAATGGCCGCTGCCAGTGTCCGGGGGCGGCGCGGCGCTTCGTCCCCGGACAGTATCATCATCAGGCCAGCGGATCAGCCCCGAAACGGTTGTCGCCCTTGGTGCCGACGTTGGCAAACCAGACGATCAGCACGATGAACCCGATCAGCGGGATCAGCGCGATCCAGTACCACCAGCCGCTGCGATCCGTGTCATGCAAACGGCGCACCATCACGGACAGCCCCGGCAGGAAGGTCAGCAGCATGAAAATCCAGCTGAACGGTGCGAAACTGGTCGATCCGCTGATTTCGCCCGGACCGGATGTCGTCGATCCGAACAACGAGATGTCCAGGATGGTAAGCACGATGGTGGCGACGATGATGAACAGCGCCCACCACCAGAATTCGGACCGTCTGGCCCGTCCGGAAAACGTAACATATTTGGAAAAACAGGTTTTAATCGCTTCGGTAAATGACATTGCAGTCCCCTTGTTTTCGGCCCGTGCGCCGGTGAATTTCCGGATGCCAACGGCCAAGCTCACCATACCGTGAAAATGGGCAGTCGTTAATACTTTTGCGGGCAGACCAGTCAGAATTCCGGGCAAAGGCTCAGAACAAAGGCAACCACCTTGTCCTTGGGCATTTCGCAGGGTTTGAGCCGGGTACCAGATGACAGCCGATAAAGGTTGAGGCTGATGTAGTCGCTGCCATCCAGCGCCTCTGCCACCAGTTTTTCACCGCGTCCGGCGGCCACCTGACTGCGCGTGACGACGTAGCGGCGACCGTGTGCGAGCCCGCGGAACGTTCCCAACGGAAGGGCGTCAAAAGCCGCCAGAAACGCGTTCACTCCGCCTGCGGCTCTTCGCTGGACTCGGGAAAGCGGACGGTCGAAAACCCGTCTTCGTATGCCACGATCGCCTGAACACAGGGTTGCGCCCCGTAGCCGTCGCAGGCGCTGCCATGCCGGGGCAACAAGATCACCGGCGAATACAGGGTGCGGGTGCGCACGACGTCCCAGTTTCCGCCGGTCCAACTGGCCGACGTGGTGCCGTTCAGGACGAAATGCACCGGCGCCCCGCCCGTGCCGCCCCACAGATTGCCCGTACTGCAAAAGATAAAGTTGAAGTCGATGACCATGTCGTCGGGCATATTGTCTGCCATCTGCGCGTCGCCATCCAGGTCAATCCAGGTCAGTGCGCGTTCGTCGAGAACCTCAAGCTGGCCTTGTGACTGTGCTGTGCATTCGGCCGCGGCACTATCCAGGATTTCGAGCGTTTTGGGAAAGTTTTCGATCCCGTAAAAAGACCGGTAATCCGAATCCTGTGCCTGACTGGACGTGGCTATCAGGCAAAGAATGGCTGTAATCCGCAGCATGACGACCCCCGAATGAATTGCCGGTCCAGTCTAGTGGGGGCTGGTCCGATGCTGCAAGGGCGTCAGACGGCCTTGACCACCTTGGTCCGGTAATATTCCTCGATCTGGGCGCGTCGCTGCGCCTGAAGATCGGCCGATGGCGTGTTGCGCGATGCCTCAAGATGGGCATAGGCGGCGAAAGGGTTGGATTTGGCCGGGCGGACGACGCCCCCGGTCCCCTCGCCATAGGTTGCGCGGCGGCGCATGCCGGGGGGCGGGCCGTAGATGTTGTCGTCCTGTTCGGACGGCAGCACCAGAAGGACCAGATACCACATCCCCCCGATGAACGGCACCATCGTGATGAACATCCACATCCCGCTGCGACCCGTGTCGTGAAGGCGCCGAATAGCGACCGTAAGGTTCGGGATCATTGTCAGAAGGAAAATCCAGACCGTGGCAAACGACCACAGGCCGCTTGTCGTTGCCGGATCGAACAGGACGATGTCGACCCCGATGGCTGTAAACATGGCAAGGCTCTGAAAGCTCGAATACCACCAGAATTCGGACCGCGATGCGCGCCCTTTGATCGTGAAATATTTCGAAAATACGGAATCCAGTGAACGCAGCGGCCCCATGACCCAACTCCTTGCCAAACGGTGTTTCAACAACCGTGGGGTGTTCGTGCGGTCACGACATGGAGAGACTGGGGCAATTTCAGGGCGTCAGCCCTTTTTGCCGATCCTGCTTTCGGTCCCGGCCCGCAGCCGTTGGATGTTGCCCCAGTGCCGGGCATAGACGAGGGCCGCCAGAACGATCCCGAGGATGAATATCTGCCCCTGACCCAGTAGCGCCGCCCAGACCGGCGACATGCCTGCGGCCATCAGCGCGGCCAGCGACGAATAGCGGCTGATGGTGGCCACGACCAGCCAGGTGGCGCAGGCGGCCAGACCCACAGGCCAGGCCAGTGCAAGCGTCAGCCCGATGAACGTGGCGACGCCCTTGCCTCCCTTGAACCCCAGCCAGACCGGGAAACAGTGGCCCAAAAAGGCCGCAAGGGCGGCGAGTTGCACGGCATCTTCGCCCGCGAATTGCCGGGCGATCAGGACCGCCACCGCCCCCTTGCCGCCGTCCAGCAGCAGGGTCAGCGCGGCGGCCCGCTTGTTCCCGGTGCGCAGGACGTTGGTGGCCCCGATGTTGCCCGACCCGATGGCGCGGATATCACCCAGCCCCATCGCCCGCGAGATCAGCAGGCCAAACGGCACCGAACCCAGCAGATAGCCCGCGACCGCCCAGATCAGCAGAACCAGCGGCGTGCTTGTCATGTCCGGCATCAGATCCTCCCCGAAACCTCGACCCCGGCGACCCAGGTCCCCAGGACTTTGCCCTGCATCCGGGCGCCATCAAAGGGGGTATTCTTGGATTTCGATTTCAGTGTGGCCCGGTCCAGCACAAAGGGCGCATCCGGGTCGAACAGCACCAGATCGGCGGGCGCCCCGGCCATCAGGCGGCCCGATGCCAGACCCAGCCTGTGCGATGGGTTCAGCGACAAGGCGCGGAACAGGCGGGGCAGGTCAATCTGCCCTGCGTGCACCAACCGAAGGGCGGCGGGCAGCAGGGTTTCAAGGCCCACCGCGCCGCTTGCCGCCTCTTCGTAAGGCAGCCGTTTGGATTCTTCGTCCTGTGGCGTGTGCATCGAACAGATGATGTCGATCAGGCCCGACTTGACCGCCTCGATCACGGCGATCCGGTCATCTTCGGACCGCAGCGGCGGGGTGAGTTTAAAGAATGTCCGGTAATCGGCCACGTCGAATTCGTTCAAGGTCAGGTGGTGGATCGAAACGCCTGCGGTGATGTCCAGCCCATTCCGTTTCGCCCGTTCCAGCGCGGGCAGGGCGCGGGCAGTCGTGATCTGGTCGATGTGATACCGGGCTCCAGTCATTTCCAGCAGGGAAATGTCCCGGTCCAGCCCCATTCGTTCGGCCATCGGGGACACATCAGGCAGGCCGCGCAACGATGCGAATTTGCCCTTGGTGGCCACCGCCCCCTCGGACAGACCGGGTTCCTGCACATGACCGATCACCAGCGCGTTCAGGCCACGAGCATAGGTCAGGGCGCGGGCCAGCACCTTGGTATTGGTGACGACCCGGTCGCAGTCGGTAAAGGCGACGGCCCCGGCGTCCAGCAGGAACCCGATCTCGGTCATCTCGTGCCCTTGCCGTCCCTTGGTCAACGCCGCCATGGGCAGCACGCGGACAGGGGAATCAAGGGCGGCACGGCGGGCCACGAACTCCAGCACCTCGGGCGTGTCGATGGGGGGCGTGGTGTCGGGGCGGGTGACGATCGTCGTGATCCCGCCCGCCGCCGCCGCCCGCCCGGCCGAGCGGAACGATTCCTTGTGCCTCTCGCCCGGTTCACTGACCTTGACGCCGATATCGACGATTCCGGGGGCAAGGCACATGCCGCCGCAGTCGATCACGGTGACCCCCTTGGGGCGCTTGCCCTCGGCCCCGATCCAGACATCGGCAATGGCCCCGTCGCGCACCCGAAGGCCGCCGATCTGGTCGGTCAGCGTCACGGGGTCGATGAGGCGGGCGTTGGCAAGGACAAGGTCGGTCACGGAAGGATCATCCCTTTGGTATCTGGCGCACATAACCCCTTGGGCTGACCAGCTTCAAGCCGAAGCAGGATGGCCGGGGCAGTCAGGCGTCGATCATCCGGCAATCCAGATCATCAGGGCGACAAGTCCCAGCATCAAGAGCAGCGTGATGGTCGAGACAAGGCCCATCATCCTTCGGTTCGTCTTGGCAAGGTCGGGGGGCGGGGTCAGAACACCTTTGGCTGCCTCGGAGGGCAGGGGGTCGAATCGGACGGGATTGCGGACCACGTCATAAGTGCCGATCAAGGCCAGTCGGTCGCCCAGATCGAGGGTGACGCCGCGCCCCTCGAATGCCGCCGACCCGACCAGCAGGACTTGCCCGCGCAGGGCGTCCAGCCGGGCGGCGTCGCGCAGGACTTGGTCTTGAGACAAGTCTTCGACCTGAATCAGGAATTGCGAAAATGGCTGGTCGCCAAGGTCGGCCATTTCGAACAGCGCAGCGGAGCGGGGGTTGAGCCCCTCGTCCCCGGTCAGTTGAATGGCGACTGGTCCTGCCCCGATCATCGCCGGATTGGCGCCAGAGGGGGGCGTCTGGATCAGATCGTCCTTGGGCAGCAGCACTTCGAACAGGTGGACTTTGCCGTACTGGTGCGGGGGGATGACCAACTGAGTCACACCAGCACCGGCCTGTTGTCGACCCTCCGTTCCCGCAAGTTGCGCGCCAGAAGGTCCATCGCGGCCATCCGTACGGCCACCCCCATCTCGACCTGGGTCTGGATGACGCTGCGGTTGATGTCGTCGGCGATCACGCCGTCAATCTCGACGCCGCGGTTCATCGGGCCGGGGTGCATGACGATAGCATCGGGCTTGGCGAATTTCAGTTTGTTGGCGTCCAGCCCGTAGCGGTGGAAATATTCCCGTTCGGACGGGATGAACCCGCCGTCCATCCGTTCCTTTTGCAGGCGAAGCATCATGACGACGTCGACGCCTTCGAGCCCCTTTTCCATGTCGTCGAACACCTCGCAGCCGAATTCGGCGATGCCTGCGGGCATTAGCGTGGGTGGGGCGATCAGGCGGATGCGGTTTTCCATCTTGCCCAAGAGCGTGATGTTGGACCGCGCCACCCGGGAATGGGCGATGTCGCCACAGATGGCGATAGACAGGCGGTGCAGGCGACCCTTGGCCCGGCGGATCGTGAGCGCGTCCAGCAGCGCCTGGGTGGGGTGTTCGTGCCGTCCGTCACCTGCGTTCAGCACCGCGCAGTTGACCTTTTGAGCGAGCAGATCGACCGCCCCGGAATTGGGGTGCCGCACCACCAGCAGATCGGGGTGCATGGCGTTGAGGGTCAGCGCCGTGTCGATCAGCGTTTCCCCCTTTTTCAGGCTGGTCTGGCCCATCGACATGTTCATCACATCCGCGCCCAGCCGTTTGCCGGCCAGTTCAAAGCTCGCCTGCGTCCGGGTCGAGTTTTCAAAGAACATGTTGATCTGGGTCAGCCCTGCCAGCACGTCCTTGTGACGCACCCCGCGCCGGTTTTCCTCGGCGTAGCGGTCGGACAGGTCGAGCAGGGCGGTGATTTCGGTGGGGTGGAGCGGTTCGATGCCCAGAAGATGCTGTGCGCGGAAAGTCATCGCGGCCTCCGATGGAATTTGCGGGGTTATAGGCGGGTCGTGGGGGGGCGGCAAGGGGAGGTGGGGATGTGTCCGAACAGGGCGTTCAAGGTTGAACGGATTCTAAGATATTGATTATTATAGGTATTTACAAATTTAATAGATGGGTAAGAATTCGATCATCAGGCGCGGGGTGGGTTGAAACCCACCTTACAGGCCACCGCACTGTCCGCCTGCGTCACCCCTTGAACACCTTGCGCCGGTGCCACTCCAGAAAGGCCGAGTGGGGATGGCAGCGGGGATCGGCGGGCAGGATCAGTCGCCGGTCGGCAGTGAGCAGTCGCGCCCCGACCTCGTCCGCCACACTGTCCTTGGCCACCAGAATAGAATGATCGTCATCCACGCTGACCAGCCCCCGGTCGAACATCCAGTGCAGGGTTCCGCTGAGCGCCAGACCGTTGAGCACCGTGTCCGGACCATTGCTCTCTACTGGTAGGATATGCGCCGCTTCGACCTCGGGTCGGCCGCCACCGTTCCGGAGCGACAAGCCCGACATCGCGCAGCGCGCCCCATACGCCCGTTTGACTGTCCGCGCAAAACTGGCGTCCCGAAAGGCCCGCGAGGTCAGGATCCGGTCGCGCAGCGCATCAGGACCAGGCAGGCCGTCGAATGGCTGGACCATCTCGGCAAAGCCCGGCACGGGCGAGGACGATGCCACCGGGAGCGGGCCGCTGCGCGGTAGGCAGTCGGCATCAGTGCCGCTGTTGAGCCCCGCCATGATGATCGCTGCGAAATCCCCATCGGACACAAGCCGCACGGCAGCGGTGTTCGACCCACGCGACAGTGGCAGCCCGGTCTCGTACGGTGTGCCGTCCGGACGGAGCCGGGGCACAGCCATTTCAAAATCAAGCAGCGTTCCCGGCGAGAGAAGGGCCAGCCAATGGCCGTCCATCGTGGTGTCCTGAACGATCCTTTCCACCCGTTGCACGGCATAATACCCGAGGTTTCCGCCGCGCCGTCCGGCGTAGAAGATCACCCAGTCCCCGACCGCCTGTTCAACGCGGCGCAGATATTGCGCCGGAAAGTGATAGGCCTGCCCGGGGACATCGTTATAGCGGCTGTGTGCGGAGGCGATGAAGACGGCCTTGGTCATGTCAGGAGAGTGCCCAACGCCGACGCGCCGGGCAAGAGGCGGGGTGGGTTGAAACCCACCTTACACGCCCCCTGCCCATTCCCGCCGATTGTCGCTAGTCTGCGCCACATGGACCCGGCGATCGAATATTGGACGGCCCGCGCCCTGCTGGAATGGCAGATAGAACTGGGCGCTGACGAGGCTTTGGACGAGGCCCCGGTCAATCGTTATGCGCTTGAGGCGGAGGCCCCCAAGGTGTTGCCCCATGTGGCCCCGAAGGTGGCGCAGCCGACCGCGCCCGCAGCCCCTCCTGCCATCGTGGAGCCCATCAAGGTCGATGCGGCCGCCGCTGCCACCCGCATGGCGCGGGCGGCGGCCGATCTGCCGGCCCTTGCGCAGGCGATGCAGGCGTTTGACCTGTGCGAGATCAAGAAGGGCGCCCGCAATTTCGTGTTTGCCGATGGACAGCCAGCCGCCCGCGTGATGATCGTGGGCGAGGCGCCGGACCGCGACGAGGATCAGCAGGGCAGGCCGTTCGTGGGCAAGGTGGGCCAGATGCTGGACCGGATGCTTGCTGCCATCGGGCTGGACCGCCGGGCGACCGATCCTTCCAGCGCGGTCTATCTGACCACGGTCCTGCCCTGGCGACCGCCTGCCGATAACGCCCCGGACCCCGCCGATGTCGCCATGATGCTGCCGTTTCTGGAACGTCATATTGCGCTTGCCAATCCTGATCTGGTGGTCCTGATGGGCAATGCCCCCTGTCTGGCCCTGTTGGGCAAAGCGGGCATCACCCGGGTTCGCGGCGAATGGGCCGAGGTTCTGGCCCGTCCGGCCCTGCCCATGTTCCACCCCGCCACCCTGCTGCGCACGCCCGAGGCCAAGCGCGAGGCCTGGGCCGATCTGCTGACGCTGAAGGCGCGGCTGGGATGACCGTTGATCCTGTCGTTCTGGCCGCTTTTGTGCCTGCCGCGCTGGCCCTGAACCTTACGCCGGGGGCCGACATGATGCTGTGTCTGGGACAGGGCATGCGGGGCGGTCCGCGCGCCGCCATCGCCGCTTCGGCCGGGGTATCGACCGGGGCGATCGTCAACGTTGGGCTTGCGGGGCTGGGCTTGGGCGCGTTGATCGTGTCCTTGCCGGGCCTGTTCCACGCGATCAAGGCGGTGGGCGTGGTCTATCTGCTGTGGCTGGCCTGGAAAACCTGGCACACGCCGATGGGCCGCCCTGACCTGCCACCGGTGCGTCCGGCGCGGGCGTTTCGGGACGGATTTGTCGTGAACGTCTCGAACCCCAAGGTGATCCTGTTCATCCTCGCCTTTATTCCCCAGTTCGTAGACCCGGCGCGGGGGCAGGTGCTGGCGCAATTCCTGATCTTTGGCGCGGTGATTGCGTTGGGCGGGTTTATCGTGAACGGTCTGGTCGGCAGTTTTGCCGGGGGCCTTGGTCGGGCGTTGGCCCGCGATCCGAGGGTTGATCTGTGGCTGCGCCGTGCCTCGGCCAGCGTATTTTGTGCATTGGCCCTGAAACTGGCGCTGGAGGTGCGTCGATGATTGACGAGAGCAAGCCGTTTATCCCAGTCCGCATCGCCATCCTGACCGTCAGCGACACCCGCGGGCTGGCCGATGATCGGTCGGGCGATGCACTGGTGCAGCGGGTGCAGGACGCCGGTCACGTGCTCGCCGCCCGGATGATCCTGCCCGATGAGCGCGCCCTGATCGCCGATCAGTTGCGCGCTTGGTGTTCCGATCCAGCCATCGACGTGGTGATTTCGACGGGCGGCACGGGTCTGACCGGCCGCGATGTCACCGTCGAGGCCCACCGCGATGTCTATGAGAAAGAGATCGACGCCTTTGGCACCGTCTTTACCATCGTGTCGATGCAAAAGATCGGCACCAGTGCGGTCCAAAGCCGCGCGACGGGCGGCGTTGCAAATGGCACCTATCTGTTCGCCTTGCCCGGCAGTCCGGGCGCCTGCCGCGACGCCTGGGACGAAATATTGAGCAAACAACTCGATTTTCGCCACAAGCCGTGCAATTTCGTGGAAATCTTGCCGCGTCTTGACGAACATCAGCGACGGAAGTGACGACACGGTTCGTTGAATATTTGACGGATGGACACCGGTCCGCAACGGCCTAGCTTTTCGGCAGACCAAACAGGATGGATGAATGCGATTTTTGCGACGCAGCCTGATCGGCGTGTTTCTGTTGTCGATGACCATCGCCTTGCTCGCCTGGGCGGGAGAAATGGTGCGCTCGGCGGTCGAGGCCAAGCTGAATGCAGAGCCGCGAACTTATCCGCAACGCGAACGCGTGCAGGCTGTGAACGTGGTGACGGTCGACACGGCCACGATCCCCCCTGAACTCACTGTGTTTGGCGATATCCGAAGCCGACGCACGCTCGACCTGCGCCCCACGGTGGGCGGGACCGTCGTGATGGCCGATCCGGCCTTTGTCGAAGGCGGGCAGGTGAGTGCGGGCCAGGTCCTGTTCCGCATTGATCCGGTCGAGGCGCAGGCGGCGTTGGACCGTGCTCGCGCTGATCTGGCGGATGCCGAGGCGGGGTTGCAGGATTCGCAGCGCGCCTTGGCCTTGGGTCAGGATGAACTGGCTGCTGCCGTCGAACAGGCGGGTTTGCGGGCGCAGGCCCTGACCCGGGCGCAAGATTTGCAGACGCGGGGGGTGGGCAGCGCGTCCGCCGTGGAGACAGCCGAATTGGCAGCGTCGAGTGCCGATGCCGCCGTGCTGTCCCGCCGCCAATCGCAGGCGCAGGCGCAGACCAAGCTGGATCAGGCCACAACTGCCTTGTCCCGCGCGCGAATCGCGCTGGCCGAGGCCGAGCGCACCTTGGCCGACACCACCGTCACCGCCGCCTTTGACGGCACGTTGTCGGGCGCGACCGTGGTTGAGGGCGGCCGGGTGACGGCCAACGAACAGATCGGCCAGTTGATCGACGCCAAGGCGCTTGAGGTCGCGTTTCGGGTGTCCACCTCGCAGTATGCCCGGCTGTTGGACGGGCAGGGCAACCTGATCGACGCGCCGATTGCGGTGTCTTTGGATGTGGCCGATGTGGCGTTGCAGGCAACGGGCCGGATCACCCGCGAAAGTGCCGCCGTGGGCGAAGGCCAGACAGGGCGGTTGCTGTTTGCCAGCCTGGACGCCGCCCCAGGATTTCGCCCCGGCGATTTCGTGACCGTGATCGTGGCCGAACCCGCACTGGACAACGTGGCCCTGTTGCCCGCCAGTGCCGTTGCCGCCGACCAGACGGTTCTGGCGATGGGGTCCGATGATCGGCTGGAGGTTGTGCCGGTGCAGGTTTTGCGCCGACAGGCTGACAACGTGATCGTCAGTGCCGAGGGGCTGGTCGGTCGGGTGGTCGTCGCCGAACGGTCACCGTTGCTCGGTGCCGGGATCAAGGTGCGCCCCTTGACCGAGGCCGATGCCCCACCGCCTGTTGCCAATGCTGCCCCCGCCGCGCCCGAGATGATCGCGCTGGACCCCGAACGCCGGGCAAAGCTGGTGGACTTTGTCCAGAACAGCCGGATGCCCCCCGAGGCCAAGACCCGCATCCTGTCGCAGTTGCAAGAGGATCAGGTGCCTGCCGAAACGGTCGCCCGGATCGAATCCCGGATGGGAAGCTGACGCATGGCCACCGGAGGAGACAGGCTGAACCAAGGCGCGGGGGGTATCCTGTCCTATTTCACCCGCCACGGGACTGCGGCGAACCTGTTGTTGGTTCTCATGTTGATCTCGGGCATCTTTGCCTATCCCAAAATGCGGGCGCAGTTCTTTCCCGATGTGGTGATCGACAGCATCAGCGTGTCCGTCGGCTGGTCCGGGGCCGGGGCCGAGGATGTGGACACCGCAATCGTGCAGGTCCTCGAACCAGCGCTCATTTCCGTCGAGGGGGTCACGGCCACCTCGTCCTCGTCGTCCGAAGGGCGGGCGCGAATCTCGCTTGAATTCGAGCCCGGCTATGACATGGACAAGGGCGAAAAGGATGTGCAGGCGGCGGTGGATGCCACCGGTAACCTGCCCGCAGATGCCGACGATCCGGTGATCCGCAGGTCGGGCTGGTCGGACCGGGTGACCGATGTGGTCATCACCGGGCCGGTGGGTGTGGATCAGTTGGCCCGTTTTGCCGATGAACTGGTCGTGCGATTGTTCGCCCAAGGGGTGACGCGGACCACCATCCAAGGGGTTGCCGCCCCTTCGACCATCATCGAGGTGCCGTCGATCAACCTGATCAAGAATAACGTCACCATGGCCGAGATCGCCGACGCCATTGCCGCCGAGGTCGCGGCCGATCCGGCAGGCGAGGTGACCGGCACCGCCCGTATCCGCACCGGAGTCCCCAAACGCAGCGCCGAAGAGATTTCCGGCATTGCCCTGCGGTCGAACCCCGATGGGTCCAACCTGACCATCGGCGATGTCGCGACCATCACTGTCGAAGGTTCTGACCGCGATGCGGCCTATTTCGTCGGTGACAACTCGGCCATTCAAGTGCGCGTGGACCGCAACGCCAAGGGCGATGCAGTGGGTATTCAGGACACCGTCCAGACGGTCGCCGATCAGGTCGAGGCAACGCTGCCCGATGGCGTCAAGGTCGATCTGGTCAACGCCCGGGCTGAACAGATCACCAGCCGGCTGCACATCCTGTTCGTGAACGGGTTGCAGGGGTTGGCGTTGGTCCTGATCCTGTTGTTTCTTTTCCTCAACGCCCGGACCGCCCTGTGGGTGGCCAGCGGTATTCCGGTGTCGATGCTGGCCGCTATCGCGGTTATGTATTGGGCGGGCCTGACGTTCAACATGATCTCGATCTTTGCGCTGATCATCACGCTGGGGATTGTGGTGGACGACGCCATCGTGGTCGGCGAACACGCCGATTTCCGTGTCAGACGCTTGGGCGAGAGTGGCGTTCAGGCCGCTGAGAACGCCGCCCGCAAGATGTTCAGTTCTGTCTTTTCCGCCACGATCACCACCAACATCGCCTTTTTTGGCCTGATCGCCGTGGGTGGCCGCTTTGGCGATCTGATTTCGGATATTCCGTTCACCGTCATTGCCGTGCTGACCGCCAGCACCTTTGAATGTTTCCTGATCCTGCCCAACCACCTGTCCCATGCGCTGGCCGGTGGCGTGAGCGAGAAATGGTATGACTGGCCATCACGCCAAGTGAACCGGGGCTTTGCGTGGTTCCAACGCACCCTGTTCCGCCCGTTCATTGCCGCCGTGATCTGGGCCCGCTATCCCGTCATGGCGGGGGCCGTTGTCATTCTGGCCAGCCAGGCGGCGCTGTTCATTCGCGGCGACGTGCAATGGCGTTTCTTTTCTTCGCCCGAACAGGGGCAGGTCAGTGGCAACTTTGCCATGCTGCCCGGTGCCACGCGTGAGGACAGCATCGCCATGATGCAAGAATTGCAGCGCGCCACCGATCAGGTCGCCGCCACCTATACCGAGAAATATGGCCAAAGCCCGCTGGCCTATGTGGTCACGCAGATCGGCGGGAATTCAGGGCGCGGTCTGTCGGGGACCGAGAACAAGGAAAGCTACCAGTTGGGCGCGATCACCATTGATCTGATCGACGCCGACCTGCGCCCCTATACCAGCAGCGCCTTTGTGGCCGACCTGCAAGAGGCGGTCGTGCAGACCCCGATGGCCGAGACCGTCAGTTTCCGCAGTTGGGGGGCGGGGCCGGGGGGCAATAGCCTCGAGGTGCAGTTGTCGGGCGCGGATGCGCAGGTGCTGAAAAACGCCGCCGAGGCGCTCAAGGCCGAATTGTCCCAGTTCCCCGAAGTTTCGGGGCTGGAGGACAGCCTGTCCTATGACAAGCAGGAGATGATCCTCGACCTGACCCCGCAGGGGCAGGCGCTGGGCTTTACCATCGACGCGCTGGGCCGTGACCTGCGCAACCGGCTGGGTGGGATCGAGGCGGCCACCTATCCAGACGGGCCACGCAGCGCCACGATCCGCGTACAACTGCCCGAGGGCGAGCTGACCGCCGATTTCCTGGACCGCACGCAGATGCGCGCCCCGTCTGGCGTCTATGTCCCTTTGGGCGATATTGTCACAGTGCAGACACGCACAGGGTTTTCCACCGTGCAGCGGGAAAACGGCATTGCCCTGATCTCTGTCACGGGCGATCTGTCGGACGATGACCCCGACCGCGCGGTCGCCATTCAAAAGACGATCACCGACGATATCCTGCCCCGGATCGAAAGCACCTATGGCGTGGGCACCCAACTGGCCGGACTGAGCGAGCAGGAGGGCGCGTTCCTGTCGGATGCGACGACTGGCCTGACACTGGTTCTGACGGGGATCTATCTGGTGCTGGCCTGGATTTTCAGCAGTTGGACCCGGCCATTGGTGGTCATGTCGATCATTCCCTTTGCGCTGGTTGGCACGATCTATGGCCACCAGCAATGGGGTATCCCGATGAGCATGTTTACGGTGGTCGGCCTGTTGGGGATGGTGGGGATCATCATCAACGACTCCATCGTCCTGGTCGGCACGATCGACGAATATGCCGCCGACCGAGGCCTTATCCCGGCGATCATCGACGGGGTGAGCGACCGGTTGCGCCCGGTGTTCCTCACGACCTCGACGACGGTGTTGGGCCTCGCCCCCTTGTTGTTCGAACCATCCAGTCAGGCGGAGTTTCTGAAACCGACGGTCATCACGCTGGTCTATGGGCTGAGTTTCGGGATGGTGCTGGTTCTGTTCATCGTCCCCGCCCTGATGGCCGCACAGGCGGACCTTTATCGGCAGGTGCAGGCGGCGCGGCGTGCGCTGCGCGGGGGCATGTCGCTGGCTGGTGTGGCTTCTTGGGTCGCTGTTGCGGGATCTGTTGCCCTGTTTTCCGTGACGCTGGGCCCGATCCTGCTGACCGAGGCGGCATGGCCCTCGGCTGCGGCTGCCCTGCCGATGCTCGCGGGCGGGCCGGTGCCTGCGCTGGGCGTATTTGCTGCGGGACTGCTGATCTGGCTGCTGGTTGTCTACGCGGTCAGCGGACTTGTGTTTGCCCTGCGGCGCAAATCCGATCAGCCGCCCGTACAGCCCTGAATGTCCACGGCGGAGTGGCTCCCCAGAACAGTGATCCGCACGGCAGATCTGTTGAGCGCGAAGGCATCGCCGTCGACCTGAACCAGATCGGCGGTGGCGCGAAGCGTGTCACCATTCCGGTTAACCGTGGGCTCGGAGACCCAGACGCGAGGATCGCCTGCCTCGATCACTACGGTTTCGGCATCGCCCATTTGTGGGACGCTGATCCGGGTGGTCAGGCGCAAGCCATCATCGGTCGGTTCGGTCTGACAGGTCACGGGACCTACATGCGCTTCAGCCTCGGTCATGGGCTGATCGACAAGGGCGGCAGCCAGGTTTGGGCTGCGCGGACCGTCGGCGGGCAGAGTTGTGTCGATGGTCAGGCTGGCGGGCACGCAGACCTCGTCACACACCCCGATATCGATCTGGCCGCGCAGGTGGACCGGCCCGGTGCCGGTGGTGGTCAGTTCGATTGGCAGGACAATCTGATCGACATAGCCGATTGACCGCATCCCGTTGAGATCGAACACCTCGGGCGTGGGCCAATGGACCTGAACCGCCGACAGGTTTTCTGACCCTGACCAGTCGAAGTGCGGGGGAATGCCCGCGTCGCCGGGCGCCCGCCAATACGTGTGCCACCCGGGGGCAAGCGTCAGTTGCAGCCCTGCCATTGTGGTGCCTTGAGCGGTACGCCAGCCAGGAATCACGTGGGCCGAAACAACACCGTCAGGAGACTGTGCAAGGGCGGGCAGGGGCAGGGCCGCGAGGGCAAGGGCGATCAGATATCTCATGCAGCCGTCTAAAGCCATGTCGCTTGTAATGGGAAGTCACGTTGCGGTCAGGTGTCCTCTTGATTGCATCCTTCGGGCGTCCCATCATCGGGGCATGGGTATGGACCAGGCATTTCTTGTCGGCAAGTTGTTGATCGCCATGCCGGGCATGGGCGATTCGCGGTTCGATCATTCCGTGATCTACATGTGTGCCCATTCTGCCGATGGGGCGATGGGATTGATCGTGAACAAACCTGCGCCCGATATGCGGTTTTCCGAATTGTTGGTGCAACTGGGGATCGAAGCAGGCCCGAATTACCGCGATATCCGGGTCCATTACGGCGGCCCGGTTGAACATGGTCGGGGGTTTGTCCTGCATTCGGCGGACTACCTGCAAGGCGCAGGGACGTTGCAAGTGGACAACGACACCGCGATGACCGCCACGCTGGACGTGCTTGAGGATATTGCCCGGGGCCGCGGCCCGAAATCGTCGATGCTGGCGCTGGGCTATTCGGGATGGGGCCCGGGGCAACTGGAGGGCGAAATCGCCGGCAATGGCTGGTTGTCCTGCGATCCACGGCCCGAAATCCTGTTCGGCCGGGCCAATGAACACAAGTGGACAGCCGCTCTAAGGGTGCTGGGGATCGACCCGCTGTTGTTGTCGTCCCAAGGCGGGCGGGCCTAGGCCTGACGCTTTTTGCCTTGCGAGATCAACCGGACTTTTACATCCGCCCCCTTGCCCAGCAGTTCGTAGATTTGTGGTCTTGCCGAAAAGTATGCAGACCACGTTTTGGCGACCGAAGTGATCTTGAAAGCGGCTTCATGGCGCAAGGCGGCATTCAGACGCGTGATTTCAATGCCCGCGTCACCTTGGGCAAGGGTGCTGATCAGGCGGGCGATTTTTTGGTCCAAAGACTCGTTTGAAACGATTTGAACAACGGGCGTCGGCTGAGTTGCGGCGAGTTTTGTGGGTTTCAATTGATGAAACACAGTACATGCCGACCTGAATTTCATTGTCGTCAGCGGGCCGCCCACGCCGACGACTTTCAAGCCGCTCTCGCGTAGATGGATGGCCAGATGAGTAAAATCCCGGTCTGAACTGGCGATGATGATGGTGCCGGATGCACCGGACTTGGCCCGGTCCATCGCATCGACCACTAAAAGGATGTCCGTGGCGTTTTTGCCTGTCCCCGCATCAATCAGCCGGAACCCCGGAACCTTGTGCCACATCGGCAGCTTAGTGGAATCGCCATAGACCCTGAGGAAATTGGGGGCCCCCAAATCCTCCGCGATCCCCCGGATCGCCGGGGCATGGTCGGCACTGATGTTCTCTCCGTCTACAAAGACTGCGACGTTGTCGGGCATAGGTTTAGACCGGATCTGTTGTCTTCACCTTTGGTCTGGCTGAACATTTGGCCGAAAGAATGGCGGTCTATTCCGAAATCAAGGCCGACACGATGGCCTTGGCGCTGTCGGACGACCAGTCGGCGTCGCCCAGAAGCCGCCCGACCTCTTGCCCGTCGCGATTCAGGACAAGCGTGACCGGCAGCCCGACGATGCCCAGATCGCGGGCCAATGCCTGTCGCGGGTCGGTATAGCGCGGCAGGCTGTCCACGCCGATTTCGTCAAAGAACCGGGTGATGCCGTCGGGGCTGTTGCGCCCGGTGGCGATCGTGACGACGCGGAAATCGTCACCGCCCAATTCGGCCTGCAATTCGGCCAGATGCGGCATTTCCTTGCGGCAGGGCGCGCACCATGTCGCCCAGAAATTGACCAGCGTGACCTGCCCCTTGAGGTCGGCCAACGTCATGTCTGCCCCCGTCTCGTCCTGAAACGGTGTGCTGGGCAGGTCGGCGGGGGTGCTGGCGATCTGTAACTTGCGCATGTCGCCATCGCGCAACGCCTCAATCGCTGCCGGATCGGCATGGCCGATGTTTGCGCCAAGCGCGAGGGAGGTATAAAGCAGCGCGGACAACAGTTTCATGGGGCCCTTCCAGATGACCAAATCCTCGAATGCGATGTGGGGCGGGCGGTTCGCCGCAGGACCGGACGCGATCATGGAGGCGATCAATGCCTCGATCGGGTTCGATCAGCGTCTGGCCGCCCAGGACATCGCCGGGTCGCGTGCCCATGCCGCCATGTTGGCCGCCACAGGCATCCTGACCAGTAAGGACGCCGAGGCGATCAGGGAAGGCCTTCTCACCATCTTGTCAGAGATTGAAACCGGAAAGTTCCAGTTTTCGACGGCGCTGGAAGATATCCACATGAATGTGGAGGCCCGGTTGAAGGATCTGATCGGTGAACCGGCGGGGCGGTTGCACACCGCCCGGTCGCGCAACGATCAGGTGGCTGTCGATTTCCGCCTGTGGGTGCGCGACCAGTGCGATGCCGTCGATGGCGCGATCAAGGCGCTGATGCTGGCCCTGATCGGGCAGGCCGAGGCGGGGGTCGATTGGGTCATGCCCGGCTTCACGCACCTTCAGGTCGCCCAGCCCGTCACATGGGGTCATCACATGATGGCCTATGTGGAAATGTTCGCCCGCGACCGGTCCCGCTTTGCCGATGCACGGGCGCGGATGAACGAATCGCCGTTGGGGGCGGCGGCTCTTGCTGGCACGTCGTTCCCGATCGACCGGCATATGACTGCCGCAACGCTTGGGTTTGACCGGCCCACGGCCAACAGCCTTGATTCCGTGTCTGACCGCGACTTTGCGCTGGAATTTCTGGCGGCCAGCAGCATCTGCGCCATGCACCTGTCCCGGTTCGCCGAAGAGCTGGTGATCTGGTCCTCGGCCCAGTTCCGGTTCGTCCGCATGTCCGACAAATGGTCCACCGGATCGTCGATCATGCCGCAGAAACGCAACCCCGACGCCGCCGAACTGATCCGGGCCAAGATCGGGCGTATCTTTGGGGCTAACGTTGCCCTGATGACCGTCATGAAGGGGCTGCCGCTGACCTATTCCAAGGACATGCAAGAGGACAAGGAACAGGTGTTCGACGCCGCCGACAACCTGATGCTGGCGCTGGCCGCGATGACCGGCATGGTGGGCGACATGACGGCACAGGTGGATAACCTGCGCGCCGCTGCCGCGACCGGGTTTTCCACCGCCACCGATCTGGCCGACTGGCTGGTGCGTGAACTGGGCCTGCCGTTCCGCGAGGCGCATCATGTGACGGGGGCGCTGGTGGCGATGGCAGAAGCCAAGGGATGCGACCTGCCCGACCTGACATTGGATAACATGCGCGCGGTGCATAAGGATATCCGGGCCGAGGTGTTCGATGTTCTGGGCGTGGGCAATTCGGTCGCCTCGCGGGTGAGTTTTGGCGGCACCGCCCCTGCGCAGGTCAGGGCACGGATCGCCGACTGGAAGGAGAGACTGGGATGACCAGAGTTATCGTGACCCTTCTGACGCTTGGCCTGCTGGCCGGGTGTGGCGCGAACGGCGCGCCGTTCTACCCCACCGCCAACGTTGGGCTCAGCGCGGGGCCGGGCGGCGTGTCCCCCAGTTGCAACCTGGGCACAAGCAACGGAACGATCACCCTGTCCGTCGCCTGCTAAGGCGCAAATCCGGGCTTGGGCTTGGCTGTGGTTCTGATATGTCCCTGCGGGACTGACGCGCGGGAGCCTGAGCTTGGACCATTTTCTGTATCGTGACGGGCAGTTGTTTGCCGAGGACGTGGCGGTGTCCGAGATTGCGGCCGCCGTGGGCACTCCGTTTTACGTCTACTCCAGCGCCACTCTGCTGCGCCATTTCCGCCTGTTCGACGAGGCGCTGGCCGGAATGCCGCATCAGGTCTGTTTCGCCATGAAAAGCCTGAGCAATCAGGCCGTTCTGAAACTGTTGGGCGATGCGGGCGCGGGCATGGACGTGGTGTCGGGCGGGGAATACCGCCGCGCCCGCGCGGCCGGTATCCCCGGCGACCGCATCGTGTTTTCCGGCGTGGGCAAGACCGTCGAAGAGATGCGGCTGGCGCTGGAGGGCGGTATCCGGCAGGTCAACGTCGAAAGCGAGCCGGAAATGGAGGCGCTGAGCGCCGTTGCCGTATCGCTGGGTGTCACTGTTCCGATCACGGTTCGTGTCAATCCTGACGTCGATGCGAAAACCCATGCCAAGATCGCCACCGGCAAATCCGAAAACAAATTCGGCATCCCGATCAGCCGCGCCCGCGAGGTCTATGCGATGGCCGCCCGCCTGCCCGGTCTGCGGGTCATCGGGATCGACGTGCATATCGGCAGCCAGTTGACCGACCTTGCCCCGTTCGAGGCGGCCTATCGCAAGGTCGCCGAACTGACCGAAATCCTGCGGGCCGACGGCCATTCCATCGAACGGCTGGACCTTGGCGGCGGCCTTGGCATTCCTTATGCCCGCTCCAACGCCGCCCCGCCGTTGCCGTCTGACTATGGCGCGTTGATCCAGCGGACCGTGGGTCATCTGGGCTGCGAGATCGAGATTGAGCCGGGCCGCCTGATTTCGGGCAATGCGGGCCTTATGGTGTCAAAGGTGATCTATGTGAAATCGGGCGAGGGGCGGGATTTCATGATCCTTGACGGGGCGATGAACGACCTGATCCGCCCGGCCATGTATGATGCCCACCATGACATCGTTCCGGTGATTGAGCCGCAGGTCGGTGTCGAACCTCAACCCTATGATATCGTTGGCCCCGTCTGCGAATCCGGCGATACCTTTGCCAAGCAGCGGATGATGCCGCCGCTGGCTGCGGGCGATCTTGTCGCATTCCGGTCGGCGGGTGCTTATGGTGCTGTGATGTCGAGCGAATACAATTCCCGCCCGCTGATCCCCGAGGTCCTTGTCCAAGGCGATCAATTCGCGGTTATCCGCGCACGTCCGACCTTTGACGAAATGATTGCGCGCGATACCATCCCAGAGTGGCTTTGATCTGTTAAGGTCAGGCCAACCAACAGGAGAGAGCCGCTGACCGGTGCCAACGACCCTCTGACCCACCTGAAATTCCCCGTCCTTGCCACGCAGGCAGGCATGGTGGCAGAGCGTTTGACGCGGGCCTTCTGGCCATTCTGGACGGTGCTGTTCGTGACCCTCGCGCCGCTCATGTTGGGTTGGCAGGACGTGTTCCCTCTCGAGGCTGTGTGGGGCTTCAGCGTTCTGGTGGTCATCGGGCTGGCTGTCACGGCGTTCATTGGGGTTCGCGCATTCCGCTGGCCGCACAAGAACGAGGCGTTGGCGCGGGTCGATGCGACCCTGCCGGGCCGCCCCATTGCCACGTTGGCCGACAGTCAGGCAATCGGCACGGGTGACCCCGCGTCCGAAGCGGTCTGGCGTGCCCACCAATCTCGCATGGCTGAACGGACCAAAGATGCCCGCATGGTCGATCCCGACCTGCGGGTCAGCGCCCGCGATCCTTTTGGCCTGCGGTATATCGCGCTGTTGTTCTTTTTGGTCGCCCTCATGTTCGGGTCGGTCTGGCGTGTGGGATCCGTCAGCACGATGACACCCGGTGCCGGTCAGACTGCCGCCGCTGGCCCCGTCTGGGAAGGGTGGATCGAACCGCCCCCCTACACGGGCAAACCGTCCCTTTATCTGGCAGATATCCCTGCTGGTCCGCTGTCCGTCCCGCAGGGCAGCACGGTGACCTTGCGGCTGTATGGGGATGTGGGTTCGCTGACCGTGGCCGAAACCGTGTCTGGTCGAACGGGCGAAGTCGGCAGCGCCAGCGAGGCGCAGCAGTCGTTTCAGGTGACCAAGAACGGAACCTTGGCCATCAATGGCCCCGGCGGGGCGCAGTGGCAGATCACCATGATCCCCGACCAGCCGCCTACCGTAGATCTGACCGGCCCGGTCGAGGCGGATGCAAAAGGCGAGATGTCCCAGCCGTTTCAGGCGATGGATGACCACGGCGTCACCTCTGGTACGGCGACCATCGCGCTGGATTTGGCCGCTGTGGACCGGCGCTATGGCCTGACCATCGACCCTGACCCGCGGGACCCGCTGGTTTTGGACCTGCCGATGCCGTTCAACGGCGATCGGTCGGATTTCGAGGAAAAGCTGATCGAGGATCTGTCCGAGCATCCCTTTGCCAACCTGCCTGTGACGATCACGCTGAACGTGACCGATGCCGCCGGGTTGACCGGTGCGACCCCGCGCGAACAGATGGTCCTGCCCGGCCGCCGGTTTTTCCAACCGCTGGCCAAGGCGGTGATCGAACAGCGGCGCGATCTTTTGTGGTCCAAGTCGAACGCGCCGGAAATCGTATCGGTGCTCAAGGCCATCTCGAACAGGCCCGACGACATCTTTACCAACAACACCACATACCTGCGCCTGCGCGTCGCCATTCGTCAGCTTGAGGCCGCTATCCCCGTCAACCTGTCCGACGAGGTGCAGACCGACGTGGCCAAGGCGCTGTGGGATCTGGCGATCCAGCTTGAGGATGGCACACTGGCGGACGCCCGCGAACGCCTACGCCGTGCGCAGGAACGGCTGGCCGAGGCGATGCGCAACGGCGCGTCCGATCAGGAAATCGCCGACCTGATGCAGGAACTGCGCGACGCCATCGACGCGTATACGCAGATGCTGGCCGAACAGTCGCAGCCGCCGGAAAACCAGACCGATCAGCCGCAAAGCAGCGATAATTCGATGCAGGTCACCCGCGACCAGATTCAGGCCCTGATGGACCGTATTCAGCAGCTGATGGAAGAAGGTAACATGGCCGAAGCCCAGCAGTTGATGGATCAGCTCAATCAACTGATGGAAAATCTGCAAGTCACCCAAGGGCAGGGGCAGGGCGATGGCCCGCAAACCCCCGGCCAGCAGTCCATGCAGGATCTTCAGAATACCTTGCGCGACCAGCAGGGGCTGTCCGATCAGGCGTTTCGCGATTTGCAGGATCGATTCAATCCGCCCCAATCCGGCCAACAGCCCGGCCAGCCCGGACAGGACGGCCAGCCCCAACCGGGCCAGCAGCAGCCCGGCCAGCAGGGCCAGAATGGCCAGCAGCAACCGGGCCAGCAGCCCGGCCAGCAGGGGCAAGATGGCCAACAGGGGCAGGGGCTGGGCCAAGGCGACAACAACGAAGGCGGCCAGCAGGGCGATCAGGGGACCGGCGGCGAAGGCCAGCAGCAAAGCCTTGCCGACCGGCAGCAGGCCCTGCGGCAGGAATTGCAGCGCCAACAGAACCAGCTTCCCAGCCTTGACGGTGATGCGGGGGCTGCGGCCCGCCGGTCGCTGGATCGGGCCGAAAGCGCTATGAACGGGGCCGAACAGGCGCTGCGCGATGGCAATCTGGCAGACGCAATCGACAAGCAGGCCGATGCGATGGACGCCCTGCGCGAAGGTATCCGCAGCATGGGCGAGGCGCTGGCCCAGAACCAGACCGACCAGTCCGGCCAGGGCCAGCAACAGGGCGACGCAAATGGCCGCGTCGAACCGTCCCGCCGCGACCCGCTGGGCCGTCAGATCGGCAACACCGGGCAATACGGATCTGACGAAAACCTGTTGCAGGGACAGGACGTCTATCGCCGGGCCGAGGAATTGCTGAATGAATTGCGCCGCCGGTCCGCCGAACAGGACCGTCCGCAGGTCGAACGCGACTACCTGCGCCGGTTACTCAACCAGTTCTAGCGATCAGTTGGGGGCGGCCCCTGCATTCATCTTGGCCAGCAGCGCCTGCATTTGCAGGTCCAGCCACAGCCGCCCGGAATCCACCATCGCTACATAGGGTTTGAGCACCCCTGCACTGGCCGGGACCGCCACCATCAGCCGTGGGGCAGCCAGATAAAGCAGCGCCAGTATGGCCGCGATCAGGACAACGGTGCCAAAGCCCAGCCGGAATTCGCGCGCGCCTGTGGCGGCTTTATCGGCCTCGCTTGGCTGCGGCTCGCGCTCTTGCGTGGACCGCAATGTCGAATTGATCTGGTCGATGTCGGGCAGGCGGTCGCGGCGCGGGCCTGCGGCAAGGCGGGCCATCTCTCCGGTCGGGTCGGGATCGCCGCGCAGTTGGGCCAGACGGCGGCGGGTTTCTTCGGTCCGCTGGTCGTCGGTCTGGGTCGACGGTTCGAGGCCCATGTCGGTCTGGGTTTCGATCGGCTGCGGCTCGGCCCGGCGCCGGGCCTCTTCGCGGGCGGCCTCTTCGCGCAGGATAGCTGTGACATCGGGGTCAAGCTGGCGACGGACCGGACCCTCGGTCGCGGCGGCAGGCGGGGCGGACGGGGACCGTTCCGGCTCTAGCTCAGGTTCAGGTTCAGGTTCCGGCTCTAGCTCAGGTTCCGGCTCAGGTTCGGGTTCCGGCTCGGGCTCAGGCTCCTGCGTGACATCCTCGACCAGGTCGTCATCGGGCGTTGGGACAAACCCGGTATCAGGCTCTTCGGCCTCGGGCTGTTCTGGCTCGGGATCCTCAAGGGGCGGGGCCGGGGGCGGCGGCTCTGGTTCGGTCCTGGCGGGGTAGGTGCGTGGGGCTACCTCGACGGGGTCAAGCTCCTCCAACTCGGATGCGCCGGGTCGTTCGAACCAGGTGTGCCCGCAATTGGAACACTGAACGTCACGACCCGCCTCGGGGATGACGTCGTCTGCGACTTCGTACTGGGCCCCGCAATTCGGGCAAATCAACCGCATTTTCCGTTCCCTTCTGCCCAGATCGTGCAGAACCGACTGCTTATTGTTGCAACTTCTTTAACAATCATCGCGGTGATGGCAAAGGTTTTGCATCCATTTGCGGGATTTCGCCCCGCGACCGTGATTGAAACCCCTCGCTTTTTTGGGCAGAACACACAGACCGGCACAAAGGGGACATCGGTGATCGAGCTCGAGAACGTGGCCTACAGTTATGGCGGAGGCGAGCTGTTTTCCGAACTGAACCTGACATTGGCCCCCGGGTCGTTCCATTTCCTGACCGGGCCGTCCGGCGCGGGCAAGACCACCCTTCTCAAGCTGTGTTACGGCGAATTGATCGCAACTTCGGGACAGGTGCGCCTGTTCGGGGCCGATGCCCGCGCGATGGACCGCGACGGAATCGCGATGGCCCGGCAGCGGATCGGCGTCGTCCATCAGGATTGCCAGTTTCTGGATCACCTGCCGCTGGCCGAAAACGTGGCCCTGCCGCTGAGCGTGGCCGGGCGATTGTCCGAAGCTGCGGGAAACCTTGGCGACCTTCTGGCATGGGTCGGGCTAAGCGAACAGGCTGCCCAATTGCCCCCCCAACTGTCCGGCGGCGAACGACAGCGGGCCGCACTGGCCCGCGCAGTCATCATGTCGCCCGATGTCATCATTGCCGACGAACCCACGGGCAATATCGACTGGGAAATGTCACAGCGCCTGCTCACCCTGCTGGTTGAATTGAACCGGATGGGCAAGGCGGTGCTGGTTGCAACCCATGACATGAACCTGATCCGCGCGGCGAAGGCGCAGGTGCAGGCGCGTGTACTGCGCCTGAAGGGGCGCAGGTTGCAGGCGGCGGGGGCGGATCTGTGATGCTGGGACTGTTGCGCCTTCTGGCCCTTCTGACGGGCGATCCGCAAGCCGACCGGGCCGTGCCACCCACCGGGTTCACGGCGCGGCTGACCCTGTTCACCGCCGGGGCGATGGCATTTCTGGCGGTCTTTGCGCTGGCCTTGTCGTTGGCCACAGGGCGGCTGGCGGATCGGTGGTCGGCCGAACTGGCGCGGACCTCGACCTTGCGCATTTCGGCCCCGGCCGATCAGATGGCCGCCCAGACCGCAGCGGCGGTCAAGGTGCTTGAGACGACGCCGGGCGTCGCCTCGGCCCGGCCGCTGACGGACGACGAACAAAAGGCCCTGCTTGAGCCATGGTTCGGCCCGGACCTGCCGGTCGAGACTCTGCCCATTCCCCGCCTGATCGAGATTGTCGAGGATGGCGATGGATACGATGCAGCGGGTCTGCGCGCCCGGTTGCAGGCCGAGGTGCCGGGGGCGGTTCTGGACGACCACACCCGGTGGCGAGAGCCGTTGGTCGCAGCGGCCAACCGTCTGCGGATGCTGGGCTTTTCGGCGATTGTCCTGATCGCTGCCTCGACAGCGGCCATGATCACGCTGGCAGCCCAAGCGGCGCTTGCCGCCAATGCCCAGGTCATCAAGGTCATGCGGCTTGTCGGCGCACGGGACACCTATATCGCCGGGGCCTTTGTCCGCAGGTTCACGCTGCGGGCGCTGACCGGGGCGGCGGTGGGCACGCTGGCAGGGATCGTGGCCATTCTTCTGTTGCCGCGGGCCGATGCGGCGGGCGGGTTCCTGACCGGACTTGGCTTTCAGGGGACAGGGTGGCTCTGGCCGCTGGTGATCCCGCCGCTTGCCGCCGTGACCGCCTTTTTCGCCACGCGGGCTGCGGCCCTGCGCACCTTGAGGGAACAATCCTGATGGCCATTCAATGGGTTCGGTCGCTGATATTCACGATCCTGATCTACGGGGCGATGCTGCCCTATGCCATTGCTTATCTGCCATGGGCCATCTTTGACCGACGTGGGGCGATTGCCGCCTGTCATGCCTGGTGCCGGTTCGTGGTCTGGCTGGCTGGGTGGCTGATCGGGCTCAAGACAGAGGTGCGGGGGACACCGCCCAAGGACGAGGTTCTGATCGCGGCCAAGCACCAGTCTTTCCTCGATATCATCCTGATTTATGGCGCTGTCCCCCGGGGCAAGTTCATCATGAAGCGTGAATTGCTGTGGGCGCCGATCCTTGGGCAATATGCCCTGATGATCGGATGCGTTCCGGTCAACCGGGGCAAGCGCGGGCAAGCGATCAAGAAGATGGTCGCGGATGTGGCGGCGGGGCGCGCCCTGCCGGGCCAGTTGATCATATATCCTCAAGGCACACGGATCGCGCCGGGGGTCAAGGCTCCGTACAAGATCGGGTCGGGCGTTCTGTATTCCGAATTGGGCCAGGATTGTGTGCCGGTAGCTTGCAATGTGGGGGTGTTCTGGCCGCGCAAAGGCATCCTCAAGAAGCCGGGGCTGGCGGTGGTGGAATTCCTGCCGCGCATTTCGGCGGGCAAACCGGTCGAGGCGTTCATGAAGCAGTTGGAAGCCGAGGTCGAAGACAGATCCATCGCGCTGATGGCCGAGGCTGGGTTCGGATCGGGCAAGGTGGGTTGAAACCCACCTTACAGGGGGCTGTCCGATCCTTGACAGCGCAATTGCGGATGCAGAAGCGGTCCGTCAGGCTGTAAGGTGGGTATTGACCAACCCTGCCTCGAGGCGAACATGACCCCTATCCCCGACCTTGAAACGCTTGAGTCCCTGTTCGAGGCTGCGGTGCCTGCGTCCTTGACCAAGGTCGTGCGCCAGATCACCCCTCCGTATGCGACCTGGATCGCCGCCGCCCGCTTCTGCGTTTTGTCAACGGTCGGCCCCGAAGGCACGGACGGCAGCCCGCGCGGAGACGATGGGCCGGTCGTCCGGATCATCGACCCCAAGACAATCTGGCTGCCTGACTGGCGTGGCAACAACCGGATCGACAGCCTGCGCAACATCGTCCGCGATGGCAGGGTCAGTCTGATGTTCATGGTCCCGGGGTCCGGCAATGTGGTTCGTGTCAACGGGAGGGCTGTTCTGACAGCCGATCCCACGGTGATCCACCAGTTTCAGCAGGGCGATAAGCATCCCAAGGTCGTCATCGTCGTCACGGTGGCCGAGGTCTATTTCCAGTGCGCCAAGGCGATCCTGCGCTCGGCCCTGTGGGGCGATCTGCCCCGGCCTGACCTGCCGACGGCCGGCCAATTCGTGAAAGACGTCCAACCTGACTTTGACGCCGAAAGCTATGACAACGGCTATGCCGCGTATGCCAAGACGCGGATGTGGTAGGGAGATGTCGTTCTGCTGCCCTGATCAGCGGCAGCTGGATACGGTCCGAACCATGACGAAGGCTCCTTGAGCGGTGGTCGTGGTTTCGGGCGTTTGTTCAGGGGTCTGCGCCTGCTCCAGCGTCAGGCTATAAGGGCCAAAACTGGTCGCCGGGGTGCTGCCCCAGCCATTCAGCAGAACAGTGTATGTGCCATCCTGGGGCAACCGTTTGGCGCAGATGACCGCGCTCTTTTCACCGGGGGAAACGTAGGTTTCGCCCAGACGGACCCCGCCCGGCCCGGTCAACCGAAGCTGGCTGACCCAATCGGCTCTGAGCCGGATTGTGACAAGGGTGTCGCGCGCGCCATAAAAGCTCCAGACCAGAGTTTCACCTTGAGGCAGGTCGCCCTCTGCCGACTGGCCAAACCCGATTTGTCCGGCCTCGACAGGCGGTGACGCGGGCCGGGTCGCGCTGATGGCTGCGGGTTGGCCATCGCGGTAGCCTTTGCCATAAGCCAGCAGGACGCCAAGCGCTACAGCGGCGGCGATCAGGATCGTTGGGCGCGCTTTGGGATTGCTGATATAGGCATCAATCAGACGTCCGAAATTTGCCATTGCCGCCTACGCCCTGTCGACCTGCAAGGCTGGACAGTGGCACGGCGGGGTCCGAATGGTCAATCGGGGTTCGGCGCGGGGCCCTTGGTCAGGCTGCCAGCCCCTTTGACCCCAGCCCGAGGTATTTCTTGCGCCGGTCGGCCCGCACATCTTTGGCGGATTTCGAGGTGAACTGGCCCAGCATCGCTTCGATCGCCTTGCCCACGTTGGCGATGGCGGTCGCGGGGTCACGGTGCGCGCCACCCACGGGTTCTTTGATGATCATGTCGCAGACCCCGAGTTCCTTGAGATTCTGCGCCGTCAGTCGCAGGGCCTCGGCCGCTTCGCGCATCTTTTCGGCATCCTTCCACAGGATCGACGCGCAGCCTTCGGGCGAAATGACCGAATAGATCGAATGTTCCAGCATCGCCACTCGATTGGCGGTGGCAAAGGCAACGGCCCCGCCCGATCCGCCTTCGCCGATGACGACAGAGATAAGCGGCACCTTGATCGACAGGCACTTTTCAGTGGACCGGGCGATAGCCTCGGACTGGCCGCGCTCTTCGGCGCCCTTGCCCGGATAGGCGCCGGGCGTGTCGACCAGCGTGATGACCGGCAGGCCAAACCGGTCCGCCAGATCCATCAGGCGGATCGCCTTGCGATATCCTTCGGGGCGGGCCATGCCGAAATTGCGTTCGATCCGGGATTTGGTGTCATTGCCCTTTTCATGGCCGATGACCACGACAGGCCGCCCGTTGAAGCGCGCCAGACCGCCCATCACCGAATGGTCGTCGGCAAAGTTCCGGTCGCCAGCCAGCGGAGTATATTCGGTGAACAGCGCCTCGATATAGTCCTTGCAGTGCGGACGATCCGGGTGGCGGGCGACCTGGCATTTCTGCCATGCGGTCAGCGACCCGTAGAGGTTGGTCAGCATATCCGACGCTTTTTTGTCCAGCGCGGTCGCCTCTTTTTCGATATCCATGCCGGGCGATTTGCGGGCCATGGTGCGCAACTCTTCTGATTTGCCCTCGATTTCGGCCAGCGATTTTTCGAATTCAAGGTAGTTGGTCATCGCGCACCTCTGCAGCTTTGTCGCGATATAAGGCCGTGGCAGGGGGCAATGCAACCGGCCCGGCACCGCTCTGCACAATCAGACGATTGATTTGGCTTGGGCCGGGGGGCAGTCTGGAGGCATCATTTGAGCCGCGGAGACTGTCATGAAATTAGCCCCCATCGCCTTTGCCATTCTTGCCCTTGCCGCAACGCCTCTGGCCGCCCAATCCACTGATTTCGGGGATGACAGCAGCCAGTGGGCCAATGACGGTGAATGTGATGATCCCCGGTTCATCGGCCCCGGCATGACGACAACCCCCTTGCTTGATGCCGATATCGGCCATGACGCCACGGATTGCCGCACCGCGTTTCAGGGCGAACGGATCACCCTGCGCGGTGACGTGCCGATGTCGGTGCCGGGGGGCAAGGGGGCGGCGGCAGCCGCTATTGCCGCCGATCTGGTCATCGGCGGGATCAACTATGGCAATGACAGCGGCGAATATACCCGGGACGGCGAATGTGATGACCGCCGGTTTGTCGGCCCCGGCATGGCGTCGTCCATTTCGTGGAAGAACATGGGCGCGGATGCGACAGACTGTGCCGCCGCTGTCGCCAGCGGGACCGTCCACCTGTGGAACTATGTCGAGGCGCACGCCGCCACCGTCTGTGCGGCAATCGACTTTGGTGACGATTCCGGCACTTATCCCAACGACCGCGAATGTGACGATGGCCGGTTCGAAGGGCCGGGGGTCGCGATGGCCCTGAACAGCGATGAAAAGGGGCACGACGCCAGCGATTGCAGCCGCTTGTGTGCCTACGGCGTGCTCGCGCTGCGCGACTACTAGGCCCGGATCGCGCTGCGAAAGGCCAGCTCTGCCGGAGCCAGAACCTCGGCTCCGACCCCGGTCAAGAATGGCAGGGCCACATCCATTGACGCCTGCGCAAGAACGACAGTGCGCGTGTCGCGGTGGGCGGCCAGGTGGGCGCGGATGGCCGAGGCGATCAACTGCGCATAGGCGATCTGGTTGCCGCCTTCAAAGGCATCCCAGGCATCCTCGATCAACAGGGGCCGGATTACGCAGCCCGGATTGGCCGATCGGGCGACGCTGACGGCCAGCAGGTCGCCGCTGACCAGCGCAGTGCTGCGCACGGTGTAGGCCAGACAGATTGGTCGGCCCCGGTCTGCGGCGGCCTCCATCATCGGGCGGTCGATGCGGATGGCCCCCGACCGTTCGGCGACCGGGCCGATGGACGAACAGGTGCACAAGACCGTCCCTTTGGCCGCGTCGATCAGGGCGGCAATATCGGCCTTGAGGTCGGGCGAGGGTTTCTTTTCGGCCCGTATCCGGTCCAGCAGGTCGGGCCGGACGACATGGGTCAGCTTTACATCCGGGGCGATCCGGTCGCGCAGCGCGTCAAAGCGGGCGATGTGGGCGCGCGCCGTATGAAGCAGGGTAAGCGTCATGCGCCGTTGATCATGTCCCATTGGCGCACGATAACCTCAGCCTGTTTGATGCTGGCGATATCCACAAGGCGACCCTTGTAGACGGTGGCCCCTTCGCCGCGCGCCTTGGCGGCGTCCATGGCCGACAGAATCTCGCGGGCTTCCGTCACGGCCTTGGCGCTGGGGGTGAACACCTCGTTGGACAGGGCGACCTGTTTGGGGTGGATCGCCCATTTGCCCACCATGCCAAGCGTCGCCGACCGGCGGGCTTGGGCGCGAAACCCTTCGTCATCGCTGAAATCGCCGAACGGGCCATCGACGGGCAAAACCCCGTGCGTCCGGCAGGCGGCGACGATGGCGGCCTGCGCCCAATGCCAGGGGTCCGACCAGTATTTCGCGCCCTCGTGCGCCATATAGTAGTTTTCCTGCGTCCCGCCGATGCCCGTGGTCTGCATCCCCATGCTGGCGGCAAAATCCGCGGCCCCCAGCGACATCGCCTCAAGACGGGGGCTGGACGCGGCAATCTCTTCCACATGGGCGATGCCCGCGGCGGATTCGATGATGACTTCGAACGCAATGGGCCTGGTCCGACCCTTGGCCCGTTCGACCGCTGTGACCAGCGCATCGACGGCATAGACATCGGCCGCACAGCCCACCTTGGGGATCATGATCTGATCGAGCCGGTCCGACGCCTGTTCAAGCAGGTCCACCACGTCGCGATACCAGTAGGGGGTATCAAGGCCGTTTATCCGCACCGACAGGTGTTTGGTGTTCCAGTCCACCTCGTGCGTGGCCTGAATGATATTGGCCCGCGCCTGATCCTTGTCGCTGGGCGAGACCGAGTCTTCGAGGTCGAGGTTGATCACGTCTGCCGCCGACGCCGCCATCTTTTCAAACAGCGCCGTGCGCGATCCGGGTCCGAACAACTGGCAGCGATTGGGGCGGGCGGGGGGCGGGGGCTGAATGCGGAAGGACATGCGGGCCTTTGGTCAGGAAATTGCGTTATCGGTGTCCAAAGGGGGTAGAATGTTGCGCCGCCATGCGCAACCGCCATTTTGCAGGTGCAGCAAAAGTGCGGTTACAGGGCGCGGGCCTGGTTGTTCCTTGCCCCGTGCTCAAGGTCAATCAGACCCAGCATCACCATCACCGGGGTGACGTAATTGGCAAACCGCCCCCTGTATCCCTTGCGCAGGCCATAATATCCCCCAATCGGATTGCCAGAACTGCGCGCCCAATCCTCGATCGTGCCGGGTTGGGTGGGTTTGCCTTCGTCGGCGTTGCCCAAGGGCATCCAGTCGGCCTGCTCGGCCAGCATCGCGTGGCAGTCGGCAATGCTGCGCCACTGATAGCTGAGTTGTGTCGCGCCCACCTGAACGACCAGCCGGGGCTGATCTGCAGCGTCGTCTTTCCAGACCCGCAAGCAGATGTCCACCGCCCGGTCCCGGTTTCAATCGGTGGGGTGCGGCGCGCCGCAAGAGCGGCGGGCCGCGTTGGCCAAGGCACTCCGGCGCGCTGTCGTGGTGCGGGTCGGCGTCGGCACCGCCGGGCAGCGCGAGGTCTGGCCCGCCGCCTTGCACATGGATCGCGACGGTTGGGTTCTGATTGACCTGCGCCCGGGATTTTTAGAAATACCGGAAGCGGACTGGGGCCGCCTGAATATTTCATCGCGCTGGTTTGACGGGCCGGATTGACTTTTCTGCCGAAAAGCCAATGCCTCCGGCGGGAGTTGATTTGGTGAAGTGAAGGGATCAGGCGTGCTTCGATTTCAGGCCGAACGGTTTGCCTTGGCCGAGACATTCGTCATCTCGCGCGGGTCCAAGACCCATGCGGATGTGCTGACTGTCAGGGTCGGGCGAGGCTGGGGCGAATGCGTGCCCTATGCCCGCTATGGCGAGACGATGGAGAGTGTGGCCGGGCAGGTTGCGGGGTTGCCGGACGGGATCGGGCGCGAGGCGTTGCAAACGGCCCTGCCCGCCGGGGCGGCCCGCAACGCGGTCGATTGCGCGCTTTGGGATGATGCGGCCAAACGGGCCGGGCGGCGGGTCTGGCAGATGGCGGGGCTGGCCGAACCGGGGCCGCTGGTCACCGCCTTTACCCTGTCGATTGCCGAACCGGCCGCGATGGAGGCGGCGGCGCGGCGCCATGCAGCCCGCCCCATCCTCAAGATCAAGCTGGGCACGCCCGATGACATGCCCCGGCTTGAGGCGGTGCGGCGCGGTGCCCCTGCGGCCCGGATCATCGTGGATGCGAATGAAGGGTGGACTGCCGAAGTTTACGCCGACCTCGCCCCCCATCTGGTCCGGCTGGGGGTCGAACTGGTCGAACAGCCGCTGCCAGCGGGGGCCGATGGTATGCTGGCCGAAATTGCCCGTCCGGTGCCTGTCTGTGCCGATGAAAGCTGTCATGACCGCGCGTCGTTGCCGGGGCTGGCCGGCAAGTATGACGTGGTGAACATCAAGCTCGACAAGACCGGGGGGCTGACCGAGGCGCTGGCCCTGCGCGATGCCGCCCGTAAGGCCGGGTTCGGCGTCATGGTCGGCTGCATGGTCGGCACGTCGCTCGCCATGGCCCCGGCGGTGCTGGTGGCGCAGGGGGCGGACTTTGTTGACCTTGACGGCCCGCTGTTGCTGGCCCAAGACCGGGATCAGCCTTTGATCTATGACGCCGCCGGGGTGCATCCCCCGCTGCCAGCCCTGTGGGGATAGGAGACCAGACATGCGCACGGTTTATGTGAACGGAGAGTACCTGCCCGAGGATCAGGCTAAAGTCAGCATCTTTGACCGCGGCTTTCTGATGGCCGATGGCGTGTATGAGGTGACGTCGGTTCTGGGCGGCAAGCTGGTGGATTTTGATGGCCATGTGATGCGCCTTCAGCGGTCGCTGTCGGAACTGGATCTGGCGGCGCCCATTTCGATGGAGGAATTGCTGGCCGTTCACCGGGAACTGGTCGCCGTCAACGGGATTGACGAGGGGATGGTGTACCTTCAGATCACGCGCGGGGCGCCGGCCGACCGTGATTTCGTGTTTCCCGACCCGGAGGTGACCCCGTCGACCATCGTTCTGTTCACGCAGAACAAGCCGGGGCTGGCAGCCAGTCCTGCCGCCAAGAAGGGGATGAAGGTCATCAGCATCGAGGATCAGCGCTGGGGGCGGCGGGATATCAAGACGGTCCAGCTTCTCTACCCGTCGATGGGCAAGATGATGGCCAAGGCGGCCGGAGCCGACGATGCCTGGATGGTCGAGGACGGGCATGTGACCGAGGGGACATCGAACAACGCCTATATCGTCAAGGGGAACACGATCATCACCCGGCATCTGGGCACGGAAATCCTGCACGGGATCACCCGCGCGGCGGTTCTGAGGTTCGCCAAGGAAGCGCAGATGAAGGTCGAGGAGCGGTTGTTCACGATCGAGGAGGCGAAGGCGGCGGACGAGGCGTTCATCACCTCGGCCACGACGTTCGTCATGCCGGTCGTGGAAATTGACGGGGCGAAAATCGGCTCTGGGGCGGTCGGATCTGTGGCGACCCGGCTGCGGGAGATTTATCTCGAGGAAAGCCGGAAAGCGGCGATCTAGGCGGGTTGATTGAAAGGCGTTCAAGCGTGAACGCCTTTCAATCCATTGATGTAAAATGAAAATATTCAAACGGCGAGTATTCGACGCATCGTCAGACCCGCGGTGTGAAGTCCCCGCCGTTCAGATCATAAAGCTGTACGGCACCCGGAACCAATGTGCTGACGTTGGCCAGGAACGCCACTTCGGTCCCGTCCAGCAGAACTGACGTCCCGGCCGGATCGGACGTCGTGTCGAACGTCATCGTGGCCGTGCCTGCATTGGCATAGATGATCGCCAGAGCTTCGCCCCCGGCGGGATCAAAGTCGGTCAGCGTGACCGAGGCATCGCCGTCGTCATACCTGACGGCAAAGAAGTCGCGGTCTGCCCCACCTGTCAAAGTGTCGCCGTTGTCGCCGATGAGGATGTCAGTCCCCGCCCCGCCGTCAAGCAGGTCGGGCGCTGGTTCGTACACATCATCTTGGCCATCAAGGGTATCCCGGCCGAAACCGCCAAACAGGCTGTTGGACCCATAGGCGTCGATTAGCGTGTCGAAGCCAAGGCCACCATAGAGCGTGTCATCGCCAATCCCGCCGTCGAGGGAATCGTTGCCGCTGTCGCCATAGGCCACGTCGTTACCTTCGTTGGCATGAACCTCGTCCGAACCGTCACCTGCCCGAATAACGTCATCGCCAAATGTGCCGTTCAAAAGATCGTCGCCGCCCGTTCCGGTGATCGTGTCGCCGGTGAAATGGTCGGCGTATATGCTCCAGCCGAAGTTGGTTCCGGCGCCGTCCTTGATCACGGCGAGCAGCGTGCCGTCGTAGCTGATTTCGACGTCTGTGCCGTTGCCCGCCACAGTCGATGTGAGGTCATCGTGCGCGGGGAATGTGTCAAAGTAGAATGACAGGTGATCCTCGCCTGTCAGGTCAGTGATCATGACCGGCCCGGTGACAGTGTCGCCAACCACGACGCCAAAGTCGTCTGCCTGCCCGCCGCCGGTCAGCGTGTCACCGTTGTCGCCCAAAAGAACGTCATATCCATAGCCGCCATACAACTCGTCGGGCGTGCCGGTATCGCCCGCCGCGTCGGTGCCGACCAGAAGGTCAGACCCCGTATCGCCATACATCGTGTTGCTGCCCAGCGTGTCGATCAGCGCGTCGTCGCCGCCGCCGCCCCGGATGAAATCGTTGCCGGCCATGTCAGGCGAATTCAGGTCAGAGAATTTATCCACGGATTCGAACGCGGCCGGGTCAATCGTGCTGTCGTTCCCGTCGCCGAGGAATACCCGGTCATCGCCCGCCCCGCCGGACACCACATCATCGCCACCCTCGGCAAAGATGTGGTCGATGCCCGCCGTACCGACATAATCGTCGTCGCCATCGGTCAGCGTCTTGTTGTTTGGTTGGTCAGGTTCCGAGGTGGTACTGTTATCGTGGCCGAACAAGGCAGAAAGCCCGAACCCAAGGGCAAGCAACGGCAAAATGTACAACAGCATTCAGTCAATCCTCGAATTCAAAACGGATGGCACCTTCGTCGATGTCGTTGGCAGACAGCCCCGCGATGATGGCGATAAGCCGTTCGCCCACCTCGATCCGGCAACCCGAACCGTCGGCCATGTCGCGCAGGTAGAGGTCGGCGTCCTCGTCCTCGGTTCCCAAGGTAAAGGTCAGCACCTCGCGCCCGGGTACAAAGCCGGTCACGACCGGGGCGATCATGGTGGCGGTGTTCATCATGGAGGAGAGCGCGTCAGACGAGAAGGACGACTGGGTCAACATGGCAACATTCCGATTTGGCAGCACGGACGGCAGCATCCGTTAACGCACCATTCAGAGTTGCCACAATGGAGTCAAACTTTTGCCGTAATTGTCGCTAGTTGGCGCCTAGTGTCAGGGCTGGCTGCCGCTTTGTCGCGTCTGCTCTCAGCTATGGGGGGCAGATTTGGCAAAGGCCGCCTTTTGGTCCGCCGTCGATTCGGTCTGGTTCCGTGCCACCCAGTCGGAATAGGGCATGCCATAGAACGCCTCGCGGCCCTCATCCTTGGTCATCGGGATGCCCCGAGCATTCGCGGCCTCTTGATACCAGCGTGACAAGCAGTTCCGACAGAACCCGGCCAGATTCATCATGTCGATGTTCTGCACATCGGGCCGTGCCGCCAGGTGATCGCGCAGCGCCCGGAAGGCCGCCGCCTGAAGTTCGATTTCGGTCTGGTCGTCCATAATCATGTCCTTGTCAGAGCCCCGAGGCGCCCAGCACCTCGGTCAGGATGGGGGCGAGCCGGGCGGCCCAGTATGCCTGTCCGGCCGCGTCGCCAATCAGGTCGTTGCGTAATTCGATCAGCACGTTGGGCCGGCCGGGGATCAGCGCGTGCCGGTCGATGGAATCGCCCGGCAGATACCCAAGGTAGGGCTCGTTGTCGCCGATGCAAAGGTCCGGTTCCTGTTGCAGGCGGGAAATGAGAGGCTGTGCCAGCCGCCCGTCCAGATGCGACCAGAGGATCCCCACCTGCCAGGGCCGGGGCGCCCGCCCCCGCAGTTGCGGCGTGAACGAGTGGATGGCGCAGATCACCGTGTCTGCCTGTCGCGCCGCCAGCGTTTCCAGCGCGTGATGGTAGGGCCGATGCAGCCGGTCGAGCCGCAGCGCCAGATCGTCTGCCCCCGCGTGTCGGTTGGCGGGGATGATGGTCCCGTCATACAGCTTCATCAGCAGGGTCGGATCATCCTCGCCCCGGTTGGGGTCGATCACCAGCCGGGAAAAGTCAGACAGGATGGCTGGCGCGTCCAGAAGCCGCGCGAGGTCCCTGGTCAGCCCTGCCGCCCCCACGTCATAGGCGATGTGTCGCCCCATATCCGAGGCAGGCAACCCCAGATTGCCACCGTTCACCCAACCCGGCACCCGGTTTGTTGCGTGATCGCAGGTCACCAGCCACCGCGATGGCCGCTCTGCACCGATGATTTCGTAGGCATGTTCCGACATTCCGTGCAGCAACTCCTGTCATCTTGTGTTGACGGCCTTTAGGATAGTTGTGACCCGAAGGGAATTGCGCAATAAGGGCGCGAAAAGGCCGTTAGCGGTAACGGCCATCAAGACACCGTCTCCGGACCCCGGCGACCAAGACAAGGACCTGTTGCATGAAGCGCCCCCGCAATGTGAAAATCGTCGCCACGCTTGGCCCGGCCTCCTCGACCTACGAGATGATCCGCGCCCTGCACGAGGCGGGTGCCGATGTATTCCGTCTGAACATGAGCCACGGCGATCACGCCGATATCCGCGCCCGCCACGAGATCATCCGCAAGGTGGAAAAGGATTGTGGCACGCCGATTGGTATCCTCGCCGACCTTCAGGGGCCAAAGTTGCGCGTCGGCGTGTTCAAGAACAAGGAAGAGGAACTGATCCCCGGCAAGATGTTCCGTCTGGATCTGGACGAGGCCGAGGGCGACGTGAACCGCGTCCGCCTGCCGCACAAGGAAATCTTTGATGCCCTGGAACCCGGCGCGTCGCTGCTGGTCAACGATGGCAAGATCAGGCTCAAGGTCATTGATTGTGGGGCCACTTTCGCCAATTGCGAAATCATTGTCGGCGGCATCATTTCCAACCGCAAGGGTGTGAACGTGCCGGACGTGGTGCTGCCGCTGGCCGCGCTGTCGGACAAGGACCGCAAGGATCTGGAATTCGTCTGTGAGTTGGGCATCGACTGGCTGGCCCTGTCGTTCGTCCAGCGGCAGGCCGACGTGAACGAGGCGCGGATGCTGGCCAAGGGCCGCGCCGCCATCCTGTCCAAGATCGAAAAGCCAGCCGCGGTAAAGGCGTTTGACGAAATTCTTGCCGCATCTGACGGGATCATGGTGGCTCGGGGCGATCTGGGCGTCGAACTGCCCGTGCAGAACGTGCCCCCGATCCAGAAACAGCTGGTCCGCAAATGCCGCGCCGCCGCCAAGCCGGTGATCGTGGCCACGCAGATGCTGGAATCGATGATCGAATCGCCTGTCCCCACCCGGGCCGAAGTCAGCGACGTCGCCACCGCCATCTATGAAGGTGCCGACGCGATCATGCTGTCCGCCGAATCCGCCGCCGGGTCCTATCCCATCGAGGCGGTGCAGACGATGAACAACGTGGCCCGCGAAGTCGAAAGCGATCCGACCTACCGCGAAGTCATCGAATCGTCGCGCCGGGCCGACCGCAAGACCGTGGCCGACGGGATCGTCGCCGCCGCCCGCGAGATTGCCGAGACCACCAACGTCAAGGCCATCGCCTGTTTTTCGCAGTCGGGCAAGACGGCATCGCTGGTGGCCCGCGAACGGCCCCGCGTGCCGATCCTGGCGCTGACCTCGGTCGAAAAGACCGCCCGCCAACTGGCGCTGACCTGGGGGACGACCTGCGTCATCATCGGCCCGGTGGACCGGTTCAAGATGGCCGTCGTGGCTGCCATCGGGGCCGCCCGATCTGAAATGGGCGCGACCGAGCAGGATATGATCGTGGTGACGGCGGGTGTTCCATTCAACACGCCCGGGTCCACTAACATCCTGCGCGTGGCCCCCTGTGCGGAACGTTTGATTTTCAGTTCTGATCCGGATTAGAGTCAGTCACGTTGAAGTGACCTAGGGTAAACGTTTCATGGATGCCGACCTTTTCTTTGTCGTGGGGGTGATCATTTTCGCCTTTGCGATCCCGCCCATCGTGGGCGCATTGTCCGATGGTCGCGCGCCGCGCGCTGCGGCGATCATGGTGCTGATCGGGGGCGGCCTGATGGCCATTGCGATCAAGGAACGGCCGGGAGCCTATACCCTGTCCACCGCGCCTGACGCCTTTGTCCGGGTGGTAGGGCGGTTCATCAACTAGCGGTCCACGCCCGGTTTTGAGGGCTTGCGCTGCTGCCGATGTAATCCTATAGAGCGGCTTCTTATCCGCGCGACCGGCCAAAGTGGCATGCCGAGTCGTGAGTTCACCACTCGAAAGAGGAGATGGAAATGCCCAAGATGAAGACCAAGTCGAGCGCGAAGAAGCGCTTTAAGATGACGGCCACTGGTAAGGTCGTCGCGGGTCAGGCCGGCAAACGCCACGGCATGATCAAACGCACCACCAAGTTCATCCGCGATGCACGCGGGACGACTGTTCTGAGCGCCTCTGACGCGAAGATCATCAAGTCCTACATGCCCTACGCCCGTTAAGGAGAGCGCGAGATGTCCCGTACAAAAGGTGGTACCGTCACCCATCGTCGTCACAAGAAAATTCTTGATGCGGCCAAAGGTTATTATGACAAGCGCAGCCGGACCTTCAAAGTCGCCAAGCAGGCGGTCGACAAGGCCAACCAGTATGCGACCCGTGACCGTCGCGCTCGCAAGCGCAACTTCCGCGCGCTGTGGATCCAGCGGATCAACGCCGGCGTTCGGATGGTCGATGAAAGCCTGAACTACTCCAAGTTCATCAACGGTCTGGCGCTGGCCGGGATCGAAGTGGACCGCAAGGTTCTGGCCGATCTGGCCGTGAACGAGCCCGATGCGTTCAACGCGATCGTGGCGCAGGCCAAAGCGGCTCTGCCCGCCTGATCTGAAGATCAAGCGAGATTTGAGGCGGCCGTCCCGGATCGGGGCGGCCGTTTTCGTTAGGCGAGGCGGGCAAGATATCCCACAGCAAGACGCAGGTCGTCGGTCAGCTGTGCCTTAGCCGCCGCAGCCTCGTCCCCCTGCCGGAGCCTGAGGATATAGGACGGGTGATAGGTGATCAGGATCGGGATGCCGTCCGCACCTTCCTCGATCTTGCCGCGCCGGGTGGTGATCCCTGCGTCTGACCCTGTCAAGGCCAGCGCCGCCGTTGATCCCATCGCCACGATCAGCGTCGGTTTCACGAGGTCGATTTCCTGCGTGAGCCACCAGCGGCAATGCGCGACCTCGTGCCCGTTAGGCCGTTGGTGCAGCCGGACCTTGCCCCGGCTTTCGTATTTGAAGTGCTTGACGGCGTTGGTCACATAGGCCGCGCGCCTGTCCAGTCCCGCCGCCGCCGTACATCGGTCGAACACTTGTCCTGCGGGGCCGACGAATGGCCGCCCGGACAGATCCTCGGCATCGCCGGGCTGTTCCCCCACGATCATCAGCCGCGCCCCGGCAGGTCCTTCGCCAGCGACGGCCTGCGTGGCGCAGTACCCGATGGGGCAGCGGCGACAGGCGTCTAGCGCGGGTTTGAGAGTGCCGAACGTGAGTCCGTCAGTTTCGGGCAGCGCGGGTCGGTCAAGCCGTAGCCGGGCGATATGATCGAGCGGCAGCGTTGGCGCGGCGTCCTGCATCGCCCGCGCCCGGGCGGGGGCGGTGCGGATCATGTCGGGGATCAGGTCCGCCTCTGGCAGGTTTTTCCAGTATTTACGCGGCATTTCCGAGGTCATGGCCGAGACCATGAGCCGGGCCGGGTTGAAGATGTGGGCGAAATAGGTCCGCCACAGCGCCTCGGTCGCGTCGTCGGGCGGGGGGGTGCGGTTTTGGGTTTCGTGATAGCTAAGCGTGCCGTCCTCGAACCGGGCGGTGAGCGTTGGCGTGGCGATGACCCAGTCCATGTCGCCGAACCGCTTGGCAAAGAACGGGGTCGCCGCCTCGACAATCGGATGGTCGGGTTCGAACCACGCCGCAAAGGCGCGTCGGGGCGCGTCAGGTGGGCTGATCTCGCGGAAGCGGACGAAGGCGTGCATCTTGTGAATATCGCGCCGCACCGCCTTTTCCTGGGCCAGAAGCCGGTACAGCGCAGGGTCAGACCGATCGCCCCAGCGCAGGTCGCGGCGCGACAGGCGCAGGACCAGACCGTAGGCCCGGGCGAACCGTTCAGGGTCCGAATGGCAAAGCGCCTTTTCGATCGAGGCGACGGCGTCGCGGGGCAGGGTTAGGGTCGTGGCGGTGCCTGTGGGGCCCGGGGGCGAGGCCATGAACAGGTCGGCGCTCTGGTCTCCAACGTGCCACAGGATGGCTTCGGGCGGCACGCCTTCTGCCGCCAGATTGCGGGCCTCGCGCCGCCACGCGGCCACCGTGCCGATCCGGGGAAGCTGCACCCGACGCATCAGAACAGGGACATCTGTTCCGGTGGCGGCGCAAAACGGGCGCGCAAGTGTTCGGCATCGGGCAGGGCGCGGGGCGACCAGCCGGGCAATGTGATAAAGGGCTGGGCGTGGCGCAGGACGCAGCCGATCTTCAACAGATCCTCGTACCGCAGGGTGCGGTGCCGCCGCGCGTCGAGGATGCGCTGAACGGACCGTGTGCCGAACCCCGGCACGCGCAGCAGCATCTCGCGCGGGGCGCGGTTCACATCGACCGGGAACAGGGCGCGATGGGCAATGGCCCAGGCAAGTTTTGGGTCAACCTCGAGGTCGAGCATACCGGTTTTTGGCGCGATTTCGGCGGGGTCGAACCCGTAGAACCGCATCAGCCAATCCGCCTGATACAGCCGGTGTTCGCGCATCAAGGGCGGGCGGATCAGGGGCAGGGCGGCCGAGGAATCGGGGATTGGCGAAAAGGCTGAATAGTAGACCCGCCCCAGTTTGTAGGACGAATAGAGTTGGGAGGCATTGGCGAGGATCATCCCGTCGCTCGCCCCGTCTGCGCCCACGATCATCTGGGTCGATTGGCCTGCCGGGGCAAAGCGGGCGGCTTTGGTTCCGCGGTGGCTCTTGTCTTTGGATGCCTCGCGCCGGACGCGCACGTCGGCCATTGCCCGGCGAATGGTCTGGGCAGACTTTTCGGGGGCAAGGGCGCCCAACGCCTCTTCGGTCGGTAGTTCGACGTTGATCGACAGGCGGTCGGCCCATTTCCCCGCCTCTTCAATCAGTTCGGGCGCGGCATCGGGGATGGTCTTGAGGTGGATATAGCCGCGAAAGTGTTCCTGTTCGCGCAAGGTCCGGGCGATGCGGACCATGTCGGCCATGGTATCGTCGGGCGACCGGATGATGCCCGAGGACAAAAACAACCCTTCGATATAGTTGCGCCGGTAGAATTCGACGGTCAGGTGAACGACCTCTTCAACGGTGAAGCGCGCCCGTTCGACCCGGCTGGACACCCGGTTGACGCAGTAAGCGCAGTCGAACACGCAGAAATTGGTCATCAGGATCTTGAGCAGGCTGATGCATCGCCCGTCTGGCGCGTAGGCATGGCAGATGCCCGACCCGCCGGACGATCCCAGCCCCTTGCCATCAGACGAATTGCGCCGCTCGCCCCCGGACGAGGCACAGGAAGCGTCGTATTTGGCCGCGTCGGCCAGAATCGCCAGCTTTTCATCGAGGGTGCGTTTGACCATTCGTTCACCATATGTTCCAATCTTGAATGTAGCAAGCCAACCTGTCGGGTCAACGTCCGTGCTGGCCCTGGGTGTAGGCAGGCAGCGATCAGGCTTGGCCGGGGGTGGAGAGCAGGTCAGGTGGCGATGACGCCCACCGGCGCTGATCCACGGTTTCGACAGCGCAGAGTCGCACGGACCGCAGACGGGCAAGCGCGGGCTCTGCTGGTTCGCCGGCCGCCACCATCACGCGCAGGGCGGCCATCCCGGACCGCCCGCAGCCGCCCATGCAATGGATCAGCACCCGATTGCCTGCGTCCAGTGCAGCCCGTGCAAGCGCCTCGATCGGGGGCCATAGCGCCGGGGCAGTCGGCACGCCAAAGTCAGCCACGGGCATGTGCCGCCAGGCGATACCTGAGTTCGCAAGGTCGCGGGACAAGTCAGCGGCCCCGGCCGCCCTCATTTCTTCCTCTGGGGTCATGCTGATGACGAGGGCGGGAGACCAGTTCAGAATTCGGCCAAGGTCCGCCGCATAGTCGCCCCCCCGCCCCGGCATGGGGCAAAGTGCCAGTGTTCCGCCCCCAACGGACAGCGCGTATATCCCGAACTCTGCCATGGCGCCCCTTTCCCCGGTGGACCTTGCCCGCTGCGATGCTTACCTTGTGCGGACAACAGTTGCCGCGAAAGCCCCGATGACCGACACCCCCGCCAAACCCTATCAGGTTCTTGCCCGGAAATACCGGCCCGAAACCTTTGCCGATCTGGTCGGGCAGGATGCGATGGTGCGCACCCTGAAAAATGCGTTCGAGGCCGATCGTATCGCGCAGGCCTTCATGATGACGGGCATCCGGGGAACGGGCAAGACGACCACGGCCCGGATCATCGCCAAGGGGATGAACTGTGTCGGGCCGGATGGTACCGGGGGGCCGACGACCAACCCCTGTGGCGTCTGCGAACCCTGCCGGGCGATCATGGAAGGCCGCCATGTGGACGTGATGGAGATGGACGCGGCTTCGAATACCGGGGTCGCCAATATCCGCGAAATCATTGATTCGGTGCATTACCGCGCCGCGAGCGCCCGCTATAAAGTTTACATCATCGACGAAGTTCACATGCTGTCGACCGGGGCGTTCAACGCGTTGCTCAAGACGCTCGAGGAACCGCCTGCGCATGTGAAATTCATCTTTGCCACCACGGAAATCCGCAAGGTTCCGGTGACGGTCCTGTCCCGGTGCCAGCGGTTCGATCTGCGGCGGATCGAACCCGAGGTCATGATCGGCCTGCTCCGCAAGATCGCCACCAGCGAAGGGGCCGAGATTTCGGACGATGCGCTGGCGCTGATCACCCGCGCCGCCGAAGGATCCGCCCGCGATGCGACGTCGCTGCTGGATCAGGCGATTTCGCATGGGGCCGGGGAAACCACCGCCGAACAGGTCCGCGCGATGCTGGGTCTGGCAGACCGGGGCCGCGTGCTCGATCTGTTTGATCTGATCCTGCGGGGCGAGGCGGCGGCAGCCCTGACCGAATTGTCGTCCCAGTATTCCGACGGGGCCGATCCGATGGCCGTGCTGCGCGATCTGGCCGACATCACCCATTGGGTCAGCGTCATCAAGATCACGCCCGAGGCCGCGGAGGACCCGACCATCGGCCCGGACGAGCGGGCGCGGGGGCAAGAGATGGCGACCCGCCTGCCCATGCGAGTGCTCAGCCGAATGTGGCAGATGCTGTTGAAATCCCTCGAAGAAGTAGGTCATGCGCCCAATGCCATGATGGCCGCCGAAATGGCCGTGATCCGGCTGACCCATGTGGCTGACCTGCCCACGCCGGATGAATTGCTGCGCAAGCTACAGCACGCGACGCCTCCTCCGTCTGGGCCGTCCGGCGGCGGCCGGCCCGCTCCGGTTGGCGGTGGGACGACACAGGCGCAGGGCATACCCGCGCCCACACATTCCGGGCCGTCCGGCACCGTCAGCCAGCTTGCCCCAGATCTGGATGCCGGGGCGCTGGCCCGGTTCGCGCGGTTCGAGGATGTGGTGGAGTTGATCCGCGCCCACCGCGATGTCAAATTGCTGGTCGAAGTCGAAACCGGTGTGCGGCTCGCGAAGTATCAGCCGGGGCGGATCGAATTCGAACCCGGCCCGCGTGCCCCTGCCGACTTGGCCCAGCGGTTGGGACAACGGTTGCAAGGGTGGACGGGCAACCGCTGGGCGGTCAGCGTCGTCAACACGGGGGGGGCGGCCACCATCGCCGAAACCCGGGATGCTGCCGACCTTGATCTGAGGGCGCAAGCCAGCGCACATCCTTTGGTGCAGGCCGTTCTGACCGCATTTCCCAAGGCAAGGATCACCGAAATACGGTCCGCCAGCGCCAAGGCGCAGGAGGCCGAGGTCGATGCCCTGCCAGTGGTAGACGATGAATGGGACCCGTTCGAGGACGACTGAGGGCTTGCCGCCCCCTTACTGCCCCCGTTAACTGAGATAAAGACGAACAAGGAGACGATGATGTTCAAAGGATTGGGCGGGCTTGGCGACATGGCCAAGATGATGAAGTCCGCGCAGGAATTGCAGGTCAAGATGGCCCAGATGCAAGAGGACCTGCATACCATCACGGTCGAGGGGGTGTCGGGCGCGGGGTTGGTCAAGGCCACGGCGACCGCCAAGGGCGAGTTGAAATCCATCGACATCGACCCGTCGATTTTCAACGGGTCCGACAAGGAAGTGGTCGAGGACCTTATCCTTGCCGCGATCAAGGATGCTCAGGCCAAGGCCCGCCAGCGCGAGGCAGACGAGATGTCCGCGCTGACGACGTCGCTGGGGCTGCCGCCCGATATCAAGTTCCCGTTCTGAGGGCCGTCCCCTGTTCAATGTTGCACCAGTGGCCAAGGGCGACGGATTTTGCACAAAATCCGTTCCGATTTTTGTGTCAAAAATCGGCTCCCGATCATGACGCAGGGCACCAAAGATATCGAGGCGTTGATCGACCTGTTGTCGCGCCTGCCGGGGCTGGGCCCGCGGTCGGCCCGTCGTGCGGTCCTGCACCTGATCAAGAAACGCAGCCTGCACCTGATCCCGCTGGCCGAGGCGCTGACCCGTGTCGGCGCAACCGCCCGCGAATGCCTGAACTGCGGCAACATCGGCACGACTGATATCTGTGACATCTGCACCTCCGACAAACGGGCCAACGGCCAGATCTGTGTTGTGGAAGATGTGGCCGACCTGTGGGCGATGGAGCGCAGTCAGCAATTCAAGGGGCGCTATCACGTTCTGGGCGGCACGCTGTCCGCCCTGGATGCCGTGGGGCCGGACGAACTGCGCATCCCCCGCCTGATCGACCGGATCGCGGGTGAAAATGTGTCCGAGGTCATTCTGGCGCTGGGGGCCACCATCGACGGGCAGACGACCGCCCATTACATCGCCGACCAGTTGCCCGGTGTGACCGTCACCAGCCTTGCTCAGGGTGTGCCTGTCGGGGGCGAGCTGGATTATCTGGACGACGGGACAATCACCGCCGCGCTCAAGGCCCGGCGCAGTCTTTAGCCTGCGACCTCATCACAGGTTTTCGCGGTCCACGAAAACGACCGGACCCAACCCATGTCGGCTCCGCTGTTCTGCGATATGAGGAAAGTCCAGCCGTCCTGTTCAAGAAACTGGAACAGGATATCTTCGCCACTGGCGATGATCCCGGTGATTGCGGCCTTGTCGGACCGGGCGGAATGCAGCGTCATCGACGTGCCCCGCCAACCGATACAGGCGCTTTCATACCCGTGCGGAACCGGCAGATCGGCCATCTGTCGGCGCAGGTCCAGAAACGGAATGTCCAGACTGCGCCGGTGGGTGTCGATGTGGCACTCCCATTCGGCCTCGATCTCGAGCACTTGATCGACGACAACCTGATCGGCGCGGGACGCGACGGGATCATGGGTGGTGCAGTTGGAATTGTCGAACACCGCTTGCCCCAGCGGCGAGCCGAAACAGTATCCTGCCCGGTCAAAGGCTAGGTTCCGGGTGAACCACAATTCGTCACAGATGTTCAGGGCGGCAGCGGGGGCGGCAATGCCGCAGGCCAGCAAAAGGGCAATCATCAGACGCATCAAAACTCTCCGGTCAATGCGGTGAGCCTAGCGCAGAACCGATGATTCGCCGGTCTGAAAACGACAGGACCCCGCGCCATCGGCCGGGGTCCTGCAAAAGTCTGGTCGGGACGGATCAAACCGCCATGAGTTTGAACCCCAGCGCCTGATCCCAGTGAACGTGCGACCCCACGCAGACAAACCTGTGCTTGCGATAGGACCGCATCCCCAGGCGGAAGTCGGTGAACGCCTCGAGGTAGTCGGGCTTTTCCCGGAATTCGGGGATCAGGCGGTTGAGCATCACAAACACCGACTTGCGGCTGATCCGGCAGAATTCGTCCACGATTGCCATCCAGTCGCGGGGGTGGCAGTAATGTTCGATCGCCTGAATGCAGATGGTCACATCGACCGCCTTGTCCTCGAATGGATAGGGGGCGTGGCCAGCATCAAAGATCTTCATCGGCAGACCGACCGATTCGACGATGTGGCGGTAGGGCCAGTCGGGGGTTTCATCGGCGGCGATGGGCAGGCCGATGTCATCTTCGTGGCGGGTAAAGCTCTCGTCGTTCAGGCTGCGGAACTGGCTCATTTCCTGCCCGGCGCGTTTGCTGACCATGTTGGCATAGTCGTTGCCCACGACGTTGTGGCCAAAGTGGCGCAGGATTTCGAGCATCCCGCCATGCGCCGTCGACATTTCCAGCACGTCCATCGGCGGCGCCGAGATCATCTCGGGAAGGTACAACTGCACACGGTTCCAGCAGCGTTCGATGTTGCGGGCGCGGTCCACATATTTCTGCTGCAACAGGGCCGAACGGGCCGTGCCTTCGTCGTCCAGCGGATAGGGGGTCATCAACTCGGCCGGGGGTTTTTCCCCGAACAGGTCCAGATTGTCCGCCTTGGTCCGCTCTGCGCGCACAAGTTTCCTGATCTTGGGATCGGCAAAATCCCGTACGTCCATCAGCATATCGCCTGCTCCTCTGTGCGTCCGTTTATCGGGCGTCATGTCCTAGCCTTGGGTTAAGGATAGGCAGAGATTTGGGCGAAAATGTGTCTAATTGTGTTTATATGTCGGGATTACAGCAGTTTGCAGGCATGAAAAAACCCCGGCCACAGGGTAGCCGGGGCGAAATTTACTGCGACCGGGATCAGCGGCGGCTGCTCTTGCCGTCCTCGTCATCCTCGTCTTCCGCATCGTCGGGCAGATTGAAGAAGCTGTCCGCGTCCGAGAAATCGGCGTTGGAATCGCGCGGATCATCCATGGTTTCGGACAGGCTGAAGGATTCAAGGCCCGCCATCGACGACGGCATCTTGGGCTCGGGTGCCATACCGAGGCTTTGTTCGGTGCTGACCAGCTTGCGGCGTTCGTCGTCGGTCATCACGCCGCCTTCCTTGGCCTTCTTGGCGTTGGCCTTTTGCACGGCGGCGTCCAGTTCGGACTGCTTGCACAGGCCAAGGGCAACCGGGTCGATCGGGTCGATGCTGTTGATGTTCCAGTGGGTCCGTTCGCGGATCGCCTGGATGGTCGGCTTGGTCGTCCCCACCAGCTTGGAAATCTGGCCATCCGACAGTTCGGGGTGGAATTTCACCAGCCACAGGATCGAGGCGGGCCGATCCTGCCGCTTGGACAGAGGGGTATAGCGCGGGCCGCGCCGCTTTTCCTCGCCCACGGCCGAGGCGTTGTACTTCAGCTTGAGCTTGTGGATCGGGTCTTTTTCGGCGGCCGTGATCTCGTCTTGCGTCAACTGGTTGTTGGCGACGGGGTCGAACCCCTTGACACCGGCGGCCACATCGCCGTCGGCGATGCCCTGAATTTCAAGCTCGTGCATGCCGACAAAATCGGCGATCTGGCGAAAACTGATGGTGGTGTTGTCCACCAGCCAGACGGCGGTGGCCTTGGCCATGATCGGTTTGTCGGTCATGTTACGTCTCCTTGCGAACAAATCTTCCCCGTGCCCTTTTTGGGGGCGGACCTGATTTAGGCCGGGTTCACGTTGTCGGGGAACTTGCAGGCTATATAGTCGGGCAAAGCCTCAAGGAAAAGATCAAATGTTGCGTGCCCTGTTTGCCCTGCTTTTCGTCGCCAGCGCCGCCCGGGCGGACGGCACGGCGGGCCAGTTCGACTACTACGTCCTGTCGCTGTCGTGGTCGCCCAACTGGTGCGCGCTCGAAGGGGACGCACGGCAATCCCCGCAATGCGATCCGTCCGAGGATTACGGCTGGGTGCTGCATGGCCTCTGGCCGCAGTACGACCGGGGCTATCCCGAGTATTGCCGCACGAGCTTTGGCCCGCCCAGCCGCCAGGACACCAAAGACATGGCCGATATCATGGGCACATCCGGGCTGGCCTGGTATCAGTGGAACAAACATGGCGTCTGTTCGGGGCTCAGTCCGCGTGACTATTTCGCGCTGGCCCGCCGCGCCTATGAAACGGTGGCCATCCCGCAGGCATTTCGCAGGCTGACACAATCCGTCACTCTCCCCGCATCTCTGATCGAGGAGGCCTTTGTGGACAAGAACCCCGACCTCAAGCCCACTGAGGTGACGATCACCTGCCAAAGCGGCTATATCCAGGAAACCCGGATATGCCTGACCAAGGACCTTGAATTCCGGGTCTGCGGGGCGGACGTCTCCCAAGACTGCACCCTGCCCAGCGCCAAGTTCGAACCGGTCAGGTGAGCAAAGGTAAGGTGGGTTTAAACCCACCTTACAAATCGGCAAAAGATCGGTGTTGCCCCAGTAAGGTGCGTTTCAACGCACCTGACCTGACTCTCACTTGCCCTTGGGCTTGGTCCCGGTCGCGCCGCCTTTGGGGGCGGCGATGTTGGTGGCGGTCGGCAGCGGCTTGATCTCTTTCGCCCCTTTGGGGGCAGGCTTCTTGTCCATGATGCACCTTGTGTCATGCGGTCCCGCAGCAGAGCAGACTCAACGCCTCCCCCCCGCGTGCCGAAATGTTAACACGGGCTGGGGAAAGGCCCAAAGCGGGAAAACGGGGCCGCCTCCGGTGCGGCCTCGGTTCGGCCTAGTTCGACATGCTCTTCATCGCGTTCGCCGCGACCACCATCGGTTGGAACGTGAACACGTCGCGGCCGGTCGCATCCACATCGACCTTGATCCATTGGATGTTGGGCGACCCAAAGGTCTGCACCCGGGTAAAGTTGGGCAGCATGTGGGTGGCATCGGGCAACGGCTTGTCGATCTTGAAATAGTGGGTGTCGCCGTGGACCAGAACGACCTGCCCATCAAAGGCTTCGGTCTGGGCGATCAGCGCGTCAAGGAAGGCGGCATAGCCGTCTTTGCCCGGCAGGCGGCTTTCGTCGTCATCCTCGGTTTCGGGGATGACGAAACCGGGGTCGCCCTGAATGACGATCATGATGCCCTTGTCTGCGTTGACGGCAGCCTTGGCAAAGGCTTCGGTCATCCAGGCGATGTTGGCGGCATCGCGGGCCTCGTATTCGGCATTGTCGGCGGCGCACTGTGCGGGGGTGCGGGCGGATTTGGCCGTGCAGGCGGCGTCATCGTTGACCTTGTTGTTGTTCGATCCGGGCACGTTCAGCCCCACGAACATCGCGCCGCCCCGGTCGAACATCACGTTCTCGACATAGGGCGCGGACTGACGGGTGACGTCCATCGTGGACTGACCCAGTGTCGGCGTGGCAAACATCACCTGACGAACGTGCTCCAGTCGTTCCAGGTTGTCGTACCCGCCGTTGTTGATCCGGTGGCAGTCGGTCCATTCATTGTCGCCAGGCACGTAGATGGCCGGGGCGGTCAGCGTCTTGAACATGGCCAGCGCGTCCAGATAGATCTGGTCGGTACATTCGGACGATCCGTCCTTGATATCCCCGTCATAGAGCGAAAACGCGAGGTCGGACGCGTTCATGTCCGCCAGCAGGGCGGGGATGGCCGGGGCGTCGTCGGCCTTGGCATAGGGCATGTCACCCCAAAGGGCGAAGGAATAGGTGTCTTGGGCTGCCACGGCAGTGGCAAACGCCATAGCGGCGACCGAAGCGGCCAGCGCCACACGAAGCGTGTTTTTCAACGTCTGTGTCCTGTCATGATCCTGCGCCGTACAGGCGCGCAGGTTCGGGCTAGGCAGCCAAGATGACAGACCCGTGACGGTTCAATGAACTTTCAGAACGATCTTGCCGATATGGTTCCCGCCTTCCATCCGGGCATGGGCGCTGGCGGCATCCTCGAACGGGAATTCGCTGTCCATTACCGGGGCAATGCGGCCCGCGGCAAGCATTGGCCAGACATGGGCGCGGACCTGATCGGCGATGCGGGCCTTGGCCAGATCGGACTGCGGGCGCAGGGTTGATCCGGTCAGGGTCAGGCGGCGCATCATGAGCGGTGCAAGGTTCAGCTCCATCTTGGGCGATTGCAGGAATGCGATCTGCACCAGCCGTCCGTCATCGGCCAAGGCGGACAGGTTCCGCTGCACATAGGCGCCGCCGACCATGTCGAGGATCAGGTTCGCCCCGCCTGCGTCTTTCATCACCGCCACGAAATCCTCGTCGCGGTAATTGATGGCGCGCTCGGCGCCAAGCCCGACACAGGCCGCGCATTTGTCCGCCGTCCCGGCGGTGGCAAAGACACGGGCACCCAAGGCGCTGGCGATCTGGATGGCGGTGGTGCCGATCCCGCTCGACCCGCCGTGCACCAGAAACCGTTCGCCCCCGGTCAGGCCGCCGCGCATCACCACGTTGGACCAGACGGTAAAGACGGTTTCCGGCAGGCACGCCGCCTGTTTCAGGCTCAGCCCGTCAGGGACGGGCAGACAATGGGCGGCAGGGGTCGCCACATATTCGGCATAACCCCCACCGGGTAGCAGGGCACAAACCAGATCCCCGACCTTGGGTTCCGTGACCCCGGGCCCAACCGACACGACTTCGCCCGCCGCCTCGAGCCCGGGCAGGTCGCTGGCGGTGGGGGGCGGTGCATACAGGCCCGCGCGCTGCAAGGCATCGGGGCGGTTCACTCCGGCATAGGCCACCTTAATGACGACCTGACCGACTCCGGCCACGGGTTGGGGCCGGCTGGTGGGCACCAACACCTCGGGCCCGCCCGGACGTGAAATTTCGATGGCGCGCATCATGTCGGTCATATCGATGATCCTTTGGCTGGGATGCTGCGTATCCCGTCAAACTCTTCGGAAAGGTATTCCATGCTTGTCGCCGCCCTGATCGTGAACGTTGTCGTGCTGGTTCCTGTCCTCGGGATATTGATCGCTCAAACCCCCGCCGCCGACAAGGTCTATGGCCCGCCAACGGACGGGCGGGCAATCCTGACCTGTCTTTACGGGGCGATCTGCGCCATTAGCCTGGCCCTGATCGCGGCGCATCTTCTGGGGATGACCTGGGCCATTCCGATGACCGTGGGATTGTTCGCGGTTCAGATCACCTACAAACTGGCAACCGCTGCTGCGGTCGGTCTGGGCAATCCGGTGGTGCAGGCGAACCTTGCCATCGTTGCCGTTCAGGCTGTGGCGCTGGCCACTTTGATCTGGGCCTGACGCCACGCGAACAGGGCGAAGGGTGGGTTGAAACCCACCTTACAGACCGCCCCGGCTTCTTTGGTCTGAAAAACTCCCGCCGCAGGCTCCTGGCGCGGGTCCGGGAGCCTCCGGCGGGAGTTGTTATGGCAAGGTGAAGGGCAAAGACCCCTGTCACGGTGGGTTTCAACCCACCGCCCCCGGTCAGTCGCGCGGACGCCACATGCCGGGCAGATCGACCTGAGGGATACGGCTGGGCGCCTTGACCCAACTCAACATCCGTTCGGCCCCTTTGGCCAGTGGGGCGGTCAGTGGGTTGGCCTTGATCTGTGCCTTCACCTTTTCGACCTGCATCACATTGTCGATCCGTCGGGCGATGAAAGCATCGGTCGCCTCGGCCCCCGGGGTTTGATCGCCCAGCCAATACAGCACCGACGATCCATAGACGGCGGACAAGATCGCCCGTTTGGAGTACCAGTTCACGTCGTCCGACCTGTCGCCCAACGCGTCCCAGATCAGGTCGGCGGTGCCCCAGATCAGTTTGGCCCCGTCAGCCGCCAGATGTGGCAGGGCGAACAGAGCAGTCCCCCGGCGCACGGCCTCCTTGTCGTCGATGGCGTCCAGTCGCAAACGAACGGCGCGGGCCACCTTTTCGCTGTATCGCAGGTCGGACAGGTCAGCGGCCTTAAGCGCGGCCAGCATTGCCATATCGCCCCTCTGGTGGAAGGCGATGGCCAGATCAACAGCGCCCCGAGGACACAACGTGCGGGCATGGACAGGATCAATCCCCACTTCAGCCACCGCGGCATCAAAGGCCCGGTCGGCCCAGCCGTCAAAAGCGACGTGAGGGAGAATCGAATCGAGCAAGGCGTCCTTGGCGGGGTCAATCGGGGGGGGCTGCATGGCGGTTTCTCCTGTCATCCGGAACCCTAGACAACATAGGGGCGCTTTGCTATACGGCCACTTCCTGCAATTTTTGCAAATCCAACTTAGAGAGGTGGTGAAAACCACATGCAGGTTAGTGTTCGTGACAACAACGTCGATCAGGCGCTCCGCGCTCTGAAGAAAAAGCTGCAGCGCGAAGGTGTGTTCCGCGAAATGAAGCTCAAGCAACATTTCGAGAAGCCCTCCGTCCGCAAGGCGCGCGAAAAGGCCGAGGCCATCCGCCGTCAGCGCAAGCTCGCTCGGAAGAAGTTGCAGCGCGAGGGGATGCTTTAAGCCCCCCCTTTCGACTGGACCGAGACTGAAACGACCCCCGCAGGCCCGGCCTTCGGGGGTTTGTTTTTGTCTCAGGGTCTGCGGTGGGCCACAACATCCGTGGTGTAGGCGATGCTGGACGCGCCTGTGTTGTCCGTATCGCAGAACAGTCCGATCGACGTCAGCCGCCCGCCTGCCATGTGACCCGACAGGTGGGAATACAGCGCGCCAAGGTCTGCCTGCTCTTCCCGCCATTGCCCGACATGCTCTGCCAGACCATCCGCGACCAGATGCTGAAACCCGCCGATCACCTTGTAGTCGCCGGGGGCGTAGCGTGCATTGGACCAGATGATCTCGGCCACATGAGGCGTGCCGTCCGCATCGGCCATCCTCAGGAACAGGCGGACCGGGTGATCGTCACCCGCCTCGGTCGTCTCGTCCACTTCGCCGGTCAGGCCCCGTTCGACGTACCAGGTCCAGGTCAGTTGCGGAAATTCGTCGAGGGACAGATTGACGGCCCGGCTCAGGATCGACCCTCCACCTGTGGTGGCACAACGCAGGGCCGGTCGGCCCGCCATCGTCACAAACGACAGATCCATCGGCGGGCTCGTCCAGAATGTGCGGTGGGTCCAACCGGGCGGCAGCGGATCCAGCGAAAAATCCGAGGAAAACGGCAGCAGCACGACCTCTTGCCCGTCGCCAGCGACAATCGGATCGCGTCGGTCCTCGGCCGGGCGGGGCCACAGCACGACAGCCGCCGCCACCGCGATTACTGCCGCTCCACCCATCGCCCATCTGACCGTTTCCATCTCACATCTCCACCGCGCGTGGGGCATGATTGGCCCCCGTCCTTTCTGGCGGCAAGGACCGGTTGGTGGTTCTCACGTCAAAGTGGGGCGGTCGATCCTCTTTCCTCGGTGGCAACGGGGGCGTATGCCGAGGCGACTCATTCCCCGACGGATAGCCCCGATGCGCCCTGAAACGCTCAACACCTTTGCCAGCTATAGCCGCAAGACATTTCTGGCGGACCTCTTTGCCGGGGTCACGGTGGCGATGGTGGCCCTGCCGCTGAGCCTGGCCATCGCCATCGCCTCGGGGGCCGGACCGGACAAGGGGCTGGTGACAGCCATCGTCGCGGGCTTTCTCATTTCGGCGCTGGGCGGATCAAAGGTGCAGATCGGCGGGCCGACCGGGGCCTTTATCGTCGTGGTGTACGGGGTTATCGCGGCGCATGGGTATGACGGGCTGGTCACGGCGACCCTGATGGCGGGGATCATCCTTGCCGTGGCGGGGTATCTGCGCATTGGCAACCTTGTGGCCTATGTGCCCGAACCTGTCATCAACGGCTTTACCATCGGCATCGCGCTGATCATCGCGACCAGCCAGCTCAAGGACTTGCTGGGCCTGCAAACCGGGGCGGTCCCCGCCGATTTTCTTCCCAAGATCGAGGTTCTCTGGGCTGCCCGATCCAGCCTGAACGGGCCAGCATTGGGGATCGGGCTTTTGACAATGCTGCTGATCATTGTATTTCGCAAGGCGGCGCCTCGCCTGCCGGGGCTGATCGTGGCCGTCGCGCTCACGTCGGCCTTTGCGGTGTGGGCCGGGTCTGTCGATACTATCACCTCGCGCTTTGGCGACCTGCCGCGCACGCTGCCCCTGCCGCATCTTCCGGACCTATCGGTTGGAAAACTGCGAGAGTTGCTGCCTTCGGCCTTTACCATCGCCTTTCTGGCGGGGATCGAATCGCTCCTGTCGGCGATGGTGGCGGACCGGATGATCGGGGCGAAACACCGGCCCAATGCCGAAGTGGCTGCCCAAGGCTTTGCCAACATCGCCTCGTCCCTGTTTGGCGGACTGCCTGCGACGGGGGCCATCGCGCGGACTGCGACGAACGTGCGGGCGGGCGGGCAGACACCGGTGGCGGGGATGATCCATGCAGTCACGATCATGGTGGTGATGTTCGTGGCCGCCCCGTTGGCCGGACGAATGGCGATGCCTGCGTTGGCGGGTCTGTTGATCCTGACCGCGTGGAACATGTCCGAACCGGGCAAATGGCGGCACTACATGGCTGCCCCCATGGCCGACCGGCTGCTTCTTCTGCTCACGCTGACGCTCACGGTGCTGGCTGACCTGACCACGGCCATCGGGGTTGGCACGGCCTTGGGTCTGGCGCTGCGGCTGCGCCGGAACAAGGTGCCACCCGCCAGTTGGGACACACCCGACCGCTAGTCCTGCCCCCTTCCCGGTCAGACCGGCAGGGCGGTTGTCTGGGTCACCGTGCGCAAGGCAAAGCTGGACTGCATCTGCGCGACCCCGGGCAGGGTGGCAAGATACCGGCGGTGGATGCGGGCGAAATCCTCGGTATCAAGGGCCACGACCTTGAGAAGGTAATCGGCCGACCCCGCCATCAGATGACATTCCAGCACGTCAGGCACCCGGGCCACGGCGCGCTCGAACGCATCCAGCACCTCGTCCGCCTGACCCGACAGGGTGATCTCGACAAACACGGTGGTCTTGCGGCCGACCTCGCGCGGGTTGACCAACGCGACATAGCCGGTGATGACGCCCGCCTCCTCCAGCCGCTGCACGCGGCGATGACAAGCCGACGGGGACAGATGCACGCGGTCCGACAGGTCGGCGTTGGACATGCGGCCATCCTTCTGAAGCACCTCCAGCAGGCGGCGATCAATCGGGTCCATCTCCATTTGCGCAAAATCCTCCTGCCAAATCATTCTATCACGCACATATCTTGTGAATATCATTCACACAACCGAAGGCTTTCCCAAGAACTTGCGCCGCATCCGGCCCATGATCCGCCCAAATCGCAGGAGGATCAGACATGCACATCGGTTGCCCCAAGGAAATCAAACCGCAGGAATTTCGCGTGGGCCTGACCCCCGCCGCCGCGCACGAGGCGGTCGTTCACGGCCACACCGTGACAGTGGAAACCGGGGCCGGGCTGGGGGCCGGGTTCACCGATGCCGACTACATCGCCGCCGGGGCGGCCATTGCTGGCACGGCTGAGGAGGTGTTCGCCGCCGCCGACCTGATCGTCAAGGTCAAGGAACCGCAAGCCGTCGAGCGCAAGCGCCTGCGCGACGGGCAGATCCTGTTCACCTACCTGCACCTTGCCCCCGACCCGGACCAGACGCACGATCTGCTGGCCTCGGGGGCGACCTGCATCGCCTATGAAACCGTGACGGACGACCGGGGTGGGCTGCCCTTGTTGGCGCCCATGTCCGAGGTTGCCGGGCGGTTGGCGCCGCAGGTCGGGGCCTGGACCTTGCAAAAGGCCAATGGCGGGCGCGGCGTGCTGCTGGGCGGGGTGCCGGGTGTCGCCCCCGGTCGGGTTCTGGTGATCGGCGGCGGGGTGGTGGGCACCCACGCGGCCAAGGTCGCGGCGGGAATGGGGGCGGATGTGACCGTGCTCGACCGCTCGCTCCCCCGCCTGCGGTATCTAGACGATGTGTTCGGCGGGACGTTCAAGAATGGCTATGCCAGTGCGGCCAACACGATGGATCTGGCACGGCAGGCCGACCTGATCATCGGGGCGGTGCTGATCCCCGGGGCGGCTGCGCCCAAACTGATCAGCCGGGCACAACTGGCCGAACTGAAACCCGGGGCGGCCCTGGTCGATGTGGCCATCGACCAGGGCGGCTGCTTTGAGACCAGCCACGCCACCACCCACCAGGACCCGATCTACGAGGTCGACGGGATCATGCACTACTGCGTGGCCAACATGCCCGGTGCCGTGGCGCGCACCTCGACACTTGCACTGGGCAACGCCACCCTGCCGTTCCTGCTGGCGCTGGCCGACAAGGGATGGAAGCAGGCGTGCCGGGATGATCGGCACTTGCTGGAGGGCCTCAACGTCCATGCGGGAAAACTGACCTATGCCGCGGTGGGTAAGGCGCTTGGCCTGCCATTTGTTGACGCCGCGTCGGTCTTGTGAATGCAAAAGGCCCGCCATCGCTGGCGGGCCTTTCGAGTATTTTGAACGCTCTTACTTCTTCAGCGCGTCGCGGATTTCCATCAGCACGTCGATCTCGGTCGGGGCTGCTGGGGCTGCGGGCTTTTCTTCTTCTTTCTTTTTCAGGCTGTTGACGGCCTTGACCAGCATGAACACCACAAACGCGATGATCAGAAAGTTGATGACGGCGGTGATGAAGGCGCCATAGGCAAACACAGCCGCACCAGCATCGCGGGCGACTTGCAGGCCGGCACCGGCAGGAACGTCACCCGACAGGACGACATACATGTTGGTGAAATCGACACCGCCCAGGATCAGACCGATGATCGGGTTGATCAGGTCGCCCACAAGGCTGCTGACGATGGCGGTAAAGGCGGCACCGATGATGATACCGACCGCAAGGTCCATCACGTTGCCTTTGGCGATAAAATCGCGGAATTCTTTAATCATTGGCTGTCCCTACCCAAACTTGGCTTTGCGCCGACATTCTTGCCTTTGCGCGTGTGCGCACACCGTTAGCCGTTTTCTTGCAACGATTCACGGGTTTTTTTGGGGCAGTTTCCCCTTAAGTGTGAGCGGTAACAATTCTCAGACAGGAGGCCGTCATGGCCGATCTTTCCGCCTTTCCGATCAGCGCCCGCTGGCCCGCGGCCAACCCCGATGTGATCCAGCTTTATGCCTATCCCACACCCAACGGGGTCAAGGCCTCCATCGCGCTCGAGGAGATGGGACTGGCCTATGAACCGCACCTTGTCACCCTGTCCGATGCGGACGTGAAATCGGATGCGTTCCTGTCGCTCAACCCCAACAACAAGATCCCCGCGATCATCGACCCGCACGGACCGGGCGGTGCGCCCATCGGGCTGTGGGAATCCGGGGCGATCCTGATCTATCTGGCTGAAAAATCGGGTAAATTTCTGGGGGCTACCCCGGCGGACAAATACAAGGTCATCCAGTGGGTGATGTTCCAGATGGGCGGCGTGGGCCCGATGTTTGGCCAGCTTGGGTTCTTCTACAAATTTGCCGGGTCCAAGATGGAGGACCCGACCGCCCGCGACCGTTATATCGGCGAAGCGCGGCGGTTGCTCGCCGTCGTGGACAAACAGCTGGACGGGCAGGAGTGGATCGCGGGCGACTATTCGATCGCCGACATGGCGCTGGCCCCCTGGCTGGACGCACTGGAATTCTACGGGGCAAAAGAGGTGACCGGATACAACGACCTGCGCAATGTCCCCGCCTATGTCGATCGGTTCTTTGCCCGCCCCGCCGTCGCCAAGGCTCGCAATATCCCGGATCCGAAGGGGTAGGGCGGGTTAAAACCCACCTTAAAGGGGCGCGTTCACCATCTGGCCGGCAATCTTTTCTGCGATCATGATCGTGGGGGCGGTGGTGTTGCCGCCGATCAGGCGAGGCATGACCGACGCGTCGATCACGCGAAGCCCCGGGATGCCGTGAACGTTGCAAGAGGGATCGACGACAGCCATGTCGTCGGTCCCCATTCGGGCGGTCCCGACCGGGTGATAGATCGTGTCGGCCCGCGCGCGAATATCCCGTTCAAGTGCCGCGTCGCTGCCATCATGAGGATAGAGCCTGCGCCCCCGCCAAGGGGTCAGCGCCGGTGCCTTGACCACTTCTTCCATCAGCCGCGCCCCGGCCATCAGCGTTTTCAGATCGGCGGGGTCAGACAGAAAGGCCGGGTCGATCCGGGGTGGTTTCGCCGGGTCTGCCGATTGGAGCCCCACCGTCCCCCGGCTTTCCGGGCGAAGGACGCAGACGTGACAACTGAACCCATGGCTGGTGTGGATCTTGCGCATATGGTTGTCCACGATCCCGACCAGGAAATGCAGTTGCAGGTCGGGCCGGTCCAGATCGGGGCGGCTTTTGACAAAGGCGCCCCCTTCGGCCGCAGGGGTGGCGAACATTCCCGACCCGTCCTTGCGCCACTGCATTGCGGCCTTGGCCAGATCGACCAGCCCGCGCGGGTTGAGGCCGATCACGTCCCGGCGGGGCGAGGTGTACGAGATGATGTGATCCAGATGGTCCTGCAAATTGCGCCCCACTCCGGGCAGATCGTGGATCACCTCGATCTTGTGGGCGCGCAATTCGTCGGCAGGTCCGATCCCGGACAACATCAGGATCTGCGGCGTACCAAAGGCCCCGGCGGCCAGAATCACCTCGCGCCGCGCCCGGATCAGGCGATCCTCGCCCGCGTGATGAACGGCAACGCCGGCCGCCCTGCCTTCTTCGATCACGACGCGCCGGACAAGGGCGCGGGTCATCACCGTCAGGTTGGGGCGGGCCATCGCTGGAAAGAGATAGGCTGCCGCTGCTGAACAGCGTTCGCCCGCATGTGGTCCGTCAAAATACTGCATGACCTGATAAAGACCCGCGCCGTCCTGCGTCGGTCCGTTGAAGTCGGGGTTGTGCGGGATCTGGCATTCCCCGGCGGCCTCGACAAAGGCGCGGGAAATCGGGCGGGGGTCGTTTTGGTCGGCGACCTGCAAGGGACCTGCATCCGCATGCAGCGGACTGACCCCGCGCATGTTCCGCTCGGCCTTCAGGAAATAGGGCAGCACGTCAGACCAGGCCCAGCCTGTCGCTCCCAGATTGGCCCATTCATCGTAATCGGCGGGATGACCACGTACATATAGCATGGCATTGATGGCGGTTGATCCGCCCAGCGCCTTGCCTCGCGGTTGAAATCCCCGCCTGCCGTTCAGCCCCTTTTGCGGGGTGGTCCACAGCGCCCAATTGTTGATCCTGGGGCGGCCTGACACCATTGCAGCCACCAGAAGCGGGGCGCGGACAAAGATGTCGCGCCCGCCCCCGCCCGCCTCGATCAGGCAGACGCTAACTGACGGGTCCTCGGACAGACGGGCGGCCATCACCGATCCGCCAGCCCCTCCGCCAATGATGATGTAATCGTAGTCCATGGGGGCCACGCTACTCTGCCGCCCGATTTTGCCAAGCCCCGACGTTACGGCGGGCCTTTGACGCGCCTTGGAGCCCAAAAAGCCGCCACCCAAGGCTCTGACGCCACCCAAGGAAACCAAAGGTGGACATCAGGACCCCTGTCAGGTGGGTGTTGACCCACCTTATCCGCGCAGAACGCCCCCGGTCGCCTTGGTTACCTTGTCGATGATCTTGGCGCTGACCGCCTCGATCTCGGCATCCTTGAGCGTCGCCTCGGTCGGTTGCAGGCGCACGGTAATCGCCAGCGACTTTTTCCCCTCGCCCAGCGACCCGCCGATGAACTGGTCGAACACGCGGACGTCAGCGATCAGGGCCTTGTCAGCCCCGGCGGCCGCATTCACCAACGTCAGCGCCTCGACCCCTGTATCGACCACAAAGGCAAAGTCGCGCTCGACCGCTTGCAGGTCGGTGGCGATCAGGGCGGGGCGGGTGGCCGTACGATTCTTGGGGAGCGGGATCTCTTCGGGCCAGAGGGTAAAGGCCACGACAGGGCCTTTGATATCCATCTCGCGCAGGATCTTGGGGTGCAATTCGCCAAATACGCCCAGAACCTTTTTCGGACCCAGACATATCATGCCATGGCGGCCCGGATGCCACCATCCGGCCGCGCCGCGCAGGATCTGCACCTTGGCGGGGGCGCCCATGGCGGCAAGAACGGCCTCGGCATCAGCCTTGGCGTCATACAGATCCACCGGGCGTGAGGTGCCTTGAACATCCTTTGGGCCGGTCTTGCCGATCAGAAGGCCGGTGACCAACAGATGCTGTTCACCCGGTTCGCCGCCGTGAAAGGCGTGGCCGACCTCGAACAGGGCCATATCCATGAATCCGCGGGCCTGGTTGCGGGCCGCGGCGCGCAAAAGACCGGGCAGCAGGGCAGGGCGCATGTGGCTCAGGTCAGCCGAAATCGGGTTTTCAAGGCGGGTCGCATCATCGCCACCGCCGAACAGGCTTGCCGCCTGCTGGTCGATAAAGCTGTAGGTGACACACTCGTTATAGCCCAGAGCGGCAGCGGTGCGGCGAGCGGCGGTGGCGCGAACCTGGCCCGTGGTCAGCACGGGTTTTGGCACTCCGGGGATCATCCGGGCCATCGGCTTGCCCTTGAGCTTGGTCAGCGAAGCGATGCGGGCAACCTCTTCAACCAGATCAGCCTCGCCCATCACATCGGGACGCCAGGACGGGACGACCGCCATGTCGCCCTCCATCTTGAAGCCCAGGGCGGTCAGGGTCTGTCGCTGGGTGGATTCAGGGATATCCATGCCCACAAGGCTCTGCACCCGGTCGGCGTCCAGCCGATAGGACCGGGTCACATTGGGCACTTTGCCCGCCTGAATGACGCGACTTGCCTCGCCCCCAGCGTGGTCAAGGATCATGCGTACCGCGCGGTCCAGCCCCTCGGGAGTATAGGTCGGGTCGATGCCCCGTTCGAACCGATAGCGGGCGTCGGAATTGATGCGCAGGGCGCGGCCGGTCAGGGCGATCTGCACCGGGTCCCAATAGGCGCTTTCGACGAACACGTTGACCGTGTCCTCGGTCACGCCCGTCGGTTCGCCACCCATGACACCGGCGATGCTTTCGGGGCCGGTGTCGTCGGAAATGACCATCATGCCGGGCTGGAACGTGTAGGTCTTGCCATCCAAGGCGACCATCTCTTCGCCGCCCTTGGCACGGTGGACGCGCAGGTTGCCGCGGACCTTGTCGGCGTCAAAGACGTGCAGCGGGCGGTTGCGGTCATAAGTGAAATAGTTGGTCACATCGACAAGGAAGGAAATCGGGCGCAACCCGATGGCCCGCAGGCGGTCCTGCAACCACGCGGGGCTTGGCCCGTTGGTGACGCCCCGGATCACGCGGCCACAGAACACCGGGCAGCCGTCCAGCGTGTCGTCGTCGATACTGACAGACAGGTCGGCATCAAAGGCGGCCTCGACGGGATCAAAGCCCTTTGTCTTCATCGTGCCCAAACCACGTGCCGCCAGATCGCGGGCAATGCCGCGCACGCCCAGCGCATCGGGGCGGTTTGGGGTGATGGCAATCTCGATCACCGGATCGACCTTGGCGGGATCATTCTGCGCCAGCCAGTCGGTGAACTTCTGCCCTACCTCGCCCGACGGCAGCTCGATGATCCCGTCATGTTCATCCGACAGCTCCAGCTCGCGCTCTGAGGCCATCATGCCGTGGCTTTCGACGCCCCGGATCTTGCCGATACCAAGGGTCGTGTCGATGCCGGGGACGTAATCGCCGGGCTTGCACAGAACGACGGTGATGCCTTCGCGGGCGTTGGGGGCACCGCAGACGATCTGCTTTTCGCCCTCGTCGGTCAGGACCGTACAGACGCGCAGCTTGTCGGCATCTGGATGCTTTTCAGCATGCAGCACGCGGGCCAGCGTGAACGGCGCCAGCTTTTCCGCCGGGTTCTCGATCCCCTCGACCTCAAGCCCCAGATCGGTCAGCGCCTCGGCAATCTCGGCAACGGTGGCCTTGGTGTCGAGGTGATCCTTGAGCCAGCTCATGGTGAATTTCATCGTCGGGTCCGTCCCTTGGTGCGTGCACAGGGGTCTTACTGCATCGGCGCAGGATGGAAAAGCATGTCTGAAATATCAAAAATACGCCGCAGTTTTGACGACAATAGGGGGCAGAACTGCATCATTGTTAATTGGAGTATGGTTATCATGGAATACCGAGGTCACATCCTCATCGTCTTTGCTCTTAGCCTCATCTTGTCACCCATCGCGATCAAGATTGCCACGTCACGCGGCGACCAGCCCGATGCGGTTCAAACCGTCGGCTCTGCCGTTCAGGCCTGCATCAACAAGGGCGTAGATACCGCCGCAGGTCGGCTGGGGTGCGACGTGAACGCCACCCGTCAGGATTCGCGACGACTGACGATGGCGTCATCGGACCGGCGGCACGTTCATACTTCCGGCGCCGCCTTCGTGTCGGCCCGGACAAGCCGCTAGGGCAGGATCGGGCGGTCACAAATCAGGCATAATCTTGGGATAGGCGATACCGTCATTCATTGAGGCACATCGTCCATGAAAACCGCTTTTCCCTATCTACTGACGGCCGCCTGTCTTCTTGGTGGGGTGGCTGCATTGGGCAAGAACCACAATTCGGTTTCTAACGCCCCCTATGCCATCGTGGCCATCGCCCAACAACTGGCCTCTTGCGCACACGATACGGTCGTCTATCGGTCGATCACGATCGATTGCCGCAGCCCGGTGTCCTTTGCCGACATTCGCAAGCTGGACATGCGGGCGGACAACGCCGCACGCAGTCTGCTGGCCCGGAAATAGGGTCAGGTCCGACCGTCCAGATCCTCGACCATCTCGAACGTCTCGAACACCAGCATCATCTTGGCATCGAATCCGCCGTTTCGGGCGAAATAGGCGCGGTGGCTAGCCTGCCAGCCCGCCAGATCGGTATCCTCGCCCTCCAACCGGGCCAGGTCCCAGGTCACATCGCAAAACCGGACGTGTCGAACCGCCAAGGTGCGGATCACGACAGCAGGCGACCCGCCCCAGTTGGCCGCGATATCGCAGCGGCCCACCTTTGGCATCGACGCCGGGTCATCCTCAAAATCCCGCAAAGCCCCACAGGTCGCGGTCTTTTTCCCGGCCCGGACAAGGGCGATCAACCGCTGACACAACGCCTTGTTATCGCCAAAGCGAAACGTCCCCGCGCCGGGGTAGCGGTCGTTGAGGTCCTCGAAGTCGTCGTCGGGGTCGGTCATGTCAATTTTTGCCGGGGTCAGGGTAGGGTGGGTGAAACCCACCGTTCAACCATCTACCGCGACAACCCCCCATGCAGCGTCGGCTGATCCAATGCCGCGAATCCATAATGCCGCAGCCACCGCAAATCGCTGTCAAAAAACGCCCGCAAATCCGGGATGCCGTATTTCAGCATGGCGATCCGGTCGATCCCCATGCCAAAGGCGAACCCCTGCCACTGGGTCGGATCGACCTTGGCGGCCTCCAGCACCTTGGGGTGGACCATGCCCGACCCCAGAATCTCCAGCCAGTCGTCGCCCTCGCCGACTTTGAGCGTGCCGCCTTCCCACGAACAGCGGATGTCCACCTCGGCCGAGGGTTCGGTAAAGGGGAAGTGCGAGGCGCGGAACCGCAGGTCCACATGATCGACCTCGAAATAGGCTTTCACGAATTCCTCAAGGCACCATTTCAGGTTCGCCATCGAAATGTCGCGGTCAATCGCCAGCCCCTCGACCTGATGGAACATCGGCGTGTGGGTCTGGTCATAGTCGGCACGATAGACCCGGCCGGGGGCGATAACGCGGATCGGGGCCCCTTGCGCCTCGAGTGCGCGGATCTGCACCGGGCTGGTATGGGTGCGCAGGACATGGGGCGGGCGGTTATCGCCGGGGGCGCGGTGGGTATAGAACGTGTCCATCTCTGCCCGGGCCGGGTGGTGGCCGGGAATGTTCAGGGCGTCAAAGTTATACCAGTCGGATTCGATCTGCGGCCCCTCGGCCACGCGGAACCCCATGTCGGCAAAGATCGCGGTGACTTCCTCGGTGACCTGGCTGATCGGGTGGATCGTCCCCTGACGGCGGGGGCGGGCGGGCAAAGTGACGTCGAGCCATTCGCCCCGCAGCCGTTCATCCAGCGCGGCGTCGGCAAGGGCGACCTTTTTCGCGGCCAGCGCCGAGGTGATCTCGTCCTTGAGCGCGTTCAGGGCAGGCCCGGCGACCATGCGTTCCTCGGGCGACATCTTGCCCAGTTCGCGCATGCGCAAGGCGACCTCGCCCTGCTTGCCCATGGCAGCAAGGCGGACGTCCTCCAACGCCGATTCGTCGGCGGCGACGGCAATGGCGGCCAGATACTTGTCTCTCAGATCGTTCATCGGTGGTGTTCCCGCGTGTTTGGGGCTTGCTACCCCGGCCCGCCCCGCCGCGCAAGAACGCAGCCCCGGCCTGCACCGTCGTAAATCGCCGCAATTCCGCGCCGAGGGCCGAGTTGTCCCCAGAAACTTTATGAAGAGCGGTGGTTCACCGCTTGGCGACCACAATATCTATGTTAGTTTGGCAAAGGGAACCATAGGGCTAGCGGTATTGATGTCTCAGATATTCTATTCTCACCGGCTCAAGACCGTGCTGCAACACATGGTCTGTGATCTGGGGCTGACGCTGTCGATCGACGATTCATCGGCTCAGGTGTCCATTACCGACAACGAGGCGATGTTGAGAGAGACGGCGATGCTGATGCGGATCCGGGTCGATATCATCCGTGGCGCCGACGGTGCTTCGGCCGTGTTTTACAAGTAGGGGGCCGGTTATGGCTTGGGGACGGGACAAACAGGACAAGGACGACATTCGCGCCCTGCGCCAGACCGGGCTGACGATCAGTCAGGCGGAACGGCATGTGCGCAACGCCAAAAAACCGGGCGAGCTTTGGCCGGGGCTTTTGGCCCTGGGGCTGCTGGTGTCGTTGGGTCTGGGGACGATGATGGCCATGACCGCGGTTCAGCCCGCCCCCGAGGTCGCTACAGTCAGCCCCGAGGTTCTGGCCGCGATCAACGCGATTGTCGTGAAAAGCCCAGAGGTCGAACCGCTCGCACCGGTGACCATTGCCGCCGCACCCGAAGCCGCCGCTGCCCCCGAAGCTGCCGCCCCGATTGAAGTGGCTGCAATTGCGGCTGTTCAGGCGGCACCTCCTCCGGCGGACCCCGCTGTTGCGACGGTCGCAGCCGCCGGTCTGCCTGCCTGTGTCAGCACTCTCACTCAACTTGCCGCTTCCTCTCAGATCCTGTTCGACGTGGGCGATGTGACGCCATCCGCGTCGGGTTTGGATCAGGCGCGGGCGCTGGCCGCTGCGCTGTCCACCTGCCCAGAGGCGCGGATCACCATCGCCGGACATTCCGATGCGACCGGGCCTGACGGCCTGAATGTCGAGCTGAGCTGGAACCGGGCGGACGGTATTCTGGCCGCCCTGAGCGCCGAAGGAATCGACGTGAGCCGATTCGACACGGTTGGGTATGGTGCGCGCCGCCCTGTGGCCCAGGGCGACGCAACGCCCGATGACCCGACGGACCGCCGGGTCGATTTCATCGTCACCCTTGCCAGTAACTGACCGGGACTTGCCCATGACCTTTACGTCTGCATATCTGTCTGAAAATACCGTCCTGCTTGGGGCGATCCTGCTGATTGCCATTTCGCTTGCGGCGATGGGCGGCTACCTTATCGCGCGGCGGCAATTCCGGCAGGAACTGAATTACAAGCTGTCGGTCTATCGCAATGAAATGGCCCGCCTGCGGCGCAAGGCGGGGGCGTCAGACTTGTCGGCCACACGGGCGACAACCGAATACACCCGGCTGCGCAGCCGCGTGATCCGGGCGCATTTCTGACAGGTCAGCCCAGTTCGACCGACAGGTCCTGCAACACGTCCAGCAGGCTGTCCACGTTGACCGTTTCAGGGTTCACATCGTCGGTGGCGAAATAGCGCAGGAAAATCTGGCGGGCGCGCCCGTCCATTCCTTCGTGCAGGCCCATGGACCAGTTGGGGAACATCCGTTCGCGCACGTCCTGACAGGAAATCAGGATGATATTGACGTGCCGGATGTCGCGGGCGATCCGGTGATAGATCGCGCTGACCTCGGCGCGGCCCCCTTCGATAACTTGAAGAAAGTGGTCGCCATTGTAATGCAAAAGGCCGGTCAGATTGGCCCGCGTGTTGTTGCGATGGCAGACTTCGATCAACTCTTTCACGTCCAGCTTTTCAGAGGGATTTCGCTGGCTGTAGTACACAAGGCGGGTCAGGTTCATGGCTTCATCCGGTCAGGTCCGGAGCCACTATTGAAAGCCGGCTGCCCAAGGTCAAGCTGATCCGGCGCGTGCCTGCAATTTAGGGAGCCGCGCCGGGCCTGGCCCAAGAGGTTCGTCAGTCGGGCTTTAGTCCCAGTTTCTTTTTGCCCTTGTTAGCGGCCTTGGCTGTCTTGCCGAATTTGCGGTTGCGCGCATGTGCCTCGGCCACGGTCTGGGTGTTGAACCGGTCCTCGGCGATCAGTTTGCGCCAGCGGGTCAGGCGGGCAGGGTCCACGTCACCGGCCGCGATGGCGGCCTGCACCGCGCAGCCCGGTTCGGATTCGTGTTCGCAGTCGCGGAACCGGCACTGGTCGGCCAGTTCGGTGATTTCAGGAAAGGTCAGGTCGATGCCAAGGGCCACATCGGCCACCCCCAGCCCCCGCATCCCCGGCGTGTCGATCAGCCAGCCGCCTGTGGGCAGGTGGTGCAGGCTGCGCGAGGTGGTCGTGTGGCGGCCCCGCGCGTCATCCTCGCGGATGCCTTGGGTCAGCCCCGCCTCGCCAGTCAGGGCATTGGTCAGGGTCGTCTTGCCCACACCCGACGATCCGGCCAGCGCCACGGTATGCCCGCGGCCCACCCAAGGGGCCAGTCGTTGCACCGCCTCGGCGTCCTTGGCGTTCAGCGTTATGGCAAGCAGCCCGCGCCCCAGCGCCTCGGCCTGATGGCGATAGGCGTCGGGGTCGTCGCACATGTCCGATTTGGTCAGCAGGATCACCGGCTCGATCCCCGCATCATGGGCAAGCGCCAGATACCGCTCCAACCGGGCCACGTTGAAATCGGCGTTGCAGGATGTGGTGATGAACAGGGTGTCGATATTGGCGGCAATCAACTGCCTCTCACCCGTGTCATGGGCGGCCCCGCGTTGCAGGGTCGTGCGGCGGTCCAGACGGCGGATCACACGGTGTTCGACCGGATGCGCCAGCACCCAATCGCCCACCGCATAATCGCCCGTCTTTTCTCCAGACGGCAGGATCAGCGAACGGGGGCCGCTATCGGTCAGCACATCCACCTGTGCGCGGTGCACGGCATTGACGCGGGCGGGTTGGGACTGGTCCAGTTCGTCCAGATCAAGTTGGCGCAGGAAGTCGGCCGACCATCCCAGATCGGCAAGGGTAAGTTCTGTCAATTCAAGGTCTTTCGAACGCGTGAAAATGAGCCGTGCAGCGCACGACGGCGGTCACGACGGGCGGCGCGGCTGTCAGGCCAGCACGGCCCGGAGGGTGCATGCAATATCCATGAGGTCCTCCGTTCGGTTGCGATGAATACAGTTTAGGCCGGACCGCATCGTTGAGCAAGGTCCGTCCGGGCTGGGCTGGCGGAGCCTCCGGCGGGAGTTGTTATGGCAAGGTGAACGGATTTGAAGGCGCGTACCGTCTCGGGAAAAGGGTGAACCGCCTTTCGCGGCCTATCGCCTTTGGCCCGAACGCGAAAGGCGACGCGAGATGTCTTAAAGTTTTCCTGAAACGACTTAGCCCGCAGGCCGTTCGGCCCATCCGGCAAAGGTCTTTTCCAGCCAGACCACCCCGTAATACAGCACGATTCCCAACAGGGCGAGTGCGATCAGGACGGCGAACATCAGCGGATAATCCCCGTTCGTGGCCCCCGACTGGAACAACGCCCCAAGGCCCCGCCCGTGGGGCGAGATGATTTCGACCAGGTTGGTGCCGATAAAAGCCAGCGTGACCGATACCTTCAGCGCGCCAAAGAATTCCGGCAGGGTCTTGGGCAGGGCGATCTTGCGGAAGATGGTAAAGTTGGACGCGCCCAGCGCGCGCAGGATATCCCGGTATTCCGGCTCCAACGTGGACAGGCCGATGCCCACCGACACGGCGATGGGAAAGAACGAGATCAAAAAGGCCATCAGCACCGTGTTGAAATCATGCTGCCCGATGAAGATGAGCGAGATGACGGGGACCAGCGTCGCCTTTGGCACGGCGTTGAACCCCACCAGAAGCGGATACAGACCATCCCGGGCGATCCGGCTGAACCCCATGATCATGCCCAATAGCGTGCCCACCAGCACTGCGATCAACAGCCCGGCCACCGTCCGCCACAGCGTCTGCCAGCCCATGACCAGAAACAGATTCCAATACTTGGCATAGGCGGCGGGCAGGTCCGACGGCGAGGCCATCTTGTAGTTGGGCCAGCCATTGACCCAGACGATGAATTCCCACAACGCCAGGAAAATCAGGATCGCGGCCAGCGGGACACCGATCTGACGCAGCATCAGTGGACCTCCGGATTGCGGCCTTGGGCGATCTGGATCTGATCGCGCAGGGTGTGCAACATCGCAGCTGCCTCGGGGGTGTAAAGGATGTCGAGCGTCCGGTCGGCGGGCAGATCGACGTCCAGGATGAATTGGGCATGGGCAGGGCGCCCCGACATGACGATGACCTGATCCCCCAGAAACACCGATTCGCGCAGATCGTGAGTGATCAGGACGCAGGTGAACGGCTCCTTGGCGCGCAAATCGCGCATGGTCTGCCACAGATCCTCGCGGGTGAACGCGTCCAGCGCGCCAAACGGTTCATCCATGATGAGGACATCGGGTTTATGCACGATCGACCGGCACAGGCTGGCCCGCTGGCGCATCCCGCCCGACAGTTCAGACGGGCGTTTGCCGTCAAACCCGGTCAGGCCCACCAGATCGAGCAGTTCCATCGCCCGCGCCTCGCGGTCCGCTTTCGACATCTTCGGGGCCACGATTTCCAGCGGCAGGATGACGTTTTGCAGGATCGTGCGCCATTCCAGAAGGACAGGGTTCTGAAATGCCATGCCCACCGTCTTGCGCGGGGATTTGACGCGCTCGCCGTGCAACCAGACCTCGCCCTGATCGGGTTTCATCAGACCGGCGACCAGCCGGGTCAGGGTGGACTTTCCGCAACCAGACGGGCCGACCACAGCGGCAAACTCGCCCTCGGGGACGGCCATGGTCAGGTTGTCCAGCACGGGCAGGGGGCCGGATGCGGTGGTATAGGCGTGGGTCACGCCCTTGATCTCGATCAGGTTGGTCATGGGCGTCCCGCGTAGGGGTCCGGGGCCAGCAGGTGCGGCCCCGGACACATCAGTTACTTGAGCATCCGCATGTCGGCAGCAGGCAGATAGGCGGGATCGAAGTAGAGCGCCGCATCGGCCGGGTTCTGGAATTCGTACACCGACTTGGTCTGCTCGATGGCATTGGCCATCCGTTCTGTGTCGATCCCGCCGATGCCGTTGGCCAAGGCATAATCGGTCATCACGTTGTCCTTGATCGACAGTTCCAGCCGCTGCTTTTCCAGCGCCGGATCGGCGGCGGGGTTGCGGGTCATCAGCGATGCGATGGCCGCGTCAGGATCGGCGATCGTGTCTTTCCAGCCGTGGGCGACAGCGCCCAGAAACGCGGTGACAGCCTCGGGGTTGGCCTTGGCAAAGTCGGTATTCACGATGATCGCGTTGCCATACAGCGTGACGCCATAGTCGGCCATCAGCAGGACGGTCAGATCCTCGGCAGGCACGCCCAACCGTTCGACGTTCAGGGTCGAGGTGAACGAAAACCCGGTCACGGCCGCCACCTGACCATCGGCCAGCATCGGTTCGCGGGTGGGAAAGCCCACGGGTTCAACGGTGATCTTGGACATGTCGAGGTTGTTTTCGGCGGCAAAGATCGGGAACTGCGCCCAGGCGCCATCGGGCGGCGGTGCGCCCAGAACCTTGCCCTCCAGATCGGCGGGGGTGGTGATGCCCAGCGATTTTCGGCCCACGACGGCAAACGGCGGTTTGTCATAGATCATCATCACGGCGGTTACAGGCGCGCCGGGGTTCTGGTCGAGGAACCGCATCAGCGAATTGATATCGGCAAAGCCGATGGGATAGGCCCCGGTCGCCACCTTTGGTATCGCATCCAGCGACCCGGCCCCTTCGCTGATTTCAACGGTCAGGCCTGCGTCGGTGAAATAGCCTTTGTCCAATGCGACGAAATAGGGGGCAGCAGGCCCTTCGAATTTCCAGTCAAGCGCGAAAGGCATGGCAGTCTCAGCGGCGGCGGGCAGAGCCAGCATCAGGCTGGCGGCAAAGGCGGCAATCGGTTTGAGGAACACAGTAATCGTCTCCGGTCAGATCAGGGGAAAAAGCAGACAACCTTGCTTAGCCCTCGCAAGGGCAAGTGCCACGAGTTTGAGCGAAAACTCATTAAGCACAAGTCTGCATAGCCCTCGATTGCAAGAAAAAAGGGCAATAGAGCGGGTAGATGCCCGATTTGCAGGCGAACCAGAGTATTGAGGGAAAAGGTGAGAGGCTGGACAACGACCCAAGCGGGGCTCGTTACGGCTGCTTCCTTCCGGACCTGACCGGGTTGGCGAGGTGCCTGCCCGCGCCAACCTCTCGATGCGTCATATAGGACGGTCCGACGCGCGGCACAAGAGAGCTGTCAGAGGTGCAGACGAAACGTCCAAAAGCCGTCCGGCCCTTCTCCGACCGGCTCGATCACGCGGTCTCCCAGGCTATCCATATGGGCCAGGGCGCCTGGCCCGCTGAGAAACAGCACCGTCGTCCCCGGCATCGGTGCAAACCGCCAGATCTGCGTTGTGGGGACGGCCAGATGGTCCTCGGCCCGGATCATCCTGACGATGGCATCTCGGGTGCTGACCCGCGAGGCGAGCAGAAGCTTTGCCCGGGCGACCATTTCAAATCCGCCGCCACCCCCTGCCCTGTAGCTGTTGGTCACGACGACAAAGCGGGCATTGGGTGCCACGGGCGTTCCGTTGTGGCACAGGTCCATCACCCGATGGGCGTCGGGGTCGATCAGCGTGCCGCCGGGGTCGAACCGGGGTGGTTGAGACAAATCAAAGGCATAGGTCAGCCCGTCGATGATGTCGAAGTTGTAAGAGGGCATCGCCGGGTTCAGCAGTTGCGCATCCCGGCTGCCCGGCGTGATGGTACAAAAGGCGCCTGCGGACTGTTCCAGCCAATCGCGCAGGTCCTCACCTGTCAACACGAGGGCGCAAGGCGTGTTGGGATACTGATACAACTCGGCCGCATTGCGCAGGACCAGTGGCCCGGCCGGCACGTCGATGTAATTGTCGGCGCCTGCGATCCCGCCGCACCGCGTGGCGGACACTGCGGACAGGACAGGCAATCCGGCCTGCTCGGACTCGGCAATCGCCGGGGCCAGAATCAGGCGTTGCGCCTCGGCGACCAATCGGTTCGGGGCGGTATTGGCAACTCTGGCGAAATAGTTTTGCAGATTGGTCGCACTCTGGCCGATGGGCTTGCGGATATGTTCAAGCGTCTGTTCGTGGGCAAAACCGGCCACCGCCATGATCGCGGGATCGGGGGGCAGGGCTGTGTCAGAGCGAACCAGGCGGACTTCGGACTTGCCCCCTGTCACCTGCCATCCATCCGGACCCTGTTCCAGAATCAGGTCGATCAGACCCAGCTTTGACGCGTGAAACCCTGGCATCACCACTGGGACTCCGTTGATCCGTCCGGTCACCGGATCGACCATTGCATCGACCGTCGCATCTGCCCCCGGAAAGGCCATATGCGTGTGACCGGCCACGATGGCGTCGATGCCGGGAACGCGGCTGAGGGGGATGACCGCATTTTCCATGCGCATCTGATGGGCGACCGCCCCGATCCCGCTGTGGCACAGGGCAATGACCACGTCCGCCCCGGTTGCCCGCAGGGCCGGAACATGCGCCTTGGCCGCTTCGACGATATCGCGCGTGGTCACGCGCCCTTCCAGATGGGCCTTGTCCCAGTTTACGATCTGGGGCGGGGCAAAGCCGATCAGCCCGATCCGCAACGGAAGGATCGCACCCTCCGAGGTTTTGACATCGCGAGTCAGAATGACCCACGGCAAGACCAGCATCTGATCGTCTTTTGGGTCTGTTCCCAGGGTCCGGGCGACGTTGGCACTGACTATCGGAAACCGGGCGTGGTCGAGGGCGGACATCAGAAAATCGAGGCCGTAATTGAACTCGTGGTTGCCCAGCGTCCCCGCATCATAGCCCAGTTCATTCATCACGCCGATTGCGGGATGGATGCCATTCTGACCCTTTAGTCCTTGGTCCGCCACAAGATCGGACATCGGATTTCCTTGCAGGAAATCACCGTTGTCCACCAACAGGGTGTTGGAGTGTTCGGCCCGGATCGCCCGAATCATCCGAGCCGTATGCGCCAGTCCCACAGTCTGCCCGGGCCTGTCGGAATAATAGTCATAGGGGACCAAGTGCACATGCACATCCGATGTCGCCATCACGCGCAGCCGGATCTGAGGTAGAGCCACAAGGTCAGTCAGGGATGGGGTGGGATTCACGTCAGCAATCCGCAAATTGAAATGGATCAATTACAATCATAGGTTGAAGTTGGGGCCGACTTCATCCGACCATACACATCCGTTTTGCCCTTTCCCACAAGGTGTGCCATGCCTGCCACCATGAAAATTGCAGAGACAGTGACATTTGGTGGGTCCGGGCTTGACCGGGCGGCGGAATTGCGGGGCGACGCGGTCGCGCAACAGGTGCTGGCGGCCTCGTCAGCTGCCGCAGTCCTTTTGTTCTGGAAGGGAAAACCGCTGATCGAAGGCGAAGGAGAGACGGCTCTCGTCCGGTTGCCCGCGACCCACCCGATCCTGCGCAATGCCGCCCAGAGCCGGATTTTTCTGGGTCGGGACGGCGACGTGGCCTATTTCGCTGCCGATCTTGCGGGCTGGGAACCCGAGGATCTGGACTTTTCCACTCTGGGCACGTTCCTTGATCCGTCGCGGCAGGCGCATCCGGACCTGCCCGCCAGTCAGTGTTTTGCCGAACTTCGGGTGATCATGACCCATCTGGCCCCGCGCGACGCCGAACTGGCCGCCACGGCCAAGGCGGTGATGTCCTGGCATGACGGGCACGGATTTTGCGCGCGCTGCGGGGCGGCAACGGTCATGACCATGGCGGGATGGCAGCGTGACTGCCCGGCCTGCGGAGGGCATCATTTTCCGCGCACCGATCCGGTGGTGATCATGCTGGTAACACGGGGGAATTCCGTGCTTCTTGGGCGCTCTCCGGGGTGGCCCGAGGGGATGTATTCCCTGTTGGCCGGTTTCGTCGAACCGGGCGAAACCATCGAGGCGGCCGTGCGGCGCGAGGTGTTCGAAGAAGCGGGCGTGCGGGTGGGCGAGGTGGGGTATCTGGCCAGCCAGCCATGGCCGTTCCCGGCTTCGCTCATGTTCGGCTGTCGGGGGCAGGCCACCAGCGACACGATCACAGTGGACCCCAACGAACTCGAAGACGCCCGATGGGTCACCCGCGAGGATCTCGTGCAGGTCTTTGCCGGCGAACATCCTGTGATCCGTCCGGCACGGCGCGGGGCGATTGCGCATTTCCTGATGTCGAACTGGCTTGCCGACCGGCTGGATTGACGCAACAGTGCCGCCCGATAACACAGCCGGACAGGCGACAAGGGCAGAGTGATGCAGTTTTCCACCAAAGAAGACATCGAAGCACCGATTGATTTCGTGTTTTCGCGTGTGACCGATTTTACCGGCTTTGAACGGTCGGCGCTGAGGCGAGGGGCCGATGTCAAACGGCTGGATAACCTGTCCAAGCCTGGGATCGGCAGCGGGTGGGAGGTGTCGTTCAGCTATCGTGGCAAGCCGCGCACGGTCGAGGCCAAGGTCACGGCGTTCGACGCGCCTGACGGTTTTACGATCACCGCGCTGTCCGGCGGGATTGACGGGGTCTGCACGGTCGATCTGGTGGCGTTGTCACGCCAACGGACGCGATTGACCATCAACGTCACCCTGTCAGCCCATACCATGGCGGCGCGCCTGCTACTTCAGACGCTCAAGGTGGCGCGCGGGTCGATCACCAAGAAATTCAATCAGCGGGTTACCGATTTCGCTGAACAAAGCGAAGATCGCTATCGCCGGTCGGTCTAGCTGCGGCCGGCGTCGTTCGGGCGTTCGTGCCGCCGGGGAGCAGCCGGAAAGACGCCCATCAGCCGCATGTGGTCGGTGAAATAATCCAGCTCTTCCAGTGCCAGCTGGACGTTGCGGTCGTCGGGGTGGCCCTCGATCTCGGCATAGAACTGGGTCGCGGTGAATTGCCCGCCCACCATGTAACTTTCCAGCTTGGTCATGTTGATACCGTTGGTCGCAAACCCACCCATCGCCTTGTAAAGGGCGGCGGGGATGTTGCGCACTCGGAACACAAAGGCAGTCATCATCCCGGACTTGCCCCGGCGACGGTAATCGGGATCGCGGGCCATTATCAGGAACCGGGTCGTGTTGCGGTCGTGATCCTCGATATGCCGGGCCACGATATCCAGACCATAAATCTGCGCCGCGATTTCAGAGGCCAGCGCCCCCTCGGCCGGATCGTTCAGCTGGGCAACCTCGCGGGCGGCGGCGGCGTTGTCCGACCAAGCCAACTGGTCAAGGTTGTGTTCGCGGATGAAGTCGCGGGACTGACCCAACAGGATGCCCATGGCGCGCACCCGCCGCAGATCGCCCATCCGGGCGCCCTTGGGGACCATGACGTTGATGTGGACGCGCACAAACGCCTCGTCAACGATGTGCAGGCCGCTTTCGGGCAATAACTGGTGCACGTCTGCGACCCGGCCATAGGTGGAATTTTCGACGCCGATCATGCCCAGTTCGGCGTCGCCCTTGCGCACCGCTTCGATGGCATCCTCGAACGTCGGGCAGGGCAACGGCTCCATTCCCGGGCGGGCCTCGACGCAAGCCTGATGGCCATACGCCCCTAGCTCGCCCTGAAAGGCGATGCGTCCTGTCATTGGTTCTCCCCCCTCAGGTGACCAAAATGGGCAATTAGTCGCGCCAGTATACCTTGCATGCCGGACGGGGAAGCGGATACATACCCGAAAACCTGCGAACGGAATGGAAGCGCGACATGTTCGACACAATGACCCTGACCAAGATCATCGGCGGCCTTTGCGGCACCTTCCTTGTCTTTTTGTTGGGCAGCTGGGCTGCACAAACCGTGTACGGAACTGGTGAGGCCGGGCATGGCGAACATGAACAGGCATATACCGTCGCCATCCCGGACAAGGCCCCGGCGGCCGACGCGGCGGCCCCCGCCGACGCCGGCCCGTCGTTCGAAGAGGTGTTCGCAAGCGCCGACGCCACCGCGGGCGAGGCCGTGTTCCGCAACTGCCGGACGTGCCACAAGCTCGAGGATGGGGCCAATGCGACAGGCCCGTCGCTCTATGGTGTGGTCGGTCGTCAGGTAGACACCGAAGCCGGATATACCTATTCCGGCGCGCTCGAGGCGGTGTTCGACGTCTGGACGCCAGAACACCTCAACACCTTCCTGACCAACCCCAAGGCCGCCGCGCCGGGGACCAAGATGAGCTTTGCCGGACTGTCCAAGGTGCAGGACCGCGCCAACCTGATCGCCTATCTGGCAACGAACCCCGGCGGGTCCTGATCGATACGTACACCCGGATCGTGAACAGGCCGCCTTTGGGCGGCCTTTTTCTTGGGCAGCCGAAGGGCCGCCCACAACAGCCCACGATCTGATCACGCAATCTCAACTTGAATGTTTCAGCGGTGCGCCTTTAGCTTGGGGGAACCGCCCCCGTGACAGGAGCCCGCCCATGCCCGCCCGACCCCACCGCGCCACAGCTATCGCCCAGACCGCTGCCGTTCCGCGCTGGATCTACGGCGCGGTCCTCATTGCAGCCGGGGCGTTGTCGGCCGGACAGGCGTTCGCGCAGGACGACACGCTGATCACCAGCCACGGCTATTCCTACTTTGGCGACCTCAAATATCCGGCCGACTTTGCCCACCTCGATTACGTCAACCCCGACGCGCCCAAGGGGGGCGAGATTTCGGAATGGGCACCGGGAACCTTTGACAGCTTCAACCAGTACACCCGCGACGGAAACGTTGGGGCTTTGGCGACGCTTCCCTATGAAACGATGGTGACCTCGACCGCCGACGATCCCACGGCGGTCTACTGCTTTTTGTGCACGACGATGGAATACCCGGCCTCGCTCGACTACGTGATCTTCAACGTCCGGCACGACATCACCTTTTCCGACGGCTCGCCTGCGACCGCCGAGGACATGAGATTCACCTACGACCTGTTCATGGAACAGGGGCTGCCCGAATTCCTGGCCGCCTTCAAAGGGCAGATCACCGGGGTCGAGGTGCTGGACCCCTACCGGATCAAATACACGTTCGGGGCAGATGCGCCGAAACGGGACCGGATCGGGCTGGCAGCAACGTTCCCACTGTTTTCCAAGGCAGACTGGGAATCGTCCGGGCGCCGTCTGGACGAGGCGTGGGACAAACCCGTGCTGTCCACCGGCCCCTACCAGCTGGACAACTTCGACCTCGGGCGGCGCATCGTTTACAAGCTGAACCCCAATTACTGGGGGCGCGACCTGCCGATCAACGTGGGGCGGAACAACTTTGACTCGCTCCGGATCGAATATTTCGCCGACAGCGACGCGGCTTTTGAAGGGTTCAAGGCGGGCGAATACACGTTCCGCGCCGAAAATTCGTCGATCAACTGGGCGACGGGCTATGACTTCCCGGCGATCAACAACGGGGCGGTCATCAAGGCGGAACTGCCCAACGGCAACTTGTCGTCCGGGCAATCCTTCATCTTCAACCTGCGGCGGGACAAATTTCAGGACCCCAAGGTGCGCGAGGCGATCCGGCTGATGTTCAACTTCGAATGGTCGAACGAGACGCTGTTTTACGGGCTGTATGCCCGCGTGACATCGTTCTGGGGGCAATCGGACATGGAGGCGACAGGTGCGCCCACTCCGGCCGAACTGGCCATTCTTCAGCCGCTTGTGGATGCGGGCAAACTGGATGCGTCGATCCTGACCGCCGATGCGGTGATGCCGCCGGTGTCGTCCACCTCGCAGCTGGACCGGGGGAACCTGCGGGCGGCCTCGGCGCTGCTGGACGAGGCGGGCTGGGTCGCGGGCTCTGACGGGATGCGGTCCAAGGACGGGCAAACGCTGCGCGTCGAATTTCTGGAAAGCTCGCCCGCGTTTGACCGGGTGATCAACCCATACGTCGAAAACCTAAAACGGCTGGGCGTCGATGCGGTTCTCAACCGGGTCGATCCGGCGCAGGAAACCGAACGCACCCGGTCGGGCGACTGGGATATCGTGACGCAAAGCTTTGGCATGTCGCTGGAACCGGGGACCGAGTTGAAACAGTGGTACGGCTCTGAAACCGCCGATGACAGCAGCCGCAACCTCATGGCGCTCAAGGATCCGGGGATCGACGCGCTGATCGACATCGTGGTCAAGGCGGACACAGTGGACGACATGAAAAACGGCGTGCGGGCGCTGGACCGGGCCTTGCGGGCCTACGGGTTCTGGGTGCCGCAGTGGTTCAAGGACGTCTATACGGTCGCCTACTACGACCAATACGAACACCCCGACACCCTTCCGCCCTATGCTCTGGGCGAGATGGACTTCTGGTGGTACAACGCCGACAAGGCAGCCGCGCTCAAGGCTTCGGGCGCGCTGCGATAACAAGGGCCGCAAAGGCACGATATGGGCGCTTACATCCTCCGGCGATTGCTGCTGGTGATCCCCACATTGCTGGGGATCATGATCGTCAACTTTACCCTCACGCAATTCGTCCCCGGCGGGCCGATCGAACAGATCATCGCCAAGATGGAGGGCGAAGGCGACGTGTTCTCGGCGATCAACGGTGGCGGAGGCGAGTTGCAGCAGCAATCCAACGACGCCAACTCCGGCTATATCGGCGGGCGCGGTTTGCCGCCTGAATTCATCGAACAGCTCAAGGTCGAATTCGGTCTGGACAAGCCGCCGCTGGAACGGTTCCTCGACATGATGTGGAACTATGTGCGGTTTGATTTCGGAAAAAGCTTCTTTAAAAACAAAACTGTCGTGGAACTGGTGCTGGAAAAGATGCCGGTGTCGATCACACTGGGGCTGTGGTCCACGGTCATCGCCTACCTCATCTCGATCCCTTTGGGCATCCGCAAGGCGGTGCGCGACGGGTCACGGTTCGATACATGGACATCGGGGGCGATCATTGTCGGCTATTCGATCCCCGGCTTTTTGTTCGCGCTGATGCTCATCGTGCTCTTTGCTGGCGGGTCCTACTGGCGGGTCTTTCCGCTGCGGGGGCTGACGTCGGACAACTGGGCCGACCTCAGCCTGATCGGCAAGGTGCTTGATTACCTCTGGCACATCACCCTGCCGGTCGCGGCCACCACGATCTCCAGCTTTGCCACGCTGACGCTGCTGACCAAGAACAGCTTTCTGGACGAGATCAAAAAGCAGTATGTCCTGACGGCCAAGGCAAAGGGACTGACCGAATCCCGCGTGCTTTATGGGCATGTGTTTCGCAATGCCATGCTCATCGTCATTTCCGGTTTCCCGGCCCTCTTCATCGGCGTGTTCTTCGGCTCCTCACTGATCATCGAAACGCTGTTCTCGCTCGATGGGTTGGGGCGGCTGGGGTACGAGGCGGTGGTGGCGCGGGACTATCCCATCGTCTTTGGCACGCTCTTTGCCTTCTCGCTGATCGGCCTTGTCGTGGGCATCATCACCGACCTTACCTATGTTCTGGTCGATCCGCGCATCGACTTTGAAAGCCGCGAATGAAACTGTCCCCCATCAATCAGCGCCGCCTGCGCAATTTCCGTCGCAATCGCCGCGCCGTCTGGTCGCTGTGGATTTTCGGCATCCTGTTCGGGCTCAGCCTGTTTGCCGAATTCATCGCCAACGACAAACCGATCCTGGTGTCCTACCGGGGCGAATTGCGGATGCCGGTGTTCCATTTCTATTCGGAAAAGGATTTCGGCGGCGATTTCCTGACCGAGGCGGGCTACACCGATACCGAGGTCAAATGTCTGATCGTGACCGGTGGCATGGCCGACTGTTTTGACAGCCCCGATGCCACGATCAAGGCGGCCGATGCTGGCACGATCACCGATCCGCAGTTTCAAAAGGGCTGGATGATCTGGCCGGTCATCCCCTATTCCTACAACACCATCGTCGATGTGCCGGGCGTGGCCCCGTCGCCCCCGTCCGAAACCAACTGGCTAGGCACCGACGACACCAAACGCGATGTGGCCGCGCGGGTCATCTACGGGTTCCGGCTGTCCATCCTTTACGCGCTGATCGTCACGGCTGCCTCCTCGGTCCTCGGCATCGCGGCAGGGGCGGTGCAGGGCTATTTCGGCGGCTGGACCGACCTGTTGTTCCAGCGGTTCCTTGAGATCCTGTCCGGTGTCCCGACGCTTTATGTGATCATCATCATCTTCGCGATCATCGAACGGGGGTTCTGGGTGCTGGTGGGGATCACGGTCATTTTTGGCTGGCCTGCACTCACCGGACTGGTGCGGGCGGAATTCCTACGGGCGCGCAACTTTGAATATGTCCGGGCAGCGCGGGCCTTGGGCGTGACGGACCGGACGATCATGTTCCGGCACATGCTGCCCAACGCGATGGTGGCCACCGTGACCATGCTGCCGTTCCTGATGACCGGGGCCATCGGCGGGCTGGCGACGCTCGATTACCTCGGCTACGGGCTGCCCTCGGCGGCGCCCAGCCTGGGCGAACTCACCCAGCAGGCCAAACAGAACCTTCAGGCGCCCTGGCTCGGCTTCACCGCCTTTTTCACCTTTGCGATCATGCTGTCGCTTCTGGTGTTCATCTTCGAAGGGGTGCGCGACGCCTTCGACCCCAGAAAGACCTTCTCGTGAGAGTGCTGGACGTCAAGAACCTCAACGTCCGCTTCCGGCAGGACGGCGAGACGACGCACGCCGTGCGCGGCGTGTCGTTTCATGTGGACAAGGGCGAAACGGTGGCGCTGGTGGGCGAATCCGGGTCGGGAAAATCCGTCACCGCGCTGTCCACAGTGCAGCTTCTGGGCGACAGCGCGACGGTGGACGGATCGATCACCTACGACGGCACCCAGATGATCGGCGCGTCTGAATCCGAGTTGCGCAAGGTGCGCGGCAACGACATCAGCTTCATCTTTCAGGAACCGATGACCTCGCTCAACCCGCTGCACACTCTGGAAAAGCAGTTGGCGGAATCGATCGAACTGCATCAGGGGCTGCGGGGCGAGGCGGTGCGGGCCAAGATCATCGACCTGCTGACGCAGGTGGGCATCCGCGACCCCGAAACCCGGCTGGACGCCTATCCGCACCAACTCTCTGGCGGACAGCGGCAGCGGGTGATGATCGCAATGGCGCTGGCGAACGGGCCGGAACTGCTGATCGCGGACGAACCGACCACGGCGCTCGACGTGACCATTCAGGCGCAGATCCTCGACCTGCTGGCCGACCTCAAGACTCAGCGGCAGATGAGCCTCCTGTTCATCACCCACGACCTGACCATCGTGCGCAAGATCGCCGACCGGGTCTGCGTGATGAAGGACGGGCAGATCGTCGAACAGGGGCCGACGGCAGAAATCTTTGCCAACCCGCAGCATCCCTATACGCAGATGCTTCTGGCCGCCGAATCCACCGGCACGCCCGATCCGGTCCCCGACAGTGCGCCGGTCATTGCCCAGACCGAAAACCTGCGCATCTGGTTCCCGATCTATCGCGGACTGCTCAAACGGACGGCGGGCTATGTCAAGGCGGTCAATGCCGCCACCCTGTCCGTCCGGGCGGGCGAAACCGTCGGGATCGTCGGCGAATCCGGATCGGGAAAGACCACATTGGCGCTCGCCGTTGCCCGGCTGATCCGGTCCGAGGGGCGGATCGTGTTCATGGGCCGCGACATCCAAGGGCTGACCAACCGACAGATGCGGCCCCTGCGCAAGGAAATGCAGATCGTCTTTCAAGACCCCTACGGGTCGCTCTCCCCCCGGATGACAGTGGCCGAAATCATTGCCGAAGGGTTGGGCGTTCACGGGCTTGAACCCGGTCGCAACCGGCGCGACATGGTGTCGGGCATCATGACCGAGGTGGGGATGGACCCGGCCCTGATGGACCGCTACCCCCACGAATTTTCCGGCGGACAGCGGCAGCGCATCGCGATTGCGCGGGCGATGATCCTGCGGCCCAAACTGCTGGTGCTGGACGAACCGACCTCGGCTCTCGACATGACGGTCCAGGTGCAGATCGTCGAACTGCTGCGCGACCTTCAGGCAAAATACAAACTGGCCTACCTCTTTATCAGCCACGACCTCAAAGTTGTGCGCGCCCTGTCGCACAAGGTCATGGTGATGAAGAATGGCGACGTGGTCGAACAGGGCGACGCCGCAGGCATCTTTGACGCGCCCCAATCCGACTATACGCGGGCGCTGATGGCCGCCGCGTTTGAAGGGCGGGCAGTCTGACCCTCAGACGTGGGCAAACAAGGGAAAGCTGACGCCCAGCGCCCAAGCCAGACACAGGCCCAGCCCCAGCCCGGCCGCCACCGCCCCGGACCTGCGGCCCACCCAGCGACCCATCAGCCCGTACACCAGATAGAACAGCACGAATACCGGCATCACGATCACCACAAAGGTCAGGTCGCCGGGGTTGATGACGGCGGCCAGAACCAACGAGGCGAACATCACGACCCGCGCCAGCACGCGCCGCCACAGCGCCCCGCGCCCGGCTTCGGTCACGAAACTGTCCGCGATCATAAAGGGCAGGGTGCCGACACACAGCGCGGCGATGATCGGCAGGCGCTGGGCGTTGGGCCAGAAACTCGCTGCATAACGGTCGAGCGCGAGGCCAAACACCACGATCCCCCAGACCGACAGGGCCAGCACCGCCACCCATTTGACCTCAACCCGCCCGGCAGCCCAGACCCGCAACAGAACCAGTTGCAGGACACCGTACAGCGCCAGATGGAGCATCAGGTAATCGGCCACCAGCACCGGCAGGAAATTACGGTAAAGTGGCGCGATGATCAGTGGGGTCAAAACGGCAGGCCCCAGCGTTGCGATCAGGAATCGGCGCAGCGGTATGGCCGGGGCAGGTGGCCCCACGGGCAGGGCGGACACGACCGGATAGAACCCCAGAACGATCCCGCCCAACAGTGCCAGAATCCACCACCCCATGTGCCCCGCCGACCCGGTCCGCTGTGTGTCATATGTCCGGTCGAGCCAATCTTGCGCAGCATTTACCGCGACCGGGCTGAACAGCACGCTCACATGCTCGGTCAGGGGGGCCACCACCGCCTTGCGGGTCACATCACCCGATTGCGCCAAGTCTCCGGCTCCGGCGACAGGATCGACCAGATGCACGGCATCCAGCGCGGCTTGGCTCAGGAACCTCTCCCATTGCCCGGTGATGACCAGCAGGTTTGGCGGGTCGGTTGCCGTGACGGCCTGAGAAAACATCGAAATGGCGACGACCGCATCGACGGGGGTGCCTGCCTCTTCCTCGGCAATGCTGGCCCGGACAAGGATATCAGTGGCCATCGAATGGCCCAGCATGGCGATATGATCGGAATCGGGCAGGGTGCGCGCAGCGGCGATGACCCGGCGCGTCTCGGCCACCAGCAGGGCGGTGGTGCCGTCAATCGACGTGACATCGCCCGACATCGGCACCGGATTGCGCCCGTGCCCTTCGAAATCAAAGGCGACAACGCGGTACCCTGCCTGCGCCAGCCGCAGCGAATAGGCCTGCATGATCTGACGCGACCCGGCAAAGCCGTGAGCGATGACCACGATCGGCCCCGTCTGGCCCGGTGTCTGGTAGAGCGTGGCCGGAGTCGTGCCGACGTCGAACGCGGTGATGGACAAACCTGCCCGGTCCCGCTCCAGCATCAGGACCGATACCATCACGATCAGCGCCGCCAGCAGGGCAAGGGCAATCTTGGATCGTATCGGGCGCGCGTGGGTCTGCATGATGGCCCAGTCTGCACCGCTCCCTGGCCCGCTTCAATTGGGCAAGGTGGCGCGTGCGCAAAAATCCCTATTTCTGGATTTCTATTTTGTTTCAGTAGGTTGAAAACCGTTCAAACGTGAACGCCTGTCTCAGCCCTCGGTCCCGATCATGAAACAGGTGGTTCCCCGCGCCTGAAGACGGCGGCAGGCCAGATCGGCGCCCTCGCGGGTCAGCCCCATGAAATTGGCATCGTATCCGCCCGATTTCTGGATGATCCGGCGACTTGCCCCGTCCAGGGTCGTCATCTCGTTGAGGGCGACCCGCAGCAGAACCCGCTCGGCCTCGTAATGCGAATTATAGCGGCCCACGTTGATCCCCCAAAGACGCCCACCCGAGGTCGATATGCGGGTGACGACCTCTGGCGCTGCGGGGGCAGGGGGCGGGGCCACCACTGCGGCGGCGACCATCTCGATTGGGCGGGCCTGCGGGGTGGTGTTGACAGCGACCAGCGCGGCCTCGTCCGCCTCGGGATCCGAAGCCGGGTCGATGCTGGCGGTCTCTTCTACCGACGTCACGTCCGAGGGCAGGACCGTCGGCGTGGGCGCGGCGGTTGCCAAAGCCAGTGCCTGCGCCACGGCATCGTCGATCACATCGGCTTGCGCGACCATCGCGGGGGCGACGGCGGGGGTCGACCGGGCCTGCGGGCGCAGGCTGGTCTGGACCTGTCCCGTCACGCGCAAGGTCTTGCCCGCGCCCCCCGGTGTTCCCGCGTTGTCGGGTGCCGCGCTGGCGATCTGATCCGACGCGGGCGCGCTGCCTGCACCCAGAACCGGGGCCGGTTCGGGCGGGCGGACGCGGACGTTGCCCTGTGCATGGGCGAACCCCATGTCCAAAAGCTCAGCCACGCGGGCGTTCCGGTCGGCGGTGGACCGCCCCCCGAACACCGTGGCGATGATCCGTTCATTGCCCCGCTGGGCAGAGGCCACAAGGTTGTACCCGGCCGCGACGGTATAGCCTGTCTTGATCCCATCCGCGCCTTCGTAGCTGTCCAGAAATCGGCGGTTCGTGTTGGCGACTTCGGCCATGCCCGCATCGGCGGACCGGCGCGAGAACAGGTTGTAATACTGGGGAAAGTCATAGATGACGTGCCGCCCCAGAACAGACATGTCCCGCGCCGTGGACAGGTGCCCGGCAGCGGTCAGACCGTTCGTGTTACGAAATGTGGTGTGGTTCATCCCCATCGACTGGGCGGTGCGGGTCATCCGGCGGGCAAAGGCGTCGGTCGATCCTTCCAGCGCGATCCCGATGGCGGACGCTGCATCGTTGGCCGATTTCACAGCCGCCGCCCGGATCAGATAGCGCAGGCGAATTTGCTGACCTGCGCGCAACCCCAGTTTTGACGGGGGCATAGCCGCCGATTCGGCGGTGACCGTCACCATCGTATCCAGGCTTACCTTGCCCCGTTCAATGTCCTGAAACGCCAGATACAGCGTCATCATCTTGGTCAATGAGGCGGGATGCAGAGGCGTGTCGGCGTTTCGAGCGAAGATCTCTTCGCCCGTCCGCGCGTCCATCACGAACGCCGCAAAGGGCGCTGCGACCGAACTGGTCACACCGCAGATTGCCCATACGAATACGAAAAGCCCGATATGGGCCAACTGTCCCAGACGACTTGCCACGTCGTTGCCTCTTACCACTGCCTCGTGGTGCCGATTTGTTCGGTCACCTTATGATTTGAACAAACTCTAACATGACAAAACGATTGGGAAAACACCCTAAATTCAATTACTTTCGGGATGAAGCTACGGTTGACACCAAGATGTGGGGCTGACGAGCATTGCCATCTCAAAATCAGCCATTGTGGCAGGAATGTGGCAAGCGGTCCGGCGCCTAGCCCAATCTGTCCAGCAGGGCTGGCAGGTCGCCCAGACTGCTGATCTCGTGAAAGCGGGTATGCGCAACAGGTGCTTCGGCGCTTTCATACTCCCACGTCAGATCATGCGGCACCCATGTCCCCAACGCGCCAGCCTCGATCGCTGGAATAACGTCTGATTTCAAAGAATTGCCTACCATCATTGCCCGTGCTGTGTCGGTCCGGGCAAAGATGTGGGTATAGGTTTGGACCGTCTTGTCGCTGACGATCTGGACGTCGTCGAAATAGTCGCCAAGACCGGACTGGGCCAGTTTCCGTTCCTGATCCAGCAGATCGCCCTTGGTGATCAGGATCAGGACGGCATGACCGGACAAGGCTGCCACGGTATCGTGGACTTGGGGCAACAGGTCGATGGGATGGCGCAGCATGTCCTTGCCTGCCTCAAGCAGGGCGGCAATCACGTTGGACGGCACCTGGCCCTCGGTCACGTCGATGGCGGTTTCGATCATGGACAGGACGAACCCCTTGATACCGAACCCGTAGGCGCCAAGGTTGCGCCGTTCTGCGGCCATCAGCCGTTGGCGCAGGTCGTCGGGCGGCACATGGCCGGCCAACAGGTCGGCGAACCGGTCCTGCGTCATCCGAAAGAACCGTTCGTTGTGCCAAAGCGTGTCGTCCGCATCAAAGCCGATCGTCCAACGGTGGGTCAAATCGGCCTCCAGCCTCATCTGCGGGCTTTTCTTCATGGCCCGTCCGATTATATATAGCGGCCTGAACCACCGTTGAACCAGACCTTTGGAACTGCCATGCGCCAGCACGACGTCATGATGGCCGACAAGAAAACAGGCGACGACAATGATGTCGGCGTCGTTCTTGAAACGCGCCCCAAGACCAAGCGCCCGCCGCTCTACAAGGTCATGATCCTGAACGACGACTATACGCCGATGGAATTTGTCGTGCATGTGCTAGAGCGCTTTTTCGGCATGAGCCATGCGCAGGCATTTGAACTGATGCTGACAGTCCACAAAAAGGGACTGGCCGTGGTCGGCGTCTATACCCACGAAATTGCCGAGACAAAGGTCGCGCTGGTGATGGATTTCGCGCAGCGCCATCAGCACCCCCTGCAATGCACGATGGAGAAGGAGTAGCGCCTCGGCGCCTCCGCCCGCATGTCAACAGACAGACTATCCACCGCCTTGGATCAGGGCCTGATCGTCCTTCCCGAAGGGGACATCGTCGTTTTGCGCCCACCGGTCGGGTATGACCTGACAGGGGTGCCAAGGGACGGTGTTCGGGTCCTCACCGGGTTTCGTCCCGAGCGGGATCATTGGGCGGCTGCCGGGTATGACGTGTCAGAGGCACCCGTGCATGTGGCGGTTGGAATTGTGGTGGTCCCCCGGTCCAAGAGCCTTGCCCGGTCGATGATCGCCAAAGCCTGTGCGATGGCCGATCTGGTGTTGGTCGATGGTCAGCGCACCGATGGCGTGGACAGCCTTTTCAAGGACTGCCGCAAGGTGATGGGCGACCTGCCCAGCCTGACCAAGGCGCATGGCCGCCTGTTCTGGTTTCCCGGGACCGACCGGCTGGCCGACTGGGCTGCCCCCCCGCCCGTCATGGGACCCGAGGGGTTTTACACCACCGCAGGCGTGTTTTCGGACGGGGCTGTGGATCGCGGTTCGGCTCTGCTCGCCACCGCTTTGCCCTCCAAACTGCCCAAGCGGATTGCCGATCTGGGGGCTGGCTGGGGCTATCTGTCCGCCGCTGTCCTGACCCGCGACGGGGTCACCCATGTCGATCTGGTCGAGGCCGAGGCGCTGTCGCTGGACTGCGCCCGCCTGAACGTGACCGATCCCCGCGCCGCCTTTCACTGGGCCGATGCGACGACGTTCGGCACAGACCGTAGCTATGACGGAGTGGTCATGAACCCCCCGTTTCATCAGGGGCGCGCTGCCGATCCGGGGTTGGGCCGTGCCTTTGTCGCCTCGGCCGCGCGGTTGCTGACCGCAGGGGGCAGTCTGTGGATGGTCGCCAACCGTCACCTGCCCTACGAGGCGACCCTGCGCGAGAAATTTCGCAACGTGGACGAGATTGGCGGCGACGGCGCCTTCAAACTGTTCCACGCGACCCGGCCAAATTCGACCCCCCGGCCAAATTCGACCCCCCGGTAGGAGACACGCATGTCCTTTTCCATCGCAGGCAAGACTGCCATCGTGACCGGGGCCGCCAATGGGGTGGGCCTCGCCATCGGTAGGCATTTCCTTGAGGAAGGGGCGAATGTGATGTTCGCCGACATGGACGAAGACTCGCTGGATCGAGAGATGGGCGACTGGGCGGGCGAAGGCAAACCGGCCCGGCTGTTCTCCTGCGACATCCGCAAGAAGTTGAGCATTGCCAACCTGATCTCGGCCACGGTGGACGCGTTCGAGAGCATTGATATTCTGGTCAACGCGTCGCGGCAGGTGCTGATGACCGATCCGCTTGATCCCGAGGACGACACGGTCGAGCAGCTGCTTGACCAGAACCTGTTAAGTGCGCTGCGCCTGACCCAGGCTGTCGCCCGCCGGATGATCAAGCAGGCCGACGGACGGCCGGACGGTCAGGTCGGGTCGATCATCAACCTGTCGTCGATCGCTGCCCGTCGCACCCACCCAGAGCTTTTGGCCTATTCGGTCAGCACCGCCGCGCTGGATCAGATGACCCGGTCGATGGCAGTGGCCCTTGCCCCCAAGAGGATCCGCGTCAACGCCGTGGCGATTGGCAGCGTGATGAGTTCAAGTCTGAAATCCGCACTCAAGGAAGATGACGACCTTCGGGGGCATATTCTGGAGCACACGCCGCTGCGCCGGATTGCCAGCGCAAGCGAGGTGTCGGAGGCCGTACAATACCTGGCCTCGGACGCGTCGGCCTTTGTCACCGGGCAGGTGCTTACGGTGGACGGTGGGCGGACCCTGATCGACGCGGTCGAGGTCGCCGCCCACTAGGTTCCTTTTCGGGCGGCTATTCAGGATTGGCAGCGATGCACTGCTGCACGGCTGTGTTGACCTGCGCCTGCATTTCCCGCTGACGCTGCTGCAACGACCGCAGTTTGGCCTGTTCGGCGTTCAGGTCGATGGCCACAGGCACCCGGCGATCCTGAATTTCCACATCGGGACATTCATAACGCAGGATTGACCCATCGGGCTGCTTTGTCCGGCAGGTCCGTGTGGTGTTTACCACGTCTTGCCGGGTTTCGAGGGCATAGCCCCTTGCCAGGTTCGCCTGTGTTTCAGCGATCAGATTGTTCACAACCCGCAAATCACGGCTCACGCTGGAAATGCAGGCCTCGCGCGGGGTGGCGCAGGCGGCAAGGGCCAGCAGGGATACAAGAACAATTGCAGGGCGCATGGTCAGACTCCGGGCGTTGATCTGGATCATAGTCCAGTGGTTCGTGCCAATAAAGGGTGCTAGGACGTTGATATGCAATAACAGGATACCGGGGCAGGCATGGCCGAAGGCATGATCGAGGAAAAGACCAAGGCGGCGGACTGGTTCCGCACCCTTCGCAATGACATCGTCGCAGCGTTCGAGGCGCTGGAGGACCGGCAGACTGCCGGACCCACCGCGCAACTGCCCCCGGGGCGGTTTGACGTCAGCGAAACCCACCGCGATGCTGATGACGGGGGCGACGCAGGCGGCGGCCTGATGTCCGTGATGCGCGGCGGTCGGGTGTTCGAAAAGGTTGGGGTCAACATTTCGACCGTCTATGGGACGCTGGGCGAACAGGCGCAGCGGGCGATGGCCGCGCGGGGCGTGCCGGGAATGGCGGACGATCCGCGGTTCTGGGCGTCGGGCATTTCGTTGGTGGCGCACATGCAGAACCCGCACGCGCCTGCGGTCCACATGAACACCCGCATGTTCTGGACGCCGCACGCATGGTGGTTCGGCGGGGGGTCTGACCTGAACCCCTGCATCGAATATGCCGAGGATACCGCGCATTTCCACACCACCCAAAAGGCCCATCTGGACCCGCACGGGGCCGACTTCTATCCCCGGCTCAAGGCATGGGCGGACGAGTATTTCTACATCCCCCACCGCAACCGGGCGCGGGGCGTCGGCGGCATCTTTATGGATGACCACAACACCGGCGACTGGGCGCAGGACTTTTCCCTGACCCAGGACATTGGCCGCGCGTTCCTTCCCGCCTATGTCCCGCTGGTGGACCGCCGCCGCGATACGCCCTGGTCTGAGGCCGACAAGGACACCCAACTAATCCACCGGGGCCTTTATGCCGAATACAACCTTGTCTACGACCGGGGGACTAAGTTCGGACTGACCACGGGGCACAATGCCGACGCGGTCCTGATGAGCCTGCCGCCGCTGGCCAAGTGGACCTGATAGGGGTCCTCACACTGGACACGCTGGCGGGCTTTGCGGCCACATCGGCGCTGATCGAGGTCACGCCGGGGCCGAACATGGCCTATCTCGCTGTCGTCGCCGCGACCGAGGGGCGCAGGGCCGGCTATGCGGCTGTGCTGGGCGTTGCTTTGGGTCTGCTGATTGTCGGGGTTGCGGCTGCCCTTGGGCTGGCCGCAGCCATCGCGGCGTCGCCCGTGTTGTTCCAGGGTCTGCGCTGGGGCGGGGTCTTCTACATGCTATGGTTGGCGTGGGACGGCTGGCGCGATGCAGACGAAAAGGTAGGGCATGCGCCGCTTGGGTCGTCGCTGTCGCGCTATTTCCAGCGTGGCCTAATCACCAACCTGCTCAACCCAAAGGCGGCTGTGTTCTACGTCGCCGTTTTGCCGTCGTTCGTCGATCCGGCCGGTGCGGCCCTGCCGCAGACGCTGACGCTGTCGTTTGTTTTCGTGGCGGTTGCGACCGTGATTCATCTGGCCATCGTCACCGCTGCTGGGGCCGCGCGACGGCTGCTTGACGACGCCCGCCTCTCGCGTCTCGTCCGCCGGGCGCTGGCGTTGGTGCTGGCAGCGGTGGCGTTCTGGTTTGCCTGGAAGACACGAAACTGAGTCAAAACCGTCATGCGGATGTGATCTGCTGTCCGTAGGACCGGACCATATGTTCACACCCGAAATGAGGTTCCAATGACCCTTCGTGCAACCCTGCTGGCCGCGACCGCGCTGGCCACCCTGCCCCTGCTCGCTCATGCCGAAATGACGTTTTCGCCGATCCCGGTGTCCACGACTGATGAAATGAAGCGGTCCATCGTCACCTCGGACAGCGTGACGATCGACGGGGCGGAAACCACGATCGGTTACCACATTATCGCCCGCAGCGGCGACACCATCGGGTCGGGCACCTTTGCCATGCTGACAGACAAGGACGGCAATCCGGTCAAGGGCGAAAGCGAATATGGATCGCCCGACGCCGATTTCACGTCGTTCCTGCCGCGCGGGGACAAACTCTATTCCATCACCCATTTCGAATCGCGCCCGGCGGCGATGTATATTTCGACCGTAGCGCAGGATGCCGATGGCAACCTGACATACACCGATACCAAACCGATTGATTTCTCGGCTGTCGGCGGCCTCTGGGTTCCCTGCGCCGGGTCGGTGACGCCGTGGTCTACACACCTTGGGTCCGAAGAATACCCTGCCGATGCCCGCGCCCATTTCGAGGCGACGGCGCTCGATCAGATCGACGACTACGATTACCCCATGGCCGCCTATTTCGGCGTGGACCCCGCCACGATGACGCTCGACGAGTTCCGCGCCGTCTATAACCCCTACCGATATGGCTTTCCGGTCGAAGTGGCCGTGACTGACGCGGGCGAGGCGACGCCGACCAAGCATTATTCGATGGGCCGCGTCGCGGTCGAGTTGGCCAATGTCATGCCCGACCAAAGAACCGCCTATATCTCGGACGATGGCACCAACGTTGGTCTGTTCCGCTATGTGGCCGACACCGCGGGCGACCTGACCGCCGGGCAGCTTTATGCGGCCAAGTGGGTGCAGACCAGCGACGCAGGGGCGGGTTCGGCCACGATCGAATGGGTCGATCTGGGCCACGCGGACGACGCCACCATCGGGACGGCCATCGCGGCCAAGACCACCTTTGCCGACATTTTCGACGTGGCTGACATGAACGCCGATGGCACCTGCCCCGAAGGGTTCCTGTCGTCCAATGCCGAGGGCCGCGCCGAATGTCTGGCGATCAAGGCCGGTATGGAGGCTGTCGCCTCTCGTCTGGAAACCCGCCGGGTCGCCTCGATGCTGGGGGCCACGACCGAGTTCCGCAAGATGGAGGGGAACGTCTATAACCCCGACCGCAACAGCCTGTATCTGGCGATGTCCGAAGTTTCCAAGGCGATGACCGACAACGACGATCTGGACCTTGGTGGCCGTAACGATGTGCGCGTGTCCAAGAATTCGTGCGGGGCGGTCTATGAACTACCGCTGGACGCCAACTATGTCGCAACCTCGATGACCGGGGTGATTTCGGGGATGCCCAAGGAATACCTGGCGGGCGACCAGTACGAAGGCAACACCTGTGACGTGGATGGTATCGCGAACCCCGACAACATCACCTACATCCCCGGCCAGAACCTGCTGGTGATCGGCGAGGATACCGGGTCGGGCCACCAGAACGACGTGATCTGGGCCATGAATACCGATACCGGCGCGCTAACCCGCATCATGTCGTCCCCCTACGGGGCCGAGATGACCAGCGTTGACTGGTATCCGGATGTGAACGGCCACGCCTACCTTACCACCGTCATCCAGCACCCCTACGGCGAAAGCGACGAGGAGAAGGCGATGTCCGAAGACGACAAGCGCGCCTATGTCGGCTACATCGGCCCGTTCCCGGTGGCGATGAAGTAAGTTCGTGATCGGTTAGTAAGGGATGGGGGCCTTTCGGGGCCCCTTTGTTTTGGTGGATCAGGGTGGCGAGGGCCGCGCCCGCCGGGCAAGATACTGTTCCGCCTCAGCCCCGCCCGATCAACCGCGCCAACCGCCCGATCCCGGTGTCGATCATCGCCTCGTCCGCGCAGGAAAATGACAGGCGCAGGGTATTCCCGTTCGATCCGTCCGCAAAGAACGCGCGACCGGGGACAAAGGCCACCCGTTCGGTTTCCAGCGACCGTGCCAGCAGATTGGCGGCGTCCATGTGGGCGGGCAGGGTGACCCAGATGAACATGCCGCCTTGGGGCTGTGTCCATGTGACCCCCTCCGGCATCTCACGCTCCAACGCGGCCAGCATGTGATCGCGCCGGGCGGCATAGACGGTGCGCAGCCCCGCCACATGGTCGTCGAAAAGGGCGCGGGCGACCTTGTCCGTGACGATCTGGTTGAGGGTCGAGGAGTGCAGGTCGGCCGCCTGCTTCATCAACACCAGGCGGCTGATGACAGGCGAGGCGGCACAGACCCAGCCCACCCGCAGACCGGGGGCGAGCGATTTGGAGAAGGAGCCACAATAGATGGTCCGGCAGTCCTCAATCGTCCCCTTCTGCGCGATCTCGAGGGCGAGGATCGGCGGCACTGCCTCGCCGTCATAGCGCAGGGTCTGATAGGCGGCGTCCTCGACCACGGCGATGTCCAACTCCTCGGACAGGGCCAGAACATTTTCCCGCGCGGCGCGGGACAGGGTCTGGCCTGTCGGGTTGGCAAAATCGACAGACAGATAGGCGAATTTGACCCGGCCCCCGGCCTCGTTCGCCTGAGCGGCGAAACTGGCTGCCTCGCGGTTGCCGGTCGGGTCAAGCCGGTCATAGGTGGGTTCATAAGCATTGAACGCCCCCAGGGCCCCCAGGTAGGTGGGCCAGCCGACCAGCACGGTGTCGCCCAGCGAAATCATGAGTTTGCCCAGATAATCCAGCGCCTGCTGCGACCCCGAGGTGATGAGGATATTGCCCGCGTCGCAGGGAACACCCAAGGCCGCCATCCGACCTGCGATCCACTGGCGTAAGGGCAGATACCCTTCGGACACGGAATACTGCAGTGCGGCCTGCGCCTGCGGGCCTGCCATCAAATCGGCGAACGCATCGGCAAAGGCCACTTTGGGGAACAGGGCAGGGTCGGGGATGCCGCCCGCGAAAGAGATGATGTCCGGCTGATCCAGCAGCTTGAGCAATTCACGGATCTCGGACGCCTTCATCCGCGACGACCGCGAGGCAAGGATTGACGACCAGTCCATTCGACTCCCCCTGTTCAAACAGGGCGGAGCCTGATCCGGCCTCGAATTTAAGTCAATAGGTCTGACCTATGCTCCGCGCACCGTGTCGATCATCAGTTGCACGTTCTCGGGGTCGGCGTCCGGCGTGATCCCGTGGCCCAGGTTAAATATGTGCGGCCCTTTGGAAAACGCCTGCACCACGCGCCGCGTCTCGGTCACCAGTGTATCGCCGCCCGTGACCATATGGGACGAGGCAAGATTGCCCTGCACACATCCGCCGGTCTGGACATGGGCCGCCGCCCATTCTGGTGTGACCCCGTCGTCAATCGCGATGCACTCCGCCCCGATTGCCGCGTGAAGCCCTTCGTAGGCCGTGCCCGCCCCGCGCGGAAAGGCGATGACGGGGACATGGGGATATTTCGCCTTGAGCGCCGCCGTGATCTGCCGCGCCGGTTCCACGGCAAAATCGTGGAAATCCTGCCCCTTGAGCGACCCCGCCCAACTGTCGAAAATCTTGACCACTTCCGCGCCCGCGTCGATCTGGGCGGACAGGTAATGGATCGTGCTTTCGGTCAGCAGGTCGATGACTCCCTCGAACACCGCCCGGTTTTCCGCCTTGAGAGCATGGGCGGGTGCCTGATCCGGCGTCCCCTTGCCCCCGATCATGTAGGTGGCCACGGTCCAGGGTGCCCCGGCAAAGCCGATCAGGGTCGTCTCCGCAGGCAGTTCGCGGGTCAGGATGCGCAGGGTTTCATAAACCGGGGCAAGATGATCGTGGATCGCATCGGCCGGTTTCATCGCGGCCAGTTCAGCGGCGGTGGTGATGGTGGACAGACGCGGCCCCTCGCCGGTTTCAAACCACAGATCAGCCCCCAGCGCCTGCGGCAGCAGCAGGATATCGGCGAACAGGATCGCCGCGTCGAACCCGTAGCGGCGGATCGGTTGCAGCGTCACCTCGGCGGCGAGTTCGGAATTGTAGCACAGCGACAGGAAATCCCCCGCCTGCGCCCGTGTGGCCCGGTATTCGGGCAGATACCGCCCCGCCTGTCGCATCATCCAGATCGGCGGGGTGGGCAGAACCTCGCCCGCAAGGGCGCGCAGAATGGTCTTTTGGGGGGTCATGTCGGCTCCTTCAGTCGCCTTGTTCGTCCCAAGCGACGGACCCGTTGTCAAGGCAGTTGTCAGGTTTGGTTGACACGTCTAGAACGGGGCCATGACTGTTGATTTGCCCTCCCCCGCCCGCCCCCTGAACATCGGAACCCGTGGTTCGCCGCTTGCCCTCGCGCAGGCGCACGAGACGCGCCGCCGCCTGATGGCCGCCTTTGACCTGCCCGAAGAGGCGTTTGCGATCTGCGTGATCAAGGTGATGGGCGACACCATTCAGGACCGCGCGCTCAAGGACATCGGCGGCAAGGGCCTGTTCACCCGCGAAATCGAGGATGCGCTGCTGGACGGGTCCATCGACATCGCCGTTCATTCGATGAAGGACATGCCGGTGGATCAACCCGCCGGGCTGTTGCTGGACACCTACCTGCCGCGCGAGGATGTGCGGGATGCCTTCATCTCGCTGTCCACAGGCGGACTGGCCGATCTGCCCAAAGGGGCGGTCGTGGGCACGTCAAGCCTGCGGCGCAAGGCGCAGCTGCTGAACCGCAGGCCAGATCTGAACATCGTCGAATTCCGGGGCAACGTGCAGACTCGACTGCGCAAGCTGTCCGATGGGGTGGCGCAGGCCACGTTTCTGGCGATGGCGGGTCTGAACCGGCTGAACATGACGGACGTGCCGCGCACCGCGATTTCCGCCGACGACATGCTGCCTGCCGTGGCCCAAGGGGCAATCGGGATCGAACGGCGGGCTAACGATGGGCGCACGGCGATGATGCTTGAGGCGATCCACGATGGTCCCACGGGTCTGCGGCTGGCCGCCGAACGCGCGTTTCTGGCGGCGCTGGACGGATCGTGCGAAACCCCCATCGGCGGCTTGGCCGAACTGGACGGAGGGATCCTGCGCCTGCGGGGGGAAATCTTGCGGGTGGACGGATCGGCGGTTCTGGCGGATGACCGGACGGGCGCGGTCGCGGACGGAGCAGACCTAGGCCGGGCGATGGCAGCGGACCTGCTGAAAGAGGCGGGGCCGAACTTTTTCTAAAGCGGGCGATAGCGGTCCAGCCACAGGATGGCGGCGATGGCCAGCGTCATCGTCAGCGCGCCCAGTTCGGCCACAAAGCCATAGCCGACCAGCCATGTTCCCACTGCAAAATTGACCGCGCTCAGCCCGTCTGCCGCGATGCGTTGCAACGCGATCAGTGACGCGCCCGCCCCGGCCCGCGCGCCCAGCAGATCCTGCAAATACCCGATGGCAAGGGCATAGACCAAGGCTCCGCCAGCCCCGGCAGGGACCACCAGCGCCCAAACCCATGGCGTGGGGGCCAGCAGCGGCAGCAGCGCCAGAAACAGCGCATAGGTGAGCGTGCCAATGGCGATGACCGTCAGGCGCGGCAGCAGCCGGACGATCTGCCCGACATATAGGGTGACGACCACTTCGATGGCCACGAACAGGCCAAAGAACAGTCCGACATCGGTCGTTCCACGCCCCGGCGTCTGTTCAAAGATCAGGCCCAGAATGACGCCGCAGACCGCCGATCCTGAATGGATCGCCCCCACCAGAAGGACGCGCAGAAAGACCGGACCCGTGGCCATCTCTGCCAGCGAGGCGCGAAAGCCAAGGCCCGATTTCTGCTCGGTCCACGGAGCGGTCGCATCCGGGGGCCATGTGCGCCAGATCAGTGCCAAAAGGACAACAGACAGACCCATGACGGCCGGATAGACCGACAGCAGCGGCAGCCCCTGTTCGAACGCCCAGCCCCAGACTGGCAGCACGATCACGAACGGCACGGCAAAGATCGCCCGGATGATCGCCAGAATGGCGTCCCGGTCGGTTCTGGGCAGGTTGGCCGAGGCCAATCGTGCCACCGCCATCATCTGTCCGAACAGAGTGCCGCTGATGGGCAACAGGGCGGTGTGGGCCAGCACGAACACGGTGGCATTCTGCCCTGCCCAGACCAGCCCTGTGCCGCAGGCCAGCATTCCCGCCGCCAGCAACGCCATCAAGCGGCGGCTGGGCCGCTGGTCCGTTATGATCCCGATTCCAACGGCAGACGACACCGACACCATCAGCGCCACGATCAGGATGACAGAATAGGTGCTGTCGGTGAGTCCGAACCGGGTGATGGCGATCAGCGATTGATAGACGCTGATCGACGCGGGCAGGCAGCCGAACAGGAACAGCCCGATTGTGACCATCCGCAAAACGGGATTGGTCCAGAGGATCCGGAAATGTCGTGCCATGTCAGTGCCGGGGCGGCAGGACCTTTCCCGGGTTGAGGATGGTCTTGGGGTCCAGCGCCGCCTTGACCGCCCGCATCACATCCAGCGCCACCGGGTCCTTGCGCCGGGCCATCGACCCCAGCTTGGACTGCCCAATGCCATGTTCGGCGGAAAAGGACCCGCGCAACTCCTGCACCACATCCTCGACCGCCTCGCGCAGCGCATCGTGCAGGTCCGGGTCATTGGACGACGGATAGATCGTGTAGTGGATGTTCCCGTCGCCCAAGTGCGAGACGCACCCGTCCACCGCTCCGGGGTCCAGCGCGGCCAACCGGGGCGTCATCAGATCAAAAAAGGTCTGCACCTTGTCCAAGGGCACGGCGATATCGGTGTCGACAAAGGGTGTGCGGGCAAAGGCAATCTGGGCTGCTGCCTCGCGCCGCGCCCACATCTCGGCCCGCTGGGCTTCGGACCGGGCGACGACGGCGTCCAGCACCGTCCCCGCTTCCAGCATTGCTGCCAGTGTATCCTCCAGTTGGGTCACCACTGGAACAGTCCCGTCAGGTAGGGGTGTCGCGTCGCGCGGGGCTGTCGCGCCAACCTCGATCAGGATGTTCACGTCATGGCGGTGATCAAACGGCGGCTTGGCCCCTTTGACCACCTCCAGATGCCCTGCGATATAGCTTGCGGGCATGTATTCGAACGCCTCGACCGCACCTCCGGTCAGGTCCTGCATCCGGTTCAGCAGGTCCAGCGCCTGCACCAGCGACGGGACGGCGACCATCGCCGTGGCATAGGCGCGAGGCTTGGGCTTGAGTGTCAGCACCGCCGCCGTGATGATCCCCAGCGTCCCCTCGGCCCCGATCATCAGGTGGCGCAGGTTCAGGCCAGAGTTGTCCTTGTGCAGTTCGCTCATCAGATCCATCACCCGGCCATCTGCGAGCACGACCTCAAGCCCCAGACACAAGTCGCGGGTATTGCCATAGCGCAGGACGTTGGACCCGCCCGCATTGGTGGACAGGACTCCGCCGATCATGGCAGACCCGCGCGCGCCAAAGGTCAGGGGAAAGATCAGGTCATGTTCGGCGGCAGCGGCGTGCAGGTTGGACAGGATCACCCCCGCCTCGACCACGGCCAGACGGCCCGCCGGGCGGATATCGCGGATGGCGTTCATGCGGTCCAGCGACAGCATAACCTGCCGCCGCGCCTGCTGCCCACCGACTAACCCCGTGCCGCCCGACACCGGAACGATCGACGTGCGGGTCTTGTAGGCGATGTCCATCACAGCCGACACTTGGGCAGTCGTGGCGGGGCGAATGACGGCCAACGGGTCACTGGGATACTTGCCGGTCCAGTCGCTGCGCCACTTGGTCGTTGCATCACCCTGAAGCACATTGGCCTCGCCCACGACGGCCGCGAACCGATCCAGAACAGACATGCAGCCCCCCGTTTACCAGCGGCGCTGCATTACCCAATCGGCGCAGGTCGCGTCATCCGTACGTTCGAGAAGAAACACTGATCCCCAGCGGTTCCGATCGAACGGTATGCTGCTGTCATCCTCGCATTCGCCCGACAGATTGTGAATGCGCAGAATGATTTCCGTGTCTGATGCATCGAAGAAATCGAACTGGCCCCTGTCGCAGGCAACACCGCAGCTGATGGAATTGGTTCCGGTATGGCATTGGCCGGTGGCGTTGATGATCTGGCCGTCGCTGTCGGTCAGGATTTCGATGTCGTAATTGGTGCGGGTGTCCTGCGGGGTTTCGGTTTCGGGATTGAAAACGTGGAATATCTCGATCCGCAAACCCGGATGGGCGGCGGGGTCCGAAAGGTCGTAACAATCCGCTTCGGCCATCCCGAAATGTGACATCAGCGCCTTTGGGTTTGGGTCCTGTGCGACCCAGCGCGGATCGCCGTCCGCAACTGCGGCGACAGGCGACAGGATCAGGGCAAGGGCGCGAAACATGCACCGACTATGCCCCGGCCACGGGCACAGGTCATGCAGAAGACGTGCAGAGGGTCCAAAGTGGTAGCGTGGGGCGGACTTGAACCGCCGACCCCAGCATTATGAGTGCTGTGCTCTAACCAACTGAGCTACCACGCCGCACCACGTCGCTGCCCATAGCCAAGGGCAAAAGGGGTGTCAAACCGATTCTGTGCCGGGGCTGGGGTTGGCGGCCAGCAGGGCGTCGATTTCCGCGCGGGCGGGCATCGACGGGGCGGTGCCGGGGCGGGTCACGGAAATGGACGCCGTGGCGCAGCCGAACCGCATGGCATCCAGTGGCGACATGCCTTCGGCCAGGGCCACCGCAAAGCCACCGTTGAACGCATCGCCCGCGCCGGTCGTCTCGACAACGGGTCCTGCCTTGAACGGCGGCACCAGCAGCGTCTGCGCCCCGTCATGATATAGCGCCCCCCGTTCGCCAAGCGTGATGACCGCAGCCCCGACGCCACGGTTCAGCAGGGCGGCAGCGGCCCGTTTGGCATCTTCGACGGTAGCGACAGCTATACCGGTTATCCCCTCGGCCTCGGTTTCGTTCGGGGTGACAATATCGCACAGCGCTAGCATTTCGTCAGTCAAGGGGGCGGCGGGGGCGGGGTTGAGGATGGTGCGGACACCGGCGGCACGGGCGATGTGCAACGCCCGCAGGGCGGCCTCCATCGGCTGTTCCAACTGGGTCACGAACACCGATGCGCCTGCGATCAGATCGCGGCGATCCTCGATATCCTGCACGGAAATCCGGCCCGCAGCACCGGGGGCGATAATAATGGCGTTGTTGCCCGTGGCGGCCTCAAGGAAAATATATGCGGCCCCGGTATAGCTGTCGGGGTCATCCTTGACCGCCGGGTGAAGGCCCGCCTTGGCCCATGTGGCGCGGGCCATATCGGCAAAGGGATCGACGCCCAGACGGGTGATGAAATGAACATCGCCCCCGGCCATGGCGGCGGCGACGGACTGGTTCGACCCCTTGCCACCGGGGCCCAGGGCAAAGGAATGGCCCAGGATCGTCTCGCCCATCTTTGGCTGGCGGTCGGCGCGATAGGCGGTGTCGGCGACAAAGACGCCAAGGATGACGATGCGGCTGGACATGTCAGGCCTCCGGCGGGATCACGCCCTTGCGCAGGATGAAACAGCCATAGAACCGACGCTCGCCAGTCTGGATGACGGCATAGGCGTCTTTGGCCCGTTCGTAGAAATCGAACCTCTCAATACCGATCATCGGGCGGGGGCGGCCCTCGGCTGCGTCGATGACGGCCTGCACTTCGGCCTGAACGGGCTCGATCCGGTCGGGGTGATCGACGACCTGCATCCGGCCTGCAAAATCCTCGACAAACGTGTCCAGCGGCAGGACGGACAGAACCGCCTCCATCGCCTGTGCGCAGGTCAGGTTGTCCATCCGCAGTAACTCGCCCAGCATGGTCTGGCGGGCAATGCTGTCGGCGGGAAAGTTCGTGTCGGAAATGACGACCGTATCGCCGTGGCCCATGGCCCGCAGTGCATACAGAACGTCGGCATTCAGCCGATTGTCGATCCCTTTGAGCATGTGATCCTCCCTTTTGGCGATCCGATCATAACGGCGGTGCGGCGTCTAGCCGATGCGTAGACCGGACTGTCGGTCAAACAGATGGGCAGCGTTCGGGTCGGGCAACAGATGCAGCGGTTGGCCCGGCTTGAACGCGTGGCGTTCGCGGAACAACCCGGTGATTTCCTGACCTGCCGCGCGAACGACGACATGCGTTTCAGACCCGGTCGGTTCGATCACGCCCACGGTGCAGGGGATGCCGGTGTCGGCCAGCGTCAGGTGTTCGGGGCGGATGCCATAGGTCACCTGCTGGCCTTCGGTCAGGGCCAGGCCGTCGGGGATGGGCAGGCTGGTCCCCAACGCCTCGATCCGGCCGGACCGGGCGACCCCGTCGAACAGGTTCATCGACGGCGACCCGATAAAGCCCGCGACAAAGACGTTGGCGGGGCGATCATACAGGTCAAGGGGCGCACCGATCTGTTCGATGTTACCGCCGCGCAGCACGACGATGCGGTCGGCCATCGTCATCGCCTCGATCTGGTCGTGGGTGACATAGACGGTGGTAGTTTTCAGGCGCTGGTGCAGTTCGCGAATCTCGGTGCGCATCTGCACGCGCAGCATGGCGTCAAGGTTGGACAGGGGTTCGTCGAACAGGAACACCTGCGGGTCGCGGACTATGGCGCGGCCCATGGCGACACGCTGACGCTGACCGCCGGACAGGGCGCGGGGGTAGCGGTCCAGATATGGGGTCAGGCCCAGCACCTCGGCCGCCTTTTCGACCTTCTGGCGGACCTCAGATTTCGGCAGGCCGCGCAGTTTCAGGCCAAAGCCCATGTTGGCCGCAACGGTCTTGTGCGGGTACAGGGCGTAATTCTGGAACACCATGGCGATGTCGCGCTCGGCCGGGGGCAGGTTGTTGACCACCCGGTCGCCGATGCTGATGGTGCCGCCGCTGATGCCTTCTAGCCCCGCAATCATCCGCAGCAGGGTGGATTTGCCACAACCAGACGGGCCGACCAGCACGACGAATTCGCCATCGGGAATATCAACATCCAGCCCGTGGATCACCTCGAGCCCGCCGTAGTTCTTGGTCAAGGACCGGATCGTGACCTCTGCCATTGTCGTATATTCGCCCTGTTGCCTGAGAGGACGCTAGCGGCTTGGGCGGGACCTGTCCACTCGCTGACCATACTAACATGTTAGAATCTTGACAGACGGGTTCTCGCCTGTGATCGTGATCTTGTCGCGCTGACCGGAGGAGGGGGGCGCAAGCGGATGCAGATGACCCAAGCGGGGCACAAGACCCCGGCAGCCTGTGCCGCATGACATCAGTCACCTGGGAGGAGTTTTCAATGAAAGTCGGACTTTACAACATGGTCACCGGGAACATGAGCCGCAGGCGCATGTTGCAGGGGGCTACCAGCCTTGGCGCGATTTCGGCGCTGGGCGGGCTGACCGGCGGGCTGTTGCCCGGTGCCGCGCAGGCAGAGTCGCACATGGATGTGCGCGCCGCGATCCTCAAGATTCCGGGTGTCGGCAACGGGTCGCCCACCGATGCCGACTGGCAAAAGGTCGGCGAGATGACCCTTGCCGCGACCAAGGCCAACGTGGCCGAGGGTGAATTTGCCGGGGTCGAGCTGACCTTCCTCGGGCTGAACAACCAGAACCTGCACAACTTCCTGTTCCGCGGCTTTCTCAAGCCGTGGGAGGCGTATACAGGGGCCAAGATCAACTGGATCGACCTGGCGCAGGCCGACTATAACCCGCGCCTGCAACAGGCCATCGCCACAGGCACCGTCGATTTCGACATCATCGAGATGGGCGCGCCCTTCGAAGGCGACACTGCCGGGCGCGGCCTGCTCGACGAGATGCCCGATTGGGTCAAGGCCCAGATCGAGATGGACGACTACGTCGATTACCTCAAGGCGCCCGTAGGCACATGGGACGGCAAGACCTACCGCATCACCGTGGACGGCGACTGCCACACGTTCGCCTACCGGACCGACTATTTCGGCGAGGGGTCGATCAGCGGCATGGCCGAGGCGCCCAAGACCTGGGCCGAGGTGCAGGCGGTCAGCAAGGCCGTCAAGGGCCAGACCGACCCGCTGACGGGGGGCGATGCCTATGGCTTCCTTGACCCGCTCAAAGGTTGGGGTGGCTTTGGCTTCTACTTCCTCGAAGACCGGGCAACCGCCTATGCCAAACACCCCGACAACCCGGCATGGCTGTTCGACCCCGAAAACATGAAGCCCTACGTGAACAACCCGGCCTTTGTGCAGGCGATCCAGGACGTCATGGATACCATGCCCGATCTGCCGCCCGACCAGATCAACGCCGACCCCGGCACCACAGCGTTCCAGCAGTTTCTTGCCGGCACCGGGTCGATGATCTGCTGGTGGGGCGACGTGGGATCGAACGCGCGGACCTCGGATTCGTCGGTCGTGGGGGATGTCGTCGGCTTTTCGATCAATCCCGGCGCCGACAAGGTCTACAACAACGTCACCGGCGCATGGGAGGAGTTGTCCGAACCCAACTATGCCCCCAACATGGCCTATCTGGGCTGGGGTATCTACGTCACCAACCGGGTGTCGGGCGACGAGAAAAAGCGCAAGGCGGCATGGTCGGCAGCGGCCCATCTGGGCGGCAAGGACATCTCGCTCTGGACGGCGGCCTATCCGTCTGGGTTCCAGCCCTATCGGAACTCCAACTTCAACTACGACGAGTGGGAGGCCGCAGGCTACGACCGCGCTTTTGTCGAGGATTACCTCGGCTCCAACGCGGACAGCTACAACCACCCCAACGCGGCAATCGAACCGCGCATCCCCGGCATCTTCCAATACTATTCGGTCGCCGAGGACGAACTGGCCAAAGGCTTTGCCGGGCAATACGGGTCGGCGCAGGAAACGGCAGATGCCATTGCCGCCGCCTGGGAAAAGATCACCGACCAGATCGGTCGGGACAGTCAGCTTGCGCTCTATCGCGCCAGCCTTGGCATGTGATCAAAACGGGCGGCCGGGGTCATCCGGCCGCCCTCATTCCGCAAGGGATACAAGGTGAGCGAAGGCGACCTTTTGCACGTCGTGACGGCCGACCGGATCACCGACCAGCGCAGGCTGGCCGGTCGTTTCGTCATATGGGGATCGGTTGCGGTTCTGGGGCTGACGGCCCTGTTGAAATCGCTGCAAGAGGCGGGGACGATCAGCTTGCCTTGGGCGACCTGGCAGCCGGTTCTTTATGCCTATGTGCTGTTTGGCGTTTGTCTGTGCTGGGGGCAGGTGATCCTCAAGGGGGAACAGGGCAAACGGTTGGTGTTCGTCCTGCCTGCGGCACTGTTTACGGTGGCCATGGTGATCTTTCCGCTGATCTTTGGCCTGACCATTGCCTTTACCGACTGGAACCTCGCCTCGCTTTCAGGGCGCAAATTCAACGGATTGGACAATATCCGGCAGATGTGGGGCGACCCGTTCTACTGGAACGCCATGACGAACATGGTCTGGTATGTGCTTGCCATCGCAGTGGAATACGCCATCGCCTTTGGGCTGGCTCTGCTGCTCAACGCGGAAATCCGGGCGCGCAAATTCTTTCGGGTGGCGTTCCTGCTGCCGCTGATGCTGTCGCCAGTCGCCGTGTCGTGGATGATCGGCAAGTCGATGATGGAGTTGCGGTTCGGACCGGTGGCGAACTTTGCCCGCTGGCTGGGCTGGGACAGCCCGTCGTTCTTTGGCTCGGCGGGCGTGGCGCGGACGTCGATCATGGTCATGGACGCCTGGACGTTCATCCCCTTCATGATGATCATGATCCTCGCCGGGCTTCAGGCGATCCCCAAGGAACTGCACGAAGCGGCCCGGGTAGACGGCGCGTCGGCCTGGCAAAACTTCTGGGAGGTGACGTTCCCCCTGATGCTGCCGGTGTCGATCACGGCGATCCTGATCCGGGTGATCTTCAAACTCAAACTCGCGGACATCATCATCAACGTGACCTCGGGAGGGCCGGGAGGGGCGACCGACAGCGTCACCTCTTTCATCTTCCGCGAATACCGGGACAGGTCCAACGTGGGCTACGGCACGTTGCTGGCGATGGTCTATCTGGTCATCATCGTCATCGCCATGACTATCCTGATGAAGCTGGCGGACCGTTGGATGAGGCCGCGCTACTGACATGACCACCACCCAAATCTTTCACGACACCCCAGCCGACAAAGGCTTTCGCGCGCGCTGGTGGACCGGGCGCGTTGCTATCTATGCCGTGCTGATCCTGTGGGCCGCGATCTGCCTGTTTCCAATCTACTGGACCATCTCGACCTCGTTCAAGGCCGCCCCCGACGTGATGAAGGGGCATATCGTGCCGTGGGTCGATTTCGCGCCCAAATGGCTGGGCTGGCGGTCGCTGGGGATGTCGCCCGACACCATCGGGCAAGAGTCGACCGTGCGGGCCGAGTTTCTGAAACGGTTCTGGAATTCGGCGGTGGTGTCGCTGTCGGCCTCGGCTCTGGCCGTGCTCATGGGATCGCTGGCAGCTTACGGGTTGTCGCGGTTCAGCTACAAATTTGGGTTCATGAAAAACGCCGACATCTCGTTCTTTTTCCTGTCGCAACTGATCCTGCCGCCAGTGGTTTTGGCCCTGCCATTTCTGGTGCTGTATAAAGAGGTGGGGTTGCTGGACACCCGGATCGGCCTGATCCTGATCTACACCCTGTCGGTCATGCCCATCGTCATCTGGATCATGCGGGATCAGTTCGCCTCGATCCCGACCGAGCTGGAGGAGGCCGCCCTTGTCGATGGCCTGTCGATCTGGGGCGCGTTTCTGACCATCATCCTGCCCATCGCCCTGCCGGGCATGGTCGCCGCCTTTATCTTGTCGCTGGTGTTGACGTGGAACGAATACTTCTTTGCGGCTCTGCTGACCTCGACCAACGCCGTGACCTTGCCCGTGATGGTGGCCAGCCAGACCGGGTCGCAGGGGATTTCCTGGTGGTCGATGGCCGCCCTGTCGTTTGCCGCGATCCTTCCGCTGATCGTGATCGGTGTGGTTCTGGAACGCTACATCATCAAGGGCATGGCGGCAGGGGCCGTCAAATAGGCCCTTGCGGGACATCAGGAGACGGAAATGCAGGCTCTGTCATTCTCGAACCCGGTCTTTGCGACGTATTCCATCGCCGCAAGCCTGATGATCCTGAAAACTGTGGGGATGGCTTTCCTGACGGTCCTGCGAATGATGCAGATCAAGGCAGGCTATCGTTCGCCCGAAGATGCACAGCGGACTCTCCTGAACCCCAAACCGGTCCCCGGACAGGTCGGCCCGGACGACCGGGTTGACCGGTTTCGGCGCATCCACCAAAACGATCTGGAGAATGTTCCGTTCTTTCTGGTGGCGGGTTTGTTGTTCGTCTTGACGGGACCGCCCCTCATCGCGGCACAAATGCTGTTCTACGGCTATGTCCTGACTCGGCTTTTGCATTTTTGGGCCTATGCAACTGGGCAGATTCACGACGTCAGGGCCACATTCTGGACATTGGGTGTGCTGATCGTGATCGGCATGACGTTGTGGGTCATCTGGGTTGCTGCGACGGTCGTGTCATAACAATGCTGCGCGGCATCAATCAGCGCCTCTCGGCGGACATCGTCTACGCCCTGATGCTGATGGGGCATGGCGATGATCTGCTGATCTGCGACGTCAATCACCCCGCCGCCAGCATCGCCAGGTCAACGACCTACGGCCGCCTGATCGACATGCCCGGCTGCGATATCCCGACCGGCGCGGCCGCGATCCTGTCGCTGATGCCCCTTGATACCTTCGTCGATTTTCCGGTCCGCCGGATGCAGGTGGTGGGCGACCCTGCGGGGCAAGTCCCCGTCTTTGCCTCGATGCAGACCGTGATCGACCGCGCCGAAGCCCGCCGGGTGCCGATGCAGGCGCTGGAAAGGTTCGCGTTTTACGATGCGGCGAAATCCGCGTTCTGCGTGATCCGAACGTCTGACAGCGGCCCCTACGGCTGCTTTCTGCTGCGAAAAGGCGTGATCGACCTGCCCCCGCTCTGATCACTCAAGATTGGTATGGCGCGCCCGCATCGCCTGCGCCGACTGACCGAGGCGGGATTGAAGATCGAGCACCAGCATCTCGAATACCAGAAACATCGCCCCCTCATAAAGCGACCCCATCGGCAAGGTCGTCGTGGGCGCCGCCTGATCCTGCGCCATCGTCTGCGCGGGGATGACCAGCAGATGATCGGCGGGCGGGGCGCGGTCCGGCTCGGCGGTGATCAGCAGCGTGCCTGCCCCCGCCTGCCGCGCCACGTCCATCAGGGCGGTGACCGTCGACAGTTGCCCCGGCCCAGCCGAACACAGGAACAAATCACCCGGTCCCACGGGCGGCGTCGTCATGTCCCCCTGCATCGCCACCCGCAGCCCCAGATGATAGAGCCGCATACACAGCGCCCGCATCATCAGCCCCTCGCGGCCACAGCCATACAGGACGATAGTGCCCGCGCACGCGATCTGCCGGGCGGTCTGATCCATGTCCGACTGCGAGATTGCCCGCAGGACCCCGCCAACGTCCGCAAGCGCGGCGTCAAAGCTCATGCGCGATATCCCGCGTCTGGTCGTAGAGCCTGCGAAACAATGGGTATTGGCGCCGGTAGGCCGCGTGATCGCGCGGGGTGATTGTCCGGGCGGGTGGGTTCCAGCGGGGGATATCGCCGCGCTGGGCCGTGCCGATCGCCGTGGCGGCAAGAAAGGCGTCGCCGTAGGCCGCCCCGATGGTTTGCTCGGGCAGGATCTGAGGCAGGCCAGTCAGGTCAGAGGTCGCCTGAAGCCATACCGGGTTCTTTGTCCCGCCGCCCACCGCCAGAACCCGTCTGGGTGCCGCGCCGCACTCTGCATAGGTTTCGGTGATCCTGGCGGTCGCGCCTGCGATCCCTTCGAGCAAGGCGCGGAACAGGTCGCCGCGGGTGTGCGTCAGATCCAGGCCAAAAAACGCACCCTTGGCGCGCGGATCGTGCAGTGGGGTCCGTTCGCCCGAAAAATGAGGCAGGCAGAGGAGTCCGCGCGCACCCGGCGGAGATGCCTCGGCCTCGGCTGTCAGCATGGCAAAGGCCTGGTCGGGCGGCAAGTCGCGGGCGAACGCATCTCGGAACCAGTGGGTGAGCGTCCCCGAGGTCGCAAGCCCGGCCATCGTCGTATGCTGCCCCGGAAACAGCCAAGGCGCATACCACAGGCGTGCATCTGCAATACGGTGGTCCGTCAGCCCGATGACAAAAATCGTCGAGCCGTACATCATCATCAAGTCGCCCGGAGATGATACGCCGACACTGACCGCCTCGGCCGCGGCATCAATGGTGCCGCAGGTGACAGGCGTACCGGTGGCAAGGCCGGTTGCAGCCGCGGCCTCTGGCGTTATCTGCCCGGCGATATCGGTTGACCACATCAACCGGGGCAGCATGGACAACGGCAGGATATCGGCGAGGTCGCTCGTCCAATCCTGTCGGTCGATATCGTAGAGCGGAGAGAAGCTTGCCGCCGTGTAGTGGTCGATCACGGCCTGCCCGGTCAGTCGCTCGACGATAAAACTGGTCGAGGTATGGATGCGCGCGGTCTGCGCCCAAAGTTCGGGCCGCTGCTGTTTGAGCCAGAGAATCTTTGGCCCGACGGATTGCGAGGTGAGGGCGTTGCCGCAGTGCGACAAGATCCTGTCGGCCCCAATCGAGAGCGTCAGTTCAGCGACTTCCGCACTAGCGCGTGTATCAACACCATAGAGCACGCCATTCATCAGCGGCCGATTGCCAGCATCGACGGGCAACATGCAGGGGCCAATGGCAGAAATAGCTACGCCGACGATGTCCCGGGGGTCGATCCCGGATTTGGCAAGGAGAGTCTGGCTGAGCCGGGTGACCTCGCCCCACCAGTCCTCTTCGGGGCGGTGTTCGGCCCAGCCGGGTTGCGGGACGATCATGTCGTGCGGCGTCTGCGCCTCGGCCAGAACCTGCCCTTGGGCATCGGCGATGACCCCCTTGGAGGCATAGGTGCCGACGTCGATGCCAAGGGTCAGGGTCATCTCCGGGACAGCTCCATGTCGGGGGTGATCCGGGCGAGCGCGGCTACCAGAAGATCGCTGAGGGTGGACAGGTCGGTCAGGTCACAAACCTCGAGTGCGGAATGAGAATATCGCATCGGAAACCCGATATCGAGACAGGCGACCCCCTGATCCCCCATGAACTGAATATAGCTCAGGTCTGTAAGCGCACCGGTATGTGCCGAATATTGCAAGGGAATTTTCTGCGACGCGGCAGTGGTTTCGATCAAGTCCACAAGTGCAGGGTGCGGTATGACGCCGTTCAGCGTTCCCCGCCCGTGGAAGGAATACATCGACAGCCCCGGCCCCCCACCCAGCCGCACATCGCCCCGGTGGTCCATGTCGGGCGTGTCAGTGGCAAGGATCAGGTCGATCTGAAGGGCGATGTCGGGTGCTGCGGCGGTGGCGGCAGGCAGGACGCCGCGCAGGTTGTATTCCTCCTGCACGGACCAGACCAGATGGACCGTGGGTCCCACAGGCCGGCTGGCCAACCGCCGCGCCAGGTCGATCAGCACCGCACAGCCGGCCCGGTCATCGACCGACGTTCCCGCAAGCCGATTGCCCGCCAGTGGCAGGACACGGGGCAGATATACAACGGGCGTCCCGATCCGGACGCCCGCGGCAGCCGCCTGTTCGGCCGAAGTGAACCCGGCATCAACGTAGAGGTCGGCGTAGGGAACGACCGTATATTTTTCGCCCGGGGTGGTGGCGTGGTGGCTTTTGTTGGCGATGAGCCCGGGAATGTCCCCCGTGCGGGTACACAGCACCACGGCCTGCGCGGGCAGCGCCCGTTCCGGCACGCCGCCCAGCCGTTCGAGCCGGACTAGCCCCGACGCTTCGACCTTGCGCACCACAAATCCCAACTGATCCATGTGGGTAAAGATCAGCACCGAGGGCAGGGTAGGGTCACCGGGGATAGTGCAGGACAGGTTTCCCAGTCGGTCGGTCCGGTGGGTCAGTCCCGCTGTATTGAGATGCGCCGCGATGGCGTGTCGCACCCTGTCTTCGTACCCAGACAGGCCGGGGATCAGCATGAGTTCGGTCAGCAGGCCCCGCATCAATAGCCCCGCGCCGCCCGTGCCCGGACCATGAAATCGCGGGCGCGGTCGGGGTCGATGGGGTTCCAGGTGTGTCCGTCGACCTTGAGCGCAGAGCCGACGACACAGCCGTCCGCGACGGCCATGATATCGGCAATGGTCGCGTGCTTGACCCCGGTGTTGGCCATGACGGGCGTGTCGGGCAGCGCCGCCTTGACCGCCGCCAGATCGGACATCGCCGCCGCCTCGCCTGTGATCTGCCCCGAGACGAGCACCGCGTCGGGGATGGACGAAAACACCGCGCTGCGCGCCCGGTCGGGCAGGGGCCGCTGATCAAGCGACCATGCGAATTCGGCACTGACGTTATAGAGCATGACCAGATCGCGTCGCCCCAGCCTGTCGCGGTAGCGCATCGCCGCCCCGGCATCGGGCGTCCAGGGTCCCATGTCTGACGCATAGGTCCCGGTAAAGATTTCCCGCACAAAGGACGCCCCTGTCGCCGCGGCCAGCGCGATGCTGCTGTGCGGGTCCCATAGCACGTTTACCCCAAAGGGAACGCTGATCTGGTCGCGCAATTGTCCGACCACATAGGCCATCGTCGCGGTCGAGGCTGTATCAACTGCAAATTCATAAGGACGGTCGTTTTCGTTTCCGAACATGATCGCATCGAATCCCGCCGACTGAAGCGCGGCCAGTTCGATCCTGGCGGCCGCGACCAGTCCGTTGATGCCCGCATCCGCGTCATAAAGCGGCGAGCCCGGCAGCGCCCCAAGATGAACCATCCCGATCACGGGTTTGGTGACGCCAAAAACCCTTTCAAACTTGTTCATGCGCCGCCTTCCCCGTGGATTTTCATAACCCTATCGCGGAAATCTGTAGCGCCCAACAGGATTCATTCTAGCATGTCAGTTGGAGGGTTTGGGATGAACCAGCGGATTCGCAGATGGGACAGGCTCGGCACAGGGGGCCTGGGTTTTACCGAACTGGGGTTTGGGACGGCGCCATTGGGCAACCTCTACCGTGCCATTTCCGATGCCGAGGCGGAGGCCATTCTGGAGGCTGCCTGGAACGGCGGCGTGAGGTATTTCGATACGGCCCCCCTGTACGGCTACGGCCTGTCCGAGACCCGGTTGAACCGGTTTCTGCGTGGCAAGCCCCGCGATAGTTACGTTCTATCAACCAAGGTGGGCCGCCTGCTGCGTGCGACGACCGCCGACCTGCGCGACGGGACCGATCGGTGGCATGACGTGCCCAGCCGTGTGGGTGTCTATGACTATGGTTATGATGGGATCATGCGCAGCCTCGAGGTGTCGCTGGAACGGCTGGGCGTGGACCGCGTGGATGTCCTGTTCGCCCACGATCTGGATCTGGCCAACCACAAGACGCCCAAGGTTCTGGATGCCTACCTGTCAGAGTTCATGCAGGGCGGGTATCGCGCGCTGATGGAGCTGCGGGAACAGGGCGTCATCGCTGCCATCGGCGCGGGCGTCAATGAATGGCAACCCTGTCAGTGGTTAGCCGAGAGGGGGGATTTCGACCTGTTCCTTTTGGCGGGTCGCTATACCCTGCTGGAACAAGGCGCGGCCGAGACATTCCTGCCACTATGTGCCGAGCGGGGGATCGGGGTGGTGATTGGTGGCCCCTATAATTCGGGCATTCTGGCCACAGGGCCAAAGCCCGGTGCATGGTTCGACTATGGTCCTGCCCCGCAGGCCATTCTGGACCGGGTCACCCGTATTCAGGCGGTGTGTGACCGACATGGGGTCCGGATGGTCGATGCCGCCTTTCAGTATCCATTGCAGCATCCGGCCGTCGTGTCCGTCATTCCGGGCGGACAGGGCGTCGCAGAGATGGCCAGCAACCTTGCTGCGGCGTCTGCGGTCATTCCGGACGCGGTTTGGGCCGATCTGCGTGCCGAGGGTCTGATCGGACCAGAGCCGTGAAGATCGACGCGCATCAGCATTTCTGGGACCCTGCCAGGGGCGACTATGACTGGATGCCAAAGGATAACCCGGTCTTGTCACGGCCATATGGCCCCGGTGATCTGGCCCCTCAACTGGAGCCGGGATGCGGGACCGTTCTTGTGCAAGCTGCGGCTACCGTAGACGAAACCGAGTACATGTTGCAGATTGCGGAAACGGCACCTTTTATAAAGGGTGTTGTTGGCTGGATTGATTTCGAGCGGTTAGAAGACGAGGCCGCGCTTACCCGTCTTGCCGCCCATCCCAAATTTCTGGGCGTGCGCCCGATGATTCAGGATATCGCTGATGATGACTGGATGCACCGACCGGATGTGCAGTGGGCCTATCGCGCCCTGATCAACCATGACCTGACCTTTGATGCTCTGGGCTTTCCCCGGCATGTGACCCGATTTCTGGATCTGTTCCAGCGATATCCGGAACTGCGGGTGGTCGTGGATCACGGCATGAAGCCTCAGATCGGGGATCCCTCCAGATTTGGCCTTTGGGCCGAGGGGATGGCCCGGATCGCCGCCAAGACGGGTGCGTTCTGCAAATTGTCGGGCCTCGTGACCGAGGCCAAACCAGACTGGACGGTCGAGGATCTGCGCCCCTATGCCGACCATATCCTGTCCGTGTTCGGCCCGGACCGGGTGATGTGGGGGTCAGATTGGCCGGTGGTGCGCCTGCGGTGCGAGTATCAAGGTTGGCGCGCGGCCGCAGAGGATTTGACCACCGGGTTGAGCCAGCCGGAACGGGACGCGGTTTTTGGCGGCACCGCCGCCCGGTTCTACCGCCTGTCAGAGGTGTGACATTACCACCTTTGCCGTGATCCGGTCCCGCTGGTCCACTTCCGTTGAGACATGCAGGGCAGCGGCCGTCTGGGCGAAGGCCGCCGCTGTTTCGAGGCTGTTGCCTGCGTCCAGATGCGCCGCCAAGGCTCCGATAAAGGCATCCCCTGCACCGTGGGTCGAGACAACAGTGACCTGTCGTGCGGGGTAATCGGTCGTGCCGTTGGCGGTTCCCAGACACAGGCCATCGCCGCCGCGCGTTACGATGACCGAGGCGGGCCCAAGGGACAGCAGGGCGTTGATCGTAGCTGGATCGTCGGGCGGCAGTCCGCTCAACACGGAGGCTTCGCCCCGATTCACGATCAGAAGGTCAGTCAACGCCAGCAGGTCGTCGCCTGTCGGGCGGGCAGGGGCCGCGTTGAGGATGACGCGCACCCCAGCCGCACTGGCGATGCGGGCGGCGGCGAGGTTTGCCGCCTCGGGGATTTCGTTTTGCAGGATCAGGTGGGTGCAGCCAGAGGGCAAGGCGATCTGACCGGTCAGTTTCAGATTGGCAGCCGAAACGATGACTGCCCCATAGTTGCCCCCTGCATCTACGATGGCGACGCTCATCCCGCTGGGTCCGGGGTCGGTTGTGACCTGCTGTTGATCGACGCCAGTCTGGATCAGCCGATCGCGCAGGGTGGTGGCAAAGCTGTCGCTGCCGACGGCCCCCGCCATGGCGACCGTGGCCCCCATTCGCGCTGCTGCCACGGCCTGATTGCCGCCCTTGCCGCCAAAATCATAGCGGACCGATTGACCGGGCAGCGTTTCGTCGAGGTTGGGCAGACGCGGGGCGTTGACGATCACGTCGAGGTGGAGCGAGCCGAGGACGAAGAGGCTCACCGGGCGGCCCCATACAGGGCCGAAGCGACGATCCGGGTTGAGGCGGCGGCGTCCTGTCGGGCGATGGCAGCGGCAAGCGCCGGGTCATCCGTGAGCCCGTGGGCGATGGTTCGCAGCCTTTCGACAAGGGCGATGTTGGCCCGCGATTCCGCCACCGGGTCGAGGCCGCCCATATCGGGGAAAGTGTCAAAGTAGATGACGCCATCATAGCCGATCCTCGACAATTCGACAAAGAGTTCGACGGTCTGAACCGGGTGGATGGAGCCGGCGATCAGCCCGTCGTCCCGTTTGCCATATCCATCGTTCAGGTGGACCCCGAGCAGCCGCGAATGGCGGGCAATCAAGTGCGCCGCGTGGGCAGGCATTTCGTCGGCATACAGCACATGGGCAAAGTCTAGCGTCACGCCAAGGTTGGCATTTCCGGCCTCGCGCACGGCCAGAAGCGTGGTGGCGGCGTCCGGCATCAGGGCATAGCATCGCGGTTCGTTGGGTTTGTATTCAATGGCTATATCGAGCGCAGGGTTATGCCCGGCTACCTGCTGGATCGCGTCGATGGTCGCGTCCCACATCCGTCCATAGTTCCCCTGAAACGGGTAATCCACCCCGTCCTGCCCCATCCATAGTGTCATGGTTTGTCCACCCATGTCAGCCAAGGCATCCAGCCCGCGTTTTGTCAGGTCAATGGCTGCCTGTCGCACCGTGGGATCAGGATTGGTAAAGGCACCGATCCGAAAGCCGGGGTCGGTGTAATAGCGCATGGCCAGTCCGTTCAGCCGGAGTCCGTTCTGACCAAGCAAAGTGGTCAACTCGGCGGCGCTGTTGCCGCTGAAATGGTCGGGATAGTTCAGGTCAGCCGCGTCCAGCCCGCCGACTTGTCCTGCCCCGGCGATCATGTCGGCGACGGTTCGGCCCTTGGACTTGAACGCATTGAGCCGGGCCGCATAACGGGGCCGGTTGGGCAAATCGGGCATTTGCGCTCCAGTCAGGTGGGGTCGAACAGGTCGGGACGTTCCCGTTCGAGGGGTTCAAGAAACCGCAGCAGTTGCCGCAGGTGAAGCTGTGTCGCCTCGCGCGCAGCCACGGGGTCATGGGCGGCGATTGCATCGACGATGGCGCGGTGTTCGTCCAGCGTGGCCGCCACCCGCCCCGGCACTGGCAGGATCAGCCGCCGCGCCCGGTTGACATGCAGCCAAGCGGTTTCTGACACCTGCCCCAGTTTGCGGTAGCCGGTAAAGGCGAGGATGAGTTCGTGCATTTCACCATCGAATTTGTAAAAGCCCGCATAGTCGCCATCGGCCACCAGCGCCTCTTGCACGCGCAGGTTCCGGCGCAGTTGAACAACCTGATCGTCGGTGGCGGTTTCGGCGACACGGCTGACGGCCGCCAGTTCGATCGCCTCGCGGATGAAAGCGCCTTCGCGGATTTCGTCCATCGAAAACCGGGCAACGAATGTTCCCGATTGCGGGATCACATCGACCAGCCCTTCGGCCGCCAGACGGGCCACCGCTTCGGCTACGGGACTGCGCGACACGCCAAGCTGATCGCAGATCTCGCCCTTGCGCAGGATCTCTCCGGGGCGATAGGCCATTGTCGAAATCGCCTGCTTGAGCGATTGATAAACGCGGTTGGCCAAAGACCCCGACCAGTCGTCCAAAGGTGCAAGACGCGGCGTCGCGTCAGATGGTCCTTGAAGTTGATCGGGGGCGCCCTGTAACATGCTAACATGTTAGCGGCGGGTCATGCCAAGTCAAGCTGAGCCTCCCGCGTCTGACGCCACGAAAGGGACTGCCGTGACAGATCGCAAGGACAGCGTGATCCGCCTGCACGAATCGGACAATGTGTTGATTGCATTGGCTGATCTTCCAGCAGGATCGGTCGTGCCGGGGATCGACGTGCCGTTGGCCGACCCGGTGCCGCGGGGACACAAGATGGCCGTCGAACCGATCACCAAAGGCCAGAGGGTGATCCGCTATGGCCAGACGATCGGACAGGCCACGCAGGACATTCCCGTGGGTGCGCATATCCATACCCACAACCTTGGGATGGGGGACCACGACCAGGACTATGCCTTTTCCACTGACCTGCGGTCGGCCCCCGCCATCACGGCCCCGCGCACATGGATGGGATATCACCGGGCGGACGGGCGGGTAGGCACGCGGAATTACCTTGGCATCCTGACATCGGTGAATTGTTCGGGATCGGTCGCCCGTTTCATCGCCGAAGCTGCTGAAAAAGCCACATGGTTGGCCGAGTTTCCCAATATCGACGGTGTGGTTCCCATCGTCCACGGCACAGGCTGCGGCATGTCTGGCGTGAACGAGGGATATGACACCCTGTTTCGCACGCTTCAGGGGTATGCCCGCAATCCGAATTTCGGCGGCATCCTGTTGGTTGGTCTAGGCTGCGAAGTCATGCAGATCCCCGACCTGATCGGCGCGAGCCGGATGCGCCCGGATGGCAATTTCCGCTATATGACGATCCAGCAGACGGGCGGCACCCGCCGCACCATCGACAAGGGGCTGGAGATGCTGCGCGAAATGGCGGCGGTTGCCAACACGGCCGCCCGCGCCCCGGCCCCGGCCAGCGCCCTGACCATCGGGATGCAGTGCGGCGGGTCCGATGGTTACTCCGGCATTACCGCCAATCCCGCGCTAGGCGCGGCGTCCGACCTGTTGGTTCGGATGGGGGGGACGACGATCCTGTCCGAAACGCCCGAAATCTATGGGGCCGAGCACCTGTTGACCCGTCGTGCCGTCACCCCCGAAGTCGGTCAAAAGCTGGTGGACCGAATCCGCTGGTGGGAGGACTACACCGCCCGCAATGGCGGCGAGATGGACAACAACCCTAGTCCCGGAAACAAGAAGGGTGGTCTGACTACCATTCTGGAGAAGTCGCTGGGTGCTGTGGCCAAGGGCGGCACCGCCCCGCTTGCCGATGTGTATAAATTCGCCGAGCCGATCACGAGCCCGGGGTTCGTTTATATGGACAGCCCCGGTTATGATCCTTGTTCGGTCACGGGCCAGATCGCCAGCGGCGCGAACCTGATCGCGTTTACCACCGGGAGAGGGTCGGTGTCAGGATACAAGCCGGTTCCCTGCATCAAGTTATCGACCAATTCCGAGATGTACGTCCGTATGTCCGAGGACATGGACATCAACTGTGGCGACATCATTACAGACGGAATTAGCATCGAAGACAAAGGCGCACATATTCTGGATGTCATGCTGGCGGTCGCGTCGGGTCAAAAGACCAAGAGCGAAGAATTGGGTTTTGGCGGGGCGGAGTTCGTGCCGTGGCAGATCGGGGCGGTGATGTGATGCGACTGGTTGGAAAAACGGCATTTGTGACCGCAGCGGGGGCCGGGATCGGGCAGGCGACCGCCCGTCGCTTTGCCGCCGAGGGCGCACGAGTCATTGCGACCGACATATCTGGGGCCGCTCTGGCCGCTCTTGCCGCCGAAGGGATCGAAGTGCACGCGCTTGACGTGACAGATGGCCCGGCAGTTCAGGCCATGGCGGCCACGATCGGCCCGGTGAACGTATTGTTCAACTGTGCCGGTTTTGTCGCCCATGGCACCATCATGGAGTGCGACGAGGATCAGTTCGATTTCAGTTTCGGCCTGAACGTCAAAGGCACCTGGCGGGTCACGCGGGCGTTTCTGCCGGGGATGCTGGCGGGGGGGGGCGGGTCGATTGTCAACATGTCGTCGGCCGCGTCATCGATCATCGCGGCCCCCAACCGGTTCGTCTATGGCGCGACCAAGGCGGCCGTGATCGGCATGACCAAAAGCATCGCGGCCGACTTCATCACCAAAGGCATCCGTTGCAATGCAATTTGCCCTGCCACCGTGGACAGCCCCAGCCTGCACCAGCGCCTGTCGGCCACAGGCGATTACGAGGCCGCCCGTGCTGCATTCGTCGCCCGTCAACCTATGGGCCGCATTGGTACGCCCGAAGAAATCGCCGCATTGGCCCTGTATCTGGCCAGTGACGAGAGCGCGTTTCTGACCGGGCAGGCGATCGCCATCGACGGCGGTTGGACCAACGTCTAGGTCAGTGCTTGGCAGATGCCTGAAGTTCGGGGTCTGGCGTGAACAGATGCGCCCGCGCCGGACCGAAGGACAGGCTCACCTCGCGCCCACGTTCGAATTGGGCGTCTTCGGGCAAGGCGACGATCAGTTTGGTCCCGTCCGTCAGCGCAAGGTCCACCACCGTTTCGCTGCCAAGTCGTTCAGTCAGAATGACCTTGCCATGCAAAGTGCCCGACGCGGGGTCAATCGACGGGATAAGATATTGCGGGCGTAGCCCCAGTTTGACCGTATCCCCAACCTTTGCTGCGGTGTCTCCTTTGGGCAGGGACGGGATTCGCACCGGATCAAGAGCCCCGTTGCGCACGGTGCAGCCAGTGTCGTCCATTTCGGTGATCGTCACGTCAAGAAAGTTCATTGACGGGGCCCCCAGGAATCCAGCGACGAACAGGTTGGCGGGGTTGTGATACAGGTCCATTGGCGATCCGATCTGCATGACCGACCCGGACCGCAGGACGACGATCTTGTCGGCCAGCGTCATCGCCTCGACCTGATCGTGGGTCACATAGACCATCGTGGCGCTCAGGTCGTGGTGTAGCTTTCCAATCTCCATCCGCATGTCCATCCGCAGGGCCGCGTCGAGGTTGGACAGCGGTTCGTCGAACAGGAACACCGAGGGTTCCCGGACGATGGCGCGGCCGATGGCCACCCGCTGTCTCTGCCCGCCCGAAAGCTGGCTCGGCCGCCGCTCCATCAGATGCTCCATCTGAAGAATGCGGGCGGCTTCGTTCACCTTGGCGTCCTTTTCGGCCTTGGACGCGCCGGCGATGGTCAGGCCAAAGGCCACATTTTCCCGCACCGTCATGTGCGGGAAGATCGCGTAGGATTGGAACACCATGGCGATCTTGCGATCCTTGGGTTGCAGGTCGTTGACCACTTGACCATTGATCGACAGCGTGCCGGAGGAGATATCCTCGAGCCCCGCGATCATCCGCAACAGGGTCGATTTTCCGCATCCCGAAGGGCCGACGAAAACGACGAATTCGCCGTCTTCGATGGTAAGGTCCACGCCCTTGATCACGTCCACCGTGCCAAAAGATTTCTTGAGGTTCTTGAGAACGACCTGAGCCATTTATTCTGCCGCCTTTCGTGCTCGAATGACATTAAGGTGGCCATTGCTGTCCACTTCGACGGGTTCGGGGTCCATGACATGTCCGATGAAAGTGTCGTGCCCGCTGTCGGCAAATCCCATGATGACCCATCCATTCCCGGTATCGAGCATCCGCGACGCATAGCGACGACAGGGTTCGTCCCCGTCAAGAAATTCGGGTGCGACGGTCCACGGTCCGCGCGGGCTGGGTCCGGTAAGGTAGTGGGTGCCGGTGACGGGCGGGACGCCCGCGCCGGCCTTTTGCGCGACCGACCAGTGACTGGCGCTGGTGCAGAACAGGCAATACCACTGGTTTCCTATCTGGAACACCTGCGGCACTTCTAGCTGGCCAAAGTTGCCTGTGAATACGGGTGGTTGCAGGGTCCAGGTGTAGAGGTCCGGCGAGGTGGCGAAACCGATCGCCCCACCTTCGTTCGGTTCGGCAATGCCGGGCGCGCGGGCGGTGAAATACATCAGGTATCCGTCCCCGTCAGGGTCCTTCATCACCCAGGGGTCGCGCATCGCCCGGTCATGCCAGTGGCCGATCACGTGATCCTTTTCATACTGATCCGCGACTGGCCCGGTCAGATCGAGGCAGAGCCCGTCGCCCACCCGTTCCCAATTGTGCATGTCAGTCGAGGTCGCGTGTCCGATCCGCTGGTACATCCCTTTTTCGACCGACGATGACCCGGTGTAGAACAGGTGCCACAGCCCGTCCGGTCCTTGCAGAACCGATCCGGTCCAGGTGGTCATGTCGTCGAAGTTGCCCGATCCATGGGTCGGTGTCAGGCAGGTGCCCAGGTGCGTCCAGTTGATCAGATCGTCGCTGACGGCGTGACCTTGGCTGACGTTGAAGTGTCTCAGGTCAGGATCGCCCAGGGCCTTGTCTGCCTTGAGGAAATAGCCGTGCCATTGTTTGCCGTCGTGGGCATACCAGCTGTCCCAGATCCATTGGTGATTGAGGGCGAGAACCATAGGCGTTTTCCTTTCAGCCCTTGACGCCGGTCGAGGCGATGGAGGCGATGAATGCGCGTTGCAGGACAAGGTAGAAGGCCAGAACTGGCACAGTGATCAGGCTTAGATATGCCATGATTTCCCCCCACGCCCGGTTGAGCTGGAAGAAATATTGCAGGCCCACCATGACCGGCCGGTATTCTTCCTGTTGCACCACCATGAGGGGCCAGAGGTATTGGTTATACATCGCCAGAAATTTGAGGATGGCGGCGGTGGCCAGAACGGGACCAGACAGAGGCATGACGATGCGCCGATAGATCTGTGGCCAGGTGGCCCCTTCCACGCGGGCTGCCTCGATCAGTTCGCCGGGCAGGTCTTTGAAGTACTGAACGAAGAGGAAAATCGTCAGGCCATCTGCGATGAATGGGATGATTTGTACCCGGTAGGTGTTCAGCCATCCCCATTCCAGCCCGTGCGCCCCGATCCACGGAAGCTTGGACGATAAAAGCAGGAGCGGAATGGCGATCGTTTCAAACGGCACGATCAGTGTGGCCAGAATGATCGACAGGATGAGGTCGCGCCCTTGCCATTTGAGAAAGACAAAGCTGAAAGCGGCCATCGAACATATGAACAGCGACAAGACAACCGTGACACCTGTTATGATGACCGAGTTGAGCACGAAGGTCCCGACCGGGGCCCGTTTGAAGGCGGCGTAATAATTGTCCACGCTGATGTCGCCAACCGGCAGGAACGCCCGCAACGATGACGTGTCCGCCAGCAATTGCTGATCGGGTTTGAGCGAAGAGACGACCATGAAGACCAGCGGAAAGATGAAAATGATCGCGACCAGCGTCAGGACCATATAGCGCACCACCAGCCGCAGCCCGTGGTTGTCGGCGGAAATCGAGGCCATCAGTTCTTCTCCCGCGTGAAGTAGCGTTGGATCAGCGATATGGTCAGGACCAGCACGAACAGGATCACCGAAATGGCCGATCCGCCCGAAATGTCCTGCTTGCCATAGCCGCGCTGGATCGCCTGAAATACGATGGTCTGTGTGCTGTCCAGCGGGCCGCCCTTGGTCATGACGTCGATCTGGGCGAACAGGGCAAAGGCCTGCATGGTGATGACGATCAGCACCAGAACGGCGGTGTTGCGCAGTCCCGGCCAGGTGACATAGCGGAAGGTCTGCCATTTGGAGGACCCCTCGATCGCTGCCGCCTCGTACAGGGTCGGGCTGATCGTTTGCAGACCCGAAAGCCAGATCACCATGTGGAACCCCACTGCCTGCCAGATTGACATGAGGATGATTGACCCGAGCGCAGTGTTTGGATTGCCGAGCCAGTCCACTGGCTTGATCGCGCCGAAACTGATCGCCCCCAGCATATTATTCAAAAGGCCCGAGTTTCCATCGTAAATGAACCGCCACAACAGCGAGACGACGACGATCGAGACGACGACCGGCATGAAATAGATTGCCCGATAGACGTTGATCCCGCGCAGTCGCTGGTTGATGAGCAAGGCCAGCAGCAGGGCTAATCCCCCCTGAACAGGCGCCACGACAATCACGAAGATGATCGTATTCATAAGGGCGGTCATGAACACCACGTCGCGCGCCAGAACATAAGTCCGGCTGGTGTCAGACCCCCAGCTGAACCATTCCCGCATGCCTTGAAGTTGCGGGTAGTCGGGGTTGTTCCGGGTATAGTCGCGAACCCGCGGAAAGGTTGGCGCGCCAGTTTCATCGCGGACGATCTGCCCCGCGTCGTCCTTGACAGCGTCCAGCGTGATGACGCCCATCCCCAGCAACTGACGATAGTTGGCCAGCCCGGTGTATTCTGTCGGGTTGGGCGACACGAGCCGCTGGTTGGTGAACGACAGCCCGATGGCAAAGAAGAACGGAATGATGATGAAGACCGCCATCAGCCCGAAGCCCGGGAGGGCAAAAGCCCAGCCTGCCGAGTTCGACCGTGTGAGTTTGGTGGAAGTTGCCATCGTCATACCCTTCTTGGAAGAGATTGGGGGGTGCAGGGCCCGGCACGTTGCCGGACCCCACGGTTCCTTGGGAGGATGTGTTAGTGACCGTAGCCGTTGTTCTTGGCGATATCGGCGTCGATTTCATCGACGGCCGCGTCAAGCGTGTCTGCCACGTTGGCCCCGTTGGCGATGTCGGCCGCGACCTTTTCAAAGACCTTGGATTCCACGATGTAGCCGGGAGTGACGGGGCGAAGCATGCCCTGTGCGGCCGAAAGTTCAAAGAATACGGCCATCGGCCCGCCTTCCTTATAGTTGTCGGTCATCGCGGCGGCGCTGGGCGTTGCCGGGATCAGGCCGATGCCGTTCGAGAAGGCGGCAAGGTATTTGTCCTGAAGCGCAAACTGGATGAAGGCCGAGGCCCCATCAGGGTGCTGGGATGAGGCAGAGACGCCGAATTGCCAGGAGGCGGCACCGATTTTCGGACCGTTGCCAAAGTCGGGTGCGGGCAGGAACAAGGTATCGGGGAACGTCTTGAGCGCGCCGAGAGCCGCCCAGTTGCCGTTCCACGAGAAGGCGTATTTGCCGGCGGCAAAGCCTCCGTCACGATCTGCCGGGTCTTGGGTCACCTGCGCATAGCCGCCGGTGAACAGGCCCTGCCACCATTCGCCCCAGGCGTTGGCGGCCTCGCCGTTCAGCGCGCCTTCGGCAGTCATGTAAGTGCTGCGGTCGATGATGTCCCCGCCGAACGATTGCAGGAAGGGCGAGAAGGCGTAGGGGTACCATTCGCCAGTCCAAGCCATACCGGGATCAAAGGCGTATTCGAATTTGCCGGATGCCTTGGCTGCGTCCAGCGCTGCCATGAATTCGTCCTTGGTCCAGGGTTGGTCCAAAGTGGGGGTGCGCAGGCCAAGTTCGTCCAGATAGGACTGACGAGTTACCAGCGCGATGGCTGCATCCCACAGGCCGATCGAATAGAGCTTGCCGTCCCAGACCCCTTTGGTGCCGGGCAGGAAGTCAGCGATGATGCTTTCGTCGATCTGAAGTGGCTGCATGTAACCGGCCCAAGCCCAGTTGGGCATGTTCGGCCCGTCCACATCGAGGATGTCGGGCAGGTTGCCAGCAAGGGCCCCTGCCGTCACCGAATCGTTGTAGGCGGCCTGCGGAAACGACTGGAGCGAGACCTTCCAGTCGGTCTGGCTGGCGTTGAAGTCGGTGATGATCTGATTGATGATGTTGCTTTCGACCTCGTTCCCGGCGCCATGATACCACATGGTCAGGTCGGTTTGGGCCACGGCCATCGTGCCGTAGGCGACCGAGGCGATCAGCGCCCCCGTCGACAGAAGTGCATATTTCATTTTGGGTTCCTCCCATTGGCTTCAAATAGGTGCACGTTGGGTTCGATCGTGCGCCTGTCGGTCACGCTGGACCGCCAGGATACAGGACCCGACACAAGGGTCGGATTGGTCTGTGCGTTTGCCTCGCCCGCGATGAGCGAGATCAGGCGTTCTGCCGCCCGACCGCCGATTGCCCGGTAGGGCAGTTCGACGGTGGTGAGCGGCGGATAAAGGGTTTCCGCAATGACGCGGTAGTTGTCGAAGCCCGCGACCGAGATATCCTCGGGCACCTTGAGCCCGCGGGTCCGCAGGATGCCGTAGATCCGCATAGCCATTTCATCGTTGCCGCAGCAGATCAGCGTGGGCGGGACGGGCAGGGCCATCAGCCGGTCGATGGCATCCCACAGCATCTGGCTGTCGCGTTCCTTGCCGTCCATGTAGCCGGACAGCACGAGGTCGGCGTCATAGGGGATTCCAGCGTCGGCCAGCGCCTGTTTGTAACCTTCGACCCGCAGTCGGTTGGCCACCATCCCCTTGGGCAGGGTCAGATAGGCAATGCGCCGGTGCCCCGCCTGGATCAGCCGTGCGACCAGATCACGCTGGCCGCGCCGGTCGTCGGGGACGATGGCCGGGGTTCCGGCCTCGTCAAAGCAATTGGCAAGCACCAGCGGGCAATCTTGCGGGGCTGGCGGCAGCGTGACCTTTTGATGATATTCGGCGACGTAGATCAGCCCCTGCACGCGGTGTTCCAGAAACGTCCGCATCAGGTGCGGGATGCGGTCAAATCGCCCGCCGGTGTCAGCGATCATCAGGGTCATGCCGCAGGCCGACATCACATGCTGTATTCCCTGCACGATCAGGAGGTCCGGCAGGCCGTTGGGTTCGGTCGGTTCGGGTCTGTGCGAGATGGCTCCGGTGATCAGTCCGACCAGCCCGGATTTCGTCGATCGCATCATGCGCGCCGCACTTGAGGGGACGTAGCCCAGATCGGCCATCGCCTTTTCCACGGCCTCGCGGGTGCCTTTGCCGACGGGCGCGTCCGCGTTCAGAACGCGGCTAACCGTCTTGGGCGATACGCCCGCCGCCTTGGCGACGTCATAGATTGTGGCCACAGAAATCCCCCCCGGATATCGTCACTGGTGGCCTCCTCCTCAGGTGACACCGGTGTCATGACATCGGTGTCATAGCTTGGCCGACTGATTCGAGTCAATTCCGATTTGTGGCGGGCAGGCGCCTTTCCTCGACCCCGTTCTCGGTCTAGACAGGGCGCCAGGCAGGAGGTCACATGACGGCTTGGGAGTTCTGGATCGACCGGGGCGGCACGTTCACCGATGTCGTGGCGCGCCGACCTGACGGGTCGCTGGTCACGCACAAGCTGTTGTCCGAAAACCCCGAACGCTATGCCGATGCGGCGGTGCAGGGAATCTATGACCTGATGGGACGGCCCGCACCGGGAACCATCCGCGCGGTCAAGATGGGAACGACCGTGGCCACAAATGCCCTGCTGGAACGCAAGGGGGCCCCGGTTCTTTTGCTGATGACCCAAGGGTTTGGCGACCTGTTGCGCATCGGCTATCAGACCCGGCCGCGCCTGTTCGACCTGCATATCCGTCGCCCCGATCTTTTGTATTCCCGAATGGCCGAGGTGCCTGAACGGATGGATGCCGATGGGGTGGTTATCGTCCCGCTGGATGAAAAGGCTGTGCGCCACGCCTTGCAGGACGCTTTCGATGCAGGACTTCGCGCCGTGGCCGTGGCGCTGCTGCACGCCTACCTCAACCCCGAACACGAGACCCGCGTGGCCGAGATTGCCGCCGAGGTCGGGTTCTCGCAGATATCCGTCAGCCATCAGGTCAGCCGCCTGGCCAAACTGGTGGGTCGGGGGGATACGACCGTGGTCGATGCCTACCTCTCGCCCATTCTGCGCCGCTATGTCGATCAGGTGGCGGGGGTGCTGGATGTGGGCGTGGTGTGCGACCGGCTGCTGTTCATGCAATCGAACGGCGGCCTGACCGATGCCCGTCTGTTTCAGGGCAAGGATGCGATCCTGTCTGGCCCTGCGGGCGGCATTGTCGGCATGGTCCGCACGGCCCAGGCAGCCGGGTTCGACCGGCTGATCGGGTTCGATATGGGTGGCACAAGTACGGATGTGTCCCACTACGCGGGAACGTTCGAGCGTAGCTTCGAGACCGAGGTGGCCGGCGTCCGGATGCGCGCGCCCATGATGGATATTCACACCGTCGCGGCGGGCGGCGGGTCGATCTGCAAATTTGCCGATGGCCGGTTTCAGGTCGGCCCGGAAAGTGCGGGCGCCGATCCCGGCCCGGCCTGTTACCGCCGGGGTGGCCCGCTGACCGTGACCGATTGCAACGTGATGCTGGGCAAGCTGAACCCGGACCACTTTCCGGCCGTCTTTGGCCCAGACGGTGACCAGCCGCTCGACGTTGGGGACGTTCGCACGGGGTTTGCCCGGCTGGCCAACGAGGTGGCCGAGGCAACAGGCATACGCCGCACACCAGAAGAAATGGCCGAAGGTTTCCTGCGCATCGCGGTGGACAATATGGCCAACGCCATCAAGAAGATCAGCGTTCAGCGTGGCCATGACGTAACGGCATATACTCTTCAGTGTTTCGGAGGGGCAGGGGGGCAACACGCCTGCCTGGTCGCCGATGCGCTGGGCATGACCCGGGTGTTTGTGCATCCGTTTGCGGGGGTTCTGTCTGCCTTTGGCATGGGTCTGGCCGACGTGCGGGCCCTGCGCGAGGTACAGGTCGATGCGCCTTTGGCTGACATCGGCGTGGCCGAGGCTGCGTTGGCCCGCATTCGGGCCGAGGCCGAAGCCGAAGTGGCCGCCCAAGGGATCACCGGGATCGACACCTTGTCCCGCGCCCACTTGCGTTATGACGGATCGCATCAGCCGCTTGATGTGCCGTGGGGCACCGTGACAGACATGCAGGCGGCATTCGAGGCAGCCCATTCCCAACGGTTCGGGTTCACGTCGCCTCAGCGCGGTATCCTGTTTGAAATGGTCAGCGCAGAGGCGATTGGCGCAGCAAGCGAACTGCCCCCAATGTCCGCCCCGGCGGGCGACGCAAAACCCAGAGCCATGTTGTTGGTCCACGGCTGCGGGGATGTTCCTCTGTTCGATCGGCAGACGTTGCCCAAAGGAACCCGGATCGACGGCCCCGCGATCATCACCGAACCCACCGGAACCAATATGGTCGAACGGGGGTGGTCGGCGCGGATCGACCAGTGGGGAAACCTGATCCTTGAACGGGTAGAGCCGATGCGCCGCGATCTTGCGGCAGGAACAGAGGCCGATCCGGTCATGTTAGAGGTGATGTCGAACCTGTTCATGTCGGTGGCGGATCAGATGGGGGCGACCCTTGCCAATACGTCTTGGTCGGTCAACATCAAGGAACGGTTCGATTTTTCCTGTGCGATCTTTGATGCGCACGGCGATCTGGTGGCAAATGCCCCGCATGTGCCGGTCCACCTTGGGTCGATGTCAGACAGTATCAAAACGGTGATGCGCGATTGGCCTGAGGTGCAGGACGGCGATGCCTTCATGCTCAATTCCCCGTACAACGGTGGCACTCACCTGCCCGATGTGACTGTGGTGACGCCCGTGTTCGTGCGGGGTCGTCCGACGTTCTGGCTGGGGTCGCGCGGGCATCATGCCGACATCGGCGGGCGCACGCCGGGATCGGGTCCGCCCGACAGCACCCATATCGAGGACGAGGGCGTGTTGATCGACGATGTGCAACTGGTCCGTTCGGGGCGGCTGCTTGAGGACGAGGCACGGGATGTTCTGCTGTCGGGCCGCTATCCCTGCCGGAATGTGACACAGAACCTTGCCGATCTTCAGGCGCAGGTGGCTGCGAACGAAACGGGCAAGCGCGAACTGATGCGGGTTTGTGCGGCCTATGGCGCGGACGTGGTGACCGCCTACATGGCCCATGTGCAGGACAATGCCGAGGAAAGCGTGCGCCGGGTGATTGATCGGTTGTCGGACGGGCAGTTCACCTATCCGATGGATACCGGCCAAAAGATAGAGGTGGCCGTGCGCGTAGACCGTGCTGCCCGGACCGCCACCGTGGATTTCACCGGGACGAGCCCGCAACATTCGGGCAATTACAACGCCCCGTTTGCCGTTTGCCGTGCCGTGGTTCTGTATGTGTTCCGCACGATGGTGGGGGCGGACATTCCGCTGAACGAAGGGTGCCTCAAGCCGCTGCACATTATCGCCCCTGCGGGGACCATGCTGAACCCCGCCTATCCGGCCGCCGTGATTGCGGGAAATACCGAGGTATCACAGGCAGCCTGCAATGCCCTGTATGGGGCGCTGGGCGTCATCGCCGGATCACAAGGGACGATGAACAATTTCATCTGGGGCAATGCCGAGTTTCAGAACTATGAAACCATTGCGGGCGGAACCGGGGCGGGGCCGGGATTCAACGGCTGCGATGCGGTGCAAAGCCATATGACCAATACGCGCATGACCGATCCGGAGATCCTCGAAAAGCGGTTTCCCGTGAGATTGGAAGAGTTCGCGATCCGGCCCGGTTCGGGTGGGGCCGGGGAATGGCACGGGGGCTGTGGGGCAGTCCGGCGGCTGCGGTTCCTGTCTCCTGTGACGGTCACGACGCTCAGCTCGCATCGGATCGTGCCGCCATTTGGCGGGAATGGTGGGGAACCCGGTGCAGTGGGCCGGAACTGGGCCGAATTGCCAGATGGCAGCAGGGTCGATCTGCCGGGCAATGCCGAGATTGACCTGCCTGTGGGCGCCGTATTTGTGATGGAAACCCCCGGCGGCGGGGGATGGGGCAAGACGGGCTAAGCCGCCTTGCCCGGCTGTTTCAGTGGTCAGCGACCGCAGCGGCCCGCCGCAGATCGTCCTGCGTGCCCGAAGCCCCGTTGAAGAAGGCATTCAAAGCCACGGCCGAGATCGTGGCCAGCAAGATGCCGCTTTCGATCAGGGGGTGGATTGCGTGGGGCAGCCACATCTTGAAGTCCGGCGCGATCAGCGGGATCATCCCGAAACCCAGCGAGATGGCGACGATGAACAGGTTGTTCCGGTTGCCGTTGAAATCCACGCCAGAGGCGAGGATGCGGATGCCGGTCGCCGCCACCATCCCGAACATGACCAACCCGGCCCCGCCCAGAACAGAGGTCGGCAGCGCCTCGACCAGTGCGCCCATCTTGGGCACCAGTCCGAGGACGATCAGGATCGCGCCGCCTGCCACACAGACGAACCGGCTCTTGATCCCCGTCACACCGACCAGACCCACGTTCTGGCTGAACGAGGTGTAGGGGAAGGTGTTGAACAACCCGCCGATCAGTGTGCCAAGGCCATCCGTTCGCAGGCCCGCCGACAGCATCGGTTGCGTGACCTTGCGCCCGGTCATGTCGCCCAGCGCCAGGAACATCCCCGTGCTTTCGATCATGACCACGATCATGACCAGCGACATGGTAATGATCAGAACCGGATCAAAGATCGGCGCGCCAAAGTGGAAGGGTGGGATCAGGGCGAACCAACTGGCCGTGCCGACCTTGTCAAAGTTGATCATGCCCATGGCCGCCACGACGATACCACCAACAAGGATGCCCAGAAGGACCGAGATGTTGGCGAGGAACCCGCGCCCGAACCGGGCGATCAGCAGGATGGCCACCAGAACGATGGCCGAGATGCCCATGTTCAGAGGCGTCGCGTAGGCAACGTTCGGGACTGACGCACCAAGGCTCAGGCCAGCAGGAACGGGCGGGATGGTGCTGCCCGCAGTCCCGGCAAGCTCGGTGATCTGACCCAGCCATGCGGCATGGTCCGGATTCACCATCTTGGGCGCTGTCGGCCCGACGGGGTTGCCGAAGATCCAGTTGATCCCGATCCGCATCAGCGTGACCCCGATCACCAGAATGATCGTCCCCGTCACAACGGGTGGAAAGAACCGTAGCATCCGGCTGACCAGTGGGGCGATGATCATCGCCACGATCCCGGCCCCGATGATGGCGCCAAAGATCATCCGCGCCCCGTCTGGCCCCGGATTTGCGCCTGCGATAGCCAACATTGGCCCGACCGAGGCAAAGGTAACGCCCATCATCACCGGCAGGCGAATGCCGAACCACTGGGTCACGCCCAGCGACTGGATCAGCGACACGATCCCGCAGGCAAAGAGGTCTGCCGAGATCAGGAACGCCACGTCCTGTGGTTCGAGTTTCAGCGCCCTGCCGATGATCAGTGGCACCGCGATCGCCCCTGCGTACATCACCAGAACATGTTGCAGTCCTAACGTCAGCAGTTTGGCTGCCGGCAGACGTTCGTCCACCGGATGAATTGTGTCCGTCATGGTAGTCCCCGTTCCTTTGGCCTCGTTGATGTTTTCCCTCCTGCCCGAGGCCGATAGGCAGGGGGTATGTCGTCCGCCCTGCCTAGCCCGCGATCACCGTTCGCGGCTGGCGCAGGGGATATTCCTGCAAATTCGGTGTCGACCCAATCCGGTCAATCACGGCAAACAGACCGGGCGCGGCCAGCGGTGTCAGCACCCCGTGCCATGTGTTGCGCAGCAGGTTGATCCCCTGTCCGGGGGCGGTCAGAAAGGCCCGGATGTTGGCGGGTGTGCCGTCCTGATCCTCGGCCACGATCACCAGAAAGGCGTCGGCGGTCATGGGGACAAAGGCCTGCGATCCATCGGGGTGACGTTCGACCAGGTCGAGAGTGTACGGAAGCGCCCGCGCCTCGGCCTGAAAGATACTGATCCCGACGCGGCCGTCGGGGCCAAAATCCATCCGCGCCCGGTCGTGATACCGTCCGCAAAGCCCTTGATTGATGATCTTGTCAGGGGTCCCAGACGCATCCAGAACGTCCCCGAACGGCGCAAAGGCCGCCGCTGTCAGTGGTTCGGTCCGGATCACGGTCACAGCATCACCAGCGCCGGATGACGGTTGACGTCCTTGTAGAGCAGATACCGGAATGGCCCCGTCCCCGTGGCGATGCAGGCCTGCGGACAAAAGGCGCGCAGCCACATGAAATCGCCGGGACCAACGCTGTGCCAGCGATCGTTGAGAAGGTATTCGGCGGTGCCTTCCAGCACATAAAGCCCGTGTTCCATCACATGGGTTTCGGCAAAGGGAATGCGCCCGCCCGGTTTGAAGGTCACGATATTGACGTGCATGTCGTGCCGCAAATCGTCAGGATCGGCAAAACGGGTAGTCCCCCACGTCTCGGTTCCCGGCATCCATCGGATCGGTGTTTCTGCGTCCGAGGTCAGGATCGGCTGGGGAAATCCGATCATCCGGACCTGTTCGTACCGTTTGCGGATCCAGTGGAATTTCAGCGGCTCGGACCCGGTGTTGTGCAAGGTCCACCGAACGCCCGGCGGGAGGTAGGCATAACCACCGGGGCCGAAGCTATGCGTATCCCCATCTACCCGCAGGGTCATCTGGCCGCTCGCGACAAGCAACGCCGCTTCGGCGCCCCGGTCGGGTTCGGGTATGTCGCTGCCACCGCCGGGGGCAACCTCGACCGCGTATTGGGCAAAGGTTTCGGCGAAACCCGTCAGCGGTCGGGCGATGATCCAGCAGCGCGTCTTGGCCCAACCGGGCAGAAGGCTGGCCGTGATGTCGCGCATCGTGCTGCCGGGGATGAAGGCATAGGCGGTCGTAAAGACCGACCCTGCCGCCGCAGGGTCGTCGGACAGGTCGGGCATTCCACCGGGGGGAAAGGCATAGGTCATGGCAGCAGTGCTTTCAGTCGAAGTTCGGCAATGCGTTCGACCTGCCCGCAGGCGGTGTCAAACTCGGTCGCGGTGTCGTTGTTCAGGCGGGCGCGGAAGGCCGAGAGGATCGACGACTTGGAATGATCCCGCACGGCGATGATGAAGGGAAAGCCGTGTTTGGCGACGTAGGCGGTGTTGAGCGCCGTGAATTCGCCCCGTTCGGCATCGGTCAGCGCGTCCAGCCCCGCGCTGGCCTGTTCAGTTGTAGATTCGGCGGTCAACCGCTTGGCCGCGGCCAATTTGCCCGCAAGATCGGGGTGGGCCGTGAGCACGCCCAGACGTTCGGTGGGGGTGGCCGACCGGAACATCCGCGCCAGCGCGTTATGCAGGCCGATTGCGGTATCGTGAGCAGGGCCAAGCTCCAGCTTCCAGGCCCGTTCGGCGATCCAGGGGGAATGTTCAAAGATGCTGCCGTAGGCCGCGACGAAGGCATCCTTGTCCATCTGGCTGGGCCGAGCGCGTTGATCCGGCGGATGGGTGGCCGCCCAATGCCGGGCGATGTCGATGCGGCGTGGGAACCAGACCCGGTCGTGACTTTGGGCATATTCCAGGAACCGTTTCAGCCCCGCGATTTTGCCCGGCCTGCCGATCAGACGGCAGTGCAGGCCGATCGAAAACATCTTGGCCGCTCCGTCCTCGCCTTCGGCATAGAGGGTGTCAAAGCTGTCCTTGAGATAGGTAAAGAACTGTTCGCCCTCGATATATCCCGGCGCAGTGGCAAAGCGCATGTCGTTGGCTTCCAGCGTGTAGGGAATGACCAACTGGTCACGGTCATCGACGCTGATCCAATAGGGCAGGTCGTCGTCGTAGGTGTCGGAAATCCAGTCAAAGCCTGCCTCGGCGGTCAGGCGCACGGTGTTGACGGAACAGCGGCCGGTGTACCACCCGGTCGGGCGCGACCCCACGACCTCGGTATGCAGTCGGATTGCCTCGGCGATCTGGGCGCGCTCCTCGGCCTCGGGCATGTCGCGGTGTTCGACCCATTTCAGGCCGTGACTGGCGATTTCCCAACCGGCGGATTTCATCGCCGCCACCTGTTCGGGGCTGCGGGCCAATGCCGTGGCCACGCCGTAGATCGTCAGCGGGATGTTCAGGCTCGTGAACAGCCGGTGCAGTCGCCAGAACCCGGCGCGCGCGCCGTATTCATAAATCGATTCCATGTTCCAGTGGCGCTGCCCAGGCCACATGGCCGCGCCCGCGATATCGGACAGAAACGCCTCGGACGCGGCATCGCCGTGCAGGACGTTGTTTTCGCCGCCTTCTTCGTAGTTCAGCACAATGCTGATAGCGATGCGGGCCCCGCTGGGCCACTGGGCATCTGGCGGGTTGGGTCCATACCCGATCATGTTGCGAGGATAGCGGTTCATCCGGCCTCCGTTGGGACAGTGATTATCGTTTAGAGCCATTTAATGCGGCTGACTTTCAATATTTCCAAGAAGGACTTGTGCGCGACACAAAGCGTCGCCTTTTCCATCCCCGCAGGCTAGATGGTCTGAACGCAAGCGGAGATGACCATGCCTGATGGATTTTTGACCACCCATGTCCTTGATACTGGCCGGGGCGGGCCTGCCCGAGGCATGAAGATTGACCTCTACCGGATCGACAACGACGACTGGGTCTTTCTGACGACAAAGGTGACAAACGATGACGGGCGGACCGACGGGCCTATGCTGTCCGTCGACGATTTCAAACTGGGCCAGTACGAACTTCTGTTTTACGCTGGCGAGTATCTTGACCAAGAAGGCGCCCCCGCTGAAAGCCCGCGGTTCCTCGATCGCATCCCGATCCGGTTCGGCATTTCCGACCTGCAGCGGCACTACCATGTGCCGCTTCTACTGTCGCAGTTCGGGTTCTCGACTTATCGGGGCAGCTGAAGCTCGGCCATTGCCCGGTCCATGTCGCTGCGCATCCGGGTGATGATAAAATCGGTGAACAGGCGGATTTTCGGATCGCGCAGGCGGCGGTGCTGGGTCAGACAGGACAGCGGCACGGGCAAGGGTGGTGTCGCCTGCGCCACCGGGACCAGCCGCCGCTCGCGCAGTTGGGTGGCCACGTCAAAGATCGGTTTGAGGACGATCCCTCGCCCTTCGAGTGCCCACCCTGTCAGCACATCTCCGTCATCGGATTCGAACGGTCCCGTGATGTCGAACCGCTGGGGTCCGTCCGGAGTCTGCAACAACCAGCGAAACTCCGTGGCTCCCGGAAACCGCAGGTTCAGGCAATCGTGCCGGTCGCGGACGAGCGCCGTGCCATCCTCGGGCATCCCGCGCCGCGCGACATAGTCGGGGGCGGCACACAGCACGCGCGGACAGTCGGCCACCAGCCGAACCTTGAGCGTGCTGTCGTCGAGCGCCCCCAGATGGAACGCAAGGTCGAGCCCTTCGCCCACCACGTCGATCTTGCGGTCCGACAGGCGCAGACGAATATCGATCTGCGGATAGGCGTCCTTGAACGCCGGAACATGTGGGGCGATGAACCGCCGTCCGATCCCCAAGGGGGCTGCAACGAAGACCGTGCCGCGTGGGTTCTGGGTGGTCTGCGCGACGGCGGCCTCTGCCTCGTCGATGGCTTCAAGCACCCTGCGGGCCCCTTCATAGAAAATACGGCCGTTTTCTGTCGGCTGAAGGCTGCGGGTCGTGCGGTTGAACAGGCGCAGGCCCAGATGCTTTTCCAACTCTGCAATGCGAGCACTGGCGACGGCAGGCGAGGTGCGCTGATCGCGGGCCGCCGCGCTCATGCTGCCTAATTCGTAGACACGAACAAACATCCTGATGTTGCTCACATAGGCCATTTGCCGGATTACCTTGAAAGTGTTCCCCGATTTGACGGATTAACAAATAAATGGGCATCCGTATAGCCTGAGCGGGACATAAGGGGGATCACCATGTTCGATGCGACATTGCTGATGGAATGGGTCGAATTCGCGGTCCGCTGGACCCATGTCATCACCGCGGTCGCGTGGATCGGATCGTCGTTCTATTTTATAGCGCTCGACCTTGGACTTCACCGAGACCGAAATCTGGCCAGCGGGGCAGATGGAGAGGAATGGCAGGTCCACGGCGGCGGCTTTTACCATGTGCAGAAATACCTAGTCGCCCCGTCCGAAATGCCCGGCGACCTGGTCTGGTTCAAATGGGAAAGCTATGCGACCTGGCTTAGCGGCTTTGCCCTGCTATTTCTTGTCTATTACCTTGGCGGGTCGCTGTTCCTTGTCGATCCGAACGTGTTGGATATTCCGGTCTGGCAGGCGGTTCTGATCTCGCTCGCCTCGCTTGCCTTTGGGTGGATCGTTTATGATATGATTTGCAAAAGCCGGTTTGGCGATGACAACACCCGGCTCATGCTCGGACTGTTCGTGATCCTGATCGGCATGGCGTATTTCTATACACATGTCTTTTCGGGCCGGGCCGCCCTGCTGCATCTTGGCGCCTTCACGGCGTCGATCATGACGGGGAATGTGTTCTTCATTATCATGCCGAACCAGCGGATCGTGGTGAAAGACCTGATCGCCGGCCGCAAACCCGATCCCAAATATGGAAAGATCGCCAAGCAGCGCAGCACGCACAACAACTACCTGACGCTGCCAGTGATCTTTCTGATGCTGTCGAACCATTATCCGCTGGCGTTTGCGACCCAATACAACTGGGTGATCGCGTGCCTGGTATTCCTGATGGGAGTGACCATCCGGCACTATTTCAACTCGGTCCACGCCCGAAAAGGCAACCCACACTGGACCTGGGCTGCGACAGTCATCCTGTTCATCATCATTGCCTGGATTTCGACTGCGCCGATGTTCCGCTATCCCGAGGACGCGGCGATCCCTACCGCAGCCACAAAATTTGCGCAGGCCGAAGGGTTCGACCATGTGACCGACATCGTCATGGGGCGCTGTGCGATGTGCCATGCGGCCGAGCCGAACTGGGCGGGAATCCTGTGGGCACCCAAGGGCGTGTTGTTGGAAACACCCGCAGAGATCGCCCTACGCGCGCGGCAAATCTATTTGCAGGCCGGGGTCACGCACGCCATGCCACCCGCCAACGTCAGCTACATCGAACCCGGCGAACGTGCGGCAATCGTCGCCTGGTATCAGGCGGCAATGGCGCGTCCCTAAACGGTTCGCTTTGCTATATCACCTCTTGGAGAGAGCGCGGAGGGGCAGGCAGCCCCCTGCTTGCGATGATCGGCGGGCACAGCCTCAGGATCGACCAAACCGCCAGACCGTCGTCTCACTATAGACCCCGCCTGCGGGGACTTCGATCGACGGAAAGTCGGGATTGTTCGTGGCATCCGGCCAATACTGCGCCTCAAAAGCTAAACCTTCGAACGGTGCCTTGCCGGGGCGCACGGCATGGCGACCGTCATAGACCTGCATGCCAGGGCTGGTCGTCGCCATGGTCAATGTCACGCCGGACTGGCCGCGCAGCCATAAAACGTCCCGAAGGGGCTGACGCGTATCGGACAGACAGTAGTTGTTGTCAAAGTCGGGCTGATGCACCGCCACGACCTTTCCCGCCCGCAGGTCCATATCGGTTCCGCTGACATCGGCGATTTCGCCGGTCGGGAGGAATTCGTCGGTCGCGGGCAGATAGTGGTCGGCGGCTACCCGAAGCCAGTGACCGTCCCAGCGATCCGTTCCGTCCAGGTTCCAATAGCTGTGATTGGCAAAGTTCAGGATCGTCGGCGCATCCGTTGTGGCATCGACCTGCATGGTGAGGGTGGCAGGGGCCGTTACCGTAAACCGGGCTGTCACGCGGCGATTGCCCGGAAATCCGCCTTCGCCGTCCGCAAGCGTCAGCCCAAGAACAGCAAGATGCGCCCCGGTCTCGACGACATCCCAAACCTTTAACATCGTCGCCGCAGCGCCATTGTGCAGGGTATGTGTCCCGTTGAGGTTCTTCTCGAACTCGAACCGTTGGCCTGCAATTATTGCCGACCCACCCTTGATCCGGTTGACCACCGGACCGATCAGCGACCCATGATAGCGCAGGCCGCCCTCGTAATCCGCAAGGTCATCAGACCCTTGCGTCAGGTCATAGGGTGCACCGGCAAGCTGCACACGCTGGATCACCGCGCCAAAGGTCAAAAGGTCGACCGTCAGATCGCCCGCAGACAACCTGACCTTGTGCACATCCCTGCCATCTGCCGTCGTGCCGAAAAGGATCATTCAAGAGGTTCCCAGTGGACCCCCGCCGCCGGGATGCTGGTTCCGTTCCAGTCCTGCGAGTCGGGCGCGTAATTGAACACAAAGCGATGGGTGTCCGTATCGCGGATTCGCAGGCCATCCGGAAGGGTCATAGTGGGAATATCCAGAATATCGCAATGATATCCGATGATCCGGTCAAACGTGTCATCGTCGGGCCAGCCCGCCAGATAGCGGATGTGGTCGTTGCCCATGATCGCCGGATGACCATCCTTGGTGGACATATGAACGGTCGCGGACCCCTCCAGATGCTCGAACCAATGCCGGAACCGCCCGCCGCCTTGCAGCTTTACCTTGGCATTGGGGGGCAGGCTTTCGGCCAGCACCACCTGCACGTCGCAATCGGGCAGGTCAGGGCCCAGCGGTACGGGGATCGACAACTCGTCCGACTTGGTATCGGTTCGGGGACCGACCAGTGCTATCCCCTCGAACGTCGCAAGGGCCGCCCGGAGCGGGTCGGACAACCGCATCAGGCCGGGGGCCAGCACCAGTTTGTAGCCCGACAGGTCCGCGCAGTCGGGCGGGAGTATATCCACGTTCAGCCCCAGCCTACGACAGGCCCGATAGGCCGCAAAGGCCAGCCGCCAGAATTCAAAATCGCGCCCCTGCGGTTGCACGTCCCAAGCCCAAGCGCTTTCGTAGTCGAACACCAGGGCGACATGCGCCTTGCCCCTCTGAACATCTGGCATGTCAGCCAGTTCCCACGCCACCTGCTGGGCCTCGGCATAGGCGGGGGCAGGGACGCTGTCGGGCCGCAACAGCCCGGCGTGCATTTGTTCCTGCGCGAACGGGGCCTGCCGCCAGCGGAAATAGCTCACACATTCTGCGCCATGAGCAAATGCTTCCCACGCCCAAAGGCGGGCCATACCGGGCAGGGGGGCGGGGTTCCACGGCGCCCAGTTCACGGGGCCCGGCTGTTGCTCCATCACCCACCAGCGCCCACGGCCAACGGCACGATAGAGGTCATGGTGAAACGCCTGATTGTCCGGGTCGCCTTGGCGCAGGAATTTCAATTTCCGTGCGTCGGAATTCTCGATCCGGTCGGACAGGAAACCGATCGGGTAACTGTCCCAGGACGCGATGTCGAGGTCAGCGCCCACCTTCCAGTGATCAAACGTCGTGATCCGGCCCATGTAGTTGTGTGCAATCGGCGCGTCCGTATGTTTGCGGATCTCGTCCACCTGCACCTTGTTAAAGGCGACCACCTGATCCGAGGAATACCGCCGGAACGCCAGTTGATGCGGATGGTTCGATTCAGTCACCGTCAGGATCGGCAGGCCGATCTGGCTGAATTCGTCATACTCCATCGACCAGAACACATTGCCCCATGCGCGGTTCAGGGCGTCGGGCGACTGATACCGCTGTGCCAGCCAGTCCTGAAACCCCTTCAAAGCTGTGGGCGAATAGCTCAGCGTCGTGTCGTGGCAGTCGTATTCATTGTCCGTTTGCCAGGCCGCCACATGCGGGTTCTTGCCATAGCGTTCGGCCAGCAGGCGCACGATCCGGCGACATTCTTCACGATAGCCCAAATGGCTGAAATCATAGTGGCGGCGCGACCCGAACCCGCGAGGTCGCCCCTGGGCATCGACGGCCAGCATGTCGGGATGTTTGTCCACCATCCAGCGGGGAGGGGTCGCGGTGGGCGTTCCCAGAATAACCTTGAGCCCTTGGGAGCCTAGCACCTCGATCGCGCGGTCCAGCCAGTCGAATGTCAGAACACCCGGCTGCGCCTCTAGCCGCGACCACGCGAATTCACCGATCCGGACCCAGGTAATTCCGACCTCGGCCATGCGGGTGGCGTCCTCGGACCAGACGGGTTCAGGCCAGTGTTCGGGGTAATAGCAGACGCCAAGGGTGCGTTTCATCGGATCGCCTTCAAAAGTTAGAGGTGGACGCGGTGTTCCGGCTGGCCGGTGTAATCCGTCTCTACCATCATCAGCTTGCCATTGTCAGGATTGCCGTCGCTCAACCCTTCAACCGCCGTGGTGCAATAAAGGGTCTTGAGGTCCGGTCCACCAAAGGCCGGGCAGGACGACTGTGACGCGCCCATCGGCACTGTGTGCAGAAACCGTCCCTGCGGATCATAGCAGGCCACCCGTGCCGATCCCCACTGCGCGTTCCACAGATTGCCTGACGCATCCACCACAGCCCCGTCCGGGTTTCGGCCTTCGGCGCGCAAATCAATATGGAGGGATGGGTCGCCCTTTGGCCAGCCGTGGTCGTCCAGACCGACGGTCATGATCTGCTGTTGCACCGTGTCTGAAAAGTAGGCTCGCGTGCCATCGGGGGAAAAACAGATCGAATTGGGAATGACCAAACCGCAAATCAACTGACGCAACTCGCCCCGGTAATAGCGATAGATCGCGCCGGGTTTGCGGGGCGCGTGGATGCCCATCGTGCCGATCCAGAATCCGCCTTGTGGATCGCCCCGGCCGTCATTGGACCGGGACAGGGGATTGTCCGCCTCCAGCGGGCAAATCAGGTCCGTCTTGCCAGAGGAAATGTCAAAGCGGTGTAGCCCGGACTCGCTGGCGATCATCAGTGTGTCGTGGTCGATCCATCCCGCTGCAGAGACATGGACGGGAAAGGACCATTCCCGGCCCTTGGTCAGTAGGCGTTTGCCCAGAATGTCGAACCAGAACAACTGTCCCCGTTCGGGATGCCACAGCGGCCCTTCACCCAGGTGACAGATGCGGTCGTCGGCAATCATTTGGCAGCAGCCGCATCGTAGGCGGCGACCATGTCGCGGGCGCGGGCGGACACCTCGGCCACCGTCAGGCCAGGTTTATACAGGGCCGATCCGATGCCGAACCCGTCGACCGATGCAGTCATCCACTGCGCGAAATTCTCGGCCCCGGCCCCGCCCACGGCATAGATTTGCGTGCCGGGGGGCAGGACGGCGCGGATCGCCTTGACCCCGTCAGGGCCAATCAGGCTGGCCGGGAAGATCTTGAGTCCGTCCGCCCCGGATTTCAGCGCCAGAAAACACTCGGTCGGGGTCATCACTCCAGGCCAGCTTTGCATCCCCGCCGCCTTGGTTGCCACGATCACACGCTGGTCCACGTTGGGCGATACGATCAGCTTGCCCCCGGCTTGTGCCACCCGGCCTACATCGTCAGTGGACAGAACGGTGCCTGCGCCGATCAAGGCATCCTTGCCAAAGGCGTCGGCCATCGCGCGGATACTGTCGAACGGGTCGGGAGAGTTCAGCGGAACCTCGATCCGGTCAATCCCCGCGTCAATCAGCGCGGCGGCAATGGGGGCGGCCTCGGGCGGGGTGATTCCGCGCAGGATGGCGATCAGGGGGCGGCTCATCTCAGATCTCTTTCAGCTTGCGCCATGCGGCGGTCAATCCGGCCAATGTCGCCCGCTCGCCATCGGCCTGGATGGCAGGGACATGCTGCGCGGCCAAAGCCTTGATGTAAAGGCCCGCAACCGTACCCGCACCGATGACAGCGACCTGCTGGCCCAGCCAATAGGGCTTGGCCGCGGCCAGTTCCGACCCGATCAGAAGGCCCGACAGACGGGCGCGGGCGGCGGTCGGGGACAATGTGCTGACCAACGCTTCGGCGCGCAGTGAAAACAGCCGCGCAGCCAACCGTTCGGGTCGGGAAAAACTGTCATCCAGCCCCTGTCCGTAGGCCGCTTCGTCCCAGCCATCCGCGCTGATAGAATGGCGCAGGACCGTTTGCGTGCCAATCACCGAAAACAACTCTCCGGTCATGAAGGTCTGAAAACTGATGACTTCGCCCGCGCTGACATGGACCCATTTTGTATGAGTGCCGGGCAGGCAGATCACCCCGTCCCAACCGGGGTTGAGGGCCAGAAATCCGGCGATCTGGGTTTCTTCGCCCCGCATGACATCGGCGGGGGACATCTGCCGCAGGCCGGGGATCACCCAGACGGTCAGGCGTGGATCGGCTGCGGGGGCGCGGACCATCCCTTCGGGAAGTGCCGCGCAGGGCACCGTCGCATAGGGCGCCTCAACCCAGCCCTGCCGGGATCCGACCATGCCACAGGCCACCGCCATCGTCGGCCCGTCGATCCAGTCGCCGATCAGGTCGACCAAGGCCGGCTCGAATCCATCGCGGTCCAGCCGACCCATGCCCCGATCCGAGGAGGCCGCATTCAAAACTGTCGCCCCCTGCATCGCCCAGACCCTCAGGTTGGACGTGCCCCAGTCAATCGCGATCCACTCGGCCCTTGCCATCAGACGACTCCCGCATCGACGACAAGGGTCTGTCCCGTGACCATGCGCGACGACTCGGACGCCAGAAACAGCGTGGGCATGACGACATCCTCGGGGGTCATGAACTCCTTGATCGACTGCCTGTCCAGAAATTCGGCAAGTCCTTGAGGGGTCGCCCATTTTTCCTTCTGTTTGTCGGTCAGGACCCAACCAGGCGCTATGGCGTTGACCCGCACCTTGTCGCCGCCCCATTCACGGGCAAGGGTCCGCGTCATGCTGGTGATCCCGGCATTGGCCGTGGTGTAGGGGACCATGCCGCCCATCCCCATCATGTAGCTGATCGAGGAATAGTTCACGATCGCCCCGCCACGGCCCGTCATCATGGAGTGCGCCGTCTGGCAAGCAAAGAAATAGGCGCGCAGGTTGACAGCCATCTGGTCGTCCCATTGATCCGGCGTGATCCTGGCGGCCACAAGGCGCTGGTCGTTGGCGGCGTTGTTGACAAGCACGTTCAGGGGGCCGTGCACGGCTGCTGCCTGGTTCATCGCGGCTGTGAGCTGACCATTGTCGGTGATGTCGCCCTTTAGGAACAAGGGGGCCGTGCCGTGTTTCGCCGCCATGCGCGCGACAAAATCCGAGGCGTCCGATCTGCCAACAAAAGCCACTTTGGCCCCTTGGCCCAGAAAACCATCCGTCAGGGCCGCGCCGATGCCCGATCCGCCCCCGGTGACAAAGACCGAGGCTCCGGATAAATCCGCGAACGTTGCCGTCATTGCCGGACCCCTTCGACCACCCACATCGTCGCCGGCCATGCGACCGGCAACTGGATGCCCTTGGCCATCAACGCCTGCCCTGATAGGTGAACCGGCCCCTCCTTGAATGCCAGGTGTCCCCGGCTTTGGCGGGTTCGGTCGCCCGGATTTCGCAATGTCAGCTCATAAGTGGCCTGCGGGTCCAATCCGGTGAGGCGCAGGGGGCGCGGCAGGATCTGGGTCGACGTCTCTGACTGGCCTGCAAAGATGACAAAGCGGTCCCCACTGGCGGAAAGTTGCAGTTCAGCGATTACCGAAGGGTCCGCGCTGTCCAATCTCAGAATGTCGGCTGCCATCATCCAGCCGCGATTTTCCTTAAACCACGCGGTGACCGCGGTCAGCGTCGCCTCCTCGTCTTCGGTCAGTTCGCGGGGGTCCATTTCAAACCCCATGTGCCGCTGCGCGGCCACCCATGCCCGAAATGCCATCGGCAGGACCCGGCCCGAAGTGTGAGATTTGCGTGGCCCGACATGGCTGCCGGTGACGGCAGCGGGCAGGAACAGGGCCGCGTCATGCTGGATGCGCAACCGTTCGAGGGCGTCGTTGGAATCCGACAGCCAGACGCGGTGCGTGTAGGCGAGGATCCCCGCATCGATCCGGCCGCCGCCGGACGAACAGCTTTCGATTTCGATCGATGGAAAGGCCACCCGCAGCCGGGCCAGCAGGTCGTAGATCCCGCTCGTCTGGGCCGCGTCGGACACCGGCAACAGACGATTGTGGTCCCATTTGATATAGTCAATGTCGTGGGTCGACAGGATCGCGGCGATGACATCAAAAAGGTAGGTCCGCACCTCCGGGTTCGCCATGTCCAGCACCATCTGGTGCCGCCCAAGGACCTGATCGGCGGGGCCGAGAGCCCAGTCGGGGTGGGCGCGGTACAGGTCGCTGTCCGGGTTCACCATCTCGGGTTCGAACCACAGGCCAAAGGTCATGCCTAGCGATTTGACATGGTCGATCAGCGGGGTCAGGCCGTCAGGCCATTTGCGCCGGTCGATGGTCCAGTCGCCAAGGCTCGACAGGTCGTTGTCGCGCTTGCCGAACCATCCGTCATCAAGAACGAACCGTTCCGCGCCCAGGGCGACGGCCTTGTCCGCGATGGCGCACAGGGCGGACAGATCGTGATCGAAATAGATCGCTTCCCAACAGTTGTAATGGATGGGGCGAGGGCGGTGTGCGTCGGTCCATTGGACGACGGTATCGCGGATGTGCCGCTGCATCTGGATGGCAAGGCCGTTCAAGCCGGTCGTGGAAAACGATAGCAGGACGGGTGCCGTCGCAAAGCGGGTGCCCGAACCCATCGACCCGCCTGCATGGCCCCACTGCATCTGGCGGCGGCCATCCGGGAGTTCCTCGGCCACCATGCGGTGTCCGCCCGACCAGCCATAGTGCATACCATAGGCGTTGCCTTGCGTGTTGGTCGTGCCGCCTTCGGTCAGGATCGCATAGGGCGGATGTTCATGCCCTGACCGACCAGTTCGTGCCTCGCGCAGGCGGATGCCGGCGGTCCATGGCGTGCGGTTCAACTGGAATTCCCCGATCCAGCGGCCCGACACGTCGATGATCTGATCGGACGCATCGGGTGCGGGCAGGACGGGGGCGGCAAGCCAGTGAACCTCGACCGAATCTGAAGCTTCCAATTCGGTCGTGGCGGAGATGATGCCGTCCGGGGTGGACAGGATGCGAAAGGTCAAGGTCAGGCCAAGTGCCGGATCCTTGACCCGCAGGGCCAGACCATCTTCGGCCAACTGGTGGCAGGCGGTGAATTGTGGCCTGAGAGGTTGGCCAGTCCGTGACACTATCAGCCCCGGCTGTCCGGCCCAGGATCGGCGCTCTTCGGGACAGAGCGACAGAGGGGGAAGGAGGTCCAGCATCCCGCCGGTCAAGTCCCGCTCACCCGATCGGGTCAACGCGACAAGGTTCTCGTCCGCCGGCAATGGCGGGCCCCAATAGGCGCACACCGGTATGGCCCCATCGTCCGATGCCAGAACAAGCGTCTGCTGCGCAGTGTCGATCCGCCAGGTCTGCATTACTTGACGGCTCCCAGGGTCAGCCCGGCGATAAAGTGCCGCTGCATGAGAAAGAACATAAGGACCGGGGGCAAGGCAGCGATGATCGATCCGGCTGACACCAGTTGCCACGCGGCGATCCACTGGCCGTTGAGCGAAGATAGACCGGCCGTCACGGGTTGGGTGCTGGCGCTTGTGGTCAGCACGGTCGCCCAGAAAAAGTCGTTCCAGATGAACGTGAACACCAGCACCGCCAGCGCGGCAATGGCAGGCCGCATCAGGGGCAGGACGATATACCAGAAGATCTGCCATTCAGCCACACCTTCGACCCGGGCCGCCTCGATCAGTTCGCGGGGCAGGGCCGAGATAAAATTGCGCATGAAGAGCGTGCAGAACCCGGTCTGGAAGGCGATGTGAAACAGCGCCAGTCCCATCGTCGTATTATATAGGCCCATGCCAAAAGTAAGGTCGCGTACCGGCACCATCAGGATCTGGAAGGGCACAAAGTTCCCCGCCACGAACATGAAGAAAATCAACAGGTTGCCCTTGAACCTGTAGATGCCGAGGGCAAAGCCGGTCATGCAGGACAGGACCAGCGTGCCGATCACGGTCGGGATGGTCACCTTGAACGAATTGAAGATGTAGCGCCCGATGGGCGAATTCTGGAACACTTCGACATAGTTGTGCCAAGCGAACGACGACGGCAGGCCAAAGTAGTTCCCTTGGGCAAGGTCCGACGCGGGCCGGACCGAGGTCATGGCAACCCCCAGCAAAGGGAACAGCCACAGGATCAGCGCGATGGGCAAGGCTATCTGGTACAGGCCTCGGACGGCCGGCGTGCTTTGGGCGATGGGGCGCGGAAACATCAGCGGTTCCCCCGCTCGTCCCGGACCATCTTCCAGACAAAGCCAGAGATGAAGATCATCATGATCCCGAACAGAACGACGGCGATAGCCGCCCCGTATCCCATTCGGTAGCCGTATTCAGACAGGGCTTGTTCATACATGTAATAGGACAGCACCCGGGTCGATCCGAATGGCCCGCCGTTGGTCATGATCGACACAAGGTCAAAGGACCGCAGCGCACCGATGACCGTCACCACCACAGCGATAAATGTCGCTGGGCGCAACTGGGGCAGGATGACATACCACAGCATCTTGAGCCCCTTTGCCCCATCCAACCGCGCCGCCTCAATCTGGTCGGGGGCGACGTTGTTCAGGCCAGTCAGATACAGGATCATGCAATAGGCGATCTGCGGCCACAGCCCCGCGGCGATGATGCCGTAGGTCGCCAACTCCGGATTGGCCAGAATCGCTGTACCTTTGCCCGTAAGCATCTCGGTCAACTTGTAGAGCAGGCCAAAGTTTGGCGCATAAAACCATGAAAAGATCAGGCCGACGACAACCTGCGAAATCACGAAAGGGAAGAAGAACAAAGACTTGTAGATGCGGATGCCCCGCACCGTCTGGTTGAGGAATATGGCGATGGCCAAACCAAGCGGCACGGCCAGCATATACATGACCAACCAGATCACGTTGTTCTTGAGCGATGTCTTGAACGCCCGGTCGCCGAACAGTTCCTTGTAGTTGTCCCAGCCCAGCCAGACCTTGGTCCCCAGTCCGTCGTAATCGTAAAGCGACAGTTGGAACGAGGAAAAGATCGGCCAGATCACATAGAGGATGAACATCGCCAGACCTGGAGCCAGAAACAGCCAAGGCGTCAGCCATTGCTGGTTGGAGCGCCACCAGGACCTTTGCGGTTTTTCGGCATCGGTGAATGCAACGGTCATGTCCGGCCCTCCCGCCGTTGGATTGGGTTCGACAAAGCGACTAACGAATTGGGGGATCGTTGAAAAATGGGCGCGGCGGCCGGAATATCCGGCCGCCGCTGAGGGGTCACTTGTAGATGCGCTGACGCGCTTCTTCCAAACGGTTCAGGATGTCGTCCAGATGGTCGGGATAGACCATGAATTCCTGGAACCCTTCCATGCCGATCTTGGCCATCTCTGCCGGGGCATCCCGGTCAAAGAACTGGGCGATGCCGCCCTTGGTGGTCGACAGCAGCTCGAACCCGGCCGAAAGGAACGGGTCAGAGGTATCCACGGTCGAACCCGCGTTGATGGGCAGCTGGCCAACGGCCGCGTTCCATTTGGTCTGCGCTTCTGCCGACGCCATGTAGGCGAGGAACGTCTTGGCATCCTCGGGGTTCTTGGCACCGGCCGGGATGTGGACGGTGTCGGTTGGCGCTTCTTCGGCACGCACGACGTCGGGATTGATCGTCGGGAAGGCCATAAAGCCCAGCGTGTCGTTGGTCATGCCGCCTTCTTTGAGAACGCCCACGGCAAAGTTGCCCATGACATAGTTTGCAGCCTTGCCCTGAACCATCAGTGCCGCCGCATCCTGCCAGTCAATAGCAGCGTGGTTGGCGGTGATGTAGGGCTGGACCTTGGCCCATTCGGCGAAGGTGTTGCGCACGCCCTGATCGGTCCAAGGGGTTTTCCCGGCGGTCAGCGACATGTGGTAGTCATAGCCGTTGGTCCGCAGGTCGAGATAGTCGAAAATCCCGGCTCCGGGCCACAGCGCCGAGGTGCCGGTGGTCAGGCAGTCGATGCCAGCGGCCTTGAACAGCTCACAGTTGGCGATGAATTCGTCCCATGTGGCGGGAACCTTGGCGCCGACCTGATCGTAGACGGATTTGTTATAATAGATGCCCCACTGGTAATAGGTGTAGGGCACGCCCCACTGCTTGCCGTCGATGGTCATGGATGCCTGAGCAGAGGCGAGTGAGGTGCCCAGATCGTTGGCGGCCCACACGTCCGAGACGTCCATGAACTGACCCGCGTTGACAAAGGGCGCCATCCGGTTGCCTGCATACCAGTTCGCCAGATCGGGGGCGTCGGTGGTCAGGAAGTTGCGGATCGCGGTCTTGTAGCCTTCGTGGTCAAAGTTCTGAAGCGTGACCTTGATATCGGGGTTGGCTGCTTCGAAATCGGCGATCAGCGCTTCCATGGCGGCCAGTGGAATCGGATCGTAGTCGGTATAGTAGGTGATGGTGCGCTGTTGGGCGATGGCACTCGTTCCCGACAGCAAAGCAAGCGCCAGAACGGCGCCCTTCTTGAATTGCAACATGGTGTCCTCCCTTAGTTGCGTCAAAACTTTAGTTCCACTATATGAAACCATGTTTTGAATATTGAAATCATAACCGCGACTCGCCTATGCTTGTCAACAGTCGAGCGCGGGAGGAAACAGGTCGCGCCGCAAATCGGGAGGATGACCGGATGGCCGCAGCCGGTGATGGCACGGTAGGAAAGGCGCTCGAGGTGCTGGATCAAGTGGCGGCCTTTGGGCGGCCCGTCCGGTTTTCCGAACTGCTGGACCAGTCGGTTTTTCCCAAGGCGACGCTTTACCGATTCGTACAGACGCTGACCAATCAGGGGATGCTGGCCTACGATCCCGATCGGGCGACCTATGCGCCGGGTGTCAGGCTGGTTCGGCTGGCCCATGCCGCCTGGGCACAATCGTCACTTGCCCCAATCGCCCGCCCCCATATCGACCGGCTGAGCCGCGAGGTTGGCGAGACGGTGCATCTGGCGCAGCTCGACCACGCTCAGGTCCTTTACGTCGACAAACGCAACGCCGCCCAACCTGTCGAGATGTTCAGCCAGGCGGGCAAGATCGGTCCTGCGTATTGCACCGGGGTCGGCAAGGCGATGCTGGCGTTTCTGGACGCTGCGGTTTTGGACAAGGTCATAACCCAGCAATCCTTTCATTGCTTCACGCCAAAGACCCTGACGACCGAGGCCGCGCTACGGACTGAACTGGCCGACATCCGCGCCAACGGCTACGGGTTTGACCGCGAAGAGCACGAACCGGGCATCATCTGCGTCGCTGTCCCGATTCTGACCGAACGTGGCCGGGTCATCGGCGCCATTTCGGTCACCAGCGTCACCCGGCGGACCAATCTGGCCGGGCTGGAAAAGCTCGTTCCGCTGTTGCGGGATGCGGCCACACTCATCGCGCGGGACGCCCAGAACTGGCGCTTTCCCGACACAGCCGATCAATCAACGGGGGTCAAGTGAATGTCTGGTGTCATCCTGAACAAGGTCATCAAGAAATACGGCGAAACGCAGGTCATTCATGGCGTGGACCTTGAGATCGAAAATGGCGAATTCTGCGTGTTTGTCGGCCCCTCGGGTTGCGGAAAATCGACCCTCCTGCGGATGGTCGCAGGGCTGGAGGCTACGACAGCCGGGTCTATCAAGATTGGCGTGCGGGACGTGACCCGCCTTGATCCGTCCGAGCGGGGGGTGGCGATGGTTTTCCAGACCTACGCGCTGTACCCCCACATGACAGTCCGCGACAACATGGGTTTCGGGCTCAAGATGAACGGCGTCCCCAAGCCGCAGATCGAGGCGAAGGTTGCCGAGGCGTCGCGCATCCTCAAACTCGACGACTACCTCGCCCGCAAACCTGCCGCCCTGTCCGGTGGACAACGGCAGCGGGTCAGCATCGGACGGGCCATCGTCCGTGGCCCCGAGGTGTTCCTGTTCGACGAACCCCTGTCCAACCTGGATGCCGAACTGCGGGTCGAAATGCGCGTTGAAATTGCCCGGCTTCACAAGGAAATCGGCGCGACGATGATCTACGTCACCCACGACCAGGTCGAGGCGATGACGCTGGCTGACAAGATTGTCGTCCTGCGCAAGGGGGTGATCGAACAGGCGGGCAAGCCGATGGATCTGTACCGTGACCCGGACAACAAATTTGTCGCGGGCTTCATTGGCAGCCCTGCGATGAACTTCATGTCGGGGCAGGTAACGACCGACGGAATCGCCGTTCCCGCGCTCAAGACCAACGTGACGGCCCCGGTTCCCTCAGCCTACATCGGCAAGACGGTCACACTGGGCCTGCGCCCCGAACACCTGACGATAGACCCCGCAGGCTCGGCGCTGACCATCGACATGACCGAAAACCTAGGCGGCGTCTCGTATGCCTACCTCGTCTCGTCGACGGGCGAGCGGATCATCGTCGAACAGCGGGGTGAGACGACCATGCCGGCGGGGGCATCCGTGGGCCTCGGTTTCGATCCGGCTCAGGTTTATCTGTTCGATACGGACACCGAACAGCGGATCCGCTAGCGTTTGCCGTAGTACAGGCCGACCACATGTTCGGCCTGCGCAAAGAACAGCCAGCGCAGCACGAGGACACCCGTCGCATGTGACAGTGCGGCAATGATCAGCAGCCAAGGGGAAGCGGGCAGAACCAGTATCGGAATGGGTATGCCGAATCCCAGCAGCAAGGCGATGATCCGCAACCGGCCCGCGTGGCGGCGGCCAACTACATACACGAATTCCTTGAGCAGGAAATTGGTGCCCGTATGGGGCGGTTCGAACGCCCGGACGGTCCCGATCCCGCCCAGCCCTGTCGCCGTTGACATCGTCGTGCCTGATCGGGCAAACCGCGTGTCGCCGCTGATCCAGGCATGGACCTGCACCGTTCCCGCCGCGGCCAGCAGCGGCAGGCAGGCCATAGTCTGTCCCGCCAGCAGTGCCCCCGCGCCCAACGACAACAGCACGAACAGCGCAGGCGTGGACCAATGCCGCCACCGGGGGACGGTTTTGAGCTGCGCGTAGATCATCGAGGTCGTGACGACTGTCGCCATGGCGAAGGCTGCCCCGATCCACCCCAGGACGGGAAGGGCAGTCGCCCAGAACGTGGCCGCCGCCCCAAAGACGGCCATGACGATCAGCGTGGCAACTGCGGCCCAGGCCTCGCGGCTCAGCCAGCTTGTTCGCCATTGGGTAAAGGCGCGGATCGCCCGTTCAGGTCTGCCAAGGTGAAAGGTCGATGCCATCAGCCCGCCCGCCGCCAACGCATAGGCCAAAGCGAAATATAGGAACGCGGTCAGGCCGGTCGGGGCGGGCATGCCGATCCCCAGCCAGAACAACAATCCGAACCCAAGTCCGGAAAAGGTGGTGAACGCGATGACAGACGGTGCCGGATTCATCTAACGGTCTTCGCCGGGCAAGGCGCTGAGCGCTCGGTCGAGCCAACCGAGGAACCCTTTAGGCCCCTTGCTCACGGGCTCCAGAAACGGGGCGAGGATGTCGATTTGAGGAGCCACATCCTTGAGCCGGGGAGGCAGGTATTTGTTGACCGGTTTGGTGCCTTGTTCCGGCATCAGGTCGAATCCGCCCCGCTTGGCCACCAAAACGGACACGTCCGATTCCGCATCGCCCAGGTCACCGAAATGCCGCGCCCCTGACGGGCAAGTGCGCACGCAGGCGGGCACCCTGTCCTCTTCAGGCAGGTTTTCGTTGTAGATCCGATCGACGCAGAGCGTGCATTTCTTCATCACGCCCGCCGCCTGATCCAGTTCCCGCGCGCCATAGGGACAGGCCCAGGCGCACAAGGAACACCCGATGCAGGCCTCTTCGTTGACCAGAACGATCCCGTCCTCTGCCCGTTTGTAACTGGCCCCGGTCGGGCAGACAGTCACGCAGGGCGCGTCTTCGCAATGCAGGCAGGATTTGGGGAAATGGATCAACTGGGCGGCGCCATGGTCGGGCTGCACCTCGTAGCTGTGGACGCGGTTGAGGAACGTGCCAGATGGGGTCGCCCCGAACGGGTCCTGATCCGACAGGGGAACGCCATAATTCTCAGTATTCCAGCCCTTGCAACTGACGACGCAGGCGTGACAGCCGACGCAAGTGTCAAGGTCAATGACTAAGCCCAGCTTGCGGGTGGTCGCGAACGGAAGTTCAGTCATGGGGTCCTCCCGCCTCCACCGGGGCGCGGAAAACGCGCGTTTTCCGCCACGATTTCTGCGCAGAAATCGCCCCCTTCATTGGCCGACCTTCCAGGCGAGGGTATCGGGTGCAGTTGGCACGGGCGAACGGATCTCGCGGAACCCGGGCTGTGCTTCTTCGGGCGGGGCAGACCGTTCAATCCTGACCCGCAGGTCAAACCACGCGGCCTGGCCCGTGATCGGGTCCGAGTTCGACCAGCGCATCCCGTCCTCTCGTTGCGGCAACAATTCGTGGATCAGATGGTTGAGAAGGAACCCCTTGGTCGCTTCTGGCGCATCGGGATCCAGCGCCCAGGCCCCTTTGCGCTTGCCGATGGCGTTCCATGTCCAGACTGTATCGGGGTTCAGGGCGGCCATATGGGCCACCGGGACAGTGATCGACCCGTGGGGCGAGGTGACGCGCGCCCAGTCACCGTCCGTGAACCCGTTCGCCTCCCAGATCTTTGTTGGAACATACAATGGGTTATGCCCATGGATCTGGCGTAGCCAGGCATTCTGCGACCCCCATGAATGGTACATCGCCATTGGCCTCTGTGTCAGAGCATGGATCGGATATTCGGCCGGATCTGAATAGGCATCCTCGAACGGCGGATACCAGATCGGCAGGGGGTCCATCGTGGCGATGATCCGTCCACGCAAATGGTCAGGCGGTTGGCGTGACCCTTCCCCTTCGGCGGCCAACTGGAACCGGCGCAGCGGTTCGCAATATAGTTGAAAGATATAGGGTTGCGGGCTGTCGTAGAACCCCATCTTGATCGCCCAGTCCTGATACTCGCGGCTGAAAGGTTTGTAATAGGCGGCATTTTCGGGAACGTGTTCGATCCAGAACCCGCCGTTGCGGATATAGCTGTCGATCTGCGCCTCGTTCGCCGTGCCTCGTCCGCCTTGCAGACCCTTCTCGCCCATTCGCCACCCGGCTAGCGGGCCGATGCCGGGTCGGCGGATATGGTTGGTGATGTAGTCGGCATAGTCTGCGTATTTCTGGCCGCCGTCGTCGGTAACGAACCCCGGCAGGTTCAGCCGCGCCCCCAGGTCGCACAGAACCGACTGGAACCCGCGCACGTCCCGGTCCGGCTGCACGACGGGCCAACGGATCGCATCCGCCGCTCCATCCGCCTCGCAGATCGGACGGTCGAGAAGGCTGATGCAGTCGTGCCTCTCCAGATAGGTGGTGTCGGGTAGGATCAGGTCGGCATAAGCGACCATTTCAGAACTATAGGCATCCGAATAAATAATGTGCGGGATGACATAATCGCCGTCCTCATTAGTATCGGTCAGCATCTTCATGACGCCGCCTGTATTCATGGACGAATTCCAGGACATGTTCGCCATGTACAGGAACAGCGTATCGATCTTGTAGGGATCACCCGCGTGGGCGTTCGAGATGACCATATGCATCAGCCCATGCGCAGACATCGGGTTTTCCCAGGAAAACGCCTTGTCGATGCGCGCGGGTTTGCCATCGGCATCCAGACACAGGTCATCCGGCCCCTGCGGATAGCCCAGATGCGGGCCGTCCAGCGGCTTGCCCGGCGTGACCTTGCAATGGGGTTTGGGATGGGCGGTGGCAGGTTTGGGATAGGGGGGCTTGAAACGCATCCCGCCGGGGGTCTCGACCGCGCCAATCAGGATTTGCAGGGTATGCAGGGCGCGGGCGGTCTGGAACCCGTTGGAATGGGCGCTGATGCCTCGCATGGCATGCATCGCCACGGGCCTGCCGATCATTTCGGCATGCCGGATGCCCCGGAAATCCGTCCATGGGCGAGGCAGGCGGATTTCCTCGTCAAAGGCCGTGCGGGCGATTTCGGCGGCAACCTGCCGGATCTTTTCGGCGGGGACGCCACAGCGTTCGGCCACCTTTTCTGGGGCATAGTCGTCGGACAGATAACGATCGGCCATCAGGTGAAACACGGGGCGGTGGGTGACACCCGCATGGCGAAATGTACCTGACAGGTCCGGCTCGACCCCTTCGCCATCCCAGGGCGCCAGTTTGCCGGTGCGGCGGTCGATGACCTGCGGCTTGCCGTTTTCATCCTTGTAGAGCAGACCATGCTGGGGCGACTTGGGATCTTCGTTCAGCAGACAGGCGGCGTTCGTGAACTGCGCAAGGTAAGACAGATCGACCTTGCCCGCCGTCATCAGCAGGTGGATCAGCGACAGGATGAACAGCCCGTCCGACCCCGGGGTGATCCCCACCCAATCGTCGGCCACGGCGTTATAGCCCGACCGGATCGGGTTGATCCCGATGATCTTGGCCCCGCGCGCCTTGAGCCTGCCGATGCCCATCTTGATGGGGTTGCTGTCATGATCTTCGGCCACGCCAAACAGCAGGAACAGCTTGGCATGGTCCCAGTCAGGCTGGCCAAATTCCCAGAAGGCGCCGCCCATCGTGTAGATACCCGCCGCAGCCATGTTGACTGAACAGAACCCGCCGTGCGCGGCATAGTTGGGCGTACCATAGGCCTGCGCCCAGAACGACGTGAAAGACTGCGACTGATCCCGCCCGGTAAAGAACGCCAGCTTTTCGGGGGCCGTCTCGCGGAGGGGGGCCAACCAATCGACGGCGGTCTGCAACGCCTCGTCCCATGATATCTGTTCGAACTCGCCCGACCCGCGCGGACCCACCCTGCGCATCGGTCCACGCAAGCGCGATGGGGCGTTATGCTGCATGATGCCAGCCGATCCCTTGGCGCAGAGCACCCCCTTGTTGATCGGATGGTCGCGGTTGCCCTCGATATAGGAGACCTTGCCGCCCTTGAGGTGCACGTTGATCCCGCAGCGACAGGCGCACATGTAGCAGGTGGTCTTGCGGATTTCGTCCGAGACCTTGGGCGATGTGTCGAGGGTCGGTTGAACGAAACTCATGTGCCAGGTTGCGCCTGTGTTGTGTCGGTGGAACCTAGACCCAAGACATGGGGAAAGGGTAGAGGGAGGACGGGGTTTTCAGCAAAGCTGAAACTGCCCTTCACTACGGGACGGGGGTAGGCCATGACAGTATTGGACCGGGCGATGGATGTCGCACGCAAACGGCAGGCCCGCGTCGTCTTTCCCGAAGCGGATGATCCAAGGATCGCCGCCGCGATGTGCCGACTAGGGACCGAAGGGCTGGCGCAGCCTGTGACCGTTGCCGACACGTCCGCTTTGCTGATCGACTGTCTGGTGTCCCGTCGAGACATCACGGAGACGCTCGCCCGGCGGATGCTGCAAAAGCCGCTGATCCGGGCGGCGGCAATGGTCGCGGCGGGGCAGGCCGATGCCGTGGTTGCAGGGGTTGCGACGCCCACCCGCAAGGTGATCGAGGCCGCAGGTCTGGCCATCGGCTTGGCCGATGGTGTCACGCTGCCCTCATCCTTCTTCCTTATGCGCTTTCCTGACGGGCGCGACATGATCTGGGCCGACTGTGCGCTCAACCTGTCGCCGGACGCAGTCGGGATTGCCGCCATCGCCCGCGCCTCTGCTAGGTCATGTGCTGCGTTGATCGGGCCGCCCCGCGTGGCGCTGCTGTCGTTTTCCACTGGCACCAGCGGAACAGGGTCCACGGTCGATGCGGTGCGCGCAGCCGCAGAGTCCACCGGATTTACCGGTCCGATCCAGGCCGACGCCGCGCTGGATCCTGTCATCGCTACCCGTAAAGGGATCGACGCGGGTAACGCCAATGTCCTGATCTTTCCGTCGCTCGACGCAGGCAACATCGCGTACAAGCTTGCGCAGCAACTGGCCGGGGCGCAGGCGCTGGGTCCGATCCTGCAAGGGTTCGCGGCCCCCGTCTGTGACCTGAGCCGTGGGGCCAGCGTGGACGATATCGTCAAGTCGACGCTCCTGACGATTGCTTTGGGGGCTGGCGGCTAAGCCGCAGAACATCACGAGCGATTTCATGTTCCTCGCGGGCAGGGATCACATGAACGGGCAGGGGGCCGAGCCACTTCAGATGTGCCATGATTCGGTCACGGATCATCGGGCTGTTTTCGCCAATCCCGCCGGTGAACGCCACGGCATCAATTCCGCCCATCGCCGCAATCAATGACCCGGCGTGCCGGGCGGCCCAATAACAGAAATGATCGACGGCAAAGGCGGCCCTTTCTCCTGTATCTGCGAGCAGGGTGCGCATGTCGGCGCTGCCCGCCAGTCCCAACAGGCCCGATTTCTGGTTGAGTAAGGTCAGCGTCGCTGAAATTCCGTCCTCTTGCGCCAGCCGCAGAACCGCGGCGGCATCAATGTCGCCGGGGCGGGTGGCCATTATCGGACCAGACAACGGAGAATATCCCATCGATGTTGCCACAGACCGCCCGTCGTGGATGCCGCAAAGACTGACGCCTGCCCCCAGATGCAACGCTAGCAGGCGGGAAGGCAGCGGGTCGATCTGCCGGATCAGTCCGGCATAGCTCAGCCCATGAAAACCATATCGCCGGATGCCCCGGTCACGGATCGCTTCGGGCAGGGCATAGGTCGTGGCGACGGCGGATTGGCCTGCATGAAAGGCGGTGTCAAAGCTGGCGTATTGCGGAAGGTCGGGGGCCAATCCCCGGATCGCCGCGATGCCCGCCAATGCTGGCGGGTTGTGCAGCGGGGCCAGGGGGACACAGGCGGTGATCTCGGCTTCGATAGGGGGCGTGATCCGTACCGGTTCAGTCAAGGTTGCGCCCCCGTGGACGACCCTGTGACCGGCGGCGGCCATTTGGTCTGTCCCGAATCCGGATTGATCGAAGGCCACCAGAATCTGTCGAATCGCATCGGCATGGTCGCGGCTGGTGTTGGGCGCGCTTTGCCCATCGACGGTCAATTTGCCTGCGCCACCAATGGCCGATACCATCGCTGTCGCCCGCTGCGTCAGATCAAGGTCGAATACGGCCACCTTGACCGATGACGACCCGGCGTTGAGGACAAGGATCATCGGCCCATCCCCGCGACGATGGCACCCAGGGCAGCCGAGGCGATCCGGTCGGGCGCCTGCTGACTGCGCGAGGTGAGCAGGATCGGCACCTTGGCGCCCATGACCAATCCGCCGGCGCAGGCCCCCATGCCCAGAACCATCAGCTTGAACAGGGCATTTCCGGTGGTGATTTCCGGAACCACAATGATGTCCGCGTCGCCGGCGACTTGCGAGACGTAGGCTTTCGCGAGCGCCGCCTCGCTTGACAGGATCAGGTCCATGGCCATTGGACCTTCGACGATGGCATCCGGCAGGGCGGTTGCAGCCCATTGCGCAATCTCGGCGGCCTCGTAGGTGGATGGGATTGACGGAATCGGGTCCTCGGTCGCGTCCAGCAGGGCTGCCTTGGGGCTGGCTATGCCCAGCGATTGTGCAAGACGGACAGCATGTGTCAGACCAGCCTTTCGGGTGGCCACATCCGGGGCGACGTTCAGGGCTGCATCCGTCAGCAAAAGCGGGCGATCCGAGTCGGGCATGGTAATGTGAAACACATGGGCGCAGCGGGTCGCCTTGTCCCTTAGCCCCGCGGCCGAAGGCAACAGCCCGCCCAAAAAGACCGACGTGTGGATCTGCCCCTTCATGATCGCATCGACCTCGCCCTCGCGGGCCAGCCGGGCCGCTTCGGGGGCGGCCGCTTCGGCAGGCGCGTGGATCAGCCTTATGCCGGCAATATCCCAGCCGATCTGGTCGGCAGCGGCAACGATCTTGGCCCGGTCGCCGATCAGCACCGGCTCGGCCAGTCCCAGATCGACCGCCTCGCGTAGCCCCTGTAAAGGAATCGCCGCCCCCGCATTGACAAGGGCGACCCGGGGCGGCGGGCAGGACCGGGCCCGGGCCAGCAGGCTTTGTGGACAGTGCGGGGTAAGCGGGGACACAAAAGGATAGGTCATAGCAGGGATTTCCCGAGGCCAAGCGTTGCGAGGACTGCCAGAAGGAGAATGGCGAACCGACGAAAGTTTTGGGGATTTGCTGACAGAAAGTGGCGCGACCCGGCCCAGACTCCGATAACCATAACCGGCAGGTAGATCAGGGTCGCAACAGCGGTAGAAACAGTGATCATGCCGTGCAAGCCAATATTTGGCAGCGTCCAGAGGTCCAGCAGGGTGAAATAGGCAATCAGGGTTGCACGGAACGTGGCGGCAGGCAGCGATTGCGCGGCAAAGAACACCGCGACCGGCAAACCACCCACGGCAGCGCCGTTGGCAAGCCCCGAGACAACCCCGGTTCCCATATGCGCCGCAGGGCCGGTTTTGCGGATCTGCCAACCTGACCAGAGAGCTGCGCACATCACAAGCACATAGACAGAAATGAGTGCCCGCGCTGCGTCAGGGGGTACAACCGACATAGCCCAAACGCCCAGCGGCACGCCCGGAACTGCCCCGGCCAGCAGATAGCCGACCCGCGGCCAATCTATCGCCGCCCGGATACCCCGCGCCTGCTGGGCGGTAAGAACGATGTCGGACAAGATCACCACTGGCACCACGTTCAACGGATTTGTCACAAGGCCCGCCCCGGACACCGCAAGCGCGGCAAATCCAAAGCCCGAGTAGCCCCTCACAAAGGCTGCCACGAACAAGGCGAGAGCGAGCCAGAGAGCCGCGCCAAGGCTGAGACCGAACGGAATCACCCGTGGCGGTGGCCGGGGGGCCAGCCCCCCGGACCCCCCGGGATATTTGTGGCACAAAGGCAGGGGATAGGGCTCATGCCATCTGTTTGCGCATATCCGCCGGGTCGATGCCTGCCACCGCGACGGGCTTTTTCATGGCATCGCGGCGGAACGGTTCGCCCAGTTCCTGGTTGATGAGAGCTTCGATCAGCGTGGTCTTTCCCGCCTTCTGATCGGCGATGGCTTTGGTCAGCGCCTCTTTCAACTCGTCCATGGTTTTCGCCTGCACGCCCTGCAATCCGCAGGCACGGGCGATGCCGGCGTAGCTGACCCCTTCGTCCAGTTCGGTGCCGACGAAATTGTCGTCATACCACAGGGTCGAATTCCGCTTTTCAGCGCCCCACTGATAATTCCGGAATACGACCATGGTGATCGCCGGCCACTCTGGCCGACCGATTGCGGTCAATTCGGTCACGGCGATTCCAAAGGCGCCGTCACCTGCAAAGCCGACAACGGGGGTATCGGGGCAGCCGATCTTTGCCCCGATGATCGACGGCAAGCCGTAGCCGCAGGGGCCGAACAGGCCGGGAGCCAGATATTTGCGGCCCGTCTCGAACGTCGGATAGGCGTTGCCGATGGCGCAGTTGTTGCCGATGTCGCTGCTGATGATGGCGTCGCGGGGCAAGGCCGACTGGATCGCCCGCCAGGCCATTCGGGGGCTCATCCAGTCAGGCTTGGCCTTGCGGGCGCGGTCGTTCCAGCTGGTGCCGGGGTCGTCATCCTCGTGGTCCATCGACGACAGTTGCTGCGCCCAAGTAGATTTGGTCTGGGCGATGGTCGCCTTGCGGGCAGCGCGGTCGGTGTCCCCCGCGCTGGCCGTGAGGCGTCTGAGGATTGCCTCGGCCACCTTCCTTGCATCGCCGACAATGCCGACGCTGACCCGCTTTGTCAGGCCAATCCGGTCGGGGTTGATATCGACCTGAATGATCTTGGCGTCCCTGGGCCAGTAGTCGAGTCCATAACCCGGCAGGGTCGAGAACGGGTTGAGCCGTGTGCCAAGACACAGAACCACATCGGCCTGCCGGATCAACTCCATCCCGGCCTTGGACCCGTTATAGCCCAAAGGGCCCGCAAAAAGGGGATGCGAGCCGGGAAAGGCATCGTTGTGCTGGTAGCCCACGCAGACAGGGGCATCCAGCCGCTCGGCCAGATCCATCGAGGCGGGGATGGCGCCCGCCAACACCACCCCCGCGCCGTTCAGGATCACCGGGAATTTGGCGGATGACAGCAGGTCGGCGGCATGCTGGATCGCCTCTTCGCCGCCCGACGGGCGTTCGAATTCGACCATCGCGGGCAGGTCGATGTCGATCACTTGCGTCCAGTAATCGCGGGGCATGTTGATCTGGGCGGGGGCACTGGCGCGCTTGGCGTTGAGGATGACGCGGTTGAGCACTTCGGCCACGCGGGACGGGTCGCGCACCTCTTCCTGATAGGCAACCATATCCTCGAACAACTTCATTTGTTCGACCTCTTGGAAACCGCCCATGCCGATCGTCTTGTTGGCGGCCTGTGGGGTCACCAGCAACAACGGCGTGTGGTTCCAATAGGCCGTTTTGACGGCGGTGACAAAGTTGGTGATGCCGGGGCCGTTCTGGGCGATCATCATGCTCATTTTGCCGGATGCCCGGGTGTATCCGTCCGCCATCATGCCGCCCGACCCTTCGTGGGCGCAGTCCCAGAACTGGATCCCCGCCTTGGGGAACAGGTCCGAAATGGGCATGAACGCAGACCCGATGATCCCGAACGCATGTTCGATTCCATGCATCTGAAGGGTTTTTACAAAGGCTTCTTCGGTGGTCATTTTCATGGGGGGTCCTCCCGGCAACATGGGTTGGCGCGACACTAGGTGTGGCACGGTTCGCCCGATAGGGCCAGATGGTTGGACCGGATAGGGCCAGTGTTTGGGTTTCCTTGAAACCCGAAGCCTCCGGCGGCGGTTTTGTGGGCTCAGAGAAGTGGATTTGGGGGATTTTGCTGCGTCAGCGTGACCAGAGCCCGCAAACAACCGTTTCAGGTTGCGTTCACCGACTGAGCCGGAGTTGGATGGAGAGAACACAGAGCGGGGATATGCCATGAAAGTCGTGGTGATGGGAGCGGGCGTAATCGGGGTGACAACCGCGTGGTATCTGGCCAAGGCCGGGTGTGAGGTTGTCGTGCTGGACCGGCAGGCGGGGCCGGGGCTTGAGACGTCCTATGCCAATGCGGGCGAACTCAGCTACGGCATGACCTCGCCATGGGCGGCCCCCGGTGTGCCGATAAAGGCGCTCAAATGGTTGTTCATGAAACGCCGTCCGCTGTTCATCTGGCCGCTGATCAGCCCGAGCATGTGGAAATGGGGGGCGCAGATGCTGATGAACTGCGCCGAGGGACCATATGCCGTGAACAAGGGCCGGATGGTCCGCATTTCGAACTATTCGCGCGATGTGATGCCGGACCTCATCGCGGACACGGGAATCGAATACGACGGGCGGGAGCAGGGGACACTTCAATTGTTCCGCACCGAAAAGCAGATGAAGGGGTCCAAGGCCGATCAGGAAATTCTGGCTGAATATGACAGCCCGTTCGAAGTGCTGGACCCCGATGGCTGCATTGCTGTCGAACCTGCACTGGCGCAGGTGCGCGAGAAATTCGTTGGCGGACTCCGACTGACCGCCGACCGGACGGGGGACTGCCGGATGTTCACCATGGCGCTGGCCGACAAGGCGGCGGCACTGGGGGTGCAGTTCCACTATGGTCAGACGATCAAATGGATCGATGTTCAGAACGACCGTGTGGCCGGGGTCATGACCGACCCCGAAGGACTGGTGACTGGTGACGCCTATGTCTGCGCCATGGGCAGCTATGCCCCCCGGGTCTTGCGCCCCATCGGGCTGAACCTGCCGGTCTATCCAGTCAAGGGATATTCGGTCACCCTGCCCGTGCTGGACGATGCCAAGGCCCCTCAGTCGACCATCATGGACGAGACGCACAAGGTCGCAGTAACGCGACTGGGCGACCGGATCAGGGTGGCAGGCACGGCCGAGATTGCGGGCTATTCGGGGCGGCTTGGGCCACACGCGACCGATACGGTCCGGCATGTCATCTCGGACCTGTTTCCGGGCGGGGGTGACCTTGGTCAGGCCGAAGGCTGGACTGGCCTGCGCCCGATGACGCCTGACGGCACGCCCGTGCTGGGGCGGACCCGGTATGGCAACCTGTTCCTCAACACCGGGCACGGGACGCTAGGCTGGACCATGGCCGCTGGGTCAGGCCGGGCGGTGGCGGACGTGGTCATGGGCAAGACGCCCGAGATCAGCTTCGACGGGCTGGAGGCGAGCCGGTATCATCTGTGATGTTTTGCGCGATCAGGGCGATCCCCTCGGTGATGCGAGCCGCCGGGATCGACGAATAGGCCAGACGATAGAAATTGCGCGGCGCATTCGGCCCGGCAAAGAACGCGACGCCCGGTTCAATCAGGACACCTTGCAGGCGGAGTTGGGCGGCAAGCCGGGCGGTATCGGTGGCTTCAGGCGCCCGCATCCAGACGGACGATCCGCCATAGGCGCCTGCCCCCGCCACGGTCAGGCCATGCGCCGCGATGGCTGCGTCCAGCGTTCGACGACGGTCGTGAAAGGCGCGACTGGTCCGCTTGATGACAGCGTCATAGTGGCCCAGCGACAGGAAATGGCTGACTGTCCGCTGCATCAACCCCGGTGGGTGGCGCAATGACAAGGCGCGCAGGGCGCGGGCGGCGCGAATAAAGGGTGCCGGTCCTACCAGATAGCCCAGGCGCAGGCCGGGAAAAAGCGACTTGGAAAACGAGCCCACATGGATCACCCGCCCGGTCCGGTCCAGCGATTTGAGCGCGGGCGAGGGGGGTTTCAGAAACGACATCTCGAAATCATAATCATCCTCCACGATCAGGGCTTGCTGATCTTCAGCCCAGTCGAGCAAGGCGCGGCGGCGGGGCAGTGACATGGTGGCGGTGGTCGGGCAATGGTGGCTGGGGGTGGTAAACACGACGTCCACCGTCGTCGGCAACTGATCGAGCGGCAGGCCGTCAGCATCGACGGAAACGGCCGTCAGCGCGCAACCCGTCTGGGTCAGGATGGCGCGCAGGGCGGGATAGCCGGGGTCCTCGATCACGGCGGATCGATCCCCGGACAAAAGCACCTGCGCGGTCAGCCACAGCGCATTCTGCGCGCCCATGGTCACCAGGATTTCCTCGGGTCCCGCCAGAATTCCCCGGCGGGGCAGGGTCTGGCGCATGATGAACTCGACCAGTTTGGGATCATCGCCATCATACTGGTCGGCGGTCAGCGCGGCGAAATCGCGTTTGCCCAGAGCCTGCATCGCACACAGCCGCCAGTTGGCCCCGTCGAACAGGGTGGCGTCGGCCTGCCCATAAATGAAGGGATAGCGGTAGCTGGCCCAGTCCGTCGGCTTTTCGATTCCCAGCGCCGGCGCCACATCCGGCGGCAGAACCGCTGACCAATCCACAGTAGACAACCCTGCCGATTTGGCCGGAAAGGCGGGCGGTTCGGGGGCGTTGTCCGACACGAAATAGCCAGATCGCCCGCGCGAGGTGATGTAGTCGTCCGACAGCAATTCGGTATAGGCAAGCGTCACTGTAATCCGGCTGACCCCCAGATGCTGTGCCAGCTTGCGCGATGATGGCAGGCGGTCGCCGGGGCGAAACCGGCCCGCCAGAATGCCCTGCGCCACCATCTGCTGAATCCGCGATTGCAGCGTGCCGGGGGCCGCAGGATCAAGGTAAAAGGACTCGGGTGACTGGGGCATCGGACCTGTCTTGGTGCGGGCGACGCTGCCTACCCTAACCGGGCAGGATGGCCGGACAAGTCATGTTCGGCTGTCGGGTCGAATTAACTTCACAGCCATATGAAGATTGCGACAGGGATCGCGTTGGCTTGCGGCAGGCATCGGTTGGCGGCAAGTTCCATGCTCAGGTAACCCCGGTGCCTTTTCTTGTTTCCTCGCCGGTTAAATCTTTGGGGCCAGTGGCTCCCATTGCCCCCGTGACGCCGGTGACCCCGGTCCTACCAAGGCCTCTGTTTCGCCGGAATGGGCATTTCAGACTTCCACGCAGCACTCCAAGCCCACGAGACCTGTTCACAGCGCCCCTGTGGTAGTGGCGACTGAGGATATGGTGTCCGACCTGGCCGATCCCGGCCCGACGCTGAATCCGGCGCGGGCCCATGCCGAGGCCCTGTCACGCTCGATCCGTCACCGGGCGCAGGCGCAGACCCTGCCGGTGCCAAAGGTCAGCTCGCGGGCCCAAGGGGGCTGCGATTCCAGCTAGGGCCGGATCTGCAAGGGCTGGCGCTGATGTCCCTGCGGATCGAAATTCGCCGGGTCGAGCCAGCGTTGGAACCCGGCCCTGATCTGCGGCCATTTGCTGTCGATGATGGAAAACCAGGAGGTATCCCGGTTTCGACCTTTATAGTGGGTCGCCTGCCGGAATGTGCCTTCATAGGTGAATCCCAACCGTTCGGCGGCGCGACGCGACGGGGCGTTCAAGGCATCGCATTTCCATTCGTAGCGGCGATAGCCAAGTTCGTCAAAGACGCGGCTCATCATCAGGAACATCCCCTCGGTCGCCATGACGGTGCGTTGCAGGCGGGGCGAATAGTTGATGTGGCCCACCTCGATCACACCTGCACCAGGGTCGATCCGCAGGAACGATGCAATGCCGACTGGCACGCCCTGAGCGTCCAGAATGGTATGAAACAGCGGGTCATTCCCACCACAGGTCGCCTCCATCCAAGCCCGAAAGGCGGCCAGATCGGCAAACGGTCCGTAGGGCAGATAGGTCCAGATGCGATTATCGCTGTCGGCGGCAAAGGCGTCAAACAGGCCTTGCGCATGGGCTGCGGGATCGGTCGGGGCCAGAGTGACCGTGCGCCCGATCATGGGCGTTATTGTGGGCCGGGGCCGCGGCAAGGTCACAGTCAGAGGCGCACCGATCGGCTGGCCCAGGGCATTGGTCGGGGACATGGCTGTCTTTCCGGGGGAGGGCGAGGTCCCGGCACGGGGCCGGGACGCCTTGGGGTCAGGCCAGAACCCGGGTCAGCGCTTGATCGACCGCATCGGTGATATGGTCGATGTCATCGGCGGTGGCGATCAGGGCGGGGGCAAAGAGCAACGTGTTGTTGAACCCGGGCAGGCTGCGGTTGGTGGCGCCGATGATCACGCCCTGCTTCATGCAGTCGGCCACGATGGCCTGCACCCGCTTTTCATTCAGCGGCTCTTTGGTATCGCGGTCGACGACCAGTTCTGCCCCCTGGAACAGGCCCATGCCGCGCACATCGCCGATCACCTTGTGCCTGGCCATCAGGGCCTGCAGGTTTTCGTTCAACCGCTGACCCATCCGCACAGAATTGCCGCACAAATCCTCGTCCTCGATGATGCGCAGGTTTTCCAGTGCCGCGGTAGGACCGGCCGTGCAGCCCCCGAACGTGGAAATGTCGCGGAAATAGGACAGATGATCGTCGGCGTCCTTGAACATCTCGAACACCGCATTGGTGGTCACGCAGCACGAAATGGCCGCGTAGCCCGAGGCGACGCCCTTGGCCATGGTCACGATGTCGGGCTGAACGCCGAACTGCTGGTAGCCGAACCAGGTGCCGGTGCGGCCCAGACCGCAGACGACCTCGTCGATGTGCAGCAGGATGTCGTATTTGCGGCAGATCTCCTGCACTTTTTGCCAGTATCCCTTCGGGGGAACGATGATGCCGCCGCCTGCGGTGATCGGCTCCAGACACAGGGCGCCGATGGTGTCGGGGCCTTCACGCAGGATGACCTCTTCGATCGCCTCTGCGGCCTTGATCCCGTAATCCTCGCCCTGCCACTGGGCGCGGTACTCCAGGCAATGGGGGACCTGCACGAAACCGGGGGTGAACGGCCCGTACTGGGCGTTGCGCTCTTGTTGGCCACCGGCAGACAGGGCGGCGATGGTGGTGCCATGGTAATCCCGGTCACGGTAGAGGATCTTGGACTTCTTGCCACCGTGATGCTTGTGGCTGATCTGGCGGACCATCTTGAACGCCTTCTCGTTCGCCTCGGACCCCGAGTTGGCGTAATAGACACGGTCCAGACCCGGCATTTTTTCAGTCAGACGCTCGGCGAACAGCGATCCCGGAATGGTGCCCTTGGCCCCGGCGAAATAGCAGAGCTTGAGCAGTTGGTCCCGAACCGCGTTGGCGATGCTTTCGCGGCCATAGCCGACGTTGACGGTCCACACCCCCCCGGACACGGCATCGATGTGTTCCTTGCCAGTAATGTCCCACACGCGCAGGCCCTTGCCCTCGACAATGATCTGGGGGTCGACGGTTTCCAGTGGCTTGTGCTGGGCAAGATGATGCCAGACGTGGGCGCGGTCGGCTTCGATGACGCCGCGGGGATCGTTGGTGTGGGTCAGGGTGTCCATAAGAAGGCTCCGCCAGAGATCAGGAATGAAACGGGCAAGGCGCGGCCGACTCTGTTGGTCTGACCACGACCTTGATGACGAACTGTGCGCCTTTGTTCTAAGCAGCCAGTAGGTCCAGTGGCAATCGATGAATAGGTCCAGATTTTTGGCCGGTCAAGGCCTGCGATCTACCTGTGACAGGCAACGGTTTGTAAACACTGGATTTTGATGCCTTGCACGGCCTGACACTTCCAATTTGGACTATTGCGACCTGATGTCTCGGGCGTTGACGGACCGATCCGATTTCCATTGCTTAAAGGCCGGTTCAAGGCACTGACACCCGGCTTTTTCCGGTTTGCCGAAAACCCTTTTCGGTCTGGAAGGGCTGTTAAGACGCGGGGTTACATGCTCAATTAACACCCAAAGGATGGCTCAACATCCTTGGAACAACGCCGGGGCAAACCCCGGCCAAACGAACGGCCGACACGGGCCAACCAACATGGGAGACGTGAAGTCATGAAGTTCAAGACGAAACTGATGGGGGCCGTCGGCGCGATGGCGATGATGACCGCAGGAACTGCGGCCCTTGCCGAAGCGCATGGCGAAATCACCGTCGGCTACTTCCTCGAATGGCCGATGCCGTTTGAATTTGCCAAGGTCAACGGCACCTACGACGAGGCGCTGGGGATGAAGGTGAACTGGGTCAGCTTTGACACCGGCACCGCGATGTCCGCCGCGATGGCCTCGGGCGATGTGCAGATTGCGCTCAGCCAGGGCGTGCCGCCCTTCGTTGTTGCGACCTCTGCCGGCCAGGACCTTCAGGCGATCGACGTTGCCGTCTCCTATTCGGACAACGACAACTGCGTGGTGGCCTCGGGACTTGAGATCACCAAGGACAACGCCAAGGAACTGGAAGGACACAAGGTCGCCGTCCCGCTCGGCACGTCTGCCCACTACGGGTTCCTCAAGCAGATGGAGCATTTCGGCGTTGATCTGTCCAAGCTGGAAATCGTGGACATGGCCCCGCCGGATGGTGCGGCTGCCTTTGCACAGGGTGCTGTCGACATGTTCTGCGGCTGGGGCGGTTCGCTGCGCCGGGCCAAGGAATCGGGCAACGTCCTGCTGACCGGCCCGGAAAAGGAAGACCTCGGCATCCTAGTGTTCGACGTGACCTCGGCGCCGTCCTCGTTCATCGCAGAAAACCCCGAGGTGGTGGCCAAGTTCCTCAAGGTGACGGCGGACGCCAACGCCATGTGGAACGCAGGTGGCGATGCGGCGGCGGCCATGATCCCGGTTATTGCGCAGGATTCCGGCATGGACGAGGCTGCGACGGCCGAAACCATGGCCACCTTCGTGTTCCCGTCTATTGCCGACCAGGAATCGGCCAAATGGCTGGGCGGCGGCGCACAGGAGTTCATGAAGGGTGTGGCGGGCGTGTTCGTGCAATCGGGGTCGATCCCGGCGGCGCTGGACGACTATTCCAGCCACATCAACCTCGGGCCGCTGACCGACGCCGGCAAGATGTAAATCCGGACGACGGCGCGGGTCAGGTCCCGCGCCGTCCTTCCGGTGTTCCCTTTCACACTTTCTGACAAGGCGGCTGTATGACCGGGCTGACCATCGACCATCTGTCCATGCGGTTCGATCTGCCCAACGGGCAGGCGGTGCAGGCGCTCAAGGACGTGTCACTCGACCTCAAGGCGGGCGAGTTGATGTCGGTCCTCGGCCCTTCGGGCTGTGGCAAGACAACGCTTCTCAACATCGTGGCGGGCTTTCTGGCCCCCACGGATGGCAAAGTGATCCTGAACGGCAAGACGGTGCGCGGCCCAGGCGCCGAGCGCGGAATGGTGTTTCAGCAGGGCGCTCTGTTCGAATGGATGTCCGTGCGGGAAAACGTCGGCTTTGGCCCCTCGATGAAGGGGATGAACAAGGCCAAGAAGAAAGAGATCGTGGATCACCTTCTGGATGTGGTTGGCCTGCGCGATTTCAAGGAAAAGGCTGTCTATGAACTGTCCGGCGGGATGCAGCAGCGCGTGGCACTGGCCCGCTGTCTGGCCAATGACCCTGACGTGATCCTGATGGACGAACCGCTGGGCGCGCTGGACGCGCTGACCCGCGAAAAGATGCAGGGTCTGGTTCTGAAGCTGTGGAAAGAGACAGGCAAGACAATCATCCTCATCACCCATTCGGTCGAAGAGGCGCTTTTGTTGGGGGAACGGTTGGTCGTCATGGCCCCGCGTCCCGGTCGGATCCACCGCGAGTACAACCTGCCGTTTGCCGAAATGGGCGTGAACAAGGACCTGCGCGAGGTCAAGAAACACCCCGATTTCGCCAAGACTCGCGAAGAGATCCTGTCGATGATCTGGGACATGGAAGAAGAGATCATGGGCCGGACCGAGAAAGCATGATATGGACCTTCTAGGAAAACTGGGTGGCGAACTGGTCGGCGTTCTGGGAACGCTCTGGACGATCTTTCCGTTCTTGGTCGGCTATGTGCTGGTCATTCTGGGAACGCTGGCCATCTGGCGCGGCGTGCGGCGGTTTCTGCGGCCCAAACATGACTTCGGGTCGCTCAAGACTGTGACATTTGGTGATGAAAGCTCGGTCACATCGAATACCGCGGCGTCGGTCATTTCCATTGCGCTGATCTTTCTGGCGTGGGGGGCGTTCACGGGGTCAAGGCTGCTGCCCGGGTTCCTGCATGTGCCGGGTCCCTTTGTCGGACAGACCGAATTCACCTACGCGATCAAGACGCCCGATGGGACGACGGCGGACGCAACGGTCACGGTTCTGGTCTACCCGGCGGGCGCGCCGGCCGATGATCCTGCCGTGGAAGCCGGAACGGGCATCGCCCGCAATGATTCCGTGGCGATTCAGGAATATCGGTCCTCTCTTCTCAGGGCGCAGGACAACGATCAGGTCACCAAGGACGACGGAGCCGAGATCGTCGGGGTCGACGGCAAGGCCATCGCGCCGGGCGACTCGGTTCGGCTGGGCTGGGGCAGGGTCGCCCTGACGCCCAAGGGGACGCTCAACATCGAGCCGAGCAAAGGCTGGCAGATGGAGCCGATCTGGCTGCCCGCGCCCGAGGCGGTCTGGGCGCGGTTCATCGAGATTTCCAAGGAGGGCTACCGCAATTCGACGCTGGCCGAACATCTGGGATATTCGCTGTTCAGGGTCATTGTCGGCTTCGTCCTCGGGGCGATCATCGGCATCCCGCTGGGATATGCGATGGGTCTGTCGGACTGGTTCCGGGGCTGGTTCGATCCGATCGTGGAATTCATGCGTCCGGTTCCGCCGCTCGCCCTCATTCCGCTGGTCATCATCTGGGCGGGGATCGGCGAGACGGGCAAGATCATCCTGCTGTTCCTGGCCGCCCTGTGGATCATGGCGATCGGGGCGCGCTCGGGGGTGTCGGGCGTCAGGATTTCCAAGGTTCACGCCGCCTATTCGCTGGGGGCCAGCAAATGGCAGATCATGCGGCACGTCATCATTCCCAACAGCCTCCCCGAGATTTTCACCGCCGCCCGCGTAGCGATGGGGGTTTGCTGGGGGACGGTCGTGGCCGCCGAACTGGTCGCCGCCGAAAAGGGGGCGGGGATGATGATCATGGTCGCCTCGAAATTCCAGTCGACCGACATCGTCTTGATGGGGATCATCCTGATCGGATTGATCGGGTTCGGGATCGACCTTTTGATGCGCTGGGCCGAGCGTGTGCTGGTTCCCTGGAAGGGCAAAGGGTGAGGTTTGTCTGGGGGCGTTCACGTTTGAACGATTTCTAACTATATGTTATTAAAAGGTTTTTAGAATTTAAGGATACATTGCCTATTGGGTGGCTCCAAACAATGGAAAGCGTCGAGACGACTGTCCGGAAGGTCCATCAAAGCTGGGACCTGCGTGACCCCGAACGCGGCATGGTCGTCATCGCCGAGGATTGCCAGTTCGAGGATGTCGCCCGCGGCGAGGTGTTGGCGGGGCTCGATGCGTACCTGCGGGATTACGAGCGGTGGCGGACGGCCTTTCCTGATGGCCAGCTCAAAATAACGCGACTGATCGTGCAGGATGACTGGGCGGTGGTCGAATTCACTAATTGGGGCACCCAGACCGGTCCGCTTCAGTCGTCTTTGGGAACCTTTCCTCCCAGCGGCCGCAAGATGTCTGCCCGCTAGTGCAACGTGATGCGGGTCAAGGACGGCAAAGTGGTCGATGGACGCGATTATTACGATTCCTCTAGCATTGCCCGCCAGTTGGGATTGGTGGAGTAGTGTTCGGCCTTGGAAATGCTGAACCCTGATTTCGGAAAACCGAACTAGGGTTGATCCTGTCTTGAAACCCTTTGCGCCTGCCCTTTTCAGGGCTTTAGGGTGCGGTCGATCCCGCAATTCCCAAAGGACCCCATCCTATGCATCTGGCCCGTTTCCCCCGCATCCATCTGGCGCATCTGCCCACCCCGCTCGAACATCTGCCGCGTCTGAGCGCCGAGCTGGGCGGGCCGGAAATCTGGATCAAGCGGGACGATTGCACGGGCCTGTCCACCGGCGGCAACAAGACGCGCAAGCTGGAATGGCTGATGGCCGAAGCGCAGGCGATGGGTGCGGACATGGTGATGACCCAAGGCGCCACCCAGTCCAATCATGCCCGCCAGACCTCGGCCGCTGCAGCCAAGTTGGGGATGGCCTGTCACATCCTGCTGGAGGATCGGACCGGGTCGAACGATCCGAACTACAATGGCAACGGCAACGTGTTTCTGGACGATCTGCACGGGGCGACGCGGGAAAAGCGGGGCCCGGGGCTCGACATGAATACCGAGATGGAGACGGTCGCGGACCAGTACCGCGCCAAGGGTCACAAGGTCTATACGATCCCCGGTGGCGGGTCCAACCCGACGGGTGCCTTGGGCTATGTCAATTGCGCGTTCGAGTTGGTGAGCCAGTTCAACGACCGCAGCCTGCCCTTTGACCATATTGTCACGGCAACCGGATCGGCGGGCACGCAGGCTGGTCTGATCGTCGGCCTCAAGGCGATCAACGCGAATATCCCCTTGCTGGGCTTTGGTGTGCGCGCCCCCAAGCCCAAGCAGGAAGAGAACGTGTTCAACCTTGCCGTCAAGACCGCCGAAAAGATCGGTGCTGCGGGCTGCGTCAAGCGCGAAGATGTGGTCGCCGATACGGACTATGTGGGCGAAGGTTATGGCATCCCCCGCGCTGATACGCTCGACGCCATTCGCATGTTTGCCCAGCTTGAGGCGATCCTGCTGGACCCGGTCTATTCGGGCAAAGGGGCCGCTGGTCTGATCGACTATTGCCGCAAGGGCAAATTCAAGAAGGGCGAGCGGATCGTGTTCCTGCATACGGGCGGGGCGGCGGGGCTGTTCGGATACACCTCGGCCTTTGCATGAAGCGCAAGGTGGGCATTCTGGGTGGAATGGGGCCAGAGGCGACTGTGGCCCTGATGGCCCGCGTCATTGCCGCCGTGCCTGCCACGGATGACGCCGATCATGTGCCGCTGATCGTCGACCAGAACCCTCAGGTCCCCAGCCGCATCGCCCGCCTGATCGAAGGGAGGGGCGAGGACCCGGAGCCAGTACTTGTCCAGATGGCTCAGCGGTTGGAGGCGGTTGGCGCCCGGGCTTTGGCAATGCCTTGCAACACGGCGCACTATTATGCCGGGGCGATCCGCGCCGCTGTTTCGGTTCCGTTTCTGGATATGGTTGCTGGGTCGGTCGCGGCCCTTGGCCCCGGATCGGTGGCGCTGATGGCGTCGCCCGCTGTGCGCAAGGTGGGGGTGTTCGATGCAGCCTTGGCCGGGCGCGAGGTGCTGCATCCCGACGCTGACGCGGCGCTGGCCCTGATCCGCGCGATCAAGCGGGACGGGGCGACGCCCGCAAATAGAGCTGCCTTTGCTGCCTTGATCCCACAGGCGGATCAGGTGTTGGTCGCCTGCACCGAATATTCGCTTGTCGCCCTAACGGGCCCGGGGGTCATCGACACGCTGGATGTCCTGACCCGCATGGTCGTCGATTTTTCCAATGGGGTTACGGATGGTTGAGTATCTCAAGAAGGCGACCCGGACCGCCGAAACCGGCCATGCGGATGTGACCGCCGCAGTCCGCGCCTTGTTGGCCGAGATTGCCGACGGGGGCGAGGGGGCCGCGCGCGCCATGGCCGCCCGGTTCGACGGGTGGGAGGGCGAGATCATCGTCAGCCGCGCCACGCTGGACGCGGCCGCCCGGTCATTGCCCGAGCAGGTCAAGGCCGACATCCGATTTGCCCACGCCAACATCCGCCGCTTTGCCCAGGCGCAGCGGGCTACGATCCAAGACACCGAAGTCGAAATCCTGCCCGGCCTGATGGCGGGTCAGCGTCAGATCCCGGTGGGGGCTGCTGGCTGCTATGTTCCGGGCGGCCGGTATGCGCATATCGCCAGCGCGATCATGACGGTGACGACGGCCAAGGTTGCCGGGGTGCGCCACATTACCGCCTGTTCGCCCCCCAAGCCGGGAAAGGGTATCCCCGCAGAGATCCTGTTCGCCATGGACTTGAGCGGCGCTGACGCGATCCTGTCGATGGGCGGGGTGCAGGCCGTGGCGTCGATGGCGCAGGGCCTGTTTGGCCTGCCCAAGGCCGACATTCTGGTCGGTCCCGGCAACCAGTATGTGGCCGAGGCCAAACGTATCCTGTTCGGGCAGGTCGGCATCGACATGGTGGCGGGGCCGACCGATTCCCTGATCCTTGCGGACCGGACCGCAGATGCCGATTTCGTTGCCGCCGATCTGGTCGGTCAGGCCGAGCATGGTTACAACTCGCCTGTCTGGCTGGTCACCGATGATCTTGCGCTGGCGCAGGCGGTGATGGCCCGAGTCCCCGCCCTGATCGAGGCGCTGCCTCAGGTCAATGCCGACAGTGCCCGCGCCGCCTGGTCTGATTATGCCGAGGTGGCTCTGTGTGCCGACCGCGAGGAAATGGTCGACGTCAGCGACCGATATGCCCCTGAACATCTGCACGTTCAGTGTGCCGATCTGGATTGGTGGCTGGGTCGGCTGACCGCCTACGGCTCGCTGTTTCTGGGTGAAGAGACAACTGTAGCGTTTGGGGACAAGGCAGCAGGTCCGAACCACGTTCTTCCGACCGGGGGGGCCGCACGCTATACCGGCGGGCTGTCGGTGGGCAAGTTCATGAAAACTGTCACATGGCAACGCGCCACCCGTGACGCTGCCCGCCCGGTGGCCGAGGCGACCGCCCGGATCAGCCGGTTGGAGGGGATGGAGGGCCATGCCCGCACCGCGGATATCCGCCTCGCCAAATTCTTTCCGGGCGAAGTGTTCGACCTGGGCAAAGGCGCGGCCTAGGGCGCCGCTCCGGCGCGGTGCGCCTCTTGCAGGTCGCGCATGCCCGTCCGGGTCTGCGTCCAGATGGGGGCAAGGTCGGCCAGCAGGCGACGCATCGCGACGGCCTGGCCCGTCTTGCCTGCCGTTTCGATCCGCCCGAGCAGGTCATGCAAGGCTGTTGCGCCGAACATGCCTGACGATCCGGCGATCTTGTGCGCCATGGCTATGATATCGGCGTCGGTCATGCGGTCCGGTTGGCTCAGGTCCTCTACGGCCGAGTCGGCCTCTGCGACAAAGGCATTGCACAGGCGCGAGGCCAGTTCAAAGCCGAGCGAGTCGCAGCGTTCCAGCAACATGGCCCGGTCGATGATCTCGGCCGGGGCAGGGGGCGGGGCGCAGGCGGGGGCGGTCGCGACCGCCATGTCCTGACTGTGGCTTGACAGAACTGCAGTCAGTTGGTCCCGGCTGATTGGTTTGACCAGAGTGTCCTGCATGCCAGCCGCCCGAAACCTGGCGATGTCGTCCGGAAGGGCGTGCGCGGTTAGCGCGATTATCGGCGTGTCCTGATTGGGTCCGGTGCTGCCGCGGATGATCTTTGTGGCCTGAACGCCGTCCATGTGGGGCATGGAAATGTCCATAAGAATGGCGTCGAAACGGCGCAGGCCGGCGGTTGCCACCCCTTCCTTTCCGTCGTTGGCCAGTGTGACCGTGTGCCCATCGCGGCCCAGCATTTCCTCGACCACCATTCGGTTGATGGCGTTGTCTTCGACGACCAGCAGGTCCAAGGGGCGTACAGGAGTTGCGGCGGCCCGCGCCTTGCGCGACCGGGTCTTGCGGGTGGCCGGGCGGGCTACCGACAATATGGGCAGGGGAAGGCGGAGCCAGAACAGGCTTCCTTCGCCTTGTTCGCTTTCGGCACCCAGTTCGCCACCCATCATCCGGGCCAATCGCTTGGCGATGCCAAGGCCCAGACCCGTGCCACCGGAATCGCGGGCATAGGAGGTGTCGAGTGTCACGAAATCTTCGAATATTCTCGTGAGGTTAGCTTCGGAAATCCCAATGCCCGTGTCCGATACCCGGAATTCGAACAGGTCCGCTTTGCCCAAAGGCTCCACTTCGATGGCAACGGTTCCGTTGCGCGTGAACTTGATCGCGTTCGAAACAAGATTGAGTAGGATCTGCCGCAGACGTGTCTGGTCCCCCAGAACCGTTGTATTGCCGATGCCCGCCAGATCGAGCGTCAGTGTATTGCCGTTGGCGGCGGCGACGCCTCGCTGGCTGTCGACGATTTCGGTCAGGACCAGATCGAGGTCGAAGGGCCGCCGGTCGATATCGACCTTGCCCGCATCAATCCGGCTGATGTCGAGAACGTCGTTGACGTGGTGCAGAAGCAGTTTACCCGACGTTTCCATGATCCGCAGGTAATCCTGCTGCTTTCGCGTCAGCGGACTGTCCGACATCAATTGCATGGTGCCCAACATTCCATTCAGCGGTGTGCGCATTTCATGGCTCATGACTGCCAGCAGCTCTGCCTTGGCCTTTTCACCGGCCAGCGCATCGTCGCGTGCCTTGAGCAGTTCTGCATCTGCCGCAACCCGCGCCGAAATGTCCCGCATGAAAGAGACAAAGAGTTCGCCATCTGCGGTCTGGGCCGCCGAAATCGAAAGTTCGACCGGAAAGTTGCTCCCGTCCTTGCGGCGCGCCTGTAGTTCGATCCGACCTTTGCCGACAACTTTTTTGATGCCGGTTTGCCGGTACCGTTCCATCCCGACCTCGTGCGCGGACCGCAGGTGCCCAGGAACGATCAGGTCGGACATGTTTGTTCCGATCGCTTCGGCCTGGGAATATCCTAAGACATCAGTGGCAGCCCCGTTGAATTCCACGATCACGCCCTTGTCGTCGACGGCGATGACCGCGTCGAGCGTCGACGCCAGAATAGCCTCCAGCCGGGAGGACGTTTCGCGGTTATGCACAGCCTGTCGGTCCGACAGCCGATACAGGCGGAACAAGACGACTGCGAGACCCAGAAGTGCGACGATCAGAACGACGGTCAGCCCTGCGACCCGCAGCAGCGTGAGCCAGACAGCCAGACGGCTGGCATCGGACACATCCGCAAAGGCCCGAAGCCCGCTCAGACCAAGATTGCGCACGTCGCCCCCGATCGTGCTGATCCTCTCGGTCAGGTAGGGTAGTTGCTGTTGAAGGAGACTGTCCGGTCCGTCGATGATCGGGATGAGTGCATCCAGTCCTGCGCTAACCCGATCGAGTTGGCCCGCAAAATCTGTCTGATTGCGCAGATTTGAGTATACCCCTCCCTCACGCAGGGTGGCGACCCGACTGTAGAACACGTCGAATCGCCGCCGCACCTCGGACCATCGATCTTCCCGCGGTATCTGAGCGGATTCCGCTGCCTGGACAAGCCGCAGATACTCGACCTCGATCTGACTTAGCGTCCATTGGACGTTGTCAGAACTCGCCGTCGCCTGATTTTCGATCTTTGTCCGGACATCGAACACCAGAAACAGGATCGTAGCCATGCACAGCCCCAGCACCGCAAAAGCGAGGGAAAGTCGGACAATGACCAAACGGCGCTGACGGGCGGAGCGGGCGTGGGGCATGGTTGGATCAGTTGACGACTGCAATCCGGTCCAATTGCCAGATGGATCGGGAATAGATCACCTCTGTCTGGTAGTCTGGCTTTGAATCAAAGGGATAGACAATCCAAAGCGGCCCTTTGTCCCGCACCGACATAGTGGCCCCATCCATTTCGTAGGCCAGGATCGGACCGCCGGGCACAGCGTCGACGGTCGGGATTTCGATGGCGTAGTCGTTGATTGCGGTGGCTTTCAGGGTCGCCCCGGTTCCGCCCACAGTCGCCAGAAGCACATCCAGCGGGACCCCGGTAAAGCTGTGAACGCCGTCCGTCCAGATGGTCGAGGTCGACACTATCTGCGCCCCGATCTCTTGCAGCATGAGCAGGTCAAACTGGGCGGTGTCGCCCACATTCTTGTGGTTGATCTGGCCGCTGATGGTCAGGATGACCGGGCCGGTCGGCTGCTGCAGGTCCCGTGCTGCGGCCAAGCCGCCGAACAGGGCAAGACCCAGAATTGCGACAATACGGTGTGTGGGGATGGATGTGATGAACATTGCGACTCTCCGCGAGATGACCTTTGGTGACGGCGCCGGTATTGCCATGTTTGACGCAGGCCCGCATTCCCGCAGACGTATACAACCCTAGTCGTTAGCATAGTCTGACTATCCGGATGATCGTGGGTGCTGATCCTTCGCCCTGTGGGCGCAGCCCTTGGCGGCCGTTAAGGATTCGTTTGCACCGGCGGCGGTAAGGTGGGGACCGACATCGGGATTTACGTTGAACAATCGGGATCAAATGACCGAGCCCTCGGCTGTGGCCGCATTGCGTCACTTCTGAACGGATCAGGTCAGGGTCGGGACGGGAATAAACATGCGTGTTTTGATTGCAGATGACCACAGTCTGGTTCGGGAAACTCTGGCGGCGTTCCTGCTGTCCGAGGGAATCAAGGAGGCGTCCATCGCCGCCTCGCTGGACGATGCGTTGGATATGGTCGGCAAGACGGGGACGTTTGATGTCGTTCTGCTGGACTACAACATGCCCGGCATGTTCGGTCTGGATGGACTGGCCCGCATGCGGGCTGCCAATCAGGGCCGGCCTGTGGCGCTCATTTCGGGCTCGGCCACGCGCGACGTTGCCGATGCAGCGATCAAGGCGGGGGCGGCCGGCTTTGTGCCAAAGACGCTTGCTTCACGCTCCATGGTATCAGCCATCCGGTTCATGGCCGCGGGCGAGGTGTATGCTCCGTTTGGCTTCATGGAAGAAGCCCCGCCCGACCGGGGCGGTCTTTTGACCCGGCGCGAGACGGACGTTTTGCGCGGCCTGTGCGACGGCAAGTCGAACAAGGAAATCGCCCGGGATCTGGACCTTCAGGAGGTCACGATCAAGCTGCATGTCAAGACGCTGAGCCGGAAACTGGATGCCCGCAACCGGACCCACGCGGCCATGATCGCCAAGGAACGCAGCCTGCTTTAGGCCCTTGTTGACCCGTATGTCGCCGCCGGTGCGAAAGGCGTCGGGATCGCCCTTGTGACAGGATGCTGCGGGTGCAACATGCACCCATCCTCCAGCTTTGGAATCCCTTCATGTCCACTTACATCCTCACGGTTGCCTGCGTTTCGCGCCGCGGCATCGTCGCGGCCATCGCCAATTTTCTGGCCGATACCGGCTGCAACCTGACCGACAGTTCGCAGTTCGACGACATGGCTACAGGTCGGTTCTTCATGCGGGTCACGTTCACCTCTGAGACAGGTGCAACCCATGCGGATCTGAGCGGCGGCTTTGACCCCATCGCGGCAGAGTTCGGGATGGACTGGGCGATCCGCGACAGTGCCGCCCGGGTCAAGGTTCTGCTGATGGTCTCCAACTTTGGCCATTGCCTGAATGACCTTCTGTATCGCTGGCGGATTGGCGCGCTGCCCGTGGATATCGTCGGCGTTGTCTCGAACCACCTGACCTACCAAAAGGTGGTCGTGAACCACGACATCCCCTTCCACCACATCAAGGTCACCCCCGCCAACAAGCCCGAGGCCGAGGCGCGGCTTTTGGCCCTGCTCGAGGAATCGGGCGTCGAACTGGTCGTGCTGGCCCGGTACATGCAGGTTCTGTCCGATGCGTTCTGTCAACGGATGGCGGGCCGCATCATCAACATCCACCATTCCTTCCTGCCCAGTTTCAAAGGGGCCAACCCCTATAAACAGGCGTTTGAGCGGGGGGTAAAGCTGATCGGGGCGACCGCCCACTATGTGACCGCTGATCTGGACGAGGGGCCGATCATCGAACAGGACACCGTGCGGATCACCCACGCCCAGTCGCCCGAGGATTACGTTTCGCTGGGTCGCGATGTCGAGGCGCAGGTGCTGGCCCGCGCCATTCACGCCCATATCCATCACCGGGTCTTTGTCAGCGGTAACAAGACTGTCGTGTTCCCTGCCTCGCCGGGGTCCTATGCGTCGGAACGGATGGGCTAGGGCAAGGCGGTCAGAAAGGCGTCGAATTCTGCGTCCTCGATCGGCACGATGTGCTGCGGGGCGGGATAGGTGCCGTCATCCACGTCGCGCTTGAACGCCTCGAACGCCCGTTCACGCAAGGTCTGCAATCGGGCGTATTCGGCGGCGAAGTCGGCATAGACCTTGGCATGGCGGGGGCGATGGCCGCGGGTGCAGCCCAGCACGTCCTCGGCGAACAGGTATTGTGCGTCTGCATGGGGACCGGCCCCCATGCCCAACAGCACCAGCGACGTCCGTTTGGCGATTTCGGCGGCCACGCGGTCGGGCACCACCTCGATCTCGGCGCCAAAGGCTCCGGCATCTTCCAATGCGCGGACCTGGGCGAACACGGCCAATGCCTGATCGGCGGTCTTGCCCACGGCGCGGAACCCGCCGGTCCAGGTGGCCTTGGACGGGATCAGGCCGACATGGCCCACAACCGGGATGCCGTCGTCGGCCAGCGCCCGCACAGTGTTCAGCGAGGCCGCGCAATAGACTGCGTCGCCGCCGATCCTGAGAGCGGCGTGAGCGGCCCGCAGGTAATCCTCGGCGGTGACCAGTTCCCCGTAAAGCAGCCCGACTTGCACGAAACAGGATCCTGCCGCTGCCCGCATCTCGGGCGTCCAAACCGGGGCAATGATCGACAGCATGTCGATTCCGGCCGCCGCTGCCGCTGCGGCCTCTTCCGCCGTTTCGACGTACAGCATCGTCAGTTGCCGCACGCCCCGCAATGCGCGGATGTCAGCGACGGTCGGACGTTTTCCTGTCATGCCGGAACCTCGACGAACACGCGCCCGCCTTCGACCTTGACCGGATAGGTGGCAAGGTTGACGCAGACCGGGGCGCGCTTTGCCTCGCCCGTGCGATAGTCGAATTGGCCGTTATGTTTGGGACATTCTATGGTGTAATCCATGACGAGCCCCCCTGCGAGGTGGACCTGTTCGTGGGTGCATAACCCGTCGGTACAGAAGAATTCGCCGTCGGGCGACTGATAGATGGCATAGGTCTTGCCCTCGTGGTCCCAGCGCATGACGTCTTCGTCGTCGATTTCGTCGGTGGGGATGGCGTCGATCCAGGGCATGGTCGTGTCCTTTTGTGGCGGTTGGGACGATTAGCGGGCAGAGGCGCGCGTTTGGCAATCATCCCTTGCATCCTTTTCGTCAGGATTTGACGAAAGGTCCCGCACCCGTTGACGATAACCTTTCATTTGCCCCATTGCCCCCGCCCCCGTTCCGGGGATGATCAACCCATGATCGACAAACTGGACATGTTCATCGCCCTCGCCCGCGAAGGCCATTTCGGCAAGGCTGCCGACAGCCTTGGCATCACCCAACCGTCCCTGTCCGCAGGGATAAAGCAGCTTGAGGCACAGTTGGGGGTGCAGTTGGTCTGGCGCGGATCCCGATATGGTGGTTTGACGCCAGAGGGGCAAAGAGTGCTGGTCTGGGCGCGTCAGATTGTCGGCGATGTCCGCACCATGCGCGAAGAGATGCGCGCCGTCCGCGAGGGGTTGTCGGGCAATCTGCGACTGGCTGTCATTCCGACGGCGCTGACCACGGCAGCCACCTTGACTGCCCGCTTTGGCAAGGCCCATCCCAACGTTAGCTTTACGATCCTGTCGCGCACCTCGATCGAGATCTTGTCGATGATCGAAAACCTCGAAGTGGACGCAGGCATTTCCTACCTCGACAACGAACCGCTGGGGCGGGTCACCACCGTCCCGCTCTACCGCGAACGATATGTCTTTGTCTGTCGGGCGGATGGCCCGCTGGCGGACCGGACAGAGGTCGGGTGGGACGAAATCGCCGATATGCCGCTGTGCCTGCTGACCCCGGACATGCAGAACCGCCGGATCATCAATCAGAATTTTCAGGAGGTCGGCGTGAACGTCACGGCGGCGGTCGAAAGCAATTCGACCATCGTTCTGCTCGCCCACGCCGAGACAGGCGATTGGGTTACGATCCTGCCTGTTCAGCAGGCCCGCTTCATGGTGTCGGGCAAGAATCTGGTAGCGATTCCCATGCGTGATCCGGCTGTCAGTCATGCTGTCGGCCTGATCGCGCCCTGGCGCGAACCGCATACCCCCGTTTTGGCGGCGCTTTTGGCCGAAGCGGGGTCGCTTTCCGATCTTTCTGCCTGATAGGAGTTGCCTATCGACTAACGGAACATCGGTATTGAAACCCATATCGTTCTGGCCTCATTGTATGCACAGCCATACCGGGGAGAGAGACATGTCGGCAGCCGCCCTTTCGGCCGAAGCCATCGCGCCGCGCCTGAACGAAATTCTGGACGACTGCATGGTGTTGGAGGGGCCGTTGCTGCCGATCCTCCATGCTGTGCAAGCCGAATATGGTCATGTTCCCCAGACCGCTCTGCCACAGATCGCTGACCGCTTGAACGTCACCCGCGCCGAGGTGCATGGGGTGATGTCGTTCTATCATGACTTCCGCCAAGAACCCGCAGGCGCCCATGTGGTCAAGCTGTGTCGCGCCGAGGCCTGTCAGGCCATCGGTGCCAACCGCGTCGCCGCCCATGCAAAAAAGGCGCTGGGCGTTGAGTGGGGCGGCACGACCAAGGACGGCACAGTGACCCTTGAACCCGTCTATTGCCTGGGTCTGTGCGCCTGTGGTCCCGCCGCGCTGGTCGATGGGCAGGTTGTGGGCTGGGTGGATGAGAAGAAATTTGACGCCATCGTCGGGGATTTGAAATGATGAAAATCTACATTCCTCGCGATGCCGCCGCCCGTGCGATGGGCGCAGATGCGGTTGTGGCTGCGATGCAGGCCGAACTGACCAGGCGCGGCATGGACGCGCAGATCGTGCGCAACGGGTCGCGCGGCATGGTCTGGCTGGAGCCTTTGGTCGAGGTTGAAAAGGACGGTGAACGGCTGGCTTACGGCCCCGCCTCGCCCAAAGATGTGGCTGCCATTCTGGACGGCAACAGTGACAAGGCCGTGGGCCGGGTCGAGGATATTCCGTTCTTTGCCAAACAGACCCGCCTGACCTTTGCCCGTTGTGGCCTGATCGACCCGCTGAGTGTGGCCGAGTACGAGGCGCATGGCGGGTTGAAGGGCCTGCGCCGTGCCTTGGGCATGACGCAGGAACAGATCACCAAGGAAACCACGGACAGCGGCTTGCGTGGCCGGGGCGGTGCAGGGTTTCCGACCGGGATCAAATGGGACACGGTGCGCAAGGCCGCTGGTCCCAAGAAATACATCGTCTGCAATGCCGACGAAGGCGACAGCGGCACCTTTGCCGACCGAATGATCATGGAAGGCGACCCGCTGTCCCTGATCGAAGGGATGGTGATCGCCGCGATCGGCGTGGGTGCTGACAAAGGCTATGTCTATCTGCGGTCCGAATATCCGGATGCGATCGAGGTGATGAATTTGGCCGTGGACGCCGCCCGAAAGGCAGGCGTGCTGGGCAAATCCGTCCTCGGATCTGCCCATGCGTTTGACATGGAAATCCGTGTGGGGGCCGGGGCTTATGTCTGTGGCGAGGAAACGTCGCTGCTCAATTCGCTCGAGGGAAAGCGCGGCGTGGTCAGGGCCAAGCCGCCGCTGCCCGCGCTTGAGGGGTTCCTGGGCAAGCCGACCGTTGTGAACAACGTCATTTCACTGGCCACGATCCCGGTGATTTTCGAGCGCGGCGCGCAATTCTACAAGGATTTCGGGCTGGGTCGGTCGCGTGGCACGATTCCAGTCCAGATCGCAGGCAACGTCAAACACGGCGGGCTGTTCGAGACGGCCTTTGGCATGACGCTCGGCCAGTTGGTTGATGACATCGCGGGCGGGACGGCGAAGGGCCGCCCGGTCAAGGCGGTGCAGGTCGGCGGCCCCTTGGGCGCATATTTCCCCCGGTCGAAATTCGACACACCCTTTGGGTACGAAGAATTCGACGGGCAGGGCGGTTTGATCGGCCACGCGGGCGTTGTCCTGTTTGACGACACCACCGACATGCTGGGCATGGCCCGTTTCGCGATGGAGTTCTGCGCCGTGGAATCCTGCGGCAAATGTACCCCCTGTCGGATTGGCGCGGTGCGCGGGGTCGAAACCGTGGATCGGATCGCCGCTGGGGACGCTACGGCCATCCCGCTGCTAAAAGACCTGTGCGAAACGATGAAGGACGGGTCGCTGTGTGCCCTTGGCGGGTTCACCCCCTATCCGGTCATGTCCGCCCTTACCCATTTCCCCGATGACTTCGCCGCAGCCAAGGAGGCCGCCGAATGAAAGATTTTATCATTCCCCCGATGTCCGTTCTGGATGACCGCGACATGGGTACCCCGGCTGTCACGTCGGACAAGACGGTGACCCTGACCATCGACGGCTTTCCGGTCACCGTGCCAGAGGGCACATCGGTCATGCGGGCGTCGAACATGGCGGGGATCGCCGTGCCTAAACTGTGTGCGACCGATAGCGTCGAGGCGTTCGGGTCCTGCCGTCTGTGCGTCGTGGAAATCGAAGGTCGGCGCGGCACGCCTGCGTCCTGCACCACCCCCGTCACCGAAGGCATGGTCGTTCACACCCAGTCCCCCAAGGTGCAAAAGATCCGCAAGGGCGTCATGGAGCTGTATATCTCGGACCACCCGCTGGATTGTCTGACCTGTTCGGCCAATGGCGATTGCGAGTTGCAGGATATGGCTGGGGCCGTGGGTCTGCGCGATGTGCGGTACGAGGCCAAGGATACCCACTTTGCCGTCCGCGCCAATGGCGAGGCCAATCCGCATTACATCCCCAAGGACGATTCCAACCCCTATTTCACTTATGATCCGGCCAAGTGCATCGTCTGTTCGCGCTGCGTGCGCGCCTGTGAAGAGGTTCAGGGGACGTTTGCCCTGACCATCGAAGGGCGAGGGTTTGACAGCCGTGTGTCTGCGGGCATGTCGTCCGACAATTTCATGTCCTCTGATTGTGTGTCCTGCGGGGCCTGTGTGGCTGCCTGCCCGACTGCCACGTTGCAGGAAAAATCCGTGATCGAGATGGGCACGCCCGAGCGGTCGGTCATAACAACCTGCGCCTATTGCGGCGTGGGCTGTTCGTTCAAGGCCGAGATGCGCGGCGACCAGTTGATCCGCATGACCCCCTACAAGAACGGCAAGGCCAACCGGGGCCATTCGTGCGTCAAGGGTCGCTTTGCCTATGGCTATGCCTCCCACACTGACCGCATCCTCAAACCGATGATCCGCGACCAGATTACTGATCCCTGGCGCGAGGTTGACTGGTCTGAGGCCATGACATTTGCCGCCGACCGGATGCGCGGTTTGCAGGAAAAGTACGGTAAAAAGTCGATTGGCGTCATCACGTCGAGCCGCTGCACCAACGAAGAAACCTATCTGGTGCAGAAACTGGCGCGCGGTGTGTTCGGCAACAACAACACCGACACCTGCGCCCGTGTGTGCCATTCGCCGACGGGTTATGGCTTGGGCCAGACGTTTGGCACCAGCGCTGGAACGCAGGATTTCGATTCTGTTGAACATACCGATGTCGTCATCGTCATCGGCGCCAACCCGACCGATGGGCATCCTGTTTTTGCTTCCCGCCTGAAAAAGCGCCTGCGCAAGGGTGCCAAATTGATTGTCATCGACCCGCGCCGGATTGATCTGGTCAAGTCGGCGCACATCAAGGCCGCGCATCATCTGCCCCTTCGTCCAGGCACCAACGTTGCCGTCGTCACCGCCCTGTCCCATGTCATCGTGACAGAGGGACTGATGGACGAGGCGTTTATCCGCGAACGCTGCGACTGGGACGAATTTCAGGACTACGCCGAATTCGTGAGCCAACCGCGCCATTCGCCCGAGGCGACCGAACTATTGACTGGCGTCCCCGCCGAAGAGTTGCGTCAGGCCGCCCGGCTATTCGCCACCGGCGGCAACGGGGCGATCTACTATGGCCTGGGCGTGACCGAACATTCCCAAGGGTCGACTACCGTTATCGCCATCGCCAACCTTGCCATGCTGACCGGCAACATCGGTCGTCAGGGTGTGGGCGTGAACCCGTTGCGCGGTCAGAACAACGTGCAGGGATCCTGCGACATGGGGTCGTTCCCGCACGAACTGCCGGGCTACCGGCACGTCAAGAACGACGATGTGCGGGCGATCTTTGAATCGCTCTGGGGGGTCACGATCGACAACGAACCGGGCCTGCGCATCCCCAACATGCTGGACGCCGCCGTCGATGGGACGTTCAAGGGTCTGTATTGCCAGGGCGAGGATATCCTGCAATCCGACCCCGACACGCACCACGTCGCCGCAGGGCTTGCCGCGATGGAATGTGTCATCGTCCACGACCTGTTCCTGAACGAGACGGCGAATTATGCCCATGTGTTCCTGCCCGGCTCGACCTTCTTGGAAAAGGACGGGACGTTTACCAACGCCGAACGCCGCATCAACCGCGTGCGCAAGGTCATGCAGCCGCGCAATGGCTATGAGGATTGGGAAGTCACGCAACTGCTCGCGCAGGCGATGGGGGCCAACTGGGCCTATACCCATCCCAGCCAGATCATGGACGAGATTGCCGCGACCACGCCCAGTTTTGCCAATGTCACCTACGAGTTGCTGGAAGAGCGTGGATCGGTCCAGTGGCCCTGTAACGACGACGCCCCAGATGGCACCCCGCTGATGCACGTCGAAGGCTTTGTGCGTGGCAAGGGCAAATTCATCGTCACCGAATACGTGGCGACGGATGAACGGACCGGACCACGGTTCCCGCTGCTGCTGACGACGGGGCGGATCCTGTCGCAGTATAACGTGGGCGCGCAGACCCGGCGGACGGCCAACGTGGTCTGGCACGATCAGGACCTGCTGGAAATTCACCCCCACGATGCCGAGGTTCGGGGGGTCAAGGATGGCGACTGGGTCAAGCTGGCCAGCCGCGCGGGCGAAACATCACTTCGCGCGACGATCACCGACCGCGTGTCGCCCGGTGTGGTTTATACGACCTTTCACCACCCCGATACGCAGGCCAACGTCATCACCACCGATTTCAGCGATTGGGCGACCAATTGCCCGGAATACAAGGTGACAGCGGTGCAGATCAGCCCGTCCAACGGGCCGACGGAGTGGCAGGAAGAGTACAACGAACAGGCCGAAATGGCCCGTCGTATCCTGCCAGCGGCCGAGTGATGCAACGTGCCCAAAGCATGACGGGTCTGTCGGTGCGCGAGGCCGGGGTGCACGACATGCACCGCGCCCTGCCCGAAGAGACGCCCGTCGCTTTGGTCTATAACGGCACGACGCAGGCCGTGATGATGGCCACGCCCGACGATCTGGCGGATTTCGGGCGCGGCTTTTCCCTGACCGAAGGGATCGTGACAGATCTGTCGCAGATCGAGCGGATCGAGGTTCTGACCCACGACCTCGGGGCCGAGGTTCAGATGTGGTTGGCCGAGGATCGTGCCGAGGCGATGGCGTCGCGCCGCCGTCAGATGATGGGGCCGGTGGGCTGTGGTCTGTGCGGGATCGACAGTCTGGACGAGGCATTGCGCCCGATGCCAAACGTCGCATCCGATCTGCGCCTGACGCCCGCCGATGTGGATGCTGCCGTGGCGGGGCTGACCGCCCACCAGCCCCTGCACGATCAGACACGCGCCGTGCACGCTGCCGGGTTTTATCAGCCGGGGCAGGGGGTTACCCTGACCTGCGAGGATGTGGGCCGGCACAATGCGCTGGACAAACTGGTCGGTGGAATGGCCCGGCTTGGGCTACCCGCCGCGACCGGGGCGGTTGTCATCACAAGCCGGATTTCCGTCGATATGGTTCAGAAATGCGTGATTGCGGGCGCGCCGATCCTGATCGCCGTTTCCGCCCCCACAGCCCATGCCGTCCGCATTGCCGATGCGGCTGGCCTGACCCTTGTGGCGCTGGCCCGTGGTTATGGCTTTGACATTTTCACCCATCCCCAGCGGATTACCCAAGAGGCTCATCATGAAGGCTGACAAACTGGTCTATATGGCCAACCAGATCGCCACGTTCTTCAAATCGCAGCCCGATGAGGACAAGGCCGCTCGCGTTGCCGCCCATATTCATGACTTCTGGGAACCGCGTATGCGCGACCAGTTCTACCAGATGATGGATCAGGGCCAGACCGGAATTGATCCGATCGTCGCCGATGCGATGGGGCGCTTGCGTCAGTCGGCCTGATCGTCCCATTCGACCCGGACCGGCACCGATTTCGACGCTGGAGTTTTCGACAGTTCGTCGTGGTGAGACAGCGGCACCAGCACATTTGTTTCAGGGTAGTAGGACCCGACCGTGCCGCGCGGGATGTTGTAGGCTACAAGTTTCAGTCCGCCCAGCCGCCGGTCGTGTCCGTCGTCCAGATCGCAGATCAACCTGACGGTTTGTCCGTCTGTCAGCCCCGCCGCCGCGATGTCGTCAGGGTTCATCAGGACCACTTCGCGGGTGCCCTCGATGCCCCGAAACCTGTCGGAATAGCCGTAGATCGTTGTGTTGAACTGGTCGTTGGATCGCATGGTCAACAGGCGATAACGGCCGGGGCGGTTCTGAAACCCAATACCTGTAAGTTCGTCGGGCGTTGTGAACACCGCTTTTCCCGCATCAGTTTTCCAAACCCGGTCATGTGCCGGATTGCCGCGCCAAAAGCCGCCGGGTTGGAACATCCGCGCGTTGAAGTCGTGAAAGTCGTCCGGATAGGTCGCCTCGATCAGGTCACGGACCAATCCGTAGTCGTCCGTCCAATCGTCCCATTTTAGGGAAGGCAGGGCGGGAAGGGTTGCCTTGGCGAGGCCGCAAACTATGGCTAGTTCGCTTTTTAGGTGTTCAGAGGCTGGCTTTCTGTGCCCTGTTGATCCGGAAATCATGGAAAAACTATCCTCGGACGTGACAGACTGTGGTCCGGTCGCCTGTTCGTCCACCTCGTTCCGGGTCAGGCAGGGCAGGATATAGGCGGATTTGCCGGGGAACAGGTGCGAACGGTTCAACTTGGTCGACACAATCACGGTCAGGTCCTGCGCAGCCCAAGCCACCTCTGTCCGTTTTTGGTCGGGTACCGCACGGACAAGGTTGCCGCCCAGCGACAGGAACGCTTTGACCTTTCCCTTGGTCAGCGCGTCGATGGCGTCCACGATGGCATAGCCGTCCTTCATCGGCGGGTTGAAATCGAACAACTCTTTCAGCTTGTCATTGGGCTGATGTTCCGCCTTTTCCCAGATGCCGACTGTCCGCTGCCCCTGCACGTTTGAATGACCGCGCACCGGGCAGCAGCCGGCACCGGGCCGCCCGATATTGCCGCGCAGCAGCAGCAGATTGACCAGCATCGCGATATTCAGCGCGCCGTGTGTGTGTTGGGTCAGGCCCATGCCATAGACGCCGATGACGCGTTCGGATGTGATATAAACGGCGGCGGCGTCGCGCATGGCTGCCTCGGTCAGGCCGCTTTCGCGGGTGATGTCGTCCCATGGAACGGCCCGTGCCTTGGCGATGAACGTGTCAAATCCGGTTGTGTGTTCGGCGATGAAATCGACGTCCAGAACGCGGGGCTGGCCCTCGGCCTTCGCCGCATCGTCGGCTTCGATGACCACCTTGCACAGGCCCAGAATGGCCGCCACGTCGCCGCCTGATTGCAGTTGGTGATACTGATCTGAAATCTCGGTCTCGTGGCCTGTGACCATGTCGGTGATGCTTTGCGGGTTCACAAAGGCGACCAGCCCCTGTTCGCGGATCGGGTTGAAGGTGATGACCGACGCCCCGCGTTTCTTGGCCTCCTGCAACGGATGCAAAAAGCGGGGGCTGTTGGTGCCGGGGTTCTGACCAAAGAAAAAGAACGCGTCGGCCTGTTCAAGGTCGTCCCACAGGATCGTGCCGACGGGTGACCCGATTACCTTTTTCAGGCCGACCGAGGTCGTCTCGTGGCACATGTTGGAACTTTGCGGCAGGTTGTTGGTGCCAAAGAGCCGGGCAAACAGGGCATAGAGATACGACGCCTCCAGTCCCGCGTGGCCGGAGGCGTAGAACACCACACTGTCGGGGTCCATCGGGGCCAGTGTCGCGCCGATTTCGGCAAATGCCGTGTCCCAGTCGATGGCGACATAGCGGTCGGTTTCGGGATCGTACTTCAACGGGCGGGTCAGGCGGCCCGTCATTTCCAGATCATGATCGGGCCAGTCGCGCAGTTCGGTGACTGTGTGGTCGTGCCAAAACTCGGGCGTGCAGCGGGCCGAGGTCAGCTCCCACAGGATCGCCTTGGCGCCGTTTTCGCAGAATTCAAAGGCAGAATAATTGGCCGGTTTGGGCCAGGCGCAGGACACGCACATCACGCCGCCGGGTTTGTTCAGTCGGCCCAGCGTTTCGATCGCGCCGGGGTCGGCCCAGGTTTCCCCGAAAACGCGGGCGATCCCCTTGAGCGACCCCCATCCGCCTGCGGGTCCATCGGAATGCGGCAGGTCTTTTGTGTCGGCCATGACTGGTCCTCGTGTTTGACGGTGTCAAACGCATGGGCCTGACGGACCGTTCCCGGCGCCCTTCAAGAAAAGCATCGAAGACGCCTCAAATTGCCGATAGGACAGGCCCATGACCAACGCCCCTTTTGAAATCCTGCTTGTGGCCACCCCGGGGATGGAGGCGGTTTTGCACGCCGAAGCCTTGCGTTTGGGTTTTGCCGGTCCGGTCGTGGTGACGGGCGGTGTGACCATACAGGGTGGCTGGCCGGACGTCTGGCGCGCCAATCTGGAACTGCGCACCGCGACCCGTGTTTTGGCGCGTGTGGGGTCGTTTCTGGCCTTTCATCTGGCCCAACTTGACAAACGCGCCCGCAAATTCCCGTGGGAACAGGTGCTGCGCCCCGATGTCCCGGTCAAGGTCGAGGCGACCAGCACCAAGTCCAAGATCTATCATGGCGGGGCGGCCGCCGAGCGGATCGAACGCGCCATCACCGAGGAACTGGGGGCCCCGATCAGCGATCAGGCCGAGGTGGCGATCAAGGTCCGCATCGACGACAACACCGTGACGATCAGCGTGGATACATCCGGCGAAAGCCTGCACAAGCGCGGGCACAAGGCCGCCGTGGGCAAGGCCCCGATGCGCGAAACGCTGGCCGCCGGATTTCTGGCTCAGTGCGGATACACGGGGACGGAGCCGGTATTGGATCCGATGTGCGGCTCGGGCACGTTCGTGATCGAGGCGGCAGAAATCGCCTGCGGTCTGTTGCCGGGTCGCAGCCGCAGCTTTGCCTTTGAACAGATGACCACGTTTGATCCCGTGCAGTGGGAGGCGATGCGCACGGCCCAGACCCGTCGCCCGACCGAAGCGCGGTTCTTTGGATCCGACCGCGATGCGGGGGCTGTCCGGATGAGCCGGGATAACGCGGCACGGTCCGGCGTGGCCGACCTGTGCACCTTTGACTGCCTGCCCATCGGGTCGCTCACCCGCCCCGAAGGACCGCCCGGACTGGTCATGGTCAACCCGCCCTACGGGGCGCGGATCGGCAACAAGAAGCTGCTGTTCGGCCTTTATGCCGCCTTGGGACAGTCGCTCAAGGCGCAGTTTGCTGGGTGGCGCGTGGGGCTGGTGACCAGCGAACCGGGGTTGGCCAAGGCAACAGGTCTTCCCTTTGGTCCTATCGGGCCGGGGGTGCCGCATGGCGGGATCAAGATCCACCTTTTCCAGACGGGTCCGTTGCGGCTCTAGCTTGCGTCGGTTGCCATGCCGATAACGATCAGAACCTGATAATCCTGCTTTTCACAGCCAGCCAGGCCTGGCATCTCCGCCCCTGGCGTGACGGGGAACATTGTCCGGTTGGCTTGTTCCGGGCTACACGTCCCACCCGCCGTCGCGGGGGTGTAGATGGCCGCCCGACAGCGCAGGTGAGTCACATCATAGATCGTGGCGCCGTTGTTCAACTCCCACGCCTGATGTCCCTCGGCATCGGCAGGATGAATGGTCAGTTCGGCCACAGCCTCGCGCGCGCCGGTGACGATGTAGCGGCCGGGTGGCAGAGGGAATTGCGGGGCCTCCATGATCAGCCCGTGTTCCTCCAGCCACCAGGCCGAGGCGTCGAATTGCCAGTTGTCCGGCGCGACGCCGCCCGCCGCCATCAGCTTGTCCAGCGCGGACAGGGGCACGCCGCGCGGGCCGGGATCGACAGGCCACAGCCCCCAGGTTTCGGCATCGTTGCCCGAGGTCGCATCCGTCGGGCCGAGGGCCGCGATATATTGGGTGGGGATCGGTGTGTAATTGGGCTGCGCCTTGGCGCTCTGGGGCGCCACCAGCAGGGCCAATCCTGTGACAAGCCCTCCGAATGTCTGGGCAATGCGGGACAGGACGGTGCGGGGCATGGGGTTTCCTCGATCTGGTAAGGGTGAGGATAGGTCTGCCCTGCCCGAAGTCAAAGCCGGTCTGCCGTGTCCGTGCTAGGCTTTCATCGTGGCCAGCAGGCTGTCGGCGGACCGTGCCAGCAGCGAACTATCCATCCCGCACGCGACAAAGCTGAATCCTTCCGACAGCAGGTTGCGGGCAAAGGCGGGATCGCTGACAAGCGTGCCGACGCGGATGCCTTTGGCGATCAGATCACGGGCGACGGGCAGGATCAGGTCCCACACCTCTGGGTGCATCGGCTGACCCAAATGACCCAGATCGGCGCCGATGTCGGCTGGTCCAAAGAATACGCCATCGACGCCGTCAACCGCGCCCATCTGGGCGGCAAGCGCCACGGCGGCGCGGGTTTCGACCTGCACGATCACTGCCGTCTCGGCCTCGACCCGCTGGAAATAGTCGCTCACCCGGCCAAAGTTGTTGGCCCGTGTGCTGTTCGATACGCCGCGCACCCCGCGCGGGGGATAGCGGACGGCGGCGACAGCGCGCTGCGCCTCTTCGACCGATTGGACCATGGGAAACACCAGCCCCTGTGCGCCGATGTCCAGCAGTCGCTTGACCTTGACGGTGTCGTTCCAGTCGGGGCGCACCAGGGCGGTCGTTGGAAACGACGAAAACGCCTGAAGCTGACCCATGACGATGCTCAGTTCATTGGGGGAATGTTCCATGTCCAGCACCGCCCAGTCGAATCCAGCGCCGGCGATGGCTTCGGCGGCATAGGGGCTGGACAGGCTGATCCACATGCCGATCTGCGGGTGGCCCGCCCGGATGGCGGCCAGAAAAGCGTTGGGGCGCAGGTGCATCGGCTGGGTCCTTTGGGCTAAGGTATGCAAAGGCTAGACGCGGCGCGGGGCGGCTGCAACCGTCTTGTCGGGCAGGGTTTGATCAAAATCGACCACCCCCCATTTCGCCATGGCGCAAGGTGGTGTAGCCTAGGACGGTATCGCTGACCCAGGACTGCACGGACCCTTGGACACTCTTCACCCCAAACCCCCCGCCCATCTGAGCGTTTATCAGGACATCCGCACGATGATCTTGTGCGGTGATCTGGCACCTGGTCAGTCGGTCACGATCCAGGGGCTCATCGACCATCTGGGCGCGGGCATGACCCCTGTGCGCGAGGCGATCCGCCGCCTGACCGCCGAAGGGGCGCTGCAATTTCTGGGCAATCGCCGGATCAGCGTGCCGACCTTGACCGTGGCACAGGTGGACGAACTGATCTTTGCCCGGCTGGCGCTCGAGCCACAGTTGGCCGGATGGGCCGTTCCTCATGTGGGGCAAGACGATCTCGCCACCCTGACCGAGATCGACTCGGCCCTGAACGCCGCTATCGACCGGGGCGATATCGCCGCCTACATGCTGTCCAATTACCGCTTCCACATGACCCTTTATGCCGCCGCGGGGACCGAGATTGTGCTTCCCGTCGTGCGCGGCCTTTGGTTGCGGTCGGCGCCGTCGCTGCGGGTCATGGTCGGACGGCAGGGCACGCGCACTTTGCCCGACATGCACCGCGCAGCACTTGATGCCTTGGCCCGGTCGGATGCGCCCGCCCTGTCCGACGCGATCCGGGCAGATATTCTGCAAGGCATGGACAGCGTGCGCGAGTCGCTGATCGAGTCCGCACAGCCTGACTGATTTGATCAAATCAGTTGACGCACCTGAATTTGATCATATTATCACACCAAAGCAGTGACTGACGCCATCCAACCCTGCGTCTCGCGCCAAAAGGACCATGACCATGCTCGAAAACCACCTGCCCACGGCAGAGCTTCAGGCTCTGGACGCTGCCCATCATATGCACCCGTTCACCGACGGCGGCGCGCTGAACAAAAAGGGCGCGCGGATCATCACCGGGGGCAAGGGCGTGTTCCTGACCGACAGCGACGGCAACCGCATCCTGGATGCGATGGCAGGCCTGTGGTGCGTCAACATCGGCTATGGGCGCGAGGAAATGGCACAGGTCGCGGCCAACCAGATCCGGCAACTGTCGTTCTACAACACCTTTTTCCAGACCAGCCATGTGCCCGCCATCGAACTGGCCCAGCGTTTGGCGGAACTTGCCCCCGGTGATCTGAACCACGTTTTCTATAACGGGTCGGGGTCGGATTCGAACGACACCAACATCCGTATCGTCCGCCACTACTGGGCGACAAAGGGCAAGCCGGACAAGCAGATCGTCATCTCCCGCTGGAACGGGTATCACGGATCGACCATCGGGTCTGGCTCGCTCACCGGCATGAAATACATGCACGAACAGGGCGTGCCGATGATCGACGGCATTGCCCACATCAACGAACCCAACTGGTGGGCCGATGGCGGCGACATGACCCCCGAAGATTTCGGCCTGATGCGCGCCCGCGAGCTTGAGGCCAAGATCCACGAATTGGGCGAAGGAAACGTCGCGGCCTTTATCGCCGAACCCGTGCAGGGGGCCGGTGGCGTCATCGTACCGCCCAGCACCTACTGGCCGGAAATCCAGCGCATCTGTGACGCCCACGAAATCCTGCTGATCGCGGACGAGGTCATCACCGGCTTTGGCCGCACCGGCAAATGGTTCGGGTCGCAGACGATGGGCATCCGCCCCGATATCATGACCATCGCCAAGGGGTTGTCCTCGGGCTACATCCCCATCGGCGGGTCGCTGATGTCCGACGAGGTAGCCGATGTCATCAACGACGGTGGCGATTTCAACCACGGCTACACCTATTCGGCGCATCCGGTGGCTGCTGCCATCGCCTTGGAAAACCTGCGGATTCTGGATGAGGAAGGAATCGTCGAACGGACAGGCTCCGTCGTCGCACCGTATCTGAAGGCGAAATGGGAAAGTCTGACCGATCACCCGATGGTGGGCGAGGCAAAGATCGTGGGGGCGATGGGCTCCATCGCGCTGACCCCGCACAAGGAAAGCCGCGCTAAGTTCGCGGGCAAGCAGGGCGCGGTCGGCTATATCTGCCGCGAACGCTGTTTTGCCAACAATCTGGTGATGCGCCATGTGGGCGACCGGATGGTGATCTCGCCCCCTCTGGTCATCACCGAGGCCGAGATCGACCTGCTGATCGACCGCGCCCGCCTGTCGCTGGACGAAGCCTATGACAAGGCCAAGGCCGAAGGGCTGTTCAAGGTCGCCTGACCCTTAGCGGGTGCTGTCGTGCAACAGCGCCCGCATCACCCCCCGCAGTTCCGCAAGCCCCCGCAGCCGTCCGATCAGTGGATACCCGGGGTGCGTGCCGCGCGTCGAATCCCACAGCAGTTCATGCCCATGGTCGGGCCGCATCGGGATCAGGGCATCGGTACGCCCCTCGGCCTGCCGCCGCCTTTGTTCGGCCAGCAGCACACCGATCAGCGCGACCATATCCGTGTCGCCGTCCAGATGCGCCGCCTCCTCGAAAGATCCGTCCGGGTCTTTGCGCACGTTGCGCAAGTGGGCGAAATGGATGCGGTCGGCGTGGGTGGCGGCGATGTCGGGGACGTCGTTGGCGGGGTTTGCCCCCAGCGAGCCAGAGCAGAGCGTCAGCCCATTGGCCCGCGACGGCACGGCATCCATGATCCAGGCGATATCGTCCGCGTCCGAAACGATGCGCGGCAGGCCAAGGATGTCGCGCGGCGGGTCGTCGGGATGGACGCACAGGCGCATCCCCAATTCCTCAGCGGTCGGCACGACCTCCTCTAGAAACCGTTTGTAATTTGCCCGCAGATCGTCCTGCGTCAGGCCGTCATACAGTGTCAGCGCCTGTTGCAGCCCGGCCACGTCATAGCGGTCATAGGCGCCCGGCAGCCCCGACATGATCGCGTGCAGCAACGCTTCGCGGTCGGCCTCGGTTGATTGCTGGAACCAGATGGCGGCCTGTTGGCGGACCTCTGCCGGATAGTCGTTTTCCGCCTCGGCCCGGCCCAGCATGTGCAACTCGAACGCGGCCATTCGGGGCGCGGAAAAACGCAGGCAGGTGCCGCCACCCGCGACCGGAGCTGCCAGATCGGTCCGCGTCCAGTCCAGCAGCGGCATGAAGTTGTAGCAGATCGTGTGGATGCCGTTGGTGGCAAGGTTGGCCATGCTTTGCCGATAGTTGGCGAACAGGGCGGACAGATCGCCTTCGCCCCGCTTGATCCGTTCGTGGATGGGCAGGCTTTCCACCACGACCCAATCGAACCCGGCCCCACGGATTTCCGCGTTGCGGGCGGCGATGGTATCGCCGGGCCAGACCTCTCCATAAGGAATTTCGTGGAGGGCGGTGACGATCCCCGTGGCTCCGGTCTGACGGATTTCGGGCAGGGTGATCTTGTCGAACGGTCCGTACCAGCGCCAGCTTTCGATCATCGGGCAACCTCCTGTACGGCGGCGCGGGCGCCCCTGGATTTCAGAGTGGCGTAGGCCGCGGTGACGGGGTCACGCAGGTCGGCGGCAAGGGCCGGATCGAAGATTTCGGTCACGCCCAAGAACGCCGCGACCTTGTCCGCGTTCGTTTGCCCTAGATCTGAAAGCGCGCGCAGGCGCGGGGCAAGCGGGTCCTTCACCTCGATCTGCCGACCGTTCAGGTCAGTGCCGCCGACCCAGACCATCCACGCCGCGATGGCCAACGTCAGGCCGGGGCTGACCCGGCCCGCCGCGTTGTTCTCGGACCAAGTGCCAAGGATACGCTGCGGCAGCTTCTGGCTCCCGTCCATCGCGATCTGCCAGGTCCGATGGCGGATGGCGGGGTTTTCGTAGCGTTTGAGCAGCACAGCCGCATAGGCAGTCAGGCTTTCGCCGGGGGGCGGCGTCAGGGCGGGAATGATCTCGTTCCGCCAAAGATGCCGGGCAAAGGCGGCAAAGGCGGAGTCGGCGACGGTGTCGGCAATCGTCTCGTATCCCGCAAGATTGCCCAGATAGGCCAGCGACGAATGGGTGCCATTGAGCATCCGCAGTTTCATGTGTTCAAAGGCGGTGACGTCGGTCACCATCTGCACGCCCACACGGTCCAGCGGCGGGCGTGTGCCGGGGACGAAATCATCCTCGATCACCCATTGCCGGAACGGTTCATGCAGGACGGGGGCGCGGTCGGCGGTGCCGGTCAGGTCGGCCACGGTTGCCAGATCCTCGGGCTTGGTCGCAGGCACGATCCGGTCGACCATGGTGGCTGGAAACCGCCCCTCGACCGCGATCCAGTTGGCCAGCGCAGGGTCGATCCGGCGGGCAAGGTCAACGACAACGCCTCGCACCACCGCCCCGTTGCGGGGAAGGTTGTCGCAGGTCAGCACAGTAAACGGTGGCAGCCCCGCCGCCTGCCGCCGCTGTAACGCGCGGACAAGATAGCCGGGGGCGGACCGGGGCAGGGGATAGGTCAGGTCGTGCTGGATGTCGGGATGATCGAGGTTCAACCGCCCGGTCGCCGGGTCGTGGCAATAGCCCTTTTCGGTGACGGTAAGGCTCACGATTTTCGTCGCCGGATCGGCCATCCGGGCCAGTACGGCCTCGGGGTCCTCCGGGGCCGCCAGCACATCGACCACCGAGGTAACAAGGCGCGGCGTGCTACCCTGCGGCCCAAGTTCCAGCGCGGTGTAAACGCATCCTTGGGGTTTGAGCAGGTCCCGCGTCGTCGGGCTTTGCAGGCTGACGCCCACGATACCCCAGTCGCCGCCGGCCGTCTCCATCGCCTCTTGCACCCAGACCGCGCCAAAGGCGCGAAAGAACGCGCCGAGGCCAAGGTGGACGATCCCCGGTGTCGGGACGGGTCCGTCGGGTCGGGTCAACCTAGCGGGCAAGCCATCCTCCATCCACGTTCAGAACCGTGCCGTGTATATACCCAGCAGCTGGTGAGGCGAGGAAGACGGCAGTCCCCGCAATATCATCCGCATGGCCCCAACGACCCGCCGGAATTCGGTCCAGAATCGCCCTGTTCCGGTCGGGATCCGCGCGCAACGCGGTCGTGTTGTTCGTCTCGATATAACCGGGGGCTATGGCATTCACATTGATCCCCTTGGCCGCCCATTCGTTGGCCAGAACCTTGGTCAGCCCCGCCACCCCATGTTTGGACGCGGTGTAGGACGGCACCCGGATGCCTCCCTGAAACGACAAGAGCGAGGCGATGTTGACGATCTTGCCCGTCCCGCCCCGCGCCAGAACGGCCTTGGCAAAGGCCTGACAGGTGAAAAACACCGCCTTGAGGTTCACGTCCATCACGTCGTCCCAGTCGGCTTCGGTGAAATCCACGCTGTCAGCGCGTCGGATGATCCCGGCATTGTTGACAAGGATGTCGATCTTCGTGCCGTCGAATATGTCCTTGGCTGCCATCGGGTCGGCAAAGTCCAGCGTCAACGCCGTCGCGCCGGGGATCATGCCGACAGTTTCGGACATTTCCGACCGGCCCGCACAGATCACCTGCGCCCCGGCCCGGGCCAGCGCCACGGCAATGGCCTGCCCGATCCCGGTATTGGCCCCGGTGACAAGCGCTGTGCGCCCGGTCAGATCAAAGGACACCATCAGAGCAGCTCTGCCGCGGGCAGCATGTCCATATCCGTATAATCCACGTTGTCCCCTGCCATCGCCCAGATGAACGTATAGGCCCCGATCCCAGCACCGGCATGGATCGACCAGGGCGGGGACAACGCGCCCTCTTCGTTGGCGATGAACAGGTGGCGCGTTTCTTTGGGTTCTCCCATCAGGTGCAGTACCCGCGCCTCGGGGGCCATGCCGAAATACAGATAGGCCTCCATCCGGCGGTCGTGGACATGGGCAGGCATTGTGTTCCAGACCGACCCATCCAGCAGGGACGTGTAGCCCAACACCAATTGGCAGCTGTCCATGACCAGCGGATGAATGAACTGGCGGATCGTGCGTTTGTTGGATGTCTCGGTAGCACCCAGATTGACCTCTTTCGCATCGGTCACAGTGACCAGCCGGGTCGGGCATTTGCGGTGCGCTGGGGCCGAGGTGATGTAGAACCGGCCTTTGCCCGCAAAGGTCACCGGGCCGGATCCCATGCCCAGATACAGGACATCGCCCCGGTTCATCGTATGGGTCGCGCCCTCGGCGCTCACCGTCCCGGTATCCCCGATATTCACGATCCCCATCTCACGGCGATCCAGAAACGACGGCGTGCGCGTCTCGTCCACATGGTCCAACGTCAGCGGCGATCCGGCCGGAACGGCCCCGCCCATGACAAAGCGGTCGTAGTGGGTGTAGACCAGCCGGATCTCGGCCTCGGCAAACATTCCAGTGGTCAGAAAGTGCTGACGCAGGGCCGCCGTATCCATCCCCTTGGCATGATCCTCGTGAACGGCGTGGCGGGTTTCGACGGTCAGCATAGGCGGGGTCCTTTCACAGAAAATCGGCGCGGCGGGGGGTAAAGCTGTCGATCAGCACCCCCGCAGACAGGCATCGGCAGCCGTGTGGCTGGTTCGAGGGGATAACAAAACTGTCGCCGGGGCCAACCACGAATTCGGTCCCGTCCACCTCGAACGCGAACCGGCCCGACTGGACATAGGTCGCCTGCACATGGACGTGGTGATGCAGCGCCCCCTCGGCCCCGGCGTCGAACGTAAAGGCCACAATCATCAGGTCGGGATGATCCGACAGGACCTGCCGGGTCACACCGGCGCTGGGGTGGGTGATGGGATAGGGCATGACGCCTCCTAGTGGAACAGGGATGGCAGCCAGAGCGACAGCGCCGGTATATAGGTGACCAGCATCAGCGTGGCGAAGGCCGCTCCATAGAACGGCCAGATCGTCCGCATGGCTTGGCTGATCGGGATCTTGCCCACGGCACAGCCTACGAACAGCACGGCGCCCACCGGCGGCGTGCACAGCCCAATCCCAAGGTTCAGGATCAGGATGACGCCGAAATGGACAGGATCAACGCCGAACGCCTGCGCCACCGGCAGAAAGATCGGCGTGGTGATGACGATCAGCGGTGACATGTCCATGAACGTGCCCAGGATCAGCAGGACCACGTTCATGAGCAGAAGGATGACGATTGGATTGTCCGACACGCCCTGCATGGCGGCTACCATCGTCGCCGGCACGCGGGTATAGGCCAAGAGCCAGCCGAACGACGCCGCGCACCCAATCACCAGTAGCACCATCGCCGTGGTGCGCACGGCAGCAAAGGTTGCCTCGATGAAATCGTGCCAGCTTAGTGTGCGGTACACGAAAAAGGTGATGAGCATCGCATAGACCACAGCGATGTTGGACGATTCCGACGCGGTAAAAATCCCCGACCGCACCCCGCCAAAGATGATGGCGACAAGGATCAGACCCGGCACGGCCGAGGCAAAGATGTGGCCCAACGCGGCCCAGCCCGGAAACGGCTCGGTCGGATAGCCGCGCTTTTTGGCGACGAAATAAGCGGCGACCATCAGCGACAGCGCCAACACGAAACCGGGGATGATCCCGGCGGTGAACAGGTCGGCGATCGAGATCTTGCCGCCCGCCGAGATCGAATAGATGATCATGTTGTGGCTGGGCGGGATCATCAGGGCGATGATCGACCCCACGACGGTCAGGTTGACCGCATAATCCACGTCATAGCCCCGCGCCTTCATCTGCGGCACCATCAGGCCGCCAACGGCGCTCGCATCCGCCGCCGCTGATCCCGACACACCGCCAAACATGACGCTGGCCAGCACATTGACCTGACCCAAGCCCCCGCGCAAATGCCCGACCATGCCCCCCGCCAAGGCGACCAGCCTGCGGGCAATGTCGCCCCGCACCATCAGATCGCCCGCAAAGATAAAGAACGGAATGGCCATCAGGGCGAACACCGACACGCCGGAATTCAGCCGCTGGAACACAACGACCGGGGGCAGGCCCAGATACAGGACCGTCGCAAACGACGAGACGCCCAGACAAAACGCGACAGGGGTGCCGATCAGCAGCAGGAACACAAAGGTTCCGAACAGAACATACAGCTCCATCTCAGCTCTCCATCTCGGTTTCGCCAAAACGGGCGGTGGGCAGGCCAGCCGCACGGCGGGCGATGCGTTCAATGGAAAACAGGACGACCAGAACGCCGCCCGCCACGATGGGCAGAAAGTCAAAGGCCCCGGAAATGCCCAGCGACGGCAGCTTGTTCCCCGCCGTCTTGACCGCCAGTTGCCAGCCAAACCAGATCATCCCGCAGCCAAAGGCCACGACAACAAGGTCAGAAATCGAATGAAGGACCATCTTGGCCCGGTGCGGCAGGACGTACAGGACCACGTCAAAGGACAGGTGGTACCCTTCGCGGATGCCCACGGCCGCACCCAGAAAGATGAACCAGCCCATGATCATGACCGCGGCGGGTTCCGACCACGTCAGGCTGGAATTCAGGATATAGCGGAAAAAGACCTGCGCGGCGATGATCGCGGTCATCAGGACCAGACCCGTCCCCGCGACATAAAGGGCCAGCCGCGCCAAAAGGCCCGTGACTTGCGCGATTTTCAGCATTTGGCGCTGCTTTCGGAAAAAGGGGGGTGGCCCGCGCGGCGGTCGCGCGGGCCGGATGGGTTACTCGGTCGCCTGAATACGGGCCACCATGTCCTGTAGCTCGGGGGTGGTGACGTATTTCTGGTAGACCGGGACCATCGCCTCGATGAACGGGGTCTTGTCGATGTCGGTGACGACCTGAACGCCTGCGGCCTCAAGCTTTGCCTCGGACACCTTTTCCTGCGCCGCCCAAAGGTCGCGCATCACAGGCACGGAATCCCGGGCCGCCTGACGGACGATCTCCTGATCCTCGGGGCTCAGCTTGTCCCAGGTGATCTTGGACATCACCAGAACCTCGGGCACGATCAGGTGCTGGTCGAGGGTATAGTATTTGGCGACCTCGAAGTGGCCCGATGTGTCGTAGGACGGCCAGTTGTTTTCGGCCCCGTCGATGACGCCAGTCTGGATCGACGAATATACCTCGCCGTAAGGCATCGGGGTGGCATTGGCGCCAAGGGCGGCGACCATGTCCACGAACATGTCCGACTGCATGACGCGGAACTTCATGCCCGCCATGTCGGCGATGGAATTGATCGGGTGTTCCGAATTGTAAAACGACCGCGACCCACCGTCATAGAACGCCAGACCGATCAGGTCGTGGGCGGCAAAGGCATCCAGAATCTCTTGTCCGATGGGGCCGTCCATGACGTGATGCATGTGCTCGGTCGACCGGAAAATATAGGGCAGCGACGGGATCTGCGTTTCGGGGATGATGTTGTTGAACGGCCCAAGCGATACGCGGTTCATGTCGATGACGCCGAACTGGGTCTGTTCGATGGTGTCCTTTTCCTCGCCCAACTGGGCCGAGGCAAAGATTTCGATGCAGAGGCGGCCGTCTGTCTTGGCCTCCAACTCGGCGCCCATCGCCTTGACCGCTTCGACGGTCGGATATCCGTCGGGGTGGGTGTCGGACGACCGGAATGTCACCTCGCAGGCGGTTGCGGCGGTGGCCATGGCGGCGGTGGCCAAAAGGCCAGCCAATGTGGTCTTGAATAGGGTCATGATGTCTCCTCCCTGGTGTGGCTTGTCACAGCCGAAGTTTGCGCCATCAGGGAAAACGGGCGGGTTCGCCATTGCTGTTGCCCCCTCCTCTGGCGTAGCGATGTCAGTCAGGATCTGGGCAGTTTTGCTGGTCAATCCCGATGAGATAAACTAATATGCTAGTATATCCGGCGAGTCAATCGTCGAAGGGGGAGGTATGACAGAACGGTTTTCGCTACGCACGATCGACCCGATGACCCGGCCGTCCGTCACCGATCTGGTGTTCGACGAACTGCACGCGCAGGTGCTGTCGCTCGACCTTCCGCCGGGGGCCAAATTGTCCGAGGTGGACGTGGCCAAGCAGATGAACGTTTCGCGCCAGCCGGTACGCGACGCCTTCTATCGGCTGTCCAAACTGGGGTTCCTTGTGATCCGTCCGCAGCGGGCCACCACCGTCAGCCAGATCAGCGCCGAGGCGGTGATGAAGGCCCGATTTATCCGTACCGCGATGGAGCTTGAGACAGTGCGCGCCGCCTGTTCAACCCTGACCACCGCCGACCTCGATGCTCTGGATGCCCTGCTGGCCGATCAACTCACCGCGTCCGAAGCCGGAGACAAACCCCGCTTTCACCGGCTCGACGATCAGTTCCACCATGAAATTTGCAAACGTGCTGGCCTCGCCTTTGCCTGGGACATGATCCGCGAAAACAAGGGGCACATGGACCGGGTGCGGATGCTGTCGCTGTCCTTTGCCTCGCGCCGGGCCTACGACGACCACGTCCTGATCCTTGATGCGCTCAAGGCCCGCGATGTCGCGGCGGCGACAAGCGCGATGCGCGATCACCTGTCCCGCATCCGCGACCAGATCGACCGCATCCGCGCCGAAAACCACGCCTGGTTCGCAGAAGAGGAATGATGCGGCTGGTCTGCATAGGCGAATGCATGGTCGAACTGTCCGGTCCTGACGGGCAGATGCGGCTGGGCTTTGCCGGCGACACGTTCAATACGGCCTGGTATCTGCGCCGCCGCCTGCCCGCCGATGTGGCGGTCGATTATGTGACGGCGGTGGGTACCGACGACCTGTCCGACCGGATGGTGGCCATGATGGCCGGGGCGGGGGTCGGCACCGAACATATCTGGCGGGTACCGGACCTGACGGTCGGCCTCTACCTCATTTCGCTGCGCGACGGCGAACGCGGCTTCAGCTATTGGCGCGGGCAAAGTGCGGCGCGGACCTTGGCCGATGATCCGGCTCGGCTGGACGCGGCGCTGTCAGGGGCCGCGTTGATCTATTTTTCGGGGATCACATTGGCCATTCTGCCGCCCGAGCAAAGATCGGCGTTTTTGGCGTCAGTCGCCCGGGCGCGGGGGCAGGGCGCGCAAGTGGCCTTTGACCCCAACCTGCGCCCCCGACTCTGGCCCGACACCGCCACGATGTGCGCCGCCGTGATGCAGGCCGCGGCCAACGCCGACATCGCACTGCCGTCCTACGATGACGAGGCCGCCTATTTCGGCGACGCCGACCCCGCCGCCACCGCAGCCCGCTACCACGCCGCCGGGGCGCGAACGGTCATCGTCAAGAACGGCGCGGGACCGATCCTGTCGTCTGGTCCGGGCGGCGACCAAACGCATCAACCCGTCACGGTCGCAAAGGTGGTCGATTCAACAGCGGCAGGCGACAGTTTCAACGCAGGCTTTCTCGCCGCGCTACTGACAGACCACCCCGACCCGGTTGGCCAAGGCAGCGCGCTGGCCGCCCAGGTCATCGGCGGCCCCGGCGCTCTGGTCCCCGTCTGATGGATGCCGTAAAACCCATGCCCGACTACGTCGCCCTTCTGGGGACCAAAGGCGGGCCGGCCATCCGCCCCGGTTCCACCATGCCCACTTCGAACCTGCTGATTCTGAATGGCCACCGGATCGTGGTCGACTGCGGGCTTGGCGTGACGCGCGGTCTGGCCGATCAGGGGATGGGGTTGCGCGACATTTCCCTGATCTTCATCACCCATTTGCATTCTGACCACTATCTTGAACTTGGCCCGCTGCTGCACACCGCCTGGACGGCGGGGCTGAAAACGACCGTGGACGTCTGGGGGCCAATGGGGCTCGACCTCTACTGGCAGGGCTTTCTTGCCTCGATGAAAGCCGACATTGATCTGCGGATCGAGGACGAAGGTCGGCCTGACCTGCGCGCCCTTGTCGCCATCCACCAGATTGACGAGGGGACGTTCTATGACGATCACGGTCTGCGCGTGTCAGCCCTGCGCACGATCCATCCTCCCCTGACCGACACCTTTGCGCTGTCGTTTCGAACCGCGACGCGGCACGTCGTCTTTTCCGGTGACACCGCATTCCTGCCGGACTTGCCTGCCTTTGCCCAAGGGGCTGACCTGCTCATTCACGAGGCGATGCTGACCGCGGCCCTGCCCGCACTTTTTGCGCGGGTTGGCAATGGGTCGGACAAGCTGATGGCGCATTTCCACCGCGCCCACACCACGGCCGAGGATGCCGCGCGAACCGCCACGGCCGCAGGGGTCAAGGTGCTGGCGCTGAACCACCTGATCCCCTCGGACGACCCCGAATATACCTTGGCGGATTGGCTGGCCGCCGTTCGCCCGCATTGGACCGGCCCGTTCCATCTGGGGCAGGACGGTCTGCGGATCGACCTTGGCTGACTGCCCTGCGCAACTCTGTCGTGTGTTACCGGAAACGGCTCGCCGTCCCACGCCTGACGCTGCTTAAAAAACAGGCAACTGGCGCGATAGTGCCACTTGTCCGTAGATGCAGCGGCCGGAATGCTTGACCGGCGGGCAACGCGCGCCACACTTGAGAAATAACAGAATCGGCACTTCGCCGACCGGCATCCGCGCCCCGTTTCCGGCCTCTCCCTAGGGATGGTCCGGCGCGGGGCTTTTGTTTGGGCGACCTATGACGCGACGCATCGAACTCGGCCTGCTCTACTCGCGCTCCGGCAGCTATTGCCTGATATCCGAGGCGTGCCGGACCGGGGCCCTGTCCGCCATTGCTGCGATCAACGGCGATCCGTCGCACGGGCTGACCTTCCACCCGGTTGAACGCGACCCCGGTCGGAACATCGACCTTTATGCGCCGATGGCCGACGACATCCTGCGAAATACCACCGCCCGACACATCATCGGCTGCGTCACATCGTGGAGCCGCAAGGAGGTCATCCCGGTGCTGGAGCGGGCCGGCGGCACGCTCTGGTACGCCGTCCCCTACGAAGGGTTCGAGGCGTCCGATCATGTCGCCTACACCCACGCCTGCCCCAACCAGCACCTTCTGCCGCTGCTCGACTGGACCTTCCCGGCCTATGGGCGGCGCGGGTATCTCACCGGATCGAACTACATCTGGGGGTGGGAAATGAACCGCCTTGCCCGCGACACGATCATGGCCGCGGGGGGCGAGGTTCTGGGCGAACGCTATCTGCCAATCGGATCGCTCGACGTGGGGCGGATGATCGAGGAAATCCGCGTGACCCGGCCCGATTTCATCCACAACGCGCTGATCGGCCCGTCGTCGTATGAATTTCTGTCCGCTTACAAGGCGCTGGGCGCGACCGACCCGGCATTCCTGCCCGAAAACTGCCCCGTCCTGTCGTGCAACCTCACCGAATGCGAACTGCCCGCGCTGGGCTTGGCGTCCGAGGGGCTGATCGCCGCAGGCCCCTATTTCCGGGGGGCCTCGGACGCGTCCTTTGGATCGAGCCATGAAGAGGCGGCGTTCAAGGCGGTCCAGGAACTTGCCCGGCTTCTGGCCGAACCAGGCTCGGAAACCGCACCTTTGGCAAACCTTCTGACCGCCACACCGTCGCTGATCGACGCACAGACGCACCACACCGAACTGCCCACCCTGATCGCGCAGGTGCGCGGCGGGGCGTTCCAGATCCTTGAACGGCAGGCCGCCCAACCCGGCGACCCCTACCTCACCCACGACCGGCCCCGCGCGGCGCGGACCCTGCGGGTGGTCTCTTGAAACGGACGGTCCGCATCCAGAACCTTGGCGGGGCGCGGGCGGTGATCCTGCACCGGCCCCATGCAGTCGTGCAGGCGCTGACCCGGCAACTGGCGGCCATCGGCCTGCATGTCGATGCGGTCTGGCCCGATCTGGACGCGTCTGCCCTTGGCGCGGATTTCGTATTCTTCGATGCCGACATGGGCCATGACGGGCAATTCCCCTGGGCGCCGGGGGCCAGTCCGATGCCCATGATCGCCCTCATTGGGTCCGAGGCGCCGGGGCGGATCGAATGGTCGCTCTCCATCGGCGCACATGCTCAATTGCTTAAACCCGTGGGCGACAGCGGGGCATACTCTGCTCTTTTGATCGCCCGCGCCGCCTTTGATGCCCGTCGCGCCGCCGAGATCGAGATTGCGGACCTGCGGGCGCGGATCGACGAACGGCAGACCGTGGTGCAGGCGGTGACCCTTCTGGCCCGCCAAGGGACCGAGGCCGAGGCCTATGCCCAGCTTCGCCAAATGGCGATGACATGGCGGGTGACATTGGAACAGGCGGCGGCCCGCGTCGTCGCCCGGTATGGGGCAGGGGGGGCGGATGACCGACATAGCCGTTCCTGATCGCGCCCTTCCGCCGGGGCCACTGGCCCGGTTGATGCGGCGCAAGCTGGCCGTATTCGGCCTGCTCCTGATCGCGCTGGTCGTCGGCGGGGCGATCTTTGCGCCCCTGATCGCCCCTTTCGATCCGTTCCAGCAGAATTTCGACGGGCTGACGATCGAAGGTGCCCCCATGCCCCCCGGCGGGGCCTACCCGCTGGGAACCGACCTTCTGGGGCGGGACCTGCTGTCGCGTATCCTGTATGGCGCGCGGACCTCTCTTATCATCGGGGTCTTGGCCAACGGCATGGCGCTGTTGATCGGCACGCTGGTCGGGATCACGGCGGGCTATTTCCGCGGCTGGGTCGGGTCGATCCTGATGCGGTTCACGGACCTCATGATGGCCTTTCCGGCGCTGCTGCTGGCGATTTGCCTCGCGGCCATTTTCACTCCGTCGCTCTGGATCGTGGCGATGGTCATCGCCTTGGTGAACTGGGTGCAGACCGCGCGGGTGATTTACACCGAAACCACATCACTGGCCGAACGGGATTTCATTGCGGCCGAACGGACATTGGGCGCCGGGACCGGGCGCATCCTGTTCCGGCACATCCTGCCGCATCTGGTGCCCACGATCATTGTCTGGGGGACGCTGGGGATTTCCACGACCGTGCTGCTCGAAGCGACGCTGAGCTACCTTGGCGTGGGCGTCCAACCCCCGACCCCCAGCTGGGGCAACATCATCTTTGAAAACCAGACCTATTTTCAGGCGGCCCCCTGGCTGGTGTTCTTTCCGGGCGCGGCCATCCTGATGCTGGCCTTGGCCTTCAACCTTGTGGGCGATGCACTGCGCGATGTGCTGGACCCGACACTGCGGGGGTCCGACTGATGCCCGCCTATCTGGCCCGCCGCCTGTTCCAGTCCGCGCTGATTCTTCTGGGCGTCAGCTTCATCACCTTCTTCCTGCTCTTCGTTCTGCCCGCCGACCCGGTGCGGCAGATCGCCGGGCGATCGGCCACGCCGCAGACGGTCGAGAATATCCGCCGCGAACTGGGCCTCGATCAGCCGTTCGTCGTGCAATACGGGCGGTATCTGTGGGGGCTGGTGCAGGGGGACATGGGGCGCAGCTATTTGCAGAAAACCGATGTCTCTACTCTGATCGCCGCCCGCCTGCCGCCCACGCTGCTGCTGATGGCCGCCGGGATCGCCTGCGAACTGGTGTTGGGTCTGGCGATGGGAATGGTGGCCGCACTCCGGCGCGGTCGCGCCACCGACAACGTGCTGATGATGACCAGCTTTGTCGCCGTCAGCGCCCCGCAATTCGTGGTGTCCCTGATCCTTCTCTATATCTTCGCCGTCCGCCTTGGCTGGTTTCCTATCGGCGGCTACGGGACATGGCATCATCTTGTGCTGCCCGCCGTGACACTCGGCATCCTCGGCTCGGGCTGGTATGCCCGCATGATGCGGTCGAGCATGGTCGAGGTCCTGCGCGCCGATTTCATCCGCACCGCGCGGGCCAAGGGGCTGACCCGCCGCGCCGTCATCTTCCGCCACGCCCTGCCCAACGCGATCCTGCCCATCATCGCCATGATCGGTATCGACATCGGCATCTTCATGGGCGGGATCGTCGTCGTCGAAGGCGTGTTCGGCTGGCCCGGCATCGGGCAACTGGCCTGGCAGGCGATCCAGCGCGTGGACATCCCCATCATCATGGGCGTCACGCTGGTGTCTGCCTGTGCCATCGTGCTGGGCAACCTGCTGGCCGACCTCATCACCCCGTTCATCGACCCCCGTATTCGTATCCGCTAACCCAACAGGAGACTCACAATGAAAAAACTGCTCGCCTCCACCGCCCTGATGATGGCCCTTGGCCTGCCCGCGCTGGCACAGGACTACACCCCCGATCCCAACGCCAAGTCCGGCGGCGGGATCACCGTGACCTACAAGGACGACGTCGCCACCCTTGACCCCGCCATCGGCTATGACTGGCAGAACTGGTCGATGATCAAATCGCTGTTCGACAGCCTGATGGACTACGTCCCCGGCACCACCGAATTGCGGCCCGGTCTGGCAGAATCGTATGAGGTCAGCGACGACGGCATGACCTTCACCTTCCACCTGCGGGCGGGCGTGAAATTCCACAACGGGCGGGAAATGACGGCGGACGACGTGAAATATTCGCTCGACCGGGTCACGCTGCCCGCCACGCAATCCCCCGGCGCAGGCTTCTTTGCCTCGATCAAGGGGTTCGATGCCATGTCCGACGGGTCGGCCACCACGCTCGAAGGGGTCACCGTGGTCGATCCCATGACCGTGCAAATCCAGCTATCGCGGCCCGATGCGACCTTCCTGCACGTCATGGCGCTCAATTTCTCGTCCATCGTGCCAAAGGAAGCGGTCGAAGCGGCAGGCGATGATTTCGGGCACAACCCGGTCGGCACCGGCGCGTTCAGCCTTGCCGAATGGACCATCGGTCAGAAACTGGTGTTCCAGAAGAACGCCGACTACTGGCGGGCGGGCGTCCCCTATCTGGACACCGTGACGTTCGAGGTGGGCCAGGAACCCATCGTCGCCCTGCTGCGGCTCCAGAATGGCGAGGTTGATGTCCCCGGCGACGGCATCCCCCCCGCCAAATTCACCGAAGTCATGGCCGACCCCGCCCAAGCCGCCCGCGTCGTCGAAGGCGGGCAGCTTCAGACCGGGTATATCACTCTCAACGTCACCATCCCGCCACTGGACAACCTCGCGGTGCGCGAGGCGATCAACATGGCGATCAACAAGGACCGGATCACCCAGATCATCAACGGTCGTGCCGTGCCCGCCACCCAGCCGCTGCCGCCATCCATGCCGGGCTACACCGCCGATTACGCGGGCTATCCCTATGACCCCGAAAAGGCCAAGCAGATGCTGGCCGATGCGGGCTTTCCCGATGGGTTCGACACCGAACTTTACGTCATGAACACCGACCCCAACCCGCGTATCGCGCAGGCGATGCAGCAGGATCTGGCGGCCATCGGCATCCGCGCGTCGATCCAGTCGCTGGCGCAGGCCAACGTGATCGAGGCGGGCGGTGCGGGCACCGCCCCGATGATCTGGTCGGGCGGCATGGCGTGGATCGCCGACTTCCCCGATCCTTCCAACTTCTACGGGCCGATCCTGGGCTGTTCGGGCGCGGCCGAGGGCGGCTGGAACTGGTCGAAATTCTGCGACCCCGCGATTGATGCCGAGGCGACCAAGGCTGACAGCTTCAACAACCCCGACGATCCGGCGCGTCTGGCCATGTGGTCGGACATCTACCAGAACGTCATGAAAGAGGCGCCTTGGGTCCCGGTGTTCAACGAACAGCGCTACACGATGAAATCGGCGCGGATGGGCGGCGATGACAGCCTCTATGTCGATCCGGTGTCGATCCCGGTGAACTACGACTACGTCTATGTGACCGAGTGATCCCATGTGTCAGGATTGCAATTACACCATCCACGGCGCGCAGCACCATTTCGGCTGGGATAACTCCTTCGCCCCGGTGCAGCGGGCCGAACCGGGGTCGAAAATCCTGTTTCACTGTCACGATTCTTCGGCGGGCCAGCTTGGCCCGTCGTCGACCGTGGCGGATGTGACCGCACTCGACTTTGGCAAGATCAACCCGGTCAGTGGCCCCATCTATGTCGAAGGGGCCGAACCCGGCGACGCGCTGAAAATCACCATCGACAGCTTTGCCCCCCAGCAACAGGGGGGCAAGGGATGGGGCTGGACGGCAAACATCCCCGGCTTTGGCCTGCTGGCGGATCAGTTTACCGATCCGGCGCTGCATGTCTGGAGCTATGACGCCGATACACTGGCCCCGTCGCTCTTTGGGAAAGAAGGCCGCGTGCCTTTGAAACCCTTTGCCGGGACCATTGGCGTGGCCCCGGCCGAGCCGGGCCTGCACTCCATCGTCCCGCCCCGGCGGGTCGGCGGCAACATGGATATTCGCGATCTGTCTGCCGGAACGACCCTCTATCTTCCGGTCGAGGTGGCGGGGGCGCTTTTCAGCGTGGGCGACACCCATGCCGCCCAAGGGGACGGCGAAGTCTGCGGGACGGCCATCGAATCCCCGATGGACGTGGTCCTGACACTCGATCTGGTCAAAGGGGCGAACCTCAAAACTCCCCGCTTCACCACCCCCGGCCCGGTCACGCGCCATCTGGACGCCAAGGGGTACGAAGTCACCACCGGCATCGGCCCCGACCTGATGACAGCAGCCCGCGACGCGGTGTCGGGCATGGTCGATTTCCTGTCTGCCACGCGGGGCATGGCGGCGGTCGATGCCTACATGCTGGTCAGCACCTGCGGCGACCTGCGCATTTCGGAAATCGTGGACATGCCTAACTGGGTCGTGTCGTTCTATTTCCCAAGGTGTGTGTTCGAGTGAACCGTAGCAAGAACGGACCCGCCCGGCGGCAACGCCGGGCAGCGCCCGAACCGCCCTCCCGGGGCAGGCGCTTCGCTTCCTGCCCCGGCGGTCCGGGCGCCGCCCTTTTCGCTTTTATCCAGACGTCAAGAAATCCCTCTGAATGACCCCCACCCCCGACATCCTGCGCGTCGATGCCCTCTCCGTTTCGGTCCGCACCGAAACCGGCCTGCATCCGCTTGTCTCGGACCTGTCGTTCCGGTTTGCCCCCGGTGAAACACTGGCCATCGCGGGGGAATCCGGGTCGGGCAAATCCATAACCTCGCTGGCGATCATGGGACTGCTGCCGCCGCCTGCCGTGCGGGTCACGTCGGGGGCGGTGATCCTTGACGGGCGGGAACTGACCAGCCTGCCCGAGGATCAGATGCGCGCCATTCGCGGCGACCGGATCGCGATGATCTTTCAGGAACCCATGACCTCGCTCAACCCCGTCCTGACCATCGGGCGGCAACTGACCGAAGCGATCCGCGCCCACCAGCCCATCAGCCGGGCGCAGGCACGGGCCATGGCGCTGGACGCGCTGACCGCAGTGCGGCTGTCGCAGCCCGAACGCAGGCTGGGGCAATATCCGCACGAACTTTCCGGGGGGATGCGCCAACGGGTGATGATCGCCATGGCGCTGGCGCTCAAACCTCAGGTGCTGATTGCGGATGAGCCCACCACCGCGCTCGATGTGACCGTCCAGCGCGAGGTGCTGGACCTGCTGCGCGACCTGCAACGCGACACCGGAATGGCCATTATCCTGATTACGCACGACATGGGCGTGGTGGCCGAAATGGCCGACCGGGTGATCGTAATGCGGGCGGGCCGCGTGGTGGAACAGGGCGACGTGCGGCAGATATTTGCCGCACCCACCGCCCAATACACGCGCGACCTTCTGGCCGCCGTGCCGCGTATGCGCGATCGTGCTGCGACTGGTTCTGAAAATGCCAGTTTCGAGATTACAGAACAAAATCAGATACATGACATACGGTTCACGCGTGAACACCCCATCGCCCGGCTGGAAAATGTGGTCGTCCGCTTCCCCCTGAGATCCGGTCTGCTGAACCGAACGACCCACAACGTCCACGCCGTCGAAGGGGTCAGCCTGACGATCAACCCCGGCGAAACTTTCGCCCTTGTGGGCGAATCCGGCTGCGGAAAATCCACCATCGCCAAGGCCCTCGTCGGCCTCGTCCCCCATCAGGGCCTGATCGAGGTGGACGGCCAAAAGCTGGGCAGCCTCGACGCCACAGGGCGCAAATCGCTGACCCGGTCCGTCCAGATCATCTTTCAGGACCCGATGGCCGCCCTCGACCCCCGGATGACTGTGGGCGGGCTGATCGCCGAACCGCTGGTGATCCATGCCATCCCCGGCGACCACAAAGCCCGGGTGGCCGACCTTTTGTCCCGCGTGGGCCTGCAACCCGACCACGCCGACCGCTACCCCCATGAATTTTCCGGCGGGCAGCGGCAGCGGATCTGCATCGCCCGGGCGCTGGCGTTGAACCCGAAACTGCTGATCGCGGATGAAAGCGTGTCTGCCTTGGATGTCTCGGTTCAGGCCCGTGTTCTGGCCCTGCTCGGTGACCTGAAAACCGAATTCGGCATCGCTACCCTGTTTATCAGCCACGACATGGCCGTGGTCGACACCATCGCCGACAGGGTCGCTGTCATGTTTCTGGGGCAGATCGTGGAAACCGGAAATCGTGCGCAGGTGTTCGGCAACCCCCAGCACCCCTACACCCGCCGCCTGATCGCCGCCGTTCCGGTGCCGGACCCGACCCGGACCCGGCCCGAAACTGTCCGGTTGGCGGGCGAAATCCCCAGCCCGGTCCATCCGGCGGGGCAGGCCCCCGACCGTGTGATCATGCGCGAGGTGTCGGACGGGCACCTCGTCGCCCAGGACTGATCCCCGGCCCGTCTAATTTTCGGGCGCGACTGGGGACTTTGCCCAATCTCTGGGCGGATGATCGGAATCCTCGCGGCAGTGCAGCAAGAATCATGACGTAATGGTGAACGGGCCGTTAACGCTAAGCCTGCTTCCCGTCGGGCGGCTCAAACACCGTGCAGAGGTCGTATCCTGGCAGATCACCCCCTCCGCACGGCGGCAACATATCTGCTGCGGTTCCTTGTAGCATGTCCGGTCAATGGCGCAAAGACGCCCTCCGGTTCGGGACCCCGCGGCGCATCATTGGGGGACTTGTTCCATTATGACGACCAAAACTCTGCTCGCCTCGCTGTCCACGGCTGCCATTCTGGCGGCGGGCGCGGCCCATGCGGTGGACTGCCCGATCAAGGTCGGCGTCCTGCATTCGCTGTCCGGAACCATGGCGATTTCGGAAACCACGCTGAAAGACACCATGCTCATGCTGATCGACCAGCAGAACGCCAAGGGCGGGCTGCTGGGCTGCCAACTGGAGGCCGTGGTCGTGGACCCCGCGTCCGACTGGCCGCTGTTTGCCGAAAAGGCGCGGGAATTGCTGACCGTTGACAAGGTGTCGGTGATTTTCGGGGCCTGGACCTCGGTCAGCCGCAAATCCGTCCTGCCCGTGATCGAAGAACTGGACGGCCTGATGTTCTATCCGGTCCAGTACGAGGGCGAGGAATCGTCGCGCAATGTGTTCTACACCGGCGCCGCGCCGAACCAGCAGGCGATCCCGGCGGTGGACTACATGATCGACGAATTGGGCGTCGAAAAATTCGCCCTGCTCGGCACCGACTATGTTTATCCGCGCACGACCAACAACATCCTGCAAGCCTACCTGCAATCCAAGGGCATCGCGCCCGAGGATATCTTTGTGAACTATACCCCCTTTGGTCAGTCCGACTGGGCCACCATCGTCGGTGACGTCGTGGCGCTGGGCGCGGATGGCAAGAAGGTCGGCGTGGTGTCCACCATCAACGGCGACGCCAACATCGGGTTCTACAAGGAACTGGCCGCCGCAGGCGTCAGCGCCGACGACATCCCCGTCATGGCGTTCTCGGTGGGCGAAGAGGAGCTTTCGGGCCTCGACACGTCGAACCTGGTCGGGCATCTGGCCGCGTGGAACTATTTCATGTCCGCCGATACGCCTGAAAACAAGACGTTCATCGACGAATGGCACAAATTCATCGGCAACGATGCCCGCGTGACCAACGACCCGATGGAGGCCCACTATATCGGCTTCAACATGTGGGTGAACGCGGTGACCGCTGCCGGAACGACGGACGTGGACACCGTCATCGACGCGCTGCCGGGCCAGACGTTCCCGAACCTGACCGGCACGATGGCTGAAATGCTGCCCAACCACCACCTGACCAAACCGGTTCTGATCGGTGAAATTCAGGCCGATGGCCAGTTCGACATCATCAGCCAGACCGAACCGGTGCCCGGCGACGCCTGGACCGATTTCCTGCCGGAATCGGCGGTTCTGGAATCGGATTGGGTGACGCTGAAATGCGGCATGTACAACACCGAAACCAAGACCTGCGTGCAGCTCACCTCGAACTACTGAGTGCCGACCTCCTCCCGGCGCTTGACCGGGGGGCGCAGACCCGCGCCCCCCACCCTCTGATCTGGACGTATTCCAAGAATGACCCGCGCGTTGATTGTCCTTTTGATGGCCGCCCTGATGCTTGGCGCGGCAACAGGCGAGGTTCGCGCGCAGGATTTGCAGTCGGTTCTGCAAACTCAGGCCGATGCCGTGGCCAGCCCGTCGCGGCGGTCGGTTGATGCGGTGATTGCGGCGCTCGATGCCTCGGATTTGCCTCAGGTTCCCGAATTTCTGGAGCATTGGCGGGACAAGGAGGTCTGGCAGCGCAAGGCAGACGGCCTGTTTTTCTATGTGACCGGTGCTGGCCCCTATATCCTGATCGACGTGGACACCGGGGCCGAGGCAGGGACGGCCGAAAAGGCCGACCTTGATAACATCAAACCCAACGCCGGGGTGCGCGGCGTCATCAGCACGGCGCTGGTCAAGTTTCAACTGCTCGATCCTGACATGGCAAAACGGCTGGCCGCGGTTGACAGCATCGCCCGCGATCCCGGCCCCGACCTGCTGGAGCCGTTGCGCCAGGCCATCGAGGAAGAACCCGATCCGGCCCTGAAGGATCGCAAGGTGCGGTTGGCCCGCCTGCTGGCTGCCCGGTTCGATCCGGACCCCGTCGCCCGCGCCGAGGCAATACGAAGCCTGAGTGGCGATCTGAGCGTGGATGCCCGCGCGGTGCTGAGCCAGATCCTTGCCACCAGAACCACGGTTGCGGACGTCCTGCCCGAGGGGACCAATGTGGTCGCCGTCCTCAAGCCCGGTCGCGACATATCGGTCAATGACGCCTATGCGCAACTGGCCGATGCGGGCCTTGCGCAGCCGACAGTGACGACGCAAGCATTAAAGGATGGGCTGATCGCCCATATCGCCGACGGTCAGGTGGGCGGCGTGCCGGTGGCCGACCTGAACACCGACGCCGCCCGCATCCGTGCCTATCAGGCGCTGGCCGATCAGGGCGTCGTTCCGCCATTTGTCCCCGACGAGGCACGTCGGGCGGCGGTCGAGGCCCATGTGTTTTACACTGCCTATACCGAAACCGATCCGAACCTGACCGCTGCGGCGGAAGAGGCGCAGGCGGCGCTGGCCACCCGGCTGGCCGTCAATCAGGGGGCTGATCTGGCGCTGGATGCCCTGTCGCTCGCCTCGATCTACTTTCTGGCGGCCATCGGGTTGGCCATCACCTTTGGTGTGATGGGCGTCATCAACATGGCCCACGGCGAATTCATCATGATGGGGGCCTATACCGGGTACGTCGTGCAGCAATTCGTACCGAATTACACGGTGTCGATCCTGATCGCGCTGCCGCTGGCCTTTGCCGTCACGTTCGGGGCCGGGGTGGCGATGGAGCGGCTGGTGATCCGGCATTTGTACAAGCGTCCGCTCGAGACGTTGCTTGCGACCTTCGGCATTTCGATCGCGTTGCAGCAACTGGCCAAGAACATATTCGGCACGCAGGCCCGGCCCCTCACCTCGCCCGCGTGGCTGGACGGGGCGCTGACGTTCAATGACGTGGTGTCGATCAGCTATATCCGGATCGCCATCTTTGTTTTGGCGCTGATCTTTCTGGGGTTGATCCTGTTCATCCTCAAACGCACCCGGCTGGGGCTTGAGGTGCGGGCGGTCACGCAGAACCCCGGCATGGCCGCCAGCATGGGGATCAATCCTGACCGCATCAACATGCTGACCTTTGGCCTGGGGTCGGGCATCGCCGGGATCGCCGGGGTGGCCATCGGTTTGTATGCCAAGGTCACGTCCGAGATGGGCGCCGATTACATCGTGCAATCGTTCATGACCGTCGTCGTGGGCGGAGTCGGCAATGTCTGGGGGACGCTGGCCGGGGCCACGATGATCGGCGTGTTGCAGAAGGGGATCGAGGTCCTGAACCCGTCCAACACGCTGGCTGCACAGACCTACATGATCCTGTTCATCATCCTGTTCATTCAGTTCCGTCCCAAGGGGATCGTGGCGCTCAAGGGCCGGGCGGCGGGGGATTGAGGATGCAGTTTCGTCTCGTTTCACGAGCCGACCGGGCGGGGGGCCAGCCCCCCGCGCCCCCCGGGATATTTTCGGCACAAAGGCAGGGGGACAAGAGACCATGACCGGGCCGTTCCTGCGCCGCAATCCGTCTGTCCTGTGGGTCCTGCTGGCGTTGGCCCTGTTCACCGTTGGGGTGACCGTCCTGTCCGAAGGGTTCGGGATCGGGGTCCTGTCCACATCGTTCGTCAAGACGCTGGGCAAGACGTTGTGCCTGTGCCTGATCGCGGTGGCGATGGACGTGGTCTGGGGCTATTGCGGTATCCTGTCGCTGGGTCATGTCGCGTTCTTTGGCATCGGGGGCTATGCGGTTGGCATGTGGCTGATGTATGCCCGGACCGAAGAGATCGTGGTGCAGTCGCTGGCCGGTGCGCCCTTACCCCCAACCCCGCAGGAGGTGGTGGACGGGATCGGCACGCAAATATTCGGTGTGGTGGGCAGTTCTCAGTTCCCTTGGATCTGGACCTTTGCGGGCAGTTTGCCGTTGCAACTGCTGATGGTCTTGCTGGTGCCGGGGCTGCTGGCGCTGGTGTTCGGGTGGCTCGCGTTTCGCAGTCGGGTCACTGGCGTCTATCTGTCGATCCTGACGCAGGCGATGACGCTGGCGCTGTCGCTATACCTGTTTCAGAACGACAGCGGATTGCGCGGCAACAACGGGTTGTCGGGGTTGCAGAACATCCCTGGGCTGGACGCGGTGCCGCAGTCGGTCATCTCGATCGGATTTCTTTGGGCTTCGGCGCTGGCGCTAGGGCTGGGCTATCTTTTGTTCGCCTGGGTGGTGTCGGGCAAGATGGGCAGTGTCATCCGCGCCATTCGTGACAACGAGGCGCGGGTGCGGTTCCTGGGCTACCCGGTCGAGGGGTACAAGTTGTTCGTCTTTACTCTCACCGCCATCGTGGCGGGGATCGCGGGGGCGCTGTATTATCCGCAGGCGGGGATCATCAACCCGGCCGAGATCGCGCCCATCGCCTCGATTTATCTGGCGGTCTGGGTGGCTATCGGGGGCCGGGGCCGTCTGTATGGTGCGGTCATCGGGGCGGCCACTGTGACCCTGTTGTCGTCGTGGTTCACAGGCGGCGGGGCGCCGGATATCGACCTTGGGTTCTACCGTATCAACTGGACCGACTGGTGGCTGGTCCTGCTGGGTCTCGGCTTTGTCGCCGTGACGCTGTTCGCCCCGCAAGGCATCGGCGGGCTTGTCGACAAGCTGGTGAGGAAACCCTGATGGGCGCCCTTTTGGAAGTATCGGGTGTGTCGGTCAGCTTTGACGGGTTTCGGGCCATCAACAACCTGTCGATCGAGATCGGCCAGCCGGAACTACGCGCCATCATCGGCCCCAACGGCGCGGGCAAGACGACGTTTATGGACATCGTCACGGGCAAGACGCGCCCCGATCAGGGCAAGGTCCTGTGGGGCGAAAAATCAGTGTCGTTGCTGGGGATGAGCGAGAGCCGGATCGCCCAGGCCGGGATCGGTCGCAAATTTCAGAAACCCACCGTGTTCGAGGCGCAGTCGGTGCATGACAATCTGGTCATGGCACTCAAGAACCGTCGCAGCCCATTTGACGTGCTGCTGGGACGGCGGCGGCAGGGGCAAACGGCCCGCATTCACGAACTGGCCACCGAAATCGGGCTGGCCGACCATCTGCCCCGCATCGCCGGAGAGTTGAGCCACGGGCAAAAGCAGTGGCTGGAGATTGGCATGTTGCTGGCACAGGACCCGCGCCTTTTGTTAGTGGATGAACCGGCTGCGGGGATGACCCCGTCCGAACGGGAACACACCACCGCCATCCTCAAACGCGCGGCGCAAACCCGCGCCGTGGTGGTGATCGAACATGATATGGAATTCGTCCGCAGGCTTGATTGCAAGGTGACCGTCCTGCACGAAGGGTCGGTATTGGCCGAAGGGTCGCTGGATCATGTGACGGCCAATCCCGCCGTCATCGACGTCTATCTGGGGCGATAGGATGCTGACTGTTACCGACCTAGACCTCTATTACGGCGGCAGCCAGATCCTGAACCGGGTCAGCCTGAGTGCTGAGGCGGGCCGCGTGACGGCCGTGATGGGGACCAACGGAGTGGGTAAGACCAGCCTGCTCAAGGCCATATCGGGTCGCCACCCGCACCGGGGCGGGACCATCGACCTGGACGGTCGGTCGCTGACCCATGCGACCGCGGTGCAGGCCGCCTTGTCCGGGATCGCCTATGTCCCGCAGGGGCGAGAGATTTTCCCGCTGATGACCGTGACCGAGAATTTGCAGACCGGCTTTGCCTGCCTGCCCCGCGCCGACCGGACGATCCCCGCCCGCATCTATGACTTGTTCCCGGTTCTGGCCGAGATGAAGGACCGTCGCGGTGGTGACCTGTCGGGCGGTCAGCAACAACAGCTTGCCATTGCCCGCGCCCTGATCGCCCGTCCGCGTGTGTTGCTGCTGGACGAGCCGACCGAAGGCATTCAGCCCAACATCATCAAGCAGATCGGACAGGTCATTGCCCTGCTGCGGGACGAAGGCGAGATTGCCATCGTGCTGGTCGAACAGTTCTTTGATTTCGCATATGGGCTGGCCGATCAATTCGTAGCGCTGAACCGGGGCGAGGTCGTGCTGTCCAAGCCCCGGGCCGAGGTGGACCGCGATACCCTGCTGCGTCATGTAACCCTGTGAAAGGCGGAAAATAGGCGCAGAACTGCCCCACTGTCGCCCGATTGCGATTGTTTCCTGACCCGGAATTTGTGGGAAGGATTCCGATGCGTCGATCACTCATACGCGGGCTGTTCGGGCCGGTTGGCCTGGGGCTGTTGGCGGTTGCTATTGGCGTTGCCGGATTCTGGATCCAGATCACCGGGCGGACCGGGCTGGTGGCCCCCTATCTGCCCGATGGCATGTCGCCGGTCAGTCTGGCGACCAAGGTGGCAGGGGGGCTTGCCCTGCTGGCCATGCTGGTTGGCGCGGTGCGGTCGTTTGCCCCCTCGATCGGGGTAGGCCGCATGATTGATCCGACCGATCCCTATGCGCATCTGGACCGTCCCTCGTATCTGGCGGATGCCGATGCTCAACCCTCGGCCCGCGCGGTCAAGGACCCCGAATGGAAAAAGCGGCTCGAGAAAAAGATGAAGGGCAAATTGCCCATGCCCGAAAAGGATGCGCGGCGGGGGGGGGGCCTGCGGGCTGTCCTGTTGCTGGCAGTAGCTGGGGTGTTTGGTCTGGCCGTCATGACGGCGATCAAGGGCGGTCCGACGCCGGACCTGTCAACCCTGGCTGTCGCCTCGGCACAGTTGCCTGCCCAGATGCCGGCCATGCCGGATCTGGGTGATCTTCGGGCGATGGACCTGAGCCAGATGAGCAACAACGAAACCGTGCAACTGGCGCTGGATTTTGTGCAGCGGACCATGCAGGACGCCATCGACGGTGACCCGCTGGCGCGGGGCTATGCCGCAGGGTTTGCGATGATTGCCTTGCTGACCGTGTGGAAAACCCTGCGCCTGATCTTTGGCATGGGCCGCAGGCGTCCGCGCCAGTCGATTGCCGGAATGGGGCTGAACTGACGCCCTTCGTCAGAACGTGACGGACACGCCGGGCAGGTTCAACGCCTTGATCAGGTCGCGCAATTCCTGACGGGCGGCCACGTTGGAAATGTTCAGTTGCGCCACCCCGATGTCGCGCAGATCGAGCAGGGTCAGCCCGCGCGGGAACAGTTCGCGAAAGATCACCCGCTCGTTGAACCCGGGGGCGACGCGAAAACCGATGCGGCGGGCCAGCTTGGCAATCGCGCTTTCCATCTTTTGCTTGTTGACCATGTTCTGCGCGCCCAAACGGTTGCGCACCACGACCCAGTCGATGGGGGCCAACCCCGCCTGCGCCCGCAGCTGTCGGGCGTTCCAGACCATTTCGGAATAGACCGACGGGCCGGTAATCGTCTCTCCGTCGGTATCGACATGGGCCAGCAGGTCGAAATCGACGAAACTGTCGTTCAGGGGGGTGATCAGCGTGTCGGCCAGGGAATGGGCCACCTGGCTCAGCCGCGTATGCGACCCGGGGCAATCGATCAGGATGAAATCGCTGTTCGCCTCAAGACCCGCGACGGCGGCGGACAGGCGGTGGTCATAGACGTTTTCGCCGGGTTTGAGGGTGGCATGGTCCACTTCGGGCAGATCGACATAGGACGGGCTGGGCAGATCCAGCCCCTGGGCCGCCAGAAACGTCTGCCGGTTGGTCATGTAGCGGCCCAGCGTCTTTTGCCGCAGATCAAGGTCAAGCGTGCCAACCTTGTGGCCCATCCGGGCCAGCGCCGTCGCCACATGCATGGACACGGTCGATTTGCCCGCCCCGCCTTTTTCGTTCCCGACGACGATGATGTGTGCCACGGCCTGACCCTGCCCTTTGTTCCTTGGCCCGCACAATATGCTGTGGGGGCACAGAGGAAAAGCACAAGCACACCCCGCCTCCCACTTTCAACCCCCGACTTGACATATGTGCCACGAGGGTCCATGTGCGCCTAGACCGATGCATCCTGCCGCGTGAGCAGAGCGAGACCCCAAGACAAAGAACAGGGTCAGGCGCAAGGCATCGTATCGTTTTCCGGTTCCCAGATCACGCGGGGGTCCAGCGTCATGACGGCGCGCGGACATGCGGTCCGCCTGTCAGGACAGGGCGCAACCTTGCGATGCCTTCGGCCATCTGGCCGGGGGGAACCTTTATTGCGGGCTGGCCACGCGCCCCCGCCGACAGAACAGGATATCCTTGATGGATTTTGACATGCTGGGCCTCGCGCCCCGCCTTGTGGCCAAACTGGCCGAACAGGGCATCACCGACCCCACCCCGATCCAGACCCAGGCCATTCCGCACGCCATGAACGGGCGTGACGTGATGGGGCTGGCCCAGACCGGGTCGGGCAAAACCGCCGCCTTTGGCCTGCCGATGGTGGACGCGCTTCTGAAATCGGGCGTGCGCCCGAACCCCAAATCGGCCAACGGCCTTGTGCTGGCGCCGACCCGCGAACTGGCCAAACAGATCGCTGACAACCTGACCGCCTATGCCCAAGGATCGCACCTCAAGGTGGCGCTGGTCGTCGGTGGTGCGGGCATTACCGCGCAGATCAAACGGATGGCCAATGGCGTCGACCTGCTGGTCGCCACCCCCGGCCGACTGATCGACCTTCTGGATCGCCGCGCCGTGTCGCTGTCCAACACCCGTTTTCTGGTGCTGGACGAGGCGGACCAAATGCTGGATCTGGGGTTCATCCACGCGCTGCGCCGGATTGCCCCGCTGCTGCCAGCCGACCGCCAGACCATGCTGTTCTCGGCCACCATGCCCAAGCAGATGGGCGAACTGGCCGAAGCGTTCCTGCGCGATGCGGTGCGTGTTCAGGTGAACGCTCCGGGCAAGGCTGTGGAAAAGATTGAACAGTCGGTGCATTTCGTGGCTCAGGCCGCAAAATTCGACCTGCTGGTCGACCTGCTGGACGCCCACCGCGACGAATTGGCGCTGGTCTTTGGCCGCACCAAACACGGGATGGAGAAGCTGTCCAAGAATCTGGCAGCCAAAGGGTTCGCCGTCACCGCGATCCACGGCAACAAAAGCCAAGGTCAACGCGAACGGGCGATTACCGACTTCCGGTCGGGCAAGGTGCGTATTCTGGTGGCAACCGATGTGGCCGCCCGCGGGCTCGACATTCCGGACGTGCGCCACGTCTACAACTTTGAACTGCCCAACGTGCCCGAGAATTACGTTCACCGGATCGGTCGGACGGCGCGGGCCGGGGCCGATGGCGCGGCGATCGCGTTCTGTGCGCCGGATGAAATGCAGGACCTGCGCGACATCCAGCGGGCGATGAAGGAAGACATTCCCATTGCGTCCGGGCGCCCGTGGGAGGGTGAAGGCACGACTAAAAAGCGGCCCAACGGCGGGGGTGCTGGCGGCCAGCGTCGCCGGTTCGGTGGTGGTGGCGGTGCGCCGGGTGCCGAAGGCAAACCGCAGGGCCAACGCGGCCGTAGCAAGCCCGCCAATGCGGTCGCCAAACCAAAGAGCCGCCCTCGCGTCGCTGCGCGGTGACGATCAAGGGCGGCTGGGGGACCCTCAGCCGCCCTTTTCAGTTCTGTCGGGTCCTCAGAACAGGAAATCCGACGCATCGATGTTGTGATAATCCTCGCCGACGAGCAGAATGGATGCCGACCCGTAGTTGATGATTGTCCCGGTGCCGTAGCGGGTAACTGACAACTGGGAAAAGCTGGTCAGACCCGTGCCAGACAGGTCGATGCGGTCGATCCCGTCCTCGAAATCCATGACCTTCTCTCTCCAGACGCCGACATCATCAAACACGAAGATATCCGCGCCTGCCCCGCCTGTTAGGACATCAGCCCCTCGGCCTCCGACAAGAATGTCGTCGCCAGTTCCGCCGAACAGTTGATCCCGCCCGTCCCCGCCGAATAACAGGTCGTCCCCAAAAAGACCGCTGAGCACGTTGTTGCCACTGTTCCCCTGAATCACGTTCCCCAAGGCGTTCCCAACGCCCCGAAGGTTCGCGGTGCCGGTCAGCGTCAGGTTTTCGATATACTGGCTGTGCGCCCGCAATTCGAAACTGACCGAAGAGATGACAAGATCCGTGCCGCAGTTGCGGGCTTCGCTCACATGATCGGACAAAGAGTTTACGTAGAACACGTCATTGCCCCTTGTTCCCACAAGGTTGTCGGGCAAAGTCGTGCCGCTGTGGACTGTCTGCCGGGACGCCGTGGCGTCCACCAAGGCATGCGCCAGAAAACTGTAAAAGCTGTTGGTATAATGCAGACCGTCGCGAAACATGCTGTCCGCCCCGAACCCGTTTTCTGACGCGATGACGTCCGGGTCCACCAAGTTGACACCGGGGAGCGCACTTGCGACGGCCTGCTGGGCGGCTGCGATGGCGTCCCAATTGGGCCGGGACGAAGCCCCCGCTGCCAGATCGGACAGGCCCGAAATCACAAAGGTCGCTGTTTCGATCCCTGTTGCCCGGTTTCCGGTTGCAACGTCGATCGCCGCTCGAAAACCGTCGAACAGGTGGGTCAGGTCGCTGGCGTATTCCGCCGCACGACCGATGGCCCAGGTGTCCGCCTCGCCCTGCACCCAGATCAACCCGGCAATCTGGCTGTCCGGATTGGCGGTCAACGCGTTCAGCGTGGACTGGATCAGGTCGGCCTGAAGTTCATTCGGGTCCGACCAATCCGCCAGTGGCCTTTGAAAGGTCAGCGGTGCCCCCGCCGAAGCGGCTGTCACCAGAACGAATCCGCCAACGCCAAATCGGCTGGTCAGGTCTGCGATAAGACTGGCCTCGATCCCGACAGCATTGCTTTGTCCGGCCAGAATGTAGATTGGAAGTGCCATGTTGCCCCCTCGACATCGTGTCGGGAAGGTGGCGTGAGCGCACTTAAAATGGCCTTAAAGGTGGGGCGAGATTTCTTTTCAATTTTAATGGATTAGGGCGATATATCCGATGCGGTGTGCAGGATCTGGTCCCAGACAAGGCGGCCATACCGGGCATTTGCATGCAGCATGTCGTCGTCCGGCTGTTGCGACCCTGACTTGAGCCTGCTTGCCCCGGTGGTGAATTCGGAACGCGTCAGGAACCGGTCCGCCAGAGTGTCCTGAGGCTGCATCAGCACATGCACGCCGGACGTCTTGGCAAAGGCAATGCGCTGCGCCTCGGTCAAGAGGCCCGTCGCCGACGGACCGTCGCCCCGCCGGTGCATCTTGCGGATCTGGGGGAATTTCCCCCGCATGTCCAGAAGCGCGACCGAAGGCGCAGGCTGCGTCACCACAAGGATCGGCACAGACAGAAAACGCCGAATGGCTGTGGCATATGCATGGGCCAAACCGTTCTGAATACGGGCGACGACGGCGTCGGTCATGGCCTGACGAGAGAGGAGCGGCGGTCCGTCATCGGGATCGTTCGTGCTCAGCGCATCGACCGCCGCTTGCGCTCCCGGCCAGCCATAAACCACATGATCGCCCAGCAGCGACTGGACGGTAAAGACGCTGCCCCCCATCGCCACCAGAACGATCAGGTCGAACGACGCCAGATTGGCCTCTTGCTGCATCCCGTAGGCATCAAGTTTGGCACGAACGGCTGGGTTGGAGCTGTTGAGGATGCCGTCCGGGGTCAGGTTGAAGTCAACCGGGCCTGTGCCGGGGCTGGCAAAGAACTGACAGGTCAGGTCAGGTACGGGTGCCACGTCCAACGCCCGCACCATCATGCCCGCATGAGAATTTCCGATGACACAGACCTTCATGGCTTGGCAAAGGCGTCCAGCAGGATTTCTTCGCAGACGACGTCGTCAGCCTCTGCCTCGGCCGGGGTCGGGACGGCCACATCGGGGGCTTGCACCTCCATCAGGCCGGGGTGGGCTGCGAAAAATGTGGACATGACCGTATCGACCCCCTGGGCAGTCACGGTGCGCAGGTCGGCGTTATAGAACTGTCCTGCAAAGGGCAGGCCCGTGATGATCTCGTAAGACGGGAAATAGGCGATGGCGGGGTCGGGGGCCGACAATTCCTCGGCCACGGCGCGCAGTACGGATTTGGAATAGGTGTTGGCGCGCAGGACATGATCGCCCGTCGCCGTTGCGGCAAGCGGGACGGGGGACACGGTCAGGATGATCCTGAGGTTCGGATTGATCCCGCGCACCAGCGCCAGCGCGGCATCCAGATCCTCCAGCACATCGGCAAAGCTCATGTTCACAAATCCATGGGCAGCGGGATCATATATGCCCGCGATGACGCCGGGGGCGCTGGGAAAGACGGTACCGGTGGCCCGGTCTGCCCAGGTTTCGGTCAGGCCAAGGGTAAAGATCATCACATCCATCTGGCCCAGCATCGCCTTGACCCGGCGCAGATGGTCGGTCCGGTGCAGACGGACCTCGTCGGCGGTTGTCAGGCCCTTGGGTTCGACATTTGGGCGCAGGGCGTCGTGGAACCGGTCGGCCTTGGCCCAGACGCCTTCGGGGCGCAGGCGGACAGCCAGCGCATCCTCGATTAGCTGGCGCAGCTGGCGGGTGGTATAGATGTTGCCGTAGCGGCCGGAAAACAGGCCATAGCCATAGGCTTCGGCCACGGCAGGGGGGAACTGGGGCGGGGCAGGTTCGGCATCCAGAACCGTCAGGGTCGATCGGCGCATGTAGCGGCCGATATGCTGGGCAAAGCAACTGCCAAATGTGGCGACCTTCATTCCAGGGGACAGGTCGAATTTCGGCTCGTAGAGGTCGGCCATGCGAAAGGCCGCATCGCGGCGGCAAGAGGACCAGAACGACCGTTTTGGCAGATCGGAATAGGGCATCAGTCCCTCGCGTTGGGGCGGCCGTCAGACCGGCTTGGGATATCATCCCTTTGGGGCGGAAGTTTGTCCACAGGCCCAAAGGCCACCCCGAAACGCGAAACGCCGCCCCGAAGGACGGCGTTTGCAAAACTCGTAGGGTGGGTGAAACCCACCGTACCGGATCAGAACCCCAGACCGGCGTACTTGTTCTTGAACTTGGACACGCGGCCACCGGTGTCGAGCAGGCGGGACGTGCCGCCGGTCCAGGCCGGGTGAACCGAAGGGTCGATGTCGAGCGACATGATGTCGCCTTCCTTGCCCCAGGTCGATTTCATCTCAACCACGGTGCCATCGGTCATCTTGACGCTGATGTTGTGGTAGTCGGGGTGAATGTCTTTTCTCATGACCGCACTCCTTACGCGTCGGCGGCGCTGTCGAGCGCCTTGTAATTGCTGACCTCGGCGATCCGGGCCGATTTGCCCCGGCGCGAGCGCAGATAATAGAGCTTGGCGCGACGCACTTTACCACGGCGAACCACGGTAATGCTGTCGATGTTTGTGGAATAGAGGGGGAACACCCGCTCCACGCCTTCGCCGAACGAAATCTTGCGGACGGTGAACGATCCGGCAATGCCCGCGCCATGCTTGCGGCTGATGCAGACGCCTTCGTAGTTCTGGACCCGGGTGCGGGTGCCTTCGGTCACCTTGTAGCCGACGCGAATGGTATCGCCGGCCTTGAAGTCGGGAATCTCTTTCCCGAGCGAGGCGATTTGTTCGGCCTCGATTTGCGCGATCAGATTCATCTGCCGCTCCTATGTTGCTTGCGGTTAGTCCGCAAAGTTTCTGTGCTACCTCAGAGCTCTTGGTCTTCACCCGGGTCCCTATTGTGTTTGGCACAATAAGCCCGCCAGAGGTCAGGTCGGCGTTCCTTGGTCAGCCTTTCGGCCATCGCCCGGCGCCAGGTCGTGATCTTGGCATGGTGACCTGACAGAAGAACGTCGGGTATCGCATGCCCCTCCCAGACGGCGGGCTTTGTGTATTGGGGATGTTCCAAAAGACCGTCCGAAAAGGATTCCTCCTCGGTAGACTCCTGATTCCCAAGCACGCGGGGTATAAGCCGGACTGTGGCGTCGATCAAGGCCTGTGCGGCAATCTCTCCTCCGGTCATCACAAAGTCCCCAAGGGACACTTCCTGAATGCCGAAATGCTGCAAGATCCGTTCGTCCACGCCTTCGAACCGGCCGCATAGCAGGGTGACTCCGTCGGTCCGGGCAAGGTTGCGGGCCATCTGTTGATCGAACGGTTTGCCCCGGGGCGACAGGTAGATCAGGGGCATGATCCCGCGGGCATCCTGACGGGCCGCGTGGATCGCCTTGGCCAGAATGTCGGCCCGCAGGACCATCCCGGCGCCGCCTCCGGCGGGGGTGTCATCGACGTTGCGATGCCGCCCTTCGCCGAATTCGCGCAGGTCGAGCGTCTGCAATTGCCACAGCCCGTCCTGCAACGCCTTACCGGTAAGGCTTTCGCCCATAACGCCGGGAAAGGCATGGGGAAACAGGGTGATGACCTGCGCCTTCCAGACGCCTGCAAGGTCGGGTGTGGTGGTCATCAACTCGGTCGGGCGCAGGGTCGGGCGGATCGCCTTGCGGCCGTGGGATTTTGGGGTGTCGGTCATGTCTGACCCTCATTGGCAAGGGCGACCAGCAACCGCTTGGCCTTGTTGAGCGCCTCTTTGGGTTTGTTGCTGCGGTTCAGGCGCAGCATGTCGTCCAGCACATCGGGCGGGACCGATGTGTTGCTGGCGGGCAGGGGCGTCATCTGCGCGCGCAGCACGGGGTCAAGGTCGATCAGGTCGAGTAGGGGGGCCACCGGACCCAGCGGCAGGCGGCTTATCTGTTCAAGGGACAGGTCGTGGACAGGGGTCGGGGCCAGCGCCCGACGCACGTCCTCGGCCATCGCGGCCAAGTCGCTGTGGCCCCTTTGCCCCGCGGCATAGTCATCCCGGTCCTGTGTCATTCGTGCGTGGCGAACATGCTGGGCATAGCAGCTGTGGACCCAGGGCAGGGGGGCGCGGGTCGACAAATAGAATTGAATGTCAGTGCCTTGCCCCAGATGAACCAGCAGCGCGTCACGCAGGCGGATCAGGATGTCGGCGGCGTGAGGGTAGCCCAAAACGCCATAACGCCCAGGAATGTAGCCCGCCAGATCCTCGGACGAGATCAGCAGAGGGCGGGGGTCGTTCGGGGCGATGGTCGCCACGAAACCGGCAATGGCGCGGCTCAATTCGACGCTGTTGGCGTCGGACGGGTTGCGGGAAAACTGCCGGGCGACGGTCGCCAGATCGGGCAGGTCCTCCTTGAGCGCCATGCGCACGGCGGGGGCCAGCAGCGACCGGTGTTGGCGCAGCATGTCCTGCACGCTTTTGGTCCCGGTCTTGTGGAACCCGGCGTGGATCAGGACGCGCATGTCAGATCAGGCCCATGTCAGAACAAGCCGGGCGGCGGGTCGGCCACGATCCGGCCTGCGGCCAGATCAACGGTTGGCACGACCGCACGGGTAAAGGGCAGCAGGATCGAGGCGGGCAGGGTGCCACCGTGTACCTCGAGAAGGTCACCCGCGCCGTGGTTCATCACCGCCTTGACCGTGCCAAGAAAAACCCCGCCTGTGTCGTGCACGGGCAGACCGATCAGGTCGGCGTGATAGAATTCGTCGTCGGGAAGCGACGGCAAAAGGGACCGTTCGGCAAACAGTTCGACGCCCTTGAGCGCGTCCGCCTGTTCCTTTGTCGAGATCCCGTCCACCCGGGCGGTAAATCCGTTGGTGGTTTGGCCCGTCAGGATAATCTGATGGAATGTCAGACCCTTGTCGGTGGTCAGCGGGACGTAGTCGGCGATGGCGGCGGGGTCGGCGCAGAAGGATTTCAACCGCACCTCGCCCATCACGCCAAAAGCCCCGGCCAGGGTCCCGACCACAACCTTGTCCGTCGTCATGGTCGCGCCCCCTGACATACCCCTGACGCCCAGATCCCGCCGGCGTCAAGGCAGGCGGTCTGGGACAGGGACGATTGCACCCACATGCCGCAGACAAAGGCAGCAGCCGGAATCAGCAGTTTGCGCAAAAGCCAGAACATGGGTCACCCGACCGGAAAGAAGGGTCCGGGGGCAGGATAACCCCCGGATTTATCAGCTTATTCCGCTGCGGCTTCTTCTGCCGGAGCAGCCGGAGCGGCGGCGGCTTCAGCCGATTTGGCGGCCTTGGCGGCTTTTTCTTCGACGCGCTTCTGGGCGGCCTTGCCGGGCTCGCCCTTTTTCAGGTTGGCGCGGGTCTTTTTCTCGACCACGCCAGCCGCTTCGAGCATGCGCTGCACGCGGTCGGTCGGCTGGGCGCCCAGACCCATCCAATGCTTGATGCGCTCGACATCCATCTTGACGCGCTCTTCGCTGTCCTTGGGCAGCATGGGGGCATAGGTCCCCAGCTTTTCAATGAAGCGGCCGTCGCGGGGCATGCGGCTGTCGGCGGCAACGATGGCATAGTGCGGGCGCTTTTTGGAACCGCCGCGGGCGAGCCGGATTTTCATGGCCATTTGGTTTTCTCCTTTGAAATGGCAGGTTTGGTGGGTTTTACCCACCCTAAGATTGATGTTTCTCGTGGTGCTTGATGACTTCCTGAATGATGAAGTTCAGGAATTTCTTGGCGAATTCAGGATCAAGATCAGCCTGGGTCGCAAGGTCGGTCAGCCGCGCGATCTGGGCCTGTTCGCGGACCGGATCGGACGGGGGAAGATCGTGTTCGGCCTTGAGCCGACCCACGGATTGGGTGTGCTTGAACCGCTCGGCCAGGGTGAACACCAGAATGGCGTCCAGCCGGTCGATGCTGTCGCGGTGACCTTTGAGAAGGTCGGCGGCGCGGGTCGTGGCGTCGGTCATTTGCCCCCCCAAAACAGGGTACACAGGCCGTACACTGGCCGTACACCGGCTGTACACCGGCTGTACAGACACACCGCGCTGTGGGTTAGGACGCCGTTCATAGTTCCGGCACCTCGGGGCGGGGGTGGCGCCACGCCTGTGTGCCGTCGTGATCGGCGGCGGCGTCGTGAAACGCCCCCAGCTTTTGGACCAGCGCGATGGCCCTCGTATTGCCGGGTTCGATGTAGCTTACCAGCGACTCCCAGCTCAGCGCGTTCCAGGCGTTGTTGCGGGCGGATCGCGCCGCCTCAAACGCATAGCCGTGCCCTTCGGCCTCGGCGGTGAAGAAAAAGCTGAGTTCGGGTTCCGGGTCGCCGGTTTCGTGGCCAAGCAGGACAAAGCCCAACACATGCTTGTCGTCCTGATGTTCGACCGTCCACAGGCCCGCGCCGCGCAGGATCCAGCTGGCCGTCAGTTGCAGGAAATCGTCCCAGGCCCCTTCGCGGGTGCGCTGGCCGGACACGAATTGCCCCCGGTCGGACATGACGATGTCGGCGTAAATATCGAAATCCTCGATGTAGGGGCCGCGCATGGTGGTGCGGTCAGTCGAAATCTTGGGCAGCGATTGCCCGATCCGTTCGACGGCGACGGCGGCCTGCCCAACGGGGCGGGATTCCCAGGGAAGCGTTGTCATGCGATATCCTTTGGTTTGGGGTGCCGGTAAACCAGCGTGTCTGCTGCGGGTCGCGGCGCGTCAGGGTCAAGCACCGCGCCGAGTTTTTCGGCCAGCCGGATCGACCGTGCATTGCCAGGGGCGATATAGCTGACGGCAGTTTGCCAGCCCAGAACGTCATAGGCGTGTTTGATGCTGGCGCGGGCGGCTTCGGTGGCGATGCCGGTGCCTTCGATGTCCGCCGACAGGATCATCCAGCCGATTTCTGTCTCGGGCCAGTCGGGCGGGGTCCACGGGCCGATCAGGCCGATGCAGGTGTCATCGCCGCGCACCGTGACCGCCCACATGCCGTAGCCGAAGATCTGCCAGTGACCGAGTTCGGCGGCAAAGCTGCGAAAGGCCTTGGCAAGGTCCTTGTGACTGCCAAAGGCCGTGGACCGGTCCGACATCATGAAGTCATGGAACGCGTCCCAGTCGCCGGGGACGGGCGGGCGCAGTATCAGGCGGGCGGTGTGCAGGGCGTCGGTCATAGCGCGTCCGGCCCCGGATGCCGCCAGATCGTGACCTGCGCGCCGTGGTCGTAAGTATGCACGCCGTCTGGCGCTGCCCCCAGATGTTGGGCGAGCCGGATCGACCGGGTGTTTTCGGCGTCGATGTGGCTGACCAGCGTGTCCAGTCCCAGCGTGGTATAGGCCCAGTCGCGGGCGGCGCGGGCGGCTTCGGCTGCGTAACCGCGCCCTTCGAAGGGGGCATAGATCACCCAGCTCAGTTCGGGTTCGTCGTTTCCTTCGGGATGCCAAAGGCCGACCCGACCAGCCGGTTTGCCGGTGGCCTTGTCCGTCAACCACCATGTGCCGTAGCCCCGCAGGTGCCATTGCCCCACATGGATCGCCACGGAGCGCCAAGCATCCGTTCGACCCGACGGACCGCCCAGAAAACGGGACCGGTCGGTGGCGCAAAAGTCCATGAACGCCTCGGTATCGGCATCGGTGCAGGGGCCCATTGTCAGGTGCGCGGTTTCGATCACCGGGGGCTGGATCAGCGGCGCGGGCCGTTCCGCCCGGCGCGCAAGCGCCGCCCGCCGCCGTTTCAACGCGGCAGGGCCGGGCGCGGGGCGCGGTTTGGGCTGGGGCAGACGGGCGGGGATAATCTTGGCCATCGGTTATTTCTTTTTCCCGAAACCCGACAGGCCGGGGGGCAGTTGCATGCCGCCGCCAAGCCCCGGAAGCCCCCCCATGCCGCCGGGCATCTTTGACCCAAGCGCCTTGGCTGCTTCTTCCATCGCCTTGGGGTCGTTCATGTCGGGCATGCCGCCGCCCTTGCCAAACATCCCCTTCATGGCGTTCTTGAGCATCCCGCCTTTGCCCATCTTGCCCATCTTTTTCATCATGTCGGCCATCTGGCGGTGCTGTTTGAGGAGTTTGTTCAACTCGCTCACCTCGAGCCCGGACCCAGCGGCGATCCGCTTTTTCCGGCTGGCCTGCAACAGGTCGGGGTTCGCCCGTTCCTTTTTCGTCATGGAGTTGATGAGCGCCACCTGCCGTTTGAGGATCGTGTCGTCGATCCCGGCGGCGGCCATCTGCCCCTTCATCTTGCCCATGCCGGGAAGCATCCCCATCAGGCCTTCCATGCCGCCCATCTTTTGCATCTGTTCCAGCTGCATCTTGAGGTCGTTCATGTTGAACATCCCCTTCTGGAACCGCTTCATCATCCGTTCGGCCTGTTCGGCCTCGATCGTCTGTTGCGCCTTTTCGACCAGCGCAACGATATCGCCCATGCCAAGGATGCGGCCCGCGATACGCTCGGCCTCGAACGTTTCGAGCGCGTCCACCTTTTCGCCAAGGCCGACAAAGCGGATCGGCTTGCCGGTGATCGCCCGCATCGACAGGGCTGCACCGCCGCGACCGTCGCCGTCCATCCGGGTGAGGACGACGCCGGTGACGCCGATCTTGTCGTCGAATTCCTGCGCGACGTTCACCGCGTCCTGTCCGGTCAGCCCGTCCACCACCAGCAGCGTTTCGCGCGGGTTGGCGATGTCGCGGACGGCGGCGGCCTGCGCGATCAGGTCGGCGTCGATGTGCAGACGACCGGCGGTGTCGAGCATGTAGACGTCGTAACCGCCGAGCGCCGCCTGCGTCTTGGCCCGCTTGGCGATCTGTTCGGGCGTCTCGCCCTTGACGATGGGCAGGGTGTCCACGCCGATCTGTTTGCCAAGGATCGCCAGCTGTTCCATTGCCGCCGGGCGGTTGGTGTCGAGCGAGGCCATGAGGACACGCTTGCCCTCGCGTTCCTTGAGCCGTTTGGCCAACTTGGCCGTTGTCGTCGTCTTGCCCGACCCCTGAAGGCCGACCATCAGGATCGGTGCTGGCGGGTTGTCGATTTTCAGAACGCCGGGGTCGCTGTCGCCGGTCAGGACGTGGACCAGTTCGTCGTGAACGATCTTGACGACCTGCTGGCCGGGCGTGACAGATTTGGTGACGGATTGCCCGGTCGCCTTGGCCTGAACGGCGGCGACGAAATCGCGGGCGACGGCCAGGGATACGTCCGCTTCCAGCAGGGCGACGCGGACTTCGCGGAGCGCAGTCGCCACGTCGGCATCCGACAGCGACCCCTGCTTGGTCAGCCGGTCGAACACACCGGAAAGGCGTTCGGAAAGATTTTCAAACATGGCCCCAAGGCTCCTTTCGACCGTTGCACCCTGATCGCCAGATAGGCAGCGACCGCTCAAACCACAATCGCGCCCACGGGCGCGACGCGCTGGTGGACGGCGATCCCCTGTCAAGGCAGAGGACCGGAAAGCTGTCGCAATCCGGGATTTGGGGGCGTTTAGGGCAGGGAGGGGGGCAGAGTCAAGGCGTGCCGGGGGTCGGGGCCAGAAACACGCCGTCCTCTTGCCCCGGAATAAAGCCCCGCCATTCGTTGATCTGCCGGGAAAACCGGATCGCAAGCACCGGCGATGCACCAAACCGCGTCAGACGGTGCCGCGTCCCGTCCTTGAGCAGGAGGGTCATGCGGCACGCCTCTTTCGAAAACACAGAGGTAAAGTGTTCGGGCTGCACCATGTAGAGTTGGGTCAGTCGAAAGGTCGTGACACGGGCACGCTGGTAGGTCTGCGTCCGGATCGTGATGCTGTTGTCGATGCGGTCGAATACGACCCGTGTCCGTTCGGTGCGCCAGAAGAGGGCGAAGACCGAGAAAACGCCGATCATCAGGTCCAAGCCCAACAAGAGGGGCGATGCAAATGCCCAAAGCCCGATTGCCAGAACAAGGCCCGCCGCAGCCAGCCCGCTCCGCACCCATGTGGCATGGTCGAGGATCAGGTGATCGGGGTCTGGCTGGGTCAGGGTCATGGCCGATGTCTGGGCGATTGTCGTCCTTCAATCAAGGGGTTGCGATGTCTGATTGGTACGGGCCAACGCTTGGGTCAGAGGAAAGCGGTGGCCCGGAATAGCCGGTTCAAAGGTTCAGACGGGCAACTGATCCTTGTGGGACCAAAGCAGGACCGCCGACAGCAGGCCTAGAACGACAGCAGGCAGCATGGTCGCGGTGCCAAGGAACAGGATATGGGCAAGGCTTGCTCCGATCATCGTGCAGACCAGAAGGCCAGCGCCGATGTATTGCCGCCCCGGCACCCACAACAGGATAGCCGACCCGACCTCGATTGCGCCGGTCACATAGCGGAACCATTGGCCGACGCCGACCGCGTCGAAGGTTTGGACCATCATCTCGGCCCCCAGAAGCTTGGCCGTTCCGGCCGCAAGAAAGGCGAGCGTAACAAGCGCCCTGATCGCCAGAAGGCCGTATTTTCGTGTCATGTCGTTCATCGTTTCGATCCTGTCAGTCGAGAGCTATAATCGGTGGCAGAGCAACTCTTGCACCTTGCGCTGACGAACGATACGGCTATTCAGAGAGTATTAATGTTCACTGACGCACCGATCGGAGATTTCTGATGATGGAAAACTGGGACGAAGTCCGGACCGCCTATCAGGTGGCCCGTTTGGGCACGGTCAGTGGGGCGGCGGATGTGCTGGGCGTCCACCACGCCACGGTGATCCGCCATATCGACGCGCTGGAGGGACGACTGGGTGTCAAGCTGTTCCAGCGGCACGCCCGCGGCTACACGGCGACCGAAGCCGGGCGCGACCTGTTGCAGGTGGCCCAAGCCACCGACGATCAGTTCACCCAACTGGCCGGTCGGATCAAGGGGCAGGGTGAAGGCGTGTCAGGCGAGTTGGTCGTCACGTCGCTGGTCAGTCTGTCGCCGGTCCTGACTCCGGTCCTGACGGCGTTTCAAAAGAACAATCCGGGGATCATCGTGCGGTTCCTGACCGGGCCGCGCATCTTTCGGCTGGAATATGGCGAGGCGCATGTGGCGATCCGGGCTGGGTCAGCCCCCGAACAGCCCGACAACGTGGTTCAGCCCTTTGTCCGGCAGCACATGTCACTGGTGGCATCCGATAGCTATATCGCGGCACACGGAATGCCGGACAGCGAGGCGGATCTGGCCGATCATCACTTTGTCGGGTCCGACGACATGGAAAGCCGCGCCCCGTTCAACAAATGGCTGACGGCCATCGTCCCGGTAGAGCGGATCAGGTTCCGCACGGGGGACGAGATGACCCTGCGCGATGCGATCATTGCCGGGGCCGGCATCGGCTTTGTCCCGCGGGCCGAGGTCAAGCGCCGGACCGACCTGCATGAGGTTTTGCCGACGCGGGACGAATGGTCGGCGCCGTTGTGGATCGTGACCCATGTGGACCTGCATCGCACGACCAAGGTGCAGGCGTTTCTGAGCTATCTCAAGGAATCGGCCAAGAGCTGGACCTGCTGATGCGGCCGCATCTGGCCGGGCATCTTGCGATGCTCACGTTTTCGGCGCTGGTCGCAGGGTCATTTGCGCTGGGTGCGCTGGCCGCCAACGACATCGCGCCGGCTGCCTTGAATACCATCCGGTTCTGGATCGCGGCGGGGATCATCGGCACCGTGGCGATGCTGACCGGGGGCGTGCCGCGCACCGCGTTTGCCGCGCCGTGGCGCTATCCGGTGCTGGGCGGGCTGTTCGCCGTGTATTTCGTCCTGATGTTCGAGGGGCTGAAAACCGCGCCGCCCGTCAGTGCCGCCGCCGTCTTTACCCTGACCCCGATCCTTGCGGCCGTGGCGGGCTGGGTTCTTCTGCGGCAGGTGACGACCCTGCGCATGGCGCTGGCGCTGGCCATCGGGGCCGCTGGCGCCGTCTGGGTCATCTTTCGCGCCGACTGGCACGCGATCCGGGGGTTTCATTTGGGCAAGGGCGAGGTCATCTATTTCTGGGGCTGCGTGAGCCATGCCATTTACACCCCTATGGTGCGCAAGTTGAACCGGGGCGAAAGTCCGGTCGTCTTTACCTTTGGGATGCTTATCGCGGGTGGCCTGCTTTTGAGCCTGTATGGCTGGCGGGACATTCTGGCGACGGATTGGGTGCATTTGCCGCCGATTGTCTGGATCACGATCCTTTACACTGCCATAGCGGCTAGTGCCGCGACCTTTGTCCTGCTTCAGTTCGCCACCCTGCGTCTGCCAAGCGCCAAGGTCATGGCCTATACCTACCTCACCCCCAGCTGGGTCATCCTGTGGCAGCTTGCCTTGGGCCACAGTGCCCCGCCGGTGGCCGTCGTGGCCGGACTGGCGTTGACGGCCGTGGCCCTGTTGCTGCTGTTGCGCGAGGATGGAACGAAATCAGCGGTCGCGGCTTGATGTGGACCTAACGAAAGGACACATCATGCGTGGTATCATCTATATCGTCGGACTTATCGTCATCGTTCTGGCCGTTTTGCGGTTCGCCGGGATCGCCTGACGCCTGTAGTTCGCGTTCGAGAAACCTTTCGAACGCGTCCAGGTCGAGCCCCCCCATCTGCCCAAAGCCCTGCATCCAGACCGACGCCTCGCGCAGGGCGTCGGGCTCCAGCTTGCACCAGATGACGCGGCCCCGCTTTTCCCGGCTGATGAGACCTGCGTCGGTCAGCACCCCCAGGTGTTTGGAAATCGCGGCAAGCGACATCTGGAACGGCTCGGCCACGTCGGTCACCGCCATGTCATCCTCTAGCAGCATCGACAGGATCGCCCGCCGCGTCGGATCGGCGAGGGCCGCGAATATGGTGTCGAGCGTTGGCGTCATGGCGAACAGCATGAGGGCAGGGCGCGGAAAACGTCAACCGGATGGTTGAATGTCGGTTTGCTGTCCAAATCGGCAGATCGGGTGACGCGATCAGGGTTGGCCTGGCCACATATCGAAAAATATACATATATATCAGATAGTTGAAAGGCCGCCCCGATTGCTTGACTCGGGCCGCCTGTCCCAGTAGCACCACCCTAACGCCGCAGGAGGGCTTTTGCCTTGTCCGACCCCCATGACGACGCTGCCGCCGCCGCCCGACTGAAGGCGCTGGAAGACAGGATCGCCAAACTCAAGGGGCCGGAGAAAGCCAAGGACCATGCGGAGGAACACTATTCCCAGGCCAATCTGGCCTGGCGCATGGTGATCGAGCTTGTGGCCGGTCTGGGGATCGGTTTCGGCGTCGGGTTGGGTCTGGATACCCTGTTTGGGACCAAACCGATCCTGATGATCGTGTTCGTAGGTCTGGGCTTTGCCGCCGGTGTCAAAACCATGATGCGGTCGGCAGCCGAGATCCAGAAGAAACAGTTGGCCGATCAGGCTGGCAACGACGAGGGTGAACGACGTGGCGACTGAGGAACATGGCGCAGAAACCGGACTGGTTTTCCACCCGCTGGACCAGTTCATCGTCAAACCGCTGTTCGGCGAGGGACCGATCCATTGGTACACGCCGACCAACGTGACGCTGTGGATGGCGATTGCCGTTCTGTGCATTACGCTGCTGTTCGTCGTGGGCAGCCGGGGCCGGGCGATCATCCCGACCCGTGTGCAGTCGATCGGCGAACTGATCTACGGCTTTACCTACAAGATGGTCGAGGATGTGGCCGGGCATGACGGGGTGAAATTCTTCCCCTACATCATGACCCTGTTCATGTTCATCCTGTTTTCCAATTATTTGGGCCTGATCCCCGGATCGTTCGCCACCACGTCGCACATCGCCGTGACGGCCATTCTGGCGCTGGCAGTGTTCCTGACGGTGACAATCCTTGGGTTCGTGCTGAACGGGTCCAAATTCCTTGGGCTGTTCTGGGTGTCGTCTGCGCCGCTGGCGCTGCGGCCGATCCTGGCGATCATCGAACTGATTTCCTACTTTGTGCGGCCCGTCAGCCACTCCATTCGTCTGGGCGGGAACATCATGGCGGGTCACGCTGTGATGAAGGTTTTCGCGGGATTTGCGGCCATCGCGGCCATCAGCCCCGTGTCGGTCGCGGCCATCACAGCCATCTACGGTCTGGAAATCCTCGTCTCGGGGATCCAAGCCTACGTTTTCACCATTCTGACCTGCGTGTACCTCAAGGACGCTTTGCATCCCGGCCACTAAGGTTCAGTCAATCCACTGCAATTCCATCGTAAGGAGACAGATGTCATGGAAGGCAATATCGCTCAAATGGGTCAATTCATCGGTGCCGGCCTGGCCGCCATCGGTTCCGGCGCGGCCGCCATCGGTGTGGGCCACGTCGCTGGCAACTTCCTCGCCGGCGCCCTGCGCAACCCCTCTGCCGCTGCTGGCCAGACCGCCACGCTGTTCATCGGCATCGCCTTCGCAGAAGCTCTGGGGATCTTCGCGTTCCTCGTCGCTCTGCTGCTGATGTTCGCAGTCTAAATCTGGCGATCCTTACGTGCGGGGGGCGGCCTGTCCTCCCCCCGTTGACAGGGTTTGACGGAGGCCGACTTGGAACAAACAGTAGAACATGGGGCCGAAGCGGGCGGGGCAGGGATGCCGCAGCTCGACTTTTCGACCTTTCCCAACCAGATCTTCTGGCTGATCGTCACCCTTGTGGTGATTTACTTTGTGCTGTCCCGGATTGCCCTGCCGCGCATTGGCGCGGTTCTGGCCGAACGGGCCGGGACGATCACCAACGATATCGCTGCTGCCGAAGAGCTCAAGCAAAAGGCTGTCGCAGCCGAAGCCGCCTATGACAAGGCGCTGGCTGAAGCCCGCACCGAGGCCAACCGTATCGTTGCCGAAGCAAAGGCCGCCATGCAGGCCGATCTGGATGTGGCCCTGAAAAAGGCCGACGCGCAGATCGCCAAGAAGGCCGCCGAAAGTGAAAAGGCGATTGGGGAGATCAAGGCAGGCGCAGTTCAAAGCGTGACCGAGGTTGCGCTGGACACCGCCAAGGAAATCGTCAGCGCCTTTGGAGGCAAAGCCGATGACAAGGCCGTGGCCGCTGCGGTCGCCGCACGGATGAAAGGCTGAGCCGATGAAAAAGTACCTGCTGGCCGTCTTTACCCTGACCGCCTCTCCTGCGTTGGCCGCCGAAGAAGCGTTCTTTTCCCTGCGCAACACCGAATTCATCGTCTGGCTGGCGTTCATCGCGTTTGTCGGCATCCTGATCTATTTCAAGGTGCCTGGTAAGATCGGCGAGATGCTGGACAAGCGGGCGGACGGGATCAAGGCCGACCTGAGCGAAGCCCGCGCCCTGCGGGAAGAAGCGCAGGCCTTGCTGGCGTCCTACGAGCGCAAGCAGAAAGACGTCGCTGCCCAAGCTGACCGGATCGTGGCGGGCGCAAAGGAAGAGGCCGAAAAGGCTGCCCAAGCTGCCAAGGATGACATCGCGTCTTCGGTTGTCCGCCGTCTGGCTGCCGCTGAAGATCAGATCGCCAGTGCGCAGGCTGCCGCCATCCGCGAAATCCGTGATCAGGCCATCATTGTTGCGATGGCCGCCGCACAGGAAGTCATCGCCAAGGGGATGACCGCAGCCGACGGGAACAAGCTGATCGACGACGCCATTGCAACGGTCGAGGCCAAGCTGCACTGATCCAAGCCGGGGGTGAACATCACCCTGCACCGAACCAAAAGCCCGGGATCTTCGCCCGGGCTTTTTTCGTTCAGTTCGGCAGATCGCGCTGTGGACGTCAGCCGCTCGGGTCCCGAACCACGGCCGGTGATCGCAGCGGATTTTACAATGTGCTTTACGATCCAGCCCATCCAGTTCGCCAGCCAGACGTGCCCGACCCTGGGGTCGCCAATCGAAGCGCCACATTTTTCTGTGACGCGGTGACGGAACCCCGGTCTGGCCGCGTTCAGGGGATTGGAGCCCGATAAGATTCAAGGATCGCACGATGCCCGGTCATGCCGCAGCAGACCACCGCTGCGGCTTGCGTGGGCACACGACGACGCGGTGCACTGAGAGGATATAATGGCCTCGGTTCAGGCGGCGGTGTTTGCGGACAAGGTGACCGTCACCTGCGATGGCGGCATCGGCCATATCACATCGGACACTTATCCCGACCATGAAATGAGGACCGGCATCGTCGGCACAAACGAACAGATCCCCGTGCCCGCCAAGGATTATGCCGCCCCCATCCCCCTGTCGCCCGTTCTGGGCGCCACGCCCCAGACCCGCGACACGGCCTTGGGCGTGGCCGTGAACGGTGTCCTCATCTATTCTGACTACACCGCCGGTGGCGAAATGACGGTCGCGGACCTCGTTGCGGTCGCCCTGATGGGGCGCGCTTTGGCGGCCCCATGTCACGCGCCGGGTGCGTTCACCCTGTCCAGCCCGGCCATGACGGATGGCGCGGCCTTGCCCAATGATCTGAAATGCCTTCGCGACCACGGTGACGGCGTATCCCCGCCGCTGGACTGGTCTGGCGTGCCGGACGGCCCCAAAGCCTCGCGCTGATGATGCATCCCTATCCCAAGGACGCCGTCGAAGGCGTGGACCTGTCCGTCATCGAATGATTTGGAACAGGTGGCCTCATTCTGGAGCGGAAGTCTTGGGCTCACCGGGTTTAGGTTATGCTGCTTTGCCGGATGGTCGTGACAAACTGACCCTCGGGCTTGCGGCCTTGTCATGCTCCGTGGTCGCTGCATCGGTGGGTTTCAACCCACCCTACCGTCCCAGTTCGTGATCCAGCCGTTTGCGCGCCACCGCTTCGTTGCGGTCTGCCTTTTGCTGATCGAACAGGGACCGTTCGACGTAGGTCAGGTGGTATTCGACCGCCGCCCGCGCGGCTACCGGGTCGCGGGCCTGAAGGCCGGCGTTGATGGCCCGGTGCTGGTCCAGCAATCCGTCACGGGTCGTGCGCTGCTTGAACATGATCTGGCGGTTGTAAAACACGCCTTCGCGCAAAAGCTGATACATCGACCGCATCATGTGCAGCATGATGACGTTATGGCTGGCCTCGATGATGGCGAGGTGAAAATCGGCATCCAGCTGCGCCTCGTCTGCCGGATCGCGTTTGAGGTGGGCCGCCTCCATCTTGGCAAAGATCGCGTTGATGACCTTGAGGTCGGTATCGGTACCCAGCCGCGCCGCCCGCTCTGCCGCCAGCCCCTCCATGTCGCGCCGGAACGAAATGTAGTCGAACACCGCCTCTTCGTGAGTGGCGAAGAGTTTGACCAACGCCTCGGAAAAGGCCGAGCCCAGAACGTCGGCCACATAGACGCCAGCCCCGGCCCGCGTCACCAGCAACCCACGTTCCTGTAGATCGGCCAAGGCTTCGCGCAGCGATGGGCGGGACACGCCCATGCGTTCGGCCAGTTCCCGTTCCGCCGGTAGCCTTTCACCGGGCCGAAGGATTCCTCGCAGAATCAACCCTTCGATCTGGCGCACGACGCCGTTTGACAATTTTTCCGGCTGGATCTTTTCAAACGGCATGGGGCTTTCCTGATCAATTGGTCAAGATATATGACCGGCCCGACCGCCACTCAACTCCCAAATACAAGAAAGGCCGCGCAGATCGCGCGGCCTTTGCTGTGGAAACCGATCGAACGGGATCAGGAGTTCGGGGTGATGATGATTTCGACCCGACGGTTCTGTGCCTTGCCCGCAGCGGTCAGGTTCGACGCGATAGGCTGATCCTCGCCCCGGCCGATGGCGCGGATGCGGAACTGGGCAACGCCCGACTGAACCAGCACGTTCGCCACGGCCTGAGCGCGACGCTGCGACAGGTCGAGGTTGTAGGCGGCGCTGCCGTCGCTGTCGGTGTGACCGACCACGTTCACGGTCGTATCGGGGTAGCGGTTGAGCGAGGCGGCCAGGTTGCGCAGGTCGTTTTGCAGGTTGCCCGTCAGTGCGGTCGAATCCGTGGCGAACAGGATATCTTCGGGCAGGGTGACGATCAGCTGGCTGCCGTTGTTGACGATGCCAACGTTGTTGCCCATCTGCTGACGCAGTTCGGCCTCTTGCTGGTCGAGCTGGCGACCGATCAGCGCCCCACCACCGGCACCCACAGCCGCACCAAGGATTGCGCCACGACGGCGGGCCTGGGTGTCATCGCCGCCCGTCGACGCGCCAATCAGGCCGCCGACCACGGCCCCGGCCAATGCGCCGGTCTGGGTCTGCCGGTTCGGGTTGTTGGGATCCTGCAGCGGTTCGCAGGCGGTGACGGCGAAAACCGATACGGTGGCGAGGGCGAGGGAAATCTTGGTAATCGACATGGTGATCTTTCCATTGTTCATGAGGCGCAATCGGCGCTTGTCGCCAATCATATCGCCTAAATCGTGGTGCTATCCAATAACAGCGTAGGTTGTGGCAAAGTTCCGCCGCTCTTGACAAAAAGTTTATCCAGTCACGCCTCGGCCCGCGCGGATTCCCACGCAAGCAGCGCCCGTTTCACCGGAAGGCCCCAGTGATAGCCCCCCAAAGCCCCCGATTTGCGTAGCGCCCGGTGGCAGGGAATGAGCCAGCTGACCGGGTTGCGCCCGACGGCTGTTCCCACCGCCCGCACCGCGCGGGGATGCCCCACGGCGTCGGCCAGTTCGGAATAGGTTGTGACTTGCCCCGAGGGGATGGTCAGCAACGCCTCCCATACCTTGAGCTGGAAGGGCGCGCCGATTAGGTACAGCTGCGTCTGTCCTTGCTGGGCAAACGCGGCCTGCACCCACGGCGACAGCAACGCCCCGTCCTCGACATAGGTGGCGCGGGGCCAGCGCGACCGCAGGTCGGCCATGGCAGGTTCGGCCCCGGATTCCGCGGCAAAGGCCAGACCGCAAATCCCCCTGTCAGTGCCCATCACGAGGGCCGGGCCAAACGGGCTGTCGAACCAACCCCAATAGACTGTCAGGCCAGCGCCGGCCTTGGCGAATTCGCCGGGGCTCATCGCCTCCCACCGCACGAACAGGTCGTGCAGACGACCGCCGCCCGACAGACCCACGGCATCTGCCACCTCAATCGTGGTGAAATGGTCGCGCAGCAGTGCCTTGGCATGACCAAGGGCGAGGTATTGCTGATACCGCTTGGGCGATACGCCCACCCAGCGCGAGAACACGCGCTGGAAATGCGCGGGCGACATGTCCATTTCGGTTGCCAGCCCTTCGAGCCCCAGCGTTTCGCCAGATCGGTCGATCACGTCGAGCGCGCGCCGGATCACCTGGTAATGATATCTGTCATCCTGTTCCATGCGCCCAATCTAAAGGCGGCTGCGCCGCCCCGCGACCCGATTTTTGCGCATCCCGCCTTGCAGGGGTGTCGATGCGGCGGCATACCGAGGGTCATGGCCCGCCAACTTGATTATCACGCGATGCATGACATCTTTGCCCGCTTTCAGGCGGCAGAGCCGGAACCGCGCGGCGAACTGGAGCATGTGAATGCCTATACCCTTGTCGTGGCTGTGGCCCTGTCCGCGCAGGCGACCGATGCGGGGGTGAACAAGGCCACGCGCGGGCTGTTTGCCATCGCCGACACGCCGCAAAAGATGCTCGATCTGGGGCTGGACGGGCTGACCGAGCGTATCAAGACGATCGGCCTGTTTCGGCAAAAGGCAAAGAACGTCATCAAGTTGAGCCAGATTCTGGTCGACGATTATGGTGGCGAGGTACCCAGTTCCCGCGCTGCCCTGCAATCGCTGCCGGGTGTCGGCCGCAAGACTGCCAATGTGGTGCTGAACATGTGGTGGCATGTCCCCGCGCAGGCTGTGGACACCCATATCTTTCGCGTGGGCAACCGGACCGGCATCGCCCCCGGAAAAGATGTCGATCAGGTCGAACGCGCCATCGAGGACAACGTCCCCGCCGAATTCCAGCAACATGCCCATCATTGGCTGATCCTGCATGGCCGTTACATGTGCGTTGCCCGCAAACCCAAATGCCCCGCCTGCCTGATCCGCGATCTGTGCCAATACGAGGACAAGACCCCATGAAAACCTACCAGGTTGTCGGAATCGGCAATGCCATCGTTGATGTGTTTTCCCAGTCGGACGATACGTTCCTTGATCTCATGGGGATCGAGAAGGGGATCATGCAACTGGTCGAAAAGGACCGGGGCGAGATGCTGTATGGGTCGATGAAGGACCGCGTTCAGGCCCCCGGCGGGTCGGTCGCCAACACACTGGCGGGGCTGGGCAATCTGGGCCTGACAACCGGGTTTATCGGCCGCGTGCATGACGACGCGCTGGGCCGCTTTTATGCCAAGGCCATGGCCGACAACGGCACCGATTTCGTGAATGCGCCCGTGCCGGGTGGCGAATTGCCCACGTCGCGGTCGATGATCTTTGTCTCGCCCGATGGCGAGCGGTCGATGAACACCTACCTTGGGATTTCCTCGGAGCTTGGCCCCGAGGATGTGGCCGACGAGGTCGCAGGCCGGTGCGAGATCCTGTTTCTGGAGGGCTATCTGTATGACAAGCCCAAGGGGAAAGAGGCGTTTGAACGCGCCGCAAGACTTTGCCGCGAGGCTGGGGGCAAGGCGGGCATCGCCCTGTCCGATCCGTTCTGCGTCAACCGTCACCGGGGCGATTTCCGCAGGCTGGTCAAAGAGCTGGATTACGTGATCGGCAACGAGCACGAATGGGAAGCGCTGTATGAATGCGACCTGAGCGCGGCGCTGGAACAGGCAGCAGCGGATGCCGGGACCGTCGTTTGCACCCGGTCTGGGCAGGACGTTGTGATCCTGCGCGGCGATGACCGCGCGATTGTCCCCGTCAAACGGGTGATCCCGGTGGATGCCACGGGCGCGGGCGACCAATTCGCCGCCGGGTTCCTGTATGGTTACGCGACGGGACAGTCCCTGTTTACCAGTGGCCGCATGGGCTGTGTCGCCGCCGCCGAGGTTATCAGCCATTTCGGTGCTCGGCCCGAGGCCGACGTCAAGGCGCTGTTCCGCAAGGACGGATTGATCTGAAACCAGACTTTTGGCCCCAGCGGGGCGCGGGGGAGGCTTGCCGCCCCTGCGGGGCGCCGGGGAGGGGGCTCTGCCCCTCGCTGCGCTCCCCCCGGAGTTGTTATTGCAAGGTGAAGCGGTCTGCGGCGCTTTATGCGGCGCGGGCGGCCTGTGCGGCGGCAGCAAGCCAGAGCGCGTCGATCCGGTCGATGACGGCAGGGTCGAACCTGTCCTCTTCCAGCCAATACCGCCCCGATGGCACCATGTAGTCGGCCGCCGATTCTGCCGCGCGGGCGCGGGCGGCTGCGGCCCTGTCGAATGGTGCGGGGCGCTGGTGCCGGAGGGTTGCGGGTGTGCTGCGCGGCACGATCAGCCGGGACGGATCAGTGGACAGATTGACGACAGCGCAGTCCATGTCGGCTGCTTCGATCATCAGTCGCGCCGATTTCGCCTCGAGGCTGCGCAGCGTGATATCGCGGCGCAACGGGTCCGGTTCGCCCTTGCCATAGAAATGCGTTTGCGGCCCCTTGGGGTAAACCATGTCGCAGCCGAGAAAGGCGATGACGCTGGGCCGCAAGGCGTGCAGCGCCCAGTATCCGGCGGTGAAGGACATCGTCCCGCCTGCATAAACAAAGCCGCCGAACGCGTTTTGTGCCGGTACGAAATCCTCGGCCGTGATGATGCGTTGGGCGGGGGCCAGTTCGGTCGGGCGACGGTCAACGGGGAAATCCTCGGGGTGGATCAGGTCGTCCCAGTCGGGTCGCACCGCCCACGCATTGTTGATCGCCAGGATATGGTCAAAGGGTACGCGCGCCCAGGACCGCGCCGCGACGACATTGGGGCCGGAGCCGAGGATGAGAACGGTGGTCATGGGAAAGGCTCCGCCGATGGGGTTGGTCGGCAACCTAGGCCGCAGAGCGGGTCCGTCCACCCTTTTCAGGTCAGTCCTGTTCGGGCGGGGCCGGGTCAACCAACCGTCGCCTGTCAAGCCAGTCGATGACCACCCAGGCCCCCATTGCCCAGGCTGCCCCTAGCGCCCAGCCTGCCAGCACGTCCGTCGGCCAGTGCACCCCCAGATAGATACGGCTGATCCCGACGGCGATGGCCAGAAACGTCGCCACCGTCAGAACATAGACCTTGACCGCGCGCCGCGTCTGAAACCGGGAAATCACCACGGCGAGCGTCAGATAGGTCACCGCCGCCATCATCGAATGGCCCGAGGGAAAGCTGGCCGTGTTCACAAAGGACCCGTGCGGCACCAGTTCGGGCCGGGGCCGCGAGATCAGGTGTTTGAACAGGGTCGACACCGCCGCCCCGGACGCCACCGACACCACCAGAAAGAGCGCCGTGCGGCCATGCCGTTGGAGCACCAGACCGATAGACACGATCAGGGTCAGGATCGTCAGCGTCCAGGTTCCGCCAAGGGCCGTCAGGTCGCGCATGAATTCCTGCAAAGCTGGCCCGCCGATCGGTACTGCCGGATTGCCGGGCGCCCGCAGCGACAAGAGGACCCTGGTGTCAAACGCGGTGGTTTCCCGCTCCAGCACTTCGGAGGCCAGCGCCGCAAAGGCCCACACGCCCAGCACGATGACCGCCAGCAGGACCAATGACTTCATTTCGATCGGCAGGCGGCGGCGGGGGTTGGTCACAAATCAATCGCCCAGTTTGGCGTGAACTTCTGCCAGATCAATGGGTCCGGTGGGCATCTTGTTCCCCGGATTTTCGAAATCGTATTTGAACAGCTGAAAGTCCTTTTTGTAGATCTCGAACATCAGGTGCATCGACAGGTCGTCGAAATAATCCTCGACCGGGTGCAGGCGTTTTGGCCCGTGACCTTCGCTTTCGTTGAAGCGGGGGATTTTCTTGAGGTCGATGGCATGGGCGGGCGGGACGGCGTCCAGCACGGCCTGCATGCCCTCGTCGAACTTTTCGGTCCAGAAGATGTGGTCGTACCGGCCGCCGTTGACGATGAACGTGCTGATATGGCCGGACATCGCCGACCAGTGGATGTCAGGCTCCATCGGGCGGCGCCAGCGGATGGTGTCGCGGGCGAACAGCAGAAACCGGCGGAAAGACTTGATCTGGTCGAACTGAAAGTCATCTTCGGGCGATCCCACTTCGATCCCGTATTTCTGGATCAGCAGGGGGACAAGGTTACCCCGGTAGCGTTTGCCGTTGCGCTGGATGCCGCAAATCTTGTCAAAGAAGGATGACAGGATGCGAGTGTAGGGATTGCGCACACAGGTAAAGGCATAGCTTTTGTGTGTCTTGACGTTTTCCGAGATGAGCGGCTGGCTGTTTTCCATCGCCCATTTGTGCATGCCGTAGTCGGCATCGTGGATGTCGCCGTCAAAGAATTTGCCGTGGTCGGCGTAGAACATGATCTGCCCGATGGTCGAGCAGGCGCATTTGGGCACCACGCGGTAAACCACGCTTTCGCTTTCTGTCATCCAGGTGCCGGGAAAACCCATACTGTCGTGCCTCCAATGCCGCGCCGCTTGTTCTTTGGCAGATCACGGTGCTATTTGCCGCAAAAGAGCAAACAAACCCTTCTTATTCAACGTCTGTTCACGCTATCAAGCGTAAACAATCCGGGCACAAGGGACCTAACTGTTTCGAATATGGCTAAAATCGCCTTTATCTTGCTCTGTCACAAAGACCCTGACGCCATCATCCAGCAGGCGCGGCAGTTGACGGCTGTGGGCGATTACATCTCGATTCACTTCGACGCGCGTGCCCCGCGCGAGGCGTTTGAAAAGATCCGATCGGCGTTGTCGGACAATCCGTCCGTTGCCTTTGCAAAGAAGCGGATCAAGTGTGGCTGGGGGGCGTGGAGCCTAGTTCAGGCCACGTTGTATGCGGTTGAGGCGGCGGTCGATGCGTTTCCCCGCGCCACCCATTTCTACATGGTGTCGGGCGACTGCATGGCGATCAAATCGGCCAAATATGCCCATGATTTCCTTGATACCCACGACTGCGACTACATCGAGAGCTTTGATTATTTCGAAAGCGACTGGATCAAGACCGGGTTGAAGGAAGAGCGGCTGATCTATCGCCACTGGTTCAACGAACGGACGCAGAAGCGGTGGTTCTACTGGTCGTTCTGGACCCAGCGTCGGCTGGGGCTGACCCGGGCGATCCCGCAGGATTTGCAGATCATGATCGGCAGTCAGTGGTGGTGCCTGCGCCGCCGGACGATCGAGTGGATCATTGATTTCACGAAGAAGCGGCGCGATGTGATGCGGTTCTTTCGGACCACCTGGATCCCGGACGAGACGTTTTTCCAGACCCTTGTGCGGCATCTCGTGCCAGAGGCAGAAATTCAGACCCGCACCCTGACGTTCCTGATGTTTACCGACTACGGGATGCCGGTGACGTTTTACAACGACCACTACGATCTGTTGCTGGGTCAGAACAATCTGTTCGCCCGCAAGATTTCCCCCGAGGCCAAAGAGCTCAAGGCGCGGTTGGGCAAGCTCTATGCGTCCGAACGCATGGATTTCAAGATTTCGGACGAAGGGCGGGGCCTGTTCAAGTTCCTGACCGGGCGGGGCCGGATCGGCCGCCGCTTTGCCACCCGGTTCTGGGAGGCGGAAACGTCGCTGGGCCGCGAACGCGAACTGCTGATCGTGGCGTGCAAGAAATGGCATGTGGCCAAGCGGCTGGTGGGGTCGATCAAGCACCATACCAACATTCCGGCCATCGACTACCTTTTCAACGAAGAGGGCACGCCGCTGCCTGACTTGGGCGGGATCCAGACGACGCTGGGCAAACGGACGCGGCACCGGCGGGCGCTGATGCGGATGCTGTTCGATTACTATGACACCGACCGCCTGATCATCTGTCTGGACACTGCCAGCCTCGACCTCATGCAGGATTTCTTTTCCGACCGGTCCACCACGCGTCTGCTGGAAATCGAGTGCGAATTCACCGACGAATATCTGGCGGGTCATGCCCGGCGGGTGGGGCTGGCGGGCGAGGAAACCTCGCCAGAGACGCTGTCGCAACTGCTGCCGACGATCCGCTACGACATGATCTTTGAAAGCGACCGTGTTCGTGACCAGAATTTCCCAAATCACCTGCGGCTGCGGCAGGACCTGTCACCCGAGGAAAACGTGCCCGCCATTGGCGAATTCCTGACCGTGCCCGCCGACGTGGCGCGCGGGATCGCCAACACGCCTTACCTTTTCGTTGATTGAGGACAGCCATGCAGTTCACCTATGACCCCCAGAACGTCTTTGCCCGCATCCTGCGTGGTGAAATCCCGAACAAGACCGTTTTTGAAAACGATTGGGCGTTGGCCTTTCATGACATCAACCCGCAGGCCCCTGTGCATGTGATGGTCATCCCCAAGGGACCTTACGTGTCGTTGGACCATTTCGCCCGCGACGGGACGGCTCAAGAACATCTTGGGTTCATGCGGGCGGTTGCCGCCACCTGTGACCTGCTGGGGGTCCAAGACGGGTTTCGGGCCATTGCAAACAGCCGCGACCACGCCCACCAAGAGGTCCCGCATTACCACCTGCACATTCTGGCCGGGCGTCCGCTTGGACCGATGTTGGTGCCTGTCAAAGGCTAGGGCCGTTCGAAAGCCACCCCGCCCTACCCATTGCCCCTTGTCCGTGCCGGGGGGTCGGATATGATCCGGCCCGATCCCTAGACAGACAGGCCGCGCCATGACCCGACCCGCCCCCGAAGTGAAAATCGCCCACGATTGGCGCGTCGCCTGCGACGGCGGCGACGGCGCGTTGGGCCATCCCCGCGTGTGGCTGTCGATCCCGCATGACACCGGCTGGGTCGAATGCCCCTATTGCGACGCCCGGTACGAGATCGCCAAGGACGCCAAGGCCGGTCACTGACCCTGACCGCTGGCCCCCCGGCATGTATCGTGCCACATCTGGGACATGCAAAGAGGAGGGCGAAAGATGACATTCGGCAAGGGGTGCCATCTGCACCTGATCGACGGGTCCGCCTATATCTTTCGCGCCTACCACGCGCTGCCCCCGCTCACCCGCAAATCCGACGGGTTGCCCGTGGGCGCCGTCAGCGGGTTCTGCAACATCCTGTGGAACGAGTTAACCCGGTCGAACGGGGACGAGGCGCCGACCCATATCGCGGTCGTCTTTGACTATTCGTCCAAGACATTCCGCAACGAAATCTATGACAAATACAAGGCCAACCGCCCCGAACCGCCAGAGGATCTGCGCCCGCAATTCCCCCTGACCCGCCGCGCGACCAAGGCGTTCAATGTCGCCTGTCTGGAACAGGACGGGTTTGAGGCCGACGACATCATCGCGACCCTTGCCCGGCAGGCGGTCGAGGCGGGCGGGCGCGTCACCATCATTTCATCCGACAAGGACCTGATGCAACTGGTGGGCGACGGCGTCATCATGCGCGACCCGATGAAGGACAAGCGGATCGACCGCGATGAGGTGTTCGAGAAATTCGGCGTCTTCCCAGACAAGGTCGTCGATGTTCAGGCGCTGGCAGGCGACAGCGTGGATAACGTCCCCGGCGCACCCGGCATCGGGATCAAGACGGCGGCGCAGTTGATCCAGGAATACGGCGATCTGGACAGCCTTCTGGCTCGCGCGTCCGAGATCAAGCAACCAAAGCGCCGCGAGACGCTGATCGACAACGCCGACCTGATCCGCATTTCCCGCCAACTGGTCACGCTGGACCGGCACATGCCGGTCGACGCGACACTGGACGAGCTTGAGGTCAGGGTGCCCGACCCCGATGTCCTGCTTCCCTTTCTGACCGAAATGGAATTTCGCACCATCACCAAACGGATCGCGGAAAAGCTGGGTGTCGAACAGCCTGTCATCACCGAAATGGCCCCAACCGAACAGCCTGCTGAGATGAAAGAGGCCGTGCCGTTTGACCACGCCGCCTATGAAAACGTGGGCGATGCGGCGGCTCTTCGGGTCTGGATCGACCGGATCATCGAACGCGGTTATGTCGCCGTCGACACCGAGACGACCAGCCTTGACGAAATGCGTGCCGACATCGTGGGCATCTCGCTTGCCGTTGATGCGGGCAAGGCCTGCTATATTCCCCTGATCCACAAAAAGGGGGCAGGCGATGACCTGTTCGGGTCAGACGAGTTGGCCGAGGGGCAGATGGCCCTTGCCGATGTGCTGACGCTCCTCAAACCCGCGCTTGAGGACCCGTCGATCCTCAAGATCGGGCAGAACATGAAATACGACGCCAAGATTTTCGCCCGCCTTGGCGTTCAAGTCGCCCCGATCGACGACACGATGCTGATGTCCTACGCGATGCACGCGGGCCTGCACAATCACGGGATGGATCTGCTGAGCGAGGAATATCTGGCCCATATTCCCATTCCGATCAAGGACTTGATCGGATCGGGCAAATCCCAGGTGACGTTTGACCGGGTGCCGGTGGCCGAGGCCGTCAAATACGCCGCTGAAGATGCCGACATCACCCTGCGCCTGTGGCAGACCTTCAAACCGCAACTGCACCGCAAACAGGTGACGACCGTTTACGAAACCCTCGAACGACCACTGGTGCCCGTTCTGGCCGAGATGGAGATGGCGGGGATCAAGGTGGACCGCGACACGCTCAGCCGGATGTCCAATGCCTTTGCACAGAAGATGGCGCAGCTTGAGGACGAGATTCAAGAGGTCGCGGGGCGCAAGTTCAACGTAGGCTCGCCCAAGCAACTGGGCGAAATCCTGTTCGACGAACTCAAACTCCCCGGCGGGGCCAAGGGCAAGACGGGGGCATGGGGGACCGGGGCAGACGTGCTCGAGGATCTGGCGACCGAACACAAACTTCCCGGCCTGATCCTGGACTGGCGGCAACTGGCCAAGCTGAAATCGACCTACACCGACGCGTTGCAGGACCATATCAACCCCGAAACGGGCCGCGTTCACACGTCCTATTCCATTGCCGGGGCCAACACCGGGCGGCTCGCCTCGACCGATCCGAATCTGCAAAACATCCCCGTGCGCAGCGAAGAAGGCCGCCGCATCCGCGAGGCATTCGTGGCCGAACCGGGCAAGGTGCTGGTCAGCCTTGATTATTCGCAGATCGAACTGCGGATTCTAGCGCATGTGGCCGACATACCCGCGCTAAAACAGGCGTTCCGCGACGGGCTCGACATTCACGCCATGACCGCGTCCGAAATGTTCGACGTGCCGCTGGACCAGATGACGCCGGACATCCGCAGGCAGGCCAAGGCGATCAATTTCGGGGTCATCTACGGGATTTCCGGCTTTGGTCTGGCCCGCAATCTGCGCATCCCCCGCGATCAGGCGCAGGGGTTCATCGACCGCTATTTCGAACGGTTCCCGGGCATCCGCGCGTATATGGATGACACGGTCAAATTCGCCAAGGACCACGGGTATGTGCAGACCCTGTTCGGGCGCAAGATCAACACGCCCGAAATCAACGCCAAGGGGCCGGGGGCGGGCTTTGCCAAGCGGGCGGCAATCAACGCGCCCATTCAGGGGACGGCGGCAGACGTGATCCGGCGCGCCATGATCCGGATGCCCAAGGCCATCGAAGGGTTGAACGCAAAGATGCTTCTGCAGGTCCATGACGAACTGGTGTTCGAGGTGGCCGAGGGCGACGTACCCGCCCTGATCGACGCCGCCCGCGACGTGATGGAAAACGCCAGCGACCCGGCGGTGAAACTCGACGTCAAACTGGTGGTCGACGCGGGGCAGGGGCCGAACTGGGCACAGGCGCACTGATGCCTTGCTTGACGTGACCTGATCCTGTCAGGCTGATGCGGCGGGATGAACTGGCCCGTTCCCTCGCAAGAGGCAATTGACCGAAATCATCGCTGAAATTAAAACGGCTGGCTCGAACGCCAACTTCATCGGAACAGGTGAAACATGTCATTTGCACCTCTTTTCGCGGCGTCCTTGGCCATTCGCCTCCATGCCTTCGCGGCTTTGGCTTGTTTTGCGATGGGCCTTGTTCAGTTTGCTGCACCCAAAGGGACATTGCCCCACCGTACCCTTGGCTATGTCTGGGTGGTCCTGATGGCCGTTGTGGCGCTGTCGTCCTTCAGCATCCATACAATCTGCACCATCGGCGGGTTCAGCGTGATCCACCTTTTGTCCGTTGCGACCCTGATCCTTCTGCCGGTTGCGGTGATGCGGGCGCGACATCATCAGGTGACACAGCACAAGCGCACGATGGGGATGTTGTTTCTGGGGGCTCTGGTCATTGCCGGAGCGTTCACCCGGTCGCCCAACCGGATCGTGCACGATGTTGTCTTTGGCACAGCCACGGCGACCTCGGTCTGTCCCGTTCGGACCTGATCCGGGTCCCGACGCCAGAAAAACGGGGGGCCGTCTGCCCGAAACAGATGGTCCCTGACCCCTTTCGGCCGCGCTTAGCCTCTGGGCGCCGGAACTGGTCGGTGGCGTCCCGCGTTCGCTCCGGAATGTCCTGCCCGGCGGGATGCGATATCAGGAGACGATCATGAGCGACACCAAACACGAATTCTGGGACCGAATGCGCAAGGTGCAGACGGGGATGCTGGGGCTCGCCTCGGACAACCGGCTGGTGCCCATGTCCCCCAATCTGGACGATGACCCCAACGAGGTCTGGTTCATCACCGCCCAAGGGACCGACCTGGTCAAGGCGGTTACGACCGGCCCGCAAAACGGGCGCTTCGTCATCGCCGATCCCAAGGCGGGGCTTTATGCGGATGTCGAAGGCACGCTGAACCTGTCGATGGACAAGAAAAAGCAGGACGAAGTCTGGAGCGCCGTGGCCTCTGCCTGGTTCGAAGAGGGGCAGGAAGATCCCGACGTCCGGCTGATCAGGTTCGTGCCGACCCGGTCTGAAACATGGATCACCTCAACCAGCGGGCTGAAATTTCTGTACGAGATTGCCAAAGGCAACTTGACCGGCAAAGAGCCGGACATGGGCGAACACGCCAGCCTGACGTTCTGAAAAAAACCAAGGCGCGCCAGATATCGGCGCGCCTTGAACTTAAAGTAGGGTGCATAGAAACGCACCTTGCAGGGGTCTTCACCCTTCACCTTGCCATAACAACTCCCGCCGGAGGCTCCGAACGCAGGGCAGAGCGCGACGCCAGAACCTCCAGGTTCCACTGTAAGGTGGGTTTTAACCCACCCTACCTGTCATGGGATCAGTTGACGGCCTTTGCTTCGACCAGATTGGCGGCGCTGACGGGGGCCTTGGCAATCTCGATCCGACGGGGCTTCAGCGCTTCGGGCACCTCGCGCACCAAGTCGATATGCAGCAGGCCATTGACATGCTCCGCCCCCGTTACGCGGACGTGGTCGGCCAGATGGAACCGGCGTTCAAACGCGCGGGTGGCGATGCCCCGGTGCAGGAACTTGCGCTCGGCGCTGTCGTCCTCGGCCTTGCGGGCGGTCACGATCAGGGCGTTTTCGCGGACCTCGACGTTCAGGTCCTCGTCGGAAAACCCCGCCACGGCGATGGAAATCCGCCAGCCGTCATCGGCGGTCTTTTCGATGTTGTAGGGGGGGTAGCTCGTGCTGGTTCCCGCGTCAGCTGTCATCACGCGGTCCATAAGATCGGCGATCTGGTCAAAACCGACAGTGGCACGGTACAGGGGGGTCAGGTCAAACGTACGCATTTGGGACATCCTTTTTCTCAAGCGATACCAATGTGCGCCTTCCCGATCGGGGACAGGCAGGACATCGGGGCCCATTCTTGGCACCCCGATGATTGATATCTGGGAACGGAATTTTCCAGTTTCAAGACCCCCTGGGTGGGCTCAGGGCCTGACGAATTTCGCCCCGCCGCTGGACCGCTGACCGGGGGCCATCACCCGGACCTGGCTGGGAGGGGCGGTCTGGAACCCGCCCTGTTCGGCGGCCATTTCCGCCCTTATCTGGGCCAATGGTTCGTCCAGCGACGTGCCAAGCGCCACCTGTCTGCCGTCAAGTTCCGCCTTGGCCGACACCACCGACACGATCTGTGCCACACCGTTGGAAATGCGAAAGATCGGCGCGCCCGATGACCCGTAATCGACGTTGCAGGACAGGACCAGAACACCCTCTTCCTCGCCCAGAATCGAACAGACCTGCTGAAGCGAGGGCGCCTCGGCCCGGTCGCGGGCATAGGATACGACGCCTACTTCGGTTCCGGCGGTCAGGGTGCTCGCCACGGTAAAGGGGATGATGCTGGTCGACCGGATCGGCTGATCCAGTTGCAGAATGGCAAGGTCATGGCGGCTGTTGGCGGCGGTCACCGCACCCGTATGCACATAGTCGGGATCAGGCACGGCCCGGCGCACGCCCCGATAGGCAAGCGCCCGACCATTGCGCAGACCCGGCAGGAATTGGATCAGGCTGGGGTCGATCCGCGCCTTGGTCACCTTGTCGAACAGGCAGTGCGCAGCGGTCAGAACCTGATCCGGGGCAATCAGAGTGCCGGTGCAGAACCCCTTTCCACCAATGTCCAGACGACCGACTGCTTCCCATCCGCGGCCGTCATCGCTGGTCTGGAACGTGCGCAGCGCACTGTCCTCGGCTTGCGCCGCAACGGCGGCCAAAACCCAAGCCACGCCTGCCCAAAGGATTGCCCGCATCACCGCTCCTGCCCTCATGTCCCCCGTCTTTAGCGCGGGTCTGCGGCCAGATTAGGGCATTGTCGCGGCCCGGCATAGCCCCCGGGCGGTACCCCTGTCCGTTACCCTGGCCTAGCGCAGGATCGGGACCGCAGGGGCGCGTTTGCCCGGCGCGGTCAGCGCGGGCGGTTTCGGCCCGCCTGTCGCCCAGTCCAGTAATTCGACCGTATGGACGATCGGCACGTCGGTCCCGCCGCCGATCTGCATCATGCAGCCGATGTTTCCGGCGGCGATGATATCGGGCTGCACGGCTTCAAGCGTGGCGACCTTGCGCGTCTTGAGCTGTTTGGAAATCTCGGGCTGCATCAGGTTGTACGTCCCTGCCGACCCACAGCACAGGTGCGGATCGCTGGGTTCCAGAACGGTGAACCCGGCCCGTTTGAGCAGGTCCTTGGGAAAGGTCTTGATCTTTTGCCCGTGCTGCAACGAACAGGCGGCGTGATAGGCGACGCGAGTTCCCTTTGGTGCGCCCTCGGGCAGGTCCAGTTTCATCAGCACCTCGGACACGTCGCGGGCGATGGCAGATACGCGGGCCGCGTCGGCGGCAAGCGGGGTATTGCGGAACATGTGTCCGTAATCCTTGACTGTCGTGCCGCAGCCGCTGGTGTTGATGACGATGGCATCAAGGCCGCCGCCGTCCATCTCGGCGACCCAGGCCTTGATATTCTTGGCCGCTGTCGCGTGGCTTTCGTGCTCTTTGCCCATGTGGTGGGTCAGGCCGCCACAGCAGCCTTGACCCTTGGGGATGACCACATCGGCCCCCAGTCGGGTCAGCAGCCGGATGGTGGCATCGTTGATATCGGTGTTCAGCGCCCGCTGGGCACAGCCGGTCATCAGGGCCACCCGCATCTTGCGCGGGGCGGCGGTGGCAAAGGTCTGCGGGTCGTCGTTGCGGCTGACGGGCGGGATCTGGCGCGGGGCCATTTCCAGCATCGCCCGCAGGCGCGGATCGGGCATGAACCGGGCAAAGGGCCGCCCGATCTTGGCCCCCAGCAGGGCAAGGCGGAACCGCCCCGGATAGGGCAGGATGCGGGCCAGAACCCAGCGCAGCGCCCGGTCCGACCAGGGGCGATTGTAGCGCTGTTCGATATAGGCGCGGGCGTGGTCCACCAGATGCATGTAGTGCACGCCCGACGGGCAGGTGGTCATGCAGGCCAGACAGGACAGGCAGCGGTCGATATGCTGAACCGTCTTGGCATCCGGCACCCGGTCGTTTTCCAGCATGTCTTTGATGAGGTAGATGCGGCCACGCGGGCTGTCCAATTCGTCGCCAAGCACCTGATAGGTCGGGCAGGTCGCCGTGCAGAACCCGCAATGGACGCAGGCGCGCAGTATTTCGTTGGCCCGTGCCGTGCCGGGGTCCTTGAGCTGGTCGGGGGTAAATGTGGTCTGCATGTCAGGTCATCAGCCCCGGATTGAGGATACCGCGCGGGTCGAATTTGGCCCGCAGCCCGGCGGTCAAGGCGGCCAGCTGCGCCGGTTCCGGCTGGAACGGCGCGATGGCCGCCCGGGTTTCGGGGGCGGCACGGACAAGGGTGGCATGGCCCGCAAATGGGCCGATCCGTCCGCGCAAGTCTGTGCCTTCGGGGACCAGCGCCCAGATCAGGCCGCCGCCCCAGTCCAGCCGGACTTCGGCGCCCATGCGGGCGATCAGGCCGGGCGCGTCAGAAGGCTTGACCGACATACGCCAGACATCGCCGGGCTTGCCTGCAAAATCGGTCACATCGCGGATACCGGACCAGATGGCGCGCACCGTTGCAGGTTCGGACTCGACCTTTGCCGCGCCAAAGGGCCGCAACATGTCCGACAGGCGGTCGGCGCGATAGGTGACCGAGGCGGTGAACCCTTCCAGCCGGAACCGGGTCATTCCCGCCCCGTGGGCCACACCCGACACCTCGAACGGCGATCCCAACGCGGCGGACATGGCGGCGACGGCCCGCTCCTCGTCCAGACCGGACAGGGTCAGGGTCGCCATCGCCTCAACTTCGGGCAGGACCTTGAAGGCGACCTCTGTGAGCACGCCCAGCGTGCCACAGGCACCCGCCATCAGCTTGACCAGATCGTAGCCGGTGACGTTCTTCATCACTCGGCCCCCATTCTTGACCACGGTTCCCGCGCCATCGACAAAGCGGACGCCGAGCATGTAATCGCGGGCTGCCCCCGCCTGAATCCGGCGCGGGCCGCTGATGTTGCAGGCGGCGACCGCGCCGATCGTGGGGGTGCCGGTGGTGCCCAGCAGGGGACGGTGATCCATCGGCTCGAACGGCAGGCGTTGATGTTCGGCGGCCAATGCGGTCTCGACCTCGGCCAGTGGGGTGCCGGCCTGCACGACCATCGTCAGGGCGCCGGGTTCATACAGGGAAATGCCGGTCAGTCCGGCCGTCGACAGCACTTCCCCCACGATGGGGCGGCCCACCGGGCGGGTCCCGCCGCCCACGATGCGCAGGGGGCCCTTGGCAGCACGGACGGCCTCGGCCAACTCAATCTCTGTTTCTGGTTGCAAGTTCCCGCTGCCTTTGTGCCAAAAATATCCCGGGGGAGTCCCGCAGGGACGGGGGCAGCGCCCCCTACGCCGCCTGATGCCGCCGCGCGTCGCTTGATGCCAGCGGAAACACCTTGGCCGGGTTCAGCAGCCATCGCGGATCGAACACGTCCTTGACGGCCATCTGCGCCTCGAGGTCCTCGGTCGTGAACTGCACCGTCATCAGGTCGCGCTTTTCGATGCCCACGCCATGTTCGCCGGTCAGGCAGCCGCCCACTTCGACGCACAGGGTGAGGATGTCCGACCCCAGCGCCTCTGCCTTTTCCAGATCGCCGGGTTTGTTGGCGTTATACAGAAGCAGCGGGTGCATGTTGCCGTCGCCCGCGTGGAACACGTTGGCCACGCCAAGGCCGTAGCTGGCCGTCAACTCGCCGATCCGGCGCAGGACGTAAGGCAGTTCGCTGACTGGGATGGTCCCGTCCAGACAGATGTAATCGTTGATCTGACCCATCGCGCCAAAGGCAGATTTCCGGCCGAGCCAGATGCGCCCCGCCTCTTCCGCATCCTTGGCCTCGCGCAGTTCGACCGGGTTGTGGCGGTGGGCGATCTGCTTGATCAGGCCAAGCTGTTCGTCGATTTCGGCCGGCGATCCTTCGACCTCGACGATCAACAGCGCCTCGCACATCGGATAGCCCGCGTGGGCAAAGGCCTCGCAGGCCTCGATACAGGGGCGGTCCATGAATTCGATGGCCACGGGCAACACGCCCGCCTTGATGATGTCGCTGACGCAGGCGCCCGCCACCTCGTTGCTGTCAAAGCCCATCAACACGGGCCGCGCCCCTTCGGGTTTGTGCAAGATACGCAGGGTGGCTTCGGTCACGACACCCAACTGCCCTTCGGACCCGCAGATCACGCCCAGCAGGTCCAGCCCCGGCGCGTCCAGATGCGCGCCGCCGATCTCGACCACGGTGCCGTCCATCTGGACCATCGTGACGCCCATCAGGTTGTTGGTGGTCACGCCATATTTCAGGCAATGCGCCCCGCCGCTGTTCATGGCGATGTTGCCCGCGATGGCACAGGCCAACTGGCTGGACGGATCGGGGGCATAGAAAAACCCGTCCTGTTCAACGGCACCCGTGACGGACAGGTTGGTTCGCCCGGTCTGCACGCGGATATAGCGGTCGGGATAATTCGTTTCGATCACCGCGTTCAGGCGAGCCACCCCCAGGATGACGCTGTCGGCGGTGGGCAAGGCGCCGCCTGCCAACGAAGTGCCGGACCCACGCGGAACGACTGGCACGCCTTCTTCAAAACAGACGCGCAGGGCGGCGGAGACTTCGTCGGTTGACGATGGCAGGATCGCGCAAAGGGGGGCGCAGCGGTAAGCCGACAGCCCATCACATTCATAGGCCCGGGTTTCGGCGGGGTCATGTATGACGGCAGATAGCGGCAGAACCTCTTGCAAACGCTGGACAATCCGGGCCTTGCGTTTGATCACGCCGGCGTCGGGGACAGGCATTTCCATGGCAGACCTCCCTTATTGGTAAGAAAATATAACCAATTACGCCAATTAGCAAGCAGCAATCGCCCAACCCTGTCATATCCGGTCAAATCGTCCCAGCACAGTATGTCGCTGGCGCAAATTCCGGTCCACATTGACTTTGGCGCACCGACATCGTGAGTGGAGCCAACCCGATAGCCGGAGCATTCCGCGTGGCAAGTTCGCCTGTTACCTCTTCGACGCCGTCCGGTCTTTCGCCCGAACGCAGGACGATCCTGTTCTATCTCGTGCTTTTCATGACTGCCGGGGCGGCCAATGCCTATGGGGGCATCTGGTTCGAGGCGCGGGGGCTGTCGGCCAGCCAGATCAGCGTCATCAACGCCCTGCCGGTGTTCATCATGCTGACGGTCAATCTGGTTGTGGGGCGGATGTCGGACCGGGCGTCCGACTGGCGGCAGGCCATCGTCATCGGCGCCCTCGGGGCGGGGCTGTTTCCGTTGGGGCTGTTTCTGGGGCAGGGGTTCTGGATCACGCTCACGTTCTGGACGCTGGCTGCCGTCTGCCACATGGCGATCATTCCGGTGCTGGACGCGGCGGCGATGCGGATGACGGCGCGGCGGGGCACGGATTTCGGGTCGATGCGGGCCTGGGGGACGATCGGCTATCTGCTCATCATCGTCGGCACCGGCTATCTGGTTTCCTGGCTGGGGCCGGGGGCGTTCCTTCCATTCTTTGTGGTGCTGGCCCTGCTGCGGGCTGGGATGTCGTTGCAACTGCCCAGGTTCCGCGCGGCCCCTGGCGAGGCTGCTCCGATGATGGGGGCACGGACCATGCGGCAGGTGATGAAGCCGTGGTTTCTGCTCCCGCTCTTTGGGTTCGCAATGATCTTTGGCAGCCACTTGATTCTGAACGCCTTTCAGGGGCTGCTCTGGGAACGGCAGGGGATACCGCTGCCCACCATCGGCCTGCTGATCGCGCTGGGCGGGGTGTCAGAGACGTTGATGTTCTTTGGCTTTCGACGGCTGGACGGGCGCTGGCCCGCCCGGACGATGGTCCTGTTTTCGGCCATCGTGACGGTGCTGCGGTGGATCGTCATGGCCTTTGCCCCCGGCGTGCCTGTCCTGATCGCCCTGCAATCGCTGCATGGGATCACCTATGGGTTGGGGTTCATGGCCTGCATCAATTTCATCAAGAACCATACCGCCGAAGATATCGCCGCCGAGGCGCAAAGTTTCTTTGTCGTTCTGCAACAGGGAATGGCCGTGGTGGCGCTGCTGGGGTTCGGGCAACTGGTCGATCTGCTTGGGCCGCGCGCTTACCTCGCCTCGGCGGTGTTCGCGGCGGCCGGGGCGGTGTGTATCTGGGCGTCGCTCCGGCTCAAACCACCCGAGGCGGACTAAGAGGATTAGCCCCTGCGGGCGGCCTCGATGGCGGCCACGTCGATCTTTTGCATGGTCATCATCGCGGCAAAGGCCCGCTTGGCCTCGTCGCCACCCGCAGCCATCGCCTCGGTCAGGGCGCGCGGGGTGATCTGCCAGGACAGGCCCCATTTGTCCTTGCACCAACCACAGTCACTTTCCTGTCCGTCATTGCCCACGATCGCGTCCCAATAGCGGTCGGTTTCGGTCTGGTCGTCGGTGGCGATCTGAAACGAGAATGCCTCGCTCTGGTGAAAGGCGGGGCCGCCATTCAGCCCCATGCAGGGGATGCCACAGACCGTGAAATGCACGGTCAGAACATCGCCCCGCTGGCCCGACGGATAGTCGCCCGGCGCCCGGTGAACGGCGGTGACAGCGCTGTCGGGAAAGGTGGCGGCGTAGAACCGGGCGGCCTCCTCGGCGTCTTTGTCGAACCACAGGCAGATCGTGTTTTTCGGGGTCATGGGCAGGCTTTCGGCAACGGATGGATTGTTGGTCCACAGACAATAGCACTGACACCGCAGATCTGGTCGGAAAAGTGCAGCGTCCGGCTGGCTGTTTCTGTAAGGTGGGTTTCAACCCACCCTCCCTGTCTCAAGGACACGCCATGCCGCTGACCACCCCCGTCGCCACGCTTGTCGCCCGCGCCAAGGCGCGGATTACCGAAATTCCAGCAGCGCAGGCGGTGGATATGGCAACCCGCGACGACGTTATGATCGTCGACCTGCGCGACCCCCGCGAACGCGAAAGGGAAGGGGTCATTCCCGGTGCGTTCTCCTGCCCGCGCGGGATGGTCGAATTCTGGGTCGATCCCGACAGCCCCTATTTCAAACCCATCTTTGGGCAGGACAAGACGTTTTTGTTCCACTGCGCCTCGGGATGGCGGTCAGCCCTGACGGTGGCAACGCTGCAAGACATGGGGTTCCCCAACGCCGCCCATATCACCGAAGGGTTCAGCGGATGGAAGGCGGCAGGCGGTCCGGTCGAACCGCTACCCAAAAAGGACTAGACGACCGCGCCGAACAATGTGCCGACCCCTGCGGTGATGGCCATGGCGATCACCCCCCAGAAGGTGACGCGCATCATGCCGCGCCCCACGTTCGCACCGCCCGCTTTGGCGCCCAACGCGCCCAAAACGGCCAGGAACACAACGGTGGACAGGCTGACGGCCACCAATAGCTGGGCGGCGGGAACGATCAGCACGGTCGCCAGGGGCAGGCCCGCCCCAACAGCAAATGTTGCAGCCGACGTCATCGCCGCCTGCAAGGGGCGGGCGGTGGTCAGATCGGAAATCCCCAGTTCCTCGCGGGCATGGGCACCCAGCGCGTCCTTGGCCGTCAGGTCGCGGGCGACGGCAAGGGCGGTATCCGCGGCAACACCCCTGGCCACGAAACTTTGCGCCAGTTCGGTCAACTCGAATTCGGGCTGATCGCGCAATTCGGTGGTTTCGCGGGCCAGATCGGCGCTTTCAGTATCGGCCTGCGAACTGACGGAAACATATTCGCCGGCGGCCATCGACATGGCTCCTGCCACCAGCCCGGCGATACCAGCGGTCAGAACCTCGCCCGTGCTGCCAGCGGCGGCGGACACGCCGACGATCAGGCTGGCGGTAGACACCAGCCCGTCATTGGCCCCCAGAACGGCGGCGCGCAGCCATCCGACACGGTGGGCGGAATGGGTTTCGGTGTGCAGTCGGGACATCGGAGTTCGCCTTGATCTGAGGATTTCAGGCAGGTCCTACCCGACTGCAGGCATTTGTGCACGAGCCAACGTCAGGCCGCGTCCGACTCTGAAGCGTCCGGCGCCGCACCGTCACGCACGATCTCCAGCTTGACCTTGGTCAGAAAGGCCGCCACCGCGCCAAGGACGGCAAGGACCGGAGCGGCCAGAACCACCGCCCCGCCTGCGATCACACCAATGGTCAGCGGCACCTCGACGACCAGATCGCCGTCCGGTTCGCTCAGGCGGAGGCGGCGAACCTTGCCCTCGGCGGCCAGCCTTTTGACATAGCTCACCAGTTGTTCGCCCGACACCTCGATCTCTTCCTTCCAGGTCAGGTCCTTGTGACCATGGGCCTGCCTTGTGGCGGTCCGGGTGTCGGGATCAGGAGCGTCTTGCATCTGTCATCTCCATGTTCAGGCGGGAAAGGCTCATCTTGGGGCTATCGTCGCCGGGCGTCCTTGATGCATATCAATCATCGTGGGAAATATTTCCGGGGCCGCCCCAAGGATTGACGCCGCCCCCGCGTCCAATCACCGTGATGCGCATGACGGTAAGCGACGAAGACCTGGCCTCGCAGGCCGCTTTGGGGGACGGGGGGGCCTTTTCGCTTCTGCTTGACCGTCATTATGACCGGCTCTTTGCCTTCTGCTTTCGGCTGACTGGCCAGCGGGCAGAAGCCGAGGATCTGACACAGGATATCTGCGCGGCCCTGCCTGCCAAACTGGCCAGCTATCAAAAGCGGTCCAAGGTCACGACATGGCTCTACCGGGTGGCGGTGAACGCCGCCCACGACCGCCGCCGCCGCCGGGCGACCTATATCAAGGCCAGCGATGGCTGGGGCGACTGGGAACTGGCCCGGCAGGACGAGATGACGGCGGCACGGGCCAACCTCGACTGGCTGACCGCCGCAATGGCCCGGCTGTCGGACGACCTGCGCGACACGCTGGCGCTGGTGCTGGACGAGGTGACCCATGCCGAGGCGGCCCAGATCCTGGGCATCTCCGAAGGCACGGTCAGCTGGCGGATATCCGAGGCCAAGAAACGCCTGCGGGCGATGAAAGAGATGGAGGAGGCGGAATGAGCGACGACTTTGACGATCTGAACGCCCTGCGTGACGCGATGAAAGCCGCCACGCCCAAACCCGACGCCACCCGCCGGGCGGAAAATCTTGCGTTGGCGCGAAAAAATTTCGATGACCTCCAAGGATCGGCCAAGGCGCCGCGTCCTACCCCTGTAACCGGCCTTTCGGGCCTCTTTCAGGGAGTGAAAACGATGCTGAACGCATTGACGACAAAAGGCGGGCTGACCGCCACCACGGCGCTGGTCGCCTGCGGTTTTCTGTTCCTGACCCCCGGTGGGCAGGACTTGCTGCGGCCCAAGGGGCCGATTGGGACCACGGTCGCCGAAGGAGACGTGCCCGTTGCGCCGACAATTGCGCCGCAAACCCAGAATCTCCCAACCGATGAGATCGCCAAACAGGTCCAAGCCCCGGTCGCCCCCGTGGCGGTGCCGGTCCCCGAAACCGTCGAACAGATGCCAATGGCCGCCGATGCGGTCGGGGGCGTGGTGCAGGCTCCGGCTGGCTCTGATCTGGATCGGTCGCGGGGTCCCGATGCGTCCGGATCTGCCCTGGGCAATCCCGGCCTGGGGGCTGTCGCGGATGAGGCCCCCGTCATGGACGGGATCATCGCCGCCGAACCCGCCCCGCCCCCGGTCATGATGCCCGCGCCAAGTGCGACGATGACCTGGTCGCTGGTGGCGCCGGAAAACGGACGCCTTCAGATGCCCGAGCCCAATACCGAAGCGTTTGCAAATGCCACCGACAACCCACTCAAGATCACGGCCGAATCCCCTGTCTCGACCTTTTCCATTGACGTCGATACAGCGTCCTATTCGCTGATCCGCAATTCGCTGACACGGGGGCAATTGCCGCCAGCCGACGCTGTGCGGATCGAAGAAATGATCAACTATTTCCCCTATGATTATGCAGCCCCTGCCCCCGGTGGCGATCCGTTCCAGCCGACGGTGACGGTGGCGGCGACACCCTGGAACCCGGATACCGAACTGGTGACCATCGGTATTCAGGGGATCATGCCCGACGTGGACAACCGCCCGCCGCTCAACCTGGTGTTCCTGATCGACACGTCCGGCTCGATGGACGATCCGGCCAAGCTGCCTCTTCTAAAACAATCGTTCCGGCTGATGCTCGACAACCTGCGGCCTACCGATCAGGTGGCCATCGTCGAATATGCGGGGTCTGCGGGTGAGGTGCTCAAACCCACGCCGGCGTCAGACCGTACGGCGATCCTCAAGGCGCTGAACAGCCTTGGGGCGGGCGGGTCGACTAATGGGCAGGGCGGTCTGCAACAGGCCTATCAGGTGGCCGAGGGGATGGCCCATGACGGCGACGTCAGCCGGGTGATCCTCGCCACGGACGGCGATTTCAACGTGGGCCTGAACGACCCGCAGGCGCTCAAGGATTATATTGCAGGCAAGAGGACGTCTGGGGTCTATCTGTCGGTCCTGGGCTTTGGCCGGGGCAACCTGGACGACGCGACGATGCAGGCGCTTGCGCAGAACGGCAACGGGACGGCCGCCTATATCGACACCCTGTCCGAGGCGCAAAAGGTGCTGGTGGACCAGTTGACCGGGGCGCTCTTTCCGATCGCGGATGACGTCAAGATCCAGATCGAGTGGAACCCCGCCGCCGTCTCCGAATACCGCTTGATCGGGTACGAGACGCGGGCGCTGAACCGCGAGGACTTCAACAATGACAAGGTGGACGCGGGCGAATTGGGGGCGGGGACCCGGGTCACGGCGATCTACGAGGTGACGCCCGTGGGATCGCCCGGCCAGCACGTCGATCCGCTGCGCTATGGCATGACCACGACCGCCGCCGAACCGGCGGCCGAGATGGGCTTTCTCAAACTGCGCTACAAGAACCCCGGCGAGGCGGACAGTCACCTGATCGAGGCGCCCATCACTCATGCCACCGTGGCAGGCACTGACCAGCAGTTCGCCGCGGCCATCGCGGGGTTCGGGCAACTGCTCAAGGGCAACGGCTATCTGGGGACGTGGGGGTATGCGGATGCGATCGCGCTGGCCAACGCCAACCGGGGCGACGACCCCTTCGGCTACCGGACTGAGGCCGTGCAATTGATGCGGCTGGCGCAAAGCCTGTCGGGCAACTGATCATCCTTTCGGGTCGATCCGACTGTCCCGTCCTCCCACCGATCGACCCCACCTGCGGGGGTGGCCATCGGCTGCCCCCGCTTTTTGGCGTTTAAACTTCGTACCAAGGGCGGTGGGTTGAAACCCACCCTACAGACCGCGCCCAGCTTCTTTGGTCTGAAAAACTCCCGCCGGAGGCTCCCGGATCAATGCCCGGAGCTTCCGGGCGGAGTTGTTATGGTGACGTGAAGGGCAAGAACCCCTGTAGGGTGGGTTTCAACCCACCGCCCCCGGTTGCGCGATTGGCTATCTCAGATGCGCATCGAGGGCATAGAAGTCCCGCAGGGTTTTGCCCCGTTCCGCCTTGAACACAGCCCCCCGTTCCATCGCTTCGATCCGGTCCAGTCGGAACATGCGGAAATCGTCGCGCAATTCGCACCAGCCCACGACGGTCCAGACCTTGCCCCAATACCACAGGCCCAAGGGCCGGATCGTGCGATCCGTGGGCTGGCCCCCCTCGTCGCGGTAGCACAGGATCAGTCGGGTGCGGGCGGTACACGCGGCCTCGATCTCGTCGATGCGAGCGCGGGTTTGATCGGACATCTCGCCCATGCCAAAGGCGTGAACGGATACTGCGTCGGCCCGTGCCTTCGCGGCGTCCGGTAAAACGGCGGCAATCTTGACCAGAGCCTCCTCGGCACTGGCGGCCATCTGCACCCCGCCCCAGGCCCGGATCATCCGGGCACCCGCCACCAGCGCCACGATTTCATCGGACGTGAACATCAGCGGCGGCAGGTCATAACCGTCGCGCATGACATAGCCCACCCCCGCCTCGCCCTCGATCGGCACGCCCGATCCCATCAGGTCGGCGATGTCGCGGTAGACCGTGCGCTGTGTCACCTCCAGCCGCTCGGCCAGCATGGCCGAAGTCCACAGCCGACCGCCCCGCAGATACTGCACAATCTGGAACAGGCGGTCGGCGCGGCGCATGCTTAGCGCTTGGCGGGCTCGAAGAGCCCGATCGAATTGCCGTCAAGGTCCGTGGCATAAGCAAAGCGGCCCGGCGGGATCGTGATGATCGGGCCGACGACTGCCCCACCTGCGTTGGTGCAGCGCTCCATTGCAGGCTCCAGAGCGTCCGGCACTGCCAGATGAATTGTCGGCCCGACCCCCGCGCCCGGCTTGCCGGGATAGAGGTGCCCGCCGGTGGCCTGCATGTCATCGCTGAAGTTGGTCATCGGGTTCGGACCGGACGTGTCCCGCGTCATGGTCCAGCCAAAGACGGTCTTATAGAACGCCTCGGCCTTGTCCATGTGGGTGACGGGGATTTCGGTCCAGACAACGGTGGGGGTCATATCGGTCTCCTGCTTGGGTTTCGGATCCCAGACGTCTAGCGTAGCCCTGCTGACAGCATCGTGTCAGCAGTCTGACCCGTTCGCGAATCTTTGGACCAGAAACTCCATGCGCTCGCGGATCGTGCGCGAGGGTCAGTGCGCAACCGGGTCGGAATATCGTCGGAACTAGCCTGCGTCCCGGACACAATGTCTGCATCAATCTCCGTGACCCGGACGATCCGTTCCGGGTTTTTTGTGCCTCGATCAGGAAGGCCGTTGCATCCTCCACCTTTGTCACCGTGAGATGACAGATGTTTGGCACCTTGCGCGACAGGTGCAAAGGCTTGTCAATCCACTCGCGGCGATAGCTCACAACGCAGGACGCGCGGAGGAGAAAGAGCGTTTGACAGGCGATCCGTCGCATTTGTGGGCTGGCAACCCCCGTCGCCAGCCGTTCCAGCAGTTCGTCGGCGTGGCGCCGGAACCCGCCGAACCGACGAGGCGCATGGCAGCGGGACATACCCCAGCCCGCCAGCTTTGGTTGCTTTTGCTTCACCCACCGAGGGGCATCGTCGTGGTGCAGCAGGCCCCGCATCTCGTGGTCGATCCGGGCCACCGCGAGGGATTTCACAGCGGCGTTGATCCGGCCGGACGGAAATCCCAACCCAAGGTTGTAGGGATCAAGCCGAGGCGGCCGGACCAATGGCCCGGTTTAGGACCCACCCAGAACGAACTCGCGCAGAGGCGGGGCTAGGTGAGCCACGATAACCCATCCTCGGTCCGGCCCGAGGGGGTATATTCCCCGCTGACCCATCCCTGATAGCCATCGGCGTCCAGCCGCGCGAAAAAGGCGGGATAGTCGATGTCGCCCCCGACAGGTTCGTGTCGCCCCGGCACGCCTGCCACCTGCACATGCACGGCACGTTTGCCATGTGAGGCCCAGCACCCTGCCGCGTCTCCGGTGATCCGCTGGGCGTGGTAGGCGTCGAATTGCAGGTTCAGGTTGGGGGCGGCGACGGCGTCCAGGACGCGGGCGGCCAGATCGAAATCGTTCAGGAAATAGCCGGGCATATCGTGGCCATTGATCGGCTCGATGGTCAGCGACTGGCCAAGGGCCTCGGCCGCGGCCCAGCGCAGGTTGTCGATGAAAACGGCTTCGGCCTCGGGTCCCTCGGCCACACCGGCCATGACATGCAGGTGCCGGGCGCCCAGCGCCTTGGCATAGCGGGCCGCGCGTTTGAAGTCGTGGCGGAACCGGTCCTCTCCGCCGGGGACAGCGGCAAAGCCACGCGGTCCGTCCGTGTAGTTGGGCGGGGGGCAGTTGATCAGGACAAGGGTCAGGGCATTGTCAGCGAGCAGACGCAGGATGTCCGAGGCCGCTGCATCATAGGGAAACAGGACCTCGACCGCCTCGAACCCGGCGGTGCGGGCGGCACCGAACCGCTCCAGAAACGGCAGTTCGGGAAAGAGCATGGTCAGGTTGGCGCAGAAACGGGGCATGGCGGATGTCCTTTTGGGTGTCGTAACGCATCCAGGCTCGCCGCCCAAGAGGGCGAAAGCGACCTGCTCGTCGGTCGGCAGCAGGCAAGACGTGAGCGGCATGCCGCAGGACAACTGCGGCCATGACGTCCTTGCAGCCCCGCAGTCCCGCCGCGACGCAGTCGATCCTGACCGGCAATCTGGCCGGGATCGGGTCGATGGTGGTCTGGGCGGCGGGCTTTCCGGCGGCCGAGGTGCTGCTGGACACATGGTCGCCGCTGGCGTTGGTCACGGGGCGGTTCCTCATGGCGCTGGCCATTCTCGTGCCGGTCTGGCTGGTGCTGGACGGGACACGGGCGGTCAGGACTGCCCGCTGGGGACGCGGCACCTTTGTCGGCAGTATCGCCTTTGGCGGTGGAGCGTATCTGATGATCCTCGCCCAGTCGCTGACCGATCCGGTGACGGTAGCGGTCATCGCGGCCTGCAGCCCACTGGCAGGGGCGCTGATTGAACTGGTTTATGCCGGGCGCAGGTTGACGCTGGCCTTCGGGCTTGGCCTTTTGGCCTCGGTCGTGGGGGGCGTCGTGGCCGTGGGGCAGGCACCGTCGCCGCAATTGGGTCTGGGGGCGCTGGCGGCGGTCGCGGCGTGCATCCTGTTTGCATGGGGCAGCTTCATGACGGTGCGCGATTTTCCCGATCTGAGCACGGTCGGGCGCACGACCATAGGTCTGGCCGGGGGATTGCTGGTGACGGGGACGGCCTTTGTGGTGGGCTATCTGGCGGGATGGGTGCCTGCCCCGGTCCACCCGTTTGATCCAAAGTCGCTGGAGTTGCTGGCCATCTACGGGGTGGGCGCAATGGCCTTGTCGCAATTCCTGTGGATTGCTTCGGTCGGGCGGCTGGGGGTGGCGGTCGCCGCCTTTCACATCAATATCGCCCCGTTCTACGTCATGATGATCCTGCTTGCGCTGGGCGGGGCATGGAGCTGGCCGCAGGCCATCGGAGCCGCCATTGTGGCGCTTGGCGTAGTGCTGGCGCAGCGCTAGGGCAAAAGTCTTGGGGCGGTCAGCCCTGCAACTCCGCCGCCGGGATGATCGGGAAAAAGTCGCCCTGCGAGCGAACGCCGAACCACGCCACCCCGCCGACGTCGTCCACTTCGCCCAGATCGACAAGGCGATAGAACGACTTGCGGTCGATCAGCGCCTCCAGGTTGCGGCGGATCAGGACATAGGGGCTGGGTTCCCCGCTGACCGGGTCGCGGACCACACGGATTGGATGATCGGGGCCTGCCACGACGCGGTCCTCGACATTGGTCACGAATTCCAGCCCGTCCGCCACCCGGTTGAAATCGACGGCCACAAAGGGGGCATCCTCGACCAAGATGCCGACCTTTTCCACCGGGGTCACAAGGAAATAGTCCTCTCCATCTCTTCTGATTACCCCTGCGAACAGCTTGACCAGTTCCTTGCGGCCAATCGGAGTGCCCAGATAGAACCAGGTCCCGTCCCGGGCGATGCGCATGTCGATGTCGCCGCAGAACGGCGGGTTCCAGAGATGAACAGGGGGCGGCCCCTTGGCGCCTGCCTTGCGGGCGGACGAGGCGAGCGATTCGGCGCTGGGCGGCGGGGTCTTGGGATCATCGGTCATGACCCGAGGATAGCACGGTCTGCCACCGCGAACAGACCGGCCGTCCGGTTTCACTTGTTGGCGCACGGCAGTCGGCTAGTGTTCTCCCATGACCGACCCGTTTGCCCATCATCCCGAACTGCGCGACAGGATCACCGACCCCGCGGGATCATTTTTTCGCACTCTCGACCTGACCGCGCTTGCCGAAATGATGGATCAGCTCGGGCTGGAAAAGGATTGGTGGTACTCGGATGCCGAGCGCGAGTCAGGACGGCGCGCCTTCCTCTCATCCTTGCCTGATGGGGACCTGTGGGTGTTCGCCTACGGTTCGCTCATGTCCGACCCCGGCTTTCATTTTGCCGAAGTGCGACGCGCCCATCTGCCCGGCCACGCCCGGCGCTTTATCCTCTATGACACCCACGGCGGGCGCGGCACGCCGGACCGGCCGGGGCTGATGGCGGCGCTGGATCAGGCTGCGAACGGGACGGGCTGCGCCGGGCTCGCCTTTCGGATCGAGGCGGCGCGGATCGAAGCCGAGACCGAACGTCTTTGGCAGCGCGAAATGATCGCCCCGTGCTACCTGCCTGTCATGGTCCCGGCCCTGACCGACGGATCGCCGCAAACCGTCCTGGCCTTTCTGGCCGATCACTCTGCCGACCCGATCCACCCTGAACTCACCTTTGACCAACAGGTCAGACTGATCGCGTCAGGCACAGGCTTCCTCGGCTCCAGCCGCGACTATCTGGAAAAGATCGACCGGCAGCTCTGCGCGCTCGGCATAGACGATCCAGATGTGACAGACTTGGTTTCCGCCGTCCGAATGGCCAGCTCCGGCACACTTTAGGCAAATTTTCCACCCGACGGTCACGATCCTGTGCTGCGCAGTGTTTTTGCCATTGGGCTTGGCCGGTATATCTGTAGCAATGGCAGCAACCGACCGTAGCAGGAGACAGGACATGGCAGGACCCGACGATCTGGTGGCGCAAATCGAATCCCTTGGCGAAAAGCTGGGGCAGGCGCGGACCAGCATCGCCAACCGCTTCATCGGGCAGGACCGGGTTGTTGACCTGACACTGGCCGCCTTGGTGTCGGGCGGACACGCCCTGCTTATCGGCCTTCCGGGGCTGGGCAAGACCCGGCTGGTGGACACCCTGTCCACGGTCATGGGCCTGCGGGGAAACCGCATCCAGTTTACGCCCGACCTGATGCCCGCCGATATCCTGGGGTCCGAAGTGCTTGAAACTGCCGCCGACGGCACCCGGTCGTTCCGCTTTATCGAAGGGCCGGTGTTCTGCCAGCTTCTGATGGCGGACGAAATCAACCGCGCCAGCCCCCGCACCCAATCCGCCCTGCTCCAAGCCATGCAGGAAAAAGAGGTCACCATCGCCGGGCAGCACCGCAAACTGGGGGTGCCGTTCCACGTTCTGGCCACGCAGAATCCGATCGAACAAGAGGGAACCTACCCCCTGCCAGAGGCGCAGCTTGACCGGTTCCTCGTACAGATCGACGTGCCGTATCCCACTCGTGCGACCGAACGGGATATTCTGCTTGCCACCACCGGAACGATGGACGCGCAAGCCTCCGAAATCTTTACGGCGGGCGAACTGCTGGGGGCGCAAACCCTGCTGAGGCGGATGCCCGTGGGCGAGAACATCGTCGAAATGATTCTTGACCTCGTCCGCGCCTGCCGCCCCGACAGCGACGCGCCGCAGATCGTGCGCGAAAACGTCAGTTGGGGTCCCGGCCCCCGCGCCGCCCAGGCGCTGATGCTGACCGTCCGGGCCGAGGCGCTGATGCAGGGCCGCCTGTCTCCCTCGCCCGAGGATGTGCGGCGGATGGCCGGGCCGGTTCTGACGCACCGGATGGCGCTCAGCTTTGCCGCGCGGGCGCGGGGGCAATCGCTGCCCGCCCTGATCGACACGGTCGCAGCCCAGATCACCCGGGTCGAGGCCGCCGCGTGACCACACCCGCCGCCCTCAGGGCGCAGGCTGAATCGCTTGCGTCGCCATTGCCCGCCCTTCTGGCCGAGGCAGAGCACCTTGCCACGACCGTTCTGCTGGGTGACCACGGGCGGCGGCGGGCGGGGCTTGGCGATACGTTCTGGCAATACCGGCCCGCGCAAAGCCATGACGAGGTGCGCAGCATCGACTGGCGGCGGTCCGGGCGGTCCGATGGGCAATTCGTGCAGGACAAGGAATGGCAGATCGCCCAGTCGGTGATCCTCTGGGTCGATCAGGCGGCGTCGATGACGTTTTCGTCTGACAAGGACCTGCCCACCAAAGGCACCCGCGCCCGGACGCTGGCGCTGGCCACCGCGATCCTGCTCATCCGGGGCGGCGAACGAGTCGGTCTGACCGGCCTGCGGTTGCCACCGCGCCGGGGCGAGGCGCAGATCATGCAGATGGCCAACCTGCTCAGCCAGGACGACAGCCTCGACTACGGCAGCCCGGAAACCCAGGGGATGCTGCCGCATTCCCGCGCCCTGTTCGTGTCGGATTTCCTCGGCGACATGGCTCCTGTCGAAGATGCGCTGCTGCGGGCCGCCGACCGGGGCGTGCGCGGCGCGCTCCTCCAGATCCTCGACCCGCAAGAGGAAGCGTTCCCCTTCGATGGGCGCACGATTTTTGAATCCATGTCCGGCACGCTGCGGCACGAAACGCTCAAGGCGGGCGACCTCAAACATCGCTACCTCGACCGTCTGGCCGAACGTAAAGACCGGCTGGCGCATCTGGCCCGCACGACCGGCTGGCAGTTCAGCACACACCACACCGGGACGTCTGCCTCTACCGCCCTGCTGTGGCTCTACGGTGCTTTGGAGCGCAAGGTATGACCCGGCCCTCCCCCAAACTCCGTTCACCTTGCAATAACAACTCTCGGGGGGAGCGTAGCGGGGGGCAGACAGCCCCCCTCGTCCTCACCACGAGGCGCTGCACCTGATGTTCATGCTTGGTCCCTTGGGCTTTGCAGCCCCCGGCCTTCTGCTTGGCCTGATCGCCCTTCCAGTGCTCTGGATCATCCTGCGCGCTGTGCCGCCCGCGCCGATCCGGCGTCGGTTCCCCGGCGTGGCGCTGCTGTTGGGCCTCATCGACGATGAAACCCAGACTGACCGCACGCCGTGGTGGCTTTTGCTCCTGCGGATGCTGGCCGTCGCGGCGGTCATCATCGGCTTTGCCGGCCCCGTCCTGAACCCGCAGACCCAGCGCACCGGCACCGGCCCGCTCTTGATCGTGGCCGACGGGACGTGGGCCGACGCGCGTGACTGGCAATCGCGGCGCGACCGGATCGCGGGGCTTTTGGCCGAGGCTGGGCGGATGGGGCGCACCGTCGCCGTCACCACGCTTACCGATCTGGGCGAGGGACCTGTCACCTTCATCGCCGCCGATGCAGCGGCCGTGCGACTGCCAAACCTGACCCCCAAACCCTGGGACCCCGACCCGGCAGCACTGACCACTTGGGCCGACGCGCAAACGGGTGATTTCGACACCTTCTGGCTCTCCGACGGGCTGGCCCGCGACAGCCGCGACAGCCTTCTCTCCGCTCTTGAACAGCACGGCACGGTCACCGTGTTTCAGTCGCCGCGAGCCACCATTGGCCTGAAACCCGCCAGCTTTGCCGATGGCAAGGTCGGGATCAGCGCCGTGCGCACCCCCACCGGCCCCGCCGCTGAACTGTCGGTCGCGGCCATCGGGCTGGACCCCGGCGGGATCGAACGGCAACTGGCCACAGCGCCGCTCACCTTTGACGCGGGCAGCGCGGACGGGACGGCGACCTTTGACTTGCCCCCCGAACTGCGCAACCGGATCACCCGGTTCGAACTGCCAGGCGTGCGGTCGGCAGCGGCGGTCAGCCTGACCGACGACGCGCTCAAACGGCGGGAAATCGCGCTGATCGCCGGGCGGGACGACCGCGAGGGGCTGCAACTGCTCTCCCCGCTCTATTACCTGCACGAAGCCTTGGCCCCCAATGCCGATCTGATCGACGGCACCGTGACGGACATCCTTCAGGCCAATCCCGACGTGATCGTTCTGGCCGATGTAGCCAGCCTTGCCGCGGGCGAAGATCAGGCGATGCTCGACTGGGTGGATAAAGGCGGGATGCTGTTGCGCTTTGCAGGTCCCCGCATGGCTGCCTCCGACATCTCCCGCACGACCGAGGACCCGCTGATGCCCGTCCGCCTGCGCCAAGGCGGGCGCAGCGTGGGTGGGGCCATGAGCTGGGGCGAGCCGAAAACGCTGGCCCCCTTCGCCGACACCTCGCCCTTCTTTGGCCTCGCCATTCCCGCAGATGTAACAGTATCGAGCCAGGTCATGGCCCAACCCGATCCAACCCTTGCCGACCGGGTCATCGCCCAACTGGCCGACGGCACGCCGCTGGTCACGCGCAAGATCGAAGGGCAGGGTCAGATCGTCCTGTTCCACGTCACCGCCAACGCCGAATGGTCCACCCTGCCGCTGTCCGGCCTGTTCGTGCAGATGCTGGAACGTCTGGCCGTGTCCACCCGGCCCGTGTCCCCCACGCCCGAGGATCTGGCAGGCACCGTCTGGCAACCCGAAGACATGCTCGACGCCTACGGGGCGCTCAACACCGCCGACACCCAACCCGGCGTGGCGGGCGAGGCGCTGGCGACGGGCATCGCCGGACCCGGCCTGCCGCCAGGACTATATGCCGGAGAGAAGAACCGGATCGCCGTCAACGTGATCCGGCCAGATACCACGCTCGCGCCCGCCGCTTGGCCGTCGAGGATCGTGGTCGAAGGGATGAATACGGTGCGCGAAACGGTGCTCAAGGGGTGGCTGCTGGGCGCAGCACTCTGCCTGCTCCTGCTTGATATCATCGCCTCGCTGGCGCTTTCGGGGCGGCTGCGTGGTCCCCGGGCCGAGGTGGCGGCGCTACTTCTGCTGGGTCTGATGGCTTTGCCGCAAACGGGCTTTGCTCAGGAAACCGCGCCCGATCCCAACGCCGATGCCTTCGCGCTGCGGGCCACGACGCAGATGGTCATGGGCCACGTCCTGACCGGGGATCAGGGGGTAGACGACATCGCGCAGGCGGGGCTTTACGGGCTGTCCTCCACGCTTTTCCAGCGGACCTCGATCGAACCGGGGGTGCCGCTGGGGGTGAATATCGAGACTGACGAACTGGCGTTCTTCCCCTTTCTTTACTGGCCGATCACGGCGACCCAAGCGATGCCCAGCCGCGATGCCTATGCGAAACTGAACCGCTATCTGCGGACTGGGGGCATGATCCTGTTTGATACGCGGGATGCGGACACGGCCACCTTCGGCTCGGCCAGCCCCGAAGGGCGCAAGCTTCAGGCCATCGCCGCGGGCCTTGATATTCCGCCCATTGAACCGGTCCCTGCGGACCATGTGCTGACCCGCAGCTTTTACCTGCTTCAGGATTTTCCGGGGCGGTATGACAGCCGCGACGTGTGGGTCGAAGCCGCTCCGCCCGATGCCGTTCAGGCCGACGGGATGCCGTTTCGCAACCTCAATGACGGGGTGACGCCGGTAGTCATCGGCGGCAACGACTGGGCGGCGGCCTGGGCCACCGACCAGAACGGCAACCGCATGTTCCCGGTCGGGCGTGGAATGGCGGGCGAACGGCAGCGGGAAATCGCCATGCGGTTCGGTGTGAACCTCATGATGTATGTGCTGACGGGCAACTACAAATCCGATCAGGTCCATGTGCCTGCGCTGCTGGAAAGGCTGGGGCAATGACCGGATCGCTGATCCTCGATCCGCTGGTGCCGATGGTGCTGCTGTATGCGGCGGCTGTTCTGGCCGCTCTTGGCCTTGGGCTGGCCATCTGGCGCAGGTTGGCGGGCTGGTGGCTGCGCGGGCTGGCGGCGCTGGCGCTGCTGGCAGCCATCGCCAATCCGTCTGTGCAAGAAGAAGAGCGGCAGCCGCTGTCTGACATCATCGTCGCCGTGGTGGACCAGTCCGCCAGTCAGCGCATCGCTGACCGGACCGAACAGACTGACGCGGCGCTGGCCGCGCTCAGGGCGCAGGTCGCCGCCCGACCCAACACCGAACTGCGCGTTATTGATGTGCCAGACGGCGAAGGCGACGCGGGAACCCGCGCGATGACCGCCCTGTCCGAAGCATTGGCCGAGGAACCGCTGGGCCGCGTGGCTGGCATGGTCATGATCACCGACGGGCGGGTCCATGATATCGAGGCCGCACCGCCCAACCTGCCCGCTCCGCTCAATATCCTGCTGACTGGGCATCCCGATGACTGGGACCGCAGGCTGACCGTTTCCAACGCCCCGGCCTTTGCCATCCTCGGCGAACCCGTCACGCTGACGCTCAGGATCGAGGATCAGGGCAAAGCCCCTGCCTCGACCGGTGCCGTGCCGCTGTCCATCGCCATCGACGGCGGCGCACCGATGAATTTCGACGTGGCGGTAGGGCAGGACATTCAACTGCCCGTCACACTCCCCCACGGCGGCATGAACGTCCTGCAATTCGAAACGCCCACGCTGGCGGGCGAACTGACCGGGCGCAACAACGCGGCTGTCGTGCAAATCAACGGCGTGCGGGACCGGCTGCGCGTCCTGCTGGTGTCGGGCGAACCCAACCCCGGTGAACGGACCTGGCGCAACCTTCTTAAATCCGATGCGGCGGTGGACCTCGTCCACTTCACCATCCTGCGGCCCCCCGAAAAACAGGACGGCGTCCCGGTCGAGGAGCTGTCGCTCATCGCCTTTCCCACGCGCGAACTGTTCCTGGAAAAGATCAAGGATTTCGACCTCATCATCTTTGACACCTACAAACGGCGTGGCATCCTGCCCAACGCCTACCTTGAAAACATTCGCAATTATGTCGAAGAGGGGGGCGCACTGCTGATTTCATCGGGTCCCGAATATGGCGGCGCGGAAAGCATCTATCGCTCGCCCCTTGGCGACATCCTGCCGGGCGGGCCGACGGCGCGGGTGATTGAACAGGGGTTCAAACCCGAACTGACCGACATCGGCCAACGGCATCCGGTGACAGAGGGACTCGAATCCTTCTCGCCCGCTACGGCTGACGGCACCCCGGGTTGGGGGCGCTGGTTCCGGCTGATCGAAACGACGCCCGTGCCGGGGTCAACCACGGTGATGAGCGGGCCGGAAAACCTGCCGCTGCTGGTGCTGAACCGGGTGGGCCAAGGGCGGGTGGCGCTGCTGAACTCGGATCAGGCATGGCTCTGGGATCGCGGGTACGAAGGGGGCGGTCCACAACTTGAACTGCTCCGTCGCCTCGCCCATTGGATGATGAAGGAACCCGAACTTGAGGAAGAGGCGCTTTGGGTCGAACCCACGGGGCAGACCATGCGCATCATCCGCCGCACGCTGGGCGACACCGTGCCCGATGTGACCGTGACCGGGCCGGACGGGACCGACACCACGCTCACGCTCGATCAGGTCAGCCCCGGCCGGTTCGAAACGCTCTGGAACGCGCCCGAGGTGGGGCTGTATCGGCTGAAAAATGGTGACAAGGAGACGGTCATCGCCCTTGGCCCGGCAGCACCGCGCGAGTTTGAGCAGACGATCGCCACGGCGGACGTGCTGGCCCCTGTGGTCGCGCCGACGAATGGCGGGTCGCTCGCCCTGTCGGACGGCACCCCCCAGCTGCGCGAGGTTCGGCCCGGCCGCCCCGCCATCGGGCGCGGCTGGATCGGGATCACCCCGCGTGGGGCATACCGCACGGCAGATGTCACCGTCACGCCTGTCCTGCCCGCTTGGGCGTTCCTGCTGCTGGCGGCATTGCTGATCGTGGGGGCGTGGCTGCGCGAGGGGCGACGCTAGCCAATCATTTGGTGGCGGGGGTCCATCATCCCGTCCTTGATCCCGAAACGCAGCAGGATCAGGTTGACAGGATAGGCGGCGATCAAACCACAGGTCAGCGACACGATGATTGACGACCAAAAGATGACCTGACCCATCCCGGCAGTCCCGGCAAGGTTCAGATCGACGGTGACAGCGACAATCTCCATCACCGTGATGCTGGGCGTCTCGGCCACGATTGCATCCTTGAGGGCGGTGTTCAGTGGCACGCCGTCCTGCACCAGCGGGCCGACGGTCAGCGCGAACCCGGTGACAAAGGCCAGCCCGAACGTGGTCAGCGCAATCCCCCAATTGCCCGCGGCGAACAGCCCGGCGGCAATCATGACCCCGATCACCTCGCCCAGCCCGCACCCGGCATAGCAATGGGCGACAGACCGGAATGCCCGCCGCCACAGGTGATCGTCGGCGATCTCCTTGCGGCCGGTATTCCAATAGATCAGCAGGCCCAGCGGACCCGAGTAAAGGACGGTCAACCACCAGACGACCTTCATCAGCGACATCAGCCCCGCGTTGGGGCCGGCCAGATCACGCCACAGGATCAGCAGGCAAGGAACCAGCAGACCCAGCCACCCGATCAGAAAATACGGGGAGTTAAAGAACGCATACATGCAGAGTCAACTGCGACGACCGGCCATCGTTCCGATTCAGGCCATACTTTGATGATGTTAATACTTTTATCTTTATAAATCAATGGATAACGGGGCGTTCAGCCGTGAACGCCCCGTCCGTTTGCCCGCTCAGACGCTGGTGCAGATATACTTCAGCTCCAGATAGTCGTCGATCCCGTGGTGCGATCCTTCGCGGCCCAGACCGGACTGTTTGACCCCGCCAAAGGGGGCCACTTCGGTCGAAATGATGCCAGTATTGACGCCCACGATCCCGTATTCCAGCGCCTCGGCCACCTTGGTTACGCGGGACAGATCCTTGGCGTAGAAATAGCTTGCGAGGCCAAAGATCGTATCGTTTGCCATGGCGATCACGTCGTCCTCGTCCTCGAACATGAAGAGGGGGGCAAAGGGGCCGAACGTCTCTTCCTTGGCGACCATCATGTCGGGGGTCGCATGGGTGACGATGGTCGGCTCAAAGAACTGCCCGCCTAGCGCATGATCATGTCCACCGGTCAGGATATTGGCCCCTTTGGACAGCGCGTCCTTGATATGCTCGCGCACCTTGTCCAGCGCTGCCGGTTCGATCAGCGGACCCAGAGCGACCCCTTCGGTGAGGCCATCCCCGACCTTGAGCGCCTCGACCGCCACTTTCAGCTTTTTCGCAAAGGCATCATAGACGCCCTTCTGGACGTAGATCCGGTTGGCACAGACGCAGGTCTGCCCGTTGTTGCGGAATTTACAGGCGATGGCCCCGATCACGGCCTCGTCCAGATCGGCGTCGTCGAACACGATAAAGGGGGCGTTGCCGCCCAATTCCATCGAACATTTCATCACCTGATCGGCAGCCTGTTTCAGCAAGATGCGCCCTACTTCGGTCGATCCGGTAAAGGTCAGCTTGCGGACCTTGGGGTTCTCGCAGAATTCCTTGCCCGCCTCCGAGGACGAGGTAGTGGTGACGACGCTGAACAGCCCCTTTGGCACGCCCGCCTCTTCGGCCAGCTTGGCCATGGCCAGCGCCGACAGCGGGGTCAGGGACGCGGGCCGGATGACAAAGGCACAGCCTGCGGCCAGCGCCGGGGCGACCTTGCGGGCGATCATGGCGTTGGGGAAATTCCAGGGCGTGATTCCGGCGGCGACCCCGATGGGCTGCTTGATGACGGTGATCCGCTTGTCGGGCATGTGGCCGGGGATCGTTTCGCCATAGATGCGCTTGGCCTCTTCGCCGAACCATTCGACAAAGGACGCGCCATAGGCGATTTCACCGCGCGATTCCGTCAGGGGTTTGCCCTGTTCGGCGGTCATGATGATCGCCAGATCTTCCTGATTGGCCATCATCAGGTCGAACCATTTGCGCAGGACCTTGGCGCGGTCCTTGCCGGTCCGCTTGGCCCACTCCTTTTGCGCCACATAGGCCGCATCAATTGCCTTGGAGATTTCGGCGCGGCTGAGGTCGGCCACCTTGGCCACCACGTCGCCGCGGGCGGGGTTGGTCACATCGAAGGTCTTGCCACTGGCCGCGTCCACCCATTCGCCTGCCACAAAGGCCTGAGCGCAGACAAGGTCGGGGTTGGACAGCAAGGATTTGATGTTGGTGCTATGGTCGAGCATGGGACACTCCCTTAGGGTCGGGGTCAGGATTTGACCGACTGAAATCATGCGGGCCGGGGCGCGTCCAGCGCAAACCGGTCCCGATTGGGGCACATCATGGACCTGACCGACGACTATGCCAATGGCATCCATATTCCGCAGGGCGACTCATATTACGGGCAGTGGGTCGCGTCGGCGGCGGCGTTTCGGTCGAGATGGGCGGGGCGGGCCGATCTGGACCAACCCTATGGACCCCGAACGCGCGAACGGTTCGATCTGTTCCGCCCCAACGGGGTGTCTCGCGGACTGGTCGTGTTCGTCCACGGCGGTTACTGGCTGGAGGGGGACAAATCGCTCTGGTCGCATCTGGCCGCAGGGTCGCTGGCGCGGGGGTGGACGGTCGCGATCCCGTCCTATGATCTTTGCCCCACGGTCCGGATTTCCGACATCACTCGGCAGATCGAGCGGGCGATCGGCGTGATCGCGGACAAGGTGCCGGGTCCGGTCCGGCTGGTCGGCCATTCGGCGGGCGGGCATCTGGTGGCCCGGATGGCCTGCACCGATCTGCGCCCCGACTGGCGGGGGCGGGTGGAGCGGGTCGTGCCCCTGTCGCCCTTGTCCGACCTTGCCCCGCTAATGCAGACCGAAATGAACGTGGACTTGCGGATCGACGCGGCCGAGGCGCGGGCCGAAAGCCCGGTTCATCATCGCAAGGCCGACATCCCCATCACGCTCTGGGTCGGCGCGGACGAAAGGCCAGCGTTTCTGGAGCAGGCCCGGTGGCTGGGTGCGGCTTGGGATTGCCCGTCTGTGGTTCAGCCGGGCGTCCACCATTTCAACGTGATCGAGGGGTTGGAGCAGGGCGACAGCCCGCTGACCGAGGCGCTTTTGTCCTAGCCGAACTTCTGTCTCCAGGTCGGCACAGGATCGTTCGGTGCCGGGGTCGCCAGATAGACCGCCCGCGCGATGGCGCGGGCAAGGCAGGTGGCGGCGTGATGACCGAGGAGGAGGGGGTCGGCTTCGGCCTCTCCCAAACTTGCGGCAAAGATCAGGTCGCCGTCGAACGGGGTGTGCGACGGGACCAGCGACCGGGCCATGCCGTCGTGGGCGGCGATGGCCATGCGGGTGCATTGGGCCTGGGTGAGTTTGGCGTTGGTGGCGACGATGCCGATGGTGGTGTTTCGGGGCTGGTCGAGTTTGGTCCGGGGTGGGCCAACTGGAAAGGTTCGCGCGGGGCCGAGACCGCCGAATTCGCTGTCGATTTCCCACGGGGCGGCCCAGAAATGGGGGCCATCCCCGACCGTGGCAGAGCCCAGCGCATTGACGGCCACCAGCGCCCCAACGATGACCCCGCCGGGAAGCAGGATCGAGGCGGACCCCAGCCCCCCCTTGAGTGACGCCGTTGTAGCACCCGTGCCTGCCCCGGCGCTGCCGAGGTCGAAGGCCGAGCTTGCTGCCTGAAGCGCCGCCCGGCCCAGCGGTTTGTAAGGGTTGTCCGTCCAGTCCTTGGCCCCGCCATTCCCCAGATCGAACAGGATCGCGCCGGGCACGATGGGCACCCGGTGGGGGCCGACGGCGAACCCGCGCCCGGCCGCCCGCAGCCCGTCCGCGACGCCCGAGGCGGCATCGAGGCCAAAGGCGGACCCGCCCGACAGGACCAGCGCATCGACCTGCTCGACCAGTTTGTCGGGGGCCAGCAGATCGGTTTCGCGGGTGCCCGGCGCGCCCCCCATGATGTGGACCCCGGCGGTGAAAGGACGGTCGGCCAGCAGGACCGTGCAGCCGGATTTCAGCGCCGGATCAGAGGCGTTTCCAACGATCAGGCCGGGGATGTCGGTGATGAGGTTTGTCGGGCCGGGCGTCATGGGCTGAGCCTGCCCGATGGGCGGCCAAAGGCAAGGGAAATTCGGCGTTTACATTGGTGTTCAGGCGTGAACGCCTTTCAACCCATTGATAATATGTGCTGATCAGAAAATTAAGACACGGTTAGGGATTGGCGCAACCGCAGCCGATCTGGCCTGCGGTTGCGCCCGAAGGGATCAGGATCAGGCGGCGTTTGCCTTGTCCCCGTGGCCGACCGCAGACAGGATCGCCTGCACAAAGGCGTCCAGATCGCCGGGGTTGCGCGAGGTGATGAGACCTTCGTCAATGACGACCTCTTTATCGTGCCACTTGCCGCCCGCATTTTTCACGTCGGTCGAAATGGAGGGGTAGGAGGTCAGGTTGCGACCGCGCACGAGGTCCGCTTCGATCAGCATCCAAGGCGCGTGGCAGACGGCGGCGACGGGTTTGCCGGCGCTATGGAAATCCTTGACCAGTTGGACTGCCTCGGGCCTTGTCCGCAGGATGTCGGGGTTCATCTGGCCGCCCGGCAGGACGAGCGCGTCGTAGTCGGCCAGATTGACGTCGGCGAGGGCCAGATCGGCATCCGCCTCGCGCCCCCAGTTCTTGTCATCCCAGCCCTTGATCGGTTTCCCGTCGAGGGTGGCGACATGCACGGTCAGACCTGCGGCTCGCAGGTCATCGCGGGGCTTTTCCAGTTCGGACTGTTCAAAACCGTTGGTGGCAAGGATGAGGATTTTGGTTTTGGGCATGGGGTTTCCTTTCGGGAGAGAGGTTCGCAGGATCAACGAGGTCCGCGCCCCTGCGGTTCCCGTTCCTGCACCCCGAGGTGGCGGATTGCCGCCGCGACGCAGGAGTGACAGGGTCGGTCATCACATGAGGAGGGGCATCACATGGACAAGGTCGCCATCGTCACCGCAGGGGGCAGCGGAATGGGTGCGGGCGTCGCCCGCAAGCTGGCCGAGGACGGGTATCGCGTGGCGATCCTGTCCTCATCCGGCAAAGGCGAGGCTTTGGCCGCGGCCCTGGGCGGCGTCGGCGTCACCGGATCGAACCAGAGTGCCGACGACGTGCAGCGCCTTGTCGATGCCACGATGGACCGTTGGGGCCGGATCGACGTGCTGGTCAATAGCGCGGGCCACGGTCCCCGTGCGCCGTTGCTGGAGCTGACCGATCAGGACTGGCTGACCGGGATGGAGGTCTATTTCCTGTCCGCCGTCCGCCCCATTCGCGCTGTCACCCCGATCATCGAGCGCCAAGGGCAGGGCGGTGCCATCGTCAACATCACCACCTTTGCCACGTTTGAACCCGACCCGGTATTTCCGACGTCGGGCGTGGCGCGGGCGGGTCTGGCGGCGTTCACCAAGCTCTATGCCGATCAATATGCGCCCAAGGGGATTCGCATCAATAACGTCCTGCCCGGGTTCATCGACAGCCTGCCGGAAAAGCCGGAATTCCGCGCACGAATCCCTATGGGTCGCTATGGCACCGTGGCCGAGATTGCCGCGACCGTCGCCTTTCTGGTGTCGGACGGCGGGGCCTATATCACCGGGCAGAATATCCGGGTGGATGGCGGGATTACCCGGTCAGTCTGAACCCCCTTGCCGGAATGTCCGGGCGGGCGTAATCCTGCGGTCGAGCCGTGACGATGGCGTCGTCACCGGGGCCACTGCCCCGCCGCTTGCGATCTGACAATCGCTGTCGTCCTGTACGCCGGGATCTTTCGGGGTCCCTTGGCTGTTGCCCGGACCCTTTGGAGGTCTGAGATCATGACGGAACGTCCCCAGCAGTATCGGTTTCATCAGGGCGACCGGGTGTTGCCCTTTGCCCCTGCCGAATATGACGCCCGCCTGAAAGGGCTGCGCGCGATCATGGCCGAGCATGGTGTCGAGGCCGCGATTTTCACCTCGATGCATGGCATCGCCTATTATTCGGGCTTTTTGTATTGCTCGTTCGGCCGCCCTTACGGTCTGGTCGTGACGCAGACAGAAAGCGTCACCATCAGCGCAGGCATTGACGCCGCCCAGCCGTGGCGCCGCTGCCATGGCGACAACATCACCTATACCGACTGGCAGCGCGACAATTACTGGCGGGCCATTCTGTCGGTCACAGGCCCCGGCAAGGTGATTGGGTACGAGGCGGATCACCTGACGATGGTGCAGAGCCAGAAGCTTGATGCGTTTCTCGCGCCCAAGTCCCGCGTCGATATTTCCGTCGCGGCCATGAAGCAGCGGATGCATAAATCCGCCGCCGAGATCGAATTGATCCGGCACGGCGCAAATGTGGCCGACGTGGGCGGCTATGCGATCAAGGACGCCATTCGCGAAGGTGTCCGCGAGATTGACGTCGCCATGGCAGGCCGCGATGCGATGGAGCTGGAGATTGCCAAGCGATTCCCCGATGCCGAATACCGCGACACCTGGGTCTGGTTCCAGTCGGGGATCAACACCGATGGGGCGCATAACCCTGTTACGGCGCGGAAATTGCAGCGCGGCGATATCCTGTCTCTGAATACGTTCCCGATGATTTCGGGGTATTATACCGCACTGGAGCGGACGTTGTTCGTGGGCGAGGTTGATCCTGCGTCCCGTCACATCTGGGACATCAACGTGGCCGCCCACGAATACGGCATGTCCTTGCTCAAACCCGGTGCGTCCTGTGCCGAGGTGACACAAAAGCTGAACGTGTTTTTCGAGGAACGGCAGGTTCTGCAATACCGCACCTTTGGCTATGGCCATTCGTTCGGCGTTTTGTCCCATTATTATGGCCGCGAGGCGGGGCTGGAGCTGCGCGAGGATATCGACACGGTGCTGGAGCCCGGCATGGTCATCAGCATGGAACCGATGCTGACCCTGCCCGAAGGCCAGCCGGGCGCGGGCGGATACCGCGAACACGATATTCTGATCATCACCGAAGATGGCAACGAGGATATCACCAAATACCCCTATGGCCCCGATTTCAACGTCGTCGGCTAACCGCCCAAAACCGCCACAGTGCAACCAAGTTTGACCGGATGGATTTGCTCTATCCGGTCAAAGTGTTATGACCGTTCGGATTCGTGATCCAGAAGGCTGCCCATGTTTACCCTGCCAACCACCGCCGCGCGGTCTGCCCGCGCGTTAGCGTCCCTGCTGATCTTGGCCTTTGTGGCCGCCTGCGCCGCGCCGCCCGAAGCGCCCGTTGCCCCACCACCCGAGCAATTCGTGGATGGCTATGGCCCGATTGAGGATGACGGGTATCTTCTGCCCGGCGTCCCGTCGCAGTATCTGGTCGAGCCGAACCGCCGGTTTGTCGTTCTCTACACCGGCGATGTCGGCCCTGACACCATCGAAATCGACCCCTATGCCAAGTTCCTGTATTATGTGAACGGCGACGGCACGGCGATCCGCTACCCCATCGCCGTCGGCCGCGAGGGCAAATCCCTGCGGGGCAACGCGGTCATCGGCCGCAAGGCCCATTGGCCCGGATGGCAGCCCACTGCCAACATGCTGCGCAGCGAACCCGAGGTTTATGGCCCGTTCCGCAACGGTATTCCGGGGGGGCTTCGCAGCCCGCTGGGCGCGCGGGCGCTGTATCTGTATCGCAATGGCCGCGACAGCTATTACCGCATCCACGGCACCAACGACCTTGGGTCGATCGGCAATTCGGGGTCGGCTGGCTGCATTCGAATGTTCAACCACGACATCATCGATCTGTATGACCGCGTTGCCTCTGGCACCCGTGTCGTCATCCGGACCGAGGCGGATTCGCTGCGGCTGGAAGGTGCGGATTACAGCCCGCGCGGCGTCGAACTGCCGCCCAAGATCGTGTCGCCCGAGGAATTGCTGGGCCCGGCTGCCGTGGCCGCCGACCATCCGGCGTTTGATGCCAATGGCGATCCCATCCCGTTTGACGAGGACGCGCAGGCCACCACTGGTTAAAGCCGGATGACGTAGTCCTTGGTCGTGGTCTCGACCACCTCCCACGTCCCGGCAAAGCCCGGCCGCAGTACGAACGCATCGCCCGCCCCGACACGGCGGGCGGTGCCGTTTTCATCCGTCAGGATCGAAACGCCCGACAGGATCCGGCAATATTCCCATTCGTCATAGACGATCCTCCATTTGCCGGGGGTGGAGCGCCAGATGCCGGCGAACAGGCCGTCTGCCTCTTCGACGTTCCAGGTGGTGAATACGGGGTTGCCCGAGATCAACCGGTCGGGCGCAGGCGCGCCGGATTCGGGCGTGATTCCATCAGGGAGGATGGGCAGCAGGGGGATGGTCACAGGCAATCTCCGCCGTGGTGTCGATTTTGGGGCGCGATGGATCTAAATCGGTTGGCCCGTTCTTGCGAACTGTTCTAGCATCCCCACCTGAGAAAAGTCATTTTTTGCACGAGGAGCAAGTCCATGTCCGATTTCGAGGCCCAGATTCAGAAATCGCAGGAGCAGGTGTCGGAGGCCCAGTCTAAGATCACCGCACTGACCAGCCGGATAGAGACCGCCCGTCAGAAGATGGCCGAGGGGACCGATATCAGTATGGATATCGAAAATGCCACGCTGTCGGACGTGCATGCCCATACGGACCTCATGAACGCCAATATCGCCGAGCTGATCATGGGGCTGGACGATGTGACCTCGGCCTTTTCCAAGGACTTTGACGAGATGCGGTCCAAGACCGGGATGGAGTCGTTCATCGGCATCTTTTCCGCCGCCAAGGCCGATTCGATGCGGCAGGAACGGATGCGCACCGCGTCCATTGATGACAAGTTGCAGGACCTGATTTCCAAGTCCGACATCATCACCAAGCTGTTGCAGAACCAGTTGAACGTGCTGAACGAACAAAAGACGAGGGTCGAGTCGAATCTGGTCGGCACGCTGGACGACCGCGAATTCACGGTGGGCGAACTTGAGGCCGCGCGGGCGGAAATCCTGGCAATGGATCCCAAGATCATCGCGCTGGAAAACCAGATTTCAATGGAGCAGGACGCCGCCAAGCGCACTCAGCTTGAGACCCAGTTGGCCGATCTGAATGTGAAATACAACGCGCTGGTGCAGGACGAGCAGGTCAAGCTTGCCAAGTCGCAGACGCTGGAGCGCTATATCGAAAAGGGCAAGACCTGGGTGGATTCCCTGCAAAATCAGGCGGCGACCCAGATGGTCCTGATCAACAAGTTGCAGACCGATACCAAGCAGCGGGTCGTTCTGTATGACGCCCTGTCCAAGTCGCTGAAAACTGCTCAGCAACAGGACGTGGCCCACCGCATCAACGAGATCGGGGTCAAGACCGATCAGGAGGCGCAGACCGCCATGGCAGGCATCGGTGCTGCTACCAACGCCCGGATGGCCGATATGCTGGAGGCGCACGAGGACCACATGGTGTTCGCCCGCAAGGTGCTGGAGGAAAAGGCCAAGGCCGACGAGCGGTTTGCCCGCCGGTTCCAGAAGATCGTCGAGAAGCATGACAAGAACCTGTATGGGGCCGGGGAGTGAACGCGCGGTGGGTTTCACCCACCCTACGGGCTTGACCTATGGCTGACCTGACCACCCCGCTTGACTATTTCCGGATGGAGGATACCGCCGTCACCCGGCGTTATTTCGGCAAGTTCGAAAAGATTACCGGCTATCTGGGTAAGGTTGCCGCCGTGATGGAGGCCGAGGGCCGGTTTTCCCGCGAGGATACCGCCGCCATTGCCCGGTATCTGATTGGCCTGAATTACACGTTCAGGGCGCTGGCTTACAAATATCACTTTGCCGGTCGGTTCGCCCACGCCGGCCAGTTGACGTTCGATCGGGTAGAGAGCGGGTTTCCGGTTTACTCCGAACTTCTCGAGATGGCCAATGACGCCTTGCAGGCTCCGCGTCATCTGGAGGAAATGCCTTCGGTCGAGGCGCTCAAGGATCAGATGATCCGCAGCATCGTCGGCGCTCAGGAAATCCCCACCAAGCTGCAATACGCCTTGTCCCAGCGCCTGTATTACCAGGAACTGGTCAAGGGCGAGATGTATTGGGCCCGCAACGATCCGCAGTCGGTCTGGCTGGGCGAGTTTGCCGGGCGCAGGCGGTTTCAGCTGCACTGGGCCGTCTATGACAGCCAGATCAACCTGCCCACGATCTATCTGATGGAGGTCGAGGATACCGGCAAGGTCGGCCTGCCCAAGGATGAACGACGTTGGCCCGAGGCCCAGCGCCACCTGATGGCCCAGTCGGTGGGCGGATTGAAGCTGTTGACCATCGCCAAGGGCTTTGACGAGGATTTCGACGACCTGCATCCGATCCGTCTGCGCCGGTTTCACATCGGCCCGATGTATTCCCATGCCTTTACCAGCCAGCAGGGCCCGTTGCGCGAAGTGCTGGAGGCCGCCAATTCCCCTGACGGCGAGGATTGGGCGCTGGTCTGGACGACCGAGGATCTGGTGAGCGAGCGCGTCGAGTCGGTCAAGTCGGGCTGGTTTGGCACCGTCGAGCGCCAGGTGTTCGCCCTGGACCCCTTTGCCGGGCGTGGGGCCGAAACGGGCGCCACCCGCATGGACCGGTCGATCATCCTGCCCGAACGCCCCTATCAGGCGCTGGCCGAATTGAACCCGCCGGGGTTTTCGGATGTGCGCAAGTTTGTCGTGGGCGCGCAGGGCCGGGTGCTGAGTTACAGGTAGGGTGGGTTGAAACCCACCTTACAGCTGGCGACCCTGTCAGCAGGTTGCGCATCGGCAGAGGCCGAAGATGCCTCCGGCGGGAGTTGTTATTGCAAGGTGAACGGAACATGGGGAGCCGAGGGATCAGGATGACGGGGGGAGAAGCCTGCCTTGGTTTGCTTTTGCCCCCGTTGGCCGACTGTGTCCCGCTGGTTGATGTCGAGGTGTTTCGCGCGGGTATGACCGCCGCCCATCCACCAGGGAGCAGTGTTGAGGCCCTGCGTCAGGCCCCGTTGGCGCCGGCGTTTTCGGCAGGCCGCCCCTTTGGCCCGCCGGTCGATCTTGACGGGTGCCTCACGCGGTGGGTCGGATATTGGCTCGTCGCGGGGGGCGACCGATATGTATACTATGATGCCGAGGACGGGGTTCTGATCGGGGTCGTGGCCGAAGAATTCGTGATGTCCCCTTGATGGAAAGACCCAGCCTATGAGCCAGACGACCGATCAGATGGAATTGCGCGAAGAGGATATTCGCAAGCAATACCCCGCCGCCTTGGCCCTTTTGGAGGGGTTCGATCATGCGCCGCGGATCGCTGTGGCGTCGGTCGCCGGGGCCGCCCCGGTCGAGCGGTCGCCGGGGATCGGCACACGCCGCGCCTTTCGCAGCACGACCCCCGGTCTGGTCACCCGCCGCGTTGCCCGGACCGAAGGCATCCAGATCGCCGCCCGGATCGAGGCGATGGAGGCGGGCGAGGGGTTGATGTCGCCGTTGCAGGCCACCGTTTTGCAGGCCTTGCGCCGTGCGCTGGCCGTGGCGTTGGCCGTGGCCGATCAGTATGCCGAGCGGACGGGGTTGCGCGATCTCAAGCGGGCCAATCTGGAGGGCGCCTTGCCGCCCGCCCGGACGTCTGAGTTTTCCGAATTGCTGACCGCCGAGGCGCTGGTGACGCTGTATGTCTTTGCGTCGTCGTTGTCGTTTCAATTGGCCCCGCATGCCGGGTCTGAGACTGTCGAGATCGGCGAGGTCGAGGAGGTTCTGACCGACAATGCGCAGCTTGCCTTGCACGGTGTCCTTTGGGAACTGGATCAGGATATTGCGGGGCTCGCCAGCAGCGACACCCGGCTGGTGGCCGTGGCGCTGGCCTTTGCCGAGGCGCTGATGGACAAGGTCGCCGCCCGCGCCAGCACCGCAGGTCGGCTGGAGCCGTTCACCGCTGCCCATTGGCGGGTCGAGGCGGATCAGTTCACGGTGCAGGGCTTCAGCCCCGCCCGTGCGGCCAAGGGCAGCACCCTGACCATGACCTTCAAGACCCCGCACGAGGTCGTGGGCAACCATATCGCCAAGTATCAGGCGATGAAGCTGGCCAAGATGATCATGGCCTATGATTTCGACCGCAAGCTGAACCCGTTTGCCGAACTGGGCGGGTTCATCTTTACCTTTATGGGGGACGGCGCGCCGGGGACCGGCAAGACCACGCTGATCCAGATGATGGCGGGGCTGATCAACGGCTATTGTCAGGTGGCGGGCTATCCGTTCCGCTATCAGAACCTGTCCACCGACAATATCGACAGCTATCAGGGCAAATCGGGGCAGAATGCCAAGGCGTTCATCACGTCGATCATTGATCCGGCCGTCATCGGCTTTGGCACCATCGACGACATCGACCAATTGGCGGGCAAGCGCGGCGACCGCCAGTCGAGTGCGGGGCAGTTGGAGATTACCGCTGTCCTGATGGAGAGTTTTGCCGGGGCCAACACCGTGGTCCGGGGCAACTGCACGTTTGGGATGTTTTCCAACTATCCCGAGAATGTCGACGATGCCCTGCGCCAGCGGGCGGGGGCGCGGTTTCTGGTGGACGGCCCGCAGACGCGGGACGATTACATCGACATCCTGTCGCTGCTTTTGGGCAAGAACCACAAGATCCCGGTGGGCGATCACACCCTGTTCGCCGCGCAAGAGATCAAAAAGGCCGTCGCCGCCAGTTTCGAGGGCCATTCGCGGCCGCACGAAGAAGGGCTGCTCAAGGTGTTCGACAAGGTGGACCGCGATCTGGGCGCACTGGATACGATTGCCAAGCTGGGAACCTATCTGAAAGCCATTCAGGAGGCCGATCCCCGGTTCACCGGTCGTGCGATCAAGAACATCACCGACGCGGTCAAGGTCCGGGCGATGGACTTTGAGCTACCGGACGAGTGGATGGAGGAACCCGACCTGTTCCTGTTCCAGCCTTACGACACCAAGAAGGCGATGATCGAGGACCTGCGCCAGCCGATTACCACCGCGATGGTCATTCAGGAAATCAACCGCTACGCCGACAGCGAATTCCGCTATGCCGACAAATCGGACGAGGTGGCGATCAGCAACATGGTCCGCGATTTTGAACGGCAGGAAGAGGCCAAGCGCCGCTATCTGGAGGCGAAGGGATGACCGGCATCGGCCAAGCGTTTTCGGACGGGCTGTTGTTGCCCGCGATCTGTCTGGCGGCGCTGGGCTGGGTCGTGCCGAAATTGCTGGCCCTGTTCTGGCCAGAGGGGGTGCGCCCGCTGATCGTCCTGGCGTTTGTGGCGGCCTGTCTGATGATGGTCGCCGGTATGGGCTTTTTTGTCCTGCTTTACTGGTTTCAGGGCTTTCCGGTGGGGTCGATATTCGAGGCGGGGATCATGCCGGGGGTGATGTATTTCCTGCGGCTGGGGTCCATATCGGCCCTGCTCTGGGGGCCGATCATGATCCTGTCGGTCGCCGGATTGCCAAAGCACTGGGTAAAGGAAACGTGGTGAAATACCTCATCGAAAAGGGCCTGATGTTCGGCAACTTGATCCCGGTCGACAGTCCGGTTCTGGTCGAACGGTATAACCGCGCGCTCAAGTCGTTGACGGGCAAGGTTACGACGCTGACCGATTTTCACGTCGATATCTCGGGCTATTCGCCCGAATTGGGCGATGAATTGGACGATGATCTGTATCTGAACCCGCGCGGGGTGAACCGGCAGTTCATTCTACTGACCACGGACCAAAAGACCGCACCGCTGCTCAACGCCAAATTCTCAACCTCGCGCGGCATCCTGCGCCAGTTCATCACCGAGAACGAGCCGCAACTCTTCGCCCTGACTGCCCGCGATGCGGTGGCGGGGGAATTGGTCAATTCGGTTTATGCGGTCGATACCCCGGCCAAGCTGTTTGACATTCGCAAGGTCACGGTCGAGGCCGATACGACCGCTGGCACAGTCGCCACCGCTGCACGGCTGGGCGCGATGATCGACCGGTTCAAGGCCGAGCCGGACGCGTGGTGGGACGATGTCCTGATCGGTCAGATGATCGGGTTGGCCAAGGAAACGGGCGATGTGACCCGCAATCCGGTCGCGCTCAAGCAGATGAGCTTTGCGCAGGACAATTTCTGGACCTCGCATTTCGGGGGCCTGTATTTGTGGCGCGGGGTGGAGCATCCGGCGCTGATCGCGGTCCGGGACAAGGCGGCGCTGGGAACTTTGCCTATCGAGCATGCCTTCGATTTCACTGACCGGGCGGCCATCGCCAAGTTCTTGCAACTCAATCGTCTGGCCGAACCGATTGTCGAGGCGCGGGGGCTGGATGCTGCGTCGATCCTGCATCAGAAGATGGATTTCATGGTGGCCGAGGTGGCCAGCCACAAGGGCGAGACCCTGACCGGGACCACCCGCCGCGACATGCGGGCGCTGGGCCGCAAATATGCCGCCGATCTGCCCGAGGAATGGCAGGGATTGGCCGCCCTTGCCCGCTGGGCCGAGGAGGGCGGGCCGTGGCCCAAAATTGACAGCGACCATCCCGCCTATTTCTACACTCTGCGGGCCAGCCGCCATGCCGACGCCGATCTTGTGAACATGCTTCTGGCCGAATTGTCCCCCCTGGACATCCGCCAGTTGTTCATCTGCCACAAGGAGGCGTTCTATGCCGCCTATGCCACATGGCCCGATGCCAAGCAGGCCTATGTGGCAGACTTTCTGGCGAATGCGTATATGGTGGACAAAGTGGGAACGCGGGCGACCCTGTTTGGCCATCCTGACCCCGTGGATGGGCCGACCGAGCCGCCCCCGGTCCCGAAACGGGATATCGTCGATCTGGTCGGCCCCTGGGGCGCTGTGAAAAGGAAATAGCGGGTGGCGTTTTTCAAACTGCTTATCGTCGGGCTGATCGCCTTGACCGTAATCTATTTTTCGGTGTCGCTTTATTCCAGATCGGTCCGTCGGGAGAAGCTGGAAAAGCAGTGGGATGCCAATCCTCCTTCGGGGGCTGACGCCGCCGCCCGCACCGCCTATATCGAGGACGGGATGCAGAAGTATTACCACGGGTTCCGCCGAAAGCTGATCCTGCTGGTTTATGTGGTGCCGACGGTCGCGGTGGCGATCATCCTGTATGTGATCAACGCGAACTGAAGGGCGACCCATGCGCTATATCAAGATGACATTCCGGGCGTTGGTCCTGTTGCTGGTGTGGAGCCTGCTCCATTACGTCCTGCCTCAGCACGATATCGGCCGGGTGACCGGGACCGAGATCATCCGCACCGACTTTTCCGGCTGGAACAAGATTTTCTATGCGCAGGCCGACAGTGGCAATTCGGCCCAGCCGACCCGCGACCTGCGTCTGATCAACGTGGAAAAGCGCAACACCTTTCTGCTGGGGTTCATTCCCCGCGACAGCTACGGCGTGATGGTCTATCGCAACGAGGATACCGGGTGGATCTGGCCGCCCTATTTCAAGTTCGACAGTTCCGACCTGCAGGCCATTGCCAGCGCCAACGTGTCCACCGCTGCTGCACCTCAGTGGGTCGTCGTGACCCATTACGGCTGGCGCAACCGGTTCTTTTCCATCTATCCCAACGCCGTGTCGATCAAACCGATCGCCAGCCCCGACGTCACGATCATTCCGTGGTTCAACATCGGGTTCTTCGTGTTTCTGGCCATCGCCTATGGCTTTGTCCGCGCCGCCTGGTTCCAGTTCCGCGAGCGGACCGTTGATCCGCTGGTCGACAGCGCCAGTCATAAGTGGGACGAGGTCGAAGCCGGTGCCGCCAAGCGGACAAGCGGGATTTCGCGGTGGTTCGCAAGCTGGCGGCGGAAGTGAGAGGAATGGGGCGCTGCCCCCTCGGCCTGCGGCCTCACCCCCGGGATATTTTTGGCACAAAGGCAGCTGTTAAGGTTAATTCGGCCTTAACGGGTCATTCGCCGTAGGGGATCCAGATGTTTTTCACCTCGGTCGATTGATCGAGGAAGGAGCGTCCTTCGCCGTCTGCGCTGAACCAGTCCCGTGCCTTGCCATTGTTGACCCAAGTTCGTTTGAGGTTGCCTGCCGCCTTTTTCTCGATGATCGCGGACTGGTCGGTACCGGAGAACGACCAGATCGCGTCGATGTCGAGGTGGGCGGCAAAGGTGGGGGCGAGTTCGGCGTGGCTGCCCGTCAGGATGTTCACCACCCCGCCCGGCACGTCGGACGTGTCGAGCACCTGATAGAAGTCCGTCGCGGCCAGCGGGAACGGGTCTGAGGCCGCGAGGATGATCCGGTTTCCCATCGCGATGGCGGGAGCCATGAGGCTGATCAGCCCCAGCAGCGGCGCGTCGTCCGGGCAGAGGGCGGCGATGGTGCCGACCGGCTCTTTCATCGCAAGCGCCACACCCCGGATTGGCACGTTGTGCACCTGACCGTCGTATTTGTCCGCCCAGGCGGCATAGGTGAACAGGCGCCGGATGGAGGTGTCCACCTCTTTGGTGCCCGTCCGCGTGCCGGTCAGGGTGTCGATCCTGTTGGCAAACTCCGTGGCGCGGGCCGACAGGTTTTCGGCGATGTAATAGAGGATCTGCGCGCGCAGGTGGCCGGTCGTCTTGCCCCAGTTTTTGGCCGCATTCGCCGCCTCGACCGCGTTGCGGATGTCCTTGCGGTTGGCGAGGCTTGCGTGGCCCAGAAGCGCGCCCTTGGCCCCGTGGACAGCCCGCGAATAGCCGCCGTCGGGCCGCGCCTGTTTGCCGCCGATGTAGAGTTTCGCGGTGCGGTCCAGCCCGTCAGGCCCGCCGTCCCCTTCAAACGCGGCGATGGGTTTGAGCGGTTTGGCGGTGGCTTTGGGTTTGGTATAGGCCGACAGCCCCTCCCACCCGCCTTCGCGGCCAAAGCCGGATTCGCGCACCCCGCCAAAGCCTGCGGCGGCGTCGAAAAGGTTCGTGGCGTTCACCCAGACGACCCCGGCGGCCAGTTTCGGGCCGATGTCCAGCGCGAGGTTGATGTTTTCCGTCCAGATCGTCGCGGCCAGACCGTAGCGGGTGTTGTTGGCGATTTCGACCGCCTCGGATGGCGTACGGAAGGTGGTGGAGGCGAGGACGGGGCCGAATATCTCCTCCTGCATCAGGGTCGAGGCGGTGGAGAGCCCGGTGATGAGCGTCGGCGGGTAAAAGCACCCGGTGGAGGGCAGGGTGGTGTTGGCGCGGTAGGTCTGCCCTTCGGTATTGGCATCCACCATTCGCGTGATCTGCGCGTGCTGGACTGGGTCCACGATGGCACCCACGTCGATACATTTGTCCAGCGGGTTACCGATGCGCAGTCCGTCCATCCGGGCGCGCAGTTTGGTGTAGAACCGGTCGGCGATCCCTTCCTGAACCAGCAGCCGCGATCCGGCGCAGCAGACCTGCCCCTGATTGAACCAGATGGCATCGACCAGGCCTTCGACGGCGGAATCGAGGTCGGCGTCGTCGAACACGATGTAGGGGGATTTGCCCCCCAGTTCGAGCGTCAGCGCCTTGCCTGTACCCGCCGTCGCCTCGCGGATCTTGCGCCCGACGGCGGTGGAGCCGGTAAAGGCGATCTTGTCCACGTCCGAAGCCACGATCATTTCGCCTACGGCCCCGTCGCCGGTCACGATGTTGACGACGCCGCGTGGCACGCCGGCCTGACGGCAGATGTCCGCGAAGAGGAGCGCTGTGAGCGAGGTGTATTCGGCAGGTTTCAGAACGACCGTGTTGCCCATCGCCAGCGCAGGCGCAATTTTCCAGGCCAGCATCAACAGGGGGAAATTCCAGGGCACGATCTGCCCGCAGACGCCGAGCGGCACCCGGTCGGGCAGTTCGGTGTCCATCAGTTGCGCCATGCCCGCGTGATAGTAGAAATGCCGCTGGGCGAGGGGCACGTCGATGTCGCGGGATTCGCGGATCGGTTTGCCGTTGTCGAGGGTTTCGAGGACGGCGAAGAGGCGCGAGTGTTTTTGCAGAAGCCGCGCGATGGCATAGAGGGTTCGTGCGCGGGCATAGCCGTCCTTGGCCCATTTGGGCTGGGCCTTGCGGGCGGCTTTGACTGCCGCGTCCACATCCGTTTGGGTGGCTTGGGTGATGTGGGCCAGAACCTCGCCGGAAGCGGGATTGCGGGATTCAAACACCTGACCAGGTTTGGTGAAGGCCCCGTTGATGAAGCAGCCAAAGCGGTCGCCCTGATCCACCAGCCATGCAAGCGCCTCGGCCGCGGATTCGGAGGCGGGGCCGTAGTCCATGGTGTCGAAGATTTCCTTGACGGTCATCGTGCTGTCCTTCGTTCAGAGGGCGATTTCCGCGCGGAAATCGGAGCGGAAAATGCGCATTTTCCGCGCCCTATGCCAATGCGTGCCGCCACGAGGCCGAATAGGCCCCGGTGACGTGGTGTTCCAGTTGCCGTTCGATATCGCCCAGCAGGCTCGACGCGCCGAACCGGAACAGGTCGGGGTTCAGCCAGCGGTTGCCCAGTTCGTCTTTGATCATGGACAAATAGACCAGCGCATCCTTGGCCCTGGAAATGCCGCCTGCGGGTTTGTAGCCGACCTTGATCCCGGTTCTGTCGTAGTAGTCACGGATCGCCCGGATCATCGTCAGCGTCACGGGCAGGGTGGCGTTAACGGGTTCCTTGCCGGTCGAGGTCTTGATGAAATCGGCCCCGCCCATCATGCAGATCAGGGACGCGCGGGCGACGTTGCGCAGGGTGCCCAGTTCACCGGTTGCCAAGATCGCCTTGACATGGGCGTCGCCGCAGGCCTCGCGCATTTCGCGCATTTCATCATACAGCGCCTGCCAGTTCTGCGTCAGCACATGCCGCCGCGAGATGACGATGTCGATTTCGCGAGCGCCAGCGGCCACGCTTTCGCGGATTTCTTGCAGGCGCAGATGATAGGGGGACAGCCCCGCCGGAAAGCCGGTCGATACGGCGGCGACGGGGATGTTCGTCCCTTCCAGCGCGCGGACGGCGGGGGCGACCATGTCGTGATAGACGCAGACGGCCCCCACGGTCAGGCCGGTCATACCCAATTTTTCGAGCAGCGCCGCCGATACGGGTTGTCGCGCCTTTGCGCAGAGCCGCTGCACGCGCCCGTCGGTGTCGTCGCCTGCAAGTGTGGTCAGGTCGATGCAGGATATGGCTTTTAGCAGCCAAGCCGCCTGATAGTCCTTTTTCACCGACCGCCGACCGGGCAAGGTCGCTGCCCGCCGTTCGATGGCCGAGGTGTTGGCCTGTACCGAGGCTACCCAATCCAGATCAAGTGGCATGCCATTGTTGCGCGGTTCATGGACTTGCAGCAACTGCGCAGTTTGTGTCGGAGACGGCGGGGTGTGGGTCTGCACGGTGGCCTCCTCAGGATACCCTTGTTAGGGTGTCACGCGGTGACCGTCTTGGCAAGTTTTGACCATTTGGTCAAATGATTTCCGGCGTCAATCCGGTTGGACCATGTCGCGCTGCCTGGCCTGTCGGTATTGCGCGGGGGTTTGGCCGTGGGCCGCGCGGAACAGTTTGTGAAAATGGGACAAGTTCGGGATGCCGCAGTCTGCGGCGATTTCGGCCAAAGTGTCGCTGGTGCCGGTCAGTCTGCGGGCGGCGTATGCCATGCGCTGCGTGTTTACATAATCTGACGGAGTCTGCCCCAGATAGCGCCGCATCGTCCGGCTGACATGCGGATGCGCCCGCCCTGCCACCCGCGCAAACCCGGCCGCGCCGTCGCGGAACACTGCCGGGTCCTGCGCCGCTGCACAGGCGGCAATCAGCCAACCGGGCGCGTCGGGGGGCAGGTCGCTCACCTGATCCAGCAGCGTCGCGCACAGCGGCAGCAGAAACGCCTCGGCCTCGGTCCGGTCGCGGGTGGCCCGTTCCAGCCGAAGGGCAGCGTGGTTGAGGTCGGCCAGTTGACGGATGTCGCGGCTGGCCCGGACTGGCTGTCCAGCCCCGGACCAGAACAGGTGACCGCCAAGCCGCGGATGGGCCGCCGCCATACCGTCGATGACGTCGGGATGAAAGGCGACAGAGACCACCATCGTCTCGTCGGCCCTGGCCTGAAGCGCGTGGGCGTGGCCGGGATGGACGAACAGCAGGTCGCCCTCGCTCAGATCCTCGGACCCGTTGGCCAAGTGGTGCCGGGCAACCCCGTTCTGCACCCAGACAAGTTCGTAAAAGTCGTGATCGTGCAGCCGCTTGGGCCGTTTGCGCCCCAAGGTTATACGGGCCATATGAACCTGCGCGGGGGGCGGCAGAATCAGGGTATGCGACAGGGTGAGGTGGGCCATGACGTCAAACTAGCATAGTCCTGTGACAAGGTCCCGCGACCATCTGGCCCAAGCGACGACAGCGGCGTGACCTTGCTGCAAATCCGGGCTAAAGGGGGCTCACCTGCCTCAAAAGGACCCGCACCCATGTCGTTCGACCGCACGCTCAAGATCGCCCCGTCCATCCTTGCCGCCGATTTCGCCAATTTCGGCGCGGAATGCGCGGCGATCGAGGCGCAGGGGGCCGACTGGGTGCATGTGGACGTGATGGACGGCCATTTCGTGCCAAACATCACCTTTGGCCCGCAGATGTGTGCCGCCATCCGCCCACATATCAAGGGGGTGATGGACGTTCACCTGATGATCGCCCCCGTCGATCCCTATATCGAGGCCTTTGCCAGTGCCGGGGCCGATATCCTGTCTGCGCATCTGGAGGCCGGGCCGCATATCCACCGCACCTTGCAGGCCATTCGCGGCGCAGGATGCAAGGCGGGCCTCGCCATCAATCCCGGTACCCCGGTCGAGGCGTTGGAATACCTGCTGGATATGGTCGATCTGATTTGCGTCATGACCGTGAACCCCGGCTTTGGCGGGCAGAAATTCATTCATTCGCAAATCGCCAAGGTGCAAAAGCTGAGGGCGATGATCGGGGACCGCCCGGTGCATATCGAGATTGATGGCGGCGTGACCCCGGAAACCGCGCCTTTGGTCGTGGCCGCCGGGGCGGATGTTCTGGTGGCCGGATCGGCTGTGTTCAAGGGCGGGTCGGTCGCCAATCCGGCACCTTACGGCGTCAATATCCGCGCCATTCGGGTGGCCTGCGGGGCCTGACGACCGTCTGCACGAGGTCTGCAAAACCTGACTGTCCCGCCTGCACAAGGCGTCGTTAGCTAGGGTGCCAACGATATGTTGGGACAAGGCGAGCGGCATGAAACCTCTGGTTGCACAAGAAATTCCTCAAACAGCGGGTGGCGGGGTGGTCGGACCTGCCTCAAGTCCGCCGCCTGTACCACCACGGGGCCAAACGCCCCGCGTGGTTGACTGGCGCGGCTTTGGCTGGGCGGCGCTGCTTTTGTTCGGTCTGGTCACGGTGGCTGACTTGCTGGTCTGGGGACTGACGGCGCGGCTGGGCTGGGTGGTGTTGGCGTTGATGGTGGCGGCGGGCGCGCAGGCGATGGCCCGTCCGGCCCTGTCGCCGGGGCGGCTTGGACTGGCGTGGGGGGTGTTGGTCCTGTGCCTGCTGCCGATCCTTGAAGAAGCGCAAGTTCTGTCCATGCTGTTTGCCCTGATGGGTCTGGCCCTGTTCGTGGGACTGGTGGTGGCCAGTGGCAGGCAGGCCGTTTGGCGGGCAGCGGGCCGGTTTGCCCTGTTCGGGATGGGGCAGACCGGGCGCGATCTGGCTGCTTTGCCGGATGTTGTGCGCGACCCCAAGGCAGTGCAGCGTCAGGCGCTAGGTGCGGCGCGGGACTGGGCCCTGCCGATGGGGCTGGGCGCGGTGTTTGTCGCCCTGTTCGCGTCGGCCAATCCGGTTCTGGATGACTGGATTACGACCGCCCTGAACTGGGACCCGGGCGTCACGCTGGACGGCGGGCGGGTGATGTTCTGGCTGGGAATGGCGGTTCTGGTCTGGCCGTTCCTGCGGCTGACCCCGCTGGCCCCGCGCCTGACAAGGGACCCTAGTCGCCGGGATCGGACCCTCAGCCTTCCGCGGGGGCTGGTCCATGCGCGGTCAGTGATGCGGGCGCTGGTGACGTTCAACCTGATCTTTGCGATGCAGACAGTGATGGACGGGTCCTATCTGTGGGGCGGGCTAGCACTGCCGGAGGGGATGAGCCACGCCGAATATGCCCATCGGGGGGCTTATCCACTGCTGGTGACTGCCCTTCTGGCGGGGGCATTCGCCCTGATTGCCCAGCCGTTCCTGCGGGGCCAAAGGGGGCTGGCGGCGCTGCTGTATCTTTGGGTGGGGCAGACGGTTCTGCTGGTCGCCTCGTCTATCCTGCGGCTGGACCTGTATGTCGATGCCTACGGCCTGACCCGCCTGCGCTTTGCCGCGTTCGTCTGGATGGGGCTGGTGGGATGGGGGCTGTGTCTGATGATCGGCCAGATGGCGTGGCGGCGATCGGTAGGATGGCTTTACGCCGCCTCGGCCCTTAGCGGGCTGGTCACGCTGTATCTGTGCTGCTTTGTGAACGTGGCGGGGCTGATTGCCGGATATAACCTGTCGCGCCCCGGACTGGATCAGGACAGCTGGTACATCTGCGGCCTAGGGGCCGGTGCGGCCCCAGAAATTTCTGCACACGAGGCAAAGACCGGGCAGACCTACTGCGTCTACACCTCGGCCCCCGTTGTGGTCCCGCCGCACGACCTGCGCGAATGGGGCTACCGCAACTGGCGGCTGCGCCGTAGCTTGGCTGAGACCGGCGCGCCTGTTTTCAACGGTTCATTGCTGGAGAGAGAACGTGACTAAGACGATCCTGATTACAGATGACGACCCCAATATCCGCGAGGTGCTGCGGATTGCCCTGACCCAAGCCGGATTTGCCGTGACCGAGGCTGCCGATGGCACCGCCGCCCTGTCCGCCGTGGGCCGGGTCCTGCCCGATCTGATCGTGCTGGACATCGGCCTGCCGGAAATGGACGGGCTGGAGGTGTGCCGGACCATTCGCCGGACCAGCACCGTGCCGATCCTGTTCCTGACCGCCCAGGGCGACGAGATCGACCGCGTCGTCGGGCTGGAGCTGGGGGCCGACGACTATGTCGCCAAACCGTTTTCCCCCCGCGAACTGGTGGCCCGGGTGCGGGCGATCCTGAAACGGGCGGGGGCCGAACCCGCGGCCGAGGACCTGCTGCGCCGGGGTGTTCTGGAACTGGACGAGGCGCGGCATCTGTGCCGGGTCAAGGGCAGCCAGATCCACCTCACCGCGCGCGAGATGGAGCTGCTGGCCCGGCTGATGTCGCGCCCCGATCACATCATGCCCCGCCCGCAACTGGTCGATGCGGTCTATGGCACCAACATCCATGTCAGCGACCGCACGCTCGACAGCCATCTGCGCAACCTGCGGGCCAAGCTGACAGCAGCAGGCTGTGTCGATGCCATTGATACGGTGCATGGCGTGGGCATCCGGATGGGACGATGCAGCGGCGTATAGCGGTAAAATGGCGGCCGCCCCTGGCGCTGGTGGTGGCGTGCACGGTCTGCGCCATGCTGGGCCTGCCTGCCATCGGCATCTATGCAGTCCGCTATCTGTGGCCGGTCATGGGCTACCGCGAGGCGGTCTATCTGGTGGGAGGCTCGATCGCCGTGACGGCCCTGCTGTTTGGCTGGGTCCTGTGGCGGGTGTTGCTGCGGCCCATTCAGGCGCTGGTCGAGCGGACCCATGGGATCACCCATGGAGAGGCGGGGGCGCTAGGCCCCTTGCCGCACTACGGCACGGCGGAAATGCAGGTGCTGGGGCAGGCCATGCTGGACATGGGCCGGGTGTTGCAGGGACGCGAGGCGGTGCTGCGGTCCTATGCCGATCACGTCACGCACGAGCTGAAATCGCCGCTGACCGTGTTGCGCGGAGCGGCGGAACTGCTGGACACGCCGGGGCTCAAGGCGCGCGATCGTCGCGCCCTGCTGGCCCGCATCGACGAGGCGGCGGACCGGATGACGGCGTTGCTGGACGCGCAGAGGGCGCTGGCCCGGGCGCAGGAGCCACTGGCGGTCGGGTCCTGCCGGGTCGGGCTGATTGTCCCCGAATTGCAGCGCGAGCATCCGGCTGTGACACTCAAGGTCGAAGCGGATGGCGAGGTGCCGATGGCCGCCGATGGCCTGCGGCTGGTGCTGGCGCATCTGGTGTCCAACGCGGGCGCGCATGGCGCGACCGAGGTCCGGCTGGCCGTTTCAGATGGGGCGCTGACCGTGGCCGACAACGGCCCCGGCGTATCCGACGGCAACCGCGCCCGCATCTTTGACCCGTTCTTTACCACGCGACGCGAAGCGGGCGGCACCGGCATGGGTCTGCCCATCGTCCGCCGCATGTTGCAGGCCCACGGCGGGGATATCCGGCTGGTCGAGGGGCCGGGCGCGGTATTCGAGGTCGTGTTCTAGGGCTGGCCGGGGAGGGGGCTGTCTGCCCCCCGGCCTGCGGCCTCCCCCCGAGAGGTGTTATTGCAAGGTGAACCTGGACGAAATCATTTCTTTTTCTTGGGCTTTTCCGTCTTGCCCGCGCTCATCGCCTTGATCCCGGCGATGCCGCTGTTGCCCAGGGGCACGACGGCAAAGGGGCCGCCCACGCGGGTCAGCGCCATGTTCTGCGGGTCGGGTGTGCTTGCCTTGGCAAAGAGCGCCTCGGACCAATCCTCGGCATTGTCCTGTGGGCGGTAGCCGAGAAACGGGACCTTGTGGTTGCTGACCGGGGCGCGGGTGTTGGCAGAGACGCCGTAGGCCACGGTGAACCCCGTAACGGGCGTGTCGATGGCCCGTTGAACCAGTTGCACCATGTCGCGGTAGCTGAGCCATGTTCCCAGCGCCCGCACGTTCTGCGGTTCGGGTGTGCAGGAGAGGATGCGCAGGCAGACGGCCTCGAGCCCGCGCTTTTCCCAGTACATGCGACCGAGATCCTCGGCGAAACATTTGGCGAGTCCGTAAAACGTGTCGGGTCGGTGCGGTTCGTCGGTGTCGATACCTGCATTGGTTTCGCACAGACCGACCGCGTGGATGGACGAGGCATAGACGACCCGGCGGAGCCCATGTTTGTGCGCCGCCTCCCACACGTTGTAGGCACCCACGAAGTTGGGGCCGAGCAGCTTTTCAAATGGCCCTTCGTCGACGAAGGCGCCGAAATGGACGACCATGTCCGCCCCTTTGAGGAGGGGCGCGATCTGGTCCATCTGCGCGACGTCGGCCTGTGCGTAGGTTTCGTTCTTGAACAGGCTGTCGGGCGCGGGCTGGATATCGGTGGACACCAGTTTCTTGCACATTCCCGACAGTGGCTCGCGCAGGACATTCCCAAGGTTCCCCCTGGCCCCGGTGAGGACGATTTTCGACAGCATGGCGGGTCCTTTCAGATGATCGCCCGTTCCAGCAGCGGCTGGTTGGCTGCAATACGGTCGTAGCCCAGCGGGCCGAGGTCAAGCGTCTGGTAGGTCCCAGTCGTCACCAATTCGCTGATGCCCCGCCCCATCGCCGGGGATTGTTGCAGCCCGTGTCCGGAAAACCCGTTGCAGAACAGAAAGTTGGTGACCTCGGGGTGAGGGCCGACGATGGCGTTCTGATCAAGCGTGTTATAGGCATAGTGGCCGACCCATTGGTTGATGACCTTGACCTGTTCAAAGGCCGGGACGCGGGTGGCGATGGCGGGCCAGACCTTGGATTCCCAGATCGAATGATCAAAGTCGAAATCGTCAAAGGCGCGGGCGGGGTCATCATCGGGCGGGCAACCGCACATGTAATAGCGCCCGTCGGTGCGCATGTGGACGCCCGAGGGGTCGATGGTGAGCGGCAGATCCTTGGGTAAGGGGTGTGCCGCATCAAAGATGAAGGTGTAGCGCAGGCGCGGCTCGACCGGCACATGAAGGCCCGCCATCTGCGCCGTGGCATTGGCGCGGGGGCCGGAGGCGTTGACGATGGTGCCTGCGCCGACCTGTCCACCCTTGGCAAGGGTCACGCCGGTCACGCGTCCGCCGGTGCGGGCGATGGCCGTTACCTCGTCATGGATATATTCGACCCCGTTCGCGCGCGCCTTGCGCCGGAACCAGTCAAAGATGGTGCCGCCGTCGAAATACCCTTCGTCCACCGGGTTGTGCGACCCGCACAGGATGCCGTCCAGATCGTAGAACGGCCATTCGGCGGCGATCTGGTCGGGGGTGAGGATGCGGGTGCCGGCGCCCAGCCGGTTCTGCATGGCGGCGTTGTCGCGCAGCACCTCGGCAAAGGCGGGGGTATCGGCCAGGTATAGATAGCCAAAGCTGTGCAACAGGATGTCGGGGGCGGCGGGGTCGTCCATGAACTGTTTGAAGTCATGGATGAACTCGGCCCCGAACTGGCTGATCCGCACGTTCACCTCGGACCCGAACTGCTGCCGGATGCAGGAATTGGTGTGCGAGGTCGAGGCGAATTGGTAGGTCGGGTCGCGTTCGACGACGAGGATGCGCCCGCTGAAATCGGGGCTGCGCGACAGCCACCAAGCGCAGGACGATCCGATCATCCCCCCGCCGATGATGATGACGTCGTAGGAGGAACGGGTAGGAGACAATGGAGTGCCTTTGACTGACAGGAGGGGTGGGTTGAAACCCACATTACAGAGGAGGCTGCCATTTGTAAGATGGGTCTTGACCCACCCTTCCTATGCGACGGTGACCCTGCCTGCCTCGTCCAGATAGACAAAGCCGTGGGCGGGCAGGGTCAGTTTGGCCCCCTCCAGCGTGGCGTTCTGCGGACCGGTTGGGGTGACCTTGCCCTTGATCGTCAGGGTACGGGGGGCGTCGGACAGGTTGAACAGGCCCAGAAGGCTGCCAGTGGCCGTCCCGCGCCGGATGCCGAGCATCGGTTCGGGCAGGTCCAGAAAGGTCGTGTCGCCCAGCCGCAACTCGTCCCGCTTGCGCCGGAAGGCCAGCGTTTCGCGGTAGCTGTGCAGGACCGAGTCGTTTCTGGCCTCTTGCAGGTCCGCCGCGTTTTCGGCCTGCGGCGGTTTGACGGGCAGCCAAGGCTTGCCCGTGCTGAACCCTGCGTTGGGCGCGTCGGCGTCCCAGACCATTGGCGTCCGACACCCATCGCGCCCCTTGTATTCGGGCCAGAAGGCGATGTTGGCGGTGTCCTGCAATTCGTCGAATTCGATATCTGTCTGGGTCTGACCCAGTTCTTCGCCCTGATAGATGTTCAGCGTTCCGGGGAACGAACAAAGCAGGGCAATGGCCTGTTTGGCCACCGCCGCCGCATCGCCCCCCGGTTTGGTCCAGCGGGTGACGTGCCGTTCGACGTCATGGTTCGAGAACGACCAGCAGGGCCAGCCATCCGGGGCGGTTTTCTGGAATGTCTCGATACAGTTGCGGAAATGGCCTGCCGAATGGTCATGGCTGAGCATGGCGAACGAATAGGCCATGTGCAGTTTGTCCGTGCCAGAGGTGTATTCGCCCATGATCTCGACCTGGCGATTGCCCATTTCGCCCACTTCGCCGACCATCATCGTGTCGCCATACTGATCGGTCAGCGCCCGCATCCGACGCAGGACGTCCAGGTTTTCGGGCTGCGTCTTGGAATGGATCTGGTTCTGGGCCTCGTAGGGGTTGTTCGGGAAACTGGTCCAGTCCGACGGCGGGTTGTTCCGCAGCCTGACGTCGTGGACGTAGAAGTTCACGGTGTCGAGGCGGAACCCGTCCACCCCGGCCTCAAGCCAGAACCGCATGGATTCGAGCAGGGCATCGACAGCGGCGGGACAGTGAAAGTTGATGTCGGGCTGTTCGGTCAGGAAGTTGTGGAAATAGTATTGCTTGCGGGTCGTGTCGAATTGCCAGGCCGAGCCGCCAAAGATCGACAGCCAGTTGTTGGGCGGGGTGCCGTCCTTTTTGGGGTCGGCCCAGACATACCAGTCGGCCTTGGGGTTGGTCCGGCTGGACCGGCTTTCCTTGAACCAGGGATGTTCGACGGACGAATGCGAGATGACCTGGTCGATGATGACCTTCATCCCCAGATCGTGGGCGCGGTTCACCAGCGCCTTGAAATCGGTCATGTCGCCGAACAGCGGGTTGACCCCGGTGTAGTCGCTGACGTCATAGCCCATGTCCCGGTCGGGCGAGGTAAAGAAAGGGGACAGCCAGATCGCATCGACGCCAAGGCTGGCCACGTGATCCAGCCGGCGGTTGATTCCCGGCAGGTCGCCGATCCCGTCCCCGTTGTCGTCCTGAAACGACCGCGGATAAATCTGATAGATCACCGCGTCCCGCCACCATTCCCGCATCTTCTCAATCCTCCTTCGTTTCGTTCGACCCTAGTCGGTCCAGCCGCAAAGCGGTAGCGCGTTGACTGCATGGGAGGATTGCGCCGTCCGGGGTGCGGGGGGCTTGCCCAAAGTCGATGCAGTGCGCGGCATCGGGGCCACAAATGGCGCCGAACACCCGCCCCCTGTTAAGGGGGCGGTGTGTTTCGATCCGTCGGCTGGTGGTTTTGGTGGAGCCTACCGGGATCGAACCGGTGACCTCTTGCATGCCATGCAAGCGCTCTCCCAGCTGAGCTAAGGCCCCTAACCTCAAGCGTTTCCGCTTGCGTGCTGCTCTCTATGCAGCGGGCCGGGCGAGATCAAGGGAAAAAGTGGCGTCCCGCCCGGTAATTTTGTCTGCGTCAGTCGTCGTCGACGGCCACGTCGGCCAGATCGTCAAAGGAAACATTGTCGTCGTCGTCGTCATCTTCCAGCACTTCATCGCCGACATCGACATCATCATCGGTGTCGTCGTCATCCAGCACCAGATCGTCTTCGTCCTCGACCACGACCGCCTTCATCTTCTTGGTCTGCGCGTCCTCGGCGTCCGCGATCATCGTGCGGGTTTTCGAGGTGTCGAGCGTCACGACCTCGCCCGTGTAGGGGCTGACGATCGGATTGGCGTTCATGTCGTAGAACCGTTTGCCGGTCGTCGGGCAAAGGCGTTTGGTTCCCCATTCGGGATTGGGCATGGTATCCCCCTAAAAACTATCGAGCCCTTGCGGGCAATCGTGGTCCACTGCCATATGCCGCAAACGGTGTCAAAGGCTTTGGCACTGGGTGGACGCGGAAAGGCGCATATGGGCCGTCACATCCTTCCTGGCAACCCCCCGATCGACGTCACAGTGCGGCGATCCGCCCGCGCGCGTCGGTTGTCGCTGCGGGTGTCGCGGCTGGACGGGCGGGTCACGCTGACCATGCCGCCGCATGTGCCTGACCGCGAAGGGGTCGCCTTTCTGACCAGCCGGGAGGCGTGGCTGCGCGGCCATCTGGGGGCGGTCGCCGAGGTGGTGCAAGTGGGGCCGGGGGCCGAGGTTCCGTTCGAGGGGCGGCTGATCCCGCTGCATCTGGGGGGCGTTCGCAGGACGGTTCTGCGCGACGATGGTCTATGGCTGCCCGATGATCCGGCCAGAGCCGGGGCGCGGGTCGAGGCGTTTCTCAAGCTCAGGGCGCGGGACAGGCTCGCCGCTGCGTCCGACCGCTATGCCCTCCAACTGGGCCGCCCCTATCACCGGCTGACCCTGCGAGACACGCGGTCGCGGTGGGGGTCCTGTTCGGCCAAGGGGGACCTGATGTATTCATGGCGGCTGATCATGGCTCCGCCCGAGGTGCTCGACTATGTGGCCGCCCACGAGGTCTGCCATCTGGCCGAGATGAACCACGGGCCGCGATTCTGGGCGCATGTCGCCCGCCTGTTCCCCGATCACGCCCGCTGCCGCCGCTGGCTGCGCGACCATGGCGACCGACTGCACCGGGTGCGGTTCGGCGGCGGAGCGTCGGATTGACTTGCCCCTCGATTGGCGGGACGGTCGGGGGATGATCGCCCCGCCCCGCCTTCCCGACCCGTCAGGATCGGCCCATGACAGGGTCTACCGGGCCCTGCGCAGCCGGATCATGCATGGCGAGATCGAACCCGGCGCCGCCCTGACTCTGCGTGGCATCGGCAAGGCCTATGAGGTGTCGATGACCCCCGCCCGCGAGGCGGTGCATCGGTTGGTGGCCGAGGGGGCGCTGTCGTTTTCGTCTTCGGGGCGGGTGTCGACCCCCGAACTGTCCAACGAGCGGATCGAGGAATTGGCGACTCTGCGCGCCCTGCTGGAGCCGGAACTGGCCAGCCGCGCGCTCCCCCGCGCCCACTTTGCCCTGATCGACCGGTTGGAGGCGATCAATCAGGGGGTCAGCCAGATGGTCGCCCGGCATGACGCGTCGGGGTATATCCGCATGAATCTGGAATTTCATCGGACGTTGTATCTGCGGGCGCAGGCCCCGGCGATGCTGGCGATGACCGAAACGGTCTGGCTGCAACTGGGGCCAACGATGCGGGCGCTGTATGGGCGGCTGAACCGCACCGATCCGCCCTATCATCACAAGCTGATTCTGGCCGCGCTCAAGGCCGGGGATGATCCGGGGTTGCGACTGGCGGTGCGGACGGATGTGACGCAGGGGCTGCGGATGTTGAAGGGATAAGGTCCGCGTTCATGCGTGGACGGTTTTTAACCAACTGTATTAAAACATGAAAATGAAATAACTGGTCAGGCGATCATGCCCGGTCAAAGTAAGGTGGGTCAAGACCCACCTTACAGCGGGCGCCGGAAACCGGCGATTGCCCGATACCCGTGATGGATCCGGGCCGTCAGCGAGGAGGCGGCAAACCACGCCATAACCTCGGGCGACAAGGGGCCCAGAAACGTGATGTCATTCAGGGTGGCAGCGGCGTGGACGGCGGCCATTTCGGGCCAGCCCATCGCGATGTCGTGGTGACCAATCCGGGCCCCGGCATCGGCATAGTCCACGATGGCCCGGACGGTGCCCTGGGCCGGATCAAGCCAGAACCGATAGGATAGGACACCGGGATGCCCCTCGGCCTCGACCCGGCGGGCCAGCCCTTCGATGGCGGCGGCCGCCGCCGCGGGGTCGCCGCGCAGCGTATAGTGCAGAAGGACGGTGAGGCTGGACATGGGTCGATTCTGTAAGGTGGGTTTCAACCCACCTTACCTGATTGGTGCGATCTTGACTGTCGTGTCCTAGCTGTGGATGGCCCCGTCGCCGCAGGCCAGGGCTGCCTCTCGCACCGCTTCGGAATAGGTGGGGTGGGCGTGGCAGGTGCGGGCGAGGTCTTCGGCTGCCGCGCCAAATTCCATCGCGACGCAGATCTCGTGGATCAGGTCGCCCGCCATCGGGCCGATGATATGCGCGCCAAGGATGCGGTCGGTGGCCTTGTCCGCCAGAATCTTGACAAACCCGTCGCCGGAAAAGTTCGCCTTGGCCCGCGCGTTGCCCATGAACGAGAATTTGCCGACCTTGTAGGCGCGGCCTTCCTCCTTCAATTGCTCTTCTGTCTTGCCCACATTCGCCACTTCGGGGTGGGTGTAGATCACGCCGGGGATGACGCCATAATTCACATGGCCCGCCTTGCCCGCAAGGAGTTCGGCCATGGCCATCCCTTCGTCCTCGGCCTTGTGAGCCAGCATCGGGCCGTCGATCACGTCGCCGATGGCATAGATGCGGTTGATATTGGTGGCGTAATGACCATTGGTGGCGATCTGGCCGCGTTTGGTCCGTTCGACCCCCAGCGCGTCGAGCCCGAGGCCGTCAACGTAGGGTTTGCGCCCTGTGGCGACCAGAACGGCGTCGGCATCCATCGTCGCCTCGCTGTCGTCCTTGCGCAGTTTATAGTTGACGGTGGCCTTCTTGCCCTTGACCGTCGCCGATTGAACGGCGGCGCCCATGATGAATTTCAGCCCCTGTTTTTCCAGCATCCGCTTGAACGTCTTTTGCACCTCGGCGTCCATGCCGGGGGTGATGGCGTCGAGGTATTCGATGACGGTGACCTCTGTCCCCAGCCGTTTGTAGACCGACCCAAGTTCCAGCCCGATGACCCCCGCACCGATTACGACCATCGTCTTTGGGACCGACCCCAGTTCCAGCGCGCCGGTGGAGGTGACGATGACCTTTTCATCCACCTCGACCCCCGGAAGCGAGGCGGATTCAGAGCCCGAGGCGATGACGATATGCTTGGCCTCGTGCAGGTCCTCGCCCACCTTGACCTGACCGGCCGCAGGGATGGTCGCCCAGCCCTTGATCCAGTCGATCTTGTTCTTCTTGAACAGGAATTCGATCCCCTTGGTATTGGTATCGATCGTATCCTGTTTGTAGGTCAGCATCTGTTTCCAGTCGACCGAGGGGCTTTTGCCCTTGAGCCCCATGGTGGCAAAGTTGTGCTCGGCCTCGTGCAGCATGTGGGTGGCGTGCAGCATTGCCTTGGACGGGATACAGCCCACGTTCAGGCAGGTCCCGCCCAGCGTCGCCCGCCCTTCGACCACTGCCGTTTTCAGGCCCAGCTGGGCGCAGCGGATGGCGCAGACATAGCCGCCGGGGCCAGCGCCGATGATGATGACGTCATAGGTGGACATGGGAAAACTCCTGAATTCTTAGAAAACGAGGGCCGAGATCAGCATGAGCATAGTGGCAAGAAAGCCCACGAACCAGATCAGCGACCGCCAGGGGGACAGACCAAAGACATAGGCGGGCACATAGAGGACTCGGGCGCCGAGGTAGGTCGAGGCGCAGGCGGCCGACAAGCCTGTCGTCCGGTCGCCCAGAACCACGACGACCACGGCGAGGGTGAAGAGGATCAACCCTTCGAAATGGTTGTTCAGCGCCCGTTGCAGGCGGCCTGCCGTGCCCGTCAGTTCGATTTTGGTGTCGCGGGGCCCCATCGCCGTTTTCGGTCCGACCTGTAGGTTGGCCGCAACGGAATAGGCTGTAAATTGCAGCGCCTGAAGCAGGCCCGCGTAGGCCAGAACCGTGAGTTCGGGGGTCATGCGGTCCTCAGGAATTGACCAGTGACCGGATGGCCGAGGCCGGATTGTGTGTCGAGCCAGGCCTGTGCCTTGGCCCGGTCGTTGACCTCGAACAGGCAGACCGCCCCCGCCCCGTCCAGGTCGCGCCACATCTGGAGAAGCGTAAGGCCCGCCTGTTGCCGGGATTCGGCGTGGGCGTCGAAGTCAGTTTTGAAGGCGGCGAAGTCAGGGGGGGTGAAGCGGGCGAGGAGGTTCATGGGTAACTTTCAGTTTTGCCGAAGCGGCAGGGTCGCCAGCCAGACGATGGGAAAGATGATCGCAAGTCCGCCCAGGTAGGTCCAGACGCTTCCCCAGTATTCGGGGCAGAGGCTAGCCAACACGGCCGTCAGGCCAAGTTGGCCCAGCGTCCACTTTGGTCGCTTGCGGATACCCGCTGCAAAGGCCCTCAGCCCCGTTCCGCTGAACACGGCCAGAGAAATGACCAGCAGCAGGACGCCGAACGGCACTGCGAGGAACGCGATGGTCGGGGCGACGAGGAAAAGCAGCAGAACCACCCCGGCCCCGACGACCGCCCAAACCATCCACTTCGTGTCTGGTTGATCGCGGTCCGACATGGATCAGAGATCCATCAACAACCGCCGCGGATCCTCCAGCGCCTCTTTCACCCGCACAAGGAACGTCACCGCCCCTTTGCCGTCGACGATCCGGTGGTCGTAGGACAGCGCCAGATACATCATCGGGCGGATGACGATCTGGCCGCCAACGACGACCGGGCGGTCCTGAATCTTGTGCATGCCGAGGATGCCCGATTGCGGCGGGTTGAGGATGGGCGAGGACATGAGCGAGCCGTAGACGCCGCCGTTCGAGATGGTGAACGATCCGCCCTGCATGTCGGCCATGCTGAGTTTGCCGTCCCGGGCTTTGAGACCCAGTTCAGAGATGCCCTTTTCGATCTGGGCAAAGCTCATCTGGTCGGCGTCGCGCAGGACCGGAACAACCAGCCCTGTGGGGGTGCCCACGGCCACGCCCATGTGGACGTAGTTTTTATAGATCACGCTGTCGCCGTCGATTTCGGCGTTCACGTCGGGGACTTCTTTCAAGGCGTGGATGCAGGCCTTTGTGAAAAAGGACATGAAGCCCAGTTTGACGCCGTGCTTTTTCTCGAACAGGTCCTTGTATTCGTTGCGCAGGGCCATGATGCCGGACATGTCCACCTCGTTATAGGTGGTAAGCATCGCAGCGGTGTTCTGCGCCTCTTTCAGTCGGCGGGCGATGGTTTGGCGCAGGCGGGTCATCTTGACCCGTTCCTCGCGGGCGTCGTCGCTGGCAGCGACGGGGGCGCGCGGAGCGGCCGGGGCGGGGGCTGCGGTCTTGGGCTGGGCCAAGGCTTGCAACACGTCCTCTTTCATGACGCGACCGTCCTTGCCGGACCCGGCCACGGCGTCGCGGCCGAGGTTGTTTTCTGCCATCAGTTTCTTGGCGCTGGGGGCATCCTCGACATCCTTGGCCGCTGCGGGTGCGGCGGCCGGGGCCGGGGCGGCTTTGGCTTCTGCCTTGGGTTCGGGCTTTTCGGCAGGCTTGGCTGCGGCGGCGCCTTCGCTGACTTGGGCGAGCAAGGCGTTCACGCCGACGGTTTCCCCCTCGGCGGCAACGATTTCGGTGAGCGTTCCGGCCACGGGCGAGGGGACCTCGACCGTGACCTTGTCCGTCTCAAGCTCGCACAGCATTTCGTCGACGGCGACGGTATCGCCGGGCTTTTTGAACCAGGTGGCGACGGTGGCCTCGGTGACGGATTCGCCCAGAGTGGGGACGCGGACTTCGGTCATTCTTTGGTTCCTTCGATCGTCAGCGCATCGTTCACGAGGGCTGCTTGTTGCGCTTTGTGCTGGCTGGCCAGACCCGTGGCGGGCGAGGCGGAGGCGGGGCGGCCCGCATAGACAGGCCGCTTGTGGGTGGCGTTTGTGCGGCCCAGAACCCATTCGAGGTTGGGTTCGATATAGGTCCAGCCGCCCTGGTTCTTGGGCTCTTCCTGACACCAGACCATCTGGGCCTGCGGGAAACGTTGCAGTTCCTTGACGAGGCTCATCGCCGGGAAAGGATAGAACTGTTCGATCCGCATCAGGTAGACGTCGGTGATGCCCCGCGCGTCACGCTCTTCCAGCAGGTCGTAGTAGACCTTGCCGGAACACATAACCACGCGCTTGATCTTGTCATCTGCGACCAGTTTGGTGTCCGAATGTCCCTTTTCCGCGTCGTCCCACAAGACGCGGTGGAACGATGATCCGGTCTGGAAATCCGCCGCGTCGCTGACCGCCAGCTTGTGCCGCAGCAGCGATTTGGGCGTCATCAGGATCAGCGGTTTGCGGAAGTTGCGGTGCAGTTGCCGCCGCAGGATGTGGAAATAGTTGGCGGGCGTGGTGCAGTTGGCCACGATCCAGTTGTCGTTGCCGCACATTTGCAGGAACCGTTCCAACCGGGCCGACGAGTGTTCCGGCCCTTGCCCTTCGTAGCCGTGGGGCAGCAGGCAGACGAGGCCGGACATCCGCAACCATTTGGCTTCGCCCGAGGATATGAACTGGTCGAACATGATCTGCGCGCCGTTGGCAAAGTCGCCGAACTGCGCCTCCCACAGGGTCAGCGCGTTGGGTTCGGCAAGCGAATAGCCATATTCAAACCCAAGCACCGCATATTCGGACAGCATCGAATCGATGACTTCGTACTGGGCCTGGCCATCGCGGAAGTGGTTGAGCGGGTAATACCGCTCTTCTGTGTCCTGATTGATGAGGGCCGAGTGCCGCTGACTGAACGTGCCGCGCGTGCTGTCCTGTCCGGCCAGCCGGACGGGATACCCTTCGAGAAGGAGCGAGCCAAAAGCCAGCGCCTCGCCCGTGGCCCAGTCGAACCCGGTCCCGGTTTCAAACATCTGCGCCTTTGATTCAAGCAGCCGCTCGACCGTCTTGTGCAGGGCGAACCCTTCGGGCGCGCGGGTCAGGCCGCGTCCGATTTCGGTCATCGTGGCGGGTTTCAACGCGGTCTTGCCGCGCTGGTACTTGCCTTCTTTCTGGCGGTCGAGGTGATTCCAGCGGCCATCCAGCCAGTCAGCCTTGTTCGGCTTGTAGGTTTTTCCAGCCTCGAACTCTTCGTTCAGGCGGGCCTGAAACTGTGCCTTCATATCCTCGATTTCGCCCTCGGGGATCAGGCCATCCTTGACCAGCCGTTCGGTATAGAGGGTCAGCGTCGTCTTTTGCTTTTTGATCGCCTTGTACATCAGGGGGTTGGTGAACATCGGTTCGTCCCCTTCGTTGTGACCAAAGCGGCGGTAGCAGATGATGTCGATCACCACGTCCTTGTGGAATTTCTGCCGGAATTCGGTGGCGACTTTGGCGGCGTGAACGACCGCCTCGGGGTCGTCGCCATTGACGTGGAAGATCGGCGCCTCGACCATCAGGGCGATGTCAGTGGGATAGGGGCTGGAGCGGCTGAACGACGGCGCGGTGGTAAAGCCGATCTGATTGTTCACGATCAGGTGGATCGTCCCGCCGGTGCGGTGCCCCACGAGGCCGGACAGGCCGAACCCTTCGGCCACGATCCCTTGTCCCGCAAAGGCCGCGTCGCCGTGCAGCAGGATCGCCATGACTTTGGTCCGGTCGCGGTCGCCCTTTTGCGCCTGCTTGGCGCGGACCTTGCCGAGGACAACTGGGTTCACCGCCTCGAGGTGCGAGGGGTTGGCTGTGAGGCTGAGGTGGACAGTGTTGCCGTCGAAATCCCGGTCGCTGGACGCGCCAAGGTGATATTTCACGTCGCCCGACCCGTCCACTTCCTCGGGTTTGAAGCTGCCGCCCTGGAATTCGTTGAAAATGGCGCGATAGGGTTTCTGCATGACGTTGGCCAGAACAGACAGACGGCCCCGGTGGGGCATACCGATGACGATCTCCTCAAGCCCGAGCGAGCCGCCCCGCTTGATGATCTGTTCCATTGCCGGGATCAGACTTTCGCCGCCGTCCAGACCGAACCGTTTGGTCCCCATATATTTGACATGCAGGAATTTTTCGTAACCCTCGGCCTCGACCAGCTTGTTCAGGATCGCCTTGCGGCCATTCTGGGTAAAGCTGATTTCCTTGCCGTAACCTTCGATCCGTTCTTTCAGCCAACCGGCCTGTTCGGGGTCGGAAATGTGCATGTATTGCAGGGCAAAGGTGCCACAATAGGTGCGGCGGACCAGCGCGATGATCTCGTTCATCGACGCAATCTCAAGGCCAAGCACGTTGTCGATAAAGATCGGGCGGTCCATGTCCTTGGGCGTGAACCCGTAGGAGGCGGGGTCGAGTTCCGGGTGTGCCTTGGTGTCGCGCATTCCCAGTGGGTCAAGGTCGGCGATCAGATGCCCCCGGATGCGGTAGGCGCGGATGATCATCAGGGCGCGCAAGCTGTCCAATACGGCGCTGCGGACCTGGGTCTCGGACAGGCCCACACCCTTTTCCGCAGCCTTCGCCGCGATTTTCTCGCCCGCCTTCTTGGGGTCTGTGGGCCATTGCCCATCAAGCGCCGCCGTCAGGTCGTCGTTCGGAACGGGTGGCCAATCCGTACGGCCCCACGATGGCCCGGCCGCTTCGGCCTTGGCATCGCCCGACGCGTCCCCCAGCGATTTGAAGAACGCCTGCCAGCTTTCATCGACCGCCGCCGGGTTGTCGGCGTATCGGGCGTAGAGGTGTTCGATGTAATCCGCGTTGTGTCCTTGCAGAAAGGACGAGGCGTGGAAGATGTCGTTGGGGGATTGGTCGGTCATGGCAGGCGTCCTTGGATCAGGAACGGTGGGTGGAGCGGCGGAGCGGGGTTAGCTGGGCGGATTTTGCAGGCGTTCGTAGCGGTAGGAATCGGTGAGCGGCGACAGGTCGGACGGCACCCGGGACCAGTTCTGAAATTCGGTATAGGTGATGTCGTCGCGGACATTCATGACAGAACCGGTGAACAGCAGGACCTTGCGACCCAGTAGGGGGGCTTCCTCTTCGGGGCCGTATTGCTGCCAGTATGTCGCAACCTCGTCGGTGGTGGGGCCAGCGAACAGGCAGGTCACATGCTCGAGCCCGGTGTCGGGTTGTGGGCTGACCCCGATCATCAACAGCGCCTCGCCCTGTTGATACAGGGTCAGGATACCGTTGGCATGGGCATCGGCCAGAGCACTGGCAATCTGGGGCACCTGGCTTTTCGTCTCGGGCAGGGGGAGGTCGCCGATGAAGGTGGGGCCGACGCTGGCCGCGAGTGCAGTGAAATGGTCGATCTGCGGGTTTTCCACAGCCACCCAGCCGCTGTCGGCCATCGTCGCGATCTTGGTCGGTCCAGAGGTCATGGGGTTCGAGCAATGGTCGACCGCTGCGGTCAACGATTGCGCAGAGACAGCCACGGGCAGACCGAGGGCGAGCGTGATGAGGGCCGCGCGGATCACAGGCTGATCGCCTTCAGCACCGCCTCACCCAGACCGGCGGGGCTGTCGGCGACCACGATTCCGGCGGATTTCATCGCCTCGATCTTGGATTCGGCGTCGCCCTTGCCACCCGATACGATGGCGCCTGCATGGCCCATGCGCCGTCCGGGGGGGGCGGTGCGTCCGGCGATGAAGCCGGCGGTGGGTTTCCAGCGGCCCTTTTTCCGTTCGTCGGCAAGGAACTGTGCGGCTTCTTCTTCGGCACTTCCACCGATTTCACCGATCATGATGATGGATTGGGTTTCGGGGTCGGCCAGAAACATTTCCAGCACGTCGATGTGTTCAGTCCCCTTAATGGGGTCGCCGCCGATGCCGACAGCAGTCGATTGGCCAAGGCCGGAGTCGGAAGTCTGTTTCACGGCCTCATAGGTAAGCGTGCCGGACCGGGACACAACACCCACGCTACCGCGTTTGTGAATGTGACCGGGCATGATGCCGATCTTGCAGGCGCCGGGGGTGATGACGCCGGGGCAGTTCGGCCCGATCAGCCGCGATTTGCTGTCCATCAGCGCCCGCTTGACCTTCATCATGTCCAGCACCGGGATGCCTTCGGTGATGCAGATGATCAGCTCCATCTCGGCATCTATCGCCTCGAGGATCGAATCGGCAGCAAAGGGCGGGGGGACGTAGATGACGGAGGCGTTGGCCCCAGTGACGGCGCGTGCCTCGTGCACCGAATTGAAAACGGGCAGGTCGAGGTGCGTCGTGCCGCCTTTGCCCGGCGTCACCCCGCCCACCATTTTCGTGCCATAGGCGATGGCCTGTTCGGAGTGGAACGTCCCCTGAGATCCGGTGATGCCCTGGCAGATGACTAGGGTGTTTTCGTCGACGAGAATGGCCATGTGTCTTTGCTTTCAGTCAGGAGGGGCGGCCGGGGCCACCCGGAAGGTCAGTTCGAAAATATGAAACGGGTGTCGCTGGTGTCTTCACTGTAACAGACGGGGTCTTGCCCCGACGATGTCTGGGTCACAACGACCCCGGTGTTGAGCGTGTAGGCTGTGCAGCCGTCGGGTGTGTCGAGCGGGTCAAAGCTGTAGCTGGCTGCGCCCAGCGTGGTGATGAGGTTCCCGTCGGCCAGATCGCTGCCGAGCGTTTCGCTCGATACCGAGCAGATGCTGCCGTTGTCGTAGAGATCGACGAATATCCGGTCCTCTGCCCCCGGCAGGGACAGGCTGGTCACGCCCATTTCGTCGTCATCTGTCCGGGTCCAACCGGCGTCGGTGAACAGGGCGGCCGTGGTTTCGACGTCGCCATTGCCGATCAGGCAGGCGGAATAGGCGGCGCCGAGGATCTTTGTGCTGTCGGGTTTGGCCAGGTTGGGCAGCCCCATCCGCAGCATCGCCTGATCCTGGGCAAACGCCGGGCAGGCCGACAGGACAACGCCCGAAAAGGCGCTGGCGAGCATGAAAGAGGGGGCGAAACGCGACATGGATCAGACCTTTTTCCGGGCAGTTCAGTTGGCCGGATAAACCAGCATTTCCCCGTCACCCCGATCAGGGTTTGTGGGCGTTGGCAGACCACCCGCAGACACGGGTTGCGATTGCGGGCCACAGCGTACGTCAAGCCGGGTGTTGGCGTTGTAATAGGCGCTGTCCACCGGGCAGTTGCTGATCCCGGTCACGGGATCGTAGGCCGAGGCGTATTGCCCGCAGCCTGCCAACAACGGCATGGCCAGAAAAACCAGAGAACTACGAAACTTCGACATGATTGTGCCTTTCACAGCGTTGCCGAAAATTGGGTCAAGGCCACCATGGTCATTGATCCCAGGACGAAGGGTTAGACCGCTGGGTCGCCACGTAGACCCGGCCCGGTTCATCGAAAGATAGCGAGATGTCGTAGCCGTCGCCCTGATCGTCGGGTCCGGTGTGGAACCACCAGGTCTGGCTAAAGGCCGTGTCGGCCTTTTCCGGCAATCCGCCGTTGGCCGCCATGTCCGTGACTGAGGAAATCAGGTCGTCTGTTTCGGTCATCGGAAACGTCATGACATCAAGCGAACACTGGGTTTCGTCCCCCACCCCCGTCACCCAGGTCAACGTCGCCCCGTCCGGCTGTCTGAGGGTCAGGACGCCGTCCGCTTCGCTCAGCTTGTCAAAGCCGTAGTCGGCGGTCGCCCGCGCCTCGATCACGCGGGCGGGGGTTTCGATATCGTTCAGGCACAGGTCATGGATCATCGCCGCCACCCGGTCCGCGCCCAAGACCGCACCTTCGGCCAGACTGGCCGAGGGCAGGATCGAAAGGGCGAGGAGGGAGGCTGTGCGCATTAGGGTCAGCCTTTGACCGCCTTCACAATCTTCTGGGCGCCGTCTTTCAGGTCGTCCGCCGCGATCACGTCCAGACCTGAGTTGCGGATGATATCCTTGCCCTTTTCGACGTTGGTCCCTTCGAGCCGGACGACCAGCGGGACCTTGAGCCCCACCTCTTTCACTGCCGCGATCACGCCTTCGGCGATGACGTCGCAACGCATGATACCGCCAAAGATGTTCACAAGGATGCCTTTGACGTTGGGGTCAGAGGTGATGATCTTGAACGCCTCGGTCACCTTTTCCTTGGTCGCCCCGCCGCCCACGTCGAGGAAATTGGCAGGTTCGGCCCCATAAAGCTTGATTATGTCCATCGTCGCCATCGCCAGACCGGCACCGTTGACCATGCAGCCGATTTCACCGTCGAGCGCGATATAGTTGAGGTCGAATTTCGAGGCGGCGAGTTCCTTGGGGTCCTCCTCGGTTTCATCGCGCAGGGCGGCGATGTCGGGGTGACGGTACATGGCGTTGCCGTCGAACGAAATCTTGGCATCCAGCACCTTGAGGTCGCCCTTGTCGGTGACAATCAGGGGGTTGATCTCCAGCATCTCCATGTCTTTTTCGATGAACGCCTTATACAAAAGGCCCATCAGAGACACGCACTGCTTGATCTGGTTGCCCGTCAGGCCCAGTTCAAAGGCGATCCGGCGGCCGTGAAAGGCCTGATAGCCGGTGGCGGGGTCGACACTGAACGACAGGATTTTTTCGGGGGTGTTGTGGGCCACCTCTTCGATATCCATTCCGCCTTCGGTGGATGAGACAAAGCTGATGCGGCTGGTCTGGCGATCGACAAGCAGGGCCAGATACATCTCGGTCTGGATGCCCGAACCGTCCTCGATATAGATGCGGTTGACTTGTTTGCCCGCGGGGCCGGTCTGTTTGGTGACCAGCGTCCGGCCCAGCATTTTCTTGGCCTCTTGGGCGGCCTCTTCGACCGATTTGGTCAGGCGCACGCCGCCTTTTTCGCCGGCGGCGGCCTCCTTGAACGTGCCTTTGCCGCGGCCCCCTGCGTGGATCTGCGCCTTGACTACCCAAAGCGGGCCACCCAGTTCGCCCGCTGCTGTCTTGGCATCCTCGGCTTTCATCACCGGGCGGCCGTCAGAGACCGGCGCCCCGTAAGAGCGCAACAGCGCCTTGGCCTGATATTCGTGGATGTTCATGGAGCGTCCTCTGCGATTTCCCGTGTTGTCGCGTGCAAATCACATCAGGAGGCGTTAAAAAACAGGCAATTTCCGGAGAGTGCAGAAAATCCGACATTTGTGATCACACGTTTAAAAAGTGTGATCACAAAAAATCAAAGTGTGGGAGTGGCCTGACACAAGACCTGCCCGCGCGGCAGGCGGTCGGGCTGAGTCACCAGATCGAAGCCGCAGCTTTTGGCCACGTCCTCCACGTCCTGGCCCAGATGATGATAGGGTGTCCGGTCGGGATGGGTGACAACGCCATCGGGCTGCCGGAACGGACCCGCCGCCCGGGCAGCATCCGGGACCAGAAAGACGGTAAAGAGCAGGTGACGCAGGCGGGGAAATCGCCCCCGCGCCGAGCCGAGTGCCACCCCAAGGGCGGCAAGCGGCAGGTGGGTAAAGACGGCAAAGGCCAGCGCCATGTCGATGTCTTCCGGCACGCCGGGAAAGGCGAAATCGGCGTCCTCGATCAGGTGATCCGGCGGCAGGCGGTCCTTGGCCGTCAGTTCCACGTCATACCCCCGACGCATCAGGTCGCCCGACGCGTCCGTCGCCCAGTAGTGGCCGGGGTCAATCCACGGGACCAACCGACACCCCAACCGCAGCGACCCCGCCCCGATGTCCAGAAACCTGTCTCCGCGTTGCAGTCCGGCGCGCATCAGCAGATCCATCTGGATGCGCCCGGTTTCGTCCCACCGCCCGCCGACGATGTCGCGGTGCTGTCCCTTGGCCAACGCGTTGGCATAAAAATCGGGCGCGAGGTAGGGCGAGACGGGGCGCATTCAGCCCCGAGTGGCCTTTTTGACCAGGGTCAGCATCAGGTCGGTCGCCTGTTCCATGTCCTGCACCGACACCCATTCCAGCGGGCCGTGGATGTTTTGCATACCTGTGAACAGGTTGGGGCAGGGCACGCCCATTTCGGTCAGGCGCGACCCGTCGGTGCCGCCCCGGATTGGCACGCTGACAGGCTCGATACCCAGATCACGCGCCGCGTCGCGGGCAAGGTCCACGGGCGTCATGTCCTTTTCCAGCCAATAGCGCATGTTGCGGTATTGGGGCGCGATGGTGCAGGTAATCTCGGCCCTGGGTTCGGTCGCCTGCACGGCGGCGCAGACCTTTTGCAGCATCTCGCCCTTGGCCTTCAGCCCGTCGAGTTCAAAGTCGCGGAGGATGAATTTGATTTTCATTTCTGACGAACCGCCGGTCATGTCCGTGGCGTGGACGAACCCCTGCCGGTCGTCCGTCGTTTCCGGTGTCATGGTCGCCTGTGGCATCATTTCGACGATCTTGGCGGCCAGATGGATGGCGTTGACCAGCTTGTCCTTGGCCAACCCTGGGTGGATCGACACGCCCTTGATGGTGACGGTAGCCCCATCCGCCGAAAAGGATTCGTATTCGATTTCCCCGACGGCTCCGCCATCAAAAGTATAGGCGAAATCGACGCCCAGATCTTTGGGCAGCCGTTTGTCCACGCCGCGCCCGATTTCTTCGTCGGGGGTAAAGGCGATGCGGATGGTGGGGTGTTTCCTGTCAGGATTGGCCAGCAGATGTCGGGCTGCGGCCATCAGGATCGCCACGCCCGCCTTGTCATCCGCACCCAGCAGGGTCAGGCCCGAGGCAGTGATGATGTCATGCCCCTGCTTTTGAGCGAGGTAAGGGAATTGGGCGGGGTCGAGGGTCAGGTCGGGGTTGTCAGGATAGGTGATGACGCCCCCGTTGTACCCTTTGATGACGCGGGGCTTGACGCCCGTCGCATTGAATTGCGGGGCGGTGTCCACATGGGCCAGAAAGCCGATGGTTGGGCCGGGGGCTGTGCCGGGGATGGTGGCAATGACGGTGCCATAGGGGGTCTTGGTGACGTCCGCAGCACCGATGTCGGCCAGTTCCTGCGCCAGCAGGTCCAGCAGTTTGTGCTGGATCGCGGTCGACGGGGCCGCCGGGCTGTCCGCATCCGATTGGCTGTCGATGGCGGCATAGCGGACCAGACGGTCTGTCAGTTCGTCGTGAAAGGACATCGGGGTGCCTCCGGGCAGGGTTGGTTGGAGTTGGAGGCGGGCGGCGGGGGGATGTCAAGGGAGGGGGAGGCTCAGTCGATAGGGCAGGCCTGACAATGCCAACGCCTAGGGCGGGTGCTACGTGTGATGCAGAGCCGGGCCGTCGAACCGCTTTGGATTGTGGTCGGGGTTCAGACGCCATAATTTGGCCGACTCTGTTCGTTATCCGAACGAAATGCGACGATCGAGGAAGGTTTTGAATGGAACAGGTCATCACGGAACGACCAGCGAAATTTGGGTTGGCTGGATTCATTCTGGGCGTAGCAAGTCTTCTGGTCATTCTCATACAACTCTCCGCCTTTTTTGAACCGCAAGCGAAGACTAGCGGTTCCGTCATTGGCGAGATTGCCGCAGACATAAAGCAATCAGCCGCACATGCCCTGGCAGGACAGCCGGCGCCAGAGCCCGGTTCGCCACCCAAGGATTACAGTAGGGCCGTAACAATTTCGGCGATTTGTCTGGCCGCCATCGCGGTCGTCCTTGGCGGCATAGGATTGTATCGAAACGAGCCGCATCGGCTTTCATACATGGCCGTGGGAGCAGGCGTTTCCGCGTTTGTGATGCAGTATGTGTTCTGGTTGGCGATCCTGATTTGCGGCGTCACCTTGCTTATAAGTATTATCGGAAATCTCGATGGTATTTTCAGCTAGGGACACAGGCGTTCATCTGAAAATCAGATCTTCGCGTTTCATGTCGTGACGGGCTTCAAGTTCGGGAAGCGGCCATTTCAAAACCTACAGAAACCAAAAACGCGCGCCAGAGGCGCGCGTTTGGGGAGTGTCGAAACACTGGCTTTGCGTCACCAGTTTACGCCAGCGACGGGTCGATTTCCTTGCAGGCCGCGACCAGTCCTTTGACCGCGTCGACGGATTTGTCGAACATCGCCTGTTCGACCTTGTCCATCTTGATCTCGACCACGCGCTCGATGCCACCGGCGCCGATCACCGTGGGGACGCCCACGTAGAACCCGTTCAGGCCATAGGCATTGTCCACATGGGCCGCGCAGGGCAGGACGCGCTTTTGGTCCTTGAGATAGGCTTCGGCCATTTCGATGGCGCTGGTGGCGGGGGCATAAAAGGCCGACCCGGTTTTCAGCAGGCCGACGATTTCGGCCCCGCCATCGCGGGTGCGCTGGACGATGGCGTCCATCTTGTCCTGCGTCGTCCAGCCCATTTCGATCAGGTCGGGCAGGGGGATGCCCGCCACGGTCGAATAGCGGACCAGTGGGACCATCGTGTCGCCGTGGCCGCCCAGAACGAAGGCGGTCACGTCGCGCATGGACACCTTGAACTCTTCCGCCAGGAAATGCCGGAAACGGGCCGAGTCGAGCACACCGGCCATGCCGCAGACCTTGTGCGGGGGCAGGCCCGAAAAGGTTTGCAGCGCCCAGACCATCGCATCCAGCGGGTTGGTGATGCAGATGACAAAGGCATCGGGGGCGTGGGCCTTGATGCCTTCGCCGACCGACTTCATGACCTTGAGGTTGATGCCCAGCAGGTCATCGCGCGACATCCCCGGTTTGCGCGGCACACCAGCGGTGACGATGCAGACGTCGGCGCCCGCAATATCGGCATAGTCGTTGGTGCCTTTGAACGATCCGTCGAACTTGGCAGCCGGGCCTGATTCGGCGATGTCGAGCGCCTTGCCCTGCGGGGTGCCTTCGGAGATGTCGAAAAGAACGACGTCGCCGAGTTCCTTGACGGCGGCAAGGTGGGCGAGCGTGCCGCCGATCTGTCCGGCGCCGATAAGGGCGATCTTGGGTCTGGCCATGTCAAACAGTCCTGTCTGAGGGTGATTTCGCGGCATTGCCTAGTCCCAAACCGACCACGGCGCAAGCCTGCCGCACTGCGGCACCGGTTGCGGGATGGCACCCCGGCGATGATTGCGCTACCTACCCCCGTGCCCGACTGGCAGCCCGACCGACCCCGGTGGGTGCCCGACAGCGGCGGTTCTGGCGCACCGGGGAGGCGTGGTGATGGAAGGCGTGGGATTCTGGATCGCGGCGGTTTTGGCGTCCGTGTTCGTGGGCATGGGCAAGGGTGGGCTGCCCGTGGTGGCCATGCTGGCCGTGCCGACCCTGTCGCTGTTCATTCCGCCGCTGACCGCCGCCGGACTTTTGCTGCCAATTTATGTCGTATCCGACTGGTTCGGCCTGTACGCCTATCGCAAGCAGTTTTCCCCCCAGCTTTTGATGATCATGATTCCCGCCATGACGATTGGCGTTGGGTTGGGCTGGGCCACCGCTCATCTGGTATCGGAATCGATGGTCGGCGTGTTGGTGGGGGTGATCGGCGCGCTCTTTGCGGTCAATTCCATGCTGCGGCGGGGGCAGGACGTTCCGGCCAAGCCGATCCGGGTTTTGCCCGGCCTGTTCTGGGGGTCGGCTGCGGGGTTCACCAGTTTCGTGAGCCACGGGGGCGGACCGCCCTACCAGATCTACACGCTGCCGCTGAAACTGCCCAAGGCGGTGTTTGCGGGCACCTCGACCATCGCATTTGCCTATGCCAACGCGATCAAACTGGTTCCTTACTGGTATCTGGGGCAGCTCAATCTGGAAAATCTGCATATCGCGGCGTGGCTGGCCATCCCGTCGATCCTCGCCGTGTTTGCCGGGGTGCGTCTGGTGCGCATCCTGCCGGAAAAACTGTTCTTTGATCTGGTGGTCTGGGCCCTGCTGGCCGTCTCGCTCAAACTGATCTGGGACGGGCTGACCTGACGAAAACGGCCGCCCCCGAGGGAGCGGCCGCCGTCAAAGCAACATGTCTTAGCCTTCGTAGTTCGGCATGGCCTTGAGCGCGTCTTCGGTCGTGTCGACATAGATGCGCACGTCGGCATCAGCGGCCGCGTCGGCCTTGAGCACGGTGATCTGGTCGAACGGCAGGCTCACCGACTTTTCGCCAATGCCGAGGAAACCGCCGACGTCGATGATGACATCGGTGATCTTGCCATCGGCATTCAGCACCAGATCGCTGATTTCGCCGATGTCGTTGTCCTTGACGTCGTTGACGCGGGCGCCGGTCAGCGTTTCGGCGGTCACGTCACCGCTGGCCATGATGGTGTAACCGTCCTTTTCCATGGTGGGCGCCATCGGGGCAGTCGTCGTCATGGTCGACGCGTCAGCCGTCGTGGTTGTCGCCGTCGTGTCCGTCGCCGCGGTGGTCACCATCGTGTCGGTGGCGGTAATCCCGTCGGCGCTGGCCACGGTGAGGTCACGCTTTTGATAGTCGGGGGCGGCTTCCAGATCGGCCTGGGTCATGTTGGCCACCAGGAACGGCTTGCCGTCCTTGTCGGCCTGCACGGTGATCATGTCGAGCGGAACAGCAACCGACTTTTCGCCAATACCCAGGAAACCGCCGACGCCCACGACAACCGATGGCGCTTTGCCGTCCATGGTCATCAAAACGTCGTTGATTTCGCCGATGTCATTCCACTGGTCGGTGCCAGCGGCTTCGGGGGTGTAAACGCGCATCCCCATCAGGTCAGAGGCTTCAAAGCCGGTGGTTACGGCCATGTCAGCATTTGCGGCAACGTGGCTGTCGGCCATGGCGCCGGTGGCCAGCATCAGGGCCATGGCGGTCGATGTCAGAAGGGTTTTCATAAGTTCGTCCTTTTCGGTGATACGCCCCTTGCGAGGCTTCGATGGAGGACAAACACAGCGTCGTGTGAGATTGTTTCCGAATTTATTTTTGCGTTCGGTGGGAACCTGCCGGTTTTCGACAAAGACCGGCAAGTCCTTACCGGAATGGCAAGATTTACCTATAGGGAAGGTCGCCTCAGGCGCCCTTGCCCGGTTGGGGCAGGGGTTCGGCCACCGCCTGATAGTCCCCACCGGACGCGATCAGGCAGGTCGGACCGCCCGCCGTGGTGACCGTCAGCGTCCAGGTGCCGGTGTCGGTGGAGGCAAACAATTCGATCACCGCATTGTTGGCCGCCAGCCCCATGGCCTGCCGGCTTTCGCCATATCCGTCCGCCAGCCGTTCGACGATCGTGTCGTGCGTGGCGCAATACTGCCCCGCAGCAAAAGCCTGATGCGCGGCCAGCAGCAGCGCGCCCACCCCAAGCGAAAGTGCGTAGAAATTCCGGTTCATGAATGCCCCCAAGCGTTGCGATCAACCTTGAACCAGCCTGCCCGCCGATCCCCAAAAAGTGGTTAATCGACGGAGCGTTGGCTGTTGCATGCTGCAATGCGGCGAAAATAGGCTTGAAACTTCCGGGCGTTTGCGGCCATCAAGGCGCAACAAAATTGCTGACCGACCAAAGGACTGCCATGCTGCCCCGCCCGCATCGAACCGCGCTCTACATTCCCGGCTCCAAACCTCGGGCCATCGACAAGGCGCGGGGGCTGCCCGTGGACGTGATCCTGTTCGATCTTGAGGATGCCGTGGCGCCCGATGAAAAGGTCGCCGCCCGCGACATCCTTGCCAGCGAACTGGCGCAGGGTGGGTTCGGCCATAGCCTGCGGATCGTGCGGATCAACGCCTTGGGTTCGGTCTGGGGGGCTGACGATGCCAAGGCCGTGACCCGGATGGACTGCGACGCGGTTTTGCTGCCCAAGGTGAACGGACCCGCGGACATCGACGCCCTGACCGCGCTGGTCCCCGCCCTGCCGGTCTGGGCGATGATAGAGACGCCCGTGGGCGTGCTGAATGCCGCTGCCATCGCCGCACATCCGTCCGTGGCAGGCTTTGTCATGGGCACCAATGATCTGGCCAAGGATCTGGGCACGCGCAAGGCCCCGCGCCGCGAACCGATGCTGTTTGCCCTTGGCGCCTGCTTGATGGCCGCCCGCGCCCACGGGGTGGTGGCCATTGACGGGGTCTACAACGCCTTCAAGGACGACGCTGGGCTGTCCGCGGAATGCGAACAGGGCCGCGACATGGGCTTTGACGGCAAATCCATCATTCATCCCGCACAGGTCGAGATCACCAACCGCATCTTTGCCCCGACCGAGGCCGAGATCGACATGGCCCACCGCCAGATCGCAGCGTTCGAGGCGGCACAGGCCGCGGGCCAGGGCGTGGCCGTGGTCGATGGCCGCATCGTAGAGAACTTGCATATCGTCACCGCACAGGCGACCTTGGCGCAGGCGGCGGCCATCGCCGCGTTGGAGACATCATGACCCTGATTCTGATCGGCCTGATCCTGTGGATCGTGCCACACATGTTCAAACGGCTTGCCCCGGACATGGCCGCAAGCATTCCCGAAGGCCCGCGCAAGGGCTCTGTCGCGGTGCTGAGCGTGCTGGCCATCGTGCTGATGGTCATCGGCTATCGCGGCGCCTCGGGCGAAGTCTATTGGGGGGTCAGTTCGGCCACGCGGGGGATCAACAACCTGCTGATGGTCTTTGCGTTCTACCTGTATGCCTCCAGCGGGGCCAAGACGCGGATCACCCGGTATATCCGCCACCCGCAACTGACCGCCGTTATCGTCTGGGCGGTCGCGCACATCCTCGTCAACGGCAACTCTGAATCCTTCCTTCTGTTCGGTGGGCTGCTCGCTTGGGCAATTGCCGAGATCGTCGTCCTGAACCGCGCCCAGCCCGACTGGACCCCCGCCCATGCTGTGCCGATCAAAAAGGAAGTAACCGCTGTCATCGCCACGATCGTCGTCGTGGGCATCGTCGGCGCGATCCACACCTGGCTTGGCTACAACCCGTTTGGATAAGATATGAAGCTCTACCGACTACTGACCGAGGACGACACCTCTGCCTTTTGCCACAAGGTCACGGCCGCCCTGAACAAAGGGTGGGCGCTGCACGGCGACCCCACCTATGCCTTTGACGCTGCCAATGGCGTGATGCGCTGCGGGCAGGCCGTGACCAAAGAGGTCCCCGGCGACTATACCCCCGACGTCAAACTGGGCGAACAGTGACCAAGACCAATCCGGGCCGGTTTTTCGAGGATTACGCGGTGGGTCAGGTGATCCGCCACGCAGTCCCGCGCACCATCGGTGGGGGGGAACGGTCACTGTATCACGCGCTTTATCCCGCCCGGCACGCGCTGGCCTCGTCCGACGAATTTGCCCGCGCCTGCGGTCTGCCCACCGCCCCGCTTGATGATCTGATCGCCTTTCACACGGTATTCGGTAAGACCGTGCCGGATGTGTCGCTGAACGCGGTGGCCAACCTTGGTTACGCCGAGGGGCGGTGGCTGTCCCCTGTCTGGCCCGGCGATACGCTTACGGCAGAAAGTCATGTGATCGGGGTCAAGGAAAACTCGAACGGGACCTCGGGCGTGGTCTGGGTTCGCACGACAGGGTTCAACCAGCACGCGATGCCCGTGCTGACCTATGTGCGCTGGGTGATGGTGCGCAAACGGGGGCAGGGGGCGGCCCCGATCCCGAAAGCGCCGCAACTTGAAACGGTCGTGGACCCGTCCGAATTCGTCATCCCCGATGGCCTCGATTTCAGCCGCTACGATTTCGCTCTGGCGGGCGAACCGCACCGCTGGGCTGATTATCAGGTGGGCGAGGTGATCGACCATGTGGACGGCGTGACCGTCGAAGAGGCCGAGCATATGCTGGCCACCCGACTGTGGCAGAATACGTCCAAGGTCCATTTCGACGCCACCCAACGCCCCGATGGCAAACGGCTGATTTATGGCGGGCATATCATCAGCCTTGCCCGGGCGCTGTCGTTCAACGGGCTGGCCAATGCGCAGATGATCGTGGCCCTGAACGGCGGCAGCCATGCCAATCCCTGTTTCGCAGGCGATACCGTTCGGGCATGGTCGCAAGTGCTGGACCGGGCCGAAACCCCTGCCCCCGGCGTGGGCGCCCTGCGCCTGCGGCTGGTGGCGACCAAGGGGGCAGCGGGCGTGTTGCGCGGGCCGGATGGAAAATATTCACCCGAGGTGTTGCTGGACCTCGATTATTGGGCTTTGATACCGCTATGAAACATTTGATCGCCTGTCTTGCCGCCTTCACCGCCTCTGCCGCCATGGCGGAGGGCTGCCCGCCCGCCGGGATGCCTGCCGTGCCCACCTTTGAAACCGCCAAGGGGCAGTTCCTGTCCGGCGACTTCAAAGGGTTTCTGGACACCGCCAGCACCTATATTCCCGATGCCGCCAACCAGTTCGACAGCCTGTTCGGGCAACTCGCCACGCTATTGCCCAACGGGTTCGAACGGTGTGTTACCGTCGCCCAACGGCGCGACGCGCCCGGTCTGATCCAGGAAATCGTGTTCTACTATCCGCCGGGCCTAAACGCGCCGTTGTCACTGTACCTGATGGGGGCCGAGGTGGACGGCGAGGTGAAAATCCTCGAATTCACCTACGACTCGACCTTGGGCAACGTGATGGACAAGCTACGCTGATTTTTGTGATCACACGCTGCAAAAGTGTGATCACAAGGGGGAAAATTCCGCAGTGCAGCGTCATCAAACCGCAGATTTGTGCCTTGCCGCCGCGTGACTTCGGGCGAATTATGAGGCAAACGAAGAGGTAAGGTTCGCGCGGTAGACCGGCGCGGACGACCTGCCTGGAAGGAATATTCGATGGCCGACGTGAACCGGGGCAATCGCCCCCTGTCCCCGCACCTGTCAATCTATCGCTGGCAGATGACCTCTGCCTCGTCGATCTTTACGCGGATCACCGGGAACGGGCTGTTGGTCGGGGCGCTGCTGATCGTCTGGTGGCTGACAGCCCTTGCCGCCGGACCGCAGGCGTTCGCCCGCGCCGATGCCGTGATCACAAGCTGGTTCGGCAATCTGGTGATGGTCCTGTCGCTGCTGGCGCTGTGGTATCATACGCTGGCCGGGGTGCGGCACCTGATCTGGGACGCGGGCCACATGCTCGACGTGGGCCAGTCGGAAAAGGCGGCCTATGTCATCATCGCGGGATCGGTCGTGCTGACCCTTCTTACCGTCGTTCTGGTCTGAGGAGAGCACACATGGCCTATCTGACAGATCGCAAGCGCGCCGTGGGGATGGGGTCGGCCAAGACCGGCACCGATCACCACTGGCACATGATCATTTCCTCGGTGGCACTGCTGGGGCTGATCCCCTGTTTCGTGTTCACCTTTGGCCACGCGCTGGGCATGGAATACTCCGATGCCCTGGCCTATTACCACCGCCCCTTTCCCGCCATCCTCGCCGTTCTGACGCTGATGGTCGGCTTTCTCCACTTCCGGAATGGTGTGCAGACTCTGATCGAGGATTACATGCAGGGCATGGCCCGCAAGGTCGCCCTGATCGCCATGATCTGCCTGAGCTATTCCGCAGCGGCCGTGGGCGTGTTTGCCCTGATCCGCATCGCCCTTTGATTTAGGACCCGAACCTATGGCTGCTTACAAATACGAAACGCATGTCTATGACGCCATTGTCGTGGGCGCTGGCGGGGCGGGCCTGCGGGCGACGCTGGGTCTGGCCGAACAGGGTCTGCGCACGGCCTGTATTACCAAGGTGTTCCCGACCCGGTCCCACACCGTGGCCGCCCAGGGCGGCATCGCGGCGTCGCTGTCCAACATGGGCCCCGACCATTGGCAATGGCACATGTACGATACCGTCAAAGGGTCTGACTGGCTGGGCGATACGGACGCGATGGAATACCTGGCGCGCGAGGCCCCCAAGGCGGTGTACGAGCTGGAACATTACGGTGTCCCGTTCAGCCGCACCGAAGAGGGCAAGATCTATCAGCGCCCGTTCGGCGGCCACACCACCGAATTCGGCGAAGGCCCCGCCGTGCAGCGCACCTGTGCCGCCGCAGACCGCACCGGCCATGCCATCCTGCACACGCTCTATGGTCAAAGCCTGAAACAAAAGGCCGAGTTCTATATCGAATATTTCGCGCTCGACCTGATCATGTCGGACGACGGGCAATGCACCGGCGTCGTGGCGTGGAAGCTGGACGATGGCACGATGCACGTCTTTAACGCCAAGATGGTCGTGCTGGCCACGGGCGGCTATGGTCGCGCCTATTTCAGCGCCACATCGGCCCACACCTGCACCGGCGACGGCGGCGGGATGGTGGCCCGGCAGGGTTTGCCGCTTCAGGACATGGAATTCGTGCAGTTCCACCCCACCGGCATCTACGGCGCCGGCTGCCTGATTACCGAAGGCGCGCGGGGCGAGGGCGGGTATCTGACCAATTCCGAAGGCGAACGGTTCATGGAACGCTATGCCCCCACCTACAAGGATCTGGCGTCGCGCGACGTGGTCAGCCGCTGCATGACACTGGAAATCCGCGAAGGGCGCGGGGTGGGTCCGAACAAGGATCACATCCACCTCAACCTCAACCACCTGCCCAAGGAAACGCTGGACCTGCGGCTGCCGGGGATTTCCGAATCCGCGCGGATTTTCGCGGGCGTGGACCTGACCCGCGAACCGATCCCGGTTCTGCCCACCGTCCACTACAACATGGGCGGGATTCCGACGAATTACTGGGGCGAGGTGCTCAATCCGACCGCCAAGAACGCCGACGCCATTGTCCCTGGCCTGATGGCCGTGGGCGAGGCGGGCTGTGCATCGGTCCACGGCGCAAACCGGCTGGGATCGAACAGTCTGATCGACCTGGTGGTCTTTGGCCGTGCTGCCGCGATCAAGGCAGGGCAGGTGGTGGACCCGAACAGCGCGAACCCCACGCTGAACCAGTCCAGCATCGACGCTTGTTTCGACCGGTTCGACAAACTGCGCCATGCCAAGGGCGGAACGCCCACCGCCGAACTGCGGCTTGAGATGCAAAAGACCATGCAGGCCGACGCCGCCGTGTTCCGCACGGACAAGACACTGGCCGAAGGTGTGAAAAAGATGGAGGCGGTGGCCGCGAAGATGGACGATGTCCATGTGACCGACCGCAGCCTGGTCTGGAACAGCGACCTGATGGAAACGCTGGAACTGACCAACCTCATGCCCAACGCGCTGGCCACCATCGTCGCCGCCGAGGCGCGCAAGGAAAGCCGGGGCGCCCACGCCCACGAGGATTACCCGAACCGGGACGACAAGGAATGGCGCAAACACTCGCTGGCCTTTGTCGACGGGACCAAGACGCGGCTGGCCTACCGGCCTGTCCACCTCGACCCGCTGACGACCGAGGCCGAGGGGGGCATTGATCTCAAGCGGATCGCGCCCAAGGCGCGGGTGTATTGATGCTGCGGGCGGCCGGGATCATGGTGGGGATGGCGGCGGCCTTGGCGGGCTGTGCGCCGCGCGCGCCCGAACCCGTGGCCGAACCCGCCCCAGTGGCTATTGCGGCACCAGTGCTTCAGGGCGGTATGCCGGCCGCCGATCAGGGCATCGCGCCGCGCATCGGCCAGACGGTCGCGGCAAATTCGCCGATGACGGCGACGGCACCCGTTCCGGCCCAGTCGCCACAGACCTCTGTGGTGCGGGCCGCGGGATGTCCGCCGGGTGTGACAGGCATGTATCAAGGCTCTCTTTACTGCGGGCCGGGGGGCTGAGATGTATCGTGCGCTGATCCTTCTTGGCCTGCTTGCGGCCTGCAATGTCCCCCCACCGTCGCCCGAAGAGGTGGCGCAGATTTGCGAAGAACAGGCGCGCGCGGCCCAAGGCCCGACCGGTCGTGTGTCGGTCGGCGTCAACAACCGGACCGGCAGCTATGTCAGCGGTGAAATCGGCGTGACCGGCGATTTTCTGGCCGGACGCGATCCGCAAGAGGTCTATAGCCGCTGTGTGATGCGCCGGACGGGAAACGCCCCGTATCGTCCACCGGTTTTGAATTGAAAAGGAACGTCAAGATGCTCAAGAAACTTGCCCTGATGACCCTGATGCTGCCGCTGGCTGCCTGCGGGGCCGGACAACTGGCGCAAGAGGTGGGCGGTGTCGCCACCCAGACGGCCGCCCGCGCAGTGGTCGCCCCCATCGTGGCCCAGCAGGTGCCGGGGCTCGGGGGGCAGCGGATGACCGAATGCATTTTGCAAAACGCCACGACCGCCGAACTGGTCGTGCTGGCCAGTTATGCGGGCAAGACGGTGGACACCACGGGCGTCACCCTTGTGTCGTCCATCCTCGCGCGGCCCGAAACGATTTCCTGCTCGACCGCCGCCCTGACCGGGGCGCTGGCGCAGACCCCCGCCATCTGATCGTCCTTTTACCGCAAGGAGCCAGCCCATGGTTCAATTCAACCTGCCCAAGAACAGCCGCATCACCACGGGCAAGACCTGGCCCAAGCCCGAAGGCGCCAAGGCGATCCGCAAGGTGCAGATCTATCGCTGGAATCCCGATGACGGAAAGAACCCGCGCATCGACACCTATTTCATCGACGAGGCCACCTGCGGCCCGATGGTTCTTGATGCGCTGATCAAGATCAAGACCGAGATCGACCCGACCCTGACGTTCCGCCGGTCCTGCCGCGAAGGGATTTGCGGGTCCTGTGCGATGAACATTGACGGGATCAACACGCTGGCCTGCATCTATGGGCTGGACGAGATCAAGGGTGACATCAAGGTCTATCCCCTGCCGCACATGCCGGTGATCAAGGACCTGATCCCCGACCTGACCCATTTCTACGCCCAGCACGCCAGCATCATGCCCTGGCTGGAAACCAAGACCAACCGCCCGGCCAAGGAATGGAAACAGTCGATCGACGATCGGGCCAAGCTGGACGGTCTTTATGAATGTGTCATGTGCGCCTGTTGCTCGACGTCGTGCCCGTCCTACTGGTGGAACGGCGACCGCTACCTTGGCCCTGCCGCCCTGCTGCACGCCTATCGCTGGATCATCGACAGCCGGGACGAAGCGACGGGCGAACGGTTGGACGAGCTGGAGGATCCCTTCAAACTCTACCGCTGCCACACGATCATGAACTGTGCCAAGACCTGCCCCAAGGGCCTGAACCCGGCCAAGGCGATTTCGCACATCAAGCAGATGATGGTCGAACGGGTGGTCTGACCTGATCCGGCGGAGGCGGCTGCGCCGCCACTGTTCTTGTTTTGAAAGCCGCCCTTCGGGGCGGCTTTCGTGCCTCCGGCGGGAGTTGTTATTGCAAGGTGAACCTGTTTTGGTCGGACTGCATCCCAACCCGAGACGCGCCATGACCGAACCTGCCGACGCCCAGTCCCGCCGTGCTATTGCGCCGGTGATCTGCTATCCCACCGACACTCTGCCTCAGCCGGATATGGCCTTGTATCGCCGGGCGCTGGCTACTGCCAGAGCAGGCGAGTCTGTGACCGCCCTGCCGCGCGAGGCCGCGTCGATCCGCGTGCCAGCGGGGTCTTTTCTGCGCATTTCCTGCCCGGATGGCCCACAAGTGGGCGATCTGAACCTGTTCAATGCCGCCGACCTGACCGAGCGGTTCTATTCGGGCAAGACCCGCGCCCTGCACGGCACTCATGTCACCCAGGGCCACCGCCTCTGGTCATCATTTCCCTATCTCCGCCCGATGGCGACCATCGTGGCCGACAGTCTGGTATGGTACGGCAAGGACGCTTTTGGCGGCTCGGTCCACGACGTGATCGGCACCCGGTGCGATCCCTATACCGGGCGGCTGTTGTCGGGCGCGGACTATCACCATTGCTGCCATTCCAACCTGACCCGCGCCCTGTCGGACGCGACCGGCCTGCCGTTGGCCGAGGCCGAGTCCCATGTCCATGATGTCCTCAACGTGTTCATGTGCACCGGCTTTACCCGCGACACCGGCCAGTATTTCATGAAGGCGAGCCCCGTGCGGGCGGGCGACCACCTTGATCTGTTTGCCGAGATCGATCTGCTGGCGGTGCTAAGCGCCTGTCCGGGGGGCGATTGTTCGGCCCAACATTCGTCGGACGCCGCCGCCTGTTACCCACTGGGGATGCAGGTGTTGACTCCTGCGCCGGGGGCGCTGGCAGGGTGGGTGCCGCCGCAGGTCAACGGGTATGACCGCAGCCACGGCACCTAGCAGTAGCGTTCGACCGTGCTGGCCTGATCGTCGCTGTAGCGGTCTCCTGCTGCCCAACCGACAGGCAACAGCGCGTCAAGGTCGGCGGCGATGGGCGACAGGTCGATCTGGTCTGCCCGCGCCCAATCCCCCAGATGCAGGGCCGTCCGCGTGCCGGGGATCGGGATCAGGTGGTCGCCCTGTGCCAGGATCCAGGCTAGCGCCAGCCCTGCCACCGTTATCCCTTGATCGGCGGCGAACGCCTTGAACCGGGCGAGGTGGACTGCGTTACGCGGCCAGTTTTCGGGTGAAAAGCGTGGGATTACCTTGCGGAAATCCCCCTCGGCGAACATGTCGGGGGTCAGGTCGACCCGGCCAAAGATGCCCCGCGCCAAGGGAGAGAACGGGACGAAGGCGACCCCCAGCCGGGCGCATTCCTGAATCAGGCCAAGTTCGGGCGACCGCGTCCACAGCGAATATTCGTTCTGCACCGCCCGCACCGGGGTCACCGCATGTGCGCGGCGCAGGGTGTCGGGGGCCACCTCGGACAGGCCCCAGCCGCCGATTTTCCCTTCGTCGATCAGGGATTGCATGGTCTGGGCAACCTCTTCTACGGGTCGGTCCTTTTCGTGGCGGTGGATGTAGAACAGATCGACGTGATCGGTGCCAAGACGCCGCAGCGACCCGTCCAACTCGTCCCGCAGATAGGTGGCGTCGTTACGCACGCCGCGCGGCGGGCCGCCATAGATACCGGCCTTTGTTGCCAGAACGGGGCGGTGGCCGCTGGCCCGCATCCACGCGCCGATCACGGTTTCGGACCGGCCGTTGCCATAGACGTTCGCGCTATCGAAATGCGTGATCCCGGCCTCCCATGCTGCATCCATCGCTGCATGGCTGACGTCGTCGGTGGTGGGTCCAAAGGGGCCGCCAAAGGACATGCACCCTAGCCCGATCGCCCCGACCAAGGGGCCTCCCGGCCCAAGCTGGCGTTGCTTCATCGCAGGCTCCTAGTCGAATGCCGCGTGCAGGGCGATCTGCACCATGTCGCCAAAGGACCGTTCCCGATCTTCGGACGGCAGCGCCTCGTGGGTCTTGAGGTGGTCGCTGACCGTCAGCACCGCCAAGGCCCGGCGTTTGTAGCGGGCGGCGAGGATGTATAACTCGGCCGCCTCCATTTCGACGCCAAGGATTCCGTGCCGTTCCATCTGGTCGGTCAGGTCCTGTCGTTCGTCGTAAAAGGTATCCGACGAATAGATGCCGCCGACATGCGTTTTCACGCCCAGCGATCGGGCCGCGCGATCTGCCGCCACCAGCAGCCCGAAATCGGCGCAGGGGGCAAAGTTCAGGTCACGAAAGATCGTGCTGGACGGCGTCGATATGGTCGAGGCGGTCTGGGCAAGGATGACGTCGCGGATGCCCACATGATCCTGCATCCCCCCACAGGATCCGATGCGGATCAGGGTCTGTGCGTTATAGTCACGGATCAGTTCGTTGGCATAGATCGACAGGGACGGCATTCCCATGCCCGATCCCTGGATGGTCACGCGGTGGCCGTTCCACAGCCCTGTGAATCCCAGCATACCCCGCACCTGATTGACGCAGACGGCCTCGGTCAGAAACGTCTCGGCCGCCCATTTGGCGCGATAGGGGTCGCCGGGCAAAAGAATGACCTCGGCGATGTCGCCGGGCTTGGCCCCGATATGAACGGTCATGGGATGTCCTGGATTGCGCTTATGTCCGGGCAGAAAAGCAGGACGGTTCGCAGGGGGCAAGCCGAAAACGGTGCACCCGGCCGTCCGGCCCCGGTTGTGCGGGGCCGGAGGTCTGGATCAGATGGCGAAATCTGACAGGGGACGACCGGCGGCTTCGCCGTCCTTGTACCAGGCAGGCTTGCGGCCCCGGCCCGACCACGTTTGCGAATGGTCAGACGGGTTACGGAATTTGGCGGGCGCTTTGGCCTTGGGGGCGGCCTTGGCCGCGCCGGGTTTGCGGCCCCGCTTTTTGGCGGCAGGTTGCGCACCTGTCAGATCGGACAGGGAAAACCCGTGGGCGGCAGCTGCCTTTTCGGCGGCACTGCGGGCCATGTCCATTTCCTTGTCCTTGACGCGGGTCAGCGCCTTGTCCACGTCGTCGCGCAGCTTTTCCAGCTCTTTGCGAGTCATGGACTTCAGGTCGGCCTTCATTTTTGTCTCCGTGGGTTAATTGGATAAAACTGAATTTTACTAATCTTTAAAGAATACAAGACAAAAATGAACCAAATTGCACAAAAGTGCAATTAGGAAACGGTAATCAACCCAAAAGGGCCGTTTATTCCGCGGCGCGAACCGTTGGATCGGCCAAGGCGACGATGTCGCGCATGATCCTATTCAACTGGAAATCCTTGGGCGTATAGACTCGCGCAATTCCGATACGACGCAACCGTTCGGCGTCCTCATCGGGAATGATCCCACCTGCCACCACGGGAATATGATCCATTCCCGCGGCGCGCAGTCGGTCCATGATTTCGGTCAAAAGCGGAATGTGGGATCCCGACAGGATCGACAGACCAATGACATGCGCCTCTTTTTCAATGGCGTCGGCAACAATTTCCGCTGGGGTAAGGCGAATACCCTGATAGTGAATTGCCATTCCGCAATCGCGGGCGCGGGCCGTAATCTGTTCGGCCCCGTTGGAATGACCGTCCAGCCCAGGCTTTCCCATGACAAAGGTCAACCGCCGACCCAGCCGGGCGGACACGGCATCGACTTCGGCGCGGATATCGTCCAGCCCTTCGGTCCGATTTGACGGGGTATTGGAAACGCCGGTAGGGGCGCGATATTGCCCGAAAACGCTGCGGATCACGTCGGCCCATTCGCCCGTCGTCACGCCCGCGCGGGCGCAGGCGACGGACGGCGGCATTATATTCGTGCCATTCCGGGCCGCATCGCGCAGGGCGGTCAGTGCATCGGTCACGGCCTGCCCGTCCCGTGCCGATTTCCATGCGGAGAGACGGCGCAATTGATCGGCCTCGGCCTTTGGATCGGCGATCATGATGGCGTCGTCCCCGGCGGTCAGGGGCGACGGCTCGCCCGATTGCCAGCGGTTGACCCCGACAACCACAGTCTCGCCCTTTTCAATTCCGGCGATCCGCGCCGCGTTCGATTCCACCAGCCGCGATTTCATATAGTCGATGGCCCCGACCGCGCCGCCCATGCCGTCCAGCAATTTCAATTCGGCCCGCGCCCCGTCCTTGAGAGCATCCACCTTGCGCGAAATGGCCGGATTCCCGTCAAACAGGTCGTCGAATTCCAAAAGATCGGTTTCATAGGCCAGTATTTGCTGCATCCGCAAAGACCATTGCTGATCCCACGGGCGGGGCAGGCCAAGTGCCTCGTTCCATGCGGGCAATTGCACGGCGCGGGCGCGGGCGTTCTTGGACAGGGTGACAGCCAGCATTTCGATCAGGATGCGATAGACGTTGTTTTCCGGCTGCTGTTCGGTCAGCCCCAGTGAATTGACCTGAACGCCATAGCGGAACCGGCGGAATTTCTCGTCCTCCACCCCATACCGGTCGCGGCAGATTTCATCCCACAATTCGACAAAGGCCCGCATCTTGCACAGTTCGGTGACGAACCGGATGCCTGCATTTACAAAGAAAGAAATGCGGCCGACCATTTCCGGAAAATCCTCGGGGGCAACCTTGGTTTTCAAATCATCCAGAACCGCACAGGCGGTGGCCAATGCAAAGGCCAATTCCTGCTCCGGCGTCGCTCCCGCTTCTTGCAGGTGATAGGAACACACGTTCATCGGGTTCCATTTCGGCAGATGCTGGCGGGTATAGGCGGCCACATCAGTAATCATCCGCAAGGACGGCGCAGGCGGGCAGATATAGGTGCCGCGCGACAGGTATTCCTTGATGATATCGTTTTGCACGGTGCCTTGCAGGGCGGCCACGTCTGCCCCCTGCTGTTCGGCCACGGCGATATACAGGGCGAGAAGCCACGGCGCTGTGGCATTGATGGTCATCGACGTGTTCATCTGGTCCAGTGGGATCTGGTCAAACAGGGCGGTCATGTCGCCCAGATGGCAGACCGGAACGCCGACCTTGCCCACCTCGCCCTTGGCGAGAATGTGGTCGCTGTCGTATCCGGTCTGGGTTGGCAGATCAAAGGCGACTGACAGGCCCGTCTGCCCTTTCGCGAGGTTTCCGCGATACAGCGCATTGGACGCGGCGGCCGTCGAATGACCCGCATAGGTCCGAAACAGCCAGGGCTTGTCTTTCATAGGCTCGGGCATATCGACTCCGTCGGGTAACAAAATTGCGCCATTGCCGGGATAGCGGACATTTTATGCCGATGTCAATTCGCCGCGTCGCAGCATGGGTGGATTTACCCGCAGGCAGAACCCTGTCACGGTCGGCCGCATGTCAAAGGTTGTTACCCTGCCGTTGTGGCTGCTGATCCTGATCCTGCTGTTTGCCGGGGTGACCTTTGCATCGCATTTCCTGTTTCCGTCGGTCCGCTGGTTCTTTCGCAAACGGGCCGAGCGGGTCATCGCCCGCGTGAACCAAAGGCTCAAGCGGCCGATCGAACCGTTCAAGCTGGCCCGGCGCTATGACATGATCCAGCGGCTGATCTACGACCCCGAGGTGACCAAGGCGATCGTCGAACACGCGCATGACAATAACGTTCCCGAAAACGTGGCATTTGAAAAAGCGCGGGACTATGCGCGCGAAATCGTCCCGTCGTTTTCGGCCACGGCTTATTTCACGATCGGCACACGGCTGGCCCGGTGGTTGTCCAATTCCATGTACCGGATCCGTGTGGGCGAATTCGACCGGGACAGGATCGAAGATATCGACCCCAATGCGTCCGTCGTCTTTGTGATGAACCACCGCAGCAACATGGATTATGTGTTGGTGACCTATCTGGTGGCCGGGGCCGGGGCGCTGTCCTATGCGGTGGGCGAATGGGCGCGGGTCTGGCCGCTGTCTGCGATCATCCGGGCGATGGGGGCCTATTTCATCCGGCGCAAATCGCGCGGGCAGCTTTATCGCAAGGTGCTGGCCCGCTACGTCCAGATGGCCACCCGGGGCGGCGTCACGCAGGCCATGTTCCCCGAAGGCGGGCTCAGTCTGACCGGTCGCATCGCCCCGCCCCGCCTTGGCCTGCTCAGCTATATCATCGAAGGGTGGCAGCCCGGCGACCGCGACATCATCTTTGTTCCTGTCGCGCTGAACTACGACCGCGTGCTCGAGGATCGGTTCCTCATCGCCGCCGACAAAAGCGGGGTGCGGCGGTTTCGTCCGCCCATCTGGACCGTGCTGTCCGCGTCGGCCTCGCATATCTGGCAGCGGCTGTCATTCCGGTTCAAACCGTTTGGGACGGCCTCAGTCGGGTTTGGGCAACCGCTTGAACTATCAACCTTTCTGACCACTTCGGGGCCTGACCCGGTGGCCGGGGTGGCCGCCGACCTGATGACCCGCATTTCCGCGGTCGTGCCGGTCGTGCCCGTGCCGCTGGTGGCGCGCAGCCTGATCGCAGGGGCCAACGACGTGGCCGAGGTCGAGGCCCACGTCGCCCGCGACATGGTCCTTCTGACCGGGCGGGGGATGCCCATTCCCCGCCGCGACGCTGCCCAGATCACCCGCGATGCCCTTGAAAACCTGCGCACCCGCCGCCTGATCCGGCTGGTGGGGACCCGGATCGACCGGACCGACGCGGCCAATGACATTCTCGCCTTTTATGCGGCGTCGATCGCGCACCATTTCAGCCCGGACACGTCTCACGGCCCCGTGACTCAAGATGCTTGAGAATTCACCAAACCGTGAGTAGCGTCAGGCACCGGGCTATTCTGCCCCGCTTTTCACAGAGGGTACTACCTTGAATATTCGAACAATTGTTGCGGCCGCCCTGATCGGTCTGAACCTGAGCGCTTGCGATACCGCAACCACGACAACCACCAGGGTTGTGTCCACCGCCGACCGGAACGTGCTGATCGTCAACCAGACGGGGCGCACCATCTACCGCTTCTACGGGTCAAACGTTGGCACTGCCGATTGGCAGGAAGATATCCTTGGCAATCAGGTCCTGCCCTCGGGTCGGTCGGTCAACATCAACTTTGACGATGGCACCGGCTACTGTAATTTCGACTTCAAGATCGAATTCCAGGACGGAACCTACATCACCGAAAGCAACATCAACGTCTGTCAGGTCGGCACCTACACCGTCCGCTGACAGGGCCACAGGGCGAGCAACGCTGCGACGCGGCAGACATAAAATTACAAAATGTCTGCCAAAACTATTGCATTGTTGCTCGCCCGATTTTATCCATCTGGGGAACGCGTTGATTCTGCAACGCGGCAATTTCTGGACCCGCCCTGATGGAGAGCCCAATGTCCCTTGATCTGACGACCCCCGACGCGGTCACCGCCGCGGCCAGGAAAGACCTGTATGCCGTGGGGGAAATGCCCCCGCTGGGTCATCTACCCGCACAGATGTACGCCTGGACGATCCGCCGCGAACGTCATGGCGAACCCGAACAGGCGTTTCAGGTCGAGGTGGTCGATTGCCCCCGTCCCGCCAGTGACGAAGTGGTCGTCATGGTCATGGCCGCCGGCGTCAATTACAACGGCGTCTGGGCCGGTCTTGGCATCCCGATCAGCCCCTTTGACGTGCACGGCGCCCCCTATCACATCGCGGGCTCGGACGCGTCCGGCATCGTCTGGGCCGTGGGGGACAAGGTCAAACGCTGGAAGGTGGGGGACGAGGTTGTCATCCATTGCAATCAGGATGACGGCGACGACGAACACTGCAACGGCGGAGATCCGATGTTTTCGCCCAGCCAGCGGATCTGGGGCTATGAAACCCCCGATGGGTCGTTTGCCCAGTTCACCTGCGTCCAGTCGCAGCAGCTCATGCACCGGCCCAAGCATCTGACATGGGAGGAGTCGGCCTGCTACACCCTGACGCTTGCCACGGCCTACCGGATGCTGTTCGGGCACGAACCGCATGAATTGAAGCCCGGCATGAACGTGCTGGTCTGGGGGGCGTCGGGCGGCCTTGGGTCCTATGCAATCCAGCTCATCAACACCGCCGGGGCCAACGCGATCGGCGTCATCAGCGACGAGAGCAAGCGCGAGTTTGTCATGTCGCTGGGGGCCAAGGGCGTCATCAACCGCAACGATTTCAAATGCTGGGGGCAAATGCCCACGGTCAACACCCCCGAATACAAGGAGTGGTTCGCCGAGGTCCGCAAATTCGGCAAGGCGATCTGGGACATCACCGGCAAGGGCAACAACGTCGACATGGTGTTTGAACACCCCGGCGAGGCGACGTTCCCGGTCAGCGTCTTTGTGGTGAAACGGGGCGGGATGGTCGTGATCTGCGCTGGCACCACCGGCTATAACCTGACGATGGACGCGCGCTATCTGTGGATGCATCAAAAGCGGGTGCAGGGCAGCCACTTTGCCAACCTCAAACAGGCGTCGCAGGCCAACCAGTTGATGGTGGAACGGCGGCTTGACCCCTGCATGTCCGAAGTGTTCGGCTGGGATCAGATCCCCGCCGCGCATACCAAGATGCGGCGCAATGAACACAAGCCCGGCAATATGGCCGTGCTGGTTCAGGCGCCCACGACGGGCTTGCGCACCTTTGACGACGCTCTCGCCGAATCTCGGTGACCCCAGTTCCTCCACGCTCCCAAGGCGTGATGCCCTCCGGTGATCCCGGGGGGCATCGTTTTGTGGGCCTCACTCTTGTTCAATCAGGGCCTTGCTGCCGACAGCCTCCCCATTTCTGGGGGGGGTAAAGCAGCGAATATTTTGTTAATCCACCTCGTGCTACCATGAGTTGTTAAGACTTCGTTAATGCTTCCTCATGAGGGTGAAATGGGAAAAAACTGGATCATCGACGTCCTTGCCGACATTCGCACGTTCGCGCTTCAGAACGATCTGCCAGAACTGGCCGACCACCTGAATGAGACCATGCTGGTCGCCCGGACCGAAATCGAATCCTCTAGTGAGGGAACACCGTTCGCGGTGGGGAGTGACGTCTTTGCAACTCGAAGAGTTTTTGGAGAATTTGGAACGGGCCGCCGGGCTTGAGGATATCCAGTCCTGCATCATCGGCTTGCGGGATCACTACCAGATCGACCACATCGTCTATCACTGGGTCAGTTCGGATGGCGAACAGTATGGGTGTGGCACCTATCCGCCCGCTTGGGTGCAGCACTATGTCGATCATGACTACCTGCGCATAGACCCCGTCGTCATCGGCTGTTTCCAGCGGTTTCACCCCGTTGACTGGAAACGGCTCGACTGGTCGTCCAAGGCGGCCCGCGCATTCCAGAAAGATGCCATTGCCCACGGGGTCGGCAATCAGGGCTTTTCAATCCCGATCCGCGGCCCCAACGGGCAATTCGCGCTTTTTACCGCCTCGCACAATTGCGACGATGCTGTCTGGGCCGCCTTTACCAAAACCAACCAGCGCGACCTCATCCTGATCGCCCACTACTTCAACCACAAGGCGCTGGAATTTGAAAAAAAGCGGACGCCGGAACCGGCCAAATCCTTGTCGCCCCGCGAAATCGACGCGCTGACCTATCTGGCGATGGGCTATGGGCGGGGGCAGGTGGCGGACATGCTCGATATCTCGGAACACACGCTGCGGGCCTATATCGAAAGCGCGCGATTCAAGCTGGGGGCGATGAACACCACCCACGCCGTCGCCCGCGCGCTCAGCGAAGGGTTGATCGTCGTCGGGGGGGCCGCACGGGCCGCCGCTGGCGATTGGCCGGGGCGGGATCAGGCTCAGGCGCGGATCGCCGTTTAACACCTCGCTAACCCTTTCGAACCGGGGCGCTCAACCTCTATTAACCATCCTTGATCTAGCGTTCCCCCATCGAACCGATGGACAGGGAACACCAGGATGCTGCGCTATCTCTACGGAACTGACCTCGACCTTCATCCGCGCCTGCGCGATTCCATGTTCCGCGACCGGGCCATTCAGTTCCACGACCGACTGGGCTGGGACGTGAGCGTGGATGCCAACGGGCATGAACGGGACGGGTATGACGACCTGAACCCGCTCTATGTGATCTGGCAGCAGCCGGACGGGACACATGGCGGGTCCATGCGGTTTCTGCCCACCACGGGACAGACGATGGTCAACGACCATTTCCTGCACCTGACTGACGGTGTCGAAATCCGCAGTCCGCTGATCTGGGAATGTACGCGCTTCTGTCTGAACCAGTCCGCTGAAAGCCGGGTCGCGGCGGCCCTGATGCTGGGCGGGGGGGAACTGATGCGCAACTACAGCCTGACCCACTTTGTCGGTGTGTTCGATGCGCGGATGGTGCGGATCTACCGGCTGATCGGCGCCTCGCCCACGGTGCTGGGCGGACAGGGGCAGGGGCGCGACCAGATCAGCGTCGGGCTCTGGGATTATACTGAAGATAACCGCGCCCGCGTCCTGCGCCGCGCTGGCCTGTCGTCGGACGTGTCCGAGGCGTGGTTCGAACGCTCGCTCGGTCAGCCGGAACCGATGCGCCTGACCGCCTGATCCTCTGGCCCCTGCCGCGCGGGGCGGATAGGGTCCGCCCATGTCTGTCCCCGCCCTCACCTTTTCCCCCGATCAGGCCGAAGCCTGGGATGCCATTTCGGTCGCCCTGCGGCAGGCGGGCGTCGATATGGACGACGACCTGCTGCAACCGCCGCAATCGGACGCCAGTTCGGTTCTGGCCGTCGTGGGCAAGGCCGGATCGGGCAAGACGATGCTGCTGGCCGCCTTGTTCCACGCGCTCAAAGAGGCGGGGGTGGAAATCGTCTCGGGCGATTTCGAAAGCCGCAAGAAACGCGAACGGCGCACGCTCGCCATCCTCGCGCCCACGAACAAGGCCGCGTCGGTCCTGCGCAACCGGGGCGTGCCTGCGACGACGATCCACCGCATCCTCTATACGCCCGTCTATGACCCCGAATATGAAAAGGTGGCCGAATGGCTGGCGGGGCAGGGCGAACGGCCCACCATCGACGGGCTGACGGATGTGCAGCTCGACCGCGCCTGGGCGTCCTATCAGATCAATACGTCGATCCCCGCCGCGCTTGCCTCGGCAGGCTTGCGCGGGTCCGATTTCATCACCGGCTGGAAACGGCGCGAAGAACCGCTCGACATCGGTTTTGTCGATGAAAGCTCGATGCTTGACGCCCGCCAGTTCGCGGATTTGCAGGAAATCTTTCCAACTCTTCTGCTGTTCGGTGACCCCGCCCAGCTGCCCCCTGTTAAATCCAAAGGCGAGGAAGGCGGCGGGATGGTGTTCGAAACCCTCCCCGCCGCGCGCACCCTGACGCTCAGCCGCATCCACCGGCAGGACGCGGGCAACCCGATCCTTGATCTGGCCCATGCGCTGGCCGATCCCGCGCTGGGCTTTCACGACTTTGAACAGATGGTGGCCGACGCCGCCCGCCGCGACGACCGCGTCGTCATGGCCGAACGGGTCGAGGCGGACCTGATGGCCCGATCGCCGGTTCTGGTCTGGCGCAACGCCACCCGCATCCGGCTGATCCACGCCTTTCGCGCCGCCTTTGGCGCGCCCGTCGACGCGTTGCTTCCCGGCGAGCCGCTGATCTGCGACGGCATCGAACTGCCGCTCAAGCACCGCAAGAAACGGCTCGATCTCGAGGCGCGGGGGCTGATCAAGGGCGCGCAGGTCATCTACCTTGGCCCCGGCAACCGCGCCGGCTTCAGCCGCCTGCACGTCATCGGGGCAGAGGACCCGCAGGTCAGCGCCGCCAGCATCGTCAAGATCGAACAGGAAGGCGACGCCGAACCCTTCATCCCCTATGCCGCCCGCATGGGCGCCACGTTCCTGCATGGTGCGGCTGTGACCATTCACAAGGCGCAGGGGTCGCAATGGGACACCGTGCAGGTCTTTGCGCCGGACATCTATGTCGCCAGCCAGATGGGCCGGGTCGAGGCAGGACAACCCTTGTGGAAACGTCTTACCTATGTGGCGATCACTCGCGCCGAACGGGAATTGCGCTGGGTTGTGCGGAACCGTCTGGGACGTCCGACTTCCGAACTCGGGATCGACGACCTGCGACCCGACAGCGTGCCACTGGAACTCAAGGCAGAGGACGAGGGATGAAAACGATCATCATAACCGGGGCCAGCAGCGGCATCGGGGCTGCAACGGCGCAAGTGTTTCTGGACGCCGGCTGGACCGTGGGCCTGATCGCCCGCCGCGCCGACCGGATCGCGGAACTGGCGGCAGGACAGGCCGGGGCCATCCCGCTGCCCTGCGATGTGACCGACCCGGACGGGGTGACTGCGGCGTTCGACAGGTTCGCAGCACGGGCAGGGCGGCTGGACGTTCTGTTCAACAATGCCGGCATCTTTACCCCCGCCGCGCCGATCGACGAAATTCCGGTGTCCGACTGGATGGACGCCGTGGCGGTGAATTTGACAGGCATGTTCCTGTGCGCCCGTGCCGCCTTTGGGCAGATGCGGCGTCAGACCCCCCAAGGCGGGCGGATCATCAACAACGGCTCGATTTCCGCCCACACCCCGCGCGAGGGGTCAACGACCTATACCACCACCAAACATGGGGTGACGGGGCTGACCAAGACGCTCTCGCTCGACGGGCGGCCCTTTGACATAGCATGTAGCCAGATCGACATCGGCAATGCGCGGACAGACATGCTCGAGGCGTTGGCGGACCGCGCCCGCGCCGAAGGCAAACCGGCACCGCCGATGATCGAGGTGGAACTGGTCGCCGACGCAATTCTGCGAATGGCGGACCTGCCGCTGCATGTGAACGTGCAATTCCAGACAATCATGGCGACCAAGATGCCCTATATCGGACGTGGGTAAGGGGCCGATGGCCGGTCGCCTTCACCATGACTAATCTACCAATATCGAGATTTGTATTTTAGTTCAGTATCTTGTGGCGCGATCACGCGTGAACGCCTATCTCTTTAACGCCTGAAATACCGCAGACGCCATCCATCCCGCGACCGCCGCGATCGCCAGCGACAGCAGTCCGTAGGACACCGGTGCCTCATGGGCGAGGTTGAACAGCCACCTTTCCAGCCCGACCTTGTTGACCGGGATGATCGTGTCGTACTGGTCGATCACCGTCCCGTTCCGGGTGAGGAAAATCCGGGTATCATAATTCCCCTCGGTCAGGTTCGACGGCAGGACGATGCGGGTGTCGAACAGGGTCTGTTTTTCCAGGTCCACCTGATTGACAAGCACCTGATACAGACCGTCCCCCGCCCGGATGCGGATCAGGGCGTCGGTGAAATCCTGCGCCCCTTCGAGGGTCGATCCCACCGACCGGATCGCCCGGGGGATGGTGATCTTGTAGCGCAGGTCCTCGATATCCTTGAGGATCAGGCTCAGCGGCGCACTGCCCGCGACCGCATAGAACGACGGCGCGCTGTCCACGTTGACGGAATCGCGGTTGACCCAGATTCCGAACATCCGTTCCTTGCGGCGGACGGTGACGGGGGCGGCGGGACCGGAGACGGTTATGATGATCCCCATGACACTGTCGGTCGGGGCGGGGGAATCCCGCTGGATCGCCCCGTAGATCAGGATGTCCGACCCGTTAAAGCTGGCAGTGATCGCCACCTCGTCCTGGCTGAGCCCAAGTACGATCTTTTCCTCTGCCGCGGCGGCGGACCCGATGACGAGCCAAAGAAGAAGAGCCAGCAGCCTCATCCGGCCGTCGCAATCGAATAAAGGTCGTCAGGTCGGATCAGCAATCCCGCCCCCAATTTCAGACAGACCGCCAGCACCAGCAGCGCCAGCAGGATGCGCAGTTGTTCTGCCTTCATCCGCGCCCCGATCCGGGTGCCGATCTGCGCCCCGATCACCCCGCCGACCAGCAGCAACAGCGCCAGAACCATATCAACGGTATAGTTCGTGGTGGCGTGCAACATGGTGGTAAAGGCCGAGGTAAAGATGATCTGGAACAACGAGGTGCCGATCACCACCTTGGTCGGCATTCCCAGCAGATAGATCATCGCCGGGACCATGATGAACCCACCGCCGACCCCCATGATCCCGGCCAGCACGCCCACGAACACCCCCACCAGAATCGGCGGAATGACCGAGATGTAAAGGCCGGACACCCGAAACTTGACCTTGAAGGGCAGGGTCTGAACCCAGGTATGTTTCTTGCGCGGCGGAAGCGGCCCGCCCCGGTTCGCCCGGCGGAGTGCGCGCAGGCTTTCCACCAGCATCAGCGCGCCGACGATCCCCAGAAACACGACGTAGCACAGGTTCACCAGCAGATCGACCTGCCCCAGTTTCTTGAGGTAGTTGAACACCAACACACCGATCAGCGACCCCAGCAGACCCCCGACCAGCAGCACCGATCCCATCCAGAAATCGACGGTCCGGCGTTTGACATGGGCCATCAGCGCCGACACCGAAGAGGCGACGATCTGATTGGCCGAGGTGGCCACAGCGACTGCCGGCGGGATGCCCACAAAGAACAGCAGCGGCGTGATCAGGAACCCGCCGCCCACCCCAAACATCCCCGACAAGACGCCCACAAGTCCGCCGATCCCCAAAAGAAGAAACGCGTTCACCGATACTTCGGCGATGGGAAGGTAAATCTGCATGAAACCCGTCCGGCGGCGTAGGCAGCGTGCCGTCAAAAGACGCCTTTGAGACGGGAGTGTCAAACCCCGATCCCTGCGGCAGCCGTCAAATTTCACGTCATCGCCGTCTGGACTTATCTTCGATGCCGGTCTGGCCCGGTCAAAGATCGCGCAGGAACCGCCGCAGGACCTTTTCCAGCTTTGCCGCCCCAATGGGCGCCATCGCCTTGGTGTGTTCGTGGCTGATCGCCTCGTCGCTCATTCCGGCGGCCATGTTGGTAATGGTCGAAATGGCTGCAGCCCGCAGGCCGAGGAAGCGGGAAAGGATCACCTCTGGCACGGTCGACATGCCGACCGCATCCGCGCCCAGCATCCGGATCGCCCGAATTTCGGCGGGCGTCTCAAACGACGGGCCGGAATACCAGGCATAGATGCCTTGGGCCATGTCCACGGTTTCGGCCTTGGCCGCCGCCGTCAGGGCCGCGCGGATCGCTGGATCATAGGCGTCTTTCATCGGGACAAATCGGGCGTCCGTCGGCTCGCCGATCAGTGGGTTCAGGCCGCTGAAATTGATGTGGTCGGTCAGGCACATGATCGACCCGGTCGGCATGTCGGGCCGCATCGACCCTGCCGCATTGGTGGCGATGACGGTGTCCGCGCCCAGATCGCGCAGGACCTCCAGCGGCACCCGCATCGCTGCCGGATTGCCTGCCTCGTAATAATGCGCCCGGCCGCCAAAGACGGCGACGCGCACGCCTTCCAGATCGCCGATCACCAGGTTCGGATTATGCCCGCTTACCTCGGCGTGGGGAAATCCGGGCAGGTCGGAATAGGGGATTGCCACGCCGTCCACGGCATTGGCCAGATGCCCCAGCCCTGACCCAAGGATCAGGCCCAGCCGGACAGGCGCTGTCCCTGCCCGTCCGCGGATCAGCGAAAGAAGGTCAGCGTTCCTTGACATAGGGTTCCCCCCCGGCGCGGGGCGGGATCGCCTTGCCCACGAAACCGGCCAGAATGATGATCGTCAGGATATAGGGCATCACATCCAAAAGCTGGGTCTGGACTTTGAAATGCAGCCAGCGTTCGATCAGGTCGGGGCGCAGGGCAAAGGCCTGCAAGAACCCGAACAGCAGGCAGGCATACAGCGCATACCACGGCCGCCACTTGGCGAAAATCAAGGCGGCAAGGGCGATATAGCCCCGTCCGGCGGTCATTTCCTTGACAAATCCGGCTTGCAGGCCGGTGGACAGATACGCCCCGGCGACGCCGCACAGCACGCCGCAGATGGCCACAGCGGCAAAGCGCAGGCCGACCACGGATACGCCCGCCGTATCGACCGCCGCCGGATTTTCGCCCACCGCCCGCAGTCGCAGACCAAAGCGGGTCTGAAACAGCACCCACCACGACAGCGGCACAAAGGCCAGCGCCACATAGACCAGGATCGTCTGTCCCGAGATGACCTCGCTATAGATCGGGCCGATCACAGGCACCCCCGCCAACGCATTGGCAAAGGGCAGGGTGATCGCATCGAACCGTCCATTGCCCGTCAGCGACGGGGTGCGCCCGCCCTGCTGGAACCATGCCTGCGCCATCAGCACGGTGATCCCCGAGGCGAGGAAGTTGATCGCCACCCCGGAAATGAGCTGATTGCCCCGGAACGTGATCGACGCCAGACCGTGGATCGCCGACAGGATCAGCGACCCACCGATCCCCGCCAGCAGGCCGATCCAGACATTGCCGGTCATGGCGGCGAAGGCGGCGGACAGGAACGCGGCGACCAGCATCTTGCCCTCGAGCCCGATGTCGAAAATGCCTGCCCGTTCGGAAAACAGCCCCGCAAGGCAGGCCAGAAGCAGCGGCGTGGACAGGCGCAACGTTGCGTCCAGAAGGGTGAGGATGTCCGTCATGGCCTTACTCCGCGGGGGTCGGTTTGGGGGCGGGCTTGGGCGCCCGGCGGAAGGCGAGGAACATCTTTTCCAGCGGGGCGCGGACCATGTTGTCCAGTGCACCGGTTAACATGATGACCAGCGCCTGAATGACCAGCACCAGCTGCACGGGTATGTTGGTGTCCTGGCTCAGGATCGCGCCCCCCTGATAAAGCGCGCCGAACAGGATCGCCGCAAGAAACACGCCCACCGGATGCGATCGGCCCATCAGCGCCACGGCGATGCCGATGAACCCGGCCCCTTCGGTCGCGTTCATGACCAGACGCTCGGCCTCGCCCATCACGTTGTTCAGGGCCATCATCCCCGCCAACGCCCCGGACAGGGTCATCGACACGAGAATGATCTTGGTCGGGCTGGTCCCGGCATAGCGGGCGGCGGATTCGGATTCGCCGAACTGCCGGATCTGGTAGCCCAGCCGCGTTTTCCAGATCAGCGCCCACACGAACACGCAGGCGGCGATGGCGATCAGAAAACTGATATTGGCCGGCGCCCCCTTGGAAAAGCTGATGCCCAGCGGGGCGAGCATTTCGTGAAAGCTGGGCAGGTGGGTGGCTGCCGGGAATTTGCCGGTGGCCGGTTCCATCATGCCGATGGGTTTCAACGCCCCGATTAGCAGATAGTTCAGAAGCGCCGAGGCGATGAAGTTGAACATGATCGTCGTGATGACGATGTGACTGCCGCGTTTTGCCTGCAAATAGGCCGGGATCAGCGCCCACGCCGCCCCGAACAGGGCCGATCCCACGATGGCCCCCAGAATCGCCAGCGACCAGTGCGGCCACGGGATAAAGATACAGACCAGCGCCACGCCAAGCCCGCCCAGCGCCGCCTGCCCTTCGCCCCCGATGTTGAACATCCGCGCATGAAACGCGACGGCCACGGCAAGGCCGGTAAAGATGAAGTTGGTCGCGTAATACAGGGTGTAGCCCCAGTTGTATTTCGACCCGAACGCGCCGTCGAACATGATCCACAGCGCCTTGATCGGGTCCTCGCCTATGGCCAGGATCACCAGGCCCGACAAGATGCCCGCCAACAGCAGGGAAATGACGGGGATCAGGACCACGTCGGCCCATTTCGGCATCTTTTCCATCTATGCAGCCTCCCCCGCGACACCGGCCATGAGCAGGCCCAATTCGCCCGCGTTCGTCTCGGCAGGCAGGCGTTCGCCCATGATCCGCCCGTCGAACATCACCGCGATGCGGTCGGACAGCGACATGATCTCGTCCAGTTCCACGCTGACCAGCAGGATCGCCTTGCCCTGATCGCGCAAGGCCACGATCTGTTGGTGGATGAATTCGATCGCACCAATGTCCACGCCCCGGGTTGGCTGACCGATGAGCAGCAGGTCGGGGTTCCGCTCGATTTCGCGGGCGAGCACGATCTTTTGCTGGTTGCCGCCGGAAAAGTTCTTGGCGGCAAGCGACGGATCAGGGGGGCGGACGTCGAACCGCTTCATCTTGGCTTCGGTATCGGCGCGCAGGGCGGCATTGTTCATGAACAGGGCGTTGGTCTGGTATTTCGGGTCGTTGTGATAGCCCAGGGCGACGTTTTCCCATGCGGTAAAGTTCATGATGAGGCCCTCGTGCTGCCGGTCCTCTGGCACATGGGCGATGCCCCGGGCGCGGCGGGTCTGGCCATCGGACGCGGCCCCCGTCAGGTCCAGCGGTTCGCCGTTCAGCAGGATCGTCCCGGTCCCCTTTTCATAGCCGCCCAACACCTCGAGCAGTTCGGACTGACCATTTCCGGCAACCCCTGCAATTCCCAGAATCTCGCCTGCGCGGACCTCGAACGACACGCCGCGCAGACGCTGCACGCCCTTGACGTCCACGACCCGCAGGTCCTTGACCTCCAGCACCGACTTGCCGGGGGCGGCGGGCTTTTTGTCCACCCGCAGCAACACCTTGCGGCCGACCATCAGCTCGGCCAGTTCGGGGGGGGACGTCTCGGATGTCTTGACCGTGGCGGTCATCTGACCGCGCCGCATGACGCTGACGGTGTCGGTGATCTCCATGATCTCGCGCAGCTTGTGGGTGATCAGGATGATCGTCTTGCCCTCTTCCTTGAGCCGTTCAAGGATGCGGAACAACTGGTCCGCCTCGGCGGGGGTCAGAACGCCGGTAGGTTCGTCCAGAATGAGGATATTGGCGTCGCGATACAGCGCCTTGAGGATTTCGACGCGCTGCTGCATGCCCACGCCGATATCCTCGATCCGCGCATCTGGATCGACGTTCAGGTCGTAATCATCGGCCAGCTGCTTGAGCTGCCGGCGGGCCTTGGACAGGGACGGACCCAGCCGCCAGCCATCTTCGGCCCCCAACACGACATTCTCCAGCACGGTGAAATTCTCGACCAGCTTGAAATGCTGGAATACCATCCCGATGCCTGCGGAAATGGCCGCCTGACTGTCGGGGATCTGGGTCTTTTGGCCGTTGATGAAAATCTCGCCCGCGTCGGCCTTGTAGAACCCGTAGAGGATGGACATCAGGGTCGATTTGCCCGCGCCATTTTCACCGATGATCCCGTGGATCGTGCCGTGCATGACCCGGATCGAGATGTCCTTGTTTGCCTGCACCGGGCCGAATGCCTTGGAAATGCCGACAAGTTCGATTGCGGGGGTATCAGTCATGAGGCACCGGACCTGTATAGGAAAAGGGGCCGCGCGGACGATGCGGCGCGGCCCCGGGTTGTCTGGCCTGCGAACGCTTAGAACGTCAGCGCGGGGCAGGTCTCGTCGGTGGTATAGTCGTGGACGACCAGCGATCCGTCGGCGATAGCGGCGGACGCAGCGTCAACGGCGGCCTGCATTTCCGGGGTGATCAGGGCCTTGTTGTTGTCGTCCATCGCGACGCTCACGCCGCCGTTGGCCACGCCCATCACGTTGATGCCGGGAACCAGCGCGTCACCCGCCTTGAAGGCCTCATAAACGGCGTTGTCCACCCGCTTCATCATCGAGGTGAGGACCTGACCGGGGTGCATGTAGTTCTGGTTGCTGTCGACGCCGATCGACAGGATGCCCTTGTCGGCGGCGGTTTGCAGCACACCCACACCGGTTCCACCAGCAGCGGCATAGACCACATCAGCGCCCTGGCTGATCTGGGCGAGGGTCAGTTCGGACCCTTTCACCGGATCGTTCCAGGCGGCAGGGGTGGTGCCGGTCATGTTGGCGATGACCTTGGCATTGGGGTTAGCAGCCATCACGCCCTGGGCATAGCCACAGCCGAATTTGCGGATCAGCGGGATATCCATGCCGCCGACGAACCCGACGGTGCCGGACTTGGACGCCATGCCAGCCATCAGGCCGACCAGATACGACCCTTCATGTTCGTTGAACACGACCGAGGTCACGTTGGGCGCATCGACAACCATGTCGATGATTTCGAACTTGGTGTCGGGATAATCGGCAGCTACGTCGGTCAGGGCGGTGGCGAACGAAAAGCCTGCCATGACGATGGGGTTGTTGCCAGCTTCGGCAAAGCGGCGCAGCGCCTGTTCGCGCTGGGCGTCCGACTGAAGCTCGGTCTCGGCAAAGGTGCCCCCGGTTTCGGTGGCCCAACGCTGTGCGCCATTGAACGCGGCTTCGTTGAACGACTTGTCGAATTTGCCGCCCAGATCGAAGATGATCGCGGGATCGGCAAGCGCGGCACCGGCGCTCAGCGCCAGCACGGCTGACGCGCCGAGGAATTTCTGGATGAGGGTCATAAAGGTCTCCCTTGTCATTGTTACGTGGCCCGAGGTTGGCCACTTTGGCCCCTCAAGTTCTGACATCTGTCGTGTCAGTGTCAATTTAGGGCGGCAAGAAAGGTCGCGGTCAACTCAATTTTAAGCATCGGCGCCCCGTCCTTGACCGTTTGATAAAATTATTCCGGTGCTTTGACGGGCCGCGTCATGACAATCGCATCGATGGGCTGTCCGACAGGGGGGCGGTAATAGGCACGCCTGCGTCCTGATTCGACAAAACCTGCCGCTCGGTAAAGGGAAATTGCCGGGGCATTGTCGCTGGCCACTTCCAGAAACAGGGTGTCGGCCTGTCGGGCGGCGGCCCCCGCGATGATTTTGTCCATCAGGCCGCGCCCCTGTCCTTGTCCTTGGGCTGCGGGCAGGACGGCGATGGTCAAAAGCTCGGCCTCGCCCGCGATGACCCGGCCAATGGCGAACCCGTCCGGCGACCTGCACAAATAGGCGCCGGGGCTGGCCAGAACCTCGGTCAGTTCGGTCGCCGACCACGGGCGGGGCGTCGTAAAGCTGGCGGCATGGATGGCGGCAAGGTCGGCCGTGGTCATGACAGGATGACAGGCGGCGGATCACGCGGAGGCGCTGCATCGGCGCTGCGCAGATATAGTGGGGCAGGGCGCGGATTGTCGTTGTCCAACCTCGATGAAGCCCGGCGCGCGATTCCTTCGACCATCGACATGACCGGGGCCACGGGCTGCCAGCCGGTCAGGCGCGACACCTCATCTGCCATATCACCGGTCACGCAGGGCTCGGCTTTGCCGGGCAGATCAGGCAGCGCGTCTTGGGTCAGGTCACAGATCAACGGTTTCGATACAGGCTGACCCCTGCCGAATTCCTGCACATAGACCATGCCCCGTCGGGCATCCAGACATGATACCAGCATGTTATGACCCATCCCGGTCACCTGCGCCTCCAGCGTGCTGACCCCGATCGCCGGTTTTCCCAGACCCAGCGCCAGTCCCCGCGCGGCGGCGACGGAAATGCGGATGCCTGTGAAATTGCCCGGCCCGATGCCGACGCCGATGGCGTCCAGATCGGTCCAGACCATCCCTTCGCCCGCCAGAACTTCTGCCAACATGGGCATCAGGTGTTCGGCCTGCCCCTTGGCCATCTCGTCCGTGCGCAAAACCACCCGATCGCCCAACAGCAAAGCGGCGGCGCAATGCGCCGCCGATGTGTCAAAGGCCAGAATGGCAGGCTTAGGCGGCAACGGGCCGAACCTCGATCACCTCGGGGATATAGTGGCGCAGCAGGTTCTCGATCCCCATCTTGAGCGTCAGGGTCGAGGACGGGCAACCTGCACAGGCGCCCTGCATGTGCAGATAGACCACGCCGCGGTCAAAGCCGTGGAACGTGATGTCGCCGCCGTCCTGGGCCACGGCGGGACGGACGCGGGTGTCCAGCAATTCCTTGATCTGGTCAACGATCCCGGAATCCTCGCCCGAATGGTCCGCATGGCCGCTTGCGGGCTTGTGGTCGTCGGCCATGGCCGACTGGCCGGACTGATAGTGTTCCATGATCGCGCCCAGGATAGCGGGCTTGATATGGTCCCACTCGACCCCGTCGGCCTTGGTCACGGTGATGAAATCGAGGCCAAAGAACACACCCGATACGCCACCGGTGGCAAAGATGCGCTTGGCCAGTGGCGACGCGGCAGCCGCTTCGGCCGTCGGGAAATCGGCGGTGCCGACCTCGAGCACGGACTGGCCGGGCAGGAATTTCAGCGTGGCCGGGTTCGGCGTGGATTCGGTCTGAATGAACATGATGGCCAACCTTTTCTGTCAGGAACAAGATATGCGCCCGGTAGAGGAACTAGTCAAGGTTTGGAACGATTCTAAACGGCAAAAGGGCCGCCCGATACGGACGGCCCCTGCTCTGGTCGGGAGGAGACCAGATTACATCGCGTTGTTGGCGACGTCGTAGCGCTGGGTGGCGACGACCTGCCCGTCAACCTTCAGAACGGCCAGCACGTCGCCCGCGGGGGCCAGGCCCAGATCAATGCGCACGTTGCTGTTGGCGCCTGCGTTCACCGTTTCGGTGCCCAGCAGCGCGCCTTGGGTGCCCAGCCGATAGTCATAGATTTCCACGGTGCCGGCATCGGCGGCGCGGACCGTGCCCAGGTCGATGGTGCTGGTTTCGGGCAGCGTCTTGGTCAGACCGAAGTAGCTGACATCGGCCGAGGCGAGCGTGGCAGAGCCGACAACAGCGGCAAGTGCGATGGCGAGGGTAGCTTTGTTGATGGACATGGTGATCTTCCTTTAACATTTGGTTTGGTGGCACCGGGGCTGTTCCCGTTGCGATGAGGGACAATTGGTCCTCAAACCCTCGACAGCAAAGCCTTTGAAACATCACGAAAAAACGATCCCCAGTTGATCGTTGCCCACCCTTGACAAGACCGGGGTCCGTCACGCCACAGGGTTCCGTGTAGTTGTGAACAGGGGGTCTTGCACTGGCGCGCACATCCGGCGCGTCGGCGCGCGGACTTGCCCAAACTATGTGCGCTGGCGCAAGAACAGGCTCACGGCGTCACCCGCCAACACAAAAATGTGTGGAGTAATGATCGGCCCCAGGGCCACGGTCGCGTGATCGTCTGGCCCTCAGGTTACAGCTTCCAGCCGTTCCTTGGACATGTCGCCGGGGACAATGGTGATCGGAATCGGCAGGCTGCCCGACTGGCGGGTCAGTTGGGTGACCAGTGGCCCCGGCCCCTTGTTGTCGGTTCCCGCACCCAGAACGAGAATCCCGATATCGGGGTCGTCAGTGATTTGGGCCATGATCTCGGGCACGGGTTCGCCTTCACGGATGACCAGTTCGGGGTCCACCCCCTGTTTGTCGCGCATCCATTTGGCGAACACCTCGAAATGGGCGTGGATGCGTTCGCGCGCCTCGGCCCGCATGATTTCGGCCACACCCATCCAGTGATTGAATTCGTCGGGCGGGATGACGGACAGGATGCAGACCCCTCCGCCCGTCTTGGCCGCCCGCATTGCGGCGAACCGCATCGCGTTCAGACATTCGCGGCTGTCATCCAGCACCACCAGAAACTTGCGCATGACCACCCCTCCGTTCGGGGGCATATTGGCGCAAGCCGACAGGGCTGGCAACGCAGAGCGGGAGGGGCGGGCAAATGGCCGAACACGACTATGGGTCCCGGATCATCTGGACCGGAAACCGGGGGCAGGGAACGCGGACCTATCGCGGCTATGACCGGACCTGGGATATCGTGACCCCGGGCAAACCCGTGGTGCACTGTTCCAACGATCCCCTGTTGGGGGGCGACCCCACCCGCCACAACCCCGAGGACCTGCTGATTTCGGCCCTCGCATCCTGTCACATGCTGTGGTTCCTGCATCTGGCCCATGTCGCCGGGATCGAAGTGCGGGGCTATCAGGACGACCCCTTGGCCGTGGGCGAGACGTTGGCCAACGGGGCGAGCCGGTTCCTGCGCGCCACCCTGCGCCCCACCATCACCCTCGCCCCCGGCAGCGATGCGGCCTTGGCCGACACCCTCCACCCCAAGGTGCACGACGTCTGTTTCATCGCCCGGTCAGTGAATTTCCCGGTCAGCTGTGCGGCGACCTATCAGGAAGGCTAGACGTAACGGCGCAGACCCTTGACCGCGCCACGCCCGACCAGATGGGCCAGAAACACCAGCGTTTGCAGCGCCCAGAGATAGAGGGCGGCCGCAGCCGCAAGGGTCAGGTGCGACACCCGGACCAGTGCGCGAAAGACCCGCCCCTTGCCCAAAACCTCGACCACGCGGCGGGTCTTTGGCCCCGATACTTCGGCCACGCGGGCCAGCCGGGTTGCATCTTCGGCGGTGTCGATCTGGCGCATCAGCACGACCGCATCGGTGATCGAGGTGCGTTCGGCAATCCGCGCCACATCGCCCGCCACAGCCGTCAGGCGCGACAGGCGGGCGGTGTCCAGAACCGCCTCGATCGGGACCTCGCGTCGGAGCAGGGGGACGATGAGCCGAGGCTTCAGCCCGATATCGGCCAGCAGTCCCAACTCGCGGCCAAAGCGCGGCGTCAGTGTGCCGAGCTTGCGGGCCAGACGCAGCGCCGTCGCCCCCGCCTTGACCGGGACAGATGTGCCGCCGGATACAAGGATCGCCCCTGTCGCGACCAGCCCGACACAGGCCAATCCGACGTCGATCTTGTCCACCTCTTCGCTCGAAAGCATCGCCTGCGCAGCGCGACGCAGGGCGTTCAGGTCGCCGACCGGGGTCAGTTCGACCGGGATCGAACAGGTGGCCATCAGCCCGATAGACGGACAGGCGGCGATATCGGCCATACAGATCCCGCAGTCGCGCACGGTGGCCCAGGGGCCGGTCACCTCGGCCTCTAATGTGTCGATGCGGGCTTGGGTTTCGGGGCCGGGGGCAAGGCCCTGATCCGCGCCGATCAAGGCCAGCGTCGTCACCTGGTCGAAATCGCGGGCGGTCAGGGCGGCGTCCATTTCCGCGTGCAGCCAGTCGGGTGTGACCTGTCTGGCCAGCGCCCGGTCCAGCGCCTGCTGTACCTCGACCGCCGAACGGTCAACCAAAGGCTGTGCAAAGGGGTTCTGCGACAGCGCCCACAGGGAAAACGCCACAGTCATCGCAAACGGGATCACCGTCAGCGTCAGGCGCAAGACGCGCCGGATCAACGGGCGCTTGCTGCCCAATCCCAATACATCTCGCGCACGCGGCGGGTCATCGGGCCGACCTGATATTGCCGGTCGTCAAAGGCCGTGACGGGTGTCACCTTGGACATGTTGCCTGACAGGAATACCTCGTCCGCCTGTCGGACATCGTCGAAACTCAGCACCGCCTCGCGTACTTGGGTTCCGTCCGCGGCAAGGTTGGCCATGTGCCGGGCGCGGGTGATCCCGGCCAGAAAGGTGCCGTTGGCGATCGGGGTCAGGACCTCGCCGTCGCGCACGATAAACACGTTGGAACTGGCGCTCTCGGCCACGTTGCCCATCGCATCGGCGACCAGCGCGTTGGCAAAGCCCTTGGCCCGCGCCTCGGCCAGCATCCGGGCGTTGTTGGGATAAAGGCACCCCGCCTTGGCGTTGACCACGGCCACGTCCAGCGTCGGGCGGTGAAACCGGGTCGTGGTCAGGGTCGTCGCCGCCTCGGGCGGGGCGAGGGGGATTTCCTCGAGACAGATGGCAAAGCCGGTGGCCCCTGCCTTTGGCACAATGGCCCCTGTGTCACCGTCCAGCGCCCAGTACATCGGGCGGATATAGACTGCCCTATCAGCAGGATACGCGGTCAGCCCGTCGTGAATTATGGCCACCATATCCTCGGGCGTGACAGTGGGGGTAATCATCAGCGCCTCGGCTGACCGGTTCACGCGGGCGCAGTGGGCGTCCAGATCCGGGGTCAGGCCGTAGGCGCGGCGCGCCCCGTCGAATACCGTCGATCCGAGCCACGATCCATGATCCGCCGCCCGCATGATCGGCACGTCGCCTGCGTGCCATGTGCCGTTGAAATAGGTTCGGATGTTGCTGCCCGTTGCCATTCCCGCCCTCCTGTTTGGTCGCAGGGTAGGGGCTGGGTCGGTCAGGGTCCACCCCGCAAAATGAACGCGTCCGGGCGGGGAAACCCGGACGCGCCAGTAAGAGCCGGCAGGGACGCGCCGACGGTCAGACCTTGTTGAAAAGCCTGACAAATCAGGGGAAAGGGACGGACATGACCCTGCCCTGATATGCACCATTCTGGTCTGAGTCGGATTCGGTTTTGTGACGGATCAGGCTTCGGTCAACAGTTGGCGCAGGTCAAACGGGGCATTCACCATGGCAAGTGTCCCATCAGCGGCGCGGGGCCAGTCGGCCTGCGGGCGGTCGCGGTAGAGTTCAACGCCGTTCTGGTCGGGGTCGCGCAGATAGATCGCCTCGGACACGCCATGATCGGCGGCTCCGTCGATCTCGATCCCGGCGTCCAGCACCCGCTGCAAGACCTGTGCCAGGCTCTGGCGGTCTGGATACAGAAACGCCGTGTGATAGAGGCCCGTGTGGCCGGGCGGGGGCGGGGTGCCCCCCCGACTTTCCCATGTATTCAGCCCGATATGGTGGTGATAGCCGCCAGCGGACAGGAATGCCGCCCCCTTGCCAAAGTGCTGCATCACCTCGAACCCCAGAACACCAGAGTAAAAGGCGATGGCGCGGTCAAGGTCGGCAACCTTGAGGTGGACGTGACCGATTTGCGTGGTGGGCGGGGCAAGGGTTGTCATGAGGCGGTCCTTTGGTTGACCACATTCTAGTCGCTCTGCCACATCCGCGAAACGCCAGCCAAGGAACGTGATTGGTGCGCCGATGCACATGAGGAAAAACCGCCGACTGCAAAGCACGCGAAGATGGTGGGGTTAATGCCCTGAAATTCCGACATTTTCGGGAATACACCGCCCGTACACCGCCTGTACACCGGCTGTACAGACGCGTGTACAGATTTGGCCCGGTTAACGCCCCGCGCAATACGTTGGTATCCGACAGAGCCAGATTGCCCACCGCGTCAGCCGAAGCGGGCAATCTGCACCGTGTCACACCTAGTTGGTCTGGTAGATGCGCACCTCGGGGTCGGCGTCGAGAAGGGGGGCCAGTTTGACCACCACATCCTTGGTGAACAGGTCGCTGTCGAGGTAGGCTTGGGCATGTTCGACGGTGTCGAAGCCGTGCAGGACCTGAACATCTTCGGCACGCACCAGCAGGGTTTTGAGTTCGGCGCCGGGGATCGTGGTCAGGAACGGTTCCTTGAATTCGGTATAGATGGCGACGGCGGCAGGTCGGTTGGCCTCGGAAATCCTGAGGGTGATTTCCAGCATGGCGCCGGGGTCGGCGACAGCGGCGGTTGCAGACAGGGCCAGGGCCGCAGCGGCGAGAGCTTTCTTCATTTCAATGTGCCTTTCAGGAGGGGTTTCGTGGGGCCGACCTAACCCCGTCCCGCCGCCCACCTGAAATTGCGATTTATGATCAAGCCATTCAGGAACGAAACTAAACAACACAGTGACGTCATGATAAGCCCGGTACCGGACAGGCGGGGCGATCCATGAATTTTCAGCACCTCAGATTTGCGATTGCCGTGGCGGACACCGCGTCGTTCACCCGGGCGGCCGATCTGTGCTGCGTCACCCAACCGGCCCTGTCCAACGCCGTCGGGCAACTGGAGGACGAGCTGGGCGCGCGGTTGTTCGATCGGACGACGCGGTCCGTGACGACGACCGAATTCGGCGCGCTGATGATCGACAAGATGCGCGGCATCCTCGAGGCCCGGCTGGGCCTTTTGACCAGTGCGGCCGAGTATCTGGCGCGGGACGACCAGACGGTTCGGCTGGGCCTGTCGCCCCTTGTCGCCGTGGAGTTTTCAAGGGCGGTGATGGCCAAGGCCGAACAGGTTGGCCTGAGAATCATTCTGACCGAAATGAACAAGGCCGATATTGCCCCGGCATTGCAGGCGAGGATCATAGACTTTGGCCTGTGTCCGGCCCCTGTGACCGATCCGTCGCTGCGGTCTGTCACGGTTTACCGCGAACCGCTGCTGATGGTGTCGGATCAGGATCAGCCGTCGCGGTCAACGCCGCTGGCCCTGTCCGACTGCGCGGATCGCAAGGTGCTGCTGGTCCCGGATGATTGCGGTTTGTCTGACACCGTCCGCACCCTGTTTCGGGAGGCTCAGGTTCCGCTTGCGGAATATGAGGGGCGGGCGCTGGGCTACCCTATCCTCGAAAAATGGGCGCGGATGGGCCTTGGCATTACCCTTTTGCCTGCCTCGCAGATCACCGACACAAGTTTTGCCCGCCCGATCCGTGCGCCGGACGGCACGTTTTCGATGATTGATTTCGAGGCTCACTGGACCCCCGGGCAGGAAACCCGCCGCAGTTTCGCGGCGATGCTCAAGTGCTTGGGGGCGGAGACGACGACAAAAACCGCTCAGGCTGCGCCGCGCTGATATTGGCCGAGGGGCGGACAGCCATTGGAGAAATCATTAGGTCCGACTCGGACCTTTGTGGTATGAATAACTCAGGAAGCCAGTCTGCAGCGCCTCAATTCCAGGAGTTACCTCTTACACAGTGGCGAATAGAGATGCTTTCTGAACCGCCGCCCCGAAAGGACGGCGGTTCTGGTTTGTGGTGTCGGGAGTCGGGGTGAACCCCGACCTACGACCGCAGCAATCCGACGATATCGTAGGTCTGGCGCAGGATCGGCGCGGCAATGGCGCGGGCGCGTTCGGCCCCTTTGGCAAGGATCAGGTCGATCTCGCCTTTGTCGGCCATAAGGCGTTTCATTTCCGTGCTGATCGGGGCCAGCTTTTCGACCGCCAGATCGGCCAGCGCGGGTTTGAACGTGCCCCATCCGGCCCCCGGATATTGGGCGATGACCTGTTCGGGGGTCATGTCGGACAGCGACGCATAGATATCGACCAGATTGCGGGCCTCGGGCCGATCCTTGAGCCCTGCGACCGTTTCGGGCAGGGGGGCGGGGTCGGTCTTGGCCTTTTTGAACTTCTTGGAAATGGTGTCGGCGTCGTCGGTCATGTTGATCCGCTCCATGTCGGAGTCGCCCGATTTCGACATCTTCCTGGACCCGTCGCGCAGGTTCATCACGCGCATTCCCGGCCCTTCGATCACCGGCTCGGTCAGCGGGAAAAAGTCGGTCTTGAAGTCGTGGTTGAACTTGGTCGCGATGTCGCGGGTCAGCTCGACATGCTGTTTCTGATCCTCGCCCACCGGGACATGGGTCGCATGATACAGCAGGATATCGGCGGCCATCAGCGCGGGATAGGCATACAGGCCCAGCGACACGGCCTCGGCATTGGAGCCCGCCTTGTCCTTGAACTGGGTCATCCGGTTCATCCAGCCCACCCGGGCCACGCAGTTGAAGATCCACGCAAGCTCGGCATGTTCGGGAACCTGGCTTTGGTTGAACAGGATCGACGTGGTGGGGTCGATCCCCGAGGCGAGCATTCCGGCGGCGACCTCTCGCGTTGCGTCCTTGAGCTCGCGCGGGTCCTGCCAGACGGTGATCGCGTGCAGATCGACCACGCAATAGATGTTTTCGAACCCCTTGCCCTGCATGTCCACCCAGCGCTTGATCGCGCCCAGATAGTTGCCCAGTTGCAGGCCGCCCGACGGTTTGATGCCCGAAAAGACGCGAGGGGTGAATGTCTGGGTCATGGCATTGTCCGGATATGGCGTGTCAGGGCTGGATTTGCTGGCTTACAGGGCTTACCCATGCCGCCAACGCCCGTCAAGCAACCGGGGCCCGAGGACAGAGCATGGACTACGAACCCCCCGTCAACCCGATCCCGCCCGTGGTGGTGATCCTTGTCCTGCTGATCGTGGGGGTCGAGGTGGTGCTGAGCCTTGCCGGGGCGCACATGCTGGGCGGGCAGGCCGGGATCGGCTGGCGCAGTGCGGCCATTCAGGATTGGGCCTTTTCGGCCGGAGTCTGGGACCGGGTCGTCATCAACCGCGACATGTCGTGGGACATTTTGTGCCGCTTTCTGACCTATGTCTTTGTCCATGCCAATTTCACCCATGCCCTGTTCGCCGCCGTGCTGCTGCTGGCGGTGGGCAAATTCGTGGGGGATGTGTTCCACTGGGTGTCCGTGCTGATCGTCTTTGTCGGATCGTCCGTCGGGGCGGCTGTCATTTATGGGATCGTCACGCCCACCAACTATGCCCTGCTGGGGGCCTATCCGCCGATCTATGGCCTGATTGGATCGTTCACATACCTTTTGTGGCTGCGGTTGGGCGAAACCGGGGGAAACCAGATGCGGGCGTTTTCGCTGATCGGTTTTCTGCTCGCCATCCGGTTGATTTATACGTTCGTGTTCAATGTGTTTAACGGCTGGGGCCTGACCGGCGACACCGGACCCAGCCCCGAGACCTACTATGGGCTGGCCGATGTGAGCGGCTTTGTCATCGGGCTGGCCCTGTCGGTGCTGGTGGCACCGGGGGGATGGTCGGCGTTCCTGACCCGGATCCGGGACCGTTAGCGGCGCATCGCCCGCTTGAACTCGGACAAGCGGAACGCCCCTACCAGCGCCCCGAACCCGAAATAGCTGACGATGCCGATGCCGATCAGGATGGCCAGCGCAGCGTAGCGGACCGTGGCGATTGCAAAAAGCGGCGTCATGATCGTGGCCGCGATCCACAGCGTCGCCCCCATCAGCGCCGAGGCCGCCAGCATCCGCCAGAACCGCCGTTTGAACCGATCGTCAAAGCTGGCCGCCTCGCCCATGTTCCGCGCCCCCCACCACAACAAGGCGACGGTTCCCCAGCCCGCAAAGGTGGTGCCAAGCGCGGCGGCGATAAAGCCGATGACCGGCGACAGGCCGATGGCAAAGCCCGCGTTGATGATCAGCGCCGCGATGGCGTAATAAAATGGCCGCTTGGTGTCTTCGCGGGCAAAGAACAGCGGTTGCATCGCCTTTTGCAGCACGAAAGCGGGCAGGCCCACCCCGTAGGCCGCCACCGCGAGCGCGGTGTTGAGCGTGTCGTTGGCGTCGAACGCGCCGCGCTGGAACAGGACGCTGACCAGCGGGACTGGGATCACCAGCAGCGCCACGGCGGCGGGAATGGTGAGTGCGAGGCTGAATTCACAGGCCCGGTTGAACGCGTCCCGCCCGCCCGCCGTGTCCCCCGCCCGCAACCGCCGCGACAGGTCGGGCAGCAGAACGATGCCGATGGCGATGCCGACCACGCCGAGCGGAAGCTGGTAGAGCCGGTCGGCGTAGTTGAGCCAGGCGACCGCCCCTTCGAAAAAGCTCGCCACCTGCCGCCCGACGATCAGGTTGATCTGCACCACCCCGCCCGCCAGCGCCGCAGGTCCGGCGATGATCGCCAGCCGTTTGAGTTCCGGGGTCCAGCGGGGCCGGCTGAAGGTGAGCGGAAAGCCCGCCCGTTTCGCCGCCCACCAGACCAGCGCCATCTGGGCGATGCCGCCCACGGGAACCGACAGTGCAAGGCTGGACCCGACGTGCAGCCCCAGCATCTCGTCCATGCCCATCCCCAGCGCGTCCGAGGCGGGGCGGCCCATCAGTGCGCTGAACAGGATCGCCCCGATAAAGACGATGTTGAGCAGGGCAGGGGCGGCAGCGGCGGCCATGAACCGCCCCGTCGCGTTCAGCACACCCGAGATCATCGCGGCCAAGGATATGAAGATGATGTAGGGGAAGGTCAGTCGCCCGTATTCGACCGCCAGTTGAAACCGGTCGTCCCCATAGAATCCGCTGGCCATCATGTAGACCAGCGCGGGCATCAGAAAGATGCCGATGATGGTGAACAGGGTGAGGACGACGATCATGCCCATGAAGGCGTCCTGCGCGAACTTTTGCGCGTCGTCGTCGCCCTCGAGTTTTTTGGCAAACATCGGCACGAAGGCCATGTTGAACGCCCCTTCGGCAAAAAAGCGGCGGAACATGTTGGGCAGGGAGAAGGCCACCAGAAACGCCTCGGCGACGGGGCCGGTGCCAAGGTAGGCGGCGATCATGATGTCCCGGACGAACCCGAGCAGGCGGGACACAAGGGTCCACAGGCCGACCGTGAGAAAGCCGTTGACGAGCCGAATGGGTTTCAAAATGCCTGCCCCGCTTGGGTTGGTTTTGCAGCCTTCTAAAGCTTTGGGGCGGGGGGTTCTATGGGGAAAATCAGCAGGCTTTGGGCAGCTGATGAGGATGCGTTCACATGTGAACGGGATTTAACCATATGAAAAACAATATAAATCTAGAATCAACGGATTGGCGGCGTGTTCAGGTCGGGGCAGTGGTCTTGGCGGGAACATCGAGGTAATAGCGGAATTCGGATGACCCCAGATCCCGGCTTGCCTTTCCGTTCAACTGCGATGGCACGATGGAGTCCAGGATCATCGACCCAAAGCCGTTGGGCCGATCCCGGTCAATCAGCACCGTGATCCCGGTTTCGATCCAGTTGAAGGTAAAGCTGCCGTCGTCCCGACGGGGCCATGACAATTCCAGCACGCCCTGGGGTGTCTTCAGCGCCCCGTATTTGACCGAATTTGTCGTCAGTTCGTGAATGGCCAGCGACAGGGTTTGCGCATCCGACGCATTGAGCGCGATGTCGGGGCCGGTCATGCTGATCTGGTGGCTGTCCGGTTCGATATAGTCGGCCAGTTGGCGCGACACGATCTTTTCCACTGTCATCGAATCCCAGTTGTTCCCGATGAGATAGGAATGGGTTTTCGACAGGGCCTGAATCCGCCCTTCGAACCGTTTGAGGAAATCGGCCAGGTCCGTCGCATTGCCCGCCGTGCGCCGCGCGATGACCGACACCAGCGACAGGATGTTGCCGACCCGGTGTTGCAGTTCCTGCGCGATTGCATCCTTGAGCCGCTCAGCCTGGACCTGGGCGGTTACGTCCTGGGCGTGCTGCGCCATATGGGTGATCGTGCCGTCCGCCCCGCGCAGACCATGATGGCGGCAATTCCACCAGACTTCCCTAAAACCGCCATCGTCGGTGGGGATCGAATAGGCCACCTTGGTCAAGATGTTGTCCTGCCCGGCAAGAGCCCGTTCAAAGGCGTCCTTTAGCAGGCCAAGGCGCTGTGGCTCTTCGGGGAAGGCGTCAAAGACGTAGCGCCCCGCCAGTTCATCCATCGTGCAGCCGACCGTATCGAGATAAAGCTGCGAGGCTGCGGTGAAACAAAGATTTCTGTCCAGCACCATGCACGAGGCAGGAAGGCTGGCGAACAGGCTTTGGAAGTCTGGAACGTCACTGGGCATCACACTACCACAAACAGCCTGTGTCGGAATGTCGCATGGGTAATAGCGTGTCCCTGTCGAAATACAACTGGGTTGAACGGACGGCTGCCAGTTTATGCCCGCGCCCGTTCTGCCCCTGCCTCGATCGCGTCGCGCAGTTTTCGTTCGAGCGATTTCTGTTTGCCTTCGGTGTGGTATTTCAGGCCGAACATGTCCTTGACGTAGAAGGTGTCGACGACCTGTTCGCCGTAGGTCGCGATGACGGCGCTGGCGATATAGACGTTATTGGCGGCCAGCGTCCGCGTGAGGTCATACAGCAGGCCGGGTCGGTCGCGGGTGTCCACCTCGATGATGGTGTAGATTTCCGATCCTTCGTTGTCGAAGGTGATCGAGGTCGGCACGCGGAACGCCTGTTCGCGTTTCTTGATCTTGTCCTTGTCGCGCAGGGCCTCGCGCGTCACTACCTCGCCCATGAGCGTCCGCACGATCATTGACCGCAGCCGGGGCAGACGCGCCTCTTCATAGGGATGCCCGTCGGCGTCCTGCACCCAGAAGATCGCCGTCGCAAAGCCGTCTTTGGACGTGTAGGTCCGCGCGTCCACCACGTTGGCCCCGACCAAAGCCAGCGCCCCGGTCATGCGGCTGAACAGCCCCGGGTGGTCGGCCATGGCAAAGCAGGCCCGCGTCGCGTCGCGGTCGGGGTCGGGTTTGAGGTCGATGTAGATCTCGTCGTCGGGCAGGTGCAGCAACATCCCTGCAAACACTTCGTGGACGGCGGTGGGCAGCCCGGTCCAGTAGGGCGCATAGTGCCGCCCCATTTCGGTGCGCAGTTCCTTGGCATCCCAATTGGACAGCCGGTCGCGCAGCGCCTTTTTCGCCTCGTTTTCCCGTGCCTCGCGGTTGAGATCCTCGAGCCCGTTTTCCAGCGCGTGTCTGGTCGTCTTGTAAAGGCTGCGCAGCAGCATGGCCTTCCAGTTGTTCCACGTCCCCGGACCGACCCCGCGGATGTCGCAGACCGTCAGCACGCACAGCAGATCGAGCCGTTCGATGGATTTCACCGCCTTGGAAAAGTCCCGCACTGTGCGGGGGTCGGAAATGTCCCGTTTCTGCGCCACGTCCGACATCAGCAGGTGATTGCGCACCAGCCATTCTACCGTTTCGGATTCTTTTTTGGTCAAGCCCAACCGGGGGCAGACCCGCCGTGCGATCTGGGCGCCCAGAATGGAATGATCTTCGGCCCGCCCCTTGCCGATGTCATGCAGCAAGAGCGCCACATAGAGGATCCGCCGGTTCACCCCGGCCTTGAGAATGCCAGAGGCGACCGGCAATTCCTCGACCAGTTCGGCCCTCTCGATCCGGGACAGGTGGCTGATACATTGGATGATGTGTTCGTCCACCGTGTAGTGGTGGTACATGTTGAATTGCATCATCGCCACGATCGGCCCGAATTCCGGCAGGAATGCCGACAGCACCCCCAGTTCGTTCATCCGCCTGAGCGCCCGTTCGGGGTTCCCGTGCTTGAGCAGCAGATCAAGGAACAGCCGGTTGGCCACCGGGTCCTCGCGCATGTCGTCGTCGATCAGCGACAGGTTGGCCGCCAAAAGCCGCATCGCGTCGGGGTGCAGCAGGTGGCCGGTGCGCATCGCCTCTTCAAAGATGCGCAGCATGTTCAGCTTGTCCCGCAGGAATGCCTTGGTGCCAGCCACGGTCAGCCGGTTCTGTTTGATGTCGTAGGGCGGTTTGGCCGACTTTCGTCGTGACATCAGCCGCACCAGCATGGGTTCGGGTTTGGTGTGCGCCGCCTCTTGTGCGGTCAGAAAGATCCGGGTCAGTTCACCCACCCGGGTCGCGTGCCGGAAGTAATCCTGCATGAAGTGTTCGACCGCCCGTCGCCCCGCCCCGTCAGTATACCCCATCCGTGCGGCCACCTCGACCTGAAGGTCGAAGGTCAGCGTCTCCATCGCCCGGCCGGCGATCAGGTGCAGGTGGCAGCGCACCGCCCAGAGAAACTGTTCGGCCTCTTCAAAGGTGGCGAATTCGGCCTTTGTGAACAGTCCGCGTTTGACCAGTTCGGCCTTTTCCCGGACCCCGTTGACGTATTTGCCGATCCAGAACAGCGATTGCAGGTCGCGCAGGCCGCCTTTGCCCTCTTTGACGTTGGGTTCGACCATGTATCGCTGACCGCCCTGCTTGCGATGCCGTTCGGCCCGTTCGGCGAGTTTTGCCTCGATGAAGTCGGCGGCGGTGTCCTTGAAAAGGTCCGACCAGAGTTTTTCGCGCAGGGTCTTGGCCAGCGCCTCGTCCCCGGCAAGGTGCCGCAGTTCCACGAGGCTGGTCCGGATGGTGTAATCCTCGTGGGCGAGCCGGATGCAATCCTTGACCGTGCGGCTGGCGTGCCCGACCTTTAGTTTCAGGTCCCAGAAGATGTAGAGCATGGATTCGATCAGGCTCTCGGCCCAGGGCGTGATCTTGTAGGGCGTCAGGAACAGCAGATCGACATCGGAAAAGGGGGCCATTTCGCCCCGCCCGTAGCCACCCACAGCGATCAGCGACAGCCGTTCGCCTTCGGTCGGGTTGGGCAGGGGATGCAGCCGGGTGCGGGCGACATCCAGAACTGTCGTGACGATCTGGTCGGTGAGCCACGAATAGGCCCGAGTGGTCGGTCGCGCGGCAAAGGGTTGGGCAGCAAAGGCCGCCTCGATCGCCGCTGTCCCCCGAATCCGCGCCTCTGCCAGCACCCGCACCGTTTCGCGGCGGATGTCCTTGGCGTCGGTGCAGGTGTCAAAGGCTGCGGTCAGCGCCGCCGTCACAGCGCCAGTGTCGAAAATGGCAGCGGCCGGGCAAATCAGTTCGCCCGGCGTGCCAAGATCCTGAGATGGCAGGTGGTTCAAGTCGTCGCGGACCTTCAGAAGCCCGCGCCGCCAAAGCTGCGCGGTGCCGGATCGACGATGGCGACCGTGCCGTTTTGAACCTGTGCGATGGACAGGCCCCGTTCGTTGGTGCCGTTGGTGAGGAAGCGGAAGATCCCCGATGTCCCCTGGAACCCTTGTCCCTGCGTGAGCGACGAGGCGCTCAGCGGGTTGGTTTTGCCCGAGGCGACCAGCGCCCCGATAGCGGCGATCCCGTCATAGGCCAGACCGGCAAGCGGGTGGGGTGGGGTGCCATAGGCGGCGGCATACCGGCTTTCAAAGTTGTTGACCATTTGCTGATCGGGCAGGGCGAACAGCCCCCCTTGCAGGGCCGGTGTGGCCAGCGATTGCGGGGCGGCGTTCCAGCGTGTCAGCCCCAGCATCGGCAGTTGCGCCCCGTTGTCCCGGATTGACGTTCCCAGAACCGCCAGTTCGTCGCCTGCGCCGGCCGTGGTAAAGATCGCCTGCGCCCCTGACGATTTGGCCAGCGCCGCGATTTGCGGTCCGGCAGCAAAGATGCCCTGTTGCGACAGGGAATAGGACTGGGTCCCCACCACGCTGCCCCCTGCGGCCGAGACGGCCGACGTGATCGCCTGTTGCCCCCGGGTGCCGGGCACATCGTCGGAATTGGCCACGACGAAACGGCTCAGCCCCGAGCGGACGGCGTAACGAGCCAACCGATTGGCGGTGTTGTTGAACGTCGCCCCGAGGATGAACACGTTTCCACCGGCCACGGCGGTATCGTTGGTAAAGGCCAGCACGTTGATCCCGCGCGAGGCCACGGCGAGCCCCGCCGCCGGGGCGGTCGCAGCATAGAGCGGTCCAAGGATGATCTGCGCCCCGTCGTTGGCCGCCTGGGTGGCGGCAGCGGCGGCCTGCGCCGGTTCGGAACCGGCCGAATAGACCTTGAGGGTGATCTGCACGCCATTGAGGTCCGAAATCGCCAGTCGTGCCGCGTTTTCAAGGTTCTGCGCGAGGAAACTGTCCGATGTCACCCCCGAACCCGACGGCACCAGCAGACCGACCGTCACCGGGGCGCCGGGTGTCACGGCAGGACCAGCCCCGCCGCCTTGTGGAAGGGCGATGGGATCGCAGGCGGCGAGCCAGGCCATGGACAGTAGTGCAAAAACTCGGGCAATCGCCTTGCGGGCGGTGGGCATTCGGGCAAACATGGATCTCTTCACTCCCTCAAGATACACGGTTCTGGCGCGGGTGCGGGCCAGTCGGAGGGCCGCACCGACCGATCCGGTCTTTGCGGATCATAATAGGGACAGTGGCACAAGGGTCTAGGCATGAATTTCGTCATAAAGCCACTCTCCGCCGGTTTGTATCTGGTGGCCACGCCGATCGGATCAGCGCGCGACATCACGCTGCGGGCGCTGGATGTGCTGGCCTCGGCTGATCTGATTGCCGCCGAGGATACCAGGACGGCGCGCAAGCTGATGGAGATTCATGGGGTGCCGTTGAACGGACGGCAGGTGGTGGCGTTCCACGATCACAGCGGCGAAGGCACGGTCCAGCGGCTGGTGGCGGCGATGGTGGGTGGCAAGTCGGTGGCCTGCGTGTCCGAGGCGGGGACGCCGCTGGTGGCCGACCCGGGGTATGAGCTGGGAGTGGCCGCGATTGCGGCGGGGGTGCCGGTGACGGCGGTCCCCGGCGCCTCGGCGGTGTTGAGCGCGCTGACGGTGGCGGGCCTGCCCACCGACAGATTTCTGTTCGTGGGATTCCTTGCGGCCGCGAAGGCGCAGCGCGACACCGAGATCGCGGCGCTGAGGGATTTGCCATTTACCCTGATTTTCTATGAATCGCCGAAACGCGTTTGGGAAATGTTAGCTTCTATGGCGGAAATTCTGGGAGGAGAGAGACGGGCAGCGGTGTGCCGGGAACTGACCAAGCGATTCGAAGAGGTGCGGCGCGGCACGCTGGCCGAACTTGCCAATCAGTTCGAGGGCGAAACGGTCAAGGGTGAACTTGTGGTGGTGGTAGGCCGTCAGGGGGCAGTCGAGGTTGATCATCTTGATGTTGAGGCGGCCTTGCGCGAGGCGATCCGGACCATGCGGATCAAGGATGCGGCGACTGCCGTTGCCGGGGCAATGGGATTGCCCCGCAGACAGGTGTACCAGATCGCCCTTGGTCTGGACCGGGGCGGCAAGTGACGGGCGTAGTTTGGACTGATGGTCTTGGTTTGGAAGGACGAGCGGAATGAATGGAATGGCAGAAACGCGGGGCAAGACCGCCTATCTTGCGGGTCTGGCCGCCGAGGATATCGTGGCGCAGGATTATGCCCGTCGTGGTCGCCCGGTTGTCACCCGCCGCTGGCGCGGACCGGGTGGCGAGATTGACCTGATCGCCCGTGACGGCGACTGTGTCGTCTTTATCGAAGTCAAGAAAAGCAGCAGTTTCGCCCGCGCCGCCGACCGGCTGACCCGTCGGCAGATGGACCGGATCTATGCCTCGGCCACTCAGTTCATCGCGGGCGAGCCACGGGGGCTGATGACCGATTGCCGCTTTGACGTGGCCCTGGTCGATGCCATGGGCGCGGTCCGGATCATCGAGAACGCCTTTATGGATGCCTGATTTCGCGGGGTCGGTGGACCCATTGCCTCTGCCCTGATCCTGCGCCATGTATCGGCGGCACACCGGACAAAGGGACAGGACATGCCGCTCAAGGTCGCCATCCAGATGGACCCTATCGGTCCGATCAACATCGACGCCGACAGCACGTTTAGGCTGGCCGAAGAGGCGCAGGCGCGGGGACATTCCCTGTTTTATTACACGCCCGACCGCCTCGCCTTTCAGGAGGGTCGCATCACCGCCCGGGGTTGGCCGCTGACGGTCCGCCGGGTCAAGGGCGACCATTTTACCTTGGGCACAGAGCAGGAAGTGGATCTGTCGGACTTTGACGTTGTCTGGCTGAGACAGGACCCCCCTTTTGACATGGGATATATCACCACGACCCACCTTCTGGACCGCATCCATCCCAAGACATTGGTCGTCAATGACCCGTTCTGGGTGCGCAATTACCCTGAAAAGCTGCTGGTCCTTCAGTTTCCCGACCTGACCCCGCCCACCGCCATTGCCCGCGATCTGGCCACCCTGCGTGCCTTTCGCGACCGCCACGGAGATATCATTCTCAAACCGCTCTACGGCAACGGCGGGGCAGGTGTGTTCAAGCTCAATATGGATGACGGCAACCTTGCCTCGCTGTTCGAGATGTTCACGGGCATCAACCGCGAGCCGTTGATCGTGCAGAAATTTCTGCCCGCCGTCTCCAAGGGCGACAAGCGCATCATTCTGGTGGACGGCGAGCCAGTAGGCGCCATCAACCGCGTTCCCGCCAAGGGCGAGACCCGGTCGAACATGCATGTTGGTGGCCGTCCGGAAAAGGTGGCCCTGACCGACCGCGACCACGAGATTTGCGCCAGGATCGGTCCGCTCTTGCGCGAAAAGGGCCAGATTTTCGTGGGTATCGACGTGATCGGTGACTGGCTGACCGAGATCAACGTGACCTCCCCTACGGGTATTCAGGAGCTGGAACGCTTTGACAGCGTCAACATCGCTGCGAAAGTCTGGGAGGCGATCGAGGCCCGGCGGGCTGGCTGATGTCCCTGCGACTGTCCCTTTATGCCCTTGGGGCCAAGGCGATGGTTCGCCCCATCTTTCGCCGCACCCGCAACCCGGTCCGCGCCGCCACCCTGCTGGATGATCTGGCGGTCATCGGGGGCCGCTACTGCCCCGGCACATTGAACCTCCCTCGCCCCCTGGGGGGTCGCCCTGCCCACTGGATCGAAGCGGGCGGCGCAGACCCGTCCCGACTGATCCTGTATTTCCACGGCGGCGGCTATTTCGCGGGGTCAAGCCGGACCCACGGCCCGATGTTGTCCCGCTTGGCCGCCTATGCTCATGTCCCCGTTGTCGCTCAGGATTACCGACTGTCGCCCGAGGCCCGGTTTCCGGCGGCGTTTGAGGATGCGATGGCTGCCTGGGACGATCTGATCGCCCGGGGCTATCCACCTGACCGGATCGTCCTTGGCGGCGACAGCGCGGGTGGCGGCCTGATGCTGGCCCTTTTGGCCGCCCTGACCCGGCGGGGCGACCGGCCCGCGGGCGCCTTTGCCCTGTCGCCCTGGACTGATCTGAGCTGTTCTGGCCCCAGCATGATGACCAACTCAGCCACTGACGCCGTCCTGCCCGCAGGCCGCATGACCGAGGCGGCGGCGGGCTATCTGGCCGGTGCCGATCCGGCCGATCCCCGCGCCTCGCCCTTGTTTGCCCGGTTCATCGATCCGCCCCCCGTCCTGTTGCAGGTGGGCAGCCCGGAGATCCTTGAGGATGACACCTACCGCATGGCTAATCGGTTGCGGGCGTCGGGGGGAGAGGTGCAGGTGCAGACCTGGGACGGCGCGCCGCATGTGTTCCAGATGGGCCACGACTGGGTGCCAGAGGCGCGGGCGGCCTTGCGCGACATCGCGGTCTTTGTTCAGACTTCCTTGGACATGGCGAGCCGATAGCTGACTGCCTCGGCCACATGGGGGTGCCGCACGTCTGCGGAGCCATCCAGATCGGCGATGGTCCGCGCCACCCGTAGCACCCGGTGATAGCCCCGAGCGGACAATCCGAACCGTTCGGCCACCTTGGTCAGAAGCGCCCGTCCGGCCTGATCGGGGGTGGCGATCTGTTCCAGCAGACCGCCTTCGGCATCGGCGTTCACCCGCACCCCGTCCACGTTGTCAAAGCGGGCTGCCTGCACCGCCCGCGCCGCTGTCACCCGCCCGGCCACCGTTTCGGACGAATCGCCCGACGGGGGCAGGTCGAGGTCGGCAAAGGCAACCGGCGGCACCTCGACCCGCAGGTCGAACCGGTCCATCAGCGGCCCCGAGATGCGCCCAAGGTAATCCTCGCCGCAGGCAGGAACGCGGGCGCAGGCGCGGGCCGGGTCGGTGAGATAACCGCATTTGCAGGGGTTCGCCGCCGCCACCAGCATGAACCGGCAGGGATAGCGGATGTGGGCGTTGGCGCGGGCCACGACGACCTCGCCCGTCTCGATCGGTTGGCGCAGCGTTTCGAGGACCGTCCGTGGGAATTCAGGGAACTCATCCATGAAGAGAACCCCGTTGTGGGCGAGCGAGATTTCCCCCGGTTTGGCCCCTCGTCCGCCGCCGACGATGGCTGCCATGGACGCGGTGTGGTGCGGTTCGCGGAACGGTCGCGTGCGACTGATCCCCCCTTCGTCCAGAAGCCCTGACAGGGAATGGATCATCGAGGTTTCCAGTGCCTCGGTCGCAGACAGCGGCGGCAGGATGCCGGGGATGCGGGCGGCGAGCATGGATTTGCCGGACCCCGGGCTGCCCACCATGAACAGGTGGTGCCGCCCGGCGGCCGCGATTTCCAGCGCCCGTTTGGCCCGTTCCTGCCCTTTCACATCACGCAGGTTGCGGGTCGTGGCGTCGCGCAGCACCTCGCCCGGCTCTGCCGGGGCGATGGTCTGCGCCCCCGTATAGTGGCGGATCACTTCGGCCAGCGACCGCGCGCCGATGACTTCGGTCGCCCCGACCCATGCGGCCTCGGCCCCGCAGGCGCGGGGGCAGAGCAGCATCCGCTCTTCCTCTGCAGCCGCCATCGCGGCGGGCAGGGCGCCGATCACCGGGACCAGCGTGCCGTCGAGCGAGAGTTCGCCAAGCGCCACCGTTCGCTCCACCTCGTCCTTGGGCAGGATATCCAACGCGGCCAGCAGGGCCAACGCGATGGGCAGGTCGAAATGCGATCCTTCCTTGGGCAGGTCGGCGGGCGAGAGGTTGATGGTGATCCGTTTGGGCGGCAGGGCGATGGACATGGACGTTAGCGCCGTGCGCACCCGTTCCCGTGCCTCGGACACCGCCTTGTCCGGGAGGCCTACGATACTGAACGACGGCATGCCGGGCGTGATGGCGCATTGCACCTCGACCAGACGGGCGTCCACCCCTTCGAAGGCCACCGTGTAGGCGACTGCGACCATACTGTTCCCCAAACTCCCGTTGGTTAACGGGTAGGGGCGGCATGGTTTAAGAATGGTTAACGCGGTCGAAGATCAGGCGGTGTAGATCGCCATGAATTTCGGCCACGCGCCGGGGTCCGCCACCGTCTTGTCCCGGCAGAACGCGTTGCAGAACCCCCATGTCCGACCGCCTGCCGTCATGAAATGCGTGACCGGATCGCCGGAATAGGGGCAAGTGGCGTTGACCGACGGGCCGCTGTCCACCGCCTGCGCCGGGATCGATGTGGGCCCGGGCCAGGGCCGGGTGGGGTAGTCGCGGGCGTAAAAGGGCTGATCGGGCAGGTCGACCATTCCCATCGCCCGCCAACGCCGGAACGACGGGTGTGCCAGATGCGCGTCGACATAGGATTGCGCCGCGGGTCCGACGCCCAGCCCGTAGCCCGCGATCCGGGCGGCGACTGGCGCGAACATCGCGTCCGCCGCCGAGTAGTCGCCGCAGAGCCACGGTGTTGTTGACCCGGTCTGATCCCGCGCCCAGTCCCAGATCACCTCCAGCCGGGCAAGGTCGGCCAGAACCGTGTCGGGCGCGGCGCAGTCGGAATAGCTGACCCGAAGGTTCATCGGGCAATGGCTGCGCAGGGCGACAAAGCCTGCGTGCATTTCCGCCGATACCACCCGCGCGACGGCCCGCGCCGTGGGGTCCTGCGGCCAAAGTCCGGCATCGGGATGCCGCGAGGCGAGCTCTTCTGCAATGGCGATGGTTTCGGGGACGACGACACCGTCCGGTGTGCGCATTGTGGGGGCCGTCCGGGCGGGGTGATAGTCCCGCAGCATCGTGGGCAACTCGTCGGAATAAAGTCGCGCGAGGTGGGTTTTGACCGGGATGCCGAACGCATCGAACAGGAGCCAGCCGCGCAAGGACCAGCTGGAATAGCCGCGGTCGCCGATGACGAGGTCGTAGGGCATGTCAGTCTCCTTCTTGGGGCTGGTCCCGTTGTGTCAGGCCTGGCCTATTCCGCCAAACGATGATTTGTGACGCCGTCGATCAGGGTTTGTGATTGATCCGACCGACTGCCCATGTGCCGTCCCATGCCATGTCCGTGACCGACAGGTTGTCGATCCGGTGGCCGAACGCCTGATACCCCGTGATCCCCAGCGCCCGTTGCACCTGTGTCAGGATCGCCCCCATGTGCGCCACCACGATCAGGTCCGGCAGCCCCTGCGCGAGGTAGCCGTCAATGGCCCCGCTGACCCGCGCCGCCGCTGCGTTCCAGCTTTCGCCGCCGGGGGGCGCCACGTCACCGGGGGTTTCCCAGTAGGCACGGATCGTGTGCGGATCCTCTGCCTCGACCACGGCAAAGGCCTTGGTTTCCCAGTCGCCGAAATGCAGTTCGCGCAAGGTGGGATCGTGGGGCAGGCGGGGGCGGCCATCGGCCAGCGCGTCCGCCGTGGCCACCGCCCTGATCAGGTCGGACGACACGACGGGCGCGTCGGGCAGGTGCAGCGTCAGCCGGTTGATCGCCGCGTGGTCCGACAGGTCGGCGGGCAGATCGGTCCAGCCGATCATCCCCTTGGCATGGGTCGGCCCGTGCCGAACGAACCAGAGTCGCGTCATTTCAGCCGCAGCGGTAGCCCCGCCATCACCGCAAATACCGCATCGGCCCGCGTGGCGAGCCGCTGATTCAGCCGCCCCTGGGCGGTGCGAAATGCCCGCGCCATCGCGTTGTCGGGGACGATCCCCATGCCCACCTCGTTCGACACGATCACCACGGGGGCAGGGCAGGCGGCCAGATCGGCCAGCAGCATGTCGCCCGCCGCATCAAGGTCGTGTTCGGCCATCAGGTGATTGGTCAGCCACAGGGTCGCGCAGTCGATCAGCACGGCCTCTGCCTCGGTCACGGTGGTCAGGACTGGCCCAAGGTGCAGCGGCTCTTCGACCGTGCGCCAGTGCGGCCCGCGTTGCAGGCGATGGGCCTCGACCTTGGCCGTCCCTTCTTCATCCCAGGGTTGCATCGTGGCGATGTAGACGGGCGACAGGTGGGTGGCCAGAACCAACCCTTCGGCAAAGGCCGATTTGCCCGAATTCGCGCCGCCTAGGACGAGTGTGAGATTTTGCAAGGTCATCTGTGCAACCCGGAGTGATCCGAACCGTTTATCCCTGCGTAACGATTGTGACCAGCACGGAATGGGCTGCGCAACAAAAGAACCTGAGGGGGTTTTGTCATGGCACTGGATGGATATTCTGATCAAACCATGTCGCGCAAAGCGATGAAGGCCGAGCTATTGGACGCAGAGACGGAATTGCGTCTGGCCTATGCGTGGCGCGACCAGCGCGACGAACAGGCGCTGCACCGTCTTATTACCGCCTACATGCGTCTTGCCATTTCGATGGCGTCCAAATTCAAACGCTACGGCGCGCCGATGAATGATCTGATCCAGGAAGCGTCGTTGGGCCTGATGAAGGCCGCGGACAAGTTTGATCCCGATCGCGGCGTTCGTTTTTCCACCTATGCGGTCTGGTGGATCAAGGCGTCGATTCAGGATTACGTCATGCGCAACTGGTCGATGGTCCGCACCGGGTCGACCAGCAGCCAGAAATCCCTGTTTTTCAACATGCGCCGGGTGCAGGCCCGGTTGGAGCGCGAGGCGCAGGCCTCTGGCATCCATCTGGATGGCCATGATCTGCGCCAGATGATCGCCACCGAAGTGGGTGTGCCGCTCGCCGATGTCGAGATGATGGAGGGCCGTCTGTCCGGGTCCGATTTCAGCCTGAACGCCACCCAGTCGTCCGAGGACGAGGGCCGCGAGTGGATCGAGGCGCTGGAAGATGACGGGATGCAGGCCGCAGAGCGGGTCGAAAACAGCCACGACACGGCCACGCTGCGCCAGTGGCTGATGACCGCCCTGTCCAACCTCAACGACCGGGAACGGTTCATCGTCCGCGAACGCAAGCTGCGCGAAGAGCCCCGCACGCTGGAATCATTGGGCGATGAATTGGGCCTGTCCAAGGAGCGTGTTCGCCAGCTGGAGGCCGCCGCCTTTGGCAAGATGCGCAAGAACCTGGAAAACCAGAGCCGTGAGGTGCTGTCGTTTTTCGCCTGACCGCCCTTTTGGTGATCTGGGCGGGCGTCGCAACCGCCCAGACCGCCGACATCACGATTTTGGGTGAGGTTCACGATAACCCCGCCCATCACGCGGTGCAGGCCGAGCGCGTGGCCGCGATCGGGCCCAAGGCGCTGGTGTTCGAGATGTTGTCGCCCGAACAGGCTGCCGCCGCCGTCGGCGTGTCGCGTGCGGATGCAGCCGCGCTGGGCGCAGCGTTGGGATGGGATGGGACGGGTTGGCCCGACTTTTCCTTGTATGCCCCGATCTTTGCCGCCGCCCCGGATGCTGTGATCTATGGCTCGGCGGTGCCCCATGACGCGATGGTCGCCGCCATGAAGGACGGGGCTGGGGCAGTGTTTGGCGATGAAGCCGCTATCTATGGTTTGGCGCCGCTTGACCCCGCCGATCAGGCCGTCCGCGAGGCCGAACAGGCCGATGCCCATTGCGGCGCCCTGCCGCCCGAGATGTTGCCCGGCATGGTCGAGGTGCAGCGCCTGCGCGATGCCAGTTTTGCCCGCACCGCCCTTGCCGCGTTGGATCAGACCGGTGGGCCGGTCGTTGTCATCACCGGCGACGGACATGCCCGCACCGATCGCGCTGTGCCGTTTTACATCCGCGCCGCCCGCCCCGAGGTGACCGTCTGGTCGCTGGGCCAACTGGAAGGTCCGCCCGAAGGCGATGAACCTTATGACGAAGTTCTGGTCTCGCCCCCTCCGCCCGATCGCCCCGACCCCTGTCTGGCTTTCAAATAGCGGCCCTTTCCATAGCTGGTCCTTGCCCCTAGTGTCGGGACCGAAACCTTTCATGGGCGCATCATGCTGGCCGGAAAACATATTCTTCTGATTATTGGCGGCGGGATCGCGGCCTATAAATCGCTCGACCTGATCCGGCGGTTGAAGGAGCGGGGGGTGCGCGTGACGCCCGTGCTGACGCAGGCGGGCGAGGCGTTCGTGACGCCATTGTCTGTGTCGGCTCTGGCCGGGGTGCCAGTCCATCAGAAATTGCTGGACCTGACCGCCGAGGCGGAGATGGGCCATATCGAACTGAGCCGCGCCGCTGACCTGATCGTCGTGGCCCCGGCCACCGCTGACCTGATGGCCAAGATGGCGGGGGGGCTGGCAGGCGACCTTGCCTCGACCCTGTTGCTGGCGACCGACAAACGGGTGCTGCTGGCCCCGGCGATGAACGTGCGGATGTGGACCCATGCGGCAACCCAGCGCAATCTGTCGGTTTTGAAGGGGGACGGTATCCTGTTTGTCGGCCCCAATGATGGCGACATGGCCTGCGGCGAGTTTGGCCCAGGCCGGATGGCCGAACCGTTGGAGATTGTCGCGGCGATTGATGCCGCGCTGGCCGATGGGCCGTTGCGGGGCAAGCATGTGCTGGTCACTTCGGGGCCGACGCATGAACCGATTGATCCAGTGCGCTATATTGCCAACCGGTCGTCGGGGGCGCAGGGGACGGCGATTGCAGCCGCTTTGGCCGCGCTGGGCGCCGAAGTGACCTTTGTCACCGGGCCGGCCGATGTGCCGCCCCCGCCGGGCGTGCGCGTTGTCAGGGTGGAAACGGCGCAAGAGATGCTGGAGGCCGTGCAGGCCGGATTACCCGCCGATGCCGCTGTGTTCGCCGCCGCCGTGGCCGATTGGAAGGTCGCGCAGGCGCAGGGACACAAGATCAAGAAAGGGTCGGGCGGGGTTCCCGCGTTGGCGCTGACTGAAAACCCCGACATTCTGGCGACCGTCGCGCAGATGAAAACAGGCCGGCCGGGCCTGGTCGTGGGCTTTGCCGCTGAAACCGACGATGTGCTGGCCCATGCCACCGCCAAACGCGCCCGTAAGGGCTGTGACTGGATCGTGGCGAATGATGTGTCACCCGCCACCGGGATCATGGGCGGGGCCGAAAATGCGGTGACCCTGATCACTGCCGAAGGGGCCGAGGACTGGCCCCGCATGTCCAAGGCCGAGGTGGCCGCCCGGCTGGCGGATCGCATTGCGGCGGCGCTGGGCTGATCCGGCTCCGCCGGAGCCTCCGGCGGGAGTTGTTATTGCAAGGTGAACGGGATCATGGAGCGCATCGAGATTTTTGTGGCTTGGGTTGCGGGGGCGGATCGCAGTCTGCCTTTGCCCGCCTATCAGACCGCCGGGGCGGCGGGCGCGGATTTATGCGCGAATTTTCCTGATGGTCGCCGCGGAGGGGTCGTCATTGAGCCGGGGGCGCGGGTCTTGATCCCGACGGGGCTGCGGTTTGCCATCCCCGAGGGGTTCGAGGTGCAGATTCGTCCTCGGTCCGGTCTGGCGTTCAAGCATGGCATCACCTTGCCCAATACCCCCGGCACCATCGACAGCGATTATCGCGGCGAGGTGGCGGTGATTGTCATGAATGCGGGGGCGGAGCCGTTCCCAGTGACCCACGGCATGCGCATTGCCCAGGCGGTCGTGGCCCCGGTCGTGCGCGCCGCCTGGTCGGTGGTGGATGACGTGGGCCAGACCGCGCGCGGTGGCGGCGGGTTCGGGTCGACGGGGGTCGCCTCATGATCATGGTTCTGTCGATGGCGGCTGTCCTGTGGGGGATCGGTGCGATCATGAAGGCGCCCTATCGCGCCCGTTGGATCATGCTGGGTGCGTTGATTGCGGGGGTTCTGGTGGAACAGGTTGTCCTGCCCGATGGCCATCCCCTCCGCGAGGCGACGGGCGGCGATGCCCGCCTGTGGCTCCTGATCTTGGGGTTCGCCGGGGTGATCTGGCTCTACCGCCTTGGGCTGGGCGGTCTGCGCCGCCGCGCCGAGGCGGGGCGCGGGGCGGTTGCACCTGCTGATCCGGCCAAATTCAGCCAGTCGGAACTGGACCGCTATTCCCGCCATATCCTGCTGCACGATATCGGCGGGCCGGGCCAAAAGGCGCTGAAGGCGGCGCGGGTGCTGGTGGTGGGGGCCGGGGGCCTTGGGTCGCCTGTGCTGATGTATCTGGCGGCCAGTGGGGTCGGCACCATTGGTGTGATCGACGACGACGTCATCGACCCCAGCAATCTGCAACGGCAGGTGATCCACCGCGATGGCTGGATCGGGTCGCCCAAGGTCCATTCCGCCGAAATGGCGATCCGCGAGCAGAACCCATATGTTACAGTCCGCCCCTACAACCGTCGCCTGACTGCCGAGATCGCGGCCGAATTGCTCGCCGATTATGATCTGGTGCTGGACGGGTCAGACAATTTCGCCACCCGCTATCTGGTCAATGCCGCCTGCGTGGCGGCGGGCAAGCCATTGATTTCGGCCGCCATGACCCAGTGGGAGGGGCAGATTGGCCTGTATGACAGTGCCCGCGGCACCGCCTGTTACCAATGCGTGTTCCCCGAGGCCCCGGCCCCCGGTCTGGTGCCTACCTGTTCCGAGGCGGGTGTCGCGGGTCCCTTGCCCGGTATCATTGGGTCGATCATGGCGCTGGAAGCGGTCAAGCACATCGTCGGCGCGGGGCAAACGCTGGCCGGGCGGCTGATGATCTATGACGGCCTTTATGCAGATGCGCGGGTGATGACCGTTTCCAGGCGGGCGGAGTGTCCGGTCTGTGGCACCGGACACACTCCGGCTTAAACCGTCAGGATCGTTGCCCCCGTTGTCGCCCGCGCCTCGAGCGCGCGGTGGGCGTCGGCCACCTGATCGAGCGGGAACGTCTGGTCGATGGGGATCTTGACGGCGCCCGACAGCACCTTGTCGAACAGGGTTTTGGCCATGTCCTGACAGGTCTGGTGGTTGGCGATATGGGTGAACAGCGTGGGACGCGTGACCTTGAGCGAGCCTTTGCCCGCGAGCAGGCCCAGATCAAGCGGCGGCACCTTGCCCGAGGCATTGCCGAACGAAATGCACATCCCCAAGGGGGCAAGGCAGTCGAGCGACCCCATGAACGTATCCTTGCCCACCGAATCCATGACGACCGACACGCCCTTGCCCCCGGTGATCTCTTTCACCCGGGCCACGAAATCCTCGGTCCGGTAGTTGATGCATTGGGACGCGCCGTGGTCCAGTGCCAATTGGCATTTTTCGTCCGTCCCCGCCGTGCCGATCAGGGTGATCCCGGCCGCCCGCGCCCATTGGCAGGCGATCAGGCCGACGCCCCCGGCTGCTGCGTGAAACAGGACCGTATCCCCCGCCGCAATCGGCGTGGTCCGGTCGAACAGATAGACGACCGTCATGCCCTTGAGCATCATGGCCGCCCCTTCCTCGAAACTGATCCCGTCGGGCAGGGGGCAGACCTGGGCTGCGGGCATGACGCGGGCGGTGGTGTAGCTGCCGGGCGGGTTGGCGGCATAGGCGGCGCGGTCGCCGGGTTTGAGATGGGTGACGCCGTCGCCCACAGCCTCTATCACGCCGGACGCCTCCATTCCCAGGGCGGCGGGCAGGGCCAGTGGATACATCCCCGTGCGCTGATAGACGTCGATGTAGTTCAGCCCAACCGCCTTGTGCCGGATGCGCACCTGACCGGGGCCGGGTTCCCCCACGGGCCGCTCTTGGATCTGCATCGCCTCGGGTCCGCCAAAGGCGTTGATGACCACGGTTTTCGCGCTTTCGGTCATGGTTGGTCCTGTTCTGAAAAGGTTGGCTGAAGTGTGCCGATTTCCGCGCTATGCGCAAGGTTGCCCGGAACCATCCGCCGGTTGACCCGTTGATTGGACGAAGTGAAACACATGCAAAGGAGACCCATGATGAACTGGGATCAAGTCCAAGGCAACTGGAAGCAACTCAAAGGTAAGGCCCGCGAAACGTGGGGCGACCTGACGGATGACGAGGTCGACAAGGCCGCAGGCAACCGCGAGCAGCTCGAAGGCGTCATTCAGGCCAAGTACGGCAAGACCAAGGAAGAAGCGAAGAAAGAGGTCGACAGCTGGATCAACAGCCTGTGACCACGGGGGCGATGCCGCGAGGCACCGCCTGACAGGGCCCCTTCGGGGGCCCTTTTGATTTGCGCGCCTTCAGCGGACTTCGCTGAACGACAGGCGCATGTCGCTGTTGTCCATCCGTTCAGCCGGAGGGACAGCGCATGCAGACAGGGTGCCCACCAAGAGGAGGGCTGCCAGAAAACGGGCGGTCATGGGGTGTCTTCCTTTCTGTGAAGAAATGACGCTGCTCGATGTGCGGATGACCGTCCGCACGCATCCCACTCATACGCCTTATGTGGCGACGATGCAAAGGTATGGGAAACAATCCCTTGGGATCGTTGCCAAAATCGCGCAGGTTGACCTGCGCGTCAGTCCGCGATCAGCGATAAACCTGGTCTTCGGTTGGAAAGGCGCGGGATTTCACGTCGGCGGCGTAGCGCCGGACCGAATCTTCGATCATTGGTCCTAATTGCCCGTAAACCTTGACGAATTTCGGAGTCCAAGGGTTCAGGCCCAGCATATCCTCGAGCACGAGGATCTGTCCGTCACAGTCCACCGATGCACCGATGCCGATGGTCGGGATCGCGATCTGTTTGGTGATCTTGGCCGCCAGGGGTTCGACCATCCCCTCAAGCACGACAGCAAACGCGCCTGCTTCGGCGACGACTCGGGCGTCCTCTTCGTGCGCGGCCCAGGTCGCCTCGTCCCGGCCCTGGGTCTTGAACCCGCCCATGACGTGGGACGATTGCGGGGTCAGGCCGGTGTGGGCCATCACCGGAATCCCCCGTTCGGTCAGAAAGCGGATGGTGTCGGCCATGCGTTTGCCGCCCTCGATCTTGATCGCGCCGCAGCCGGTTTCCTTCATCACCTGGGCGGCGTGGCGAAAGGCCATGTTGGGGCTTTCCTCGTAGGTGCCAAAGGGCATGTCGACCACGATCAGCGCCTTTTGCGTGCCGCGCACGACTGCCTTGCCGTGCATGATCATCAGGTCGAGCGGCACGCCCACGGTCGATTCCATCCCGTGCATGACCATGCCGAGGCTATCGCCCACAAGGATGAAATCGGCGTACTTGTCCACGATGGCTGCCGTATGCGCGTGGTACGAGGTGAGCGACACGATGGGTTCGCCGCCTTTCCGTTTTGCGATCATGGGCACGGTCGTGCGGCGGATTTTCTCGGTCTGAGTGCTCATTTTCCAATTTCCCTCTGGTCGATCAGCAGGACGCGGTTGTCGGCGGGGCCGAAGTCGGCGGACAGCAGGATGGCGATGGGTCCGTCGATCTGGCCGTTGATGGGGGCCAGACTATCGGCGTGGACGATGTCGCAACCGCGCAGCGTCGCGCGGGGTTCGGTGGCGAATGTCGCCTCGATCAGCGCCAGCAGGGATTCGGCGGATGCGCCAGTGCGCGCCAGTCCTTCGGCGCGGTCAAGTGCGCGGTGCAGGACAACCGCCGCCACCCGGTCGTCGGGCGTCAGGCGCACGTTGCGCGACGACATGGCCAGCCCGTCCTCTTCGCGGACAGTGGGGACGCCGTGGATGGCGATGGGGATATGCAGGTCGCGCACAAGCCGTTTGATGACCTGAAGCTGTTGATAGTCCTTTTCGCCGAAATAGGCGGCATCGGCCCCGCAGATGTTGAAGAGTTTCGTCACTACCGTTGCCACGCCCCGGAAATGGCCGGGCCGGACAAGGCCGTGCAGCATGTTGGCCAGATGGGTCGTCTCGACAATGGTTTCGTCGCCGGCTGGATACATCTCGTCAACCGAGGGGAGGAACACGGCATCCACCCCGGCCCGCCGCAGCATGTCCAGATCGGCGGCTTCGGTACGGGGGTATTTTTCAAGATCGGTGGGGTTGCCGAATTGGGTCGGGTTCACAAAGATTGTGGCGACAACGACAGGGTGGTCGGCGCGTGCCGCGGCGACCAACGCCAAATGTCCAGCGTGCAGCGCCCCCATGGTCGTCACCAGCCCGACCGATCCCCTGGCCCGGAGTCCTGAAACGGTGGTCCGCAGATCGGCAATTGTGCGGCAAATCTTCATCGTGGCTCCTGACTTTGGCACGGTTGTAGAGGGCGTGTCCGGGGGCGGCAAGGGTTGCGTCGCGCCGTCTGGCACCCCGTTGGCCCTGCGACACCTTGTCCAAATTCTGTGCGACGGATCGGGACGGAAGAAGCGTATGACGATTACATGCAAACAAAAGGATGTATTAATATGTATGCGAAACTTGCCACGATGGCGCTTTTGACGGCCCTTGGATCGACCACTCTTGCCCAGGCGCAGGGTCAGAACGGGGCAGGGGCCCCAATGGCGATGTTCATCGAGGAATGGGATCAGAATGCCGATGGCGTGATCACGCTGGACGATATCGCAACCCGCCGGACCGACATCTTTGTCATGTTCGACCAAAGTGGCGATGGCATGATCGACGCCGAAGAGCAGGGGATGATGGCCGAAACCATCGCGTCCGCCGAAGCGGACAAGGCCGGCGGCGGGCATGGGCCGGGCGGGCCGGGCCAGTTGATCCACGGCGCGATGACGCTGGCCTATAACGACACCGACGCGGACGGGATGATTTCGGCGGCTGAATTCGACGCGGCCTCGCCCCGTTTGTTCGCTGAACTGGACAGCAACGGCGACGGGTCGGTGACGCCCGCCGATTTCGGCCACTAGCGGCTGTATCGGGGGCCGGCCTCTGTCGCATTTGCACCGCGACTGGTCGGCCCCCTCTCGCCCTTGCGTCCGCTTTGCGACAGATTGCGGGCAGGTCAGCCGCAAGGGAGTCGCGCCATGAAAACGCATGTCAAAGCATTGGTGGTGGGCGGCGGCGCTGTCGGCACCTCGATCGCGTATCACCTGGCCCGCGCGGGCTGGGACGATGTCATGTTGTTGGAGCGGGATGAGCTGACGTCGGGGTCGACCTGGCACGCCGCGGGCCTGCTGCCGCTGTTCAACATGTCCTTTGCGACCACCCATATTCACAAATACTCGGTCGATTTCTACAAATCGCTTGAGGCCGAAACAGGCCTGAACGCGGGCTTTGCCGTGGTGGGTAACCTGCGCATGGCCCAGACCAAGGCGCGGATGGACGAATACATGGTCTATGCGACCACGGCCGAAACCTGCGGCGTGCCCTTTGAATGGTTGACAGCCCGCGACATCAAGGATCGTTGGCCACTGGTGCGCACCGATGACCTTGAGGGCGCGATATTTCACCCCACCGATGGCTACATCAACCCCGCCGACGTGACGATGGCCATGGCCAAGGGCGCCCGCCAGCGCGGCGTGATGATCGAACGTAAATGGCAGGCAGACAGCTATTTCTGGACCGGGGATGAATGGCTCGTCACCTGTTCCAAGATGGTCGAAAAGGGCGGCAACCTAGTCGCTTCGGACGAGCAGATCGTCATTCATGCCGAACATGTCGTCACCGCCACGGGCAACCACGCCCAGCGCACGGCGAAACTGCTGGGGATCAAATCCCCTGCGATCCCGGTTGAACACCAGTTCATCGTGACCGAACCCGATGCCGCCCTTGTCGAATGGCGCAAGACAAATCCGCAGCACCCCGTCCTGCGCGATGCCGACGCCCGCTGGTATGTCCGCGAAGAGCGGGGCGGATGGATCCTTGGCCCGTACGAGGATAACGCCCCCGCCCGGTTCGAATTCGGGGTTCCTGACAGCTTCCGCGCCGATCTGTTCCCGCTCGATCTGGAACGGATCGAGACGGAATACATGTCGATGATCCACCGCATTCCGTCGTCGGAAACCGTGGGCCTCAAGGACGATTTCAACGGTCCGATCTGCTATACCCCCGATGGCAACCCGCTGGTGGGCCCCGCCCCCGGCCTGCGCAACATGTGGCTGGCCGAAGGGTTCAGCTTTGGCATTACGGCGGCAGGCGGCACCGGTTATTACCTTGCCCAGATGATGGTGGAGGGCGAGGCCGAGATCGACATGGCCAGCCTTGACCCCAAGCGGTACGGGTCGTGGATGACGACCGAATACGCCGCCCGCAAGAACGAGGAGTGCTATTCCCACGTCTTTATCCTGCACCACCCGGACGAAGAACGCGAAGCCGCCCGCCCCCTGCGCACCGCCCCCGCCTATGACCGGCAAAAGGCGCGCGGCGCCCAGTTCGGGCAGGTCAACGGCTGGGAACGCCCGATCTATTACGCACCGCAGGGGTTCGACGACCACGCATCCCGCAGTTTCCGCCGCGGCGGCTGGTGGCAATACGCCGTGGAGGAGGCCAAGGCGATCCGCGAGGGCGTTGGCCTGATCGACGCCACCGCATTCACCAAGCATCTGGTCAAAGGGCCCGGAGCGACCGCATTCCTTGACTGGTTCACCACCAACAAGTTGCCCAAGGTGGGCCGGATCAACCTGACCTATGCGCTTACGCCCAAAGGCACCACCCGGACCGAATACACCATCGTCCGCCTGAAAGAGCACGAGTATTATCTGGTCAGCGCCGGGGCCTGGACCGATTACGACGCCGATTACCTGCGCAAATGTGTCGATGACAAAGAGGCCGAGTTTGGCCGGATCGAGGTGCAGAACGTCACCACCCAATGGGGCGTCTTTGCCATCGCCGGGCCGAAATCGCGCGATGTGCTCAAGGCCGTCATCAAGGATGCCGATCCTGATACAGCCCTGTCCAACAAACGCTTTCCTTGGCTGTCCGCCCGCCCCATCGAATTGGGCATGTGCCCGGTCAACGCGATCCGGGTCGCCTATACTGGCGAATTGGGCTGGGAATTGCACCACCCCATCGAGATGCAGAATTACCTGTTCGACCTGCTCGAGGCAGCGGGCAAGCCGCACGGGATGAAGCTGGTCGGCGCACGGGCGCAGAACTGGCTGCGGCAGGAAAAATCCTATCGCGCCTTCGGCAACGAGTTGGGCCGCGACGCGACCCCGGCCGAGGCTGACCTGCCCCGGTTCATCGACCAGACCAAAGAGTTTCAGGGCAAGGCCGCGATGGAGGCTATCGGCATAAGGTCGACCTGCGTGACCTTGCTGATTGACGGTCCTGCCGATGCGGATCCGTGGGGCCGCGAGGTGCTGTTCGCGCAGGACGGTGCGCGGGTCGGCCGCCTGACCTCGGGCGGGTATTCGGTCGCGTTTGGCAAGAGCATCGGCATGGGATATGTCGCCCCGGCCCATGCGGCGGTCGGCACGAAACTCAAGGTGCGGATGTTCCGCGAGTTGTGGGACGCGACCATCGTCGAGGACAGCCCCTATGATCCGCAGAACGCCAGCATCAGGATTGATGGCTGACGCCATCGGGCAGGATTGATGGCTGACCCGACTGGGCTCAGCCGAAAAATCGGCGGCGCAGGTTTCCCAGCCCGCGCCGTCCGCGGATGACTGCCGCGGCCAAAGGGGCCTGAAGGGCGGGAATGTCCACCGCCAGCAGCAAAAGCCCCAGCGGCAACATCCAGATCCCCAGAAACGGCAGGATCGAAAACACGCCGCCCAGGATCAGCAGGATGGCCAAGGGAATTCGCGCCAGACGCCAGCCGGGCGACCGCAACCCCTGCAAGGGTCCGGCCAGACCCGGCACAGACTGCGACAACCGCAGATACTGTCGGTCAAACCGGTCTTTGACGTGGTCACGCAGCCGCTTTTTCATCTGACATAGATGGGCAATGCCGGGGCCAATTCAATCGGCCAGAGGCGCGATGCGCCCCGCAACCGCCCAATGTGTCACGTCAGGCAGACAATTGCTGGTCAAGACGTCGCGCCTCGCTACGTCCGCCCCTTCATCTTGGCGATCCACCAGCGCAATCCGACGAAAAGGAACCGCCAGTCTGACAGGAATTCGGGCGGCTTTCCTTCGAACGCGTGGCCGATGAACTGAAGCGCCCAGCCCGCCACGAACAGCCCGAGCGCCCAGGGCCAAAGGCCGCCGACAAAGATCGAAACGACCCCCAGCAGGATCGACAGCACGATCATCGGGATGCCGAAGCTGTGGGTGATCTGGTTGATCCGGTTCTGGTGGCTTTGGGAATATCGGGCGATCCAGTCGTCCCAACTGCGGCCTGCGAACATGGGGGTCTCCTTTGTGTCCGGGCGGTATCAGGTCGGAAAAGTCTAGGTCGGAAGCGGGCGATTGGGCAATCCTGCCGTCCCCTTGGGACAGGGATTGCGGCTAGGACGGGGCAATTCCGCCGCAAAACTTCCCTCAGGCGAACAATCATTAACCATTTCACCGAATTATCCCTCGTTCCGACGCAGTCAAAGGGAAGGGCCCTTGAATGGCCTTCGTTTCGGAAATCCACTATCGCGACGACGTGGCGACAAGTTCAGGCGTGCCGCACTATGTCGAGGTCGCCGTGTCCCCCGATGATCTGGGGCGGTTGCCACAATTTGAATTGATCGCGTATGCCGCGGACGGCAGCATCGCCCAGACCTTTAGCCTGTCGGACTATGCCGGTGTGGTCGATCCGGTGACGGGATGGACCATCTTTCAGCTTCCGGTGCGGCTGGTGGCCGATCCAGCGCCCGGACAGATCGGGGGCATTGCCTTTGTCGATTTTGGTCAGGACCAGGTTCTGAAGTCCTTTTACGCGCTGGAGGGGTCCAACATGCCGGCCACGGCCACCGAAGGGCCTGCTGCCGGATATTTCCCGATCCCGCTGTTTTCCGGCAGTGGCGAGACGATCCAGTTCGACGCCTATGGCAATCAGTCCGACGGGCCGATGACCCAAGGCGCCGCCCCGATCTGCCTGACCCAAGGCACGTTGATCGAAACGCCGGACGGCGCCCGGCCGATCGAAACCTTGCACGTGGGTGATCTGGTCACGACGTGGGACAACGGGGATCAGCCGATACGGATGATCCATTCGCGCCGCATCAGCGGCGCGGAATATGCCGGGGACCGGCGGCTCTGGCCGATCCGGATCTCCAGCGGGGCTTTGGGCTTTGGTCTGCCCGAACGGGATCTCTGGGTCTCGCCCCAGCACAAGATGCTGTATTGCCATATCCGTATTCCGCTGATGTTCGGCGAGGATGCGGTGTTCGTGCAGGCCAAATCGCTGGCCGCCAGTTTCGACCGGGTTCATGTGGACAGCAGCCGCACCTCGGTCACCTATTTTCATCTGGTCTTTGACAGGCACGAGGTGATCTTTGCCGAAGGGGCCGCCACCGAAAGCCTGCATCCCGGGCCAGAGGCGATTGCCGGACTAATCGCCGATGCGCGGGAAGAACTGTATTCGATCTTTCCTCAACTGCGGATGGGCGAAGCCCGCGACCCTGCCGACTTTCTGACCCTGCGCAGTTGGGAGCTCAGGACTGCCGTGGCCTGAGGGCGCCGTTTTCCGGTATGGAAAACGTTCCGGAAAATATCATTTTCCGACTACCTGAACCGGCCGGGATTGGTGGCGGCCACGGTCTCTGCGTCCAGATCTGACGCCCGACCCGCCACGATATCCGCCAAAAGCTGGCTTGCCGCAGGGCTGGTCTGAAACCCATAGCCACCTTGCCCCGCGCACCAGACAAAGGCCGGATTGGCCGGGTCCGGCCCCAGCACCAGCTGCCGGTCGGGTGAAAAGGTCCTCAGCCCGGCCCAAGAGGAGAGCAGGCGCGTCACCGGTTCGGTCACATGCGCCTCGTACCGCGCCAAACCTTCGGCCAGCACCATGTCATCGGCCCAGGCGTCGTGCGGCTCTGCCGGGTCCTCTTCGGCGGGGGAAACGATCAGGGCTCCGGCATCGGGTTTGGCATACCAGTCCTCGCCCGCGCCAAAGACCATGGGCCAGGCTGAAACGTCCCGTCCGCCGGGAGCGGGAATGCGGGCCATCGACCGGCGCAGCGGCGTGAAGCCCAGCGGTTTGATCCCGGCCATGCCGGCGACAACATCTACCCAGGCCCCGGCGGCGTTCACCAGAATGGGCGCATCGTAGGCGTCCAAGGTCGTCAGCACCTGCCAGCCCAAAGCGGTCCGGGTGATCCCGGTGACCTCGGCCCCGGTCACCACCTGCCCGCCATTGCCTCGCACCTCGCGGGCAAAGTTCTGGATCAGGCGGTCAGTGTCGATATCCCACGCCTCGGAATGCCAGGCGGCCCGGTCCACCACGGCGGGATCAAGGATGGGGAACAGGCGCAAAGCCTCGGCCATCGTGACCGGGTCCATCTCCATCGTTTTCAGGTCATGGTCAAACACCTCGGCGGTGGCAGGACTGCCCACGAGCATGATCCCGCGGGGCGACAGGACACCGCCATTTTCGGTCATGTGGTAGGATTTCGAGGCCCGGTTCAGCGCGACGACCGAGGGTTTGCCATAGGTTTCCTCGAACAAGGCCGCCGAGCGGCCCGAAGCGTGGTAGCCCAGCGCGCCCTCGCGTTCCAGAAGGGTCACCCGGCCCAGATGCGACAGGCGAGCCGCCGCCGAGATGCCTGCGATCCCACCGCCGATGATGATGAAGTCTGTCATGCTTCCTCTAGCCGGTCAGTGGCCGGGGGTGGGGTGGGGGACAGGGTGGCGATCCGGGCATAGAGGGCTGCGTCCATCGGATAGCCAGCGCCCTCAAGCGATGGCGCCAACTGCTGGGCCGATTTGGCCGACAGGATCGGCGAGGGGTGGGCCAGATGGGCCGCCGCCCAGGCCACCGCCAGTGTGGCGGGATGGGTGCCAAGATCTGCCGCCAGTTCGGCCAAATCCGCTGCCGTTCGGTGCATCCAGTCCTGCCCATAGCGGGCGGCATAGCGGTCGTCTTCGGTCAACCGCCCGGTGCCGCCCTGGGCGTATTTCCCGGTCAGAAGCCCACCGCCCAGCGGGGAATAGGGCACGATGGCGATCCCCTGATCCGTGGCCATCGGAAACAGCTCCACTTCGGCCTGCCGTTTGACGAGGTTGTACATCGGCTGGATGGCGTCGATCCGGCTGCCAAGGGTTGCACAAACGGCCTGCCCCTTCATCACCTGCCAAGCGGCCCAGTTGGATACGCCGATGTGGCGGATGGTTCCGTTAGCTTGTAGGTCCGCCATCGTTTCAAAGGTTTCCCGTAGGTCGGTGTCGCCATCCCAGCGATGAAGATAAAGCAGGTCCACGCTGTCCTGACCCAGCTGCGACCGGCTGCGGTCGAGCTGCGACAGGATATTGGCACGCCCGCAGCCGCCCTCATATCCGACTTTGGTGGCCAGATAGATCCGGTCCCGCTCCGCCGCGATCAGCCCGCCAAGAACCTGTTCGGCCGCCCCGTCGTTGTACCCGACAGCGGTGTCGAAATGGGTGACCCCGGCGGTGCGGGCAGCGTCGTACATGGCCCGACTTTCGTCCGCGTCGGCGCGTCCGCCGAACTGCATGGTGCCGAAGGTGAAACGGGAGACGGGGCTGCCGTCTGCAAGTGTGAGATGTGTCATGGTCAAAGGTTGCCATGACGCGGAGGCGGGGAAAAGGGGGCGGTGGGTTGAAACCCACCGTCACAGGGGTCCTTGCCTTCACCTTGCCATAACAACTCCCGCCGGAGGCTCCCGGACCTGCGCCCGGAGCCTCCGGCGGGAGTTTTTCAGACCAAAGAAGCTCAGGGCCAGACTGTAAGGTGGGTCTTGACCCACCGCTACCGGGCGTGACGGCCGAGGTCAGCTTTTCTCCACATCCTTCAGCTTGCCGATCCCCATCAGGTTGAGCGCGGCCTTTTCATAGAAGGTTTCAGATGTGCCGCGCCGAATCTTGCCCATGAAATACTTTTCGAATGCGATCTTGGCGCCGTGGACCCATCTGCCAGAGGACGACCAGTTCACGTTGCGCGGGGGCAGTTGGGGCTGGGCGACGAAGGCCACACCGCTGTCGCCGAAATCGGCCAGACAAAAGGCGTTCCATGTGGCCTGACGGTCAGGCTCGCGCCCGTTGAGAAGGGCACCAATGTTATGGGCGGTGGCGGTGACCATCGATTCGATCATGAACCCGGTCTTGGGCACGCCGCAGGGGACAGGCGTGGGGCCGATGGGCGGGATCGCCACGCAGACCCCCACGGCAAAGATGTTGCGGTATTTCGGGTTTTGCTGGTGTTTGTCCACGATGGTAAAGCCGCGTGGGTTCGACAGCCCCTCGATCCCCTGAAGTGCTGCGATGCCCCGGAAGGCGGGCAGCATCATCGCATAGCCGAATGGCAGGTCGCGGTCGCCTTTGGAGGTGCCGTCGTCGGCGATTTCCTCGATCGTCATGATACCCGGTTCGACCCTTTTCACCTTGGCCGAAGTCACCCATTTGATGTGATGTTCGCGCAGTTCGCTTTCCAGCAGCCCCTTGGTGTCGCCCACCCCGTCCAGCCCCAGATGGCCGATATAGGGTTCCGAGGTTACAAAGGTCATCGGGACCTTGTCCCGGATTTTCCTGCGCCGCAGCTCGGTGTCGAGTTGAAAGATGAATTCATAGGCCGGTCCAAAGCAGGATGCCCCCTGAACGGCCCCCACGATGATCGGGCCGGGGGATTTGCAGAATGCCTCGAACGCCACGTTGGCCTCGGCCGCGTGATCGACATGGCAGACCGACTGGGTATGCCCGGCAGGCCCCAGCCCCGGAATTTCGTCAAAGGCCAGTTCGGGCCCTGTCGCGATCACCAGATAGTCGTAGGACACGTCCGATCCGTCCACCAGATGGATGCGGTTTTCGTCGGGAAACAGCCGTTCGGCGGCCACCGGTTTGAAGTCGATCTTCTTGGCCTTGTAGGTTCTGGCCAGATCCATCGTGATGTCCTTGGGCTTGCGCCAGCCGACAGCCACCCAAGGATTGGAAGGGACGAAGTGATATTTGGGGTCTTTGGTCACGACCGTGATCGTGTCCCCCTTGCCGATCTGATCGGCCAACTCATAGGCCATAATTGACCCGCCAAGGCCGCCGCCCAGAACCACGATATGTGCCATTTGCCAATCCCTCCATACCGTCGGCTGGCCATAGCCGGCCCCGACACTGTCAGACTAGCCTTCCCGCCGGAACCTTCCCTGATCGAGATCAAGTGCCTGCAAAAAAGGCCCGCCGGTCAGGGCGGGCCTTTCGCTTTCATTCGGCGGCCATCGGTGCGCGCAGGTCGGTCACCACCAGATCGCAGCCGTGACAGGCGGTGGCCCCGCTTTGATCGAACCAGCGGCAGGTGGCCCGGATCGCACAGGGTTGCAGGTCGGTGCGCAGAACCTCGGGCACCGCTTCAAGATGGTGCAGCACCCGGTCGATCACGCCGCAGCGGGTGCCGGTCCATTGGCTGCACCCGGACGTCTGACAGGCCGAGGCAAAGCGCATCCGCGCCTCGGGCGGGCCTGATCTGGCGGCCTCTTGCGCGAACTCTGCCGTAACGGGCAGGGGCGTGCGCAGCGCCTTGATCCGACCGTCCGGGCCGCGGATGCCGATCAGACTGTTGCCCGGCGTGCAGGTGCTGCTCGGGCAGGTCTTGCCCGCGTCCATCACCGGATTCCGGCGATCTGCTTGCCGATCTGGGTTTCGATGTCGGCCAGACCTTCGAATTTGTTGCGCAGGTAGATCCCATACCATTCGCGCGGGAACTTCACGACAAAGGGCTTGTCATAGCCCATCCGGGCGACATGGCGCAGGGCTGTCTGTTGCAGTTCGAGTTGCAGGCCCATGGTGTCTTCCTTGGAGAAGTCGACCTCTCCGGTATCGATCACGAAACGTGGCATTGTGAACTCCTTTTCGATGCAAGTTTTGACCGCTGAAATGTTGGCGCGGTGCCTGGATTATACGCTGAGTCGCCTCGAATCTGGGGTCAGGTATTCCGGACTGCGCTGAATATGGCCGAAACGAAAAAGGCCCGCCGGGGGCGGGCCTTTGGTTGTCTGGTGGGCGCGATCAGCTGGGGATGTCGCCCGAGATGCCTTCGACGAAAAAGTTTAGGCCGGCCAGCACGCCATCTTCGGCCACTTCGCCATCCGCCAGCCAGGGCGATCCGTCTTGTTTGTTGAGCGGGCCGGTGAAGGGGTTATAGGATTTGCCGGCGATGCTGTCGCGCAGCGCTTCGGCCTCGGCCTTGATGTCGGCGGGGACGGCCGACGAAATCTCGCCAATACCGACCATGCCTTCGCCGATCCCGTCCCAGGTGTTTTCGCTGACCCAGGTGCCGTCCATGACAGCCTGAACCTGCTTGATGTAGTAGGGTGCCCAGACGTCGATGATCGACGAAATCCGGGGCATGGGCGCGAATTCCGCCATGTCAGCCGCCTGACCAAAGGTATAGACGTTGCCTGCATCCTTGGCCGCCTGCTGGGGTGCGGTGGAATCGGTGTGTTGCAGGACGACGTCGCAGCCCTGTTCAATCAGCGCCTTGGCGGCGTCTGCCTCCTTAGCGGGGTTGAGCCATTCAAAGATCCAGACGATCTTGAATTCGACATCCGGGTTGACCTTTTTCGCATGGATGTAGGCCGAGTTGATGCCCAGCACGACCTCGGGGATCGGAACTGACGCGATATAGCCGATCTTGTTCGATTTGGTCATCTTGCCCGCAAGGAACCCCTGCACGGCGCGGCCTTCGTGGAACTTGGCCGAATAGACGCCCACGTTGTCGGCCTGTTTGTAGCCGGTGGCATGTTCGAACTTCACATCGGGGAACTTGGCCGCCACGTTGATGGTCGGGTCCATGTAGCCGAACGACGTGGTGAACACGATGTTCGCCCCGCCAAGGCACATCTGGGTGATGGCGCGTTCGGCGTCCGGCCCTTCGGGCACGCTTTCCTGATAGACGAAGTCAACGGCGTCGCCGAAATGGGCGACCATTTCCATCGCCGATTCGTGGTGGTGCTGGGTCCAGCCGCCATCGTTGATCGGTCCGACGTAGATAAAGCCGACCTTGGTCTTGGTCTGGGCGCGCACCGGTGCGCCCAAGGCTGCTGCCACGGCTGCACTTGCCCCGGTGGCCAAAAGCGTTCTGCGTTTCATAGGTAGTCTCCCCTTGGTGGCACCGGGTTGGCCCCGGCGATTGGTTACAATGCCTCAACGTGAGGCGTGAAAGATTTTCCCCAGCGATCCCGGTGCCCGCCCGCCCGACAGGGCCGCCAGCACGATGATCGTGGCGATGTAGGGTGACATGGAAAGATATTCGACAGGGATGGCAAGCCCCGAGGCCTGAATGTTGAGCTGGAGCGCGGTCACGCCGCCAAAAAGATAGGCACCTGCCACCAGCCGCCACGGTTTCCAGCCCGCAAAGACGACGATGGCCAGCGCGATCCACCCGGCCCCCGCCGTGATGTTGTCGATCCACTGGGGGACGCGCACAAGGCTGATATAGGCCCCGCCCAGCCCCGCGCAGGCCCCGCCAAACAGGATTGCCGCAAACCGCACCCGCCGCACATTGTAGCCCAGCGCATGCGCCGCCTCGTGGTTTTCGCCGATCGCCCGCAGGATCAGCCCGCCCCGCGACCGTTCCAGAAACCACCAGACCGCTACCACCAGCGCGATGGACAGATAGACCATGCCATCGTGGTTAAAGAAGATATGCCCGAGGGCGGGAATGTCGGACAGGCCCGGGATCGGCAGTTTGGGCACGCTCACCGGGTTGGGTGCGACGTAGCCTTGGCCGGCCATCGCCGCCAGACCCACCCCGAACAAGGTAAGTGCCAGTCCCGTCGCCACCTGATTGGTCAAAAGGCCCAGCGTCAGTAACCCGAACAGGGCCGCCACCGCCGCCCCGCCCGCTGCTGCCCCCGCAAATCCGACCAAGGCCGATCCGCTTTGATGCCCGGCGATATAGCCGCACACCGCCCCGGTGATCATCATCCCCTCGACCCCGAGATTCAGGACTCCGGACCGCTCCACCACCAATTCACCGATGGCCGCCAGCAGGATTGGCGTGGACGCCACGATGACCGCAGCCAGAAGAAAGACGGGATTGATATCCATGTCAGGCGACCTTTGCTGTGGTGAGGCGGATGCGGTAATTGGTCAGCACATCGACCGACAAAAGCGAAAACAGCAGCATTCCCTGAAACATCTGGATTGCCGCCGACGGCAGGTTCATCGCCGATTGCGCCGCGTCCCCGCCGATATAGGTCAGTGCCATCAACAGACCTGCCAGAAGGATGCCCACCGGATGCAACCGGCCCAGAAAGGCGACGATGATCGCCGTGAAGCCGTAAAAGGCCGGGAACGACCCCAGGATCTGCCCAGATGGCCCCGCCACCTCGAACATGCCCGCGACCCCGGCCAGCCCGCCCGACAGGGCCATGCAGACCAACACCAGACGGTTCGGATTGACGCCCGCAAAGGCGGCGGCGCGGGGGCTTTGCCCGGCCAGCCGCACGTTGAACCCGAACTGGTGCCGGGCAAAGAACACATAGGCCACGACCACGGCAAAGACCGCCGTTACGACGCCCCAGTGGATGCCGGTATCGGTCCACAGGTCGAGGTTCGCCGCCGACGGATATTGCTTGAGGTTCCGACTGCCCGGAAACCCGTTGCCGTCCGGATTGCGCAAAAGGCCGACCGAAAACGCCTTGATCAGAACGTCCGCCACATAGACCAGCATGAGCGAGACGAGGATTTCGTTGGTCTTGAAATACACCCGCAACAGCGCCGGGATCATCGCCCAGATCACCCCGCCCGCGATGCCTGCCGCGATCATCAGCGGAAAGATCAGCCAGCGGGCCTCCATCGGGTAAAAGGCGAGCGCCACCGACGCGCCAAAGATCGCCCCCATGATATATTGTCCCTCGGCCCCGATGTTCCAGATGCCCGCCCGGAACCCGAACGAAAGCCCGATGGCGATCAGGATGAGAGGGGCCGCCTTTTTCAAAAGCTCGGGCCGGTAGTAGAACGCGAAATCGCCAAACAGCGGGTCCCAAAAGATGGTCTTGATCGCTGTGACGGGCGGTTTGCCCAGAAACCAGAACAGGATGCCGCCCAGCACCATTGTCAGGATCACCGCGACGACCGGGGTGGCATAGGTCCAGAAGGCCGACGGTTGCGGCCGTTTTTCAAGCCTCAACATGGGCCACCTCCATATCATGCGCGCCGCCCAGCATCAGGCCGATGTCGTTGACCGTCAGCCCCTTGGCCGGGCGCGGGGGGGATAGCCGCCCTTCGTTCAAGGCAGCAAAGCGGTCGCTGATTTCCATCAGTTCATCCAGGTCTTGGGAAATGCAGATCACCGCCGCCCCCTTGGCCGCCAGATCCAGCAGGGCCTGCCGGATGGCCGCAGCGGCCGATGCATCGACGCCCCACGTCGGTTGATTGACGATCAGCACGTCCGGGTCTTGCAGGATTTCCCGCCCGATGACGAATTTCTGCAAATTTCCGCCCGACAGCGACCGCGCCGCGTTGCCGGGGCCGGGCGTTCGGACGTCAAACGCCTTGATGATTTCCTCGGCAAAGGTGCGGGCCTTGCCCCATTGCAGAAATCCATTTTTCGACAAGTGCTTGCGCACCACTCCGGTCAGCAGGGCATTTTCGGTCAGGCTCATGTCCGGCGCTGCGGCATGGCCCATCCGTTCCTCGGGCGCGGCCAGCAGGCCAAGGGCGCGGCGGTCGTTGGGGCCAAGGCGGCCCACCGACTGTCCCTTGAGGGTGACCATCCCGTCGCCCGTTTTCATTTCGCCCGACAGGGCGGCGACCAGTTCGTCCTGCCCGTTGCCTGCGACCCCGCCGATGCCCAGAACCTCGCCCTTGCGCACCTCGACGGTGATGCCTTTGAGCGCGGTGCCGAATTCATGCGGGGCCGGGGCCGTCAGGTTTTGCAAGGACAGAACGACGTCGCCGGGTGCCGCCGTGTCGCGGCTGGGCGTGTGCAGGACGGTGCCGACCATCATCTCGGCCATGTCGCGGGCCGAGGTGGCACGGGGATCGCAGGTGCCCACATTCTTGCCCAATCGCAGGATGGTCGCGTGTTCGCACAAGGCCCGGATTTCTTCGAGCTTGTGCGAGATATAAAGGATCGAGGTCCCCTCGGACGACAGCTTGCGCAGCGTTTCAAACAGGATCTGCACCTCTTGCGGGGTCAGAACCGAAGTCGGCTCGTCCATGATCAACAGCTTTGGGTCCTGTAATAGGCAGCGGATGATCTCGACCCGCTGGCGCTCACCCGCTGACAAGTCGCCCACGATCCGGGCAGGGTCGAGCGGCAGGCCATAGGTTTCGGACACCTCGCGGATGCGCTGGGCCAGATCGCGCAGGGGCGGTGGGTTTTCCATGCCCAAGGCGATATTTTCGGCCACGTTCAACGCGTCGAACAGGGAAAAGTGCTGGAACACCATCGCCACACCCGCCGCCCGCGCGGCGCGGGGTTCGGCAGGCGCATAGGGTGCGCCGTTCAGCGTCATCGTCCCGCTGTCTGGTTTGACCAGACCGTAAATCGTCTTGACCAGCGTGGATTTTCCCGCGCCGTTTTCGCCCAGCAGCGCGTGAACCTCGCCCTTGCCGATTGTAAAGGACACCTCGCTGTTGGCGATCACCCCCGGATAGGCCTTGGTCAGCCCGCGCAGATCAAGCAGTGTTTCGCGCTCCATCGTCTGTCCCCCTGTTGATGTTGGTGCCTGTCTGTCTGAGCAGACTTGTGGCGACGCCAAGTGCGATGGCCTGTGGATGTTTGCCCAAGGCCGCATCGCCGATCGGGCAGGCGATGCGCGCGATCTGTTCGTGAGTGTGCCCCAAGGACGCCAGCCGCCCCCGGAACCGCGCCCATTTGGTGGCAGACCCGATCAACCCGCACGACGCAAAGCCGCGCGCCAGCAGCGCGTGACAAAGGCTCAGGTCGATGTCGTGACTGTAGGTCAGGATCAGGTGATCGGCGTCCTGCGGCGCATGGCGGGCCAGCAGCGCCGGATCGGTGGCAGGCAGGGTGGTGACACCCTGCGGTACCTGGGCAGGAAAACGGTCCGCGCTGGTATCAATCCAAGTGATGGAAAGGTCCGGCAGCGGGGCCAGCACCCCGACGAGAGCCCGGCCCACATGGCCTGCGCCCCAGATCCAGACAGGTCGACGGGGCAGGGAGCCCGCCTCGATGAGCCAGCCGTCCAGTGTCAGCGGGGCGGCACCAGGGCGCACCTGCCCCAGTTTTTGCGCCACCGTCGCAGGCATCGGGCAAGGGCTTTCCAACGGGATCGCACGCGGCAACGCGACGTCGCCCGCCACCCGTTCCCAGATCAGCGTCACCGACCCGCCGCAGCATTGCCCCAACGCCGGGCCTAGCGGCAGGGTCTGCTGGCGCAGCGCCACGCCGGCCACCAGCATCGCCCGCGCCTCGGCCACTGCCTGAAATTCGAGCGTGCCACCGCCGATGGTGCCGTCCTGCTCCGTAGCAGTCACGGTCATCACTGTCCCCGCCTCGCGTGGGACAGACCCGGCGGTGCGGGCGATCAGGATGCGGATGGCGGTCATCCGCGCACCTTTTGCACGGCCGTCAGGATGCGTTCGGGTGTCGCTGGCGCATCCAGCGCCGGATAGGCGGGGCCACAGGCCGCCACCGCGTCCGACAGCGCCAGAAGCGCGGAAATGCCCAACATGAACGGCGGCTCGCCCACCGCCTTGGACCGATAGACGGTCGCTGCCGGGTTCGCCTGATCCCAAAGCGCCACGTTGAACACGGGCGGGCGGTCGGACACGGCGGGGATCTTGTAGGTGCTGGGCGCATGGGTGCGCAGGCGGCCCTTGTCGTCCCAGACCAACTCTTCGGTCGTGAGCCAACCGGCCCCCTGCACATAGCCACCCTCGACCTGCCCAATATCCAGCGCCGGATTCAGCGACGCCCCCGCGTCATGCAGGATATCGGTCCGCAGGATGCGGTTTTCGCCGGTCAGGGTGTCGATGACCACCTCGGTCACGGCGGCCCCGTGGGCAAAGTAATAGAACGGGCGGCCCTGCCCCCGGATGCGATCCCAGGACAGATCTGGGGTCTTGTAGAACCCGGTGGCCGACAGGCTGACGCGGTTGACATAGACGCGGGCGGCGGCTTCGGCAAAACTCAAGACCTCGGCCCCGACATGCACGCGGCCTTCGGCAAAACGCACCTTGTCGGGCGTGGTCTGGGCCAGATCAGCCAGACAGGCGGCCATCCGGTCGCGGATCGTGTCGCAAGCCGCCTGCACGGCCATCCCATTGAGATCGCTGCCGGAGGAGGCGGCAGTTGCGCTGGTATTAGGCACCTTGCCGGTATCGGTCGCCGTGATCTTGACGGCGGAAACATCAACACCGAACCGGCTCGCCGCCACTTGGGCCACCTTCTGGAACAGGCCCTGTCCCATCTCGGTCCCGCCGTGGTTCAGGTGGATCGACCCGTCCTGATAGACATGGACCAAAGCCCCCGCCTGATTAAGGTGAGTGAGGGTAAAGGAAATCCCGAACTTGACCGGGGAAAAGCCGATCCCGCGTTTCAGAATGGGGTTCGCCGCGTTCCACTCCGCAATGGCTGCGCGACGGGCGGCATAGTCACAGGATGCCAGCAGCCGGTCGGTCATCGCATGCAGGGCGAAATCGGTGACTTCCATCCCATAGGGCGTCGTATTGGGGCCGTAATCCTCGGCCTGTGGCGAATGTTCAGCCCCAAAACGACGTGCGCCCCCGGTGCCCGACGAAATCCGCTGCCCGCCACCCGCAGCCCCCCGACTGGTCATATCCTGCCCGTCTTGCCCTGCCTTTGTGCCGGAAATATCCTCGGGGGGGGAGGCCGCAGGCCGGTGGGGGGCAGACAGCCCCCCCTCCGCCGCGCGGTAATAGTTCACCTGCCGCACCTGCACCGGGTCCAGTCCCAGCGCGTGGGCCACATGGTCCATGACCCGCTCGACCCCCAGAACCCCCTGCGGGCCGCCAAACCCGCGATAGGCGGTGGCAGACTGGGTGTTGGTTTTCAGCCGGTGCGAGGTGATCCGCGCATGGGGCAAAAGGTAGGCGTTGTCGGCATGCAGCATCGCCCGGTCGGCCACCGGCAGCGACAGGTCCATCGCCCAGCCGCAGCGGGTGTATTGCGTGAACTCGATCCCCTGCACCCGGCCCCGGTCGTCGTAGCCCACGTCATAGTCGATGCGGAAATCGTGCCGTTTGCCGGTGATGATCATGTCATCGTCCCGGTCATATCGCATCTTGCAGGGCTTGCCCGTCAACCGGGCGGCCACCGCGCAGGCGACGGCCAGCGCGTTGCCCTGGCTTTCCTTGCCGCCAAAGCCGCCGCCCATCCGGCGCACTTCGCAGCGCACAGCGTTCATGGGCAAGCCCAATGCCTCGGCCACCTTGTGCTGGATCTCGGTCGGGTGCTGGGTCGAGGAGTGGACGATCATGTCGCCCCCTTCCTGCGGGAGGGCGAGTGCGGCTTGCCCTTCCAGATAGAAATGTTCCTGTCCGCCCATTTCGATCCGGCCCTGCAGGCGGTGCGGCGCGCGGGTCAGGGCGGCGTCCACATCGCCCTTGGACCAGATGCGCGGGCCATCCTCGAACCGGCTGTTCGCGGCCAATGCCGCCTCGATCGTCAGGATCGGGGTTTCTTCGGCATAGTCGATCTTGCCCAGACGCGCGGCCTTGCGCGCCGAAAGGTGCGAGGTCGCCACCACGCAGAATATCGGCTGCCCGATATAGTGGACCGTCCCCGTGGCCAGCAGCGGTTCGTCATGGTTCGACGGGCTGACGTCATTGGCAAAGGGCAAGTCTGCGGCGGTCAGCACGGCGACGACGCCGGTGGCGGCGCGCACGGCGCTCAGGTCCACCCCGATGATCGTCCCCCGCGCCACGGTGGACAGGCCGAACGCCAGATGCAGGGTCCCCGCGGGCGTCGGGATATCGTCGATGTACCGTGCCTGCCCTGTGACATGCAAGGGAGCGGAATCGTGGGGCAGGGGTTTGGCGACGCTCATGCGCTCACCTGCATCAGGTCTGTGGCCTGCCCCGTCATCTCGGCGAAATAGCGGCGCAGCATGTTCTGCGCCGTGGTCAGGCGATAGGCAGCACTGGCCCGCATGTCGCTGAGCGGTTGGAAATCGGCGGCAAAGGCGGGCAGGGCCGCCTCCACGGTCGCCTCGGTCCAAGGTTGGCCGATCAGTGCGACTTCGACTGCGGAGGCCCGTTTGGGGATGCCCGCCATCCCGCCAAAGGCGATCCGGGCGGCTTGGACTTTTCCGTCCTGAACCGAGATATCGAATGCCCCGCAGACGGCAGAGATGTCCTGATCGAACCTTTTTGACAGTTTGTAACAGCGCAAGCCGGGCGCCGATTTCGGGATCGTGACACCGGTCACGAATTCGCCGGGGGCGCGGTCCTGTTTGCCATAGTCGATAAAGAACGCCTCGAGCGGCAGGTCGCGCCGCAGATCACCCTTGCGCAGATGCAGGGTCGCCCCCAGCGCGATCAATGCGGGCGGATTATCCCCGATGGGCGATCCGTTGGCGATATTGCCGCCGATGGTGGCCGCGCCCCGCACCTGTTCGGACCCATAGCGGCGGACCATCGCGGCGTAAGAGGGGTGGTTGTGGTCCAGCACCCCCTCGACCTCGGTCATGGTGGCCATTGCGCCAAAGGTGATCGTGTCCGCGCCAATCTCGATGCCGCGCAGGTCGGCGCAGCGGTTCAGGAAGGCGACCTTTGGCAACTCGCGCAACTGCTTGGTCACCCAAAGGCCCACATCCGTTGCCCCGGCGATCAACGTCCCATCGGGGTTGGCGGCATACCATGCCGCCAGATCGTCGGCACTTTCCGGCGCGTAGGGTGGGTGCGAACCCACCGTGCCGTCCAGTTTCGACAGATACTCCTCCATCCACTCTGGCACATCGGCCTCTTCGGCCGCCTTGGCCGCGCGGATGATCGGTGCATAGCCCGTGCAACGGCAGAGGTTCCCTGCAAGAACAACGTCATGATCCGTTCGGCCCTGAAGGTGCCCGGCGGCCATCGAGGCGATGAAGCCCGGCGTGCAGAACCCGCATTGCGATCCGTGGTGATCCACCATCGCCTGTTGCACCGGGTGCATCTGGCCCGCAGGCCCGCTGATCCCTTCGACCGTGCGCACCGCCTTGCCGTGCAGTTGCGGCAGGAACAGGATGCAGGCGTTCAGCGCCTTGGCCCCCAGATCGTCGGTCACGATGACCGTGCAGGCCCCGCAATCGCCCTCGTTGCAGCCTTCCTTGGTCCCGGTCAGGCCCCGCCCGTCGCGCAGCCAATCCAGCAGGGTGGTGGTCGGTGGGGCGGACACCTGCACCGTCTCTCCGTTCAGAAGAAACGTGATCTCGGTCATGCCTGATCTCGGCCGCTGTCTGTTATGCGAGTGTCCCGCCCGCGCTGGCCCGATGCGGCGGAAAGCCAGCGCTCTGTGATGGACCGAGCAAAGCGGCCTTTTGCCCTGTTGGCAAGGGTGGCGACGGGAAAGGAGGGCGAAGCAGCTTCAAAAAAGCGTTGAAAATGGGCAATGATTGTTCCGCTCTGCCTGCGAATAGGGCAGGGCGGACCTGGACGCAAGGGGATTGCCGCTGCCGACCCGTCGGGTAGGCTGGACCCATGACAGACCTTCCCCGATTCATTCACCTGCGCGTGCACACCGAACATTCCCTGCTGGAAGGGGCGGTGCCGGTCAAGAAACTGCCCGACATGGCGATCAGGGCCGGGATGCCTGCCGTTGCCGTGACCGACACCAACAACATGTTCTGCGCGCTGGAGTTTTCCGAATACGCCTCCAAGGCCGGGGTGCAGCCGATCATCGGCTGTCAGGTCGATCTGACCTATGCCACCCCCGACCCTGGCAAACGGCCCGAGCCGCCCGCGCCCATCGTCCTGCTCGCCCAGAACGAGGCGGGATATATGAACCTGATGCGGCTCAACTCGTGCGCCTACCTTGATGCGGCGGGCGAGTTGCCGCAGGTCAGCGTGGACGAGCTGGCCGAGTTTTCCGAGGGCCTGATCTGCCTCACCGGTGGGCCGGATGGCCCCATCGGGCGGCTCCTCAGGCTGGGCCAGCAGGCCAAGGCGCAGGCGCTGATGTCCCGGCTTGCCGCGATCTATCCCCAGCGTCTTTATGTCGAACTGCAACGCCACCCCGGCGAGGATGGCTTGCCCGATGCTGAACGCCTGTCCGAACAGGGCCATATCGAAATGGCCTATGCGATGGACCTGCCGCTGGTTGCCACCAACGATGTCTATTTCCCCAAGACCGAGCTTTACGAGGCGCACGATGCGCTGATCTGCATCGCCCAAGGCGCTTATGTGGACCAGCAGGAACCCCGCCGTCGCCTGACCCCCCAGCACTATTTCAAAAGCCCGCAGGAAATGGCGACCCTGTTCGCCGACCTGCCCGAGGCACTGGAAAATACCATCGAAATCGCCCGCCGCTGCGCGTTCAAGGCGTATAAGCGCGCGCCGATCCTGCCGAAATTCGCCGATGACGAGGTTGCCGAACTGCGCCGTCAGGCCAAGGAAGGGCTGACCGCCCGTCTGGCCGTCATCCCGCACGCCGTCACGGTGCCCGAGTATGAATCGCGGCTGGAATTTGAGCTGGGCATCATCGAACAGATGGGCTTTCCCGGCTATTTCCTGATCGTGGCTGATTTCATCAAATGGGCCAAGGATCACGATATTCCGGTGGGGCCGGGGCGGGGATCGGGGGCCGGGTCGCTGGTGGCCTATGCGCTGACCATCACCGACCTTGATCCGCTGCGATACTCTCTCCTGTTCGAACGGTTCCTGAACCCCGAACGGGTGTCGATGCCCGACTTCGATATCGACTTTTGCATGGACCGTCGCGAAGAGGTCATTCGCTACGTTCAGGACAAATATGGCCGCGACAAGGTGGGGCAGATCATCACCTTTGGCGCGCTTTTGTCCAAGGCCGCCGTGCGCGACGTGGGCCGGGTGCTGCAACTGCCTTACGGTCAGGTGGACCGGCTGTCCAAGATGATCCCGGTCGAAGGGGTCAAACCTGTCAGCATCGAGAAAGCCCTAGCCGACGAACCCCGCCTGCGCGAAGAGGCCAAGGAAGAGGTCGTAGGTCGCCTTCTGACCTATGCCCAACAGATCGAAGGGTTACTGCGCAACGCCTCGACCCATGCCGCGGGTGTGGTGATCGGGGACAGGCCGCTCGACCGTCTGGTCCCGCTTTATCAGGACCCAAGGTCCGACATGCCCGCCACCCAGTTCAACATGAAATGGGTGGAACAGGCGGGGCTGGTCAAATTCGACTTTCTGGGGCTGAAAACGCTGACGGTCATCCAGAACGCCGTGGCGCTGATCCGCAAATCGGGGCGCACGCTGAACGTCGCTGCGGATGGGACGCGACTGTATGAACCGCCCACCGGGTTTGACTACGACATCGGGGCGATCCCGCTGGACGATGCGAAATCCTACGCCCTTTATGCCGATGCCAAGACCATCGCCGTGTTCCAGGTGGAAAGCTCGGGCATGATGGACGCGCTCAAGCGGATGAAGCCGACCTGTATCGAAGATATCGTGGCCCTCGTCGCGCTCTACCGTCCCGGCCCGATGGAAAACATCCCGACCTATTGCGAGGTCAAGAATGGGCTCAAGGACCTTGAATCCATTCACCCGTCCATCGACCACATCCTCGCCGAAACCCAAGGCATCATCGTCTATCAGGAACAGGTGATGCAGATTGCGCAGGTCATGGCGGGCTATAGCCTTGGCGGGGCCGACCTGCTGCGCCGGGCGATGGGCAAGAAGATCGCCGAAGAGATGGCCAAGGAACGCCCGAAATTCGAAGCGGGCGCGATGGCCAACGGGGTGGACAAACGCAAGGCCAGCGAAGTTTTCGACCTGCTCGAAAAATTCGCCAACTACGGGTTCAACAAATCGCACGCCGCCGCCTATGCCGTCGTCAGCTACCAGACGGCCTGGCTCAAGGCCAATCACCCGGTCGAATTCATGGCGGGCGTGATGAACTGCGATATTCACCTGACCGACAAGCTGGGCACCTATTTTCAGGAGGTGCGCAAGGGCATGGGGATCGAGTGTGTCCCGCCTTGCGTGAACCGGTCCGAGGCGACGTTCGACGTGGCAGGCGGGCGGCTGGTCTATGCGCTGGGCGCACTGAAAAACGTGGGCGTGGATGCGATGCGCCTGATCGTCGAGGGGCGGGCGGGCAAGCCGTTTGCGACGCTCTTTGACCTCGCCCGCCGGGTGGACCTCAAGCGGGTGGGCAAGCGTCCGCTGGAAATGCTGGCGCGCGCCGGGGCGTTTGACGTGCTCGATCCCAACCGACGTCGGGTTTTTGACAGTCTTGACGCGCTGGTGGGCTATTCGGCGGCCATTCACGACCAGAAAAGTTCAAGTCAGGTCAGCCTGTTTGGCGAGGCGGGCGATGACCTACCCGAACCGCGCCTGTCCAAATCCGCCGACTGGCTTCCCGCCGAACGGCTGGCGGAGGAGTTCAAGGCGATCGGGTTCTACCTCTCGGGTCACCCGCTGGACGATTACATGGCCGCGCTAAAGCGCAAGGGCATCCTCACGCTGGACGAGGTGACAGCCAAGGCCGAACGCGGGGCGCATATCGCCAAGATGGCGGGAACCGTGGCCGGGCGGCAGGAACGCAAATCGGCGCGGGGCAACCGCTTTGCCTTTGTCGCCATGTCCGATCCCACCGGGCAATACGAGGTCACGCTGTTTTCGGACACGCTCGAAGCCGCGCGCGAACATCTGGAAACCGGGTCGCTGGTGGTCATTCAGGTCGAGGCGACGATGGAATCGGACCAGTTGAAACTGCTGGGCCGGTCCGTGGCACCAATCGACACGGTCGTGGCCGATGCCGGGGCGACGGGCCTGCGGGTGTTTCTGGGCGAGGCGGCGGCGATCACACTTGTCCAGACGATTCTGGAAAACGCCCGCAGGGACAAGGTGCGCGGTGGGCGCGGCCCGGTTATCGTCACCATCGACACCGGGACTGATCTGGGCGAGGTGGACTTGACACTGGACGAGGAATTTCCCGTCAATCCGCAGATCAAGGGCGCGCTGCGGTCATTGGACGGTGTGATCGAGGTGGTCGAGGTCTGAGGAGCGCCGATGTCCGGTAACCGGAAATCGCGGCCCTACCAGTGCGGCGGTTTCTGATCTGCCAACGGGATCGTCCCACCTGCATCGACCTCGCGCGTGGCTTCGCGCTCCATCAGCAGGGCCAGTCGCCGCTGCGCCACCATCAACTCGCGTTCCTGACGGGCGACGATATCTGACAGATCCTCGACCGTGCGGGTCAGGTGGGCGATCTGTTCTTCCAGGTGGGTCAGGTCGGTCATGCGGGGCGCATATCATGGTCGGGGCGCCGGAAGAAGGGGGGCCGCAGGTCCGCGTTGCCCTTGGACGCGGGGCGGGGTAAAGGCAGGCCGCAACCCTGCAAGCCCGAGGACCCCATGGCCAAGGACACCAAGACCCCCCGCCCCAAGGCCGAAACGCCCAAGGGGTTCCGCGATTATTTCGGATCGGACGTGACCGACCGGTCGCAGATGCTGGCGCAGATCGCCGGGGTCTATCATCGCTATGGGTTCGACGCGCTGGAAACGAGTGCGGTCGAGACGGTCGAGGCGCTGGGTAAGTTCCTGCCCGACGTGGACCGCCCGAATGAAGGCGTGTTTGCCTGGCAAGAGTTCGACGACAAGGACAAGGGCGACTGGCTGGCGCTCCGCTATGACCTGACCGCGCCTCTCGCCCGCGTTTATGCCCAGCACCGCAACGACCTGCCGACCCCCTATCGCCGTTATGCAATGGGTCCGGTCTGGCGGAACGAAAAGCCCGGTCCGGGCCGGTTTCGCCAGTTCTATCAGTGCGATGCGGATACAGTCGGTGCGGCATCGGTGGCAGCGGACGCCGAGATTTGTGCGATGCTGTCCGACACGCTCGAGGCGGTGGGGATTGCCCGCGGGGACTATGTGGTCAAGGTCAATAATCGCAAGGTTCTGAACGGGGTCATGGAAATGGCAGGCGTTCTCGACCCCAACGATCCTGATCGTTTCAAGGAAGAGCGTGGCATTGTCCTTCGCGCTATTGACAAGGTTGATCGTCTCGGGCCGTACGGTGTCGCGCAGTTGTTGCAAGCAGGACGTCGAGACGAAAGCGGCGACTTTACCGAAGGTGCTGGCTTAGGCCGAGAACAAGTTGAAATTGTCATGGGTTTTGTCGCTGCGACGACCCGTGTTGTAACACAATTAGTCGAGGACTTTCCCGACGATGCGGGTGATAGTTGGGCTCCAGACAATCTACGCGTTGTCATGGCACATCCTCACGAATTCAAAGATCGAATGCTGACATACCTTCGCAATATTGTCGGGGCGTCAAAAGTAGGTCAGGACGGTGTCGCGGAATTGTCAGAAATCGCAGAACTATTGAATTTGCAGGGATATGGGCCTGAGCGTATCCGTATCGACCCCTCGGTCGTGCGTGGCCTTGGCTACTATACCGGCCCGGTGTTCGAGGCGGAATTGACATTCGAGATTATCGACGACAAGGGCCGCAAGCAGCAATTCGGCTCGGTCGCCGGCGGTGGCCGCTATGACGATCTGGTCAAGCGGTTCACCGGGCAAGAGGTGCCGGCGACGGGAGTATCCATCGGGGTTGACCGTCTGTTGGCCGCCCTGCGGGCCAAGGGGCGCGTGGGGGGGCAGGTGGCCCCAGGCCCCGTCGTCGTCACCGTCATGGACCGCGCCCGCATGGCCGACTATCAGACGATGGTGGCCGACCTGCGGAACGCGGGCATCCGCGCCGAGGTCTATCTGGGCAACCCCAAACAGTTCGGAAATCAGCTTAAATATGCGGACAAACGCAACTCGCCTGTCGCCGTGATCGCGGGCGGGGACGAATTCGACAAGGGCGTCGTGCAGATCAAGGACCTGATCCTGGGGGCCGAGATTGCCAAGAACGCCAGTCTTGACGAATGGAAGGACCGCCCGAGCCAGTACGAAGTGCTCCGCGACGATCTGGTGGCCCGGGTGCAGGCGATCCTGAAAGGGCAGGGATGATCCCCGCCGCCGCCCGCACCGAGGCCGCCCGCCTGATGGACCTGTTCACGGCAGCGGGCGCCGTTCCGGTCGAGGCAGCGATCCTGCAACCCGCAGATATCCTGCTGGATTTGTACGGCGAGGATATCCGCGCGCGGGCCTATGTGACCCACGATCCGCTGCGGGGCGAGATGATGCTGCGCCCGGACTTTACCGTCCCCGTGGTGCAGATGCATATGGAAAGCCGCGCCGATCCCGCCCGCTATGCCTATTCGGGCGAGGTGTTCCGGCGGCAGGAGGTCGACGAAACCCGGCCCGCCGAATATCTGCAAGTGGGCTACGAAGTGTTCGACGGCCAGACCCCCGCCCGCGCCGACGCCGAGGTTTTTGCCATCATCGCCAAGGGGTTGGAGGGGGTGGCCGTGCGCCCTGCCACCGGCGATATCGGCATCCTGACCGCCGCCGTGCAGGGATTGCGGACCACCGACGCCCGCAAGGCGGCCCTGCTGCGCCACATCTGGCGGCCACGCAGGTTCCGGGCGCTGCTTGACCGGTTTGGGGGGCGCGTGCCGACGCCGCCCAGTCGGCTGGCCCTGTTGTCGATCGACAACCCGCTGATCGGCGCGGGTCCCGAAATCGGACTGCGCGGGCTGGACGAGGTCGCCGCCCGTATCGCGGCCCTACACGACGATGCCGCCGCCCCGCCGATTTCGGCGGAAGAGATCGACCTGCTGGACGCCATCCTGTCGCTGCGTGAAACGATGCCCCATGTGCTGAGCGAACTGCGCGATATCGGCGTGGACATGCCCGCCCTGTCTTCGGCAACCGCCCGGCTGGCCGAGCGGATGGAGGCTCTGTCACGGCAAGGGGTGGATGTCGAACACCTTGAATTCGAGGGGAATTACGGGCGCACCTCGCTGGAATACTACGACGGGTTCGTATTTGGCTTTTACCCCGAAGGCCGCCCGGACCTGTCCCCTGTGGCCACCGGCGGGCGCTATGACGCGCTGACCCGGGTGCTGGGGCAGGGCCGCGCCGTGCCTGCGGTGGGGGGCGTCATCCGACCTGAAATGGTCGTGGCGCTGAGGGGGCAGTCATGACCGTGAAACTGGGGGTGCCGTCCAAGGGGCGGCTGATGGAAAAGACGTTCGACTGGTTCGCCGACCGGGGGCTGCGCCTGACCAAGACAGGGTCGGACCGGGAATATGCAGGCGCTGTCGCCGGGCTGGACGGGCTAGAGCTGGTGCTGCTGAGCGCGGGCGAGATCCCGCGTGATCTGGCGTTGGGGCGGGTTCATCTGGGCGTCACCGGGTCCGATCTGGTGCGTGACAAGCTGGCGAACTGGGATCAGCGGGTGGCCGAACTGGCCCCGATGGGGTTCGGTGGGGCCGATCTGGTGATTGCCGTGCCGCAGATGTGGGTCGATGTGGATACGCTCGATGATCTGGATGCAGCGGCGGCGGCTTTTCGCGCCCGGCACGGATTCCGTCTGCGGATCGCCACGAAATATCACCGGCTGGTGCGGGAATTCCTGCGCGACAATGGCGTGGCCGATTACGCGCTGGTCGATAGCCAGGGGGCCACCGAAGGGACGGTCAAGAACGAAACGGCAGAGGCAGTGGCCGACATCACCTCGACCGGGGAAACCCTGCGGGCCAACGGGCTCAAGGTCCTGTCGGACGGGTTGATCCACGCGAGTCAGGCCACGCTGTTCAAATCCCGCCGCGCCCCGTGGACGGACGCGGACCGGGCGGTTCTGGCGCGGCTGGAATCGCTGCTTGGGCTCTGAGAGGCCCGCTTGCAATGGCGTGACCGCACGCCTAGATTCCGGGTGAGGCGGCGTGCCGCCTCTGTCCAGTCGAGATCACCGTCCTGTTCGCTCAGGCAACCTTGACCTTCCCTGAACATGGCCATCCCGACCCCTGCGCCGCAGGGCCGGGATCAGATTGCAACAAAGGGGCCACGCGCCCCAAGGAGACCATCATGGGAAAAGGCGACAACAAGAAGGGCAACAAGGAAGCCAAGAAACCGAAGGCCGACAAGCCCAAGGTACTGGCAACCGCCAATTCGATGGCGGGCAAGGATCAGGTCAGCCTGGGGTCCAAGAAGGCCAAGTAAATCAACGGGCCGGGGGATGACCCCGGCCCTTGTTCTGTCAGGACTTGCCCGTCACCTGATCGCGCAGCAGGCGGCGCAGGATCTTGCCCGAGGCTGATTTTGGGATCGCCTCGACCCGGGTGATGCGGTGCAACTGCTTGTAGTGCGACAGCGCCTTGGCGAAATGTGCCTTGATGTCGTCGTCGCTTGGCGATCCTGTCGGGGCGGGCACCACAAAGGCGATCGGCAATTCGCCGGCCTCGGGGTCGGGCAGGCCGATGACGGCGGCGTCGATGATGCCGGGCAGTGAAACCAGTGTGGCCTCAAGTTCGGCCGGGGCCACCTGAAAGCCCTTGTATTTGATGAGTTCCTTGAGCCGGTCGACGATGTACATATACCCGTCATCGTCGATATAGGCGATGTCGCCCGTGTGCAGCCAGCCGTCGGCGTCCAGCGTGCTGGCTGTGGCTGTGGGGTTGTTGAGATACCCCAGCATGACCAGCGGCCCCTTGATCCACAACTCACCCTCTTTGCCCGGCGCCTGATCCTCTCCGCTGACCGGATCGACAATCCGGCAGGCGGAATTGGCGACCACCCTTCCGGATGACCCGGATTTGACGGCCCCCGGGGCAGAGACATGGCTGACCGGGGACAGTTCGGTCATCCCGTAGCCTTGCAGGCAGGTGCAGTTCAGTCTCTTGCCCACCGCATCGCTCAACTCTGCACCCATCGGGGCGGCGCCGGAAAAGACCTGCTCGACCGAGGACAGGTCGAACTGGTCCACCATCGGATGCTTGGCCAGTGCCAAGGCGACCGGAGGGACGACCCACATCCGCCGCGCCTTGTGGTCCTGACTGATGCGCAGGAACATTTCGAGGTCAAATCGGGGCATGGTAACCACCGCCCCGCCGCCCGCCAGATGGACGTTCATCACCACGGTCATCCCGTAGATATGAAAGAACGGAAGGAACCCGGCGCAGGTCTCGCCCATGCGGAACTCGCCTGCCTGAATGATCTGGTCGACATTGACGACCAGATTGCGATGGCTGAGCATCACCCCCTTGGGCAGGCCGGTGGTGCCGGACGAATAAGGCAGGACAACGATGTGGTTTTCCAGATCGACAGGCGCCTGAGTGGCCAGCGGCGAGCCCATGAGCGCGGCAATCGGGGTCGCGCCTTCGGCCTCTCCGATCACGATGATTTCGGTGACACCGGTGCCTGCGACGGCCGCGCGGGCGGTGTCGAGGAAGGCGGGGATGGTGACCAGCAGTTCGGCCTTGGCATCCCTAAGCTGGTGGGTGACCTCGGACGCGGTGTAGGTCGGGTTGATCGTTGTGATGGCCCCCCCCGCCCAGGCGACGCCATGAAAGACGGTACAATATTCGGGCATGTTGGGGGCCATCAGCGCGATGGTGTGACCCGCCCCCAGCCCCTTTTCCGTCAGCCCGCCCGCCAGCCGTTTGACCTGATCCATGAACTGCGACGCCGTCATTGTGCGTCCGGTCGGCCCATCGGTCAGCACCACCGCGTCCGGGCGGGAGATGAGCCCCTCGAACACCCGTTCGGTAATGGATTGATCGCGCAACGGAATGTCAGCCAAAGGGCTGTGATAGATATGCATGTCAGAGTCCTCCCGCTGTTGACCTTTCCACAGTCGGGGCGGTCTGTCCTGTCTTTTCTGCGGGGCGGCGCGGCCCGTTCCGGGGCGCGCGGGCGCGTTTGTCGGGCCGCTGTCCGCTGGACTGGCCGGGGCCTCCGGCGGCGGTTTTTCTGGCAATAGGAAGACCTAGCGCACGCCCAGTTCGGCAAGGGCGGCACTGAGGCTTGGCGGCAGGGCATCTTCGCCTGCCCGAGCCTTGGCCAGATCGCGCGGGGCGTCGGCAGGGTCGAGGTAGCGCCAGCCCTGAAAGGGTCGTTTGAGCGTCGGTTCCACCCGGATAAGATCGTGGTCCAGCACGATGGCGCAGCGGCTGATGCCGTCGCCGCCGAGATATTCATCCAGCCGCAGCACCCGCTGACGGCAGACGATCACGCCCTTGATCACCCAGTAGATACTGCCACCGTTCAGCACCTCGGCCTCGCGTTTTGGCCACATGCGCGTCACATGGCGCGGCAGGCCGTCGTCAGACTGCGCCCGCTTGGTCGCGTGCCACGCGGCAAGGTCGGCTACATCCTCGGTGCCGACAGAGAGTTTGATGAGATGGATGAACTTGGTCATGTGCAGCGCCCCCGATCATCTACTTTAGCGTCCCGTTTGGCCGCGACAACCTGCTGCCTGTGGATAAGTCTACTAGGATTAGCGTTGACCGGGGTCGGTAATCGCAATATCTTCGGCCTCTGCCGAAGAGATCAAAACCATCCGAGGACCGCCCCATGACCCGTTTTGCCGCCCCCATCGCCGAGCAGATCTGGGACATGAAGTATCGCTTCAAGGACGCGGACGGCACCCCCCGCGACAAGACGGTCGAGGATACATGGCGCAGGATCGCCCGCGCCACGGCAGCGGTGGAACATGACCCCAAGGTCTGGGAGGATCGGTTCTATGCCGCCCTCGAGGATTTCAAATACCTGCCCGCTGGCCGCATCACCGCCGGGGCCGGAACTGCCCGCAGCGTGACCCTGTTCAACTGTTTCGTCATGGGCACTGTTCCCGACGACATGGGCGGAATTTTCGATGCGCTGCGCGAGGCGGCCCTGACCATGCAGCAGGGCGGCGGGATCGGGTATGATTTCAGCACCATCCGGCCCAAGGGCGCACTGGTTCACGGGGTTGCCGCCGACGCCTCTGGCCCGTTGTCGTTCATGGATGTCTGGGACGCGATGTGCCGCACGATCATGTCTGCGGGCAGCCGCCGCGGCGCGATGATGGCCACAATGCGTTGCGACCATCCCGATATCGAGGCGTTCATCACCGCCAAGCATGACGCCGCCCGCCTGCGCATGTTCAACATGTCCGTCCTGATAACCGACCCCTTTATGGCGGCGGTCAAGGCGGATGGGCCGTGGGACCTGGTGTTCGACGGCAAGACCTACCGCACCCTTCAGGCCCGCGAGCTTTGGGATAAGATCATGCAGTCCACCTATGACGTGGCCGAACCGGGCGTGATCTTCATCGACCGCATCAACGCGATGAACAATCTGAGCTATGTTGAGACCATCGCCGCCACCAACCCCTGCGGCGAACAGCCCCTGCCGCCCTATGGCGCTTGCCTGCTGGGGTCGATCAACCTGTCCCGGCTGGTCAGCGATCCGTTCGGCAAAAAGGCCCGGTTGGATGATACGGCGCTGGCCGATCTGGTCGCCACGGCTGTCCGCATGATGGATAACGTCGTCGATGCCTCGCAATTTCCGCTGCCCCAGCAACAGGCCGAGGCCAAGGCGAAACGCCGGATCGGACTTGGCGTCACCGGTCTTGCCGATGCGCTCCTGATGCTGGGTCTGCGCTATGGGTCGGAAAAGGCGGCGGCACAGACCGAGGCCTGGATGCATGCCATCGCACGGGCGGCCTACCTTGCCTCGGTCGAGCTGGCCAAGGAGAAGGGGGCCTTCCCCCTGTTTGACGGCGACAAATTCCTCGCCTCTGGCGCCATGCAGCAGATGGATGATGACGTGCGCGATGCCATCCGGCAGCACGGTATCCGCAACGCGCTCCTCACCTCGATTGCGCCCACCGGGACGATCAGTCTGTATGCGGGCAACGTCTCGTCGGGGATCGAGCCTGTGTTTGCCTATGCCTACACCCGCAAGGTCCTGCAAAAGGACGGGTCGCGGACCGAGGAAGAGGTGGTCGATTATGCCGTGCAGATGTGGCGCGACCTCAAGGGAGACACGCCCTTGCCGGACTATTTTGTGAACGCCCAGACGCTGGCCCCAATGGACCATGTGCGGATGCAGGCGGCGGCGCAGAAATGGATCGACAGCAGCATTTCCAAGACGATCAACTGCCCCGAGGACATCAGTTTCGAGGCGTTCAAGGACGTCTACATGGCCGCCTGGGACCAAGGGTGCAAAGGCTGCACCACTTATCGCCCCAACGCGGTGACGGGGTCGGTGCTGTCAGTATCTGAATCCTCGGACAAGGTCCCGGCAGAGGCCCCGGATCAGGTCCGGGGCGGCGGGGCGCATGGGGCCGAGGTGGTCTATATGTCCGAACCGCTGGACCGGCCCAACGAACTGGACGGGGCGACCTACAAACTCAAATGGCCAGATAGCGAACATGCCATCTATATCACCATCAACGATCTGGTGATCGCGGGCCACCGCCGCCCGTTCGAGGTGTTCATCAACTCCAAGAATATGGAGCATTTCGCCTGGACCGTTGCGCTGACCCGGATGATCTCGGCGGTGTTCCGGCGCGGCGGGGATGTGTCGTTCGTGGTCGAGGAACTCAAGGCAGTGTTCGACCCGCGCGGCGGGGCGTGGATGGGGGGCAAATATGTGCCGTCCATTCTGGCGGCCATCGGCGGGGTGATCGAAAAGCACATGATCAGCATTGGCTTTCTGGAAGGCGAAGGGATGGGCGCCAAATCCGACCCCCATGCCGAAGTCGTGTCGCTGGGGACCAAGCGGGGCAAGGCCTGTTCAAGCTGCGGCAGCTACGACCTGCGCATGGTTGAGGGGTGCATGACCTGCGCCAACTGCGGCTATTCCAAATGTGGGTGATTTAGCCTTTTGACAGCAGCGACCCGCCCGACGCCGCGTTCAGGCGCAGGAACCAGAACGACGACGCCATGGACACGCCCGCTACCAGGGCGAACACCGGGGGGAAATGCGACGCGTCCAGCGCCCCGCCGCCCATGACCGCCTGCGCGGCCTCCAATCCAAAGGCGGCGATCGTGATCCCGATCGACCCGGACAATTGTTGCAGGACCGCGTTGAAGCTGGTGGCCGACGATAGCCGCTCCGGCTCGACATCTGCATAGGCGATGGCGTTGATGGCGGTGAACTGCAACGAACGGCAGATGCCACCCACAAACAGCACGCCCACCATCACAAGGTAGGGGGTCTGCATCGTGAACAAGGCAGGCGCGAACAGGAACAGCGCCGACAAGACCGCGTTCCAGATCAGAACCCGGCGAAAGCCGAACCGTTGCAGGATCGGCTGGGCGATGAACTTCATCGTGATGGCCCCGATCCCGGTGGCAAAGGTCATCATCCCCGACTGGAACGCGCTGAGCCCAAAGGCCAGCTGGAACATCAGCGGCAGCAGGAACGGCGTGGCCCCGCCGCCGATCCGAAAGATCGTGCCGCCCACCGCTGACACCTGAAACGTCGGCAGCTTGAGAAGGCGCAGGTCCACCAAGGGTGCTGTCACGCGCAACGCATGCCAGACATAGCCAAGGATCAATGCCATCCCCCCCACGATCAGGACCGCCACCATCGGGGTCGAGGCGATGGACAACCCCGCCAGGGTGACGCCCGTCAGGAACGCGCCCAGCCCCGGTCCGATCAGGGCGAACCCCCTTGAATCGAAACTGACAGCAGGGCCAGGGGGCAGCTTGGGGATAAAGGCGCTGACCAGCGCCACGCCCAGCACCGCGATGGGAATGTTGATCCAGAAAATCCAGCGCCAGTGGAAATAGGTGGTGATGAACCCACCCAGGGGCGGACCCATGACCGGGCCGATCAGGGCCGGCACGGTCAGCCAGGCCAGCGCCCCGACCAGCCCCGCCTTGGGGATGGCCCGCAGCACGATCAGGCGGCCCACCGGCACCATCATCGACCCACCAATACCCTGAAACACGCGGGCCAGAATCAGTTCCAGCAGGGTCGAGGAGGCCCCGCAGGCAATGGACCCCGCTGCGAACACGACGATGGCCATGCGGAACACCTTGCGCGCCCCGAACCGGTCCGCCGCCCAGCCCGACGCCGGAATAAAGATCGCAAGGGCCAGCAGATAGGACGTCAGCGCCAGTTTCAGATGGATCGGGTTGGTGTTCAGGTCCGCCGCGATGGCGGGCAGCGATGTGGACAAGACACTGCTGTCGATGTTCTCCATCAGCAGGGCCGTCGCCACGATCAATGGCACGGCCCGCGCGGTCAGCGTCGAACGCAGTCTGACAAAGGCGGTCAAGGGTCTATCCGGTGCAAGATCAACAGGATGCGCCCGTTGTGTCAGACAACCGGGACAGGGACCAGCCCTAACCCCGTGGTCCGGCGGGTCGGGGGCGCTGGGTCAGGGCCATGCCTCCAAGGATGCAGGCCACCCCCGCCAACCGCGCCCAGCCCGCACCCGGTGCGCCCTGCATCTGGTCCAGCATCGCGCCCGACACCATTTGTCCCGCGATCACCAGCAACGCGGTGTGAACGGCGCCGATCCGGGCGATCAGCCAACTGCTGCTGGCCACGAATATCACGCCCAGCGGTCCGCCGATGAACGCGATCAGTGGCGGGTCTGGCCGTTGCCCCTCGGGCCAGATACCACCCAACGCAAGCGCGACGACCGTCAGCAGGACGAACCCCACCACATGGTTCCAGAACGACGATTCCAGCGGCGAGGTCGTCAGCGACAGCCGCCCGTTGATCTGGCGGCTGAGACTCACCAGCAGACCGGCGGCAAAGGCGAGGGCGGTAAAGATCAGCATCAGCTGCGGCCCAGAAAGATCAGGATCAGACTGCCCCCGCAGATCAGGGCAAGGGCGGCGAAATCGCGCGGGGTCGGGCGGCGGCGGGGCAGCCCGAACAGGCCCCAGCGGTCGGCGATCAGGCCGAACACCACCTGTCCCGCCAGCCCCAGCGCCAGCGTGCCGGACAACGCCAGCCCTGTGTTCACCGTGACCGAGGTCAGCATCACCGTCACCGCCCCAGACGCGCCGCCCAGATAGGCCCAGATCGGCGGGCGGATGCCCGGGTGTCGCTGGGCCGGGCGCAGAAGGGCCAGCAAAAACAGGGCCGCGATCGTCCCGGTGCCATGCGCGCTCCACGATGAAAACAGTGGGGTGCCGTGGGCGGCCAACTGCCCGTTGAACAGAACCATCAACGTCAGCAACCCGCCAGTGGCAAAGGCCGCCAGATAGGCGGGCAAGCCTGCGACGGGGGACGACACAGAGGGGTCGGGATCGGACATGCGGCCGATCTGGCGAAGTTTGCGGGGGAATTACAAGCCCCCGCCTCTGTGTCCCCATAGCCATAGCTTTGCCCCGGCGTCCCGCCCGTGGTCAGTTTTTGCTGGCGACGGCGGACCCGCCTCGGCTATCCCTACGGCTGCCGGGGGGCGCTTTACGGGATTTATCATGCGAAGACTCCGCCCGCTTCTCGCCTTTCTTGCCTTGACCGCTGCCTCGCCTGCCTTGGCCGAGGGGGGGCTGTCGGGTCTCTTTGACCAGCGGGTGACGCTGGGCTACGGGCGGATGTTCGACAACGATTTCTTTGGCGACAACAACGACCGCTGGCGGACCGGGTCCTATGCGTGGTCGATCATCCGTGGGCAGGGATGGGATGGGCGCAGGCCCGTGACACCGGGCGAGATCCTCGAATACCGGTTCCGGATGGAAATGATCGCGCCGGGCAAACTCAGCGGCCCCGGCTCGGACGACCGGCCCTATGTGGGGGCGCTGTCGGCGGGGGTACACACCCACTTTGAACGGGGCGACTTCGACTATTCCATCGGGCTGGATGCGGTGATCACCGGGCCGCAGACGGGCGTGGGCGAGTTGCAGAAATGGTTCCACCAGATTGTCAGCGCGCCAACGCCCAAAGTGCTGGACGATCAGATCGGCAACGCAGTTCATCCGACGCTCACCGCTGAGGTGGCGCGGCCGTTCCGCATGTCCGATACGTTGACCATCCGCCCCTTCGCCGAAGTGCAGGCGGGCGTTGAAAACATCGGGCGGGTCGGCGGCGACGTGATCCTTGGGAACGTGGGGCATCATGACCTGCTCTTGCGCGACGTGCCCACCGGGCAACTCTATCGCGGGATCGAAGGGCCGTATTCGGGGTTCGGCTATGTGTTGGGGGCCGATTTCGCCGCAGTTGGCGACAGCGCCTATCTGCCCGCCGACCGTGTGACGGCCACAGAAACCCGCACGCGGGTCCGGGCGGGGATCAACTGGCAACTGGCCGAAAACGCCTCGTTCTATTACGGGCTGACGTGGCTTTCGCCCGAATTCGAGGGCCAGCCCGAAGGTCAGCTGATCGGTGGACTGAAGCTGAATTTCAACTTCTGAAGAAATAGTTAAGGGCCGAAGTTAAAGTGGGTTGATTCACGCGAATCAGTCTTGTTAACTTGGGTGGCAGAAATCCGCGCATCAGACGCGGGACAAATAAAGCACACCCGGGCGTCAGACCCGGGGCGCAAACAGAGGCAGAGCACAGGCATGAAAACGGGCTTCAAGGGCACGTTTGTCATTTCCTGGTCGCAAACGGAACTGGACGGGCTGTGGTCCGCGCCCACCGACACCTTGCGGGTCGGGACAGCGTGGGCCTGGACCGGAGAGGCCGTGCGGGTGGACGGACCCAGTGGGGTCCTGCCCCTCGGGGACGCGACCGGAGAGGCAGACCTACGCAAGCGGGCAGCACTGACCGTGCGGCGGTTGCTGCGTTCGGTGGACGCTGACGACGGCCGTCTGGACCGGGCCGAAACCGATGATCCGCTGTTCGACAGATTTTTCAACGTGACCGACGGGCGCGACACCTGGACGATCACGCTGATCGACGCCGGGGTGGGGCATAAACCGCTGTTGATGTTCATGGGGGCGATTCCGCCCCGGCAGACCGACCTGTGGGTGGTCAGCCACAACATCGACCTGATGCAGCGCGACCAGACCGCGGACGCGCCTGGCGGGGTCATCTGCTTTACCCCCGGCACGATGGTCGCGACCGAGGACGGACAAAAGGACGTGGCCGCCCTGCAACCCGGCGATATGGTCCAGACCAAAGACAACGGCTGTCAGGAAATCCTGTGGATCGGCACCCGGCGCGTGTCCGGCGCACGGCTGCACGCAATGCCCCATCTGCGTCCCATCCGCCTGCGCGAAGGGGCGCTGGACAAAGGCGTTCCCGATGCGGGCCTTTTGGTTTCGCCCGATCACCGGATGATGCTGCACGGAGAACGGGCGCGGATCCTGTTCAACTGTGACGAAGTGCTAGTGGCCGCCAAGGACATCCTCAACGACGACACCATCCTGCTGGACCGCACCGCGCGTGAAGTGACCTATATTCACCTGCTCTTGCCCAGCCATCAGATCGTGTTCGCCAACAGCGTCGAAACCGAAAGCTTCCATCCCTCCAGCGCTGCCCTTGCCACCATCGACGATGTGCAACGGGCGGGCCTGATGGCCAGCCTGCCGGACCTCGCCGTCGATCCGCATTCCTATGGAGGCTATGCGCGGCGGGTTCTGAACCAAAGCGAGGCGGCGATCCTGCGGCACGACACGATCGCGACGCGTCTTGCCTGAGGGCTGCGCTGGCTAGAGGATCGGGCGCCGGCTTGGCGGTTCATCGTTGACCTTGGCCAGATCCGCGATAGCCTCAAGGCTGGGCAGGGTCAGTTGGCCGCCGGCCCAGTTGGCCAGTTTCCTGGTGCGCAGGCTGGCCAGCGTCTTGTTGGTGTGGACCAGCGACAGACCCAAGGCATCCGCCATGTCCTGCTGGCGATAGGGCAGGGGAACGGACTGGCCTGTGCGCAGTCCCACCGATTCCAGGCGGCGAAAGATTCGGACCAGTGCCCACGCCATCCGCTCGGTCGCGTCCCGCTAGCCCAAAGAGGCGATGGTTTCGCCCAGAAAATGCTCTTCCACGGCGGCCATCCAGGTCAGGTCATAGGCGCGACCGGGCTGGTTGCGGAACAGGTCCCACAGACTGGCCCGGTTGAACACACACAGAACCATCTTTGCCGATGCCTCGACCGAATGGCTCATCTCGCCCATCAACCCCGCTTGCAGGCCGATGAAATCGCCCGGAAAGACAAAGTTGATGACCTGCCTGCGACCATCCTCGAGCGTGGTATAGCGGGTGCCCATGCCGCTGAGGACTGTCATCAGCTGCGGACTGTTGGAGCCTTCCATCATGATGGTGGTTCCGGGGCCAACCTCCAATTCACCCACCTTGAAGGTCTGCATGAACTCCAGCTCGCCCTCTTCAAATGGCGAGAACAGAGGCTTCTTGCGAAGCGGGCATTTGGAACAGTCGACAGCACACATGGCAAATTTCCGCTGATATGTCGCAGTTTAATGCAAGTCCTCCGCATTTGTTCCACAACACGCGCTGGATCGTGCCGCCCCGGTGCCTCCGAAACAGGAGCAATGCGTGACACACCCTCCCAGCCTTTCCCGCCGAGTCTACGTCGTCGGCCTGTCGGACCGCGTCGTGGCGATGGACGTGGCCGAAACCATCGAATTGCATGATCGGACGGCGCAGATCGTCTTTGCATCGACGCCCGATGACCTTGACGCAACGCTGAACGATCTCGACCAGATCGAAATGGCCATCGTCGAATGGACGTCCAGCGAGGCAGAGCGGACCCGTCTGGCCACCGCCGTTACTGCGCGCGGCGGCAGGCTCGTTCTTGTGGGGGATGCGGCGGGTCATGCCACGACCCAAGAGCGCGCCCAGCGCTGGCGCGTGCTCATGCGCCCGTTTGTCACCGAGGATATTCTGGCGGCACTGGGTTTTGGTCCGGCATCCGGCCTAACCTGCGGTTGACACCCGGCAACACCGCTGTATAAGCCGCGCCTCATGGTGTTGGTGGACCCCGCAAGGGGAGCCCTGTCGGGTCTTTTGACCAAAGGACAACGCCCTTCATAGTCGCCGGCCCGGATGACCTCCGCCGGCGTCGTCCAAACGAAGGAGATCAGACGGTGACCAAACGCACCTCTGCCAAATACAAGATTGACCGCCGGATGGGCGAAAACATCTGGGGTCGTCCAAAGTCCCCGGTGAACAAGCGTGAATATGGCCCCGGCCAGCACGGCCAGCGCCGCAAGGCCAAAATCTCTGACTTCGGCCTGCAGCTGCGCGCCAAGCAGAAACTCAAGGGCTACTACGGCGACCTGACCGAAAAGCAGTTCCGCCGCATCTATGCCGAGGCCGAGCGTCTCAAGGGCGACACCGGTGAGAACCTCGTCGGCCTGCTGGAGCGTCGTCTGGACGCCGTGGTCTACCGCGCGAAATTCGTGCCGACCATTTTCGCGGCCCGCCAGTTCGTGAACCACGCCCACGTCACCGTGAACGGCCAGTCCGTGAACATCCCCTCTTACCGCGTGAAAGAGGGTGACGTGATCGAGGTTCGCCAGAAGTCCAAGCAGATGGAACTGGTTTTGGTTGCCAGCCAACTGTCCGAGCGGGACGTGCCTGATTACCTCGAGGTCGACCACTCCAAGATGGTGGCGAAATTCGTCCGCCAGCCGGGTCTGGGCGATGTGCCCTATCCGGTCCAGATGGAACCGAACCTCGTCGTCGAATTCTACGCCAAGAACTAAGGTTCTTTGCCACCGACACGAAAGGCCGCGCCGCAGGGCGCGGCCTTTTTCGTTTTGACAAAGGAACCTGTTGAACGCTGAAATCCTGATCGGCGCATCCCGATCGAACCTGTCAGCGCATCCGCGAGGCCCCGGACTACCCTCTATGGTTGATATATCTGGCGTCACTTCAATTTAGTGGCGATTTTACCGGATTTCAGATACTGGTGAAGCAGACTCAGTATTTATCCGTGGCCTTTGTGACGCGCGCCGACAGGCGCCGAATCCGTTTGAGTCGAAACAGCCTCGATTTTCTCCAATTCCACGAAAGGACGAACGCGTGTTCACTCTCAAAGCAAACTACCCGGGACATTCTGGCGGTACTCTTTGGCTCAGCTATTCGGGCGACAACTACGTCATCCTCTACGACGACTCTGCCGTTCACATGATTCTGGACTCCCAGAACTATCTGACCGCGTCGTCAGATAACTTCCCGGCGGCGGTTAACCCCAAAGCCATAGCCGAATACGGGGACCGGGCGTCTTGGCGCGATACGGCCTTCAACATGACCGGTCATCCGGTCGTTTTTACCGACGATGGGCAGATCGCGCAAAAGGACAATCTGGAACGGCGTCTGTGCCTGCATGGCGATGATGGACGCCGGGTCTATTGGTCGGTGTCGTCCAACGATCCCGACACGAGCTATCTGACCTTTGAAAAGGTCCCGTATTCCTAGGCATCCACGCCCCCTGACAGGTTCACTGAACTGGCCGTCAACGGTTTATCTCTGCTGGCGGTTCCTGGTCTCTGGTCCTATCCTTTCTGGCACTTGGGCGTCCAAGGCTGTTGTGCCCCAGTCGCCTCTCACGGTGGGACACGGGGATCGGGGTGCAGATGTCAGGACAGATCGCCGATTGGATGTTTCTCCTTCCCGGTCGGGAGTCGGTCGCGCCCGATCAGATGCCCGCCATCGGCTTTCTTCATGTTGGCAAGACGGGTGGCAGCACGGTCCGGCATGTCGTCGAACAGGTCCATGCCGTTTACCCCGGCCTGCCCAAAACCCTGATCCTTGGTCACAAGACCCGGCTGCCCATCGTTTTTCGGGATGCGCCACACCTCAGGGTCGTCTGCACATTGCGCGACCCGGTCGAACGGTTCGTCTCCGGCTTCTACAGCAGGCTTCGGTTTGGCAATCCCATGTTGGACATCCCGTGAGATTCGGCCGAGGCAGCGGCGTTTTCCTTTTTTGCAGACTCCGAATCCCTCGCGCTGGCTTTTGGCAGCGACGACACGCGGACCCGGAACGCTGCCAGATTTGCAAAAACGGCCATCTCGCATTTGAAATGGGATTATGCTCATTTCTTTGGGTCGGTTGGCACGGTGCGCCGTTACGCAAACAGGTTCGCCTTTATCGGCCATGTGCAGGACCTCGACCAAAATATCCGGCCAATTCTCTCGGTGCTCGGATTGCCGGACGACGGGACCGGGTCGGTCGTGCCGCAACGCCAACACGTCGATCCTCAGGGGCAGGACCACAGGTTGTCGCCTCGGGCCGCCGAAATCCTCCGGCAGGAACTGGCGGCCGACTATGACATCTACGACGCGCTCACCGAACTGGCTGCCGCAACGCACGGCTAGTCCGGGTGCGTTTGCAATCTGCGCGCCATCCCGTATCAACAGGGTTCTTGTTTTAGGTGCGAGGATTTGATGACCAAAGACTATCCCGTTCACGGCCGCATTGACGGTCCTATCGTCCTCATCGGCTTCGGCTCCATCGGCAAAGGCACCTTGCCGTTGATCGAACGGCATTTCGACTATGACGCCTCGAAACTCGTTGTCATCGACCCCAATCCGGCCAGCCACACGTTCCTGTCGCAACATGGGCATCGGCATGTGCAGGTGGCGCTGACGCCGGAAAATTACCGTGACGTCTTGAGCGGGATTTTTACCCAAGGGCGTGGGTTCTGCGTGAACCTGTCAGTCGATACCTCGTCCCTCGACATCATGAAACTCTGCCGCGCGTTGGGCGTGCTTTATATCGACACGGTCGCCGAACCCTGGGCGGGGTTCTATTTCGACACGCCGGACAACGCCGACCGGACCAACTATGCCCTGCGGCAGGCCATCCGGGACGAGGCGGCGGAGACACCCGGCGGCCCGACCGCCGTGTCCTGCTGCGGGGCCAACCCCGGCATGGTATCGTGGTTTGTCAAAGAGACGCTTCTGACGCTCGCCCGCGATACCGGGGCGGACGCCACGCCACCCACCGACCGGTCTGGCTGGGCAGCCCTGATGCAATCGCTGGGGGTCAAGGGCGTCCACATCGCCGAACGCGATACGCAGGCCCGACGCCTGCCTCGTCCGCGCGGCACATTCGTGAACACATGGTCGGTCGAGGGGTTCATCTCCGAAGGGTTCCAGCCCGCCGAACTGGGCTGGGGCACGCACGAAACATGGTTCCCCGACAATGGCCACCGGCACGAAACCGGCTGTCAGGCGTCGATCTGGATCGACCGGCCCGGCGCCATCACCCGCGTCCACACATGGTGTCCCACGCCGGGGCCGCAATTCGGGTTTCTGGTCACCCATAACGAGGCCATCAGCATCTCCGATTACTACACCGTGGGCGACGCGGCGAACCCGACCTACCGGCCCACCTGCCACTACGCCTATCACCCCTGCGACGACGCGGTGCTGTCCTTGCACGAAATGTTCGGATCGGGGCGGCAACAGACCGACCACGAAATTCTTGACGTTGACGAAATCGTCGAAGGGATCGACGAGTTGGGCGTCCTCCTCTACGGGCACGCCAAAAACGCGCTCTGGTACGGCTCGCGGCTGTCCAATGCCGAGGCGCGGAAACTGGCACCCTATCAGAACGCGACCGGGTTGCAGGTGACCAGCGCGGTCTTGGCGGGCATGGTCTGGGCGCTGGAAAATCCGGCGGCGGGCATCGTCGAGACAGATGAAATGGACCACGCCCGTTGCCTGGACATCCAGCGACCCTATCTCGGCCCGGTCGAGGCGCATTACACCGACTGGACGCCCCTCACGGACCGGTGGCAGCAATTCCCCGAGGACATCGACGAAACCGACCCCTGGCAGTTCCGCAACGTGCTGGCCAGCTGAGGCAGGCGGCACCTTGTCTCTGGTCAGGCCGCACAAGGGGCGATAGAACGGCCCGGACCCGTAGACGAGTGACCGATGACCTCCAAAATCAAACCCCAGCCCGGTATCATGGACATCGCCCTGTATCAGGGCGGACAATCGACGCTTCCGGGGCGGGCCGAGGTGCTGAAACTGTCGTCCAACGAAAACCACTACGGATTTTCGGACAAGGCGCGCGAGGCGTTCCTGAAATCGGCGCGGACCTTGCATCGCTACCCCGGCACTGACCACAAATCGCTGCGCGGCGCGATTGGCGAGGTGCACCGCATCGACCCCGACAACATCATCTGCGGGGTGGGGTCGGACGAGGTGCTGCAAATGATCTGTCAGGCCTATGCAGGCAACCGGGACGAGGTGATCCACACCGAACACGGCTTCTCGCTCTATCCGATCCTTGCGCGGGCGGTGGGGGCCAAACCGGTATCGGTGCCGGAAACAGACCGGCGGGTTGATGTGGACGCGATCCTGCGGGCCTGCACGGCGCGGACGAAAATCGTGTTCCTGACCAACCCCGGCAACCCGACCGGAACGATGATCCCGCTGGCAGACGTGGCGCGTCTGGCCGACGGTATCCCCCCGCAGGCGATCCTTGTGGTCGACGGGGCCTATGCGGAATTTGCAGAAGGGTATGACGGCGGCATATCGGTCGTGCAGGCGCGTGACAACGTGGTGATGACCCGGACCTTTTCGAAAATCTACGGGCTGGGGGGCTTGCGGATCGGCTGGGGCTTTGGACCACGGGCGATCATCGACGTGCTCAACCGGATCCGTCAGCCCTTCAACCTGTCTGACACGCAGCTCATGACAGCCGAAGCAGCGGTGCGCGACCGCGACTTTACCGAACGGTGCCGGGTGGAAAACGCAAAGTGGCGGCACTGGATGGCCGACAAGCTGGCCGAGGTGGGGATTGTTTCGGACCCGTCCTCGACCAACTTCATCCTCGCCCGGTTTCGGGACGCGGGTGAAGCAGACGCCTGCGATGCACATCTAAAATCCGAAGGCATCCTTGTGCGCAAGGTGGCAGGCTATGGCCTGCCCCATTGCCTGCGGATCACCGTGGGGGATGAAAGTGCATGTCGGCGGGTGGTCCATGCGGTGGCCCAGTTCCGGGCGATGGCCCAGTGACAGTCCTTTACGACAAGGTGGCGCTGATCGGGCTGGGCCTGATCGCGGGGTCGATGTCGCTGGCGATGCGGCGGGCCGGGCTGGCGGGGTCGATCACCGGCTATGCGCGGTCGGCGGAAACGCGGGCGGTTGCGGTCGAAATCGGTCTGGTCGACCACGTCTGTGACACGGCAGCCGAGGCAGCCAAAGATGCCGACCTCGTTGTCCTGTGCGTGCCAGTCGGCGCGATGGAGGCGATGGCCCGCGACATCGCCCCGGTGCTCAAACCCGGCTGCACGGTCAGCGATGTCGGATCGGTCAAACGGGCAGTCATTGCGGCGGTCGGCCCGCACATTCCCGAGGGTGTCCATTTCATCCCGGCGCACCCGCTGGCAGGAACCGAACATTCGGGGCCGCGGTCGGGCTTTGCCGAACTCTTTGACAACCGTTGGTGCATTCTCGTGCCAGACGGGGCAGACCGGGCGGCGACCGACCGGCTGCGCGCGCTCTGGGAAGGGATGGGGTCCTTTGTCGAGGAAATGGACGCCGACCATCATGATCTCGTCCTTGCCGTCACGTCGCATACTCCGCACCTGATCGCCTATACGATGGTGGGCGTGGCCGACGACCTGCAACGGGTGACCGACAGCGAAGTCATCAAGTTCTCTGCGGCCGGTTTCCGCGATTTCACCCGCATCGCCGCCTCTGATCCGACCATGTGGCGGGACGTGTTCCTGACCAACAAGGACGCGACGCTGGAAATCCTGGGGCGTTTCACCGAAGAACTCTTTGCCCTGCAACGGGCGATCCGCACCGGCGATGGGGACCACCTGCACGCCTATTTCACCCGCACGCGGGCGGTCCGGCGCGGGATCATCGACGCAGGTCAGGACACCGCCGCTCCCAACTTTGGCCGGACTCCGGTTCCCAAAGGATGATCGGGCGGCTGGCGCTGGCCCTGTGCCTGATGGCCGGGGCGGTTTCGGCCAGCCCGCCCCTGACCTCGCCCCGCCCGCAGATGCGCCCGCTGACCGGGGTGCCTGTCGGGCTCCCCGACAATCCCGTCATGACTGCCGTGGCCGCAGGGCAGGACCGGGCCGAGACCGCCATGGCCCCCTCCAGTTTTCAGGCGGTGCCGTTTTCCCCCCGCCCGCAGGAGCGCCCTGCCGCCATCACGGCCCGGGCCGAGGCCGAGGCGTCGGCGCGCCGGCGCGGCCAGGTCTGCGATGATCCCGATATTCAGGGCCGCACCTTGCCCGCCATCCACGGCCCCGGCGGTTGCGGCATCGACGCGCCGGTCGAGGTGCGGTCGGTCGCGGGGGTTCGGCTGCGGGATGCGGGGACCATGGATTGCCGCACGGCCGCCGCGCTTAAATCCTGGGTGGAACAGTCGGCCCTTCCCGCGCTGCGGGGGCAGGGCGGCGGACTGGTGGGCCTGCGCATCGCCGGAACCTATACCTGCCGCCCCCGCAACAACCAGTCGGGCGAAAAGCTGTCGGAACACGGGTTGGGTCAGGCCATTGATATCGCGGGGTTCGTTCTGAAAGACGGATCGGAAATCAGCGTCCTGCGCGGCTGGGGATCAGGGGCCGCCGGTGCGGCGCTTGGAACGATGCGGCAGGGGGCCTGCGGCATCTTCGGCACCGTCCTCGGCCCCGGCACCAACGCGTTCCACCGCGACCACTTTCATTTCGACACCGCCCGGTATCGCAGCGGGTCCTATTGCCGCTGACCGGGCAGGGGGGCTGTCTGCCCCCCTCGCGCGTGCCGCGCTCACCCCCCGAGAGTTGTTGGTGCAAGGTGAACGGATTTCGGCGGCGCACGACAGGCTGTTAACGATTTTATCATTTAGCGTCAGATATTTGGCGTGGGTTCAAACGTGAACGCCCTATCTGAACCGCGGTGCTGGTCCCAGCGGCAGCGGCCCGACCGACATCATCCCACCCGCGAACGTGACCGGCAGATCGACCGTCTCGCCCCCTTTGGCCATCAGGGTCGCCATGTTGATCCAGGTGGGGGCCACCCCCCGGTCGATCAGCCCGGCATTGACCGCGATGTCGATCATCTGCCGCCAACCCGTCGCCAGAACCGTGATCCGTCCGTCTGACACGCCTGCCGGATCGACGCTCAGATCGCCCGACGCTGACAGGATCATCGGCCCCCAGGTGATCCGCAGGTCCTTGAGCGCGATATGCGTCGGCGCCGGCCCCTGACCCGCCCCGGCAAAGCGATCGATCGGCTTGTCAAAGGTGATCGTGCTGTCCAGATGGCTGTCCTCAATTGGCTCTGGCAGCGTCTTGTCCGGGTCAATCAGGTCCAGGATCTGCGCGGGAAGCCGTAGGTTGGCCGCGTCGAAATAGAGGTCATAAGTCTGCGGCGCGGCAGCGGGTCGCATCGCAAAGAGGGCGTGATCGAGGGTCAGATTCCACCCCGCGTCCGATGCCACATCGGCCGCCCCGACCTCGGCAGTGATCGTATCGAGCGTCAGGTCGGTGCTGGCCGCCACCGAGACGCTCGCCCGCATCTTGTCGCTTGACGCGGTCAGGATCTGGCCGGGCAGGGTGATCGTCTGGATGGGCGGCGCGATGGCGATGACTTTGTTGGGTTGGTAGCTGAGTGCCAGGATCTGAAAGAACGGCGCCTCCCACACGATCCCCCGCGCGGGGTCGGCCAGTCGGATATCGGTGACGGTCGTATCGAACCGGGACGGAAAGCCGACCGTGTGCAGCCTGCCATAGCTCACATCGTACCCTTCGTCTTGCAACTGCGACAGCAAGGCTACGCCGCCCCGCTCTACCGCCGCCCGCCCGACGAACCAGTAGCCGCCATAAAGGACCGCAAGGATCAGGACCAAGATCGTCAATCGGCGCATCGGGGGCTCTTTCCTCTGGGTGCAGCCCGGTGTTTACAGGCGGGGACCCATCAGGACCAGTGCCATGCCGCTTTGGATTTTCGGATACGGATCACTTCTGTGGAACCCCGGCTTTGCCGCGGTCGAACAGGTGACGGCGCAGCTGTCCGGCTATCATCGTAGTTTCTGCATGCTGTCGATCCATCATCGCGGGACGGAAGAGGACCCCGGCCTCGTCCTTGCGCTAGATGCGGACCCTCGGGCCAGTTGCACGGGCATCGCCTTTCGCGTGGCCGAGGCGGAGGAGGACGCGGTCCTGACCATGCTGCGCGAGCGGGAACTGATTTCGTCCGCCTACCTGGAACGCGAAGTGCCGCTGACCTTGTCCGACGGGCGACAGGTCATCGCCATCGCCTATGTCATCGACCCCGGCCACCGGCAGTATTGCCGCTTTGATCTGGAGCGGCAGGCCCAGATGATCGCCCATGCTACGGGCGGGCGGGGACCGAACTGGGAATATCTGGTCAATACCGCCGATCATCTGACCGCAATGGGCCTGTCCGATCCCGACATGAGCTGGTTGGTCGACCGGGTGGCCCGTCTTCGCCACGGCTGATCCTCACACAGGTTTGGCCCGAATCTGGCATATTTCATTTGGGTTTCGCGGAACCCGCCCCTATGGTGCCTGTCAACAACCAAACGCGAGGAACCTGTCCGTGGCGGACATAAAGGAACCCGAGGCCGAGCCGCAGTTTTCACAACCCTTCCGGCAGATCATCTCGATGTTGATCGTGTTGGGGCTGGTCGTGGCCGGAACGTGGTTCGGCTTTGGCACGATTCTGGGCATCTACCTGACCAACCCCTATCTCAACACGGTCATCCTGACGGTGTTCGTGCTCGGGGTCCTGTCGTGCTTTGCCCAGGTGGCGCAACTGATGCGGTCGGTCGGCTGGATCGAGGCGTTCGCGCGGGACGGGGCAGGGGGCAATCTGGCGGCCGCACCCGGTCTGCTGGCGCCGCTGGCCACGCTGCTGCGGTCGCGGGGCGCGCGGATGCAGCTGTCGTCGTCTTCGGCCCGGTCGATCCTCGATTCCGTCGCCCAGCGGATCGACGAGGACCGCGAGATCACGCGGTATCTGGCCAACGTCCTGATTTTCCTTGGTCTTTTGGGGACGTTTTATGGACTTGCGACGACCGTCCCGGCGCTGGTCCAGACGATCAAATCGCTGAGCCCCGCGGCGGGGGAATCCGGGGCCGACATATTCGGCCGGTTGCAGGTGGGGCTGGAAAGCCAGTTGGGCGGGATGGGCACGGCGTTTTCGTCCTCGTTGCTCGGGCTTGCCGGGTCGCTCATCATTGGCCTGCTGGAGCTGTTCGCGGGGCACGGGCAGAACCGGTTCTACCGGGAGCTTGAGGAATGGATGTCGTCGATCACGCGCCTTGGGTTTGCCAGCGGCGACGAAGGCGGCACTGCCGATCAAAACATGATGGCAGGCGTCATCGACCATCTGGCCGAACAGATGGAGGCGTTGCAGATGATGTTCACGCAGTCCGATATCAGCCGGTCTCAGGTGGATGACAGATTGGGCGAACTGGCCGGGGCGATGGGGCGGCTGGCCGACAAGATGGGCGGCGACCAGACCAACCAGATGCTGCAACGGGTGGCCGACGGGCAGGAACGGCTGATTGAAAAGCTGCGCGACAGCGGGGTCGACGGGATCGACGCCGAAAGCCGGATGCGGTTGCGGTCGATCGACGTGCAACTCTTGCGTATCCTCGAGGAAATGTCCGTCGGTCGGCAGGAAACCATGGCCGACCTGCGCAGCGACATCGCCGGGCTGACCCGCGCCTTGCGGCAGGGACAGACCCAAGGCCGGGGGCGCCCCGGTTCGACCAATGGGCAGGGCAGCTGATGGCGCTGAGCCGACGCAGTTCCAACCGCTTTCACGCCGCGATCTGGCCGGGGTTCGTGGATGCGATGACCGGCCTGCTCCTGGTCCTGATGTTCGTGCTGACGATCTTTATGGTGATCCAGTTCGTTCTGCGCGAAACGATTACGGGGCAGGAAAACAAGCTGTCGTTGCTGGCCGAACAGGTGGCGAGCCTGACGCAGGCGCTGGGGCTGGAACAGACCCGGTCGGCCAGTCTGGGGTCGCAGGTGGGTCAGCTTACCACGTCGCTGAGCGAGGCGACCGACAAGGCCACGCAGGCCGAGGCGCTGATTGCGTCGCTCACCGCTGAACGGGATGCGACGGCTGCGGCCCTGTCCGACGCCAGTAGCCGGATCACCGGGTTCGAGGCGCAGGTGGCGGGCCTTCTGGCGCAGCGGTCCGATCTGCAAACACAAGTGGCCGGATTGCAGGCCGATCAGGCCAGGGCGATGTCGGACCAAGAGGCGCTGAACCTCGCGCTGGCGCAGGCGCGGACCGAAGTTGACGCAGGGGCCGAGGCGGCCCGGCTGGCCGCTGCCCGGCGCGAAGCACTCGAGGCGCTGGTGGCGCAGTTGCAGTCCGAAGGGGCAAGCTCGGGCGAACGGATCAGTGATCTGGAGGCTGCCCGCATTGCCGATGCTGCCGCCGCCGAGGCATTGCAGGCCCGCTTGCAAGACGCCACGACCGAACTGACCGCAATGACCCTGTCGCTGGAGGAACAGCGCAAACAGGCCGAGGACACGCTGACCCTGTTGGCGGCCGCCAATGCCGCCCGCGACGATCTGGCGGCCCGGCTTGCCCAAGGTGAGGCCGAAAAGACCGACCTGACCACGCGGTTGGCCGCAGCGGTGGCCGCGGGCGAGAGTGCCAATACCGATCTGGTGGCAGCCCGCGCCGCATTGGATCAGGCGCTGCAAGACCGCGCGCTGAGTGAACAAGAGATCCAGGCCCGGCTGACCGCCGCACTGGCCGAGATGGCGGCGGCCAGGGAGGCGACCCAGACCCAGATGACCGAGGCCGAGCGTCAGGCGGCGCTGCTGGCGACCGCGCAGGCCGAACTGACCAAGGAACAGGCCTTGTCGGCGGATGGTCAGCGGCAGGTGGCCTTGCTGAACGAACAGGTGGCCCAGTTGCGTGCGCAGGTCGGGGATTTGCGGACCCAGTTGGGGCTGGCCGAAGAAACCGACCGCCAGAACGGCGTGCAGATCGAAAACCTGTCGGCCCAGCTCAACACCGCCGCCCTGCGCGAACTTGCCGAACGCAATCGCCGACTGGCGCTGGAAGAGGCCGAACGGCAGCGACTGGAGGCCGAAAAGGCTCAGTTGGAGGCGCAGGCCAAGAACCTGGAGCAGTACCGTTCGGAATTCTTTGGGCAGTTGCGCGATGTGCTGGCGGGGCAGGACGGTATCCGGATCGAAGGGGACCGCTTCGTATTCTCGTCCGAAGTGTTGTTCGATGCCGGGCAGGCCACCCTGTCGGACGCAGGCAAGGCCGAAATCGCCAAGGTCGCCGCGATCCTGAAATCGGTGGCGATCCCCGACAGCCTGAACTGGATCATCCGGGTCGATGGCCATACCGATAATGTGCCGTTGTCGGGCGCTGGCCAGTACCGCAACAACTGGGAACTGAGTCAGGCGCGGGCGTTGTCGGTCGTTCTGTTCCTGATCGACCAAGAAGGGATCGACCCGACCCGCCTGTCGGCCAACGGGTTCGGGGAATACCAGCCGGTCAACCCCGACGACACGCCCGAGGCGCGGGCGCAGAATCGTCGGATCGAGTTGAAGCTGACCGAGAAATAACCTGGCAAGGCGCCACCGGCGGGCATGACCCCATGACCCCCCATCCTGTCCTTTCTCCTTTGGGGGTGGGCAGACCTATGCGGGCCGACCAATCAAACGGCGGTCAGCGCACCGTGATGCTGACGGCCTGTTCGTCCAGCACAGTGCTTCCCCGCAACATCTGCGCGACCCCGTCATAGGGGCCGGGGGGCCACCCCCCTGGGGGTGTGCGTTTGCCCGCTGCCCGGAACAGTTGCGCCTGTTCCCGGTCGAGCCGAGTGGTCGAGGTGATGACCTGTCCCGCTGGTCCGGTGATGCGCAGGCGGATCGAGTCGCCCGGACGGCTGCCAAAGGCATAGGCCCACAGGACCAGTGCAGCGCTGTTCGACGACAGTTCTGCGGCCACAGCGGTTCCGGCCTTGATCGCGTCGAATTCGGGGACAGCATCGGTAAAACCGATCGTGATGAGCCCGCCCGGATCGACCGCGACAGGCGTTTGCCACAGGTCCGGCCCGGTCCCATCGCCGCAAGTGTTCACATTGTCCGGGGAAAAGGGATCGACGACCTGCCCGTTGTGCCGCACCGACAGATGGACATGCGGAAACTGGGTTTGACCTGACAGCCCGACCCGGCCCAATACCGTCCCCGCCGTCACGGTTTGCCCGGTGCGCACGGTCACGGACCCCTGGGCCATATGGCAATACTGCGTCTCCCATCCGTCGCGATGGGCGATGACGACCCCATTTCCACATTCCCGGTCGGTGACGTCCGGCGCGCCGGGGGTGCCTTGCAGGACGTCGGGCATATCATTGCGCACGCCCCGCACCGTGCCGTCCGCCGCGGCCAGCACATCGACACCTGCCTGTTCGGCGGCCAGCGAGGGCAGGGCGAAATCGGTCCCCTTGTGCCCGTCATAGGTCTGCGGTCCACAATTGAAATCTCGCGCACCGGGGCCGGGATCGTGGTCGGTCAGTTGCTGGATGTAACAGTCTTGGCCCAAGGTGCAGGCGATGGGCTGCGACAAAAGAAAATCCCCCGCCACGGCGGGCGTGGCGAGGGACATGAGCAGTAGCGCCGTTCGCACCGATTTAGTCGGCGGTCAGAAGCGGCGGCTTGTTCTTTGTCAGCCGGGCCTGTTCAGGGGCCTCGTACGTCAGGTCGAGCTTGCCGTCCTTGACGCCGACCTTGACCAGACCGCCCTTGATCAGCTTGCCGAACAACAATTCCTCGGCCAGCGGTTTCTTGATGTGTTCCTGGATCACGCGGCCCAGCGGACGCGCGCCCATCTTGTCATCATAGCCCTTGTCGGCCAGCCATTCGGCGGCGGCCTTGCTGAGTTCGATGTGGACGTTGCGGTCGATCAACTGCGCCTCAAGCTGGAGGACGAACTTTTCAACCACTTGAAGGATCACCTCTTTGGGCAGGGCGCCGAACGAGATGATCGCATCCAGACGGTTGCGGAACTCCGGCGTGAACAGCCGTTCGATGGCGGCCGTATCCTCGCCCGTGCGACGGTCGCGGCCAAAGCCGATCGCCTCTTTCGCCTGTTCCATGGCCCCTGCGTTCGAGGTCATGATCAGGATCACGTTGCGGAAATCCACCGTCCGACCGTTATGGTCGGTCAGTTTGCCGTGGTCCATCACCTGCAACAGGATGTTGTAGACGTCCGGGTGGGCCTTTTCCATTTCGTCCAGCAGCAACACGCAATGCGGATGCTGGTCCACGCCATCGGTCAACATGCCGCCCTGATCGAACCCGACATAGCCGGGAGGAGCGCCGATCAGGCGCGAAACGGCGTGCTTTTCCATATATTCGGACATGTCAAAGCGCAGCAGTTCGACGCCCAGCGAATCGGCCAACTGTTTGGCCACTTCGGTCTTGCCCACACCGGTCGGACCCGCGAACAGGTAGTTGCCGATTGGCTTTTCGGGTTCACGCAGACCGGCCCGGGCCAGTTTGATCGCCGACGACAGTGCCTCGATCGCGGCGTCCTGACCGAACACGACGCGCTTGAGCGACTTTTCAAGGTCCTTGAGGACCTCGGCATCATCCTTCGACACGTTTTTCGGGGGGATGCGGGCGATTTTCGCTACGACCGCCTCGATCTCCTTGGTGCCGATGGTCTTGCGCTTTTTGCTGTCGGCCAGCAGGTGCTGGGCGGCCCCGGCTTCGTCAATGACGTCAATCGCCTTGTCGGGCAGTTTGCGGTCGTTGATGTAACGGGCCGACAGTTCTACGGCGGTGCGGATCGCATCCGACGTATATTTGATGTTGTGGTGATCTTCGAAATAGGGCTTGAGGCCCTTGAGGATCTTGATGGAATCCTCGACCGAAGGTTCGTTCACGTCGATCTTCTGGAACCGGCGCGACAGCGCGCGGTCCTTTTCAAAGTGCTGACGGAATTCCTTGTAGGTGGTCGATCCCATGCAGCGCAGTTTGCCGCCCTGCAACGCGGGTTTGAGCAGGTTGGAGGCATCCATCGCCCCGCCGCTGGTAGCGCCCGCGCCGATCACCGTGTGGATTTCGTCGATGAACAGGACCGCATCGGGGTGCGCCTCAAGCTCGTTCATCACGGCCTTGAGCCGCTCTTCGAAATCGCCACGATACCGGGTCCCGGCCAGCAGCGCACCCATGTCGAGCGAATAGATCGTGGCGCCCGCCAGAACGTCGGGCACTTCACCGCGCACGATTTTCAGCGCCAGCCCTTCGGCGATGGCGGTCTTGCCCACGCCGGGGTCGCCCACCAGCAGGGGGTTGTTCTTGCGACGGCGGCACAGGACCTGAATACAGCGCTCGACCTCGAGGTCGCGGCCGATCAGCGGGTCGATGTCACCTTTTTTGGACTTGGCATTTAGGTCCACACAGTATTTGCGCAGCGCGCTTTCCTTGTCATCCGCCTCAGCCGCCACGGTTTCCTCCTCGGACGACGACGAAGCCCCTGTCACGGGGCGGGTTTCGCCGAACGCCGGGTCTTTGGCGACGCCGTGGGCGATGAAATTGACCGCGTCATAGCGGGTCATGTCCTGGTCTTGCAGGAAATAGGCCGCGTTGGATTCGCGTTCGGCAAAGATCGCGACAAGGACGTTGGCCCCCGTCACTTCGGTCCGGCCCGAAGACTGAACATGGATCGCCGCACGCTGGATCACGCGCTGGAACGCTGCCGTCGGCACCGCTTCGGAGCCTTCGACATCGGTGACGAGCGTGGAGAGATCATCCTCGATGAATTCTTCCAGCGCCCGGCGCAACTCGTCCAGATCGACCGAGCAGGCGCGCATGACGCGGGCGGCATCGGGTTCGTCGATCAGAGCGAGAAGCAGGTGTTCCAAGGTCGCCAGTTCGTGACGACGGGCATTGGCAAGCGCCAGCGCCGCGTGAATGGACTGCTCGAGTGTGTTCGAAAAAGACGGCACGTTGTGTGCTCCTCTGATCGGGGGTCGGGAAGGGAACTGGCCCCGTCCTGACCGTGGCCTCATAATCTTAAAGTTTGGTTTTATTCCCCAACCTTCAAGGACTTTTTTTGTGCAAGTGCTTCACAATTCACATCAGTGACCGCGAAACCCGTGATGGGGCCGCCAAACCGCCCGAAAATGCATCAGAACCGGTCTTTTCGGCCCCTGATCTCTGCAAAAACATCGGTATCGGTGGCGTTTGCCATGTTCATGGCCGCCTTGAGCACCGGGTTGTCAGCCCGCAGAAAGGGATTGGTGCGTCGTTCCACGTCCAGTGTCGATGGCACGGTGGGGCGGCCTTGGGCACGCGCGGCGGCAATCTCTTCCCCACGCAAGATAAGGTCGCGATTGTCTGGGTCAATACTCAGGGCGAAACGCAGGTTGGATGCTGTGTATTCGTGGCCCGAACACACCAGCCGTTCCGCCGGCAGGGCGCGCAGTTTTTTCAGGCTGTCCCACATCTGTGCCGCCGTCCCTTCGAACAACCGACCGCAGCCCAACGCCATCAGGCTGTCTGCGGTAAAGACGGCGTTCGCCGCTGGCACGTCAAAGGCGATGTGGCCGACCGTGTGGCCCGGCACGTCGATCACCGACACCTCGGCGCCGCAGGTGGTGAACGTGTCGCCGCCCGCCACCTCAAGATCCAGCCGGGGCAGTCGCAGCGCATCGTCCGCACCGCCGATCACCCTCGCGCCGTATTTGGCCCGCAGGGCATCGACCCCGGCGATGTGGTCGTCGTGGTGGTGGGTGATGAGGATGTCGGTCAGCGTCCATCCGCGTTCCTCCAGCGCCGCCTCGATCGGAGCCACCTCGGGCGCGTCGATGAGTGCGGTCTGCCCGGTCGCGGACTCGTGGATCAGAAAGGCATAGTTGTCGACCCGGCAAGGGACGGTGATGAGGTCAAGGGGCATGGCAATGTCGCCTTTGATGGCTATGATCCTCCCGACTGTCGCCCAAAGGGACCCCGGCCGCAATGCATCTGGACGTTCAGGACCTGCGCAACTTTTATTATCGCAGCCCCTTGGGGCGGGCGGCGCAGAAGGTGGTGCGCGATCAGCTGGTTCATCTGTGGCCCGAGGCAAAGGGGCAGACGGTGGCCGGGTTCGGCTTTGCCGTGCCGCTGCTGCGTCCCTATCTGGCCGACGCGCGGCGGGTGATCGGGCTGATGCCCGGCCCGCAGGGGGTGATGCCCTGGCCTGCCGGGCAGCCCAACGTGTCGGTCCTGTGCGAGGAAACGGCCTGGCCGCTGCCGACGGGGATGGTGGACAAGCTGGTGATGATGCACGGGCTTGAGACATCCGAACATGCCTCTGCCGTGCTGGACGAGGCGTGGCGCGTTTTGGGGCCGGGCGGGCGGATGGTCGTCATCGTGCCGAACCGGGCGGGGATCTGGTCGCGGACCGACCGCACCCCCTTTGGCTACGGCCACCCCTATTCGCTGCGCCAGCTTGAGGCGCAGCTGCGCCGCCATGACTTTGTGACCGAGCGGACCCTGTCGACCCTGTATCAGCCGCCGTCCTACCGGAAAATCTGGCGCAAGATGGCCCCGTTTCTGGAACAGGCGGGGCATTGGATGCCTATCTTTGCGGCCGGAGGGGTGTTGATGGTCGAGGTCAGCAAACAGGTGGCTGCGCCCCGACCCAGCGGGCTGCGCGAGGCGGTTCGCAGGCCGCTCAAGGTGCTTGAAGGGGCAGGCGCGCCCGAGCCTGTTTTGGGGCGTTCACGTTTGAACGCTTCGCAAGTTATTGAATTTGATACGAAATAAGAAAACAGTGTTTTCTGGTCGCACGGCAGGCCGACGGATCACAGGCCGTCTTTCTCGGCCTGCCACAGTTCGAACCCCGCAAACAACAAAGGACCTGACCTCCGGGTTGCAAGTGCCGATGCACCAAGCCGCGCAAACGCCGCGTCGCGCAGTTTGCTGTCCTGATAGGCTGCGCCCACAGTTGCGACGTTGACGTAAATATAGATCGCGCGTTCGCCCCTCATCAGGTCCGATTGCACGATGTCCTGCCCGGTGGACTTGGCCCAGTCGACCTGCCAGGACGGGGCATTCGACCGGCTGATTTCGGCAGCCAGCCGCGCCCTGAGATAGGTGTCGTCCTCGACACTCAGGGCCGGTTTCGCCTTGTCCAGAAGGGCGCTCCACATAGCGGGGGGCAGGTCCGTCCCGACCACCTCGGTCCACGCGATCAACGGTTCGTCAATTCCGTCCATCAGGCGCAGCACCCCATCCAGATCACCGATCCGAGCCCGAAGATAGGCCAGTTCCCGGCGCGCCTGCGCCTCCATCCCGAATGTGCCCCATGGTATCGGGCCGCTGACGATGCCGTAGCCCACAATGCTGTCGGGGTTGCCGGGAAACGTCGCCTCGGCCAGATCGAGTTCTGCGCGCACCTCGGTGATGTCGGCACCGGCGGCAGACAGGGCGCGGGCGGCGCTGATATGCGGAAAGACCGGGAAGATGCTGGGACCTGACGCCGCCGTTTGTGCCGTCGTCCGCGCCAGATGCAACGCCTGATCGGCATGACCCAGTGCCGCGCTATCCTGTGCTGTTCGTGCCATCCCGTCGAAATCGGGCCAGCGGTCGCGGCCTGCATAGGCGGCAAAGGCCTGATCCAGATAGGTCATGGACAGGGTTGCATCGGGTTCGGTGGCCGCAGCAATCAACAGCATTTGCGGACTGATCCCGCCCGCCTTGCGGCAGATGTCCAGCGCCGCCTGCGCACCGATGACGCGCACAAGGTCTGCGGGCAGGGTCAGCGGGGTGTCCGGGTCAGGGGCGATCTGATCTAGAATGTCCAGCGCCTCGGCCCGTTGCCCAAGTGCGGCCAGCAATTCGGCGGCGTCGACAAGATGGCCGGGGCGGGCGCGCTCGGGGCCGGTGGCCGCCAGCCGCGCCATTTCGGCGGCCATTTCGGCAACGATCTGTTTGGTTCGCGTGTCGGGCGGGTCTGCCGGTTTTGACGAGGGCCCATAGGGCGACCGCCCCAGCAGGTCGAGCGCCGCAATGTAAATCCCGCCTGCATCCACCGACGGGGTGACGGCAAGGGCCGATTGGAGGCTGCCCCCCTGCCGCAACGCGGCGGTGATGCGGTGACTTGCCAGATTTCGGTCTGCTGCCGCGTCGGCCTCGTCCGGCGACCTGCCATAGCGCCGTTGCAGCCGGCGTTCGATCAGGGCGGCATCGTCGATCCGCCCCATTCGGGCCAGTGTCGCCACCCCGGGCAGGTAGACCGGCACCGACCGCTGGGCCAACGCTGTCTGAACGCCAAGATCAGTCAGGCAGTCAGACGTGACGGCGCGTTCGCAGGCGCGGGAGGGGATCCCCCTGCGCCACGTGTCCCCCGCATACAGCAGCCCCGCGCAAATCGACAGCACAAGGCCAGTGCGTGCCCAGAATGGAAGGGTGGCGGATTTCATCATGTCGGCTGCGTGCCACGAAACTGCGGCAGCATTCTGACAGGTGGTCGTTCCTTTGGTGCGTTCTTGCGGCGACGCCCACCCTGCTGGCCTGATCGCCCCCACTCGGGCAGAGGGTCGATGAGGCCCTGCGGTGCGAGTGGGACAGTCACCGCCAAAGTGTCCGGTCGGATTGCGTGCGGGTCTGGCAAAGCAACGTAAGGAGGTGACCCCGGCCTGTCACAGAATCGCCCCGGCAGACCCCTGCAACAGCGACCAGCTGTCGCGGTCTGCGCCTTGGGGTTTGGCCGCAGTGCAGCAATGCCAGCGTTCCAAGGTCCAAATGCCACCGCCAAGGCGCAAGATTCCTGCGCAAGGGCGGTTGCGACACCCGGAAGCCTCTGTTAGATGGACGCAGATTTTAACGCCTCCGTTACCAGACGAGGGCGTCTTACGCTGCCCTCCTGTCGCCGATCCGGCGTCGTGGACTGGGCCCAAGACATCGGAAGGGTGGACGTGGCCGAACCAGTATCAATTTCGACCGGGATCGCAGGGCGCTATGCCAGCGCCATGTTCGATCTGGCCCGCGAAGACAAAGGCATCGCAGCGCTTGAGACGGATGTGGACGCGCTGGATGCGGCACTGAAGGAAAGTGCCGATTTGCGCGACCTGATTTCGTCGCCGCTGTATTCGCGGGACGATCAGCAGGCAGCCATCACGGCCATCGCCAAAAAGATGAAGCTGTCGGGCAGCATGACAAACCTGCTGGCCCTGATGGCGTCCAAGCGTCGCCTGTTCGTCTTGCCGCAACTCATCAACGTCCTGCGCGAGATGCTGTCGGTGGAAAAGGGCGAAGTGACCGCCGAAGTGACCAGCGCCAAGGCGCTGACCAAGGCGCAGTCGGACAAGCTGTCCAAAACGCTGGCCGCCCAGGTCGGCAAGGATATCAAACTTATTGCGACCGTTGATGAATCCCTCATCGGCGGTCTTGTCGTAAAAGTGGGTTCGAAAATGATCGACACGTCGATCCGCTCGAAACTCAGCGCACTCCAGAACACCATGAAAGAGGTCGGATAATGGCGATCCAAGCTGCGGAAATTTCTGCGATCCTGAAAAACCAGATCAAGAACTTTGGCCAGGAGGCCGAAGTGGCCGAAGTGGGTCGCGTTCTGTCCGTGGGCGACGGGATTGCCCGCGTTTACGGTCTGGACAACGTCCAGGCCGGCGAGATGGTCGAATTCCCCGGCGGTATTCGCGGGATGGCCCTCAACCTTGAAACCGACAACGTCGGCTGCGTGATCTTCGGTAACGACCGGGACATCAAGGAAGGCGACGTCGTCAAGCGGACCAAGTCCATCGTGGACGTGCCCGCAGGCAACGAACTTCTGGGCCGCGTCGTGGATGGTCTGGGCAACCCGCTGGACGGCAAGGGCCCGATCAACGCGTCCGAGCGTCGCGTGGCCGACCAGAAGGCCCCCGGCATCATCCCCCGCCAGTCCGTTCATGAACCGATGGCCACTGGTCTGAAATCGGTTGACGCGATGATCCCCGTTGGCCGTGGCCAGCGCGAACTGATCATCGGCGACCGTCAGACCGGCAAGACCGCCATCGCTCTCGACACCATCCTCAACCAGAAGTCCTATAATGAGGCCGCTGGTGATGATGAGAGCAAGAAGCTGTACTGCATCTACTGCGCTATCGGGCAAAAGCGGTCCACCGTCGCCCAGCTGGTGAAAAAGCTCGAAGAGTCCGGTGCGTCCAAATACACCATCGTCGTCGCCGCCACCGCGTCCGACCCTGCCCCCATGCAGTTCCTGGCCCCCTACGCCGCGACCGCCATGGCCGAGTTTTTCCGCGACAACGGCCGCCACGCCCTGATCATCTATGATGACCTGTCCAAGCAGGCCGTGTCCTACCGCCAGATGTCTCTGCTGCTGCGCCGCCCGCCGGGCCGCGAAGCCTATCCGGGCGACGTGTTCTATCTCCACTCCCGCCTGCTGGAGCGGTCGTCCAAGCTGAACAAGGATTTCGGTTCGGGTTCGCTGACGGCACTGCCGATCATCGAAACGCAGGGCGGCGACGTGTCGGCCTTTATCCCGACCAACGTGATTTCGATCACCGACGGGCAGATCTTCCTTGAAACCGAACTGTTCTATCAGGGCATCCGCCCCGCCGTGAACACCGGTCTGTCGGTGTCACGCGTGGGATCGTCGGCCCAGACCAACGCGATGAAGTCGGTCGCCGGTCCGGTGAAGCTGGAACTGGCGCAGTACCGCGAAATGGCGGCTTTTGCACAGTTCGGGTCCGACCTTGACGCTTCGACCCAGCAATTGCTGAACCGGGGCGCGCGTCTGACCGAACTGATGAAGCAGCCGCAGTATGCGCCGCTGACCAACGCGGAAATCGTCTGCGTGATCTATGCGGGCACCAAAGGCTACCTCGACAAGATCGCCGTCAAGGATGTCGGTCGGTTCGAGGCTGGTCTGCTGGCCCACCTGCGGGGCAAGGCCAAGGCCGTGCTGGACATGATCACCAAAGAGGACCCCAAGATCAAAGGGGATGCGGAGGCCAAGATCAAAGCTGCGATCGACGAATTCGCCAAAGATTTCGCCTGATTTTCAGCTTTGGGATAAGGAGACACGGGTTTGCCCAGTCTTAAGGACCTCAAGAACCGGATCGCGTCGGTCAAATCGACCCGCAAGATCACCAAGGCCATGCAGATGGTGGCCGCCGCGAAGCTGCGGCGGGCGCAGGATGCTGCCGAACAGGCCCGACCCTATACAGAACGGTTCAATGCCGTGATGGCGGGGCTGGCCTCGTCTGTCGGCGGGTCGGATACGGCACCGAAACTGCTGTCGGGCACCGGCAGCGACAAGGTGCAGATGCTGATCGTGATGACGGCGGAACGCGGTCTGTGCGGTGGCTTCAACGCCAACATCGCAAAGCTCGCCAAACAGCACGCGGCCAAACTGGTCGCCGCTGGCAAGACGGTCAAGATCCTCACCGTCGGCAAAAAGGGCCGCGACAACATGCGCCGCGAGTTCGGCCAGTATTTCGTGGGTCACGTCGATCTGTCCGCTGTCAAGCGGTTGGGCTACGCCAACGCCCAGGACATCGCCCGCGATGTGCTGACCCGCTTTGACGCTGGTGAATTCGACGTGGCGACGATCTTCTTTGCCCGCTTTGAAAACGTGATCACGCAGCACCCGACCGCGTTGCAGATCATCCCGGCCAAATTCGACGACGCCGGTGCGGCGGCCAACGAACTGTACGACTACGAGCCCAGCGAAGAGGCCATTCTGGCCGACCTTCTGCCGCGCGGCGTGGCGACCCAGATCTTTGCTGCCCTGCTGGAAAACGCGGCGTCCGAACAGGGCGCGCGGATGTCTGCGATGGACAACGCCACCCGTAACGCGGGCGACATGATCGAGCGGCTGACCATCCAGTACAACCGGTCGCGTCAGGCCGTCATCACCAATGAGCTGATTGAAATCATTTCCGGCGCGGAAGCGCTGTAAGAAACCCCGGAGACACACCATGGCAAACCCCAAAGGCAAGATCACCCAGATCATCGGCGCCGTCGTCGACGTGCAGTTCGAAGACAAGCTGCCCGAGATTCTGAACGCGCTGATCACCGAAAACAATGGTAAGAAGCTGGTGCTGGAAGTGGCCCAGCATCTGGGCGAAAATACCGTCCGCGCAATCGCCATGGACGCGACCGAAGGTCTGGTTCGCGGGGCCGAGGTGAACGACACCGGCGCGCCGATTTCGGTGCCCGTCGGCAACGCCACGCTGGGCCGCATCCTGAACGTCATCGGCGAACCGGTGGACGAAAAGGGACCGGTCAACGCCACCGAATTCCGCCCGATCCATGCCGACGCCCCCTCGTTCGAGGCGCAGTCGACCTCGTCCGAAGTCCTCGTCACGGGCATCAAGGTGGTGGACCTGCTGGCCCCCTACGCCAAGGGCGGCAAGATCGGTCTGTTCGGCGGTGCCGGCGTGGGCAAGACCGTTCTGATCATGGAACTGATCAACAACATCGCCAAGGTGCACTCGGGCTTTTCCGTGTTCGCCGGTGTGGGTGAACGGACCCGTGAGGGCAACGACCTGTACCACGAGATGATCGAATCGGGCGTTATCGTCCCCGACGATCTGGAAAAATCCAAAGTGGCGCTTGTGTACGGCCAGATGAACGAACCCCCGGGTGCGCGGATGCGCGTCGCCCTGTCCGGCCTGACGCTGGCCGAACAGTTCCGCGACCAGTCGGGCACGGACGTTCTGTTCTTCGTCGACAACATCTTCCGCTTTACCCAAGCGGGCTCCGAAGTGTCCGCGCTTCTGGGTCGTATCCCCTCCGCTGTGGGCTACCAGCCGACGCTGGCCACCGACATGGGTGCGTTGCAGGAACGGATCACTTCGACCAAGGCCGGTTCGATTACCTCTGTGCAGGCGATCTATGTGCCCGCCGACGACCTGACCGACCCCGCGCCCGCCACGTCGTTCGCCCACCTGGACGCCACGACCGTTCTGTCGCGCGCGATTTCGGAACTTGGCATCTATCCGGCGGTGGACCCGCTCGACAGCACCTCGCGTCTGATGGACCCCGCCGTTGTGGGCGAAGAGCATTACAACGTTGCGCGGCAAGTGCAGAACATCCTTCAGCGCTACAAGTCGTTGCAGGACATCATCGCCATCCTCGGGATGGACGAACTGTCCGAAGAGGACAAGCTGACCGTGGCCCGCGCCCGGAAAATCCAGCGTTTCCTGTCGCAGCCGTTTGACGTGGCCAAGGTGTTCACCGGGTCGGACGGTGTGCAGGTTCCGCTGGACGTGACCATCGCGTCGTTCAAGGCGGTTGTGGCCGGTGAATACGATCACCTGCCCGAAGGCGCCTTCTACATGGTCGGCGGCATCGAGGACGTGAAAGCCAAGGCCGAGCGTATGGCTGCGGCCGCAGCGTAAGGATCTGAAATGGCAGACACCATGCAATTCGACCTCGTGTCCCCCGAACGGCGGCTTGCTTCCGTTCAGGCGACCGAGGTGCAGATTCCCGGCGCCGACGGCGACATGACGGTGATGGCGGGCCACGCACCCACGATCACCACCCTGCGCCCCGGTGTCCTGCGGGTCGCTGGTCCCTCGGGCACGGATGAATACGTCGTCTCTGGCGGGTTTGCAGAAATTACCGGCGAGGGCGTGTCCGTCCTGGCCGAGGAATCGCTGCACCGCGACGAGATGAACCAGAGCATCTATGACCGGATGCTCGACCAGGCTCGCGATGCCCATGCCAAGGCCCAGGAAACGTTCAAGAACGAGCCCGGTCCGGTGGATGACGCAGCCAAGCTGTTGTCGGACATGGTGGCCATGGGTGGCCATATCGGATTGACCCCCAAAGGGTTCTGATCCGGTCCGATCTGAACAAAGGCCCCGATGGTTCGGGGCCTTTTTCATTTATTTGATCCCAATTTTGCCGGAATTGATGTTTACCCTTGGGTAAGAGGGAACTGGTAACCACGTTGGCATATGAAAAGGCTCCGCAACCATCTGATCGGAATTGATCAGGGCGACGTCGTCCTGTTTTCCGACTTTGAACATGACGGGATCATGTGGACGGGCGAAGGCCCGCGTCAAACCCGCGCCTATGTTCATTTTTCAGAAGCGTTTCGATCGGTCCCTGCGGTGCGTGTGGGTTTGACCATGTGGGACATATCCAACCACGCCAACGCCCGGATGGATGTGACGGCCGAGGATGTGTCGGAAACCGGCTTTGCCATCGTGTTCCGCACCTGGGCCGATACCAAGGTCGCCCGCGTCCGCGTGGGCTGGCAGGCAATCGGCGAACTGCGGCAGGCCGACGACTGGGATATCTATTAGCGCGAGGTGGGATTCACCCACCCTACGGGTTGAGTGCAAAGGCGTCGTAGGGTGGGTGAAACCCACCGCCCCCTCCAAACCGCGCCGCTTTACACCGTCGAATACAGACCTTCGTAGATCGGGCTAAGTGTCTCGACCTCAAGCAGGGACGAGATCGACGTGCCGCCCCATGTGTTCAGGATCGCCTGCGCGAACAGCGGTGCGGTGGGCACGATGCGGATGTTCTTGCAGGCCTTGACGGCCGGGGTCGGTTCGATGGAATCGGTGATGACCAGCGATTTCATCACCGAATGCGTCACCCGTTCGATGGCCGGACCGGACAGGACGCCGTGGGTGATATAGGCGTGGACCTCGGACGCGCCTGCGGCCATCAGGACCTCGGCCGCCTTGCACAGCGTCCCCGCCGTGTCACAGATGTCGTCCACGATGATGCAGCGTTTGCCGGTCACTTCTCCGATCACGGTCATTTCGGCCACTTCGCCTGCCTTTTCCCGCCGCTTGTCCACGATCGACAGCGGGGCGTTGATCCGCTGGGCCAGTTCGCGGGCGCGGGCCACGCCGCCCACGTCGGGCGACACGATCATGATGTCGTCCATCTGACCTTTGAAATTGTGCATGATATCAAGGGCAAAGATGGGCGAGGCATAGAGGTTGTCCACCGGGATATCAAAGAACCCCTGAATCTGCGCCGCGTGGAGGTCCAGCGTCAGCACCCGCTCGACCCCGGCCTCGGTCAGCATGTTGGCGACCAGTTTGGCGGTAATGGGGGTGCGGGATTTGCTGCGCCGATCCTGCCGGGCATAGCCGAAATAGGGGATCACAGCGGTGATCCGCGCCGCCGAGGACCGCCGCAACGCGTCGCAGATAATCAGTAATTCCATGAGGTTGTCGTTGGCCGGGCGCGAGGTCGGCTGGATGATATACATATCCTCGCCCCGGACGTTTTCGTAGACCTCGACGAAAATCTCGCCGTCGTTGAACCGTTCGACCCGCGCATCCACCAGCCCTACGTTCATCCCCCGGTGCATCGACATGCGGCGGGCAACAGCCTTGGCCAAGGGGACGTTGGCATTGCCAGAGATCAGCTTTGGCTCGGTCATGGCGGGCATTCGGGGGGTCCTTTGGCAGAAGGGCTGGGGGCGATTTTCGACGGAATCGTGACGTTGACACCGCCTAGCACACCCCTACGGTGAGGCAAACAAATCAGGACCGCGAAGGCGACAAATGCCGCACATAGATTACTTCTTTGCCACCATTTCCCCGTTCACCTACCTGACTGGCACCCGTCTGGAAGCGATTGCAACCAGGGCGGGCGCGACGATCACCTATAAGCCGCTGGATATCATGTCCCTGTTCACCAGAACCGGTGGCACCGCGCCTGCCGACCGCCATCCCAGCCGTCAGGACTATCGCCTGATGGAGATGCGCCGACAGGCGGCCAAGGCGGGGATGCCCATAACCCTCAAGCCCGCGTTCTGGCCCACCAACGGTGCCCCCGCCGCTTATGCCATCATCGCAGCCCAACGGGCAGGCGGGGGCGACATGGGGGCGCTGGTCAGCAGCATCACCCGCGCCTGCTGGGCCGAAGAGCGCAACATCGCCGAGGATGAGGTGATCCGCGATTGTCTGTCCCGCGCGGGCTTTGATCCCGATCTGGCCGACAAGGGGCTGATGGCCGGGGCCGAAACCTACGCCACCAATCTGGAGGAAGCCGTGTCGCGCGGCGTCTTTGGCGCGCCGTTCTACATCACCGACGGGGATGAACGGTTCTGGGGGCAGGACCGGCTGGACGATCTGGATCTGCATTTGCAGGGCAATCTCTGACCCATGCTGTCCACGCTGTTCATCCATTGCACCCTCGGGCATGGGGGAATGTGGCGCGGGGTTCTGGCCGGTCTGCCGGGGGTGCAGGCCGTGACGATGGACCTGCCAGGGCATGGGCGCGGACCCGTCCGGGATCCCGGCCTGGATTTCCACGACCAGTCCACGGCGCTGGCCCTGTCGCACCTGCCCGCGGGCCCCTGCGCTGTGGTGGGTCATTCCTTTGGGGCGACGGTCGCGCTTCGGCTGGCACTGGAAAACCCAAGCCGGATCAAGGCTCTGGTTCTGATCGAACCCGTCCTCTTTCATATTGCCCGCGACTGCACGCCTGCCGCCTATGCCGCCAATATGGCTGATTTCGAAGGGTCATATCAGGCCGCGCAGCGGGGCGACTGGGCCGAGGCAACCCGCCGCTTTACCACCACTTGGGGCGCCGGGGTGCCGTGGGACGACTTGCCCGACCATGCCCGCAAGGCCGCCACCCAGCGCATGTCGCTTGTGTTCGATACAGGCCCCGCCGTTAACGACGACACGCCCGGCCTGACTGCGCCGGGGCGGCTAGAGCAGCTGACGATCCCGGTCCTGCTGATCGAAGGCGACCAGTCGCCGTCGGTCATAGCAGGTGTTCAGGGTGAACTGGCCCGCCGGTTGCCGCAAGCCACGCGCATCGTGATCGCGGCGGCAGGACACATGGCCCCGGTCACACATCCCGCCGCCGTGGCGCAGGCGATTGCGGATTGGGGCGGGTTAGCCGCGTAGAACTGTCAGGAACTGATCTACGCCCTCGGCCGTCATCGACCAGTCGCAGACCAGCCGCCCGGTCAAAGGCTCGGCCGGATCGCCTTGGGTTTCATCCCCGTCCATGACGTAATAGATGGCACCGCCCTGTTTCAGCCGCTGATGTTCGGCGCGGGTCGCGCGGAAGAAAATGATATTGGCCTCAACGGGATAGAGCATCTCGGTCGCCGCGTGGCTGCGCATCCCGTTGGCAAGCTGGGCGGTGCGGGCGTTGGCCGCGCGGGCCATGTCCAGCCACAACCCGTCGGTCAGATAGGCGTCCATCTGGGCGGACAGATAGCGGTGTTTGCTGAACAGATGGCCGCCACGCTTGCGCCGCAGCTCGAATTCCCAGGCAAGGGCCGGGTCAAAGATCACGCAGGCCTCGACCCCCAGCAACCCGTTCTTGGTCCCGCCGAAACTGACCGTGTCGATCCCGGCCTTCCACGTCATTTCCGCGGGCGAGCAGTCCAGTGCCACCAGAGCATTGGTAAACCGCGCCCCGTCCAGATGGGTTTTCAGGCCAAAGTCGCGGGCAACTGCCGTGATCGCCCTGATCTGGTCAAGGCTGTAAACCGTCCCCTTTTCGGTGACCTGCGTGATCGACACCGGCCCGCGCTGCGGGCCATGCACGCCGCGCGACTGTTCCTTGCCGATGGCGGCGCGCAGCTCCTCTGGCGTCATGCGGGCCTTGTCGTCGGGGACAAGGGTCAGCTTGGCCCCGCCCATGTAAAATTCGGGGGCGTTGCACTCGTCCTCGTTGATATGGGCCATGGCGGTGCAGAACACCGTGTCCCACGGGTTCGCCATGGTGCCGAGCAGAATGGAGTTGGCGGCGGTCCCGGTGGCAACCAGATAGACGCAGGCTTCGGGGGCCTCGAACAGGTCGCGGATCTTGGTCCGGACCGAGGCCATGATCGGATCGGCGCCATAACCCATCGCATAGCCCTGATTGGCCGCGATCATGGCGTTCAAAACGGACGGATGGGCGGGGCCAGCGTTGTCGGATGCGAAATACACTATAGCGGCTCCTCGATGATGTAATCTTCCCAGTCCTCTTCGGCGACCTCGAATTCCGGGATGGTAAAGCCCTGCACGCTGACCCCCGCGCGGTGGACCGAATCCGGGTCGCCCGAGATCAGCGGATGCCAGGGGAACAGTGGGCGGCCTTCGTGGACCAGACGATAGGCGCAGGTCTGCGGCAGCCAGTACATGTTATCAACTATGGTCTTGGGGGTTAGCACGATGCATTCTGGCACGAACTGATGGCGGATCGGGTATTGCGCGCATTTGCAGGACTGATCGTCCAGCAGGCGGCAGGCGACGCGGGTCAGGGCGACCTCGCCGGTGTCCTCGTCTTCGAGCTTGTTCAGGCAGCATTTGCCGCAGCCGTCGCACAGGGCCTCCCACTCTTCGCGGTTGAGCTTGGACATGGGTTTGGTTTCCCAATAGCGCGGGCGTAACCCGCCGCGGTCGATGGGGTCAGTGGACATGGGCAAGGATCTCGCGGGCGCGGTCGCAGTCGGCCCCCATCTGGACGATCAGGGCGTCCAGACCGTCGAACTTCAGCTCGGGGCGCAGATAGTCGATCAGGGCGACGGACAGGTTGGTGCCGTACAAATCGCCTTTGAAATCAAAAAGGAAGGTTTCGCAGTTGGGCAGGTTTTCCCCGAACATCGGGCGCACGCCAATCGACGCGGCCCCGTTGTAGCGCCCGGCGTAGGGACCATCCAGCACGTCAACCTGCACGGCATAGACACCGAACCGGGGGGGGTGCAGGCCGGCGATGGACATGTTGGCGGTGGGATAGCCCAGATCACGGCCGCGCTGGTCACCGCGGATGACGACACCCTCGATCCGGTGCCAGTGGCCCAGCATGGCGGCGGCGTCGCGGGGGCGGCCTTCGGTCAGGGCGGCGCGGATTGCGGTCGAGCTGACCTCGCCCGCACCCAGTTCGACCATCGGGGCGACAGTCACACCAAACCCCATCTCGGCGCCAAAGCGGGCAAGATCGGCGGCGGTGCCGGCGCGGCCTTTGCCAAAGTGGAAATCCTGCCCCACGACCAGATGGGTCAGGCCAAGCCGTTCGTGGATGATGACCCGGGCGAAGTCTTCGGGGGTAAGGGCAGCCAGAGCGGCGTTAAAGGGGATTTCATACAGTTTTTGCACGCCCAACTTTTCCAGTCGGTGGGCGCGTGCGGCGGCGTTCATCAGGCGAAACGGTGGGGCGTCGGGGGCAAAGACCTGCCGCGGGTGAGGTTCAAAGGTCATCACGCCCATCGGCACGCCCAGTCCTGTCGCAGCCTTCAGCGCCAGGTCGATGATTGCCCGGTGGCCCAGATGGACGCCATCGAAATTGCCGATGGCGGCGGCTGCCCCCCGGTCGGCGTCGTCGATGAAATAGGTGTCCCGGATGATCCGCATGGGCCTTGGGTAAACGGCCCGGCGGGCGGGGGCAAGATCAGTCGAACTTGCGGGATGGGGCCAGAACGGTGGCTTCGCCCACCAGAACCTTTTTGCCCGCGACCAGACAACGGGTATCGAGGGTCACGCGGCGTTTGGCATGGTCGATGGCGGTCACCTCGACCTCGGCCTCGACCGTGTCGCCGGGGCGGACAGGGGCGAGGAATTTGAGCGATTGACCCAGATAAACCGTACCATGCCCCGGAAGCTGTTCGCCAATGACTGCCGAGATCAGCCCAGCGGTCAGCATGCCATGGGCAATCCGACCGGCAAAAATGGTGTCCTGCGCATAGTCGTCATCCAGATGAACCGGGTTCCGATCCGTCGACACCTCGGCAAAGAGTTCGATATCGCGGTCGGTGATCTGCTTGCGCAGCCCCCGGATCATACCGATCTCGAGGTCTTCGATGCAGATGGTTCCGCGCGGGGCATTGTCGAGCATGTCGTTATCCATGACGCAAGATTAGATCATGGATCACCGTATATGTGAAATTAAATTACTTTGCAACCGCAGAAGGGAGGGTGGGTTGAAACCCACCTTACAGTCTGGCTTTGGGCTTCTTTGGTCTGAAAAACTCCCGCCGGAGGCTCCCGGCGCAGGTCTGGGAGCCTCCGGCGGGGATATTTGTTGGCACAAAGGCAGGGGGGCCTTTGTAAGGTGGGTTTCAACCCACCGCCCGACTAGCGTAAAAACCCGATCGCATAGGTCGGCTCCAGCCGTTCGGCGGCGACATAGGCGGCCAGCGCTTCGGGTTCTGGCTGCGTCTCGGTCCGGGTCTCGGCGGCGGCCAGACCGCCAGTGATGAAAAGCGAATCAATACCTTCGTCGATGGCGCCCAGAATGTCGGTCCGGATGCCGTCGCCGATGGCGATGATCCGGGGGCTGGCGGGGGCTTTGCCCGTGGCGGTCAGGCGTCGGCGGGCCAGGTCGTAGATCGGCGGGTGCGGTTTGCCGAAATAGAGGCTCTCGCCCCCCATCTCGCTATAAAGGGCGGCCAGCGCCCCCGCGCACCATTCCCGGCTTTCGCCCCGGTCCACCACGATGTCGGGATTGGCGCAGAGCAGTTTCAGCCCGCGAGCCTGCGCGATTTCGAACTGGGGCCGATAGACATCCGGGTCGGCAAAAGGGTCAAAGGGGCCGCAGCAGACGATCCCTTGGGCCTGATCCAGCGGAACCTGAGTGATCTCGACCGGGCTGTCGATCAGGTGGAGCGGGGTAAAGAACGCTTGATCGTGGTCTTCGCCGATGAACCAGACCTTTTGCCCCACCATCCCCTCGTACATCGCCGCGCGCGCCGAATCGCCGGATGTGGCGATGGCGTCCCAGGCGTCTGTGGGGATGCCCAGCCGTTCGATCTGTTTTTCCACCGGCCCGCGCGGGCGCGGCGCGTTGGTGACCAGCACCACGACCCCGCCGCGGTCGCGGAACCCCTGCATGGCCGCCACCGCCGCCGGAAAGGCGCGCAGGCCGTTGTGCATGCACCCCCACAGATCGACAAAGGCCGCGTCGTATTCCCCGCTGATATCGGAAAAGGACTGGATGATCCGGGTCATGGCGGGCCTTTCGGGCGTCGGAGATTGGAAAATTAACAGGGCGCCGAAGCGCCCCGATCACATTTTCAGAACTGGCATGATCTGTTTCTTGCGGCTCATCACGCCGGGCAGGACCACGGTGTCGCCGCTGACAGCCACGCCGAACGACTTTTCGGCGATCTGTTTGACGGTGTCGTTGGGGATCAGCAGCGTCGCCTCTTCGCGCAGGATGTCCACGACGAACAGCAGAACCTGATCGGCTCCATCCTCTTTGGCGACCGCAGGCATCGACCCCATCAGGCTTGCCTTGCGGTCCAGCACGATTTTTGGCGAGGTGGTTTCGAGGACGGACACCCGCAATTCGGTCCCGCCCACATTGTATTCCTTGGAATCCATCCGCAGCAGTTCGGCGTCGCTGAACCGCGATACGTCCGATTTGGCGGCGAACATTTCGGCGGCATAGTCCGGAATGTTGATCCCCAGGTCGGCCGCCAGTTTCTCGGCGATCTGTTTGTCTGCAGGCGTCGTGGTGGGCGACCGGAATTCCAGCGTGTCGGACAGGATGCACGACAGCATCAGCCCCTTGATCCCTTCGGGGGCGTGTCCGCCGTGTCCGCCCATCAACTGGAACATCAGCGTGGCGGTGCAGGCGACCGGGCGGATGGTGATGTCGATCGGCCCCTTCGTCTCAAGCCCGCCGACCAGTTTGTGGTGGTCGATGATGGCCGTGACGTTGGCGTTGTTGATGTTGGCGGGCAACTCGGCCGGGTTGTTGGTGTCCACGATCACGCAATCCTGCCCGTCGGCCACGTCCGCCATGATTTCCGGCAGGGTAAAGCCCCAGCGGTCGGCCACGAACAACGCTTCGGTGTTTGGGGTGCCCAGCAGCCGCGCCTCGGCCTTGGTCCCCATGTGGTCCAGATACCAGGCCCAGACGATGGCCGATCCGGTGGAATCAGTGTCGGGGGATTTGTGGCCGAAAACGAGGGTGGTCATGCGGGGGTCCTTTGCGGAAATGCCGGATTTCGCGGCCTTATAGGAGGCAGGGCGCGGGTTGTCACGGGGTCAGTCCTGCAACCCCGGTTTGCGATAGACGGATACATGCATCCGGCTGTCGCCCGTGAATGCGCTGCGGTCATAGCCGCCCCAGCGTTGTTCCAGCCGCAGACCGGCCAGTGCCGCCATCAGGTCGAGTTCGGGCGGGTAGGCATAGCGCAGCGCCAGGGGCACCAGTCGCATCCCCTCTGCGCTGATCCTGATCCGCTGATAGTCGAGCCGTTGCCCCACAGGGTCGTGCTGCACCGCCTCGATCCAGACGTTCGTCATGTCCAGCTTGCGGGTGCTGACCCGCTGGTGATTGTCGAACGGCCTCAGATCGGGGACGAAACATTCGATCAGGAAACTGCCGCCGGGGGCAAGCCGGGCCGCCACATTGGCAAAGCACCGCACCTGCGCCGCCTGCGAGGTCAGGTTGAACAGCGTGTTGAACACCAGACAGATGTGGTCGAACGGCCCGTCGATCCCGACATCGGCCATGTCGCCGATCACCACCGGAATGGCCGCTCCACCCGGTTTTTCGCGCAGTTTGGCGACCATATCGGGCGATCCTTCGATGCCCGACACGTCCAGCCCCTTTGCGGCCAGGGGCAAGGCGATCCGCCCGGTCCCGATGGCCAGTTCCAGGATGCGGCCGCCCCCCGCGATCTCTGCGATCAGGGCAACGGCGGCGTCGGTGGTGCCGGGGTCGTGCGCGGCGTCGTAATCATCGGCGTTCAGCGTGCCAAAGGTCGTGGGGTCAAAGGTCAGCATGATCCGTTCCTTTCCATTGGAGGATGTGGCCGGGGATCAGCCCGGCCACTGGCTGCGCAGCAGACGCAAGCCAAGGTTCATGAAGGCCTTCCCCAGCAGTCCCCGCAGCGACGGTCGGGGCGCGATTGGCGTGCGGACCCGGGCAAAGCGGGGGTCGGCGGCAAGGTCGATCAGCGTTGCACGCGGCGGGGCCACGGGGGTGCTCATCGGCCAATCCGGCCCGCCGTCGGGCAGGCTGTGGGTGGCTTCGGTCAGCCGCAGAAGGGCAGGCTGATGGCGGCGGGGCACCTGGCGATCTTCACGGCTGGCCTCTGGCGGATGCGCCGGAGGATGACCGCGACCGCCCCGATATTCGGGCAGAAACGGGGTATACATTTGAAAACGTCCTGAAGTCTTTTGGAAAAAGGGCAGCCCGGTCAGGGCCGCGGGAAACTGCGGTGCTGCCGTTACCGGCGGGCGAGGGTCCTCATGTGCATTGCAGTCTCCTTTACTCAGGTCGTGGGGCAGCCTTTACCCTGCGACAGCGAGTCGCGGAAGCCTGAAGTGTCGTCGGGCGGAAAAATCCGGCCCGCGTCGCCAGACCGTGACTTTTTTGTTCCGCTTTCGCTTGACTCAGCCCGGTCAGTTTCATACCTACCGCTCGTTATCACTCGCATCGGTCGAGTGCTAACGCAGGCCCCGACGCTGGGGCAGACAGAAACGCTTATTCGCAAGGAGCTGCAAGGATGGCTTTTAAACCGCTGCACGACCGTGTCCTGGTTCGCCGGGTTGTCGGTGAAGAGAAAACCAAGGGCGGCCTGATCATTCCCGATAGCGCCAAAGAGAAACCCGCCGAAGGCGAGATCGTTTCCTGCGGCGAAGGCGCACGCAAGGACACCGGCGACCTGATCCCGATGGCCGTCAAGGCTGGTGACAAGGTCCTGTTCGGCAAATGGTCCGGCACCGAAGTCACCCTCGATGGTGAAGAGCTGCTGATCATGAAAGAAAGCGACATTCTCGGCATCATCGCCTGAGACCGGTCCGCTTTTACCCAATCCATTTAGACGAGGAGACCAGAAATGGCTGCTAAAGACGTCAAATTCGACACCGACGCCCGGAACCGGATGCTCAAGGGTGTCAACATCCTGGCCAACGCGGTCAAGGTGACGCTGGGCCCCAAAGGCCGCAACGTTGTTATCGACAAATCCTTCGGCGCGCCCCGGATCACCAAAGACGGTGTGACGGTCGCCAAGGAAATCGAACTGGAAGACAAGTTCGAAAACATGGGCGCGCAGATGCTCAAGGAAGTGGCATCGCGCACCAATGACGAAGCCGGCGACGGCACCACCACCGCGACTGTGCTGGCTCAGGCCATCGTGCAGGAAGGCATGAAATCGGTTGCCGCCGGCATGAACCCGATGGACCTCAAGCGCGGGATCGACATGGCAACCGCCAAGGTCGTGGCGCACATCAAAGCCGCCTCGCGCAAAGTCGAAAACTCGGACGAAGTGGCGCAAGTCGGCACCATTTCTGCCAACGGCGAAGCCGATATCGGTCGGCAGATCGCCGATGCGATGCAGAAAGTCGGCAACGAGGGTGTCATCACCGTCGAAGAGAACAAGGGCCTTGAGACGACCACTGATGTCGTTGAAGGCATGCAGTTCGACCGCGGCTACCTGTCCCCCTACTTTGTGACCAACGCCGAAAAGATGACGGTCGAGCTGGAGGATGCGATCATCCTGCTGCACGAAAAGAAACTGTCGTCGCTTCAGCCGATGGTTCCGCTGCTGGAATCGGTCATTCAGTCGGGCAAGCCCCTGCTGATCATCGCCGAAGACGTCGAAGGCGAAGCACTGGCCACCCTCGTGGTCAACAAGCTGCGCGGCGGCCTGAAAATCTCGGCCGTCAAGGCTCCGGGTTTCGGGGATCGTCGTAAGGCCATGCTTCAGGACATCGCGATCCTGACCGGTGGTCAGGTCATCTCTGAAGACCTCGGCATGAAACTGGAAAACGTCACGATCGACATGCTGGGCTCGGCCAAGCGGATTTCGATTACCAAGGACGAGACCACGATCATCGAAGGCTACGGCGCCAAGGCTGAAATCGAAGCCCGCGTGTCGCAGATCCGCGGTCAGATCGAAGAAACCACCAGCGACTACGACCGTGAAAAGCTGCAAGAGCGCGTGGCCAAACTGGCTGGCGGTGTTGCCGTGATCCGCGTCGGCGGCATGACCGAAATCGAAGTGAAGGAGCGTAAGGACCGCGTCGATGACGCGCTAAACGCCACCCGCGCTGCGGTTCAGGAAGGCATCGTTGTCGGCGGCGGCGTGGCCCTGTTGCAGGGTGCCAAGGCGCTGGACGGCCTGAAGGGTGCGAACTCGGATCAGGACGCCGGGATCACCATCGTCCGCAAGGCGCTCGAGGCTCCGCTGCGTCAGATCGCGCAGAACGCGGGTGTCGACGGGTCCGTCGTCGCGGGCAAAATCCGCGAAAGCAAAGACCCCAAATTCGGGTTCAACGCGCAGACCGAAGAATATGGCGACATGTTCAAGTTCGGCGTCATCGACCCGGCCAAAGTGGTCCGCACTGCGCTGGAAGATGCAGCGTCCATCGCTGGCCTGCTGATCACCACCGAAGCCATGATCGCTGATCGTCCGGCGAAGGACAGCGGCAACGCTGGCGGCGGCATGGGTGATATGGGCGGCATGGGCGGAATGATGTAATCATCCGCACAGGTATGCTAGGGAAAGGGCGTCCTTTGGGGCGCCCTTTTTCATTTGCCGTGCAGGTCCCCCATGATCCTCAGCCCCGATTTCGTCCGCCCGCTCGCCTCCGGTGAAGAGGACGAGGTCGATCTGCTCCTGCGCGCCGCCTTCCCGACCGGGGGCCAGGCGGCGCTGGTTCGGGCGCTGCGCAAAAGCGGGGCAATGGCTGGGGAGATGGTCCTGCCTGCAAGCGGGGCGCTGGCGGGATACGCAGGGCTGTCGGCGATGGTGGCACCCAAGGGCTGGCTTTGTCTTGGCCCCGTCGCCATCCTGCCCGACCATCAAGGCCGCCGCTGGGGCAAGCGACTGGTCGGTATGGTGACCGAATGGGCCAGCCAAAGCGGGGCGACGCTGCTGGTCACTGGCCCCGCTCCCTTTTTTGAAAAGATGGGCTTTTCACAAGCCCGGGCGGCAAGGTTGACAGGCTGCCTTCCATCCGGGGCCACCCTATTGATCGGGCCGGGCAACACGGTGCCTGCCGCCGCGCTGACTTATCCGGCAGCCTTCGTCGCCATGTGATCCGCCTGGGGGGTGGGTTGAAACCCACCTTACAGACGGTCTTGCGCTTCACCTTGCCATAACAACTCCCGCCGGAGGCTCCCGGATCTGATGCTGGGAGCCTCCGGCGGGAGTTTTTTTGACCAAAGAAGCGGGAGGCGTTGTGTAAGGTGGGTTTCAACCCACCTTGCCTTGCCCACGCGGATCGCCCACCACAGGCGGTATGCGCCTGATCCTTATGTCCTGCCTCACCCTTCTGGCCCTCGGAGCCAATTCCGTGTTGATCCGTGTGGCGGTGGTTCGCTACGGGGCCGATCCCGCGCTCTTTGCCGTGGTGCGGGTGGTGGCGGGGGCGGTGATACTGGCTGCGCTGGTCCAGGCGACCGGCAGGGACTGGCCCCCACTCGACACCCGGCGCCGATGGTTCGGGGCGGCGATGCTGGCGGCTTATGTGGTGCCGTTCTCGCTTGCCTACCGGACGCTCGATGCGGGGTTGGGCGCGCTGATGTTGTTCGGCTGGGTGCAGATCACGGTCTTTGCAGTGGTTGTGGGACGCGGGCAGGCCGTGCCGCTGCGCCGCTGGATCGGGGCTTTGGTGGCGTTTTCCGGGCTGGTCCTGCTGCTGTGGCCGGGGCAGGCGACGGCCCATGTGGCGCTGCGCGATGCGGCCTTCATGTGTCTCGCCGGGATCAGTTGGGGGGTCTACACCCTGCTGGGACAAAGGGATGCCGATCCGGTGGCGGCGACGGCGGCGAATTTCCTGCTGGCGGTTCCGATGGTCCTGCCCCTGATCCTGTTCGCAAGCGGGTCGATCGGCGGGACCGCGTTGGGGCTGGCCATCGTGTCGGGCGCTGTGACCTCGGGCCTTGGATACGCCCTGTTCTACACCGTCCTGCCCGAGCTAGACCCTGGTGTGGCGGCGGTGGGCCAGCTGAGCGTGCCCGTGCTGGCGACGCTGGGCGGGCTGGTGGTGATCGGCGAAGGGGTCAGCCTGCGGTTCCTGCTGGCCGCAGCCCTGGTGCTGGGCGGGATCGGCGTGTCGGTCATCCGGTGGCGGACACGGTAAAGCGGGTCTTGACCCACCTTACCTAATGATCGGCTCCAGGGGATCGTAGGCGGGCGCGTCAGGGTCGCCCCAGGCCACGGCGGCAAGGCTGTCGGGCTTGACCCGCAGGCGGACCATCTCGGCCCGCGTGACCCAGCGCCTGTGGCTGACGACCCCTTCGGGATCGGTCCAGGCGCCATGTGGATCGCCTGCCACCAACGTGCAGCGGAAATACAGATCGACCTGGTGAAAATCGCTGCCCGGTGCATGAAATTCGTTGATCAGGCAGGGCGCACCGACAGCGACGATCAGCCCCGTCTCTTCGCGCACCTCGCGGATCAGGTTGTCGGGAAGCGAGGCATGCGGCTCCACCCCACCCCCCGGTGCGCACCACAGATGGGTCCGACCCTTCCATGCGTTGACCAACAGAAGGCGGTCATCGACCAACAGGATCGCGCGGGTGGCCAAACGGACGGGAACAGGGCGAGTCATGCGGCTCAACGTGGCGTGCCGGGCGGTGCGACGCAAGGTCGGGTTTTCCGGGTCTGGCATCCTGCGCGTCATGGGCTACCTAAAGACCCATGAGACAGATCCTCGCCATCATTCTTGCCCTGGTCGCCGCCCCCGCCGTGCGGGCGGCCACGCCCGCTCAGGATTGCGTCGTCCTGCTGCACGGTCTGGCCCGGACTGAACTGTCGCTATTGCCGATGGCCGAGGCGCTCAGGTCAGCGGGCTATACCGTGGTCAACCATGGCTATCCGTCAACCCAGGCACGGGTGCAGGATCTGGTCGCGCAGACCCTGCCCGAGGATGTGGCCGCCTGCGGAGAGCGCCGGATCAACTTTGTCGCCCATTCGATGGGCGGGATCATGGTCCGCCTGTGGCTGGCAAACCACCGGCCCGACAGGATGGGCCGTGTCGTGCTGCTTGGGCCGCCCAATGGCGGGTCGGAACTGGTCGATGTGCTGGGCGAGTACGAACCGTTCGAATGGTTCAATGGGCCTGCCGGTTTGCAACTGGGCACCGGGTCCGGCAGTCTGCCCAACCGTCTCCCGCCGCCTGCCGATTACGAGGTCGGCGTCATCGCCGGGCGCAGCAGCCTGAACCTTGTCGCCTCGGCCCTGATCGAGGGGCCAGACGATGGCAAAGTGTCTGTCGCGTCGACCCGGATGGTGGGGATGACCGACCACCTGACCCTGCCCGTGACCCACACCTTTATGATGAACAACCCGCTGGTCATCGCGCAGGTCGAGGCGTTTCTGGATCAGGGTCGGTTTGACCGGTCGTTAAGTCTGATGGGTTTGGTGTTCGGCATGAAGTGAACACGCGCCTGCGGCGGGTTGGGTTTGCGCCTGCGGCGGGCGGGGCAGGGGGGCTTTCCGCCCCCCTCGGCTTCGCCTCACCCCCCGAGGATATTTTTGGCACAAAGGCAGCCCAAGCGCAGGGTCAGGTGGCCGGGCCGGTGATCCGGTTGATGTGACCCATCTTGCGCCCGGCCTTGACCTCGGCCTTGCCATAAAGATGCAGGGCGGTGTTGGTGCGGGCCAGATCCGGCACCCGCCCCATGTCGCCGCCGATCAGGTTTTCCATCACCACGTTGCTGTGCCGCGTGGCGTCGCCGAGCGGCCATCCGGCCACCGCACGGATATGCTGTTCGAACTGGTCGATCAGGCAGCCGTTTTGCGTCCAGTGCCCCGAGTTGTGGACGCGCGGGGCGATTTCGTTGACGATGAGGCCGCCGGGGGTCACGAACAGCTCGACCCCGATCACGCCCACATAATCAAGCGCGTTCAGGATGCGGGCGGCGATCAGCACGGCATCTGTCCGCTGGGCGGGGCTGAGCCGGGCGGGGACCGTCGTGGTGTGCAGGATGCCGTCCCGGTGGACGTTTTCGCCCGGATCAAAACAGGCAACCGCGCCGTCGGCCCCGCGCGCGCCGATCACCGACACCTCGTGGCTGAAATCCACGAACCCTTCCAGCAGGGACGGCGCCCCGGTCATTGCAGCCAGGGCCGCTGCCGCCTCATCAGGCGACATGATCCGCGCCTGCCCCTTGCCGTCATAGCCCATCGTCCGGGTCTTGAGGATGGCCGGATGTCCGATTTGCGCAAGCGCCGCGTCCAGATCGGCGGCCGTGTCCACCGCGGCATAAGGTGCGGTGTGCAGTCCAAGCCCCTGTAGGAACGTCTTTTCGGTCAGGCGGTCCTGCGAGGTTGCCAGTGCTTGCCGTCCGGGGCGGATCACCCGTGATTGTTCGATAAGATCAAGGGCGGTGGTGGGGATATTCTCGAATTCATAGGTCACGACATCGACCGATGCTGCAAACGCCGCCAGCGCTGCAGCGTCGTCGTAGCCTGCCGTTGTCACCCGGTGCGCCACGTCGCCTGCGGGCGGGTTGGCCCCCGGTTCATAGATATGCGTGCGCAATCCCAGCCGCGAGGCGGCCACGGACAGCATCCGCCCCAACTGTCCGCCGCCCAGAATCCCGATGGTGGCCCCGGTTGTCAAAGGCTCAGTCATCAGACGGCTCTTCGGGGATCGAGGCGGACAGGGCCGCCCGCCAGCTGTCCAGTCGGGCGGCAAGGCCCGTGTCTTGCAGGGCGAGGATTCCTGCCGCCATCAGCCCGGCATTGGCAGCACCCGCCGACCCGATCGCCATAGTGGCCACCGGATAGCCCTTGGGCATTTGCAGGATGGAATAGAGCGAATCGACGCCGGACAGCGCCTTGGTCTGGACCGGCACGCCGATTACCGGCACCCGCGTCTTTGACGCCATCATGCCCGGCAGATGGGCCGCCCCACCCGCGCCCGCGATGATCACCTGCAATCCTCGGTCCACCGCCGAGGTTCCATAGGACCACAACCGGTCGGGCGTGCGGTGGGCCGAGACGATCTTGGTCTCGTAGGCCACGCCCAAAGCGTCAAGGATTTCTGCCGCCTCGCGCAGCGTGGGCCAGTCGGACTGGCTCCCCATGATGATACCGACCAAAGGTTGGGTCATTCGCCCCCCGAAACAAAAGGAAGCGGCACTATACCCATCGCCCAAGGGCGCGCAATTGCCGATCAGGCGATAATGTCAGGGATGATCCGGTCTTCGAGTTGCGCGATCTGGTCCTTGAGGAACAGCTTCTGCTTTTTCAGCCGGCGCAGGGTCAGCATGTCCGCCGATCCTTTTTCCTGAAGGGCGTGGATCGCCTCGTCCAGATCGCGGTGTTCGCGCTTGAGCATAGCGAGTTTCACCCGAAGAACCTCGATCTGTTCCATCTTGGCAGAGGTGTTCATAATCTACGGGTCCGATCCGAAACGAGTGCGTGGAACATAGAACGGGCGGGGCGTTTCGCCTAGCCCTTCCTCTTGCAAGGCAGGGGTTTGGCCCCCATATTTCCAACGTGGTCGCCAATCGTGGGGCCACATCTGACCGCCGCTTTGAACAGGACGTGTCGTATGACGAAACTGACCTTGGGGACACACCCCTTTTTGCTGGGCTTTGAACAGCTTGAACGGCTGGTCGAACGGACCGCCAAGACCGGTAACGACGGCTATCCCCCCTATAATATCGAACAGACTTCGGAACGGTCCTACCGGATCACACTGGCAGTGGCCGGGTTCACCGAACATGACCTCGCCATCACGGTTGAGGACAACAGCCTTGTCATCCGGGGCCGTCAGGCCGAGGATGGCGAGGGGCGGATTTTTCTGCATCGGGGCATTGCCGCCCGCCAGTTCCAGCGCAGTTTCATACTGGCCGACGGGGTCGATGTGGGCGAGGCGATCATGGAAAACGGCCTGCTACACGTCGATCTGACACGGGCGGTGCCCGACAGCGTCGTTCAGACCATCAAGATCAGAAAGGGTCAGGGGAAATGAATACCAAATTCGATCTGTCTGCCTTTGGCGACAACATGGTGTATGTGAAATCGGTGGCCGTGGCCGATCTGCCCGAAGAGGTGCAAGAGGCCGCAGGCGACCGCACACAGATCTTTGCCGTGCACAATGCGCAGGGCGAACAACTTGCGCTCGTGGCGGACCGAACGCTGGCCTTTGTGCTGGCCCGGCAGCACGACATGCAGCCGATGACCGTTCACTGACCGCTGGCGCGACGGAACCTTGCCTTTGGGGCGTATCAGGGGTTCAACTCTGATCACATTCGCCTTGAAAGGTTTTGTTGATGCGTGAAAAGACCGGCTACTCCGCCCTTCAGATCGGCCTGCATTGGTTGGTCGTTGTTCTGATCGGCGTGAATTACTTTGTCAGCGACGGGATGGGGCGGGCGTTTCGCCAGCACATGAACGGCACAGACACGATGGACACGATGACGTCCATCCACGTCTATCTGGGGCTCTCGGTATTCTTTATCGCGCTGATCCGGTTGACGGTGCGACTGGTTCAGGGGGCGCCCAAGGAAATTGCGACGGGCAATGTCTGGCTGGACCGGGCCGGGCGCTGGGCGCATGCCATGCTCTATATCCTCATCATTCTGGTGCCGTGGCTGGGCGGGCTGGCATGGTACAAGGGCGTGGCGCAGGCCGCCGACCTCCATGTCGTGGTGATGAACCTGATGCTGATCCTGGCGGGCCTGCATGCCGTCGCTGCCCTGTTCCACCAGTATGTCCTCAAGGACGGATTGCTCATGCGGATGGTCCGGCCGGGATGAATGCTGCGTATGCGCGGAAAACCCCCTAAACCAAAGTTGGGGATCAGCTAAACCACTGGATATACCCAACTCTGGGTGGCTTGCCTTGTTGCGGCGGCGCAGCATCTGTGACGGCACGGCGTTCGACCGATCGGGTTTCGGGAATGGCCGTGCCAAGACGCCGGGTGGTCCGGCGCCCGCCCCCAAAAGGACAGTTACATGACACAGCCTACCGGTTACTCGCGTTTGCAAATCGGCCTGCATTGGGCCATCGCGCTTTTGCTCGTCGTCAACTATTTCACCGGCGAAGCCATGATCTCGGCGTTCGACGGTTTCTATGAAGAAGCCACGAACGCCGTCACTTGGCAATCCAATGTCCACGTCTGGTTCGGGTCGGCCATTCTGGCGCTGGTCCTGGTCCGGTTCATCGTTCGCCTGATGAACGGGGCACCGCCCCACGCCGAAGAAACCAACGGCCTGATGGTGCTGGCGGGCAAGGTCAACCATGCGCTGCTGTATGCGCTGTTGGTGCTGGTCCCTGTGCTGGGCCTGCTGGCCTGGTTCGGCGGTTACACCGACCTTGGTGACTACCACGTCCTGTTCATGAACGGGATGCTGATCCTTGCCGGGCTGCACGCCGCTGCGGCCCTGTTCCACCAGTATGTGATCAAGGACGGCCTGCTGATGCGGATGGTGCGCCCCAGCTGAACGAAAACGGCCCCGCAGTCGCCTGCGGGGCCGTCTTTGGGTCCGGGGTCGGATCAGGCCTTGATCAGGCCCATCGATTCCAGCTTGAGGATCACCTGGTGGGCGCAGTTGTCCACATCGGCGGTCTCGGTCTCGATCCGCAGTTCGGGATGTTCCGGCATGTCGTAGGGGTCTGAAATCCCGGTGAATTCCTTGATCTTTCCCTCACGCGCCAACTTGTAAAGCCCCTTGCGGTCACGCCGCTCGCATTCTTCGATCGACGTGGCGACGTGGACCTCGATGAACGCGCCGAACGCCTCGATATCCTCGCGCACGGCACGGCGGGTGGTGGCGTAGGGGGCGATGGGGGCGCAAATGGCGATGCCGCCGTTCTTGGTGATCTCGGACGCCACATAGCCTATCCGGCGGATGTTCAGGTCGCGGTGTTCCTTGCTGAAGCCCAGTTCGGACGACAGGTTTTTCCGCACGATATCTCCGTCCAGCAGCGTGACCGGACGCCCGCCCATCTCCATCAGCTTGACCATAAGCGCGTTGGCGATGGTCGATTTGCCCGAGCCGGAAAAGCCGGTGAAGAACACCGTGAACCCCTGCTTGGACCGGGGCGGGGACGTACGGCGCAGTTCGGTGACGACCTCGGGGAACGAAAACCATTCCGGGATGTCCAGCCCTTCGCGCAGGCGGCGGCGCAGTTCGGTGCCAGAGATATCCAGAATCGTATCGCCTTCGGGGACTTCGTTTGCGGGGAAATACTGGGCCTTTTCCTGCACATAGACCATGTGTTTGAAATCGACCATCTCGACGCCGATTTCCGACTGGTACTTGGTGAACAACTCTTGGGCGTCATAGGGGCCGTAAAAATCCTTGCCCGCGCTGTTCTTGCCGGGGCCAGCATGGTCGCGGCCCACGATAAAGTGGGTGCAACCGTGGTTGGCGCGGATCAGGCCGTGCCAGACAGCTTCGCGCGGGCCAGCCATGCGCATGGCAAGGTTGAGCAGGGACATGGTGGTCGTGGACTGCGGATACTTGTCCAGAACCGCCTCGTAGCAGCGGACGCGGGTGAAATGGTCCACGTCGCCGGGTTTGGTCATGCCCACCACTGGATGGATCAGCAGGTTCGCCTGCGCCTCGCGGGCGGCGCGGAACGTCAGTTCCTGATGGGCGCGGTGCAGCGGGTTGCGGGTCTGAAAGGCCACGATCTTGCGCCAGCCCAGTTTGCGGAAATAGGCGCGCAGTTCGTTGGGCGTGTCGCGGCGCGACCGGAAATCATAATGGACGGGCTGCTGGATACCGGTGACGGGGCCACCCAGATAGACCTTGCCTGCGGTGTTGTGCAGGTAGTTGACGGCGGGATGGGCGCTGTCGTTGGCGCCAAACACCATCTCGGCCTCGTGGTCCTTGTTGGGGACCCACTTGTCGGTGACGGTCATCGTCGCCAGAATGACGCCCTCTTGGTCACGCAGGGCGATATCCTGCCCGACCTCGATCTTTTCGGCCATCTTTTCCGACACATCCAGCGTGATCGGCATCGGCCACAGCTTGCCATCGGCCAGCCGCATGTTGTCGACAACGCCGTTGTAATCCTCTTCGGACAGGAACCCCTTGAGCGGGTTGAACCCGCCGTTCATCAGCAATTCCAGATCGCAGATCTGGCGCGGGGTCAGGTCATGCGACGTCAGATTGCCCGCCTCGACCTTGAGTTTCTGGGCGCTCTCGTAGGACACGTAAAGTTCGGGGATCGGGGCAAGGTTATTGGCCATTCAACTTCTCATCACTGGGCGCATCGGCGCGGTGTCACAGACTCGCGCGTCCCTAGACCCGGAATAGGGCAAAATTCAAGCCAAAGACTTGAAATATCCCGCTTGCATGGCCGTTATGCGCCAATCGGATGGATCATTTTGCGCCGACACCCTCTGGCGCGCCATAACCCATCGGCAGGATGGTGTCCTTCTGCGGCTGATCGCCTTGGGCGGCCAGCCAGTGTTCGGCATCCAGCGCGGCCATGCAGCCCATTCCGGCACTGGTCACGGCTTGGCGGTACTTGTGGTCGGTCAGGTCGCCCGCAGCAAACACACCGGGGATCGTGGTTTCGGTCGATCCGGGTTTGACAGTGACGTAACCGCCGTTGTGCATTTCCAACTGGTCCTTGACCAGTTCAGAGGCCGGGGAATGGCCGATCGCCACGAACACGCCCTTGCAGGGAATCTCGGTGATCGCCCCGGTCTTGACGTTGCGCAACCGGATGCCTTCGACGCCCAGCGGGCTTTCGGCGCCGATCACCTCGGCTACTTCGTGAAACCACAGGGTCTCGATCTTGGGATGCTTGAACAGACGGTCTTGCAGGATGCGCTCGGCCCGCAACTCGTTGCGGCGATGGACCAGCGTGACCTTGGACGCGAAATTGGTCAGAAACAGCGCCTCTTCCACGGCAGTATTGCCGCCACCGATCACCACGATTTCCTGACCGCGATAGAAGAACCCGTCGCAGGTTGCGCAGGCGCTGACGCCAAAGCCCTTGAATTTCTCCTCGGACGGCAGGCCCAGCCATTTGGCGCGGGCGCCCGTGGCCAGAATGATGGCATCGGCGGTATAGACGGTGCCGCTGTCTGATTGGGCGGTAAAGGGGCGGCGGGACAAGTCCAGACTGGTGATGATGTCCGACACGATCTCGCAGCCCATCTCGCGGGCGTGAGCCTCCATCCGGACCATCAGGTCGGGGCCTTGCACCTGCACGTCGCCCGGCCAGTTCTCTACTTCGGTGGTGGTGGTCAACTGCCCGCCGGGCTCGATCCCCTGAACCAGCAGCGGTTGCAGCATCGCGCGGGCGGCATAGACGCCAGCGGTGTATCCGGCAGGGCCGGAGCCTACGATCAGAACCTTGGTGTGGCGTGAGGGGGACATGGGCAGCAGCCTTTTTCGTGGGGTGTGGCCTTGGATATAACCCTGGCGGGGGGCAGTTGGAACCCCAGCAAACCCGCTCTGCATCCGTTGCAACCCGCTGAAAGGATATTGCGCAATTGCGACATATTATTGCGTTTGCCCCGGCCTGCGCATACAGTTTGCAAAACTTTTGGGGGAATGCGCCGTGCCGGGTGCCAAACTTGATGAAATCGACCGGATGATCCTTGCTCAATTGCAGGCAGACGGTCGCATGACCAACGTGGAACTCGCCAAACGGGTGGGCATTTCCGCCCCCCCCTGCCTGCGCCGGGTCCGCACGCTCGAAGAGCAGGGGTTCATCCGGGGATACCACGCCGACGTGGACCCCCGCGAACTGGGGTTCGAGGTGCAGGTCTTTGCCATGGTCGGGCTGGTCAGTCAGGCCGAGGTGGACCTGAGCGCATTCGAGGACAAATGCCGCACCTGGCCGTTGGTCCGGGAATGTCACATGCTCAACGGCGAGGTGGACTTCATCCTCAAATGCGTGGCGCCCGACCTGCGGACGTTCCAGACGTTCCTGACGGAACAACTGACCGCGGCGCCCAACGTGGCCTCGGTCAAGACCAGCCTCGTGATCCGCGGGGCCAAGGACGAACCGGGCGTCCCCTTTGACGTGCTCGAAGAACGGCTCGCCCGGGACGCCTGACCGAACGGTCAAATCACCCCCCAAACCCCCTTCTTTGGTCTGAAAAACTCCGGGGGGTGGCCGCAGGCCGGCGGGGTTGGCCCCCCAGCACCGCTCATGCCGTTCACGCCGCGTCGAACAGGTCCAGATCGGCCCGGCGCAGGCGCGGATGCGACAGCACGTCGAACGCGTCCAGCTGCGGGATATGCGGGAACATCGACAGGAACACGGCCAGAAGATCGCCGCGCAGACCCAGCGCATGCAGGGGGCCGGGGTGATAGCTTTCCACCTCGATCCCGCTGATCATCAGCCGTTCGTGCCGGGCAAAGCCCAGATGGAATACCTGCACGGGGCTCATCGGTGTCAGTTCGACCACGTTGACCCCATCGGTGAAATCGCGGGCCGGGATGAACGCGCCATCGCGGCCGGTCAACAGCTTTACCCCCGGGGCGCGGTGGAAAATCCGGGCGGACGGGCCCAGCACCAGATCGGCGGTCGGGCGGGCATAGCCCAGCGTGTCGGCGGAAATCCGGGTCAGATGGCCCATCGCGGGGGATTGGTTCGGGGCATTGGGGATCACGCTGACGGCCCCGCGCCACAGCAGGGTCTGTAACCCGTTGTCCTCGGTGCGGACCCGGTCGCCGGGCAGCAGATCCTCGACCGCGACAGGGCCGGTTTCAGTCTGCACGATTCCGCCCCGGGCAAAGGCCGCAAAGGCATCCTCGAACACCGGAATGGCCGGGGCAATGCGGGTAAAGTCGTTGATATGTCCTGAAGGGGTCAGATGGGCGACCTCGAACTTGCGCATGAGAGGCTGGCTGCGCAGAGGTCGCCCGTCTTGCCGAGCGAACCGATCCATATGGACCGGCTGGGTATCAAAGTCTGCCGCGAGGCCAGCGGCAGCAGAGAGGGGCGTCAACATGCGATCACCTTGCGGTTGGTCACATCACCTGTCGGCCCCACCGACAACAACTGAGGAACGTTTCACTTAACTTGTCCTGAATGTGGCCGAATCGAGGGGGGCCTGTCAAAGCTTTCGCCTCAACCCCCCAATTTGCGGGATCAATCCGGGCGTTTGGCGCCCTATTGTCGTGGGCCGGTGAACAGGGCTGCCACAATTCACGATTCGGCCGACCAACCGGGCGGCTCCGGTCCCGCTGGGCTACCGGAATCGAAAAAGCCGCCCCGGATCGGGGGCGGCTTGTCGGGCCGTGGGCACGGTCTGTGGTTTGGGTCAGCCGACCGCGCGGATCAGGTGTTTGGGCGGCGCCACCTGCCGGACCGGTTTGGTCGCAACGGCGCGGCTTGCGATGAACGCCTCGCGGCGCAACCCGCGTTCCCAGGGCATCCGCACCTTGCAGGCGGCGGCCTCGGTCAGGATATTCTTGATCCAGCGTTTGTCGGTTTTCATGATCTGCCCCTTAGATCGGTGTGCCTGTCGTCGTCGCCCAGTCTGGCGTTGAGGACACAATCGCCGATCATCGCGGCATCAGTTTGACCCAAGGTTAATCACGCCAAAAAAGTTGGGCGAGGATGGGCGCCAACTGGGGCAGAGCCGCCAAAATCACCCTAAGCCATTAAAATTGAATTGAAATCAGGCTGGCGGCAGGGACAATCGGGGCTTGCGGCAGGGGATTGTTTCGCCCAATCGGGGCAGCAATGCGACCAAGGCTGGCCCGAAAATCGCCCGGTTTACAGCCGGATCGCCGCGATCAGCCGGCCATAGTCGGCCTCGCGGGCGTGAACGCTGCGCCGATAGCTGTAGAATCGGTCCGGGTCGAAATAGGTGCAGTGCCGCGTCCATTCCGCATGTCCCACGCCCGCCTGCCGCAGCCGGTGCAAACCGAACCCCGGCAGGTCAAAGTGCAGCCGGTCGCCCTGACCCTGCACAAAGAACCGGCCATAGGTCGGATCCTCGGCCAGAAACGTCTCGAAAAACTCTGGCCCGACCTCATAGGCGCGCTGGCTGATCGACGGGCCGATGACGGCAGCGATGGTGGCACGGGACGCGCCCAGTCGCTCCATCGCGTCAACGGTCGCCTCCAACACGCCGTTCAGGGCGCCTTTCCACCCGGCATGGGCGGCACCAATGACGCCCGCCTGCGGGTCGGCGAACAGCACCGGCTGGCAATCGGCGGTCAGGATCGACAGGGCGACGCCGGGGGTCGCGGTGACCAGCGCGTCGGCGCGGGGGCGGTCGGCCAGCGGGCCGTCCACCGTGACCACATCCGCCGAATGGACCTGATGGACACCCACCAGCGCCTCGGCCGGGACGCGCATGGCCTGCGCCACGCGGGCGCGGTTGATCGCCACGGCCTCGGTCTGGTCGCTGCTGCCGGTGCCGCAGTTCAGCCCCTCGAACACGCCGGACGACGCGCCGCCGACACGGGTAAAAAACCCGTGGGTCAGCGGGGTCAAAGCGTCCGAGGTGATGATGTCCAGCGTCATGGCAGATCAGGCGTCCAGTCCGGGCGGGGGCTTGCCACCCTCGGGGTAGATGCCCATTACCTTGAACAGGTCGCCCATTTCGGCGGGGTGGGTCAAGCGTCGATGTGCGGCGACATGCGCCATCCGGGCCGAGGCGTCCAATTTGTTGGCAAGCGTCTGCGCGCGCGGCGTGATCCCGAGGCGTTCCAGAAACAGGCCCTGCGTGGTCAGGCGGGTATGGCGGGCGGGGGCGGCGGCGCTGGCGACCGCCTCGAAATCCACATGAGCGGTCAGATCGGCGGTGCCGGGATTGGACAGCGGGTCGGCCACCGCATGATCGCGCACCGCCTGCACCGTGTCGCCCAGCGACCGCCAGTCGCCATAGTCGATGACCAGGGCCGCGCCACCGTGCCGGGCGATCCGCTCCCCAATCTCGCCTACGATGGCGGGCAGGGCGGGGCAAAGCTCGACCAGATCACCGTCCGTCGTGTCGGCCAGCCGATGCTCCAGCGCGGGCAGCGGGGCCGAGGCCGTCGCACCAATGGTCAGCGCCTCGCCCTCCAGCCCCACCATCCGCTCGCGCCAACCTGCGCCCGCGCGAATGAACTGGCGGATCGGCAGGGCGTCCAGAAATTCGTTGGCGATCAGATACAGCGGCCCCGGCGGCAGGGTCGCCACGCTGTCGTGCCATGTGGCACCGGGGACAGCCTGCGCCTGCGCCGCCCGCATCCGGGGCGAGGTTTCGACCAGATGGATCCCGCAAGACGCGTGGAACCCGGCAACGCCCTTGGTCGCCCGCCACAGGTCCGCCATCAACGTCCCGCGCCCCGGCCCCAGCTCGGCCAGAACCACCCCGTCGGGCCGCCCCTGATCCAGCCAGCATTGGGCCAGACACAGGCCCACCAGTTCCCCGAACATCTGGCTGATTTCGGGGGCGGTGATGAAATCCCCTGCCGTGCCAAAGGGGTCGCGGCGGGTGTAATAGCCGTGGTCGGGATGCATCAGGCAGTCGGCCATATAGTCGGCGATCGTGATCGGGCCGGTGGCCGCGATCCGGGCGGCAATCAGTCGCCCCAGCGGGGTCATCTGGCCCGACGGGCGTACACGATCAGCCCGATCCCCACGGCCATCATCGGCAAGGTCAGCGTCTGACCCATGGTCAGCCCGTAGCCGCCGATGTGAAACGCCAGACCCAGCGGGTTGCCGGGGCTTTGGAACTGCGCATCGGGCTGGCGGACGAATTCGACCAGAAACCGCGCAACACCATAGCCGCCGATGAAGACCCCGGTCAGCAGCCACGGCCGCTTCAAGCCGCCCCAGCGGAACGCCAGCAGGATCAGGATCAGACCCAGCGCGAACCCCTCCAGCCCGGATTCGTACAGTTGCGACGGATGGCGGGCACATTCGGGCAGGGTCAACTGGCAGTCCTGCGCGGCCTGCCCCGGAAACACGACACCCCACGGAAGCAGGGTCGGGCGGCCCCACAATTCGCCATTGATGAAATTGGCGATGCGGCCCAGCAGGATCGCGGGCGGCGAGGCAAGGGCGATGGAATCGGCTACCGACCCCAGCGACAGGCCATTGCGGCGGGAAAAGATCAGGACGGCCAGACAGACGCCGATGAACCCGCCGTGAAACGACATGCCGCCTTCCCACAGGATCGGGATTTCGGCGGGATGGGACAGGTAATAGGACGGCTTGTAGAACAGGACATAGCCGATCCGCCCCCCCGCAATGATCCCCACGATCACCCAGGTCAGCAGGTTTTCCAGCTGTTCAGGCGTCATCCCGGGGATCATGTCGCGCCACAGCCTGGGGCGGCGCAGGGCGGCCACCGTGATCCGCCAGCCAATGACGATTCCCACGATATAGGCCAGCGCGTACCAGCGCAGGGCAAAGGCAAAGCCAAAGATCGTGACCGAAAACACCTCGGGCGACACGTCGGGGAATTGGATGGCGGCAATCATGCGCTCTTGTTGTCTTGGGGTGCGGCAAAGTCAACGGTCGGGCGGGGTCGTCCCCCGCTTGTGAACCGGCGATGCCGTCCCATATAAGGGATCAACATGACCGGAGGCTGACATGCAGACCCGCAACAAGATTTTCGACGACCTGAGCCAGTTGATGACCAACGCCATGGGCGTGGCACAGGGGGCCAAGGACGAGGCGCAGAATGCGATGAAGTCCCTGATGGACCGCTGGCTAGCCGACCGCGATTTCGTCACCCGCGAGGAATTCGAGGCGGTGCGGGCGATGGCCCAGAAGGCCCGCGAGGAAAACGAGGCGCTGCGCGCACGGCTGGATGCGATGTCGCCCAAGGGCTGACACCGGGCACACTGGCACAGGAACGGCAAGGATCACGGCGGGCCATGGCCCGCCTTTTTCGTATCGGCCAACCTGTCCGTTGGTTCAGTGACCTATACCAATGGGGCAGTGGCCCTGTGCGCCTGCCGAATTGATCCCGGCGCGGCCCTCCGGCGATAAACGCTTTGTCAACGAAGATGATGCCGCCCACCCCTGACAGCAAAAGCGGCCCGGCCTGAAACACAGGCGCCCCATCCACGCGGTCCGCGTGTCGGTGCCCGGCACCGGCTTGCCCGCTGCCATCCTGAACGGAGCTTGAAACACGATGCGTATTCTGATCACCACCTGCACCTGGTCCTCGTTGGCGCGGGCGACCCAACTGGAAACCGAAGGGCTGCTGGTCAGCCGGATCGACGATCCCGCCGACCTGACCCATTACCTCAAATTCGGTCAGCAGAATGCGCTGGTCTTTGAACAGGATTTGCCGGGACTGTCGGTCCGGGCGGCTGTCGGTCTGGCGCGCAAACACGCCCCCGACCTGCCCATCGTCGTTCTGACGGGGGCGGATGCGGATTTCGGTCAGGCGCAGGCGCTTTATGATCTGGGGGCCGATCTGGTTGTGGGTGCGGGGATCGGGACTGTGGAACTGGCGATGCGGCTGCGGTCGATGGTGATGCGGGCCAACCGGTTCTGCCCCCCTTCGATCGACCTTGACGGGATCAAGGTCAATCCGATCCGGCAGCGCGTCGTGGTGGGCGGACTGGCCGTGCGGCTGACCCGGCTGGAATACGAAGTGGTGGAAACGCTGGCGCTGGCCCGGGGCGGGCTGGTGGACCGTGCGGGCCTTATGGATCACCTGTACGCCTGGCAGAACGAACCCGAGGCACGCACGCTTGACGTTCATCTGGTCAAGATCCGGCGCAAACTGGCCGAAGCGAGCCAAGGCAAGGCCAACATCGAAACCTACCGGGGTCGGGGGTTCCGGCTGGCCTGCGACACCGTCGCTGACCCGCACATGGCAGAAGCCGCTTAACCCTTTTTGGCCAAAGTGGCTGCGACCAGAGCATTGGCATGACCATGGCCCATGCCATGCTCTGATTTCAGCCAGCCCACGATCTCCATATGCTTCATCTCGCCCTTGGCGCGGATCATCGCCTGCCATTCAGCGATGGGCCGGCCATATTTCGCCTCGATCGAGGGAAAGTAGGACGCCGGCCCTTTCACCTTGTCCGTCATGGCGGCGCCTCAGAACGTTTCGAGATAGGCGACCAGGATATCCAGGGCGGCCTGCAAATCGCCCTTTTCCACCATCTCGGTCACGGTGTGGATATAGCGGGTGCCAACGGTGATCCCGATGGCCCGCGCCCCGGCTGCGGCCTGCTGGGCGGCGGCCCCGTCTTGTCCGCCTGCGGCGAGCATGGTGCGCTGATAGGAGATCTTTTTCTTGATCGCCAACGCCTCGAATTCGGCCACCAGCGCTTTGTCGGCGATGAACGACGAATCGCGGACATGCAGGCCAAACCCGTCGCCCTGTTTGGTCGTGACCAATTGCTCCGGCACGCCGGGGGTGTCGCAGGACAACGTCACGTCGATGCCCAGACCGATATCGGGCTTGATCGCATAGGCGGCAGTTTTCGCGCCGCGCAGACCGACCTCTTCCTGACAAGTAAAGGCGACGTGGATTTCAGCCCCGCGTCCCTTTTTGCCCAAGGCGCGGATCGCCTCGATCCCCAGCCAGCAGGCGACGCGGTTGTCCAGCGCCTTGCTCACCACCTTGGTCCCCATCTCAAGGAATGGTTCATCCATGACGACATAATCGCCGATGCGAACGTGGTCCTTGGTCGCCTCACCCATCCCCATGTCGATAAAGAATTCGGTGGGTTCAGGGATCTTCTTGCGGTCCTCGGGGCTGGAAATATGCACGGGCTTGCCGCCGGGGTTCATCACGCCCTTCAGATCGCCCTTGTCGGTGCAGACCAGCACGCGGCGGGAAAACAGGTTGCGCGGGTCAAAGCCGCCGACGGGCTGAACATAGACAAAGCCGTCCTTGCTGATGTGGCTGACCAGAAACCCGATCTCGTCCATGTGGCACAGCAGCATGACGCGCAGGGCGTCCTTTTTCTTGGCATCGCGGCGACACAGAAGCGATCCCATCGGGTCGGTCGTCACCTCGTCGAACAGGCCCTTGATCTCGGACGTGATCAGGGCGCGCACGCGGTCCTCGTGCCCCGGCACACCGGGCATTTCACACAGGCGTTTGAGAAGGTCGATGTTCATGGGAAGGTCTCCTTTGTGCGCAACTTGCCCCCGCCTTTGGGGAAAGGCAACCGGGGGTCAATCAGGGCAGGGTGATCTGCAATTTCACGTCCGAGGGTCGCGCCTCGACCGCACGGTCAAAGGCGGCGATGGATTGGGCAAACGGGAACGTGGCGGTGATCAGGGGAGTCAGGTCCACCTTGCCGCTGGCCATCAGGGCAATGGCGCGGGGGTACATGTTGGCATAACGAAACACCGTTTCGATCCGCAGTTCCTTGGCCTGAAGCGACACGATATCAACCGGGACAGGATCGACCGGCATCCCCACCAGAACCACGGTGCCACCGGGGCGGGCATGGGTGGCCAGCCCCGCGATGACGGCAGCGGCCCCCGTCGCCTCGAACACCACATCGACGCCCCAGCCTTGGGTCACGTCGGCCACATGGTCCGCGACAGCGTCGGGCGGAACGGCGACGATCCCGTCGTAGGCGCCGATGATGTCCAGCTTTGGCAGCATCCGGTCGGTCACGATCACCCGCGCACAGCCCCCGGCCAGCGCGGCCAGCGCCACCATCATCCCGATCGGCCCGGCCCCCAGCACCAGCGCCACATCGCCCGGCTGGATGCGGGCGCGGGTGGCGGCCTGAAGGCCGATGGCAAAGGGTTCGACCATCGCCCCTTGGGCAAAGCTGACCGCGTCGGGCAGGCGGTAGGTATAGGCGGCAGAATGGACGACCGTTGGCCGCAGGCAGCCGTGAACGGGCGGGGTGGCCCAGAACGTGACGGCAGGATCGACGTTATACAGCCCCAGTTTGGCCGCGCGGGAATTGGGATCGGGCACGCCCGGCTCCATGCAGACGCGGTCGCCAACAGATAGATCCGTCACCGTCGCGCCAACCTCGGTCACGACCCCCGACGCCTCGTGCCCCAGCACCATCGGGGCGTGGACGACAAAGGGGCCGATCTTGCCGTGGGTGTAATAATGCACGTCCGACCCACAGATGCCGACGGTATGAATGGCGATGCGGACATCGGCCGGACCAAGGGCGTCAGGCAGATCGACGGGGCGCAAGGACAAACGGCCCCTTTCCTCAAGCACAAGGGCGGTCATGGCGGGGTCCTTTCGCAATAGCGGCGGCACGTCCGGTCATGGTCTGACACAGACTGGACGGAATTCAATGGCTGGTGTGTGGGCATTCTGCGGGCGACCTGTCCTTGGCCCTGTGAATTTTTTGCAACGGGGGGACTTATCCCCAAAAAACTGCTTGCCAGAGGACCCTCCTAGCCCCCACCATATATCGTAGGGGCGGAAAAAGAACCCCACCGTCCCTAGAGCAGGCACCTAGCGCTTGGGACTTCTGCATCCCCCAGTGCTACAAAACAGCGAGGCCACTGAATGGCATTGACCGAGCAGTTCATCGACGAAGGCGACATCCACCCGATCGACCTCGTCGAACATATCGCCGAACATCACGCATGGGATTTCGACCGGATCGCCGAGGACCAGATCGCCATGGCGGTTGAGGGACAGTGGCGCACCTATTCGATCACGCTGGCCTGGTCGGCCTATGACGAAACGCTGCGCCTGATCTGCACCTTCGAGATGGAACCGCCCGAGCACCGGATTGGCGAGCTTTACGAGGCGCTCAACAAGATCAACGACATGTGCTGGGCCGGAGCCTTTACCTGGTGGGCTGAACAAAAGCTGATGGTCTATCGGTACGGGTTGGTTCTGGCAGGCGAACAGATCGCCAGCCCCGAACAGATCGACACGATGATCAATGCAGCCGTGATGAGCGCCGAGCGGTTCTATCCGGCGTTCCAGCTGGTGACATGGGCCGAACGGACGCCGACGGATGCGGTGCAGGTGGCCATAGGGGAAACCTACGGGCGGGCCTGACAGGGGTAGGGTGGGTCAAGACCCACCCGACAGTCACGCCCCGGAACAGTGGTAAGGCGGGTCTCGACCCGCCTTATTCTTTTGGTGCAACACCAGAGTAAGGTGGGTTTGAACCCACCCAACCTTGAACCCGCCGCCTTGCCGCCCTAACACTTGGGCGAAACCAAAGAGGTCCCCGATGAATATGGACGATGTGGCAGCCAAGGGGCTGGTGCTGCTGGGATGCGGCAAGATGGGCTCGGCCCTGCTGGCGGGATGGTTGCGGGGCGGCCTGCCCGCGACATCGGTCTGGGTGATTGACCCGCATCCGTCGGACTGGGTGCAAGGGCAGGGCGTGCATGTGAACGCGCCGCTGCCGCCCGCGCCTGCGGTGGCGCTGATCGCGGTCAAACCGCAGATGATGGGCGACGCGCTGCCGTCGATGCAGGCGTTGGGCAACGGGACGACGCTGTTCGTTTCGGTGGCGGCAGGCACGTCGCTGGCCACCTACCAAAGCGTTCTGGGCGACCGGACGCCGATCATCCGGACCATGCCCAACACGCCCGCTGCCGTCGGGCGGGGGATCACGGCGCTGATCGGCAATGGGCAGGCCACGGGCGATCACATGGCATTGGCCGAGGCGCTGATGCGGGCGGTCGGGCAAACCGTCCGCCTTGATGACGAAGGACAAATGGACGCCGTGACCGCCGTGTCCGGCTCTGGCCCGGCCTATGTGTTCCACCTGATCGAAACGCTGGCCGAGGCAGGGGTGGCGCAGGGGCTGTCGCCCGATCTGGCAATGAAACTGGCCAAGGCGACTGTTGGCGGCGCAGGGCAATTGGCCGAAGAAGCGGTCGAGGACCCGGCGCAGTTGCGCATCAACGTGACCTCGCCCAAGGGAACGACGCAGGCCGCGCTCGACGTGCTGATGGACCCCGCGACCGGCTTTCCGGCGCTGCTGACCCGCGCGGTCAGGGCCGCCACCGACCGCAGTCGGGAGCTGGGACGTGGCTGACATCACGTTTGACGATTTCCTGAAAGTGGACGTGCGGGTGGGCCGGGTGACCCGGGCCGAACCGTTCCCCGAGGCGCGCAAACCGGCCATCAAGCTGTGGATCGACTTTGGCGGCGAAATCGGCGAACGCAAGACTTCGGCCCAGATCACCGTCCATTACGAACCCGAGGCGCTGATCGGCAAACAGGTGCTGGCCGTCGTCAACTTTCCGCCGCGCCAGATCGGCAAATTCATGTCCGAGGTGCTGGTTCTTGGCCTGCCGGATGAACACGGGGCGATCGTTCTGATCGGCCCCGACCAGGAAGTGCCCGAGGGGGGGCGACTGCATTGACCAAACTTCTGATCACCCGACAGATCGACGACGCGGTTCTGACCAACGCCCGCGCCCGGTTCGAGACGACCGTGCGCACCGATCCAGGCGGGCTGTCCGAGGCCGAGGCGGCCAAGGCGCTGACCGAATACGACGCGATCCTGCCGACCCTTGGCGACAACTTTACCGCCGGCGCGTTCGAGGCGGCCGGTGCCTATCTGAAGTGCAAGGTGCTGGGCAATTTCGGGGTGGGCTATAACCACATCGACGTGGCGGCCGCCCGCGTGGCTGGCGTCGCCGTGACCAATACGCCTGACGTTCTGACCGATGCGACCGCCGATATCGGCTGGACGCTGATCCTGGCCACTGCCCGGCGGGCGGGCGAGGGCGAGCGGATGGTGCGGTCTGGTCAGTGGGGTGGATTCGGCCCGAAATCCCTTTTGGGCACGCAGGTCACGGGCAAAACGCTCGGCATCGTCGGCATGGGCCGGATCGGTCAGGCGGTGGCCAAGCGCGGCCACTATGGCTTTGACATGCCAGTGATTTTCTACAACCGATCGAAGAAAGAGGCAGGGCTGCCCGCCCGGCAGGTCGATACATTGGCCGAGTTGATGGCCGAAGCCGATTTCGTCGTCGTGACCACCCCCGGTGGGGCCGAGACGACCAAGCTGATTGATGCGGCGGCGATTGCGGCGATGAAGCCCTCGGGCATTTTCGTCAACATCAGCCGGGGTGAAGTGGTGGACGAGGCCGCGCTGATCGACGCGCTGGAACGGGGCGCGATCACCGGCGCGGGCCTGGACGTGTACGAGAAGGAACCGCAGGTGCCGGAGCGGTTGCGTGCGCTGGATAACTGCGTGCTGCTGCCGCATCTGGGGTCGGCCACCGTGGAAACCCGCCGGGCGATGGGTCAGCTTGCCTTGGACAACATCATTGCCTGGGCCGACGGCCAGGATCTGCTGACGCTTGTGAACTGAGGCTTTGCGCCGCGCCTTTGGCGCGTCGCGGTATCAGGTTTTGCGCCGCCCCGTTGGGGCGTCGCCTGACGCCGGGGGGCCAGCCCCCCGGACCACCCGGGATATTTGTGGCACAAAGGCAGGGAGGTCACGGCGTTCGGTCGCCCACAGCCTCGCGCCAGTGTTTGCGGCAAAGCGAAACGTAGCGGTCGTTGCCGCCGATCGAGACCTGATCGCCCGACGTGAGCACTGTTCCGTCCGGCCCCTTGCGCACGACCATCGTGGCCTTTTTCCCGCAGTGGCAGATCGTGCGGACCTCGCGCATTTCGTCCGCCAGCGCCAGCAGGGCCGCCGATCCGGGGAAGAGGTGCCCGAGGAAATCGACCCGCAGCCCAAAGCACATCACCGGCACGTTCAGATCGTCCACCGCACGGGCCAGTTGCCAGACCTGATCGCGCTCTAGAAACTGCGCCTCGTCGATGAAGACGCAGGCGCAGGGGCCGTGGGCCAGCCGGGCGGTGATTTTGGCCAGCAGGTCTTCGCCGGGGGCAAAGGTGTCTGCCGCCTCGCCGATGCCGATCCGGCTTGCGATCCGCCCCTGGCCCGCCCGGTTGTCGAACTGGGCGGTCATCAGATAGGTTTGCATCCCCCGTTCGACATAGTTGTGCGAGGCTTGCAGCAGCACCGTCGATTTGCCGGCGTTCATGGTGGAATAGTTGAAATACAGCTTGGCCATAGCCAAAGGGGTATCCGCGCGGGCGCGGCTTTTGCAAGCCCCGCCCGCGCGGATATTCCCGATCCGTGAGTGGACCGGCGTCTTGGGACACCGGGGGAAACCGGGAACCAGAGGTTGCGAAGGAACCGCCCTTGCCAGCAAGCAGGAGTGTCCCGATGGGGTCGCAACCTCTGGCCCTCGCGATGCATTGCTGCACCACAACTCGTACACATCCCGAACCTTGGGACTGGATTACCAATGACAAACTGCGGTTCAGTGATTAATGGGAAAAGATGCATGCAATTCCCCCGCATGCTGCACAGGATGTAAGGGCGTTACGATGGCTGGTGTTGGCAGTTACCTCAAGAAACATACCGAAGCCCTGGTCAAGGACGTCGGGATCGAGGCGGCCTGTCAGTTGACGGGCAAATCCAAGGCGACGCTGGGCCGCTATTATTCGGATGCCGACGAGCATGCCGACCGGTTCGTGCCCGTGGATACGGTCGCCGCCCTCGAAGCCGCCGCCAGCTATCCGCACGTCACCTCGGCCTTGGCGGAAATGCGTGGGATTACAATGTCTTTCGATGAAACCGTCCGGAATTCAAAGGGCGGCGTCAATTCCGATGTGATCGTCCTGTCGCAGCGGTTTGCCATGCTGATGGCCGAATACAATCAGTCGATCCAGGATGGCCGGATTACCGTGAACGAGGCCAAGCGGTTGTTGCGCGAAACGACCGAGCTACAGAAAATCCTGATCGAGATGAAGCTGCACCTTGAGGACGAGACGTCCTGAGCCTGTCAGATTACCCGTTCGACGATCACCGATCCGACCGAATATCCTGCCCCGAAAGAGCAGATCAATCCAAGAGCTTTGTCCGCCAAGTCATTGGAATTCTTGGAAAAAGCGATGATTGACCCGGCGCTGGACGTGTTGGCGTAATCCTGAAGGATATTGGGCTGTTCGCCCGGTTCCGGGTCCCGTCCCAGCACCTTTTTCCCGATGTAGTCATTCATCGCCTTGTTCGCCTGATGCAACCAAAGTCGTTTGAGATCAGAGGCTTGCACGCCTTCGTCGGTCAAATGCCCTGCGATGTGGGCGCTGACCAGCGGCAGCACTTCCTTGAACACTTTGCGCCCGTTTTGCATGAATTGCATGTCGCGCCGGTCGTCCATCTGGTCGCGGGTCCGTCGGAGGAATCCGTTGTTGTTGCGGATGTTGTTGGAAAACTCGGTCGCGCAGCGGGTCGATTTGACCCGGAAATAGGGAGCATTCGCGTCCTCTTCCCGTTCCAGAAACACCGCCGTCGCCACGTCGCCAAAGATGAAATGGCAATCGCGGTCCCGCCACTCTAGATGCCCCGAAGTTATTTCGGGGTTAACCACGAGGGCGGAGCGGATGGAGCCCGATTTTATCATGTCGGTGGCGGTCTGGATGCCGAACGTCGCAGATGAGCAGGCGACGTTCATGTCAAAGCCGAAGCCCTTGATCCTCAAGAGATTCTGGATTTCCACCGCAATCGCCGGATAGGCCCGTTCCATGTTCGAGGCGGCACAGATGACCGCATCGACGTCGGCGGCGGTTTTGCCTGCCATATCAAGGGCCTGCTGGCAGGCCTTGACGCCGATTTCGGCCATCAGGCTGGGTTGGTCGTCGGTGCGTTCGGCAAAATGCGGAAACATCCGCTTGGGGTCGAGCACGCCCGCCTTGTCGAGGACGTGCCGTTGCTGGATCCCCGAGGCCGCGACGATGAAATCAGAGGAGGAATGGGCCTTGGCCTCGACCCGGCCGGCGGCGATTTCGGCAGCGTTTTCAGCGTTGTAAAGGTCCGCATAGGCGTTGAAGGCGGCGACGAGTTCGTCGTTGCTGATAACCTCGGCCGGGGTAAAGACCCCGGTGCCGGTGATCGCGACCTTGTGCATCCCATTCCCCCCGTTAGCGGTATCAAAACCTAAGCCCGGGGCCCCGGAATTGTCCAGTGTGACGGGGCGTACACTGGCCGTACACCCGCTGTACACCGCCTGTACAGACAGTCCGCGCGGGGCGGTTGGGTGGCGTTAACCTTTGCAGGGGAGTTTGGTGGGACATGATCCAGGAGCCACCGATGGACCCCAAACCGACCAAGACTGACCGCGTCCAGATGGGCTATGCCGTCGATGCGTTTCGGATGATCGAGTGGGATGTCCACCAGTATCTGATCGACCGGGGGTCGATCCCGACCGACTGGCACGAGGTCTGGAAGGACGAGGATCGCCGCGATTCACGGACCGAGCGCGTGACCCTTCGGCTGGATGCGGATGTGATGAAGTTCTTCCGCGCGATGGGGCCGGGCCACGGTCCCCGGATCAACCGCATCCTGCGCGCCTACATGCACGCCCGTCTGGCCAAGCTGGTCCACGGGCCGGACACGACCGATTACGTCCTGAACCCCGACCGGCTGGAGCCCTATGCCCGCCCGATCTGGGGCGACTATGCTGCCAAGAGCGCGGAGTTGATCGAACGGGGCCGCGTGCTGGATGCCAAGAAGGACGCGATGGCGGTCAAGCGGGGCGAGGTGTTTCGGCATCGGGGGTGAGGGACACAACCATTGATTGAATTATTGCTAGCAATCAATCGGTAAGTGCTGAGTGTGGGCTAAGGTAGGGGGCCTGGAAATGGCTACCGACAGCAACTTTTCGCAACTTGGAAAACGCGCGGCTTCACTTCCGGGAGTAGTTCTATCGATCGGCTGTTGTCGAATAGTCAATCTTAAGGCCGATTAAATCTATATAATTCAATGTGTTAACGAAGGTTCCAGATTTTGACCTCAATTTCCCCGACAATCTGCTTTCATTAACCAAGTTCACAATGCAGATTGTCGATGCGAGTGCGCGACAGCACAAGTTTCGCTCTTGTGCTGTCGCGTCGTCGCTGGCTCCGACGGGCCCGCCACATGTAAGAATTGGAATGATTTCGAGGTCACCAATTCCAACACTCGAAAGGGTGCCATGTGGCGGGTTGCGGGACAAGCGAAATTACACCTGACGTGAACTGACTAACCCTGCAACGACCTTACCCCCACATCGCCCTCTTCGCGGGCCTTCATTGCCTGTGCGGTGGCGTGAGCGGCGGCGGCGGTGGTGAAGTAGGGGATCTTGTCATAGAGCGCCACGGCGCGGATTTCGCGGCTGTCTTCGACCGCTTGGGCGCCTTCGGTGGTGTTCATGACGAGGGCGACGTGGCCGTCCTTGAGCCGGTCGACGATGGTCAGCCCGCCTTCGTAAACCTTGTTCACGGTTTCACAATCAATTCCCTGTTCCCTGAGCCATGCGGCAGTTCCCCGCGTGGCCAGGATGGAGAAGCCCATGTCGATCAGCATGTGACCACATTCGGCCATCTGGGGCGTCTTGTCGGTGTCGCGGATCGAGATGAACACGCACCCTTCGGTGGGCAGGATCACGCCTGCGCCCATCTGCGCCTTGAGGAAGGCGCGGGGGAAGGACCGGTCCCAGCCCATGACCTCGCCCGTCGACCGCATTTCCGGGCCGAGGATCGTATCGACGCCGGGGAAGCGGGCGAAGGGCAGCACAGCCTCTTTCACCGAGAACCACGGCATGTTCGGGTCGGCCAGCGTCATCGGGTCGGCGTAGGGCAGGGGCGTGTCGTAGCCCACGTTGTCGTAGGGCGCGCGCAGCGGGAAGTTGGTGAGCGGTTCGCCCGCCATGAGACGGGCGGCGATGGAGGCGATGGCCGAGTCCGTCGCCTTGGCCACGAAGGGCACGGTGCGGCTGGCGCGGGGGTTGACCTCGATCAGGTAGATTTCGCCGTCCTTGACTGCGAATTGCACGTTCATCAGGCCGACGACCCCAAGGGCCAGCGCCAGCGCCCGCGTCTGGACGTGGATTTCGGCGATGATGTCGGCGGGCAGCGAGTAGGGGGGGAGCGAGCAGGCAGAGTCGCCCGAGTGTACCCCCGCCTCTTCGATGTGCTGCATGATGCCCGCGACGTGGGTGTCGGTGCCATCTGACAGGCAGTCCACGTCGATTTCGACGGCCCCGGAGAGGTAGCTGTCGAGCAGGACGGGGCTGTCGCCCGAGACCACCACAGCCTCGGCTATATAGCGTTCGAGCTGGGCCTGATCGCGCACGATCTCCATCGCGCGGCCGCCCAGAACGTAGGACGGGCGGATCACCAGGGGGAAGCCGATTTTGGCCGCGATATCAAAGGCCTGTTGGTCGGTCGAGGCGATGCCGTTGACCGGCTGTTTCAGCCCCAGTTTCTGGACAAGCTGCTGGAACCGTTCGCGGTCTTCGGCAAGGTCGATGGCGTCGGGCGTGGTCCCGAGGATGGGGATGCCCGCGTCGTGCAGCGCGTTGGCGAGTTTCAGCGGCGTCTGCCCGCCGAATTGCACGATGACGCCGTGCAGGGTGCCGTTGTCCTGTTCGACCCGCAGAATCTCCATCACGTGTTCAAAGGTCAGCGGTTCGAAATAGAGCCGGTCGGAGGTGTCGTAGTCGGTGGACACGGTTTCGGGGTTGCAGTTGATCATGATGGTTTCATAGCCCACGTCCGACAGCGCAAAGCAGGCGTGGCAGCAGCAATAATCAAATTCGATGCCCTGACCAATCCGGTTGGGGCCGCCGCCAAGGATCACCACCTTTTTGCGGTCGGACGGTCGCGCCTCGCATTCCACGTCGCCCATCGCGGGGTGTTCGTAGGTGGAATACATGTAGGGGGTCTGGGCCTCGAACTCGGCGCCGCAGGTGTCGATCCGTTTGAACACGGCGATGACGCCCAGCCGTTCGCGGGCGCGGCGCACCTGACCTTCGTCGCGGCCGGTGAGTTTGGCGAGGCGGGCGTCGGTGAAGCCCATCATCTTGAGCTTGCGCAGGTCGGCCTCGATCACGGGGAGGCCGGATTTGCGGATGTCGGCCTCGGCCTCGATGATTTCGCGGATGCGGGCGAGGAACCAGGGGTCGTATTTTGTGACAGCATAGATGTCGTCGTTGGTCAGGCCGTGCCGCATGGCTTGTGCTATGGTGCGCAGCCGGTCGGGCGTTGCCTTGGCCAGGGCGGCCACGATGGCGGTCTTTTCGGGCGCGCCGGGGATGGCGATTTCGTCAAAGCCGGTCAGGCCGGTTTCCAGCGAGGCCAGCGCCTTTTGCATGGATTCGTGGATGGTCCGGCCGATCGCCATCGCCTCGCCCACGGATTTCATCGCGGTGGTCAGTTCAGGCTTGGCGCCGGGGAACTTTTCAAAAGCGAACCTCGGGATCTTGGTCACCACGTAATCTATGGTGGGTTCAAAGGACGCGGGTGTCACTTTCGTGATGTCGTTGTCCAGTTCGTCGAGCGTGTAGCCTACCGCCAGTTTCGCCGCGATTTTCGCAATCGGGAACCCGGTCGCCTTGGACGCAAGCGCCGAGGAGCGCGAGACGCGGGGGTTCATTTCGATCACGACCATGCGCCCGTCTTCGGGGTTGATCGCCCATTGCACGTTGGAGCCGCCGGTTTCGACGCCGATTTCGCGCAGCACGGCGATCGAGCCGTTGCGCATGATCTGGTATTCCTTGTCGGTGAGCGTCAGCGCGGGGGCGACAGTGATCGAATCCCCGGTGTGCACGCCCATCGGGTCCACGTTTTCGATGGAGCAGACGATGATGGCGTTGTCGGCGCGGTCGCGGACGACCTCCATCTCGAACTCTTTCCAGCCGAGCAGGGATTCGTCGACGAGGATCTGGCCCACGGGCGAGGCGTCCATGCCCGAGCGGCAGAAATGTTCGTATTCGGCCCGGTTGTAGGCCACGCCGCCCCCCGTACCGCCAAGGGTAAAGGCCGGGCGGATGATGGCCGGCAGCCCGACGTATTCGATGGCGTCCACGGCCAGTTGCACGCCCGCCTTGATGTCGAATTTGCCGTTGGGCAGTTTGGGCGCGGTGATGATCGTGGCCTTGGGGTTTTCGAGGCCGATCCGGTCCATCGCCTCGCGGAACAGTTTGCGGTCTTCGGCCATTTCGATGGCCTCACGCTTGGCCCCGATCATTTCGACGCCGAATTTCTCCAGCACGCCCATGTCGGCCAAGGCCAGAGATGTGTTCAGGCCGGTCTGTCCGCCCATCGTGGGAAGCAGGGCGTCGGGGCGTTCTTTTTCAATGATCTTGGCGACGATTTCGGGGGTGATCGGTTCGATGTAGGTGGCGTCGGCCAGCCCCGGATCGGTCATGATCGTGGCCGGGTTGGAGTTGACGAGGATGACCCTGTACCCCTCTTCGCGCAGGGCCTTGCAGGCTTGCGCACCAGAGTAGTCGAATTCGCAGGCCTGCCCGATGACGATGGGCCCTGCGCCGATGATCATGATGGACTTGATATCGGTTCTTTTCGGCATCGCAGCACCCCCATGAGCAAATTGTTGGGGGTTATAGACAGCAGGCGGTCGGGTGCAAGCCCTAAGGGGGTGGCCCGAACACCGGCCAACCCGACTTTGACATAGGGAAATGACGTGGAACTGGCTGGCCTACCCGGTGTGACGGGGTTAAGCTGACCGGGTTGAAGGCAAGGAACCAACTTATGGCGTCGTCGGTCCGGTTGAATCACATTTCTCTGCTCGTGCGCGACAAGGATGTCAGCGCCGCGTTTTACCGGGATGTGGTGGGTCTGCCCGAGATTCCCTGCGGTGCGGGGATGGCCAACATCCGCTGGTTCGGGATCGGCGGCACGCAGTCGGTCCACCTGATTGAGGGCGACCCCGGCAAGACCTTTGTCACGCGCACCACGCATTTCTGCATCTCGACCGACGATCTGACCGGCACGATCGCCGATCTGGCAGCCAAAGGTGTGCGCTATTTTGATTTTACCGGCAACGAAGGTGCGATTGCGGTGCGCGGCGACGGAATCAAGTCGGTCTATTTCCAGGATCCGGACGGATACTGGATCGAGATCAACGAGGATTTCTGATGGTCTGCGCGGTCCGGTCCGTCTGTTGGGCCGTTTGGGGGAAAAAGACCTTGTGCGACCGCCCGGATCTGCCGCAAAGATGTGCAGACGTCCGGAAATAGCGCAGGTCCGGAATGTGTCAACCTTAATTGACACTCCTAGTGTAACTTTTGAATTGCGTTGTGAGCGCGGTCATCCCAAAAAGGCCCAAGGGGAGCTGACCTGCAACCCTCTGTAGTGCAGCAAGAAAGAGGGACTGTGCGATGGGTGCGCCCGCAGTCGGGTGGTTGAAAAAGCCCTCACGCGATGGATTTGTCGCGCCGGAGGTTGTGTTAAGCGTTGTTGACGCTGTTGACCGTTCCCTGGGCGCTGAGGCGCTGGGGGAGCTTTTGACGTCTGCCGAACTGTTCCGCCTGCCCGCACCGGACGAACCCGTGCGCGAGGAAAAGGCCGCCCGCCTGCACCAGACCCTGCGCCGGACCCACCCCGATACGGCGCGCACGATCCTGGCCGCCGCCGGTCGCGCCACGGCCGACCTTGTTCTGGCCGAGCGGCTGCCGTTGCGCGCGCAAAAGTTGCTGCACAATGCCCCCTGGCCCGTCGCCGCCTGGCTGCTGGGTCAGTCGGTCAAGCAGAATGCCTGGCATTTCGTGGGCACCGGGACCTTTGGCCTGCCCGGCCGGCTAGAGATCGAGATCACCGACAACCCGCTGCTGCGGGGGGAAAAGACGAATGAACCCGGCTGTCACTATCACGCCGCCTTGTTCGAGCGGATGTTCCAGGTGCTGGTGGATCAACGATTGTCCTGCCTGGAGATGACCTGTGGATCGGCAGGCGATCCCAGTTGCCGGTTCGCCCTGTTCGGCCCGGACATGGGATAGCCCTTTCTAGGTTCCGTCATAGAGATAGTCACGGGTGATCGGCACCGCCGTCTTGTCCCGCCCGATCTGGAACTGGAACACCGCCAGCCGTTCATGGACGAACGACAGTTCGGCGGCGGTCAGGTAGAATTTCCACATCCGCACGAACCGGTCGTCATACATCGCCCGCACCTCGTCCAGATGGTCGTTGAACCGGTCGTGCCAGTGCCGCAGTGTGTAGGCATAGTGCAGCCGCAGCACTTCGATATCGGTGGGGTATAACCCGGCTTTTTCGATGGACAGCACCGTTTCGGACATCGACGGCAGGTAGCCCCCCGGAAAGATCCGTGCCCGGATCCACGGGCTGGTGGGCCGGGGGGGAGTCTGGGTGCCGATGGTGTGGATCAGTGCCACGCCGTCGGGCGGCAGCAGGGCGCGCACCTTGTCAAAGTATTCCCGGAAATGCGCCGCCCCCACATGTTCGAACATCCCCACTGACACGATCCGGTCAAAGGGTCCGGTCAGGCTGCGGTAGTCCTGAAGCAGGAGTGTCACCCGGTCCTGCAACCCTGCCGCCGCCACCCGTTCGGTGCCGATGCGATACTGTTCCTGCGACAGCGTCACCCCCGTCACGATTACCCCGTGGTCGCGCGCCAGCGTCAGGGCCATGCCCCCCCAACCGCAGCCGATGTCCAGCACGCGCATACCGGGCCGCAGGCAGAGTTTCGCCGCGATGTGCTGTTTCTTGGCCTCTTGCGCGGCCTCAAGGGTCATTGTCGGGTCGGTGAAGTAGGCGCAGGAATATTGCATGTCGCTGTCCAGAAACAGCCGGTACATGTCGGACGACAGGTCGTAGTGGTGCGCAACGTTGGTCCGCGAGGTCAGCGGGTTATTCCGCGCCAGCCACCGTTGCGATGGCCCGGCCAGACGCCGCCAGAGGTCGAGGGCGGCAGGTTCGGCCCCCGCCATCCGGTTTCGCATGATAAGCGTCATGAATCCCGGCAGGTCGTCCTGCCCAAAGGTCAGCGTCCCGTCCATATAGCCGTCGCCCACCGTCATGTCCGGGGCCAGCAGCAGCCCGCGCGGCATGGCCGGGTCCTGCATGCGGGCGCGCACCGGCTCTTGGTCGAGTTGTCCGTACTGGCGGGTCGTACCATCGGGGTAGGTCAGTTCAAGCGCGCCGGTCTGGATCAGCCGGGTCAATCCAAGGTCTAACAAGCGATCCCACATGGCGATGATCCTTTGGATTGGTCGCGTCAGGTCTGAATCGTTAATTCCCTTTGGCCGAAATGGTTCCTCTTGCCGGGTTGGCAGGGGCTTTGCGCGGCCCGCACCTTGACTTCTGTTCTGTCACGCGGTTGATCGCCACCAAGCCCATTATCCCGCCAAGGGGGAGTTTCGACCATGCATACCTATCGCACCCATACCTGCGCCGCGTTGACCCAGGTCAATGTCGGGGAAACCGTCCGTCTGTCGGGCTGGGTTCACCGGGTGCGTGACCATGGCGGCATCCTGTTCATCGACCTGCGTGACCATTACGGGATCACTCAGGTCCTGTGCGACCCCGACAGCCCCGCCTTTGCCGAGGTGGAAAAGGTCCGCAGCGAATGGTGCATCCGCATTGACGGCGAGGTGAAGGCCCGCGATGCGAGCCTGATCAACCCCAAGCTGCCCACCGGCGAGATTGAGGTGTTCGTGCGTGCCATCGAGGTGCTGGGCGCCTCGGCCGAACTGCCGTTGCAGGTGTTCGGCGATCAGGAATATCCCGAGGAAACCCGCCTGCGCTATCGCTACCTCGACCTGCGCCGCGAGCAGATGCAGGAGAACATGAAGCTGCGGTCGGACGTCGTCCGGTCGATGCGCCAGCGCATGTGGGGGCAGGGGTTCCGCGAATACCAGACGCCGATCATCACCGCGTCGTCGCCCGAAGGGGCGCGGGATTTTCTGGTGCCGTCGCGCCTGCATCCCGGCAAATTCTACGCCCTGCCGCAGGCCCCCCAGCAGTTCAAGCAGCTGATCATGGTCAGCGGCTATGACAAGTATTTCCAGATTGCCCCCTGTTTCCGCGACGAAGACCCCCGCGCCGACCGGTCGCCCACTGATTTCTATCAGTTGGATCTGGAGATGAGCTTTGTCACCCAGCAGGACGTGTTCGACACCGTGTCGCCCGTCATTGCGGGCGTGTTTGCCGAATTTGGTGGGCGGAAGGTGGATGATCCGGCGACGTGGCCGCAGATTTCATACCGCGATGCCGCCCTGTGGTATGGCACTGACAAGCCCGACCTGCGCAACCCGATCAGGATGCAGGTGGTCAGCGACCATTTCGCCGGGTCCGGCTTTGCGATCTTTGCGAAATTGCTGGAGCAGGAGGGCACACAAATCCGCGCCATTCCCGCGCCCAAGGGGCCGAACGGCGAACCCGTGGGCCGTAAGTTCTGCGACCGGATGAACGCCTTTGCCCAGAAAGAGGGCCTGCCGGGGATGGGGTATATCTTCTGGCGCGGACCGGAACTCGTTAGTGAACAGCCAGCGCTTATTTTGATACAGCGGGGTTATGACCAAGGCTCAAACGAGATTCATGCGCAAGGCGCAAAAATGCTTGAAGAAATCAGGTTAGAGAATCAAAAACGGTCGAGCGCCTTTAAGGAGCTTCATGGAGAGGGCGGAGAAGCCGCTGGTCCCTTGGCCAAGAACATCGGACCCGAGCGGGCCGAAGCCATTCGTTTGCAACTGGGTCTGGACATGGGCGACGCGGCTTTCTTCCTTGGGGGCAAGCCTTCGGCCTTTGAAAAGGTGGCTGGAAAGGCCCGCACGGTCATTGGCGACGAACTGGGTCTGACCGAGGTCAACCGCTTTGCCTTTGCGTGGATCGTGGATTTCCCGATCTATCAGAAGGACGAAGACAAGGGCGGGTATGAGTTTGAACATAACCCCTTTTCCATGCCCCAAGGCGGGATGGACGCCCTGTTGGGTGATCCGCTGGACGTGCGCGGGTTTCAGTATGATCTGGCCTGCAACGGCTATGAACTGGTCAGCGGGGCCATCCGGAACCACAAGCCCGAGATCATGTTCAAGGCGTTCGACATTGCCGGATATGGCGAGGACGAGGTGCGCAAGCGGTTCGGCGGCATGGTCAACGCGTTCCAATACGGCGCACCGCCCCACGGCGGCTGTGCGGCGGGGATCGACCGGATTGTCATGCTGCTCGCCGATCAGGCGAACATCCGCGAGGTCATCATGTTCCCGATGAACCAGCGGGCCGAGGACGTGATGATGGGCGCGCCGTCAGAGCCGATGAACGAGCAGTTGCGCGAATTGCGCCTTCGCGTGGTGCCGCCGGAAAGCTGAGGCGTCGGGTCAGGGAATCCACCGCTAGGCGGGATCGAACGGGCAGGATATATTGGGGGTATTGAATCACTTCCGCTTTTTTCCGACCGAGGTGCGCCATGGCATTGTCCAACCCCAGATTCCGCTACAATACCCAGCTTAAATCCGCAGCGACCAACAGCCCGGCCCTGAAAAAGGGGTCCAAGGGGCAGGGGGTGCATGTGTTGCAGTTCGCCCTGTTGGACCTTGGTTACAAGCTGCCCAAATCGACGGGCGGTGCCAATTTCAGCCCGGATGGCGATTTCGGGTCGGAAACCGAAGCCGCCGTACAGGATTTCCAGCGCAAGAACCAGTTGAAGGACGACGGGGTCGTGGGCGCCAACACGATGGCCAAGTTCGATGCCGTGGTCCCCGGTGTCACCCACAAGGTGCGTCTGCATTTCCGGTCGATCAGCCTGACCGATGTCAGCTTTGACGCGTTGTTCAGGAAAGCGAGAGATTGCTACGACCAATACGGTATTTTGCTTGAAATGGCGTCGGGTATGTCGCTGGCGATCACGCCCGAACAGACGGCCCTGTTCAGCAAGATCGACCAGGAGTGCAAATGGAACCTGACCGACGGCGAATATGGCGAGCTGCACAAGCTGGGGCCACATGCGCCGGGCTATGACGTCAAGGTCTATTTCGTGAACGACATGCTGGGTGTCGTGGGCTGCGGCGGCCATGCGCCGGGCAAACCGACCGCCACGGTGGCCAAGGCTGCGGGCGCGGTCGATCTGGGCCATGAGGTGGGCCATGTGCTGCTGGGCCAGAACTTTGTCCCTGTCCATCACACCCATGCTCAGAACATCATGAGCGCCACGGGTCGCAACGAAGGCTGGACCTGGGTGTTCAACGAGGCGCAGATCACCCAGATCCGCAAGCATCCCTGCTGTCACGCGGCCTGACCCGGTCGCCGTCGATCAAATTTCCGCCGATTGCGACGGAAGGGCGGGCAAAGCGCGTTGAAAGTCCTTAGATAACGGCAGAGCCTGCCGTCAGCGAGGACCCGACGATGCCTTTCGACCCTGACCTTGGTGCGATCCGGTTCGGTACGGGGTTATCGCCCGCCGTGCCACCGCCCGCCGATGCCGCGTCAATGCTGTCCGCCCTTGCCGGACCGGACCGGGCTGCCGCCCGTTGGCCGATCCCAGTGTTTGCGCAGGCTGAACCGACCATGCCCGACATGGCCAAGCTGGCGAAGGAGCGGCGCAATGCCGAAAAGGCCGGTATTGCCGAGGATATTGCTGCCGTGCAGGCCCGATATGTGGTGCAGCGGGACGCGGCCCGCGCGCTGGGGCTGGCCAATTTCGGGGCCACTGTTGCCCGGGGTATCGGGGCCGAGGATGCGTTTCGCGAACGGTTGACCTGGTTCTGGGCCGACCATTTTACCGTCCGGGCCAAGCAGGGGATCATCGCCCATCTGGTGACCCCCTATGTGGAAGAGGCGATCCGCCCCCATGTGGGCGGGCGGTTTGCCGATATGCTCAAGGCCGTTGTCACCCACCCGATGATGCTGCTGTATCTGGACCAGTCGGCCTCGGTCGGGCCGGATAGCCGGGCGGCGCGGGGCGGGCGCAAGGGGTTGAACGAGAACCTCGCCCGCGAGTTGTTGGAACTGCACACGGTCGGGGTGAATGGCCCCTACACGCAGGACGATGTGCGCCAGATGGCCGAATTGCTGACCGGGCTGACGGTCGATCGGATGGACGGGTTCGCCTATAACCCCCGGCAGGCCGAGCCGGGGGCAGAGACAGTGCTGGGGGTGACCTATTCGGACCAATCCTCGCTGGAGACCATATTTGCCGCGCTGGACGATTTGGCGGTCAATCCGGCGACGGCGCAATTCATCGCGGGGCAGATTGCCGGGCATTTCGTGGCGGATGAGCCTGATCCGGCCCTGGTCGCGGCGATGGCGGCGACGTTTTCGCAGACCGGCGGCGATTTGGCAGCGGTTTATGCCACGATGCTGGATCATCCGGCGTCGTGGCTGACCGAGGGCGGCAAGGTGAAACAACCGCTGCGATTTGTCGTATCGGCCCTGCGCGCGCTGGGCGTCGATGCAGACGAGGTGGCGGGGGCGACCCCGCAGACCCTGCGTCAGCGGTTGCAACAGCCGCTGGTCCTGATGGGTCAGACCTGGGAAAAGCCTGTTGGCCCCGATGGTTGGGCCGAGGCGGCGGGGGCGTGGATCACGCCGCAGGGGATGGCCGCCCGGATCAACTGGGCCATGTCGGCCCCCGGGCGGCTGGTCAAGGACCTGCCCGATCCGCGCGATCTGGTCCTGACCGCCCTTGGCCCGACCCCGCCCGATCCGGTCGTGTTTGCCGCCCGGGCCGCCGAATCAAAGGTCGAGGGGGTGGGTGTGATCCTGTCCTCGGCCGCGTTCCAAAGGAGTTGAGCCGATGGCGCTGATCGGGATGAACCGTCGCAAGTTCCTGTTGACCGGGGCGGCGCTGGGCTGTTCGGCGGCGGCCAGTCCGCTGTTGACGCCGGTAGCCTTTGCCAGCGCCCCTTGGGACAATCGGCTGATCGCGCTGATCCTGCGCGGGGCCATGGACGGGCTGGACGCGGTGCAGCCCTATGGCGACGCTGCCTATGCGGGCCTGCGCCCGACGCTGGCGGCGGGCGAGGCGGCGGCGGATCTGGACGGGTTTTATTCCCTGCATCCGGCGCTGGCCCCGTTGATGCCGCTGTGGGCCAAGGGCGAGTTGGCCTTTTCCCATGCCGTATCGACCCCCTACCGCGACAAGCGCAGCCATTTCGACGGGCAGGATATCCTGGAGGCGGGGGTGGCCGCATTGGGGACTGGGGTGCGCGACGGCTGGTTGAACCGGTTGATGCAGACCGTTCCAGGTGTCAGCGCCGAGACCGCCTATGCCATTGGTCGCGAACAGCTTTTGATCCTCAAGGGGCAGGCGGACGTTTCCCAGTGGGCGCCTGATACAAAGCTGGAGCTGTCGCCGCAGGCCAAGCGTCTGCTGGACATGGTATTCCACGACGACCCGCTGTTTCAGCAGGCGTCAAGCGAGGCTATCACCATCGCCGAACAGATTGCCGCCGATGCGGGCGGCGATGCCACGCTGGATAGCGACATGGCCGCCAGCCCGATGATGGCGGGCGTGCAGATGACCGGAGATCACGTCAAGCTGGCCGAATTCGCGGCTGCCCGGCTGCGCGGCGACACGCGGATCGCCAGTTTTTCGATCCCCGGATGGGATACCCATAATGCGCAATCCGGGCCGCTGGGTCGGGCGCTGGGAACGTTGTCGGACACGATCCTGACGCTCAAGGCGGGCCTTGGGGATGTCTGGGGAAAGACGGCAGTGGTCTGCATGACCGAATTCGGCCGCACCGCCCGCGAGAACGGCACCCGTGGTACCGATCACGGGACGGGTGGTGCGATGGTGTTTGCGGGCGGGGCCATTCGCGGCGGGCGCGTCGTCGCGGACTGGCCGGGGCTGGCCGATGGTGATCTTTATGCGGGCCGGGACCTGATGCCGACCCGCGATGTGCGCGCCCATGCCGGATGGATCATGCGAGGCATGTTCGGGGTGGACAGCGGCGTGGTGGAACGCGCGATTTTCCCGGGGCTCGATCTGGGGGCCGATCCAGGACTTTTGCTCTAGTATCTTTATACTAGAATGGTTTGGCTGAATTTGTTTAAACAGGCCGACGGGATCAGACGCCCGAGTTTATCGGTGCGACTATAGCCGTGTCGCCGACTGCCACGGCGCTGTCGGTGGGCGCCACGGTCGCCACAACGGCCGCCCCCAGCAGGACCAGTCCTGCGGTCAGAACCATCCAGTCGATCAGCGAATTTCCGGCGTCGTCGTCGGTGAACCGTTCGATGAAATGTGCCATCTGGGAAACCCTTTGGTCAGTCCTGTTGCCTGACCTTTGGATGATCCGGAAATGCGGTTTGAATGGGCCGAAACCGGGGTTCTTTGCGGACCGGCCGGGCGGCTTGGCGGCAGAATTGTGGCCGTGGCCAGAGGGGTCAGGGCAGGCTGGCCCCCGTTAGCCGGGTTTGCAGTATCGCCGCCAGTCGCGCCATTTCTGGCCGGATCGACAGGCCGTCGCGGTGGCGCGAGGCGAGTTCGGACACAACTTCGGTCAAGGCACGATCCTGTGCACTGCGCGCCACGCCGCCCAGAAACTGGGTGACGTAGTCGATCGAGGCGCGGCTTTCCTCGCCCGACAGCACATGCGCCACATGGGCCAGATCGTCGCGATAGGCGATCGGATCGGGGGCGATCGTTTCCTCGGATATCTGGCGCAGGCCGGGGGGTTGCCGTTCTGCGGGAAGGTGCCGCAGGATGGCCGACTGAAACTGCGCGAGGCTGGCGATGGGTTTGGCGATGAACCCGTCGGCCCCGGCAATCCGCGCCCGCAGTTCGGCATCTGGGTCGCCGCTGGTGGCCAGAATGACATCGACGCGCGGCGTTGCCCGGTCCAGATCGGTGATCAGATCCTCGCCCGCGCCGTCGGGCAGGCCCAGATCGACGATGACGACCGTGGGCCGGTAGACCGACAGGTGCCGCCGCGCCGAATAAAGGCTGTCGGCCCGCCGGATGCGCGCCCCGGACTTCTGGCACAAAAGGCGCATCGCCTCGCACGCGTAACGGCTATCCTCGACCACGAGGACGGTCAGCCCCAAAAGGGGCCGGTTCTGGGTCGGCGCAGGCAGGGTCATCAGGTTGTCGAGCGTATCCATGGCAGGGTATCCCGGGGGCAAGGTTAATGGGCAGACGACTCATCAAACGCCGAACAGGGTTACGGTTGGGTTAATGGCCGCGACGCCGCGACGCGCCTGTGGAGAACGCGTAACGATTGCACCCTGTCGTCTGCCGCCCTAAACCGGGGTCGAACCGAAGGGAGAGACCAGATGATCGGACGCCTGAACCATGTGGCCATCGCGGTCCCTGATCTGGAAGCTGCGGTCGCCCAATACCGCGATACGCTGGGCGCCGATGTTGGCCCCGCACAGGATGAACCCGACCACGGGGTGACCGTTGTGTTCATCACCCTGCCCAATACCAAGGTCGAGCTTTTGTATCCGCTGGGCGACGCATCTCCAATTCAGGGCTTTCTGGACAAGAACCCAAGCGGGGGCATCCACCACATGTGTTACGAGGTGGACGATATTCTGGCCGCCCGCGACCGCCTGACAGCGTCGGGAGCACGCGTGCTGGGAACGGGCGAGCCCAAGATCGGCGCGCATGGCAAGCCCGTCCTGTTCCTGCACCCCAAGGATTTCAACGGCTGCCTGATCGAGTTGGAACAGGTCTGAGCCCGTCCTGAAAGGACCCCGATCATGAGCATCGTATCCGCCATCGTATTGCTGGCCGTCATCTGGTGGCTGACCTTTTTCGTCCTGTTGCCCCTGCGGTTGGAAACCCAAGGAGAGCAGGGGACGGTCGAGCCGGGCACCCATGCCTCGGCCCCTGCCAACTTCAGCTTTAAACGCAAGGCGCGGGTGGTCACGATGGTCGCCGTGCCGCTGTGGATCGTCGTTGTCGGCGTGATCTTTTCCGGTTTTGTCACCATCGACGATTTCGGTTGGTTTCACCGGATGGTGTCCACCCCTATCGGGTCGAACTGAGCCGGTGAAAGAGGTGGGTGAAGGTCGCAGCCCCCAGCACCGGGATGAACAGGTTCACCAGCGGCACGGATAATGGCAGCGCCATAAGGCACCCGGCCAGCCAGATCGTCCCCCAATGTCGTGACCGAAGCTGTTTCGCCCCGGCCCGCCCCAGCCTGCGCATCGCTGCCAGTTGAAAATACTCTCGCCCCAGCAGAAACCCGTTCAGCCCGTAAAAGATCGGCAGCGCCCCGAAGGGCAGGATCGCATAGAGGATGAAGGCCAGAAGGTTGGCCCCGATCAGCACCCCCAGAAAGTTGACCGTATCGCGCAGCGCCTCGGAAAACGGCTGGGCCGGGACCGGGGGGAGGTTGGGGTAATGTTTGTCCTCGACCGCCTGGGCCACGTCATCCAGAAACATCGAGGTGATCGCACTGGCCACCGGCACCATCAGGAACACTGAACAGACCAGCATCAGGATCAGTGACCCCCAGCCCAGCAGGTCGCCCAGCCATGTTACCGGGCCGATGCCGGGGATTTCGACGCTGCCGGGGGCAAGGCTGTTGATGATCCAGAGCAGCCCCGCATAGGCCGCCACCAGCAGCGCCGTCGTCAGCCCCAGGCCAAGCAGGATCACCCGGCGAAAGCGCGGGTCGGAAAGTTGGGCCAGCGCCTTGCCAAAGTCGGTCAGGATCATGCGGTCCAGCCTTGGGGCCAGGTGACGATGGTCGCGAGGTCCGGCCGGGGCCGGTCTGGCGGCGCGGAGGTTTCGGTGCCGATGTGGATGATCCCGGCGACCGATTCCTGCGTCGACAGCGCCAGCGCCGATTGCATCAGCCCCGCCTCGTGGCTGGGCCAGCCCGACAGCCAGTTGGCCCCCCAGCCCGCCGCCAGGCCAGCGTTGAGCAGCGACAGGCAGACCGCCCCTGCCGAATAGGTCTGTTCGATCACCGGCACCTTGTCAGAGGTTTTGGGCGAGGCGACGACCACCACGGCCAACGTCCCCTCGCGGTATTGCGATTGCCCTTTGGCCGATTTTTCGGCGTCGTAGCCTTGGGTTGCGGCATAAGCCTCGACCGCGTCTGCCACGCGGGCCAGCCCCCCCTTGTCCAGCACGATGAACCGCCACGGCTCGAGCTTGCCATGATCGGGCGTACGGGCGGCGACCGTCAGCAGTTCGGTCAGCGCCGCCCGGTTCGGCACGGGCGTCGTCAGTGTCTTGGCCGGGCGGGACCGCCGGGTCAGCAGGAAATCGAGGGCGGCTTGGTTGCGGTCTGGCATGGCGGGTCCTTTGATCGTGTGCCCCTGAGATAAGGTCACCCGAGCGCGGCTGCCATATCGGAAATCACGCCGTCGAGATAAGTGTCAAAGCGGGCGTCGGGCTGGCGCAGATGGAACACGTCGCCAAAGGGGTCGGCGGCGGTGATCTGGCTGCCCGACATCTGTTGCAGGACTGCATGACCGCAAAAGGGGACGTAGGTTTCGGAATAGCCCCCTTCGTGCACCAGCACGAGTTTGCTGTCGCAGAGGTCGGCGGCCAGCGCCATGACCCGGTCCGTCATGGCCCGGAACGTGTCCTGATGTGCCAGCATCCGGCCCAACGGGTCGTTTGCCGCCGCATCGAACCCGCAGGCGACCACGATCAGGTCGGGGTCAAAGGCGCGGATGGCGGGCAGGGCGAGCCGGTCCATTGCGGCCAGATAGGCGGTGTGCCCGCAACCGGCGGGCAGCGGGATGTTGAGGTTGAACCCGGCCCCCGCCCCGGTCCCACGGTCTGCAAAATGCCCGCTGTCCATCGGATAGTTGCGGTCCTGATGGATGGAAATGGTCAGGGTGTCGGCGCGGTCATAGTAAATCGCCTCTGTCCCGTTGCCGTGGTGGACGTCCCAGTCGAGCACGGCGACCCGCAGGCCAGGATTGGCGGCGCGGGCGGATTCGAGGGCCACGGGGATGTTGGCGAGCAGGCAGAACCCGTTGGGCCAGTCCGGCAGGCAGTGATGCCCCGGCGGGCGGGACAGGGCATAGGCGTTGGTCATCTGCCCGGACAGGACGGCGGCGACGGCGGCCTTTGCCAGACCGGCGCTGAGTGCGGCCAGTTCATACCCGCCGGGACCAAAGGGGGTGCGGCGGCCTAGTTCGCCGCCGTTGGCGTCGGAAAGTGTATTGAATTCAGAGAGATAGCTGGCAGGGTGGATGCGGCGCAGGTCTTCTTGGGTCGCGGGGGGTGCGCCGGTCATCGCCAGATCAGCCTCGAGCCCTGTCACGGCGATCAGGTTGCGCAGGCGGCGTTTGGTTTCGGGACTTTCGGGCAGGCCGCCGTTCATCGGCTGCACCAGTCCGCCCACGGGCAGCATCCCGGCATAATTGCCCCCGCCGTGCCAGAATGTGCGTTCGTCCCAGAAAAATCCTGTGGTCATGGGGGCCTCCGATCCATGTCTCACCTTTGCCGATGGTTGCCCGCCTGCCAAGGGCGCGTGATAAAGGGGGATGACCGACCTGTCCCATCTTGCCCAACCCGGAGCCGAGATTGCCGTGCGCGTGACGCCCAAGGCGGCGGCCAACCGGATCGTGGTCGAGGACGGGCTGATCCGGGTCTATGTGACCACGGTGCCCGAGGGGGGCAAGGCGACGGCCGCGGTGGTCAAGATGCTGGCAAAGTCGCTGGGCGTGCCCAAGACACGGCTGACGCTGGTCCGGGGGGCCACAAGCCGCGACAAGGTGTTCCGCCTTCAGTCGGCGTAGGCAAAGCCGGGGATGATCTGGTTCACCGAAAACAGCAGGCTGCCGTCGGGGCCGCAGGGGAGTTGACCCGAGAGCATCAGTTTCGCGTAGCCGTGGACAAAGGACCAGAGCATGACCTGTGTCTTGGTCCCGGCATCCGCGCCGCGCCCCTTGTCCCAGATCAGGCCGTCGGCAATATCTTCGAGCACAGCAAAGCTGGCCTGAGAGGCGGTTTGCAGGGCGGCGTCGGACGGGTCGCAGAGCAAGGGCGAAAACATCAGCTCGAACAGGGCGGGGTGTTTGCGGGCGAACCGGACATAACCGTTGGCCGCCGCCCGCAGACGCGTGGGCCGGTCCGAGGTGCCATCGAGCCCGTCGCGCATAAAGACGGCGTGCCTGCGGAACCCTTCGGCGGCAATGGCGGTGTGCAGGCCCCGCAGCGACCCAAAGTGGTTCTTGGGCGCGGTATGGCTGACGCCCACGCGGGCGGCGATGGACCGCAGGGTCAGCCCGGGTAGCCCTTCGGTTTCCAGAATGTCCAGCCCCGCCTCGACCAGCGCATGTTTCAAGTCCCCGTGGTGATAGGGTTTTTTCTGGTCTTGCAGGGTGTCGGTCATGTTGCCTCCGTTACATATAACCAGTGTAAATATTTTCGCTGGACGGTGCAAGCGAATCGCGCGAATATATTTACAATGGAAAGTTAAGGGGCGGTGCGATGACTCCACAGGACATCTTTGGTCTGGCCAATCTGGTCGCCCTGCCCGGGTGGGCGATCCTGATCCTTGCCCCGCGCCGGTGGGGCTGGCTGAACGCGGTGCCGGCGCTGGTGCTGCCGTTCGGGCTGTCGGTCGTTTATGCGGTGCTGGTGCTGGCCCATTTTGCCCAAGCGCAGGGCGGCTTTGGGTCGCTGGCCGAAGTGCGCCTGCTGTTTTCCAACGACTGGGCGTTGTTGGCGGGATGGGTGCATTATCTGGCCTTTGACATGGCGCTGGGCGCGATGGTGGCGGCCCGGATGGACCGGGCGGGCGTTGGCCGCCTAATCCAGGCGCCGATCCTGATCCTGATCTTTCTGTTCGGCCCGATGGGGGTCGCGCTGGCGCTGGGGCTAGAGGTCGTCTTGCGCCCGGTCCGGTGGGTCACGACAGTCAACATGAATGAGGCAAGATCATGATTTCAATGTCTTATACCATTATCTCCCGGCCGCATCCCTTTGCCCAACTGACGGCAGCGTCGGTGGTTCTGTTGGGTCTGGGTATTGTGTGGGCCGGGGTGGATCCGCGCCTGCTGGACGGGGTGCCGGTCTGGGCCAAGCCGGTCAAATTCGCGCTGTCTTTTGTCGTCTATTTCGGGACGCTGGCCCTGATCGTCACCGCGTTCTCGCCCAAACGGGGCGCGGGTCGGCTGGTGCGATGGACCGCATGGGTCATGGGTGCGGCGTTCGTGACCGAGATGGCCGACATGATCTTTCAGGCCGCGCAGGGGCAGGCGTCGCATTTCAACACTGGCGATCCGTTTCATGCGGCGATGTATCGGCTGATGGGGGTCGGGGCCGTGCTGCTGGTGATCGGGCCGATGGTCGTGGGCTGGCCCGCGCGGACCGATCCGGCCTTGGGGCCGGGTCTGCGGCGGGGGATTTGGTGGGGGGCGGTGGCGTCGTTCGCGCTGACGATGATCACGGCGGGCACGATGAGTTCGATGTCAGGACATTTCATCGGCCCCCCTGACCCCGAAGCTGCGACGATCCCCTTGATGGGCTGGTCCGCGGCGGTGGGTGACCTGCGGCCCGCGCATTTCGTGGCGCTGCACGCGCTGCAAGGGCTGATCCTGGCCGGTCTATGGGCGGACAGGACCGGGCGAGGGGCCGAAGTTGTGGTCGGCGTGGCCCTGATCTGGGTCGCCGTAACGCTGGCCCTGTATGCGCAGGCGATGATGGGGATGCCGCTGATCCGACTGTAGGGGCGGAGGTTGGAAAAACGAAAGCCCCGGCAGAGATCGCCGGGGCCTTTGGTTGTCGAGATGGGAAAAGTCCTAGCGGCGACGGTCGCGCCGCGACGACATCGGCTGGAACGCCACGCCCACATGCGCCTCGCAATAGGGTTTGCCCTGCTGGCTGGGTAGGCCGCAGAACCAGAAGTTGTCGGTGGCCGGATCGCCCACAGGCCATTTGCAGGTTTTTTCGGTCAGCTCCATCAGGCTGATTTTCTTGGCGGTCTTTTCGACTTCGGACACCTTGGCCAACGCCTCGGGACTGATTTCATTGGCCGAAGGTTGCGGCGGCAGGGGCTGGCCGGCGGGGATGATGGCGCGGCGGGCGGCGGAAATCGGGATGCCGTTCTCGTCCTCTTCCAGTTCCTCCTCGACCTCTTCGGCGGGCTCTTCGGCCACCGGGGCGGATTTGGCTGCAGCCGCAGGTTTGGGATCGGGGCGGGCCTTGGCCACCTCGGGCTTTTCGGCGGGCATCGGCTTGACCTCGGGGGCGGCGGGTCCGGCCCCGCCGACGCGGTTGGACAGGCCCAGGCGATGCACCTTGCCGATGACGGCGTTGCGGGTGACGCTGCCCAGCTCTTTGGCGATCTGGCTGGCCGACTGGCCTTCACCCCACATCTTTTTCAGCTGCTCAACGCGCTCGTCCGTCCACGACATGCGATTTCCTTTGTGTCTGGTGCAGGCGGGCGGGCGATGCCGCACCGGGCCTGAAAATTCCGGCAATCCCCTATTTTAAGCACTGGAGCGGCGGATACAAGGACCGCTGGTGCAACAGGCCACGGGGTGTGTCCCGGAATTGATCGGTTTTCCCCCTTTTCAGACGGGAAATCGCCCGGTATGCCAGTCACATGAGCACGCTGACACCTATTTTGCCGAACCGACGCCGACACTGACCTGTCGGGCTGCGGTCGCACGCTCTGTTTTCCCCTAAAACCGTTGACTTGGCCCCGGTGCTGCTGCACCAACAGGGCTTCTTATCCGAGGTTTTCCCATGATCCCGTCTGTTCTGCCCACCTATAACCGTGCGCCCCTGTCCTTTGTCAAAGGCGAAGGGTCCTGGCTGACCGAAGCGGACGGGCGCCGTTTTCTGGATCTGGGCGCGGGGATCGCGGTGAATGTGCTCGGCCATGCCCATCCGGCGCTGGTGGCCGCCCTGACCGCGCAGGCCGAACAGGTCTGGCATGTGTCCAACGTCTATACCATCCCGCAGCAGCAGGCGCTGGCCGACAAACTGGTCGCGGCGACCTTTGCCGACACCTGTTTCTTTACCAACTCGGGGACCGAGGCCTGCGAACTTGCCGTCAAGATGGCCCGCAAGCATTTCTATGATGCGGGCAAGCCCGAGCGGACCACGATCATCGCCTTTGAAGGATCGTTTCATGGCCGGTCGAGCGCGGGGATCGCCGCCGCCGGGTCGGAAAAGATGACCAAGGGGTTCGGGCCGCTGCTGCCGGGATTCATCCATTTGCCCTTTGGCGACCATGAGGCGCTGACCGCCGCTGCCGCCCGGCCCGATATCGCGGGTATCCTGGTCGAACCGGTGCAGGGCGAGGGTGGCATTCGCCCGCTTCCCGATCAATGCCTCAAGGGTTTGCGGGATTTGTGCGACGAACATGGCATCCTGATGATGCTGGACGAGGTGCAGTGTGGGATGGGCCGCACGGGGAAACTGTTTGCCCATGAATGGGCGGGCGTGACCCCCGATATCATGATGGTGGCCAAGGGCATCGGCGGGGGCTTTCCGCTGGGGGCGGTGCTGGCTTCCGAGGCCGCCGCCAGCGGCATGACCGCAGGCACGCATGGGTCCACCTATGGGGGTAACCCGCTGGCCTGTGCGGTGGGTAACGCGGTGATGGATATCGTGTCCGACGACGCATTCCTCGCCGAGGTGAACCGCAAGGCCGGCCTTTTGCGGCAAAAACTGGAAGGATTGGTCGCCAGCCACCCGACCGTGTTCGAGGGCGTGCGCGGATCGGGCTTGATGCTGGGCCTGAAATGCAAGGTGACCAATACCGATGTGGTGAAGGCCGGGTACGGCACTGGGGTTCTGGTGATTGGCGCGGGCGACAACGTCGTCCGCCTCCTGCCCGCGCTGAACCTGACCGACGACGATATCGCCGAGGCGGCGGTCCGACTGGACAAGGCGGCTGCCAGCCTTGACGCGGCCTGATCCGTTCACCTTGCAACAACAACTCCACGGGGGTCCGGGGGTGTGAAACCCCCGGCGTCCGTTCAGCAGAGCCAAGCCATGAACAATTTTCTCGACATCAACAAAACCTCGCCCGGTGACCTGCGGCGGATCATTGACGACGCCCGCGCCATGAAGGACGCCCGCAAGGACGCGCCCAAGGGGATGCCCGACGCGGAACAGCCGCTGGCGGGGCGCATGGTCGCGCTGATCTTTGAAAAGCCGTCCACCCGCACCCGCGTCAGTTTCGACGTGGGCGTGCGGCAGATGGGCGGGCAGACACTGGTGCTGTCGGGGTCGGAAATGCAGCTGGGCCACGGCGAAACCATCGCCGACACCGCCCGCGTCATGTCGCGTTATGTGGACCTGATCATGATCCGCACGTTCGAAGAACAGACCCTGCTGGAAATGGCCGAACACGCCACGGTGCCGGTCATAAACGGCCTGACCAACCGGACCCATCCCTGTCAGATCATGGCCGACGTGATGACGTTCGAGGAACATCGCGGGCCGATCCGGGGCCGCAAGGTGGTCTGGTCGGGTGACGGCAACAACGTGTTCGCCAGTTTCGCCCATGCCGCAGGCCAATTCGGGTTTGACCTGACATTTACCGGCCCAGAGACGCTCGATCCCGAGCAGGTGTTTCTGGACGAGGCGCGGGCCAAGGGCGTCAACGTGACCATCGAACGTGATCCGGCCAAAGCCGTGCAGGGCGCCGATCTGGTGGTCACCGATACCTGGGTGAGCATGCACGACCCCGTCTCTGCCCGCGAACGCCGCCACAACCAGTTGCGCGGCTATCAGGTAAACGAGGCGTTGATGTCGCAGGCCAAGCCCGACGCTCTGTTCATGCACTGCCTGCCCGCCCACCGCGACGACGAGGCGACATCTGCGGTCATGGACGGCCCCCATTCGGTCATCTTTGACGAAGCGGAAAACCGTCTGCACGCCCAAAAGGCCATCATGCGCTGGTGTCTGGGGGTCTGACCCTCACCTCCAATCGCGGATTGCCTTGCCGCCCTTGCCCATCCTAGCATTCCGGCATTGATCGGGAGGGTACGTAGCATGGACTGGACCCAGATTTCTGCACTGACCTCGATCGTCGGGGTCGTTGGCGGTCTGATCTCGCTTGCCTTCGTGATACTTGGCCTGCGCCGAAATGCCCGTGCCATCGAAGGATCGACGGTGCAGTCGCTGATGGTGTTCGAAAAGGATGTCTATGCGCTGTTGTTGTCCCACTCGGGTCTGTATCTGCGCGGCTGTGCGGATGGAACGGGTCTTGCGCCCGAGGATCGGTTCCGGTTCGACCGGCTGGTCAATTCGCAGATGTCCCTGTTCTACAGTGCCTTTGAACAATACCGACAGGGCCTGATGGACGAAGAGGTGTGGCAGGCCTACGACAACGCGATGCGCGAGGATTTGCGCGGCCCCGGTTTTCTGGCCAGTTGGACCGCGATGCGGGACAATTACCCCGCCAGCTTTCGAAAGATGACCGACCGTGGTTGATCCGAACCGCCCGGTCCTGGCCCAGACCGCCGCCGACATGATCGGCGGGATGACCCCGGTTCTGCTGCCCGACACCTATGTCTTTGCCACGACCGACGTTCCGGCACGGGCCGCCCGCGCCCTGCCTGACGCCTTCGCCACGCTGCGCGAGGCCGAGGGGATGTCGCTGATCCTGCCGGTCGAGGCCGCAGCCCGCCTTGGCTTTCCAAGCGGACCGCCGATGCGTTGCCTGACGTTGAACGTCTATTCCTCACTCACCGGGGTCGGGCTGACGGCGGCGGTGGCCTCGGCCCTGGCCGAGCGGGGGGTGGCCTGCAACATGGTGGCCGGGTTCCACCACGACCATGCGTTCGTCCCCGCCGACCGGGCCGAGGAGGCGCTGTCGGTCTTGCAAGACCTGCAACGCCAAAGCACCACGACCGGGCTCTAGTTGCCTCTTGCGGGCAGGGCGGGACGGGCAGATGGTCCGCACAAACCCATGCGCAGGAGTCGCCCATGCATGCCTTTGTCGTTCCCCCGCTCACCCGGTCTTTGGGTGCCTTGTCCAACGTCCTGACCAAGGCCGAGGCGCATTTCGACGCGACCAAGGTCGATCCTTCCGTCCTGATTGGCTATCGCCTGTTTCCCGACATGCTGCCGTTTTCCCGGCAGGTCCAGCTGACCTGCGATTTCGGGGCACGGATGGCCGCACGTCTGGCCGAGACGGAGCCGCAAAGCTTTCCCGATGTGGAAACTACCTTTCCCGAATTGCGCACCCGGATCGCCACGGCACGGTCCTATATCGATGGGTTCGATGCAGCGGCCTATGAGGGCGCGGAAGAGCGGACTATCACGCTCAAGATGCGGGGGTCCGAGATGACCCTGAGCGGGCAGGCCTACCTGACCAGCTATGCCCTGCCGCAGTTCTATTTCCACATGACGACGGCCTACAACATCCTGCGCCACAACGGTGTGCCGCTGGGCAAGGGCGATTTCATGGGGGCCTGATCAGAGGCTGCGCAGAAGTTTCTTGAGCGCCGGATCGTCGACCAGTTTGGCCGCCTTCCTTGGGGAAACCCAGATCCGTTTGCGCCGCTCGGCCTCGGGGAACTTGCGGGCCATGTCCCGGACGCGGACCATGAACACCTTGGTCTTGCACGGGATTTCGTTGCCGTCATCGAACCGTTTGACGCCCAGATAGCTGGCCAGCGGCGATTTGGCCGCCTTGCCCTTGCGCACGCCGCCCTCTTCCCACGCCTCTTGCAAGGCGGTTTCGCGGCCTGACTGGCCGCGCACCGGCCACCCTTTTGGCAGGATCCAGCGCCCTCTGGACGAACTGACCAGCAGGATTTCGACGCCCTTGTCGCCGCGCCGATGGCACAGGGCCGCAAGTTGCAGCGCAGGCAGGGCAGAGGTCGCCCCGTCGGTGCCGGGGATCGTAGATAGGGCTGTCATCAAAACCGCCTGTTGCCGGAACGTTTCTCTTTTTCTTTCATTCGATATAACAAAGTTTTACCGGATTTACAAATCACGCGGTTCCACAAGGTGAAACCTTGCGTGAAGAGAGGGTGATCATGACCACACAGACGACCGCGCTGGGCCTTTATGGGCTTGGGACGATGGGTAGCGCGCTGGCGCTGAATATTTTGGACAACGGCTTTGCCTTGCATGTGGCCAACCGCACCGCCAGTGTGGCTGAGGCGTTTGTGACCGAGGCGGGGCCGCTCGCCGACCGTCTGACCACCCACCCCGGTCTGGTCGAGATGGCCCGCGCCATGTCTGCCCCCCGCGCGATCATCCTGATGGTCCCGGCAGGCGCCCCAGTTGACGACGCCATCGCCGACCTGGTCCCCGTTCTCGCCAAGGGCGACGCGATCATCGACGCCGGCAATACCGATTTCCACGACACCCGCCGCCGCACGGCCGAGGTCGAGGCCAAGGGCCTGACCTATATCGGCATGGGTGTATCGGGGGGCGAAGAGGGCGCGCGCCACGGCCCCTCGATCATGGTGGGTGGCACCGATGCCGCCTATCAGGGCATCCGCCCGGTGATCGAGGCCATCGCCGCCAAGTTCGAAGGGGATCATTGCGCCGACCACCTTGGCCCGGACGGGGCCGGACATTTCGTTAAAACAGTCCACAACGGTATCGAATATGCCGATATGGAGATGATCGCCGAAGTCTATGGCCTGATGCGCCACGGGCAGGGCCGCGCCCCTGCCCAGATCGGCGCGGTGTTCCAGGGCTGGGACAAGGGCGCCCTCAAATCCTATCTGGTCGAGATTACCGGCACAGTCTTGCAGGCCACGGACGCCGCCACCGGCAAACCGGCTGTCGATGTCATCCTCGACCGCGCCGGGCAAAAGGGCACGGGCCGCTGGACGGTGATCGAGGCGCTGAAACTCGGCCAGTCGGCCAGCGCCATCGAAGCTGCCGTGGGTGCCCGCGGTTGGTCCGCCGAAAAGGACGCGCGGGTTGCGGGCGAGACGATTCTGGGGACAATCCGGTCCGCCGTGGCTATTTCAGACAGAGAGTATCAGGACGCGCTGCTGGCTGCCCGGATCATCGCCTATGCCCAGGGGTTCCGCATCCTCGCAGCGGCATCGGACGAGTACCAATGGTCGCTCGATTATGCTCGGATTGCCGAAATATGGCGGGCAGGGTGCATCATCCGATCGGCCTTGCTGGACGATATTTCGGCGGCATTCAGGGGGGACCTGCCGTATGGCCAGCTAATCTTTGCCCCCGCCTTTGCCGACCGGCTGCGGGCCAGCATCCCCGCCCTGCGGCGGGTGGTGGCGGCGGCGGTCAGTGCGGCGCATCCCGTCCCGGCCCTGTCGGCCTCCTTGGCGTTTATCGACACGATGGCGCAAGGGCGCGGAACGACCGACCTCATTCAGGCGCAGCGCGATTTCTTCGGACGGCACGGTTTCGAACGGATCGGCGGGGCCAAAGACAGCCACGGGCCGTGGTGGGAGTGACCGCGCAGCGGCCTGCCTGATCTGCCTTTGTGCCGGAAATATCCTCGGGGGGGCCGCAGGCGGGGGGCAGACAGCCCCCCTCTGACGCTTGTCACGTCCCGCGCGGCTTGGCCCGAAGAGTGGGTTCCGCCACGGTGGGATCCTCGGGCCAGGGGTGGCGCGGATAACGCCCCCGCATGTCCCGGCGCACATCGGCATAGGTGTTCGCCCAAAATCCCGGAATATCCGCTGTCGTCTGCACCGGTTTTTGGCCGGGCGACAGCAGGGTCACGCGCAGGGGCGTCGCGCCCACGGTGGGGTGGCGCGTCACGCCGAACATCTCTTGCAGGCGCAGGGTAATTTCGGGCGGGTCGCTGTCATAGTCGATCGGGATGCGCCGGTCCAGAGGCGTCACGAAATGCGCAGGTGCGGCCTCGTCCAGCAGGCGCATCTGGTCCCAGGTCAGCATGGCCCGCAGCGAGTCGAGCAGGTCAAACCGCTTCCACTCCTCAGCTGACCGCACGCCGGTCAGATGGGGCAGGAGCCACTCCTCCAGCGTCGCCAACAAGGTTCCGTCAGTCATGTCGGGCAGATCGGCCCCACCGGCCCGCACCAGTTCCACCCGCGCCCGGAACCGTCGGGCAGCCCCCTCGATCCGCAGTCCAAGGTCGCGCACGCCGTCCAGCATCGCCCGCGCCACGGCAGCGGGCGGGGCATCGGGCCAGATCCGGTCGTCCAGTACCAAGGCGCCGAACCGTTCCTGTTTGCGGGCGATGACCTTGCGGTCGCGGCGGGACCACTCGCAGACCTCGGTCCAACCGATCTGGTCGCTGTAAAGCCCGCGCAGCTGGCTGTCGGTCATGGCTACCGCTTGCCGCACCTTGGCCTCGCGCACATCGCCGTCCAGATCAGTTGCGACGATCAGGCGCTGCCCCGCCAACGGATCGCTGGCGTTCATCACCGCCCCTTTGCCGCCCGAGAGCAGATAGCGGGGGGCGTCGCCGGGGCGACGCAGGCCGATCCGGTCGGGATAGGCAAGGGCCACCTGTTCGGCGAGGGTCAGTGGGGGCCGGTCGGGCAGGCCTTGGGCAAGCCGTTTCGCCTCGACCCGGATGCGGTCGATGGTGGCCACCTGCACCTGACCCGGCCCGTCATAGCGCCCCCTGAGCGCTGCAATGCGAAGTGCGACGTCCGCCGGTGCCCCGCGTAGCGGGTCGCGTTCAGCCAGCAGTGCCGCCGCAGGCGCCGCTGCCCCCCCGCCAAGCTGCAACATATGCCCCAGCCGGGGATGGAGCGGCAGCGCAGCCAGCGCCCGGCCATGATCGGTGATCCGGTTGTCGCCATCCAGCGCCCCCAAGCCCCGCAAAAGCGCCTGCGCCTCGGCCAGTGCCCCGGGTGGGGGCGGGGTCAGGAACATCAGGTCGGAAGATCCCCAGAGGGCAAGTTCCAGCGCAAGTCCGGTGAGGTCCGCCGCTTCGATCTCGGCCGGGGGAAAGGCGGGCAGTGCCCCTTCTTCGCCCTTGGTCCAGAGGCGATAGGCGCGACCGGGTGCGACCCGCCCCGCCCGGCCTGCCCGTTGTGTCGCCTCGGCCCGGCTGACCCGTTCGGTCACAAGTCGGGACATGCCTGATCCGGGGTCGAACCGCGCCCGGCGCGAGCGGCCCGCGTCCACGACCACGCGGATGTCCTCGATGGTCAGAGAGGTTTCGGCGATCGAGGTGGACAGCACGACCTTGCGCCCTGTGGTGAACGGCGCGATGGCGGCGCGCTGTGCGCCAAAGGGCATCGCCCCGAACAGCGGGCGTATCGCGCAGTCGTCGGGGAGGCGGCCATTGAGCAACGCCTCGACCCGGCGGATTTCGCCTTCTCCGGGGAGAAAGACAAGAACGCCTCCCGTCGTTTCAGATATAGCTGCGGCGACCAGATCGGCGGTGGCGTTTTCCAGCCGCGCCTCTCGTGGCAGGGGTTTGTCGAGGTGGATCAGGTCCACCGGAAACGCCCGCCCTTCGGACGTGATCATCGGTGCGTCATCCAGCATCTGCGCCACCGGCCCCGCGTCCAGAGTGGCGGACATGACCAACAGGATCAGGTCGGGGCGGAGCGCCTGCCGCACCTCCCACGCGAGCGCCAGCCCAAGGTCCGCATTCAGGGACCGTTCGTGGAATTCGTCAAAGATCAGCGCGCCGATCCCGGTCAATTCGGGGTCCGATTGCAGCATCCGGGTCAAGATGCCTTCGGTCACGACCTCGACCTTGGTGGTCTTGGACACTTTGGTTTCGCCGCGCATCCGGTAGCCGATAGTCTGGCCGGCAGCCTCGCCCAGCTGCTCGGCCAGTCGTTCGGCCGCAGCCCGGGCGGCCAGACGTCGGGGTTCCAGCATCACGATCCGGCCCTTGGTCAGACCGGCCTGCAGCATCGCCAGCGGCACGCGGGTCGTCTTGCCTGCGCCCGGCGGTGCCTGCAAAACCGCGCGACCCTCGGCGCGCAGCGCGGAAAGCAGGTTCGGCAATGCGTCATCAATGGGCAGGGCTGTTATCATGCCGCCGTTATGGCGCGGGGGCGGGCAATGTCAAAGGTCGGGTGAACCGGGCCTATAGTTTCCCTTGGCAACGCGCACAATGGCTGGGATACCGGCCAAGGCGCCCGCAAACCACAGCGGTATGGTCTTGATTACGACCTCGGCATAGACCCAGAACCAGTCCGACTGGCCCGCGAGCCCACCGACATACCGCCGGCCGTCAGCGATGATGGACCACGCCAACACAAGCGCAGACCCCCAGAATATGGCTGCCAGAATGACGAGGCTTTTCGTCGGGACCCTTTGCATCGGAATCTCCTAGTGAACGATCAGCTCTTCCTTGACGAACATGTTTGCCCAAGCCCGGTCGATCAGTTCAGGGGTCATCTCGTACGGGCGACCCTCGAAATTGCAGATCGAGATCATCTGGTCGATCAGAAAGATCGGCTGATAGTTGGCGTAGATGTTGTCGATGGTCGGGTATTTCTTCTTGAGCAGATACACCAGCGACGCCTCGTCTAGCGGCATTTTCCGTTTCCGGGCCACCATCGCAAAGATCTTGAGGAAGTTTTCCTGGTTCGGCCCGTCGATCTTGATCTTGAAGAAGATCCGGCGCAGGGCGGCCTTGTCGAAGATCTCGTTGGGGTGGAAGTTGGTCGAGAAGATGACCAGCGTGTCGAACGGCACCTCGAACTTTTCACCCGATTGGAGCGCAAGGATATCGCGCCCTTCTTCCAGTGGAACGATCCAGCGGTTGACGATTTTCTGGGGGGGCTCTTCCTGACGGCCAAGGTCGTCGATGATGAAGATGCCGCCAGAGGATTTCAGCTGCAAGGGCGCCTGATAGGTTCGCGCGGTGGGGTTGTAGACCAGATCGAGCATCGCCAGCGACAATTCACCGCCGGTGATAACGGTGGGCCGTTCGCAGCGCACATAGCGGGTGTCGAACTTGCCCGAGGTCCGCCGCAGCGAGTTGGGATCGTCGATGTCCGTTTCCGCCGCCGAATGGACGATGGGGTCGAACACGGTGATGACCTGCCCCGAATATTCGATGGCGCGGGGGATATAGATCTTGTCCCCAAGCGCGTCCCTGATCCCGTTCGAGATAGAGGATTTCCCGTTGCCGGGCGGGCCATACATCAGGATCGACCGACCTGCCCCAACCGCAGGGCCAAGCTGGTCGAGCAGATCGGGCGGCAGGATCAGGTGCCCCATCGCCGCTGTCAGTTGGTCGCGGGTGATGTGGATGTTGCGGATCGACTGTCGTTTGACCTGTTCGGTGTAAACCGCCAGCGGCACCGGCATCGCCCCGTAATATTCGGACTGTGCCAGCGCATCGAGCGCGCGCGCCTTGCCCCCGTCGGTCAGCTGATAGCCCATTTCGTTGGCCGAGGTGGCGTGCAGCGTGCCGGTCGCCTCGAGCAGGCGCTGGCTGCGCGCGAGGTCGACCAGTTCCTGTGTCACGGGGATCGGCAGGCAGATCGCCTGTGACAGGTCACTGACCAGCGTGAGGTTCATACGGAACATGGTTTTCAGCAGGATGTCCCGCATCATGACCGGCGACAACTGCATCGCCGCAAGGCTGCGCGGCGCGGGGGGAGGGGTAACGCCAGCGGGTGGCGGGGTGGTCTGCATGTTCATGTCTGTCTGCCCGTCTGTTATCTGCCGGCCGCCCGTGGCCAGGGTCAAAGGTTCGTCCCGTGTCTGTGGGGACGCGCCGGGCCACAAATCGGCCGCACGCCGTCCATCACTTTTGCAATGCCTGTTGTGCCTGCCTATTGTGGCGAAAAGATGGATAAAAAGGCGTCAGAGGCAGACATGAGCAGACCGAACCCAGCCCGGCTTCTGGGCCTTTTTCTGGTGGTCATCGCCGCACTCGGGGGGGCCGCCCTTGCCAAGGGGGGGCTTTATATCGGCAAGCACGAGGGCGACACCTATCACCTGATCGAGATTGTCGAGCGGATGCTGGCGGGCCAGATGCCCCACCGCGATTTCATGACGCCGATCGGCGCGATGGCCTTTGCGCCCATCGTGGCCTTTGCTCGCGCCGGCATGGGGATCGGCATGGCGATCCTGTGGGCGCAGGTGCTGGTGGCGCTGTGCCTGTTGCCTGCCGTCTGGTGGGTCGCCCAAAGCCGCCTGTCGCCGCTGCTGGCAGCCCTTTGGGGGCTGATCGTGATGGTTCTGGTCCTCGCCCTGACCTATGGAGAGCCGCAGGCGAGCCTGACCATTTCGATGCATTACAATCGTTGGGCGTGGGCCATCGCCTTTGTCGCCATCACCGCAGCCATCCTGCCACCCGTTCATGCCAAACGCCCGGTCGCGGACGGGGTGATCGTCGGACTGATGATGGCCGGGCTGGCGATGATCAAGGTGACCTATCTGGTGGCCTTTACCGGGCCGGTCGTCCTTGGGCTGATCCTGACCGGGCAGCGAAAGACGCTGGGGGTTGCTGTCCTGACAGGGCTGGTCGTGCTGGCGGGGCTGACGGTGTGGCTGAGCCCCGACTATTGGCGGGCCTACATTGGCGATCTGCTGGCGGTGTCGCGGTCGACGGTCCGCCCTGCGCCGGGGCAGTCGCTGGGCGAGATTTACGGCGGTCCGGCCTATCTGGGCGGGACGATTGCCGCGTTGATGGGCGTGATCCTGCTGCGACAAGCCAAGGTTGCCGCGGGGGGGGTGGTGCTGCTGACCCTGATCCCCGGTTTTGTCTATGTGACCTACCAGAATTTTGGCAACGACCCCCAATGGCTGCTGTTGCTGGGGGTTTTGTTGTTGGCCCTGCGCCCCGATCAGGACCTGCCCAACGGCTGGGGTTGGCCGCTGCGGACCGGGCTGACGGTCACGGGGGCGGTGGCATTGGCGCTGACCGCGCCGGGGTTCTTCAACATGGCCTACAGCCCGTTCCGGCACCTGTCGGTTGATACTGCCCTGTATTCCCCGATGCTTCCTGCGCAGGTGGCCAATGCGGACATCCAGACCGTGACGGCCCGGGCCGACCGGGTCGATGTGCGCATGGGCCGCGACGATCCGGGCGAGCCCTTTGCCGCCTATCACGATAGGGCCAAGCGGGACGATCCGGCCACGTTCAAGGGTGAGACGTTCAAGACCTGTTCGACCGAACTGGGCACCACTGCATTTTTCGAGGCGATGACGCAGGATCTGGAGGCGGCGGGCTATGGCGACGGGCAAAAGATATTCACTGCCGATCTGCTGAACGCTGTGTGGCTCTTTGGCGATTTCCAGCCCCTGACCGGGGGAGCGCCGTGGTATTATGGCGGTCTGCCGGGCTGGGACGACGCCGATTTTCTGCTGGCCCCGGCCTGCCCGATCGCGCCGGATGTACAGGCCAAGATATTCAAGGCGTTGACTGATGCGGGGCAGACAGACGCGCTGACCGAGGTGCGGCGCACGCCGATGTATGTGTTATATGCCAAGCCCTGAACGGGCGATCAGCGGCAGGGCAAGGTAGACGACCAGCGCCACCGCCAGCGGCAGACCCATGGGAAAGCGCCGACCGGCGGTCCAGCTCGCCCAGTCCGGCACCATGCGGCGCAGGGGGCTGTGTTTCACCAGACGGTGGGCGAGGTAGCCCGCCAGCACGCTGGCCCCAAAGATGACGGTCATGGCCGTGAAATCATGTGCCGCAACCAGTGGGGCGGCGGCGGCCGCAAACTTGGCATCGCCCGCCCCCAACGCCCCGGCGGCGTTCAGAACGACGCCGATGACCAGCACCACCACCAGATGGGTCCAGCGCCAGGCATAGTCGGTCAGAGGATAGATGATCAGGCCGATCACCGCGAACACGACAACCAGCGCCACGACTGATCGGTTGGGGATCTTCATGCTTTGCATGTCGGACCATGCCACATAAAGGCAGATCGGCAGCACAAAGGGCAAAAGCCACAAGGCTTGGGTCAGTGTCGGTCCCATTTCGATCAGTTGGACACGTTGTCTTCCAGCGCGCGCAGGGCCCGCGCGGCGGCTTCGAAGTGTTGCGGATGGGTGTCGATCGCCTCGCGCAGGAGGGCCTTGCCGATGGTGATGTCGTTCTGTTTGATCGCGGTCAACGCCATCGTATACAGCAGTTCGGCCCGTTCAGTCTGGGTCATGTCCACCACGGGCAGGTCGTATTTGCGCTGGGCGCCGCGGGCCAGAACAAGGTTGTTCTTGGCGGTGAACAGGGTGGGGTCCTGGCGCAGCGCCTCCCCGAACAGCTTTTCCGCGCCGACGAAATCGCCGCGCGTCAGCTTGGAATAGCCCCAGTTGTTCAGGACGCCAGCGGGTTTGGTGGTCAGGCCAGCGGCGGTTTCATAGAAACTGTCGGCCTTGGTCCAGTTCTCTTCGCTGTCGGCGACCATTGCTTCGAGTTTGTAGCGCTTGAACGACTCCATGGTCGGCGGGATCGTGTTGAGCGTCGCCTTGGCCTCGTCCCATTTGTTGGCGCGGATCTGTGCCTCGGCCAGATCGACCTTGTCGTCGTTGGTGGAATCTGCGTGGGCGACGACGGCCTGCCATGCGGTCACGGCGGCATCGTTCTGCTGGGCCCGGACGAGCGAGGCGCCAAGGCCGCGCATCAGGTCGATCCGGTCTGGGTCGTTGGCGATGGCGCGCTGGAAATAGGTGACGGCCTCGGCCGGGTCGGCCACGGTCAGCATCACGTCGTTGAGGTTCGTCTCGTCAACCACGTTGATGTCGCGCATGGCGCGGTTCACCTCGGCTGCCCCGTCTTTGGGCGCACATGCCGACAGGCTCATGACCCCGACAAGCGAGATGGAAACAAGAGTAATGTGGCGCATGTTGCCTGCGTCCTTTTGCTGCTCTTAGCCTCTAGAGCGCGTCCAGGATGACGTAGTCGCCCGCCCCCCGCCGCACCAATTGGAACTGTTCGTCCTCGTTAGGATCAACATAGCCGGGGTTTTCCAGTTTTGCGAGTGCCAAGCGCAGGTTGTCGCGAATCTGGTCGGAATTGCCGTTGTCCGTGGCATAAGCGCGACGAAACACCTCGGCCGCCTCGGCGATTTCGCCCTTTTCCATCAGAATTACGCCCAGATTGTTCCAAGCCGGAGGAAAGGTTGGGTCCTCTTCGGTGGCGCGGCGGAGTAGCTTTTCCGCTTGCCCAAGCCGCCCGAGTTTCAGGTCGGCAGATCCTATGGCTGACAGCGTGTCGACATTCAGGCCCTGCTGGGCGGCGGCCCGGGTATAGGCTTCGAGCGCCAGTTCGTATTCACCGGCCGCCATGAGCCGGTGCCCGATCATCAACCCGTCCAGATCGGACAGACCGGCCACGCCCGGCGCATAAACTCCATCCGAACGGTTCAGGCCGCCTGTCGAACAGGCGGCCAGAGCGGCGACAGCCGCAAGTGTAACCGATAATCCAAGCCGCATTCTGCCCCGACTTGCCTGTTGGTGCGTTTACTTCAGGCCGGGGGCGCCTCCGCCGCCCAGCATGACCGCGATCCCGTAGACCGACGGCCCGATCAGGATGATGAGAAGTGGGGGCACCGTCAACATCATGGTGGCCAGCGTCATCTTGGTGGGAAGGGTATTGGCCTTTTCTTCGGCGCGCATGACCCTTTTGTCACGCATTTCGCTGGCATAGACGCGCAGCGCTTCGGCGATGGACGTGCCAAACTGCTGGGACTGGATCAGCACAGTGACGAAAGAGGCCACGTCGGCCACGCCGCAGCGTTCGGACATGTCGCGCAAAACGGACGACTTGTCCTTGCCCGCCTTCATTTCGTAGCTGACCATTTCGTATTCGTCAGCCAGTGCCGGAAAGCCCGAGCGCAGTTCGCGCGACACACGAATGATCGACTGATCCAGCGACTGACCTGCTTCGACGCAGACCAGCATCATGTCGAGGCTGTCGGGAAAGCCGTTCACGATTTCCTCTTGCCGGGCGCCCTGACGGCGGGTGACCCAGTATTTGGGCAGCATGTAGCCGACAACGCCGGGGATCAGGATCGACAGGATCGTTGCCTGCGTCGAGGGCTGACCGGTCGAGGATTTCAGGATCGCATAGCCCACCCCGACGATCAGCAGGCCGACCCCCAGCGCGAATTGCGAAAAGTGATACATCCGCACGGCATTGCGCGATTTATACCCGGCCTGAAGCAGCTTGAGCTTGATCGCAGAATATTCGACCTCGTCCTGTGGTTCGAGGAAGTTCGAGTATTTCTCAAGCTTGTCGTGACCCTGCGCATCCCGCAACTTGGCGGTCTTGGACTGCGCCAGATCGGCGGCCTTTTGCACGTCCCGAAGTTTGTCCAGCGGATCGGACGTCTTTTTAAGAAGGGTGGGCAGGGTCAGGCCGATCATCAGCAGACCGAGCATACCGACGATCATCAGCGGACCGAAGGGGCCCAGCTTGTCGATCAGCATCGTGTTGATGGAATTCAGAAAGCCCATGATGCCACCTTAAACCTTGATGTTGGTGAGGGTCTTCATGACGAACATGTTGGCCCCCAGGAAACCGGCCACCACAAGGCAGGCGGGAATGAACACTGCGGTCTTCATGACCTCGTCGTAATAGTGCGGCTGGATCACGTTGATGCCGACCAGCGCCAGCAGCGGGAAGACCGACAGGAACATACCCGACCACTTGGCTTCGGCGGTGATCGCCTTGACCCGGCGGAACAGCTTGAACCGCGCACGGATCACCTTGGACAGACCGTCCAGAATTTCGGCCAGGTTACCGCCCGAGGTCTGCTGGATGGTCACCGCCACGGCCAGAAAGCGCAAATCCTGCATGTCGATGCGTTCGGCCATCGCCTTGAGGCTTTCGCCCATGTCGCGGCCATAGGCGGCCTCGTCCGAAATCACGCCCATTTCGGTGCCCAGCGGATCGGGGACCTCTTTGGCCACAATCGCCACGGCAGATGAGAACGGATGCCCCACGCGCAAGCTGCGAACCATCAGTTCGACAGCGTCCGGCAGTTGCTCTTCGAGCATTGAAAACCGCTTCTTGGCCTTCTTGTTGATCCAGAAATAGACGCCGCCGATGCCCATGACGACAGACACCGCTGCTCGCACGGGCAAGCCCGCGCTGGTGCCGACGGTCAGCCCGATAAAGGCCACGACGCCAAGTCCCGCCATGATCATCATCAGTTGCGGTGGCGTAAAGGCGATGTTGGCCTTTTGCGCCTTGGAGGCAAGGATCGAATAGATCGGGATCGACTTGGAATTGAGGTGCTGGGTCATCTCCTTGCGGAGTTGTTCCAAAACCTCTTCGCGCCGTCCGCCCTTTTCCAGAAGGTCCAGGCGGCGGTTGACCTTGTTGTTCAGGCTGATGGATTTGCCGAAGACAGTCAGGTAAATCCCTTCGACCAGCACGATGATGGCGATGAAGATGATCCCGTAGATGATCGGTTCGGCTGAAATCTGCATGATGCTTACTCGGCTGCGAAGGGTTCAAAGATGGCGGCGGGCAGGTCGTAGCCCCACAGCTTGAAGCGTTCGGAAAAGTGTGACCGGACGCCCGTGGCGGTAAAGTGACCGATGATCTTGTTATCGGGGGTCAGGCCCACGCGCTGGTACCGGAACACTTCCTGCATCGAGATGACGTCGCCCTCCATGCCGGTGATTTCGGTGATCGAGGTCATGCGGCGCGACCCGTCCTGAAGGCGCGACGCCTGCACGATCAGGTTCACAGCCGATGCGATCTGGGACCGCACGGCCTTGAGTGGCATTTCGATCCCGGCCATGGCCACCATGTTTTCAAGACGGCTGACACCGTCGCGGGCAGAGTTGGCGTGGATCGTGGTCATTGACCCGTCGTGGCCGGTGTTCATGGCCTGCAACATGTCGATGACTTCCTCGCCGCGCGTTTCACCGACGATGATCCGGTCAGGACGCATCCGCAGGGCGTTGCGCAGACAGTCGCGCTGGGTCACAGCGCCCTTGCCTTCGACGTTGGGCGGGCGGCTTTCCATCCGGCCCACATGGGTTTGTTGCAGCTGAAGTTCGGCCGTATCTTCGATCGTCAGGATGCGTTCGTTGTTGTCGATGAAGGATGACAGGGCGTTAAGCGTGGTCGTCTTACCAGAACCCGTACCGCCCGACACGATGATGTTCAGACGGGTGGCGACTGCGGCCTGCAAATAGGCGGCCATTTCTTCGGTAAAGGCGCCGAACTTGACCAGATCGTCGATGCCGAGTTTGTCCTTCTTGAACTTACGAATGGAGACCAGGCTGCCGTCGACCGCGATCGGGCCGACCATCGCGTTGAAACGCGATCCGTCGCCCAGACGGGCGTCGACATAGGGGTTGGATTCATCGACACGGCGACCCACGGCCGACACGATTTTGTCGATGATGCGCAGCAGGTGCCGTTCATCCTTGAAGGTGATGTCGGTCAGTTGCAGTTTACCGGCCCGTTCCACAAAGATCTGCTGCGGGCCGTTGACCAGAATATCGTTGACGCTGTCGTCCTTGAGAAGGGTTTCCAGCGGACCCAGACCCGTCACCTCGTCATAGAGGTCCTGGTTGAGCATCTGCCGCTCTTCGCGGTTCAGAACGATTCCCATCTCTTCGAGGGACTCGGTGGCGATGGCGTTGATTTCCTGGCGCAGTTCGGATTCGGATGCCTTTTCAAGGGCGGCCAGGTTCAAGTTATCCAACAGCGCCTTGTGCAGTTCGAGCTTGATTTCGCCCAATCGCTCTTTGCGCTTTTTCTCTTTGTCGGCGGGTGCAGGTTCGGCGGGTTTCCCCCGGTTGGGCTGCATCATCGACTTTTTCGGGTCGGCGGCGGCGATCGGGGTCACGTTGCCGGGGCGCGGGGCGGCTGCTGCGGCGCCGGCGGGGCCGGCAGGCGGGGTTCCGGGCTTTTTGTATTTCGAAAACATGACCTGACCTCCTTACTTCTTGGCCGCGACTTTGGCGTCGGCCTTGTTGACGTCGTGGACGGACTTCGCGAGCTTGGCGATTTCCTTGCGCAGGGCGTTCTTGGCTATGCCTTCGGACATGGGGATGCCGTGATCGGCGTTCTGCGCCACGGCCTTGCCGCCGTCGGGAAGCTGGACTTCGATGGCGATGCCCAGCGATTCCGCCAGCCGCTTGACGCGGCTCTTGCCGTTCAGATCGGTAAAGCCGGGGGCGCGGTTCAGGATGAACCGCAGCTTGGCAAAGGGCAGATCCTCGGACTGAAGCGCCCGTTTGAGCCTCAGGGTGTTCTGAGCCGAGCGCATATCCATTTCTAGCGTGGCGAAATAGACGTGGGCGGCCTCGAGCACGGTCTGCGACCATTCGACCATCGTCGAGGGCATGTCGATAACCACGTAGTCAAAGTTGACGCGGGCCATCTCGATCAGTCGGCCAATGTCCACGGGCGTGACCAGGTCAAGCGGGACCATGTCGGTGGGTGCGGTCAGGACGTGCAGTTTCTGGTTGTAGGACAAAAGAGCCTGCATGAACGAATCGCTGTCCATGGCTTCGGTATCCGACAACAGTTCCAGAACCGATTCACGCCGCGGCAGGTCCAGGTAGGTCGAGGCCGATCCGAATTGCAGGTCCAGATCCAGAAGACAGACGCGCGGCGGATCGTTCTTGTCGATATTTGCCAGTTCCCAGGCGAGGTTGACGGCCAGTGTCGTGGCCCCGGTCCCACCGGCCATGCCGTGAACCGGGATGACAACGCCAGAGCGGTCGCCAGTCGCCTTGAGCTTGTTCTGGAGTTCGGGTGCCAGAGGCGGGGCTTCGGGCGGGGCCAGCACGCGGTCGACGGCTGCGGCCAGCTCGCCTTCGGGCAGGGGATAGGGGATGAACTCGTCGCCCCCTTCGCGCAAAAGGGTGTGCAGCGCGGCTGGGCTGACATCTTCGGTGATCAGGATCACCTTGATGTCGCGCGCCTTGGCGGCAGCGATGACGTCCACGATCAGCGACAGGTCCTCTTCGTCGTCGGCATTCAGGGCGACGGCGATAAATTTCAGACTTTCCGCATCCGGTTGTTCAAGAAACGCCAGGGCATCGGCAAAGCCGAGGTCCCCCCAGCGTTCGCCCAGAACAGTTTCCATATCCTCGATCAGCAGATCAAAGATCTGAACATCGCGGCTGACTGTGCAGGCCACGATGGGCTGCAGTTCAGGTTGCAAAACGGCGTTACTACTCATTGCCTCACGTCCTTATTGACGGGGCAGAGTGGCCGGCGACACGGAGGCTGCCTGTTGGCTTGCCGCATCTTCGTCACTGCCCCTGCCCGGATCGTCCGGGCATGGTTGTCCCATTGAGAGGACATTGGCGGTCAATCGTGACGAGATTTGGGCCGAAAAACTGTAATTGTGCGGTATCTTGCGACGATCACGGGGTTTTTCGTGGTGTTGTTGACGCCAATGCGGGGCAGGGCGTCAACAAAAAGTGTATGCCTTAGTTGGCCACTTGCAGGTCAGCACCTGTGGTTTGCGAAATCTGCGGCGTCGGCGTGGCGCTGGCAATGTATTCGCGGAATATGACTTCGGCGTACTTGCCGTTAAGCGTCCCACCCTGGCGACCGCCTGCCACGAATCCCGACACCTCGGTGACGGTGCGGCGGTTGGCGCGCTCCATGTTGGGCGTCTGGATGACCGGGCGGGTTTCGCCATAGGACACCAAAGCCTGAAGGCGCGATGTGCTGACACCCTGAGTGGCTAGATAGGCCACCACTGCCTGCGCGCGGCGCAGACCAAGCCGGTAGTTGGACGCATTCGATCCAACCAGGTCGGTGTGACCAAAGACCTTGAACTTCAGCTCGGGGAACTGGCGGATCCAGTCGGCCTGCTGACGCAGGATGGCCTGGGCTTCGCCGTCCAGAACGGACGAATTAAAGGCGAAGTTGACCGTCGTGTTCACTTCGCTAGCAAACCGTTGGCCCAACTGGATCGTAAAGCTTTGGTCGCCGGACATGACCTGCGTATTCTGCATGGTCGCCGCCCCGAAATCACCGGTGTTGCTGATTGACCCGGCCGGACGGTTCCAGGCCGAATTTGGATCGTTACAGCCAGCCAGCAAGAGCGCCGAGGCGGTCAGTGCGAGTATGTTTTTCATAGCCCCGGTCCTTTTCGCCTTATCAATCAAGAACATAGCCGTAGGACCCGCTAAAGTCCTGACGGGCCACTTCACCGGCTGCACCGGTCGTGGGGGCAGACACGCGGCCATTCAGGAACAGGTCGCGTTCGCTGGGCGGGCGCACCCGATCGGTGGGCAGGGCCAAGGCCTCGCCCCGGGTCGGTGTGACCAGATGGGCGGTCACGATGATGACGAGCTCGGTCTGCTTGCTTTCGAATTGGGCGCTGCGGAACAGCGCGCCAAGAACCGGGATATCCCCCAGCCACGGCACCTGACCGTTCAGGTCGGTGAAATCGTCGGACATGAGGCCCGCGATGGCAAAGCTTTCGCCGTCGCGCATCTCGACGGTGGTCGATGTCTCGCGTTTCTTGAACGCGTCGACCGTAAACCCGTTCGAAGTGAACCCGTTGGACGGGTCGATAGACGACACCGAAGCGTTGAGTTCGAGGTTGATCAGGTCACCATCCACGACGCGGGGGGTAAACGTCAGCTCGACACCAAACGGTTTGTATTCGACCGTGATCGACCCGTTGGTCTGGCTGACCGGCACAGGATATTCGCCACCAGCAAGGAACTTTGCCTCTTGGCCGGACAGGGCGGTCAGGTTGGGTTCTGCCAGCGTGCGCACGACACCGCGAGCTTCGAGCGCTTCCAGAAGGATGCCAACCTCAAGCCCGCCGGCGTTGAAGCCGAACAGGACCGCGCCGTTGTTTTCGTTGCTCGATGGAATGGAGCCACTCAGAGACGAGCTGACCGCACTGCTGTTGTTCAGTGTGTTGGTCCCGCCCGAAAGTCCAAGATCGCCGCCGATTGCCGACCCGTTCAGCGACAACGAGGACGAGAGGGACTTTGAAACAGACCGCTGCATTTCTGCAAACCGGACTTTGAGCATGACCTGCTGGGTGCCACCCACCGACATCAGGTTGGAAACCTTGTCTGGGGCATAGCGCTGGGCCAGTTCCATCGCCCGGTCGAGCCGCGCTGTCGAGGATACGGTGCCCGACAGGACGATGCCGTCGTTGGCGGTACGCACTTCGATTGGTTCGCCCGGCAGGATCTGTTCCAGCCGTTCCTTGAATTCCGCGATATCGGGGGCCACGTGGATTTCCACGTTGGTGATCAGCCGTCCGTCTGCGCCCAGAAGGGTCAGTGTGGTGCGGCCCGGCGCCTTGCCCAGGACATAGATCGTCTTGTCCGACAGGGTCGAGATATCGGCAATGCCGGGGTTGGCGATGGACAGTTCGGTAAAGGGTGTGTCGCTTTCGACCACCACCGCTCTGTTCATCGGCACGTTCAATGCGCTGGACGTTGATCCGCGCATCACGGTCAGCGTTTCGGCATGGCCGATCGCGGGAACCGTTGAAATTGAAAGCGCGAACCCAACAAGAGCCGCTTTTAGAAATCTGTCATATGTCATGTGACCTGCCTCTCCGATCACGCCCGATTGCGGGACATTTTCGCCCGTCGTTGAGCAGACAATTGCCCGAACCGACATTTTTTGCAAGAATCAATAGATTGGGAGCCGACGTTTATGTGGATAAGTCGCAACACGTGACATTTTTGTTAAGGAAATGCGCGCCCTTGAGGGGGCGCGCATCAGTGGAACGGCAGGAACAAAGGGTCAGTTTGTGGCGCAGGGGATCGGGACTTCGACCTCATCCGCACCGCGCCGGGTCTTGATCGTGCAGACCTTTGCCTCGGGCGTTGCGGCTGCTGTCGGGGTATCGACGATGCCCAGAAGTGTGCGCTGATCGACCTCGGTCGCGCTGGCCACGGTGTCATCTTCCGAGCCCACCAAAGACAGGGACAGGTTCCCGGTCGACTGGGCCTGAGCTAGCGAAGCAACCTGTTGGGGTGTGGCCTCGACTGTGACGGTGCGGGCAATGCTGGCCCCGCTGTAGTTGGCATCGGCGGTTTGGTCGACGGCCACGATCTTGATGCTGGTCTCGATCAGTTTGGTGATGCCAGTGCCATTTCCGGCGCTCTGGCCGGTCCAATAGACGTCGACCGTATCACCGGGGCGCAGAAAGCCGGACACGCCGCTGCTGACATCAACCTTGATGGCAAAGGCGCGCATGCCGCGACCAAGGCGCGAGGTGATGCCGGCATCTTCGCCAGGTTCAGTGACCTTGACGGCCAAAATGGGTTCGTTTGCCTCCATCGGGCGCAAGACCACACGCAGTTCGTCCGGACCTTTGGAGAACAGCTCTTCTTCGGTCTTGAACACACCGGCGGGCAAGAAGGGTTCGGCGTACTTGATCACCTGGATGTCGTCCTTGGTGATCCGCTCGCCATAAACCATGTCGCGTTTGACGGCATAGACGTCAACGGTGGGGATCACCTGGTTGATCGCCTGCTGCTGCCGCACAAGAACAGCGCGCTGCTGTTCAAAATAACCTTGGACCATGTAGACGGCGAACCCAGCAAGGGCCACCCCGACGACAAGGACCAATCCAAAAACCGCTCTCATCCTCTGTTCCTTTCCAGATCTGCCTGTACCACTGGCAAAGGGGACCTTTGCCGAAACCAACGCTGACGTGCCCGTTCAAGGTCTTTGTCAGCGGCCCATGTCCTGTTCCGGGCCGAGCTGGCCCGAACCGTCATCAGTATGTCGCGATGCTCATGTTGCCGACATAAGAGCCGACACTGTTGGACTGTTGTGTCGCCGTCGTGCCAATGCCGACCACGATCGCAAAACCCAGACCGACAATTCCTGCCGTGAGGACGACCCAGTCCACCGTGATCGCGCCGTCTTCCTGATCGCGGAAGTTTTTCAACATCTTCAGCATGTTTCCCTCCATTTGGAACTGCCAGCCCGCCGAAAGCGAACCCTATTTTTGGACCTTGACCCGGGAATGTGGCAATTTCGGGGAACCTCAAAGGTAACACAAAGACTGCCAGGCGGGTGGTTGTCGGCCAGCTTGCGCTGGACCAACAAGAAAGGCCGCACCTTTCGGTACGGCCCTCTTTGGTTCAAGAAGAACGACCCTTTTAGTAGGTCGCGATCCCTTGCGAGCCGATGGTCGACGAGATGGTGTCGCCCATGTCAGCAGTAGCGCCGCCGACCGAAGTCATCACGGCAATGCCCAGGCCCACGATGGCCGCGGTCAGAACGACCCAGTCGACCGTCACAGCGCCGTCTTCGTCACGGCGGAAGTTCTGGATGAAATTGAGCATTTCAGGTCTCCTTACGTCTCAGGCAGCGACTTAGTAGGTCGCGATGCCCTGCGAACCGATCGTGGACGAGATGGTGTCGCCCAGGTCAGCAGTCGCGCCGCCGACCGAAGTCATCACGGCAATGCCCAGACCAACGATGGCTGCGGTCAGAACGACCCAGTCAACAGTCACGGCACCGTCTTCGTCGTTGCGGAAATTCTTGATGAAGTTAAGCATGTTAGTCCCTCCTCAGGGTGTGTTCACTCGGTTTCATTTTCCCTTCCGGATCGTCCCGCACCGGCCTCTCTTGGTGCAGTCCCCGTCTTGGATGGGCTTATATAGCGCTCTGATTGGGGCGGGATTTTGACCTGTTTCGTGCAATTTTGCATCAACGCTATTTTGTGTGTTTTTTTCATTCAACAGTATGATTTTCATTAATAATTTATTTTTTGTGAACGAAAAACAGGGGGGGTGTCGTTGCCGGTTTGCGTCGAATTTCTGGCGCCGGACCCTGTTTGTTTCCGTTTTGCTAGGAGATGGCCGATTTTTTTGCGATAGTGACGTCAATAAAAACGAGGCAGAGCAGGTCGCAGGAAATGCGCGTATTTGGACGGATCGTGATTCTGGCCGCCTTTCTGGGTGGCGTCCCCGTCGTTGCGGGGGCCCAGCAGACCGATTTTACCTTTCGCCGCGTGGGCCTTCCCGCGCCGGGCAGTCAGAACCGGATCACTGTTCAGGTGGCCCCGCAGCCCCCGTCAGCCCCCTCGGGTCCGCCCGCAGCCGGGCAGGGCGGGACATCGCGCGGCGCGGCAAGCCCCGCCGTTGCCCCTGTTCCACAGGTCAATGGCGTCGAATGGTTCTGGGAGGCGGTGTCGCCCAAGCTCGAGGACAGCCGCCCGGGCCGCCTGAACGAAGCTCTGCTTGAGTTGGGCCGTGCGCCAGAGGGCAAGGCGGTCAATGGCCCCCGGCTTCAGGGGTTGCAGGACATCGCCAAGACCCACGGGATCGAGATTCTCAAGGCCACGGTCGGCACCCAGGTCTCTCCGGCGCTGGTGATCGCCGTCATAGCGGTCGAAAGCGCGGGTCAGTCCGATGCGGTCAGTCGTGCCGGCGCGCAGGGTCTGATGCAGCTGATGCCCGATACCGCCAGCCGGTTCGGCGTCACCGACAGTCTTAATGCCGCCGACAATATCAAGGGTGGTGTCGCCTATCTGGATTGGCTGATGACACAGTTCGATCGTGACCCGATTTTGGTTCTGGCCGGATATAACGCCGGCGAAGGATCGATTCGTGACAATGATGGCGTCCCCAACTTTCCCGAAACCCGTGCCTATGTGCCAAAAGTGCTGGCGGCGTGGCAGGTGGCCAAGGGTCTGTGTCAGACCCCGCCGGACCTGATGACCGATGGTTGCGTCTTTGCGGCGCACGGAGGCTGACGTTTGACCGACCAAAGACCGCTTATACTGGACGTCGACGGCACGTTCCTGAAAACCGACCTGTTGTTGGAAAGCCTGTGGGCCGGATTGGGCCGCGCGCCGCTCGATACCCTGCGCGCCTGTTTCGCCTTCTGGCGGGACCGGGCCGCGCTCAAGGCCGCACTGGCACGAATTGCCCCGCTGCGGCTGGACCTGATGCCGGTCAATGCCGAAGTCGCTGATCTGGCCGAAGGGGCGCGGGCCGAAGGACGCGAGGTGTTTCTTGCCTCTGCCTCGGACATGACCTTGGTCGCCCCGCTCGGGGATCGCTATGGCATGGATGGCGTGCTGGCCTCGGACGGAGTGACCAACCTCAGGGGGCCGCTAAAGGCCGAGGCGCTGGTGAATGCGTTCGGCAAAGGCGGGTTCCTGTATGCCGGCAATGATTCGTCGGACATGGCGATCTGGGAACAGGGCGGTCATGCGATCATCGTGGGGTCAGCCGGCGGGGCAGCCCGCAAGCTGGAAAAGGAAGGCATGGGTGTAACCAGCCTGATGGGCGGATGGCGCGTGGCCGATCTGATCAAGGCGATGCGTCCCCACCAATGGGTCAAGAACATTCTGCTGGTCCTGCCGATGCTGGCCGCGCATGATTTCAGCCTGAATACGCTGCTGCTGGTTCTGCTGGGCATGGTATCGTTTTCGGCGGCCGCCTCTTGCATCTATATCGTCAACGACCTGCTGGATCTTGAGGCTGACCGCCTGCACCCGACCAAATGCCGCCGTCCCTTTGCCAGTGGCACGGTGCCCATCGGGGTGGGCATGCTTGCCTGTATCGCGTTGGGCGCGATTGCGCTGGGCATCGGCGCGGTGCTGGGGCCGGGATTTCTGGGGGTCGTCACGCTGTATATGGTCCTGAGCCTGGCCTATTCGCTGCGGCTCAAGCGGATGCGCTGGGTCGATATCGCGACGCTGGCCACGCTTTACACCCTGCGCGTCGTGGCCGGGGCAGCGGGGGCGCAGGTGGATGCGTCCGTCTATATGCTTATCTTTATCTGGCCGATTTTCATCACGCTGGGCTGCGTCAAGCGGCTGACCGAACTGACGCTGGCCAAGAATGACGACCGCCTGCCGGGGCGCGGTTATGGCCGCCCGGACCGGAGCGATCTGGTCAATGTGGCGGGCCTGGGCATGGTGGGGGCGCTGGTGATCTTTCTGCTTTATACGTTCAGCCCGCAGGCGCTGGCCCTGTATCCGACCCAATGGCTGATGTGGGTGGCGATGATCCCTATGGCGGCGTGGATGTTCCGGATGATCCGGCTGGGCTATTACGGCAAGCAGGACTATGACCCCATCGTCTTTGCCATGAAGGACAAGCGGGGGATCGGTCTGCTGCTGATCTGCCTCGCGTTGATGTTCTATGCGGCGGGCATCTGGCAGCGGTGGTTCGGGTTCTAGCCGTAGCGGTGGGTTTGCCCATTGTAGTCGGTGATCTGCCAGCCGTCGCCGTCCGGCACGGCATAGGTCGGCCCGATGGGGGCCTTGCCGAACCCGCCCGGGATATCCAGCACATAGGTCGGCAGGCAGATGCCGGAAAGCCGTCCCTGCAAGGCCCGCATGATCGCCTGTCCTTCGGCAATCGAGGTGCGGAAATGGCCCGTCCCGCGGGCTAGATCGCCGTGATGCAGGTAATAGGGTTTGACCCTGTGGCGGATCAAGGCGCGAAACAGCGCGGCAAGGGTATCTGCGCTGTCATTGATCCCCTTGAGCAGAACCGTCTGCGACACCATCGGAATTCCCGCCCGGCTGAGCCGGGTCAGGGCGCCCTCGGCCCCGTCGGTCAGTTCCTGTGCGTGATTGGTGTGGATCGCTACCCAGACCGTCGGGCGAATTGACAGCGCGTCGATCAGGTCATCGGTGATCCGTTCGGGGGCGACGACCGGCACGCGGGTATGAAACCGGACGACCTGCACATGCGGGATCGCGTCCAGCCTCGCCAACAGCGCCCGCAACCGGCGGGGCGACAGGGACATCGGGTCGCCGCCGGTCAGGATCACCTCCCATATGGCGGGGGTGGCCGCGATGTAATCGAGGGCAGCGGTCAGGTCGCCGTCGGCCAGTGGCCCATCCTCGCCCACCACCTCGCGCCGGAAACAGAACCGGCAATAGACTTCGCAGGTGTGGGTCGCGTGCAGGATCACGCGGTCGGGATAGCGGTGGGTCAGTCCTGGGGTGGGCGAATGGGGGGCGTCGCCGATGGGATCGGCCAGTTCTTCAGCCCGGATCAAGAGTTCGGCAGGGTTGGGAACGAACTGTCGGGCGATGGCATCGTCGGGATCGGCGATAGCGCGGTGCATTTCGGCGGAAAGCCTGATCTTGAAATCGGCGGCCACCCGGTCAAGCGCGGGTGTGTCCGCGGCGGGGGCAAGCCCGGCGCGGGTCATGTCGGCAACTGTGGTCAGGGCAGCGGGCATGGGCGGCTTATTGCGCCGCGCCCCGGCGAAGGCAAGCCCGCCCCAAATCCGGTCAGATCTTCATTTTCTTGAAGATCGGTTCGGGCACCAGCCGGATCACCGTCATGATGATCCGCCAGATCCCGGAGGTATAGATGACATTACGCTGCTTCTTCAGCCCCTTGAGGATGTCGGCGACAACTCCTGCCGGGCTGGTCATGAACGGCATCGAGGGCAGCCCCCAGGTCATCGCCGTATCAACCGGCCCCGGTTTCACTGTCATTACATGGACACCCGACCGGGCCAGCCGGTTGCGTAGACCCGACAGATAGGTGGCAAAGCCAGCCTTGGCCGAGCCGTAGACATAATTTCCCAGCCGCCCACGGTCGCCGGCGACAGACCCGACGCCCACGATGGCACCGCCGCCGCGCTGTTCCATCAACGGGGCAAGCATGGTCAGAAACCGGGCCGGGCCGGTATAACTGTCGGTCACGCAGCCCTCGATCAGGGCCGGATCGGCGTCCATTTCGCCCTGTTCGGGCATCGAGCCCACAAAAACGGCGCAGTTGACCATCCCGCTCAGCCCCGGGGTCAGGGCAAGGATGGGCGCAAAGGTTTCGGGCTGCCGGGCGTCAAAGGCCGCCACCTCGACAAAGGCGGCCCCGCGGGCGCGGGCATCGGCGGCTGTCGCCTCCATATCCGTGAAATCGCGGCCACACAGGATCAGGCCGCAACCCGATTGTGCCTGGGTGCGGGCAAAGGCGCGGGCGATGGCGGACGTGGCGCCAAGGATGATCCAGGTGTCGGTCATGGCATGTCCCTCAGGTCCAGTCGGCGGGTCAGATCGGTTTGCAGCGCGCCGGTTGGATCGGCCTTGGCCGCCTCGTCGGCCCACAGAGCGTGATCGGGATACATGGCCTTGATCTGGTCGCCGGTCGCCAGCGAATCCTTGGCCAGATAGAGTCGGCCTTTGGCCGCTACGGTCATCTGTTCCAGCCGCTCGATCAGCTTGACGGCGGCATGGCGGTTCGGGAAATCGACCGCCAGCGTGTAGCCTTCCATCGGGAAAGACATGTAGCCCGCCCGCCCCGGACCCATCCGTTTCAGAACCGCCAAGGGCGAGGCGAGGCCGGACCGTGTGATCGCCTCGAGCATCTCGCGCAGGGCGTCCTTTTGATCAACCGGGACAACGCATTGGAACTGGTGAAAGCCGCGCTTGCCGTAAAGCCGGTTCCAATCGTGGATGCGGTCGAGCGGAAAGAAAAATTCCTGGATCGGCTTGACCACGGTGCGGCCAGCCTCTGGCACGCGACGATAATAGAGCGCGTTGAAGGCCCGCACGATTGGGGCGGACAGCGCGAAATTGGGCGCATCGAACGGCACCTTTTTCGATGCTTTGGGGGCAGGAACCAACCCTGCGGCGGTTTCGGCCTCTTCCAAAATGCCACGCCCCAGACTGTGACCCGTGGCAGTGGCGTCGATCCATCCCACGCAATAGGTGGCCTGGCTCGCGTCCAGCAGGGCGATGTGTTCGTCCCAACCTGTCGCGCGGCGTTCGGTGACTGTGACGATGTTGGCCTTGGCGGGCATCAGTCGCAGGCGGGCGCGGGAAATGATCCCGGTCTGGCCCAGACCGCCCACTGTGGCGGCGAAAATGCCTGTATCGGCGGGCGTGATGCGGCGGCGGTCGCTGGCCTGAATGAGAGTGATTTCGGTGACGTGCTGGCCAAACGACCCCGCGCCGTGGTGGTTTTTGCCATGCACATCCATCGCGATACAGCCGCCGATGGTCGCAAAGCCGGTGCCGGGCATGACGGGGGGAAGCCAGCCCTGCGGGGCCATCACGCGGGCCAGATCGCCGATGGTCAGTCCCACCTCGACCTCGACCTCGCCCGTCGCGCGGTCAAAGGACAGGATGCGGTCGAGCCGGGTCATGTCGATCACCCGGCCATCGTCGTTCAGTGCCGCGTCGCCGTATGACCGGCGGTTGCCAACCGCGGGGGCCAGCGCCTGATCCAGTTGGGCGGCGCGTTCGGGGCGGGCCACGTCGGATGTCGCGCGCAGCGCGCGGCCCCATCCGGTGGTGGGCCTGTCGGTGTTCCAGCGCATCAGCGGCCTCTTGCGGTCAGGGAATGGCGTTCGGCCATGGGAAAGACGATTAGGCCGATCCCTATGGCGAACCAGAGCGTTGTCACGCGGATGATCGCGGTCGCGGGGATCGACACGTCAAGCGGGATACCGTCAAGGGACAGCAGGGCGACCATCGCCGCCTCGGCCCCGCCTACCCCGCCGGGGGCGCCGGTCAGTCCACCGGCAAGGGTGGCAAAGGTAAAGACGGCAATCGCCATCCAGAACCCGATGTCCGCCCCAAGCCAGACCAATAGTAGATGAAAGGCGTACCCTTCGGCCATCCAGCCGATCAGGCCAAGGACAAGGGCCGCCGCCGTCACCCGCAGAGTGGCAAAAGTGGCGAGCGAGCGTGACGCACGGCGGATGCGGGCCATCAGGCGAGGGAACAAGCCAGTGATCCGGTAGGCCAGCGTGGCGGAGCCTGCCAGCAGTCGAGGCCGGGTGGCGACGAAGGCCGCCACCAGCGCGAGGATGGCGACGGGGGCGGCATAGGCGATCCCACCTTTGCCAAGACTGAGCCCAAGGGCGAGGATCAGCGCCATTGCGGCCAGATCGGCCGCCCGGTCCATCAGGACCAGCGGCGCGGTCTTTTCCACCGCCCAGCCCGTTTCGCGCCTGATCCAACGCATCCGGATCAACTCGCCGACCCGGCCGGGGGTGACCGACATGGCAAAACCGCCCAGGAAATGGCGGGTGTCCTGCACCAGTGTCGTGGGCAGGCCCAGTTTGCGGGCAAAGATATGCCAGCGCATGGCGCGGAAAAGATAGTTGACTAGGCTCAGGCCCAACAGCGTGCCGATCTGCACCGGGCCAAGCTTCCCCAGTTGGGTCATGACGTCGTGCCAGCCGGTTGCCGAGGCGAGCCCCGCAAGACCCAGAAGAACCAGCCCGAACAGGCCACCCAAAATGGCAATATCGCGCCAACGCCGGGGGGCGGGTGCGGGCGGGGTGGGGCCGGGGTTGAGGCTCGTCATGGTCATTTCCCCCGCGATCTAGCGACAGAATGGGGCAAGATCATGACGTTGTCGCGGAAAGGGAAACAGTTTTCCGGGTTGGCCTTGCACGGTGGCCGTGCGCGGTGGCATGTGCCCCGGGGCGCTGCCCCGGACCCCGGAGTTGTTAATGCAAGGTGAACCGGGGGGCGGGCGTCGCTTTACACACTGAACAGATCGGCCCATTCTGGATGACGGCGCCGTTGAGCGTTCACGAAGGGGCAGAGCGGCACGATCTTGAACCCGTCGCGCCGGGCATCGTCCAGCAAGGCGGCCAGCAGTTTCAGGCCGATGCCCTGTCCGGTCAGCCCGTCGGGGACATCGGTATGGTCGGCGATGACGAGGGTGGGCGACAGGACCGAAATCGTCAGTTCGGCCTCGCCCCTGTCGGTATCCAGAACGTAGCGACCCTTGGAGCCGCTGCGTTCCATCCGGACCTCAGACAAGTGTGGCCTCGGTCGCCGCGCGCATCTCGGCGTCAGTGACGCCATCGGCCAGTTCCACGATCCGCAGGCCACCGGGGACCACATCCAGCACGCCCAAGTTGGTGATGATCCGATCCACCACGCCCTTGCCGGTTAGTGGCAGGGTACATTGCTTGAGCACCTTGGATTCGCCGTGCTTTGACGTGTGGTCCATAACGACCACCACACGGCCGACGCCAGCCACGAGGTCCATGGCACCGCCCATCCCCTTGACCAGTTTGCCGGGGATCATCCAGTTGGCCAGATCGCCGTTTTCGGCCACTTCCATAGCCCCCAGAATGGCCATGGCGATCTTGCCGCCGCGGATCATGCCAAAGGACGTGGCACTGTCGAAATAGGCGGTCTGCGGCAGTTCGGTGATCGTCTGCTTGCCTGCGTTGATAAGATCAGCGTCCTCTTCCCCTTCATAGGGGAAGGGGCCCATGCCGAGCATCCCGTTTTCGGATTGCAGCGTCACCTCGACCCCCTTGGGGATGTAGTTGCTGACCAGCGTCGGGATGCCGATGCCAAGGTTCACGTAAGTGCCGTCCTGAAGTTCGAGCGCCGCACGGGCGGCCATCTGATCGCGGTCCCACATCACACGGCCTCCTTCTTGCGCGTCGTTACCTTTTCGATCCGCTTTTCGTGGTCGCCCTGAATGATCCGGTGGACATAGATGCCGGGCAGGTGGATCGCGTCGGGGTCGAGGGAGCCTGTCGGCACGATCTCTTCGACCTCCATCACGCAGATCTTGCCGCACATGGCGGCGGGCGGGTTAAAGTTGCGGGCGGTCTTGCGGAAAATCGCGTTGCCGGTCGCGTCGGCCTTCCACGCCTTGACGATGGAGAGGTCTGCGAAAATCCCGGTTTCCAGGATATAATCCTGCCCGTTGAAGGACTTGACCTCTTTGCCTTCGGCAATGACCGTGCCCACGCCTGTCTTGGTGTAAAAGCCGGGGATTCCGCAGCCTGCGGCCCGCATCCGTTCGGCCAGCGTGCCTTGGGGGTTGAATTCCAGCTCGAGTTCGCCCGACAGATATTGCCGCATGAATTCGGCATTCTCGCCCACATAAGAGCTGATCATCTTTTTCACCTGCCGGGTCTGCAGCAAGATGCCAATGCCGAAATCGTCCACGCCCGCGTTGTTGGAGGCAAAGGTCAGGTCCTTGGTCCCTGCATCGCGGATCGCGGCCAGCAGCAGTTCAGGGATACCGCACAGGCCGAACCCCCCCGCAGCAATCAACATTCCGTCGTGCAAAAGGCCGTCCAGCGCGGCGGCGGCAGAGGGGTAGACTTTCTTCATGGGAAATCCTCATTTGGCGTCGCGTCAAGTCATTGCGCGGGGGTCGGGCAGAGTCAATGCGGCGGCGCGGCATGACTGGCGGGGGAGGGGACCCCGGCCCCCCGCGCTGCGCGCTCCCCCCGAGAGTTGTTATGGTGACGTGAAGCTGAACGAGGCCTACTCGACCACGTCGTCGCCGGATGCCTTGGTTGGTTTTTTTGCGGCGGTTTTCTTGACAGCGGACTTTTTGGTGGCGGGTTTCTTGGCAGCCGTCTTCTTTGCCGCGGCCTTGGGCGCTGCGGCCTTTTTCGCGGGCTTCTTGCCGCCCTTGGCCGCCTTTTCGGTCACCCATTCCAGCGCCTGTTCGGGTGTCACCGACATCGGATCGACGTCCTTGGGGATGGTGGCGAAGACCTTTTCCCATTTGACATAAGGGCCATAGCGCCCTTCCATCACTGACATCGCGCCGCCCGAAGGATGATCGCCCAGTTCCTTGAGCGGGGCGACGGCGGCACCCCGGCCGGGGCGACCGGCCTTTTTCAGGGCCAGCACCTCGACCGCGCGATTCATGCCGATGGTAAAGACCTCGTCCACTTCCTTGAGGTTGGCATAGAGTTTGTCGTGCTTGACGAAGGGGCCAAAGCGGCCGATTCCGGCCTCGATCATCACGCCGTCTTCGGGGTGGGGGCCGATTTCGCGGGGCAGGTTGAGCAGTTGCAGGGCCTTTTCAAGGTCCATCGCGTTGGCGTCCCAGCCTTTGGGCAGGCTGGCGCGGGGCGGTTTGGGCAGATCCTCGGACACTTCGCCGCGCTGGACATAGGGGCCAAAGCGGCCGTCGCGCAGGCTAATGGGGTCGCCGTCGTCGTGGCCCAGAAGGCGGCCATCGGGGCCAATGGAATTGTCCTCCATCCCCGGCGGGCCAAAGGGGCGGGTATAGCGGCATTCGGGATAGTTCGAGCAGCCGATGAAGGCGCCGCCCGACCGGGCCGTGCGCATCGACAGCTTGCCCGCGTGGCAGTTGGGGCACAGGCGCGGATCGGTGCCGTCCTCGGTCGGTGGGAACAGGTGTGGGGCCAGAACTTCGTTGATCTTGTCCAGAACCTCGCCGATCCGCAGGTCGGCGGTTTCGGCCAAGGCCGCGCTGAAATCCCGCCAGAAGCTGTGCAGGACGGCCTTGTAATCCGCATCGCCCGCGCTGACCTCGTCGAGCTGGTTTTCCAGATCGGCGGTGAAGTCATACTCCACGTATTTGCGGAAATAGTTGGACAAAAAGGCGATGACCAACCGCCCCTTGTCCTGCGGGATCAGGCGCCCTTTGTCCTTGGTCACATAGTCGCGGTCCTGAATGGTGGTCACGATCGACGCATAGGTCGAGGGGCGGCCGATGCCCAATTCTTCCATCCGCTTGACCAGCGTTGCTTCGGTATAGCGGGGCGGTGGCTGGGTGTGGTGCTGTTCGGGCTCCACCCCCTTTTTGGTGGCGGGTTCGCCCTGAGCGATTTGCGGAAGGCGGCCATCGTCGTCGTCGCCGGTATCGTCGCGGCCTTCTTCGTAGATCGCGATAAAGCCGTCGAACAGCATGACCTGCCCGGTGGCGCGCAGGGTCACCTGTCCGTCTGCTGACCCTACATCGACGGTCGTCCGCTCCAGCCGGGCGGCGGCCATTTGGCTGGCGATGGTGCGTTTGTAGATCAGGTCATACAGCTTGCGCTGGTCGGCATCGGAAATCTTGAGCTTGTCCGCGTCCAGCATCATGTCCGTCGGGCGGATGCACTCGTGGGCTTCCTGCGCGTTCTTGGCCTTGTTTTTATACATGCGCGGGCTGTCGGGCAGGTATTTGTCGCCGAATTTCGACTTGATCGCGTCGCGGGCTGCCATCACCGCCTCGGGCGCCATGTCGATGCCGTCGGTGCGCATGTAGGTGATCAGGCCCGCCTCATACAAACGCTGGGCGGCGTTCATCGCCTGCCGGGCGCCCATGCCGAATTTGCGTGACGCCTCTTGTTGAAGGGTCGAGGTCATGAAGGGCGGGCTGGGGCTGCGAGTCGCGGGCTTGGCCTCGACCGATTGCACGATCAGGTCGCGGCTGCGGATGGCCTGAACGGCCAATTCGGCGGCGGTGGCGTTGGGGATGTCGAATTTATCCAGCTTCTTGCCGCCAAGGACAGTCAGGCGGGCCTCATATTCTTGCCCGCGCGGAGTGGTCAGCACCGCCTTGACGGTCCAGTATTCCTGCGGGCGGAACGCCTCGATCTCCATCTCGCGCTCGACGATCAGGCGCAGGCAGACGGATTGTACGCGGCCCGCAGACTTGGCACCGGGCAGCTTGCGCCAGAGCACAGGCGACAGGTTGAAGCCCACCAGATAATCCAGCGCGCGGCGGGCCAGATAGGCATCGACCAGCGGCACATCGACCTGGCGGGGGTTCTTCATAGCCTCTTGCACGGCAGCTTTGGTGATCGCGTTAAAGGTGACGCGGCTGACGGCGGTGTCTTTCTTGATCGCCTTGCGGGCGGTCAGAGCTTCCTGAAGGTGCCATGAAATCGCCTCTCCCTCGCGGTCAGGGTCGGTGGCTAGGATCAATGCGTTGTCGTCTTTCAGCGCGTCGACGATGGCCTTTATATGCTTCTTGCTGTCTGCCGCGACCTCCCACTGCATGGCGAAATCGTTGTCCGTGTCGACCGATCCGTCCTTGGGCGGCAGGTCGCGAACGTGACCGTAGGACGCCAGAACGGTGTAATCCGATCCCAGATATTTGTTGATTGTCTTGGCCTTAGCGGGGGATTCGACGACGACAACGGGCATGGGAATCCTTGAACACGAGAACAGGGGGTTTGGGGGGGCAACATGTGTGGGCTGCCCGGCGAATGTCAATGCAGGGTCTGCTCTGATGGTTTCAGCGCCAGAGTTGCCGCATGAACAATGCGAGGACGACCATGATTTCCAGACGGCCGACGATCATGGCCGCAGCCAGAACCAGCAGCGACGAGGAGGGCAGGCCCTTGAACGTACTGGCCGGGCCGATCACCTCGCCCAGACCGGGGCCGACGTTGGCCAGCGCGGTCAGCGCCCCGGACAGGGCTGTGACGAAATCGTTGCCCTGTGCGCCCAGAACCAGCGTGGTCAGGCCAAGAAAGCCCGCAAAGCTGACGCTCATCACCAGAGCCGCATTAAAGATCAGCGGGTCTATCCTTTCGGTGCCATAGCGCATTGGAAAGACGCCATGGGGATGGATCAGTTCCTTGAGCGCGCCGCGCACCATCTTCCACAGCACGATCAGGCGGTAGATTTTCAGGCCCCCCGCGGTCGACCCCGCACACCCGCCAAAGAAGGTTAGCAAAAAGAACAGCGGCCCGGCAAGCGGCCCCCAAGTGGTATAATCGTTGGCGGCAAAGCCGGTCGTCGTGATGACCGAAATCACGTTGAACACATCCTCGGCCAGTGATCGGGGCGACAGAACCGCATCGCCGCTGCGAAACAGCAGCAGAATCAGTGTGGTGGCCGCAATGATGGCAAAGAACCAGATCACCTGCGGGTCAAGCCGCACGTTCTTGCGCGACAACAAAAGTGCCACGAACAGGGTAAATGGCAGCCCCGCCAGAGCCATGAAGAACGAGCCGACCCAAAGTGTTGCCGTGTTGGTGAAATAGCCCATCGACGCGTCGTGGGTGGAAAATCCGCCCGTCGAGAGGGTCGTCATCGCATGGTTTATCGCATCAAACGGGCTCATCCCCGTGACGCGGTAACCCAGTGCACAGGCCGCCGTAAGCCCGACATAGATGACCACGATGGCCCGGATGATCGCGGCTGCCCGGGGCAGCACCTTTTCCGAGCGATCCGAGCTTTCCAGCCGAAACAGTTGGAGCCCGCCGACGTTCAGGAACGGCAGCACGATCAGCCCCAGCGACAGAATGCCCGTGCCGCCGAACCATTGCAGCAGCGACCGCCAGACCAGCGTACCGTGATCCAGCCCGTCCAGCCCGGTGATGACGGTGGAACCTGTGGTGGTGAACCCCGAGGCCGTTTCAAAAATCGCCGCCGGAATGCTCAGTTGAGCCGGACCCAGCACCAGCGGGCCGATCACGGACACAGGCAGGACCCACCAGAGCATGTTGACCAGAACAATTCCAAAGCGAGGGGTGAATGGCGCTGTCGCGCCGTGTGTGGCCGCCGCGATCATCCCCCAGCTCAGCCCGGTCAACAGGGCGGCCATGGCGAAATCGGGCCAACTGTCGTGGCCATCGCCGAAATTGACCAGCGCCGGAACGAACATCGCCGCCGCCAGGATCAGCCCGACGACACTGGTAACATGCAAAGCGGCGCGAAAATCCTGTCCCATGGGGCCTTTGTGTGCGTCCGCTGGGGGCCAAGGGCAAGCGGAAAAGCCGGGAGGTTGGTGCGAAGACCGCGCCTGTGGTTTCCCGGTCGGCTGAGGCGCAGTCTGGTCGATGGGATGCTGGACTTGGGCGGCTGTTGGTCGGCCAAGGTGTCAAGGATCAGTCAGTTGATCCGTGCCAGCAATCCCCCCGCCTGCCGGGCAATCCGCCCCTCAAGCTCCAGATCGACAAGCGCGGGGGCAACCGTGTGCGCGGTCGTTCCCAGATCGCGGATCAGTTGATCCTCGGCCACGGGTGAGGGGCCAAGCCTGTCCAGGATGCGTCGGTGCAGCGCCGCGATATCGCGCAGATCGGGGCGGTCGGCGGGCCGTTCCCTCCCATGATCCGGCGGAGGGGTAACGGGGCGGTGCGCCACCGGTGCCCGGGCCTGTGGGGCGCTGGACAGTGTTGCGATCACGTCCTCGGCCGACCGGACCAGGGTCGCGCCATCCCGGATCAGGTGATTGCATCCTGCCGCCCGGGCGTCGAACGGATGACCGGGCACGGCGTAGACGTCGCGCCCCTGGGACAGGGCACATTCGGCAGTGATGAGGCTGCCAGACTTTGCCGCCGCTTCGACCACGACGACGGCCCGGGACAGCCCCGCGATGATCCGGTTTCGCGCGGGGAAGTGGCGCGCTTGCGGCTCAAGACCCATCATTTGTTCGGTGATCCGCAGGCCGCTGCGGGCGATATCATGGGCCAGATCAGCATTCTCGGTCGGATAGATCACATCGACCCCGCCGGCCTGAACGGCGATCGTCCCCCCTTCGAGCGCGGCCTTGTGGGCGGCGGCGTCGATCCCGCGGGCAAGGCCCGACACCACGACATAGCCGGCTGTTGACAGGTCTGCCGCCAGCTTGCGGGCCATCCGCGTGCCAAGCGACGACGCGTTGCGCGCGCCCACCATCGCTACGGCGGGGCGCGTCAGCAATGTCAGATCGCCCAGGGCCCACAAGATTGGGGGTGCATCCGAAATCTCTGCCAGATCAGGTGAATAGTGGGTATCACCCCGAAAGATCAGGTGCGCGCCTGCGGCCCGACCTGCCCGCAATTCCGCATGAATGACGCCTTCGGGACAGATGGCATAGTCATTGACGCCGGCGGCACGGGCCACTTCGGGCAAAACGGCCAGAGCCGCCTGAGCGGACCCGTGTTCGCTGAGCAGGCGGTAGAATGTTGCGATCCCGACCCGTCGGGAGCGCAGCAGGCGAAGCCAGGAAAACCGATCGTCTTCCGTCTTTGGTGGGAGTGGGGGGTGAGTGGAAGAAGGGTGTTCTTCAGTCATCCAGCAGCTCCGCCTGTTGCAACTCCAGATTTAGCGTGGCCGGGGTTAACAAGGTATGAAAGGCGAATTGCTGTGCGAACATTTTTTTGGGCCCGAACCAACATAGCTGCCGAACCCGCTGAAATACCGATGTTAATGACGGTCACACTCTGAGCACCGGGATCGCGCCGCTCTGATGGATATGGCCAAAACGGGGCGTCCCGTTGCCTATAGCGCCCGATCAAACACAAGGCAGTCCAGTCCAAACGGCCCTGCCGCCGAATCGAGCATCACACGTTCGACCCCGCGTTCGGTCCAGCCGGATTTGCGATACATCGCCGCCGCCCGCAGGTTGTGGACGTTGCATTCGAGCACCGCTGTCCGGTGCCCGGCTGCGGCAATCCGCGCCAGCGCGTCGTCCATCAGAACCCGCGCCGCCCCGGTCCCCCAAAGCTGCTGGGCCACATACAGTTGATCCAGGTGGTTGCCCACCACCGCAGCAAAGCCCTGTGGTTTGCCCACCGGGCCGATAACCCGAAGTCCATCCCCAAAGCCCAACAGCCGCCGCAGGAAGTCCGGGCGCGTGCGCAGCGCCTCGAGTTCGGGCGGGACATGCCCGGAATGAGCGACGTGCCAAAGACGATCGAACAGGTCGGCCAGCGGATCAAGGTCGGCGGGGGCAGTCCTGCGGGGCACTGGGTCAGTCATAGGCGGGGCACAGGCCAAGGTCGATGGCCCGGTCCGGGTGCCACAGGCTCGCGTTGCGGTCCTCGTAGGCCACATAGGCCTCGACGTGTTCGCCACCGGCCAGTGCGCCGCCATTCCACACGTCCGCTTCGCAGGACCAGCATTGCGCGGCAAAGCACCGGGCCGTGTCGGCCGGACGTTCGGCTCCGGCCAGGCTGTTTGCATAGGTCGCATGGCTGGTCACGGCGATCATGTTGTCCATGTGCGACAGAATCGTGCGGGTCGTATAAAGTGTCCCGTCATTTTCGGATTCGGTGGTCAGCACCAGCGGCCCTTCGGGCAGGGCCGTCAGCCATTCGCGCCCGCCCAGCGGCGTATAGGCGAATTTGGTGTTGTCGAGCGTCAGGCTCCACGGTCCGTCCGGCCCGCTCAGGCTTTCCCAGATGCGCAGGACCAGAAATTCGGAACTGCGGTACACCTCGGCCTGATAATAATAGCCGTTCAGGTCTGCGCCGCCGAAATTGCCGCTGGCCTCGGACGACTCCTGTTGTGCGGTGGCGGGGGAAACCAGGTTGGACAGGGCAAATGCCAAGGCGGGCAAATGGGCAGGGCGCATCATACCTCCATATGTGGAACTGGGCCGAGAATGCATCAAAGGCGGTCAGGGCGAAAGGTCAGGGAAACCGGATGTCGCCCCGCCCCGGACTGCCGGGGCGAGGAGGGGGGTGGCCGCGCTTAGGTCTGCGCGCCGCCCACCGTCAGCCCGCCGATCATCAGGCTGGGTTGCCCCACGCCCACCGGCACCCATTGCCCGGCCTTGCCGCAGTTGCCGATACCGGGGTCCAGTTGCAGGTCGTTGCCGATCGCCCGGATCTGCTTGAGCGCGGTGGCCCCGTCCCCGATCAAGGTCGCCCCTTTGACCGGCGCGCCGACTTTGCCGTTCTTGACCCGGTAGGCTTCGGTGCAGGAAAACACGAACTTGCCGTTGGTGATATCGACCTGTCCGCCGCCAAATCCGACCGCATAGATCCCGTCCTTGAGGTCGGCGACCATGGCCGCCGGGTCTGCGTTGCCTGCCAGCATATAGGTGTTGGTCATGCGCGGCATGGGGATATGGGCGAAACTTTCGCGCCGCCCATTGCCGGTGGGGGCGACGCCCATCAACCGGGCGTTCTGCCGGTCCTGCATGAAGCCGACCAGCACGCCGTCGTCGATCAGGACGTTCTTGGCCGAAGGTGTCCCTTCGTCATCCACGGTGATCGACCCGCGCCGGTCGGGGATGGTGCCGTCGTCCAGAACCGTCACGCCACGGGCTGCGACCTGTTGCCCCATCAATCCGGCGAATGCGCTGGTGCCTTTGCGGTTAAAGTCCCCTTCCAGCCCGTGCCCGACGGCCTCGTGCAGCAGGATGCCGGGCCAGCCGGGGCCAAGGACCACGTCCATCATGCCTGCGGGGGCGGCCTCGGCGTCAAGGTTGACGGTCGCGATGCGGAGCGCCTCGCGCACGGCGCCTTCCCAATGGTCGCGTGCGATGAGGCCGATCAGCCCGCTGCGCCCGCCTGCGCCTGCGGTCCCGGATTCGCGGCGGCCGTTCTGTTCCACGATGACCGAAACGTTGAGCCGGGCCATCGGGCGGATATCGGTGACCAGCGTGCCTTCGGGGCGCAGGATTACGACCTCTTGGTGGCTGGCGGCCAGCGTGGCCGACACCTGCACCACGCGGGGGTCCAGATCGCGGGCGAAGGCGTCGATGTCGCGCAGCACGTCGATCTTGGCCGGAAAGGTGGCCTGAAGCATCGGATCATCGTCGGAATAGAGTTTCACGTTGGTCGCGCGTGGTCCGGGGGCCATGGTGCCGCCGCCGTCGCCCACGGCCAGCCGGGCGGTGGCCACTGCACGGCGCAGGCTTTCCTCGGATATGGTGGTGGAATGGGCATAGCCTGCGGTTTCGCCGCGCACGGCGCGCAGGCCGAATCCCTCGGCGGCGTCATAGCTGGCAGTTTTTACCCGGCCGTCATCGAACGAAATCACCTCGGACCGCCGGCGTTCGAGGAACAGCTCTCCGTCGTCGGCCCCGGCGGTCGCCTCTTGCACCAGGGCAAGGGCGCGGTCGGGGTCCAGGTCGGTCTGGAACGGGCGAAAGGCGTCGATTGAGGTCTGGCTGGGCATGGCATTTCCTAGGGACGGGGCGCATGGACCACAAAAAGCGTCCATCTGCCGCAACAGCGGTTCTTGAGTTGTGGTTCAGAATATGGGACTAGCTGCGACGGATACAACGGGATTCCGTCCGGGCCTCGGCCCGAATGAACCTTTCGCGCCCGGGACAGCGGGTCGAACAGAACAGGGTATGACATGCGACTGACCAACCTCGCCACTTCGACTGCCGCCATGATTGGCCTGATGCTGACCGCACCAGCGGCCTTTGCGCAGGAGGTGACGCAACAGCTTGAAATTGTGGGCGCGCCGACGCCGGGCGGGATGGGGTTCCAGACGGCAGGGACGCAGGTGGCGGCTGACATCCACGGGCTGGATCACATGATCCTGATCATCATTTCAATTATCACCGCCTTCGTGACCCTGCTGCTGGTCTGGGTGGCCATCCGGTACAACAGCCGGACAAACCCCAAACCCGCCACGTTCACCCACAATTCGCCCCTGGAAATTGCTTGGACCATCGTGCCGATCATCATCCTGGTGTTCATCGGGGCGTTTTCGCTGCCCGTTCTGTTCAACCAGGAAGAAATTCCCGAAGGCGACATGCATGTGAAGGTTGTGGGCCACCAGTGGTACTGGACCTATGAATATCCCGACGACGGCGTGGTATTTGACAGCTACATGATCGGATCGGGCGAAGGGAACCTGAGTCCCAAGATCAGCGAAGAGCTCAAGGCCGCAGGCTACACCGATCAGGAATTCCGTCTGGCCACCGATACCGCACTTGTAGTGCCCGTGGGCAAGACAGTGGTCGTGCAGGTGACCGGGGCCGATGTGATCCACGGCTTCATGGTCCCCGGCTTTGGTGTGCACATCGCCGCCGTCCCCGGTCGTCTGGCCGAGGTCTGGTTCAAGGCCGAAAAGGAAGGCATCTATTTCGGCCAATGTTCAGCCCTGTGCGGACAGGCCCATTCGGCGATGCCGATCACCGTCAAGGTGGTAAGCCAGGAAACCTATGACGCCTGGCTGGCCGAAGCCAAGGTGCAGAACCCGTCGTCCTGACGGGCAAGAGTAGGGTGGGTTGAAACCCACCTTACAGGTGCCACGACACTGTAAGGTGGGTAACCCACCGCCCCGAGGAGCGATGATGACCGACGCAAGCCTGACCGAGGCCCCCCGCGACGCAGGACTGGGCGACTATTTCGCCTTGCTCAAGCCGCGTGTGATGTCGTTGGTCGTGTTCACTGCGCTGGTCGGGCTGATTGTGTCCCCCGTGCCGATCCATCCTTACATCGGCTTTGTCGCCATCCTGTGCATTGCAGTGGGCGCAGGTGCGTCAGGTGCGCTGAACATGTGGTGGGATGCCGATATCGACGCCAAGATGCGCCGTACGGCTGGCCGCCCCGTCCCTTCTGGCCGGGTCGAGGCGTCCGAGGCGCTGGGTCTGGGTCTGGCCCTGTCGGGCTTTTCGGTGATCCTGCTGGCACTGGCGACCAACTGGGTGGCCGCCGGGCTGCTGGCCTTTACGATCTTCTTTTACGCGGTCGTCTACTCGATGTGGCTCAAGCGGGCGACGCCGCAGAATATTGTCATCGGCGGTGCCGCCGGAGCCTTTCCGCCCATGATCGGCTGGGCCGTCGCCACAGGCGGTATATCGGTCGAATCGGTGTTGATGTTTGCGCTGATCTTCATGTGGACGCCGCCGCATTTCTGGGCGCTGGCCCTGTTCCTGAAATCCGATTACGGAGACGCGGGCGTGCCGATGCTGACTGAAACGCATGGGCGGCGGGTCACACGCAACCATGTGCTGGTATATACCATCCTGCTGGCCCCGGTGGCGCTGGCGCTGGGCTTTACCTCGATTGGCGGGCCGGTCTATCTGGTCCTGTCGGTGGCGCTGAACGCGCAATTCCTATGGGGCGCCTGGCGCATCTGGAAGCGGGACGAGGCGATGGCCGAGGCCGATAAATATGCCGTGGAAAAGCGGGTGTTCCGCAATTCGCTTACGTACCTTTTCCTGCATTTCGGCGCGCTTTTGATCGAGGCGGCGCTGCATCATGCAGGGTTTGGAGCCTGGTAATGGCCATCAACGCCGAACATCCGCTGCACATTCGCCGCAAGGGCCGCAACATCGGCCTGGGTCTGTTACTGCTTGCTTTTGTAGGACTGGTCTTTGGCCTTACCGTGGTCAAAGTGATGGAACTGGGCGATCTGGGCAAGTTCGAAGCAACCGACCACGTCCTGCAACCGCAGCTTTTGCCTGATTCCGAGGTGACGACTGTGCCCGTCACCCCCTCTGAGCCGCGCACAACCCGGCCCGCTGACAGCCCGCTGACCCCCGCCATCCCAACCACGCCGGGGACCGAATGAAGCGGTGGTTCGACAGGTTGGACGGGCCGCACAAGACCCTTGTGGGTCTGGTTGGCGTGGTGGTGTTCATGGGGGCGATGGCCTGGGCCGCGATCCCGATGTATTCGCTGTTCTGCAAGGTCACCGGCTATGGCGGGACCACGAACAATGCCGACGCCGGCAGCGATGTCATCCTAGACCAGACGATCACTGTGCGTTTTGACGGCACGGTTGATCAGGACATGCCCTGGATCTTCAAACCGTCGCAGCGGTCGATCACGTTGCGCATCGGGGAAACCGGTCTGGCCTTTTATACAGCTCACAATCCCACCGATCATCCGATTGCCGGGCAGGCGGCCTATAATGTGACGCCCTATGCGGCCGGGTCTTATTTCGACAAGATCGAATGCTTTTGCTTTACCCAGCAGGTGTTGCAGCCGGGCGAAACCGTCGAGATGCCAGTCAGCTTTTACGTCGATCCGGCCATCGTGACGGATCCGGAGGGCAAGTTCGTCCACACGATCACGCTAAGCTACACGTTCTACCAGATCGACCTGCCCGAGACCGACAAACCCGACTCTCGCGCCAAGGAGGCCGCCCCTGCGGCTTTGACACCGGCGGCGCAAGACGGCATAGAGACAAACTGAAGACCGGCCTCAAGACAGGCCCAAGCCAGCCCAAGGGAACGACCGACATGGCGCATGAAAAGAACCACGACTACCATATCCTGCCCCCCTCGATCTGGCCGTTTCTGGGCGCGATCGGGGCCTTCGTCATGCTGTTCGGCGCGGTGCTGTGGATGCACGGAAGCGGCCCCTACGGCTTTCTGATCGGCCTCGCGCTGGTGCTTTATACGATGTACGCATGGTGGGCCGAGGTAGTGCACGAGGGCCAGACGGGCGATCATACCCCCGTTGTGCGGATCGGCCTGCGCTATGGCTTCATCATGTTCATCATGTCCGAAGTGATGTTCTTTGCGGCTTGGTTCTGGGCGTTCTTCAAGAACGCCCTGTATCCGATGGGGCCGCAATATCCTGCCGTCGATGGTGTTTGGCCACCCGCCGGGATCGAGGTGTTCGACCCCTGGCATCTGCCGCTGATCAACACCCTGATCCTGCTGTGTTCGGGGGCTGCGGCCACTTGGGCGCACCACGCGCTGGTGCACGAGAACAACCGCAAAGACATCAAGAACGGCCTCATCCTGGCGATCCTGCTGGGGATGCTGTTCACCGTGTTCCAGGCCTATGAATATAGCCACGCCGCCTTTGGCTTCTCGGGCAATATCTATGGTGCGACGTTCTTTATGGCGACGGGGTTCCACGGGTTCCATGTGATCATCGGGACCATCTTTCTGGCCGTGTGCCTGTACCGCGTCTACCAGGGCCATTTCACCCCCGAACAGCATGTGGGGTTCGAGGCGGCTGCCTGGTACTGGCACTTCGTCGACGTGGTGTGGCTGTTCCTGTTCTGCGCCATTTACATCTGGGGTGGCTCTGGCGGCTGATCGGACAGGTGGGTTGGTTGGAACCCACCGATGTCGGGCTCATTTCCCTTCACCTTGCTATAACAACTCCCGCCGGAGGCTCCCGGACCCGCGTCCGGAGCCTCCGGCGGGAGTTTTTCAGACCAAAGAAGCCGGGACAGTCTGTAAGGTGGGTTTTAACCCACCCCCGCAATTTGATCCAAAGAGGGCTTCATGCGCCGCATCGTCTTTCCGGTCCTGTTGGGCGTTATCGGTTGTGCCATACTGATCGGGCTTGGTATCTGGCAGATCCAGCGGCTGCATTGGAAAGAAGGCATTCTGGCCGAGATTGACCTGCGTATGGCCGCGCCGCCCGGCCCATTGCCCGTCGCCCCCGACTTTGCGGCCGATCGCTTTCGCCCCGTCACGGTTACCGGCACCACGACGGGACAGGAACTGGACGTGCTGACCAGTGACCCAGATCTGGGTGGCCCCGGCTATCGGATCATCTCGGGGTTTGTCACAGATGACGATCGCCGGATCATGGTTGATCTGGGCTATATCCCCCAGACCGCCAAGTTAGACCCCCGGCCCGCCACCCCGATGACCGTCACCGGCAACCTCAACTGGCCGCAGGAGGTAGACAGTTTCACCCCCGCCCCAGATCCGTCCAACATCTGGTTTGCCCGGGACGTGACCCCGATGGCCGCCGCCCTGACAACCGAACCCATCATGGTCATCGCCGCAACAGTGTCGCCCAATGATCTAGGCGTGACGCCCTTGCCCATAGACAGCCTCGGCATTCCAAACGATCACCTGAACTACGCGATCACCTGGTTTTCGCTCGCCCTGGTCTGGGCGGTGATGAGCGGGTTTCTGATCGTCCGCACGCTGCGAAGAAAGACCTGACCATGCGCTATGTCTCGACCCGGGGGACCGCCCCCGTTCTGACCTTTGAAGAAGCGATGATGACGGGCCTTGCCCGTGACGGTGGTCTCTATGTTCCCGAAACAGTGCCACAACTGAGTCATGCCCAGATCGCTGCGATGGCCGGGCAGTCCTATGAAGACGTCGCCTATGATGTGATGCGTCCTTTCATCGGCGACACGTTCACTGATGCCGAATTCAAGGGCTTGATCGCCGCCGCCTACCGCGGCTTTGGCCATGCCGCCCGCGCCCCCCTTGTTCAATTGGCCCCCAATCATTTCCTGCTGGAGCTGTTCCACGGCCCGACCCTGGCGTTCAAGGATTTCGCCATGCAGTTGATCGGCCAGATGTTTCAGGCCAGCCTCACCCGGTCGGGCAGTCGCATCACCATCGTCGGGGCCACCAGCGGCGACACCGGATCGGCGGCGATCGAGGCGTTCCGGGGGCTGAAGAACGTCGATGTGTTCATCCTTTACCCGCATGGCCGGGTGTCCGAGGTACAGCGCCGCCAGATGACGACCCCGGTCGAGGCGAACGTGCACGCCTTGGCGGTGGATGGCGATTTCGACGACTGTCAGGCAGCACTCAAGGACATGTTCAACGATTTTGCCTTCCGGGACGAGGTGCGTCTGGCGGGTGTGAACAGCATCAACTGGGGCCGGGTTCTGGCGCAGGTGGTCTATTACTTCAGCAGTGCAGTCAGCCTTGGCGCGCCGCATCGCCCGGTCAGTTTCACCGTGCCCACCGGCAATTTCGGGGACATCTACGCGGGCTTCATTGCCAAGCGGATGGGTCTGCCGATCGACAAACTGGTCGTGGCGACCAACCAGAACGACATCCTCCACCGGACCCTGCAAACCGGCGTGCAACAGAAGATGGGCGTGACCCCGTCGATCAGCCCGTCGATGGATATTCAGGTGTCGTCGAACTTTGAACGGGCGCTGTTCGATGCCTATGGCCGGGACGGCGCGGCGGTAGCGGGGCAGATGGAAGACCTCAAATCCAAGGGCCAGTTTGCGATTTCGCAGGGCGCCTACGAGATGCTCAGACAGACCTTTGCCAGCGGGCGGGTGTCCGAGGATGAAACGCGCGCGACGATCAAATCGACACTCGCCACGGCAGGCGAATTGCTCTGCCCCCATTCGGCGGTGGGGGTCCGCGTCGCCACCGATCACCTTGGCCCGGTCCCGATGATCACCCTTGCCACCGCCCACCCTGCCAAGTTTCCCGATGCCGTCGAACAGGCCACCGGGATCAGGCCCCCCCTTCCCCCGCGCATGGCGGACCTGTATGAGCGTGCGGAACGGGTGACGCGGGTTCCCAACGACCTGTTCACCCTGCAAACCCTGATCCGGGAGCGTATCCGCCCTTGACCGTCCAACTGCACACCCTCTCCAACGGCTTTCGCATCGTCACCGAACAGATGCCGGGTCTGAAATCGACCAGCATCGGCGTCTGGGTTCTGGCGGGCGGGCGGCACGAACGGATCGAGCAGAACGGGATTGCCCATTTCCTCGAACACATGGCGTTCAAGGGCACCCCTCGACGCACCGCCCTGCAAATTGCCGAGCAGATCGAGGATGTTGGCGGCTATATCAACGCCTATACCAGCCGCGAGATGACGGCCTATTACGCCCGCGTTCTGGAAAACGATGTGGCGCTGGGTCTGGATATCATCGCCGATATCCTGCTCAACCCGCTGTTCGACCAGGCCGAGCTTGAGGTCGAGCGGGGGGTGATCCTTCAGGAAATCGGTCAGACTCTCGATACCCCGGACGATATCGTGTTCGATTGGCTGCAAGAAGTGGCCTATCCCGATCAGCCTCTGGGCCGCACCATCCTTGGCCCCGCCGAACGGGTCAGCGCGTTCAGCCAGTCCGATCTGCGCGGCTTTGTGGGTGAACATTACGGACCGAACCAGATGATCCTGGCGGCTGCGGGGGCGGTCGATCACGACGCCATCGTCCGACAAGCCGAGGCGCTGTTCGGCCATCTGACCCCGGTGCGCCGCGCCCCCGAATTGCTGCAACCCGCCCGTTTTCAGGGCGGGGAACGTCGCGAGATCAAGTCGCTGGAGCAGGTCCACTTTGCCCTCGCCATCGAAGGCCCTGATTACCGCGATCCGGCCATCTATACCGCGCAGATCTATGCCACGGCTCTGGGTGGCGGCATGTCATCCCGGCTGTTTCAGGAGGTTCGCGAAAATCGCGGCCTGTGCTATACGATCTTTGCGCAGGCCGGCGCCTACGAGGATACCGGCCTGACGACGATCTATGCCGGCACCAGCGCCGAACAGATCGCCGAACTGGCTGGCATCACCATTGATGAGATGAAGCGCGCCGCCGACGACATGACCGAGGCCGAGGTCGCCCGCGCCCGCGCCCAGATGAAGGCCGGGTTGCTCATGGGTCTGGAAAGCCCGTCGAACCGGGCGGAACGGCTCGCGCGGATGCTGTCGATCTGGGACCGCATCCCCACCATCGACGAAGCCATCGAAAAAATCGACGCGGTGACCATGCGCGATGTGCGTGATTTCGCTATCCACACGGCTGGCAAGGCAGGCACGGCGCTGGCCCTTTATGGCCCTGCCGATGCCGCCCCGACGCTGGAGGCATTGCGGTCCAGGCTTGCCGCATAATGCTGGGTGTGCGGCGACGGGTGCGGCTTGAGACCGAGCGGCTGACCCTGCGTCCCCCCGCCCATTCCGATTACCGCGCTTGGTCGGCCCTGCGCGGTGACAGCCGCGATTTCCTGACCCCGTGGGAGCCGACATGGGCCGCCGACCACCTGTCGCGCAAGGCGTTTACCAATCGCGTCTACTGGGCGCAAAGGTCCATCGCCGCAGGAACAGCCGTTCCGCTGTTCCTGATCCGCCGGTCAGACGAATCCCTGCTGGGCGCAATTACCTTGGACAATATCCGCCGTGGCCCGGCGCAGGCGGGAACGACCGGCTACTGGATCGGCGCCCCCTTTGCCCGCGAGGGATACATGCGCGAGGCCATCGCAGCCTTGGTCCATCATGCCTTTACCACGCTGGACCTCAGCCGGATCGAGGCCGGTTGCCTGCCGGAAAACGTCCCCTCGCGCCGGTTGCTGGAAAGCTGCGGGTATAAATACGAAGGCGTCGCGCAAAGTTATCTGCAAATCAACGGCCGTTGGCGCAACCATGTTCTGTACGCCAACCTGCGCAGCGACCGACGTGGCAAGACCGATGCGGGCTAACCCCGGATCATCCGTGTAAGGGTCCTGTCGCGGTGCACAAAGGCCCGGTGCAGCGCGCCCGCGAAATGCAGCAGAACGACGGCCAACAGCAGTTTGGTGAGGATGGAATGGGCGGCAAATCCACCCTTGTCCCAACCTTCGGTCTGCGGCCAGACCGAGGGGAGCGTCAGTCCCCAGACCGTCACGTCAATCCCGGTCGCCGCCGATCCGATCCAGCCGGACAACGGCACCAGCACCATCAGCAGATACAGAGCCCAATGCGCCCATCGGGCGGCTCTGATCTGCCACGACGCGATGCTTTGGGTCAGTTGATGGGGCGGCGGGCTGATCCGATGCCAGACGATCCGGACCAAAACCAGCGCCAACAGCGTCATGCCGATGGATTTGTGCAGGCCGTATAGCCAGAGGTTGGACAGCCCGATCTTCTGCCCCTCCAGCCACAGACCAAACGGAAGCATCCCCAGGATTGCCGCCGCCATGGCCCAATGGATTGTGCGGCTGACCAGCCCAAAGCTGCTGGGCGTATTGCGCACCCCCATCAGTTTACCTGACGCAAAACGGCCCGGATATTGAGCCGCACTTCGTCTCCGGCCAGATCAGACCACCCGTCCGCCCCAAAGGCAGCCCGGCTGAGCGCCCCGGTCAGGATCACCGTCAGGCGGGACAGGTCGGCGGTGGCGGAGCCTTCGGCCCGGTAAAGGTGGGCGGCCAGAACCATCGGTCGTGTCACACCGCGCACCGTGATCGACCCGTCGATGCGCGCCCCGTCGCCGTCCCGGCGAATGGCCGAACTGACAAAGGTGATATGCGGATATTGCCCCGCATCCAACACGCGCGGCCCCTTCATCGCCTGACTGGCAAAGGGAAACCCCGCCTCGGCCCCCGTCACGTCGACCGCTACGGTGACGGTCGAATTGGGCAGGTTGGCGAAATCGAGCGCGAGGTCAGCTTGGGCTACCGGCATGTTCCCCTTGATCTCGTCCGCGCCGAAATCCCAGGCAAAGCCGACCGTCGATCCCTGCGGGTCGAGAGCATAGCGGGTCTGCGCGGCCCAAGCCGGGCCGGTCGCAAGGATCATCACAAGGGCAAGCAAACGGATCATCAGGTATTCTCCTGCATGATCTTACGCTGGGTCGGGCGCGGATGGATGACAATTCGGCGGCACCGGGCATCGAGCCCATCCGACAGGGCCAAAGTGCTGCGTTCTGCGGCACCCGGTCGGGTTGCGCCCGCCCCCGGCGCGTGGTTCATCTGGAGCAAAGGAGAGTGCCGATGCTCAACCCCGTCACCCCGGAGTTCGTAACCCGTCTGCGGGCGATCCTGCCCGATGCCGCGTTTCGCGACGCGGGCGGGCACCTGAGCGAACCGCGTGGGCGTTGGCAGGGGCAGGGGGTCGTGCTGGCCCCCGCTGCCACCGAAGATGTGGCCGCTGTGGTTCGCGCCTGCGCCGAAAACCGGATCGGGATCGTTCCCTACAGCGGGGGCACCGGGCTGGTCGGGGGGCAGATCATGCCCGACGGCCCGCCCCCGGTGATCCTGTCGACCGAACGCATGACGAGGGTCCGTGCTGTCTATCCGTCCGAGAATGTGATGGTCGTCGATGCAGGCGTGATCCTCGCCACCGTTCATGCCGAGGCCGAGGCGATTGGTCGGATGTTTCCCCTGTCGCTGGCCTCGGAAGGATCGGCGCGGATCGGCGGGCTGCTCTCGACAAATGCGGGTGGTGTGAACGTGCTGCGCTATGGCAATGCGCGGGCGCAATGCCTTGGGCTCGAGGTCGTGCTGGCAGACGGGACGGTCTGGAATGGCCTGAGCAGGCTGCGCAAGGACAACACCGGCTATGACCTGCGCGACCTGATGATCGGGGCCGAGGGGACGCTAGGGATCATCACCGGGGCCGCCCTGCGCCTGATGCCTCGCCCTGCCGGGGTGGGGGCGGCGATGCTGGCCGTGCCGTCGCCTGCCGCCGCATTGGCGTTGCTGGCGCTGGCTGGCGATCAAATGGGCGAGGGCGTGTCGGCCTTTGAACTGATCCACCGGCAGGGGATGGATTTTCTGGCCGAAGTCGGGCCAGAGGTAAAGCCGCCCTTTGCCGACCAGCCAGAATGGATGGTCCTAATCGACGTGGGCCTGCCCCGCGGCCTGTCCCCTGATGCAGCGCTCGAGCATCTGTTCGAGACGGGGGTGGAGGCGGGGCTGGTCACTGACGGGGTGATCGCACGGTCGATGGCGCAGCGCGACGCCTTCTGGACCATCCGCGAAAGCATCCCCGAGGCAAATCGCCGGGTCGGGTCGGTCAGCAGCCACGACATTTCCCTGCCACTTAGCCGGGTGCCCGAATTCATCGAGGAAGGCGGCAGGGTGATCGCCGCCATTGGCGATTTCCGGATAAACTGCTTTGGCCATCTAGGCGACGGCAACCTGCACTATAACGTCTTTCCGCAGCCGGGACGTAGCCGCGCGGATCATGACAACGTGCGCGGTGCGGTCAAAGAGGCGGTGCATGACCTGACCCATGCGATGGGCGGGTCGGTCAGCGCCGAACATGGGATCGGGCGGCTCAAGGTTGGCGATCTGGAGCGCTACTCTGACCCCGCCAAACTGGGTATGATGCGCGCGATCAAGTCCGCGCTTGATCCCTTGGGCATCCTCAACCCCGGCGCCGTATTGCGGCAGGCGTGATCCTGCCGGGCGGCTGATGCCGCACGCGAATGTGCTGTCCCCAATCCTGAACCTCCCCAACGACCGGGATAGGGGCAATGCCATTGTCTTACCCCGCTCATCGACCCGGATCGCCCGGCACATCGGTGGGAGCCTCAGCGCCATTGGCGCGGATCAGTCGCCGTCAAAGGCGCAGAGCGTGTGGACCTGCATTCCCAGCTTTTCCAAAAGCGCCCGCCCGCCCAGATCGGGCAGATCGATGACAAAGGCGCAGCCGATCACTTCGGCCCCGAGTTTTTCAATCAGTTTGATCCCCGCCTCGGCCGTGCCGCCCGTGGCCAGAAGGTCATCGACAAGCAGCACCTTGTCGCCCGGATGCAGGGCGTCGTCGTGGATCTCCATCACAGCCTGCCCGTATTCTAGGGTATAAGCCTGTTCGACGGTCCGCCCCGGCAGCTTGCCCTTTTTGCGGATCGGCACAAAGCCCTTGCCCAACTGGTGCGCAATGGCCCCTCCGAGGATGAACCCCCGCGCCTCGAGCCCAACGACCTTGTCGATCTGCGCCCCCGCGTAGGGATGCAATAGTTGGTCCACCGCGATCCGGAAGCCCCGTGCATCGCTGAACAAGGTGGTCACGTCGCGGAACATGATCCCCTCATGCGGAAAGTCGGGGATGGTGCGAATGTAGTCCTTGACGGTTTTCATGATCTCTCCCGGTTGAGCACCCGTCCGGCCACGGCATCAAGCCGCCTGACAAGGTCCGCGTCCCGTTTATCAGGCGGGGTCATGATGGCAAACTCCAGTGCTCGGTCGCAGCCGCAGGGGCAGGCGGCGCGGTCGGGGCCTAGCAGGGCGGGAAGCCCTGCGACCGTGGCCCGGGCGGCGTCGGCGTTGCCGTGCATGGTGGCGATGATGCCGTTGATGTCCACGGCCCCGTGATCGGGATGCCAGCTGTCGTAGTCAGTGATCATGGCCACGGATGCGTAGCACAACTCGGCCTCGCGGGCGAGTTTCGCCTCGGGCATGTTGGTCATGCCGATGACGTCGCAGCCCCAGACCTCGCGGTACAGTCTGGATTCCGCAAGGGTCGAGAATTGCGGCCCCTCCATCGCGAGATAAGTGCCGCCCCGGTGAACGGTCGTGCCTGTCGCCCGTGCTGCCGTTTCCACTGCGGCCATTAGCCGGGTGCAGGTGGGGTGCGCCACGCTGACATGCGCGACGCAGCCAGTGCCGAAGAACGATTTTTCCCTCGCGAACGTTCGGTCTATGAACTGATCGACGATGACGAAATCGCCGGGCGCCATCTGGTCCCGGAATGACCCACATGCGCTGACGCTGATCACATCCGTCACTCCCACTCGTTTGAGCGCGTCGATGTTGGCCCGGTAGGGGACGGTGGTGGGCGAATGGACATGCCCCCGCCCGTGCCGCGGAAGAAAGGCCATGTTCACTCCGTCCAGGGTCCCGGTCAGGATCTGATCCGAAGCGGCCCCCCACGGGCTGTCCACGCTGACCCACTGGGCGCCTTGCAGATTGTCCAGTTGATAGACCCCGGAACCGCCGATGATGCCCAATACCGTCTGCATGTCTTGCCCCTGTCGTCCTGCCGTCCCGATATCCTTGCCGCTGTCCGCGGCACCGCGCAACCGAAACGCGAAATTCGAGGGGGATTGTTTTGTGACCGCCTAAAGCGCAGGCTTGGGCCTTGGGCGCCTGTGCGTTGCGGCCTCGGACTTGGGGATCGAATGATGACCACCGTGCAGGATCACTATGGCAGCGACGGGATCGTGTCGCGCATTCTGGCGGCCTTGCCAGAGGGGCGAGGCGATCAACTGACTGCCCCGGATCTATATCCGTTCGACCAGTTTCATGGCCGCGAACTGGCAGCGACCAAGGATCACGCGGCCCTTCTGGCGCCGAAACCATCTGACCGCGTGCTCGACATCGGGGCGGGCATTGGCGGTCCCGCCCGCTACATCGCCCTGACCTTCGGTTGCGAAGTGATCGGGATCGACCTGACCCCGCATTTCGTAGAGGCGGCGACCGACCTGACCAATCTGGCCGGTTTGTCCGGGCGGGTTCGCTTTGTGCAGGGGGATGCCGCAGCCCTACCATTCGAGGCGGCGACCTTCGACCGGGCGTGTTGTCTGTACGTGGGGATGAACCTACCCGACGTTGCCGCCGTTCTGGCCGAAGCTGCCCGCGTCCTGCGCCCCGGTGGCCGGTTGGTCTGGTCACAGGTGACGACCGGGCAGGGGGATCCTCCATATCCCTTGCCCTGGGCGCGGGTTCCGGAGGCGAGCCATCTGATTTCAGCCAAAGTCCTCAAGGCGGCGATCACCGCGGCGGGTTTCGACGTGGACAGGATCGAGGACGAGACGGCCATCATCCTCGACCATGCAGGCGCGATGAAGGCGGCGGGTCGCGTGCCGTCGGCTGAACATGTCTTGGCCAATCAGGTGGTGATGGGGGACGATTTCATGGACAGGCGGCGCAATTTCATCGCCGGAATGGGCAACGGCTCCTTGCGGGGGCAGGTGGCCGTGGCGCATCGGGTCTGAAGTCCCGCCTTCGTGCCATGCGGGCAACACATGGCGGCTGCCCGGTCGAGCTGAGTGACATTGCCCCCCGTGTCCGGTAGGGCCGGGGAAACCCGAAAACAGGACCTGCCCGATGACCCCCACCTTTTGGTCGGCCTTTGCCGATCGCATGATCCCGACCGACAGGATTACGCCCTCGGTTCTGCGGACCGAACTTTTGTCCGGCCTGACCGTGGCGCTGGCGCTGGTTCCCGAGGCGGTGGCCTTTGCGTTCGTCGCCGGGGTCAATCCATTGGTGGGGCTGTATGCGGCGTTCATCGTGGGTCTGATCACCGCGTTGATCGGTGGCCGACCGGGGATGGTGTCGGGCGCGACGGGGGCGCTGGCTGTTGTCATGGTGTCACTGGTCGCCGCCCACGGCGTCGAATACCTGTTTGCCACCGTCGTCCTGATGGGTCTGATCCAAATCGTCGTCGGCGTGCTGCGCTGGGGCAAGTTCATCCGGCTGGTGCCGCATCCCGTCATGCTGGGCTTTGTGAACGGATTGGCCATCGTCATCTTTCTGGCGCAGATGGAGCAGTTCCATGTTCCCGGGACGCATCAGTGGTTGTCGGGCGCGCCGTTGGCGCTGATGCTTGGCCTTGTGGGGCTGACCATGGCGATCATCTGGGCCGCGCCACGGGTGACGCGGATCATTCCCGCCCCGTTGGCCGGGATCGGCATCGTCGCAGCACTTGTCATCGGGCTGGGGCTGAACGTGCCGCGCGTCGGCGACATGGCCTCGATCGCGGGCGGGCTGCCGGCGTTCCATATCCCGGCGGTTCCTTTTACGTGGGAAACGCTGAAGATCATCGCCCCCTATTCGATCATCCTTGCGGCCATCGGTCTGATTGAAAGCCTGCTGACCTTGAACCTTGTGGGCGAAATGACGGGCAAGCGGGGCGGGGCGAGCCAGGAATGTGTGGCCCAAGGCGTCGCCAATACGGTGACCGGCGTGTTCGGCGGCATGGGTGGCTGTGCGATGATCGGCCAGTCGATGATCAACGTGAAATCGGGCGGGCGGACGCGGATCGCGGCGACGGCCGCCGCCCTGTTCCTGCTGGCGTTCATCCTGTTCGCCGCCCCCCTGATCGAACAGATCCCGCTGGCTGCACTGGTCGGCGTCATGTTCATGGTTGTGATCGGCACGTTCGCGTGGAATTCGCTGACCATCCTGCGCAAGGTTCCGGCGACTGACGCCTTTGTGATCGTGCTGGTGACGGCGGTGACGGTGGCCACGGACCTCGCGACGGCGGTGGTGGTGGGGGTCATCATCTCGGCCCTGGCCTATGCCTGGCAAAACGCCCGGCGCATCCATGCGACGACGTATCTGACGCCCGAGGGGGCCAAGGTCTACAAGGTGCAGGGGCCGCTGTTCTTTGGCTCGGCCGCAGGGTTTGCGGAACTGTTTCAGGTCCCCTCCGACCCCGGCCTTGTCATCGTCGATTTTGAAGGAAGCCGGGTGGTGGACCAATCCGCCCTGCAAGCCATCGAAGCAGTAGCGGGCAAATACGAAGACGCAGGCAAGCGTATCCAGTTGCGTCACCTCAGCCGCGATTGCCACAGCCTGCTGGCCAAGGCCGGGCACCTGATGGTCGATAGCGACGACGACCCCGATTACGCGCTGGCGGTGGACTACGGCGTGCGGACCGGAGTGCTGGGTGGGCATTGATCCGCACCTGCCTTGCCTAAACACATTTTATATATTAAATATGAAATGTGTTTAGCAAAGGGGCCGACATGTCCGATCTCACAACCAAGGCGACCCATTGGGACAGCGTCTATGGCGCGCGTTCCGACGATGCCCTGACTTGGTTCGAGGCAGAGCCTGCTGCGTCGCTGAATCAAATCCTGCCGTGGATAAGGCCGGGGGACGCGGTGATCGACGTCGGTGGCGGTACGTCGCGCCTGGTCGATGCCCTGGTGGCGCGGGGGTTGGGGCCGGTCACGGTGTTGGACCTGTCCGCCGCAGCCCTGCGCACCGGGCAAGAGCGGTTGGGGGACGCTGCAAAATCCGTCCGCTGGATCGCCGCTGATGTGACCCGCTGGACACCCGATGCAAGCTACAGGGTGTGGCACGACCGGGCCGTGTTCCATTTCTTGACGGATGCCAGTGACCGCGCCGCCTATGTGGCCGCCTTGCAGGCAGCCGTTGCCCCCGGCGGGATTGCGGTGATCGCCACCTTTGCCGAGGATGGGCCGGACACCTGTTCCGGCCTGCCCGTCTGCCGCTATTCCCCGGACGCGTTCATGGAAACGGTCGAGTCCATCTCGCCGCGAACCTTTAAGGCGATGTCGGCGATCCGGCACACGCACATCACCCCCAAGGGCAATCAGCAGCGGTTCCAGATCACCACGCTGCAGCGGGTGTGATGGCTATTCGCCCGGTCGTTTCAGCGAAAACACATCGCGCACCACGGCATAATCCTGATATCCCAGCCGCGCCAGCGGGCTGAAGGTGGTCACGTCAAAGGCACCGTTGACGATGCACGCATCGTCCAGGTGGATGCCTGTGACTTCGCCAAATACGACGAAGTTGTGCTCGCCCTCGATCTTGACGATCTGCGTCACCTTGCATTCCAGCGCACCGGGGGCCGCAGCCACCCGCGAACAGGGGATCGTTTCACAGGCCACCCGGTCGATCCCGGCAAACGTGAATTCGTCCACCCCCTTATCCCACGGACCAGACGTCTTGTTCATGGCATCGCGCAGGTCGTAGGACACCACGTTCACGCAAAAGACGCCCGTTTCACGGATGTTGGCTACCGAATCCTTGGTATCCCCCCGGTCTGCCTTGGCAGAGGTGGATGAAAACATCACCTGCGGCGGGGTATAGGCCACGGCGTTGAAGAACGAATAGGGGGCCAGATTGTCCCGCCCATCTGCCCCGCGGGTCGAGATCCATCCGATTGGCCGGGGTGTGACCAGCGCGTTAAAGGGATTGTGCGGCAGGCCGTGGCCATTTTCGGGGCGATAAAACATCCAGTGTCCTTTGGGATCGGTTTACCGTCGACGTAACCCCGTGTTACGCCGGGTTCCAGTCTGAAAAGAAAGCAGCAGGCACCCAAGGCGTGGCACGGCAGGACACCTACGATCTGGTCGAAGAAACTTCCGCCGACTGGTGGGAGGTGGAGGCGATGTATGACCTGTGCTTTGCGCCGGGACGCACCGCCCTGTCGTCTTACCGCCTGCGCGACGACGTGCCGCCACTGGCCAAACTGTGTTTCACGGCCCGTGACAAGGACGGCATCCTTGCCGGGTGCATCCGCAACTGGCCGGTGCGGGTGGGCGGCAGGCTGGCCATTCTGCTGGGACCCGTGGCCGTCCACCCCACACGGCAGGGTGAAGGGCTGGGCGCAATTCTGATGCGCCGGGCGCTGAACCGGGCGCATGACTTGGGGTGGAGCCGGGTGATGCTCGTGGGCGACTATCCCTATTATCGCAAATTCGGCTTTTTCCGGCTGGACGGCGTGGTGATGCCCCCCCCCACCAACCCCGACCGGGTGCTGGGTTATGATCTGTCGCCGGGAGCCTGGATCGGGGTTACTGGTCAGGTGACAAAGGCCGAGGATTGCAATGCACTTTGGCCGGGGGAAACACTGGAGGGCGGATCGCCCAAACCACATCAAACGGACCGGATGTGACGCTGCGGCAACAGCCCAGTGTCCCGCGCGAGACGGCCTGTTGTGGCAGACACAGCAGACCTCTGGAGCGGAATGGCGAGTGTGTAACCAGTGAGAGTAAGCCCATGTTAAAAAAAGTTTCTTGCCATTCTGTCGGCAATTGCGGCGATGGGCGGTTCGGTTCAGGCGCAGGATTGGACAGGGGCCTATGTTGGCGTCACCGTCGGGGCGGCAAGATCGGATCAGTCTCTGTCCGTCAATGGCGGCGGCTCGGTCAGCCAGAACGCCACAGCGACCGGCATCGTCGCAGGCTATCAAATGCAAAACGGGTGCTTGGTCTACGGCGCGGAACTCGCCTATGCCAAGGCGAGCTTTGCACCTGACGGGGTCATCCATGTGTCGGACACCGACCTGACCTATACGGACATCAAGGCGCGGGTTGGCTATGCGATGGGCAAAGTGCTGGTCTACGGCACGGCCGGCTGGTCCTATACCGACCTTCTGTTCACCGGGCCGGGCGCGACGATGCACACGGACGGAGCCCCTTTGGGGGGCTGGAGTTGACTACGCGATCGGCTCGAACGTCCTGCTGGGCGCGGAATACATCAGCCGCGATCTGAGCGGCAGTCTGGATTTTGGCGGCAACACAATCGCGGGCCAGGATACCGATGGCGTCTTCAACCTCAAAGCCACCTATCGCTTCTGACCCGAGCGGGACCAAGGGATAGGGATTGTAATTTCCCCTGTCCCTTCACATCTTTGCTGCATGGCTGACGCACCCGTGATGAAAGAGATCAATCCCAAAGCCCCCCTCTCCCCCGAGGCGAAGGAGGCCATTGCCGCCCTTGTCGCCCGGCAGCGCCGTGCCAATGGCCTGCTGATGAAGGCGGTCAATTTCGTGGGCGGTCAGGTGGAAAGTGGATTGCGCATGATGCCCAAGGGCCTGCGCGAGCAGGTTGAAAAAGCGGCCCGCAATGCGCTGGAATACAGCTATTCTGCCGCCAGCCGGTCGCGCGGCGGGGCCATCGGCCGTGCCGTGGCGGGTGACCGTATCCACAAGGTCATGGCGACGATTTCAGGGGCCATCGGGGGTCTGGGCGGGTTGCCCACGGCGCTGGCCGAACTGCCGGTGGCCACCACGGTCATCTTTCGCGCCGTTCAGGGCGTGGCGGCCCAGCATGGCGAGGACCCACTGTCAGCCGAGACCCGGCTGGAATGTCTGCGCGTGTTCGGATCAGGCGGCGATGGGCCAGAGGATGACGGCGTGGATACCTCGTTCCTTGGGGCGCGGATCGGCCTGACCGGCCCGGCCCTGCATAAGCTCATTGCCAAGGTATCGCCCCGGTTTGCCGCGGTGCTGAGCCAGAAACTCGCAGCTCAGGCAGTGCCTGTCTTGGGGGCGGCGGCGGGGGCTGGGACCAACTATGCATTTGTCGACTATTATACGGAAATGGCGCATGTGCATTTCGGGCTGCGGGAACTCGCCCGGGACTTTGACGAATCCCAGGTGATCGACGAATTCCACCGGGTGCTGGGGGCCGCACAGGTGCCGGTGAACCGGGCCTGACCGGGTCAGGCCGACCCCGTCCCGAACGGATAGACCGCGGGCCATCCGCCATCCGATTCGAATTGGTCCGTGATCACCGGATCAGGCTGGGCAATGTCGTTCGGGATGGTCAACGGGGACGGTCTCTCAGTCCAGCGGGCGGGGCTGTGAATCGCCAGATTTCCCTGATGATCCCAGCCAGCCAGATCAGGCCACAGCGATAGATAGGGCGGCCCGATCACCCGCGCCAGCGCCGGCGCCTTGGGGATGCCGCGCCACCACGGACCTTTGAGGGGCGAGGACTGGGCCTGTCGGCTGATCCAAAGGGGGCCACCGCGCCCCACCTCGTATCCCTTCAGGCACCGTGCCTCGCCATAGAAGGGGCGCAGGTGAAGGCTGAGTGCTGCAAAAGCCTTGGGCAGGTGGACGGACATCACCGGGTCGTCCAACAGCGCCGCGTCCAACCCGAACAGGACAGTGCAGGGTGAAAGTGCGCGGCGCCCGGCGACGGACCGCAAATCAGCCGCGCACCGGGGCAGATCAAGTGACAGTGCGGGCCGGGATGGGTAAACTACAGTGCCCGGATCGGCCAGATAGGTGGCGATGAAATGATCCCGCCCCCGTTCAGCGTATTTGAACGCCGGAGGTTCGTGGGGGCCATAGCGGCGCGGGATCGCCTCGGGCAGATACCGGGCAAGGATGTCCAGAAATGCGCTGACCCCCTCGACCGTCATCAACGTCGAATGATCCATGCACCACACCATATGCAACAGCGTCAGCGGCTGTTTTTCCTGTCCTGCGGCGGGCGGGGCAGGGTCAGCGGCAGGACCGGCGGGTTTGCGCCCCAACAGCCGGGCCAGAAGGCCGGGTTTGACCTGCGGCGGAACCCTGGCGGTGATAGATGCTGCCGCCCGACCGGGCGTCCCCTGTCTGGCAGAGGCCGCGATCCCCTGTTGATCGGCTTGAAGGTCCTGCCACAGCCCTTGACCTGCTTCGGCCAAGGTACGCGCGATCTGCCGGGCGCGGGTTTTCGCAGCGGCAGGCGCATGGATCGGTTGCAAAGACAGCGCTATCTTATGGGTGATGCCGCGCAGGGCGGCAAAGATATCGTCCGGAATATCCTCGTCCTCGACCGGGTCGATGTGGGCGGCTATGAGCCAAGCCTTGCCCGCCAACGTCCACACGCCGTCCGATCCCGCAACGAACCCGGCGTCGGCAAGAACCGATGCGGCGACAGCCGCGTCCACCCGGGTCCAGACGATCAGATCATGGCTCATCCCCGCGGTCCGGCTAGGTCTGCCGCGCCAGCCAGTCCATCACCGCCCCGCGCACCGACTGTTCGCCGCTGTTGCGGGCGGTGTCGATGACCGCCTTGACCTCGTCCAGATTGACCCGGCGCAGCAGATGCTTGACTGGTCCGACGGATGCCGGGCGCATCGACAGCGACCTGAACCCGATGGCGGCAAAGCACAGCGCCTCGATCGGGCGGCCCGCGTCCTCGCCACAGAATGATAGTGGTTTGCCAGCCGCCGCACAGCGGGCGACGATCTGTTCCAGAAAGCCTAGGAAACTGATGTTGAGCGTGTCATAGCGCCGCCTCACGCGTTCGTTTTCGCGGTCAGCAGCAAAAAAGAACTGCTTGAGGTCGTTGCCGCCGACCGACACGAAGTCGACCTCGTCAAAGAACGCATCGGGGGCAAAGGCAAGGCTGGGGGTTTCCAGCATCGCGCCCACTTCGTAGCGGGCGGGCAGGGGATGGCCCAGAATCTCTTCGCGCTCCAGCGCCTTGAACATTTCGGCCTTGGCGGCGCGAAACTCGTCATATTGGGCAATAAAGGGAAACATTACAGTCAGCGGCCTGCCGTTGGCCGCACGGATCAGGGCCTGCAACTGCATCCGCAGGATGCCGGGCTTGTCCAGCCCAACCCGGATGGCCCGCCAACCCATCGCGGGATTGGGTTCGTCGTTGGGCTTCATGTAGGGAAGCACCTTGTCAGACCCGATGTCGAGTGTGCGGAACGCAACCCGTTTGCCGCCGGCCGCGTTCATCACGCGGGCATACAGGGCGGACAGTTCGGACCGGCGCGGCATCTGGTTGCGGACCAGAAACTGCAACTCGGTGCGGAACAGGCCCACCCCTTCGGCCCCTGACCCCGCGAGCGAGGGGAGGTCGGCCATCAGGCCCGCGTTCATGTTAAGTTGCACGACCGACCCGCACAGCGCCTGCGCGGGCAGGTCGCGGATCGAGGTGTAGCGTTCCTGCGCCTTGGCCAGCATCGCGATCTTGTCACGAAACGCCGAGGTGACGTTGTCGTCGGGGCGCAGGTGGACGATCCCCTGTTCTCCATCGACCAGAATCTGGTCGCCGTTGAGCGCCTCGGTCGTGATCCCGCTGGCATTGATGACCAGTGGAATGGCCCAGGCGCGGGCAACGATGGCCGCATGGCTGCCGACCGACCCTTCCTCAAGGACGATGCCGCGCAGTTGCTTGCCGTATTCCAGCAATTCGCCGGGGCCGATGTTGCGGGCGATCAGTACCGGATTTTCGGGCAGGGCCGCGCCTGTATCCTTGCCCTGTCCGGTGAGGATCCGCAGCAGGCGGTTGGACAGGTCATCCAGATCGTGAAGGCGTTCGCGCAGATAGGCGTCCTCGGCCTGGCTCATCCGGGTGCGGGCCAGCGATTGTTCCTTTTCGACGGCGGCTTCGGCGGACAGGCCGGACTGGACGTCCTCCTCCATCCGACGCATCCAGCTGCGGGAATTGGCGAACATGCGGTAGGCTTCGAACACCTGCACCTGTTCGGCGCTGACGGTGCTGGTCTGCGTCAGAAGATCGTCTACCGACCCGCGTAATTTTTCGACCGCTTCGCGCAGACGGGCCAGTTCGGCGACCGGATCGTCAGAGATCGGGTTGGTCACGACGACGCGGGGTTCATGCAGGTAAACCCGGCCTTCGACAGCGCCTTCCTGTCCGACCCCGCCGCGAAAAAGGACCGGCTGTTTGTGCCGGGCAGAGAGGGCCGCGCCTTCGCCCAGAAACGCACCCAATTCGGTCATCTCGGCCAGAACCATGGCGACGACTTCCAGCGCATAGACCTCGTCGGGGGTGAATTCGCGGGCGGCCTTGGACTGGACGACCAGCACACCCAGCGCATTGCCCAGCCGCTGGATCGGCACGCCGCAGAAACTGGAATACCGTTCCTCGCCCGTCTCGGGCATATAGCGGAACCCCTTTGCGGCGGGGGCGTTGGCGGTGTTGATCACTTTCTTGCGCCGGGCGGTCTGACCGACCAGCCCCTCGCCCAGACGCATCCGGGTCTGGTGAACTGCCTCGGGCTGCAACCCTTCCGTTGCGCAGAGTTCCAGCGTTTCAGGATCGCGGAACAGATAGATCGAGCAAACCTCGGTTTGCAATGACGTGGCGATCAGATGTACGATCCGGTTCAGACGGGCCTGACCGGCACTATCCTCGGCCAAGGCGTCGCGCAACCTGCCCAGAAGCTTGCGGCTGTCCGTGTCGATCCGTTCGGGCATTCGGGCCCCCATCCCGTGGCTTCGGGGTTTACCTATAGGCGAGTTGCAGCGGGAAGGGGAGGGGGGATCGGGCTTAGCGTCGCCAGATCACCCGGCGGGCCACTTCGGTTCCGGCCGGATCGTAGAGAATGGCGATCAGGCGGCCCGAGCGGTAGATGCCAAGGTCAAAACGAACGTCCGCGTTCGCGCCGGAATGGACACTCTGGGTGCCGATCAAAGTTCCCGGTTCGCCCAGCCTGTAGTCGCGCAGTTCAACCGTTCCGCCGTCCTGTGACCGGACCATGGCGATGGACAGGTTGCTTTTGAACGGCTGTTGGGTCTGAAACACAGCCGGAATGGGCGGGGTATTGTCAATGATGTAGTTGACATCGGCGCGGGCGGTGCCGGCCACGGTCACGGCGGCGCAGGCGGCCAGAATGAGGGTGCGCAACGGGGTCATCGCAGTCTCCTTTCGAGATATTCCAGTCGATATATAGGGCCGGACCTGTCTTTGTCCGAGGCGGTGCGCATCACGTTCGGGTGCGCAGGCAAGGCCTTTGGGCTGCTATGCCCAGCCCAAAGGTGGGATGTCTAGCCCCGTCAGTCATTGTCCGGGCGCGGGCGGCAGTGCCGCGCGCAGGGCATCTACTGTCACGCCCAGCGTTGTGGCGGCGGCTTCAAAGTTCGGGGGTCTTTGTGTGCCCAGCGCATCCATCAGGGCGTGCTGGCTGACGCAAAGAGCTGAAGCGGCAGCCGCGAAATCAGGTGGCCCGCCGTGGCCGCCCATCGCCGTGGCCAAGGACGCATCGACCACCCCGTGATAACAGTCGATCGAATAGGGGGCTTCCTGGGTTGTCAGATGGTAATGATAGATGCCGTCCGGAAACTCTGGCGTCGGGCCAACATGACCACCGCAGGTGTCCAGATCGGCGTTTGTCACGATGACGCCGCCTTCACCTCGCGGGCCATAGATCGGAAACCCGTCCAGCAGCACGCCGATCATCGAGGAATGGCTGCCGCTGGCGTCCACAGTTTCGGTGACGCAGGGGGGCGAGGCGTGGTAGTGATATGAACTGCCCAGTTGCAGCGGATGGCCTTTGCAGGTGTCCAGAAACCCAATGCCGTCCTGAATGTGCTGGTCATCCAGCGCAACGATCGACCGTTCAGGGTTTTCGTAGTCGTTGAACAGGGGCGCGCCGCTGATCAGGACGCCGATCATCCCCAAGGATGTGTCGGTCGTGGTGTCACTGAAAACCGGGACCAGATAGGCGTTGGCCAAGGGGTGATTGGGCAGGCCGTCTGACCGAAACCTGAAACTGTCGGCCTCCAGCTCGATCGTGACGTTGCCGCCCCACTTGGCAGATGCGACTGCTGTGCTGGTGTTTGCGGCCTGTTGCGCACTGGCGGCACCCGCAAGCAGAACTGCCATTGCAGCCATGCAGGCCAACGGTCTTGCAAGATCAATCATGTCATTCCCCGGTTGCGACGTATCACTAACGTCGGCCCCCGCAGGAATCTGTCGCGGGTCAGGCCGCCTTGTCCAAACCAAACGTGTCGTGCAGGGCCTGCACGGCCAGTTCCATGTATTTGCGGTCGATCAGGACGGAAATCTTGATCTCGGACGTGGTGATGACCTTGATGTTGATGTTTTCGTCGCGCAGGGCGCGGAACATCTGGGCGGCGACGCCCGCGTGGCTGCGCATCCCGATGCCAACGACCGACACCTTGGCCACGCCCGTATCGCTGACCAGTTCGCCAAAGGCGATATCGCCTCGCGTCTTGGCGTCGTTCATCGCCTTTTCGGCCCGCAGCACCTGATCGGTGGGGCAGGAAAAGGTCATGTCGGTGCGCCCATCCTCGGAAATGTTCTGTACGATCATGTCCACGTTCACCCCGGCATCGGCCAGCGGGCCAAAGATGGCAGCAGCGATGCCGGGTTTGTCGGCGACCGAGATCAGGGTCATCTTGGCCTCGTCGCGGGAATAGGCCACACCGGCCACGGCATTGGATTCCATGATTTCCTCCTCGTCGCAGACCAGCGTGCCTGCATTGTCAGATGGTTCCTCGAACGACGACAGCACCCGCAGGCGCACCTTGTAACGCATGGCGAGCTCGACCGACCGGGTTTGCAGAACCTTCGCGCCAAGCGACGCCAGTTCCAGCATTTCCTCGAACGCGATCTTGTCCAGCTTGCGGGCCTTGTCGCAGATGCGCGGGTCAGTGGTATAGACGCCGTCCACGTCTGTGTAGATATCACAGCGCTCAGCCTGGAACGCGGCGGCAAAGGCCACGGCGGTCGTGTCCGATCCACCCCTGCCCAGCGTGGTGATCCGGCCCTCGGCGCTGACGCCCTGGAACCCGGCCACTACGGCGACCTTGAACCCTTCGGCGAACTTCGCCTCGATATTGGTGCGGGGGATGTCGATGAAACGGGCGGCGGAATGGGCGGATGTGGTCAGGATCGGCACCTGCCAACCCTGCCAGCTGCGGGCCGGAATATCCATTTCCTGCAACCGCAATGCCATCAGGCCCGCCGTCACATTTTCGCCCGAGGCCACGACCGCGTCATATTCGCGGGCATCATAGAGGGGCGAGGTTTCGGCCACATAGCCCACAAGTTTGTTCGTTTCGCCCGACATGGCCGAGACGACGACGATCACGTCATAGCCCTTGGCCACCTCAAGCGCGACCCGCTTGGCCGCACGGTGGATGCGGTCGATGTTGGCGACCGAGGTGCCGCCGAATTTCATCACGAGAACAGGCATATTGGTTCCATGTCCAAAGTCGCGGCTGTCATAGTCGTAGCCCACGCCAAGGGCAACGGGCGATTTGCGCCTGCGGCGCAGCCTCCGGCGGCGGTTTTTTGGCATTGAGAAGGGGGTTTGGGGAGTTAGTAGGGGTGGTCCCGCCCGTCCCAGGTCTGGAAACATCCCGTGGTGGCGACCGACAGGTCGGCGAACCGCTGCATCAGGCCCTTGGCCGCAGCCTCGGGTGTGATGTCGGCCCCACCGCCGCCCATATCCGTCTGCACCCAGCCGGGGTGGTAGATGCCAACCGCGATTCCGTCAGATTTGAGGTCCGCGGCCAGGTTACGGCCAAGGTTCAGCGCGGCAGCCTTGGAGGCGCGGTAGATGTAACTGCCCCCCGGCGCACGGGTGTCCGACGCCATCTGGCTGGAGATGATGGCGATTTTGGCGCTCTGGGCCAGCCGCAGGTTGGGCAGCAGACTCTGGATCGTCAGGAACACGCCCGTCACATTGGTCGCAAAGGTGTCCGCCCACATCTGCGCCGGGTATCCGGTGGCCAGCGTCTGTCCCTTGTCAGCATAGACCCCGGCGTTGCAGACCAGCAGGTCGATCGGTCGCCCCGCCATTGCCTGCCCCATCGCCCCGATCGATGCAGGGTCGGTCACGTCCACCTGAAGCCACGATGCCGCGGCCCCGCTGCGGCGTGTCCCCATCACAGTCTCGCCCGCCGCCTCGTATCCGCGTTTGAGTGCGAGGCCGATGCCCCGGTTTGCACCGGTGATGAGGATGGTCATGGGGTCAGCCTTTCAGATTGGGGTCAGTTGGCGCGTTTGCGCGGGGCAAAGGGCAGCGGGCCCACGGGCACACCATCCTCGATCAGCGCGCGCGCTTCATCTATCCGCGCCTCGCCATAGATCGACCGGGCAGGGGCGTCGCCATCGTGCATGGCGCGGGCCTGTGCGGCAAAGCTCAACCCCACGTATTCCGAGTTTTCCTCGACCTTGCGGCGCAGATCGGCCAGCGCCTGTTCGGCGGCGCTGCCGGGGGCAGAGAGCGGGCGGTCGGCCTCGGCGGAGACTGCGGGTGCCATCAGCGTCTTGGTCACATCCGCGACGCCACAGACGGCGCAGGCAAGGTGTCCCGACTTTGCCAGCGCCTCGAACGCTGCCGAACTTGCGAACCAGCTGTCAAAGCTGTGGTCCTTGGCGCATTTGAGCGAATAGCGGATCATCGGATGCCTGCGATTGGTTTCAGTTTGTTACATAATCGCAGACAGCGGTTTGGCAAAGGGTTAACGGCCCAGAAACTAGCGACCCAGAATCCGCGGATCGAAGGTTGCCACGATCTGCCGCAACTCGGGTTCGTCCACCTTGCGGGCGGCCTTGTCGAGCGTAAACCACTTGCGCCGCCGCTGGTGCTGTTCGGGCCAGTCGGTGTGAACGGCGGTCACCTGCACCGGATAGACCAGCGCGATAACGGGAGTCCGGGTGCGGTCGAGTGGCTTGATATAGGAATAGACGCCCAGACAGCGGTCGATCGCCTCGCCGGTCAGGCCGGCCTCTTCCCAGGCTTCGGTCGCGGCCGCCTCGGCCGGAGTCTGTTTGTGCATCGGCCAGCCTTTGGGCAGGATCCAGCGGCCGGTCCCCCGGCTGGTAACCAGGCAAACCTGCGTCTGGTCCAGCACCACCCGGTAACACAGCGCCGCAAACTGCGTGCGCACGTCGGTCTTGCCGCCGGGCCGCAGTCGGATAGGAAGCTGGGTGGGCGTTTGCATGGACATGGCCAAAGCGGATCAGAAGACTATCTATGGGGCGAGCGGGCGATGCAGTCGTATCGTCTTCACCAAAACAGCACCCGCGCGGGCGGGGCAAGAGAAAGGACCAAGGATGATGAAAGTTTGTGCAGCCCTGCTGGCCGTGGCCCTTCCGATGGCCGCCCATGCGGGTCAGGCCAGCGATTTCCGCTTTCCGTCGATCGACGGCGGGACCATCGACATGAGCGCATATGCGGGTCATCCCGTGCTGGTGGCCAACACGGCGTCGCTGTGCGGATTCACGCCCCAATACAACGACTTGCAGGCACTTTATGATACCTACAAGGACCGGGGGCTGGTGGTTCTGGCGATCCCGTCGGACGATTTCAAACAGGAACTGGCAAGCGAAGGCGCGGTCAAGGAATTCTGCGACGCCAACTTCAACCTGACCCTGCCGATGACCGAGATCACACATGTCAAAGGCCCTGATGCCGACCCGTTCTACAAATGGGTCGAGGCCGAGACCGGATTCGTTCCCAACTGGAACTTCAACAAGGTTCTGATCGGTGCGGACGGGCAGGTTCTGGGCCATTGGGGGTCGATGCCCAACCCCACTGGCCCACAGATCACCCAGGCGGTCGAGGCGGCCCTTGGCGCCAGCTAAGCCCCGATTCATCGGCTCGGACATCTATCGCGGTTCCACTTATGGGCCTTGGCATCCGCTGCGGGTGCCCCGCGTTTCGACCGTGATGGACCTAAGTCGGGCGCTGGGCTGGCTTCCGGCCGACCAGTTCATCACCAGCCCCCGCGCCAAAGCGGCCGCCCTGCACGGATTTCACACGCCCGACTATGTGGCGGCTTTGCAGGCGGCCGAGACCGCGCAGGCGGTCAGCGACGAGGTGCGCACCCGGCACCACATCGGCACCCCCTCCAATCCGATCTTTGCCGAGATGTTTCGTCGTCCGGCAACGGGGGCAGGGGCGGTTCTGCTGGCGGGCGAATTGCTGGCCAAGGGCGGGGTCATCTACGCCCCCGGCGGCGGCACCCATCACGGGATGCCCGACCGGGCGAATGGGTTCTGCTACCTGAACGATCCGGTGTTTGCGATCCAGTCGCTGCGGCGGAACGGGGCGACCAAAATCGCCTATGTGGACATCGACGCGCATCACCCCGACGGGGTCGAACATGCCTTTGCGGGTGACCCCGACACCCTGCTGATCTCGACGCACGAGGAAAACCGCTGGCCGCGCACCGGGGCGATCACCGACCGGGGGGTGGGACAGGTGCATAACCTGCCGCTGCCTGCAGGCAGCCATGACGACGACATGGCACTTGTGCGCGATGCGGTCATCCTGCCGCTGGTCACGGCCTTTCGGCCCGATGCGGTGGTGCTGCAATGCGGGGCGGATGCGGTGGCCGAGGACCCGCAGTCGCGGCTTGCGCTCTCCAATAACGCGCATTGGTCCATCGTCGCAGCGCTCAACGGGATCGCCCCGCGCACACTGGTTCTGGGCGGGGGGGGCTATAACCCGTGGTCGGTGGGCCGCCTCTGGACTGGGGTCTGGGCCACGCTTGCCGGGGCCGAAATCCCCGACCGCCTGCCAAATGCCGCTGAACAGGTGCTGCGGGCGCTGGTTTGGGAAACGCGGGGCGGCCGGCCCCGTCTGCCGCCCGACCCTTGGGTCACCACCCTGCGCGACGCCCGCCGCACCGGGGCCATCGGCGCGGAAGTCCGTTCCCGCGTCACCGAAATCGCCGAGCGTTTGCGCGTCTGGGTCTAGGGGCTTGCCATCTTGCGCCCTGCGGGGTGATGTGGACGCGCACCCTGATCCGCTGGAGACCTCACCTTGCGCAACTTCGTCATGACCGCGTTCTTGGCCTTTGGCGCGGTCAGCGCGCAGGCCGACACCGTCACGGTCTTTGCGGCGGCCAGCCTCAAGGAAAGCCTCGACATCGTTGCGGCGGACTGGGAACAGGCGACAGGCAACACCGTGACCATCGCCTACGCCGCAACGTCGACCCTGGCCCGACAAATCGCCGAAGGGGCGCCCGCCGACATCTTTTTTGCCGCCAGCGAAGACTGGATGGACGACCTGTCCGCCAAGGGGTTGCTGCGCGACGAAACACGCTCCGATGTCCTTGGAAATACTCTCGTCCTTGTGGCCCCGGCTCCGGCCAGCCCAATCGAACTGGCACAATTGCCCGCCGTGCTGGGGATGGGCAAACTGGCGATGGCGGGCGTGGACAGCGTGCCTGCGGGCATCTACGGCAAACAGGCGCTGACCGCGCTGGGGCTGTGGGATGTGGTGTCCCCGAACGTCGCGCAGGCCGACAATGTTCGGGGCGCGCTCGCGCTCGTCGCTCTGGGCGAGGCGCCCTTTGGGGTGGTCTATGCGACGGATGCGCGGGCCGAGCCCAAGGTCGATATGGTGGCCATGTTTCCATCGGAAACACACGATCCGATCATCTATCCCGCCGCAATCCTGACCGGGGCTACCAGCCCGGTCGCCGCCGATTTCATGACCTATCTCTACACTACGACGGCCCGGTTGATCTTTGCTGCCGCCGGGTTCACCGCCCCATGACCGATTTCCTCGGCCCGGCAGAATGGCAGGCGGTGCGGCTTTCGGTTATCGTGTCGCTTTGGGCGACTTTGTGCAGCCTTCCCTTGGCCGTGGTCTGTGCGCTGACCCTGTCGCGGGGGCGGTTCTGGGGACGGCAGGCGTTGAACATTCTTGTGCATTTGCCGCTGATCCTGCCCCCGGTCGTGACGGGCTATTTCCTGCTATTGGCCTTCGGGCGGCGCGGGCCAGTGGGGGCAGCGTTGGAACAGGCGCTGGGGCTGGTTTTTGCCTTTCGCTGGACAGGGGCGGCTTTGGCCGCTGGGGTCATGGCCTTTCCGCTGCTGGTTCGGGCGATCCGGCTGGGGGTGGATGCGGTCGATCCCAAGCTTGAACAGGCGGCGGCGACCCTCGGGGCCGGGCGTCTGCGGGTGTTTGGAACGGTCACGCTGCCGCTGATCTGGCCCGCGATCATCGGTGGGGCGATCATCGGTTTTGCCAAGGCGATGGGCGAATTTGGCGCCACGATCACCTTTGTGAGCAACATTCCGGGCCAGACCCAGACGATCCCCCTGGCGATCAACAGCCTGCTGGACGTGCCGGGGGCGCAACCGCTTGCGCTGCGGCTGGCGCTGGTGTCGGTGGGGATTGCGGCAGGGGCGCTGATCCTGTCGGAATGGCTCGCGCGGCGGGTGCGGCGATGATTTCGGTCCGGCTGCGGCACGCCTTCGAAGGCTTCACGCTCGACGTGGATTTCACCGCCCCCGCTGGCGTGACGGCCCTGTTCGGGCGGTCGGGGTCGGGCAAGACGACCATCGTCAACTCCGTCGCGGGGCTGCTGCGGCCCGATCAGGGGCGGGTCGAGGTGGACGGGACCGTCCTGCTGGACAACCGGATCAGCGTGCCGGTCCATCGGCGGCGGATCGGATATGTCTTTCAGGACGCGCGGCTGTTTCCGCACCTCAGCGTCGCCCGCAATCTGGCTTATGGAGGCCGTCACGACGCGGACAAGGTGATCGACCTGCTGGGCCTGCGCGACCTGCTAAACCGCCGCCCCGGCAGCCTGTCGGGCGGGGAAAAGCAGAGGGTGGCGCTGGGCCGCGCTCTCATGTCCGGGCCGCGCCTGCTGTTGATGGATGAACCGCTCGCGGCGCTGGATGGGCCGAGAAAGGCCGAGATCCTCGTCTATCTGGAACGGCTGCGCGATGCGGTGGGCATCCCGATTTTATACGTCACCCACGATGTGTCCGAGGTGGCCCGGCTGGCGACCACACTGGTCCTGATCGACGGCGGGCGGGTCACGGCCTGCGGGCCGGTGGCGGACGTGTTGGCCGACCCGGCGTCGGTCCCGCTGATGGGGGTTCGCGAGGCGGGGGCAGTCATTTCGGGGCGGATCGCGCTCTATGACGTTACTTCGGACCTCACGACGGTCGCGTTCGACGGCGGCAGGCTGGTCCTGCCGGGGCGGTTGGGGGTGCTGGGGTCGTCTACGCGGGTCCGGATTTCAGCGCAGGACGTGATTTTGGCGACCCAGCGGCCCGAGGGGATTTCGGCCCTCAACGTCCTTCCGGTCAGGGTCACGGGGCTACGGATGGGGGATGGGCCGGGGGTGGCGGTGGGGCTGGCAGCCGGGCAGGCGCGGCTGCTGGCGCGGGTCACCCGGCGGTCGGCCGAGGGGATGGGGCTAGCGGTCGGGCAAGAGGTTTTTGCGATCCTGAAAGCGACCGCCGTGGCCCCGGGCGATGTGGGGTCGTGAGGGTGTTCAAACATGAACGGGCATTTTGATGCTGATTTTGTTGGGAAAATTCGTTAATCGTTTGTGAACGGTGGGTTGCACCCACCCTACGGGCCGAGCCGAGCGGTAGGGTGGGTGAAACCCACCGGGGATGGATCATGGTGGGGTGGATGGTGGGTTGCACCCACCCCACGGACCGCAGGCGGGTCAGGAAGCACGGCCCCTTTTAGGCGGTGATTTCCCCGGTGATCGTGACGCCCTCCGCCGGAAAGAGGACCGAGGCGTGGAACTGCGCGCCATGAACCTTGCGGCAGTCCATGCAATGGCAGAGGCCAACACGGGTTGGGTCGCCGGTGGCGGCAAAGCGGACCGCGCCGCAGAGGCATCCTCCGGTATGTGTGGGAATGGGCAGGGGTCCTTTGGGTAGGGTGGGTGAAACCTACCGGGGACGGGGTGCGAGGTCGGGTGGATGGTGGGTTGCACCCACCCTACGGGAGTTAGGGTGAAGCCCCGACCTATGGGCGCGGTGAGAGCCGTAGGGCGGGGTTCATCCGGCCGGGACAGTTCAACGGCGCACGATAGCGTGGGTATTTATGGGCCGTCGGTCGTGGGGTAGTTTGGTTTGGTGCGCAACAAAAGCGCGCACTACGGCTTGCTTGCCAATAATGCGTTCAGAGCATTCCAGCCATAACTTAGGCCTGCTATGACTATGGCAGTCACAACAGAAACAACAATCTTATCCTTATTTCGTTTCAAGAAATTATCTCGAACAGAGTAGATTACTCGTAGTCCCCATAATTTCCGATAAAGGAATAGGCTTGGGATGACGAGCAAAGACATAATTTCTAAATTTGACATCACTGCATCAAAGCCGACAATCTGAAATCTCTTGTTCACATAGATTGAAATAATAGATCCAATTAGAAGGTACAAAAAAGGATGATAGGTAAGGCCTATCCAGTCTTTAAATTGAATAAGGTAGGCCCATATGCCTTCTGCGAGGCCTCTATCTTTTTCAAGGAAGGAAATTTTATTTCTAAATCTATTGAACGTTATAGATACCTCGTCAATATTTAGCTCGAATTCGTTACCTAGAATGTATTCATGAGATTCAACTTCTTCAGTAGTTTACAGTATGATCCTCTGACTGCCTTCACAGTTGCCTGTAACAATCTCTATTTTGCGGTTACTCGAAAACTTCCGCAAAAATATAAGGAAATCTTGAGAGGACATGCGAATGGCTGGAAGATGAAATTCGCCGGTTGACCGGCCTTGGATAGTTTTTACCATAATGTCCCCTCAAACATCCAACTCCTCCACGAACCGCGCGTTTTCCTGGATATACTGATACCGCAGTTCCGGCTTTTTCCCCATCAACCGTTCGACCAGATCGTCGGTTTCGCCCGGCATGTCGTCGTGGAGCGTCACGCGGATGAGTTTGCGGGTTTCGGGGTTCATGGTGGTGTCTTTGAGGTCCTTGGCGTCCATCTCGCCCAGACCCTTGAACCGTTGCACGTCGATCTTGCCCTTGCCGCCCAGACCCTTGTCCATCCAGAGCGCCTTTTCGGCGTCGTCGGCCACATAAAGCCGTTTCGCCCCTTGGGTCAGTCGGTAGAGCGGCGGGCAGGCCAGATAGAGGTGCCCGTGGTCGATCAGGGGCCGCATCTGGGTGAAGAAGAACGTCATGAGGAGCGAGGCGATATGCGCCCCGTCCACGTCGGCGTCGGTCATGATGATGATCTTGTCATAGCGCAGGTCGTCGAGGACGAATTTGGTGCCCATGCGGACCCCCATCGCCTCGCACAGGTCCGAAATCTCTTGGTTGGTGGTCAGTTTGCCCGACGCCGCCCCAAGGACGTTGAGGATTTTCCCCTTGAGCGGGAGCAGCGCCTGGGTTTCGCGGTTGCGCGCGGCCTTGGCCGACCCGCCCGCAGAATCGCCTTCGACGATGAACAGTTCGGTGTTTTCGCGCGATTTGGCCGAACAGTCGGTCAGTTTGCCGGGCAGGCGCAGTTTCTTGGTCGCCGTCTTGCGCTGGGTTTCCTTTTCCTGCTTGCGCCGCAGCCGTTCTTCGGCCCGCAGGACAAGGAAATCGAGGATGGCCCCGGCGGATTTGGTATCGGCGGCCAGCCAGTTGTCGAAATGGTCGCGCACGGCGTTTTCCACCAGCCGCTGGGCGTCGGCGGTGGCCAGCCGGTCCTTGGTCTGCCCCACGAATTCGGGTTCGCGGATGAAGCAGGAGACGAGCGCGCAGCCCCCCGTCAGCAGGTCGTCGCGGGTGATCTGGTCGGCCTTGCGGTTCTTGACCAGATCGCCATAGGCACGGATGCCCCGCAGGATGGCCGACCAGAACCCGGCCTCGTGCGTGCCGCCTTCGGGCGTGGGGACAGTGTTGCAGTAGGACTGGATGAACCCGTCGCGCACGGGGGTCCAGTTGATCGCCCATTCGACCTTGCCCGGCAGCCCGAATTTTTCGGTGAAATCGACGGTGCCGGCAAAGGGTTTGTCGGCGTAGGTGGTTGATTTGCCCAAGGTTTCGTTCAGGTAATCGGCCAGCCCGCCCGGAAAGTGGAACACCGCCTCGGTTGGCGTCTCTCCGTCGTCGATGGCCGATTTCCAGCGGATTTCGACGCCGGAAAAGAGGTACCCTTTGGACCGGATGGATTTGAACAGCCGCGCAGGTTTGAACCGGTGGTGCCCGAATATCTGTTCGTCGGGGTGAAAGGTGGTGGTGGTGCCGCGCCGGTTCTGCGTGGGGCCAAGGTGTTTGAGCGGCCCTTGGGGGATGCCCCGGGCAAAGTTCTGTTCGTAGAGTTCCTTGTTCTTGGCCACCTGGACGGTCATGGAGTCCGACAGCGCATTGACGACCGAGGCGCCGACCCCGTGCAGGCCGCCCGATGTCTGATAGGCATTGCCGCCGAATTTGCCGCCCGCGTGCAGGGTGCACATGATCACCTCGAGCGCGGATTTGTCCTTGAATTTGGGGTGCGGATCGATCGGGATGCCCCGCCCGTTGTCGCGGATGGTGATCGAATAATCGTCGTGCAGTTCGACCTCGATCCGCGTGGCGTGGCCCGCGACGGCCTCGTCCATCGAGTTGTCCAGCACCTCGGCCACGAGATGGTGCAGCGCCCGTTCGTCGGTGCCGCCGATATACATGCCGGGGCGTTTGCGGACGGGTTCCAGCCCTTCGAGAACCTCGATGGAGGAGGCGTTGTATTCGTCGGGTCCGCTGCCGGACAACAGGTCTTCGGCCATGCTCTGCTCTTTGCTTTTGGTTTGCCGGGCATATTGGCAGGCAGAGGGGGCGGGGGCAATCGGGAATGGTGTTCGGGGGCGGTGGGTTGAAACCCACCGAACAGGGGCTCTTGCCTTCTTTGGTCTAAAAAACTCCCGCCGGAGGCTCCCGGATCAAAGCCAGGTGACTCCGGCGGGAGTTTTTTGGCTCGTACAAGCCGGGGCCAGACTGTCCGGTGGGTTTCAACCCACCGCCCCGGCGCTACCAAGTCCCGCCGCCGCCATCAGAGCGGCTGCCTGTTCCTCGACCAGCCGTTCGCGCCCTGTGCCGCTGATCGGGACCCTGCCCATTTCCAGAAACATCGGCGCAGACAGGGGGCTCGGCCGGTCCAGAACCACATGGTCGATTCGGCCCGCGGTGCGCGCCAGCATCTCTTCGATCCGGCCGAAATCCACTAGGCCGCGCGTCGCTTCCTCGGCCGTGATCCGCAGCATCAGGTGGTCGGGTTCGTATTTGGTCAGTGTGTCGTAGAGGATGTCGGAAGAAAACGTGGCCTGTCGCCCGGTCTTGCGCGCCTGCGGAAGGTTGCGTTCGATCAGGCCGGCGATAGTTGCACTTGTCCGAAAGGTGCGCTTCATCACAGCGTTGCCCGCCAGCCACTGATCCAGCCCATCGCGCAGCTGGTCGGGCCGGAACAGCGGGGCGGGGTCTGTCACCGGGTCGAGCCCCCAGATCAGCGTGGCATAATCCGTGGCGACGAACCCCAAGGGGTGAAGCCCCTCTTCCTCCATTCTTTTGGTCAGCAGCAGGCCCAGCGTCTGCTGTGCATTGCGTCCGGCAAAGCCATAAGTGCACAGGTGCTGCCGCCCGTCATAGGGAAAGCTTTCGCACAGGATCCGGTCGGCCTCTGGCAGGCGTGACACCTTGCGGTGCAGGGCCAGCCATTCTGCGGTGTGTCGGGGCAGTTCGGGCCAGTTTTCCTGTCGGAACATCCGCAGGATGCGGGCTGACAACTGGGTCGAAGTGGCGAATTTGGTCCCCATGAAGGTGGCGATCTTGGGGGTCTTTGAGGCCGATCGGCTGACCTCGACCGTCATTTCGCGCAGCCCTTCGTACCGTACGATCTGCCCGCCAATTAGAAAGGTGTCGCCGGGGGTTAGCGTGGCCGCGAAATCCTCCTCGACCTCGCCCAGCGGTTTGAAGCTGCCGCGCATCCGCACCTTGACCGTGTCGGTGTCCTGAATGGTGCCGATGTTCATGCGGATGCGTTGGGCGGCGCGGGGGTCGCGCAGATGCCACAGACCGTCCCGCTGCTGCAATCGCTTCCACTGGTCATAGGCGCGCAGGGCATAGCCGCCTGTCGCCACGAAATCGAGGCAGTCGTCAAAGGCAGCCCGGCTGAGGCCCGCGTAGGCCCCCACAGTGCGCACCTCGTCGAACAATTCCCGCTCGTCAAAGGGGCCGGCGCAGGCACGGATCAGGATGTGCTGGCACAGCACGTCCCGCGGGCCGGGGCCTTTGGGGTCGCCGTCCAGATCATGCGCTTTTGCGGCCTCCAAGGCCGCGACACATTCGACCACCTCGAACCGGTTGGCGGGGACGAGGAGCGCCTTGGATGGCGCGTTGTAGCGGTGGTTGGCCCGCCCGATCCGCTGGATCAGACGCTTGACGTTCTTGGGGGCGCCGACCTGAATGACCAGATCCACATCGCCCCAGTCGATACCAAGGTCCAGCGACCCGGTGCAGACGATGGCCCGAAGGTCGCCCCGGACCATCGCCGCCTCGACCCCTTCGCGCTGTTCGCGGCTGAGCGATCCGTGATGGATACCGATCGGCAGGTTGTTCGAATTGTGTAACCAGATGTTGTGAAAGAACAGTTCGGCTTGCGCCCGCGTGTTGTGAAAGATCAAGGTCGTCTTGTGGGCCTCAACCTCGCGCAGCACTGCCGGGATTGCGTATTTGGCCCCGCCCCCGGCCCAGGGCGGTTGTTCGTCGGTGACAAGCATGGCGATGTTGGGGTCAGGCCCGGGTTCTGCCATCAGGATCGGGCAGGGGTCGGGATGGCGGGCAAGAGACTTGGCGATAGCCGCTGGGTCCTCGACCGTGGCGGACAGACCGACCCGCCGCAGGCCGGGACACATCGCCTGCAACCGCGATAGGGCCAGCATCAACTGATCGCCCCGCTTGCTTTCTGCCAGAGCGTGGATTTCGTCCACGATGACCCGCTGGAGGCCTGCGAACATACGCGGCGCATCTTCATACGAGGTGAGCAGGGCCAGCGATTCCGGCGTGGTCAGAAGGATATGTGGCGGATCTGCCCGCTGGCGGCGCTTTTGTGTATAGGACGTATCGCCTGTCCGGTCCTCGACCCGGATGGCCAAGCCCATCTCGTCGATCGGGGTGCGCAGGTTGCGCCGGATGTCGGCCGCCAGCGCCTTGAGCGGCGATACATAGAGGGTGTGCAGGCCCTGATGGCTGCCGTCGGCCAGTTCCACCAGCGTTGGCAAGAACCCGGCCAGCGTCTTGCCCCCGCCCGTCGGAGCGATCAATAACAGAGCCGGTGAGTCGGCGCGGGCCAACATCTGTGCCTGATGCGGATGCAGGTCCCAGCCCTTGGCGGCGAACCAGTCAGCGAAACGGGGGGGCAGGGTGTGCATCGCCCTAAGCTGGGCATGTCGGGACAAAGGTCAAGCCTTGGCGGGCGGTGGGTTGAAACCCACCGTCACAGGGGTCCTTGCCCTTCACCTTGCCATAACAACTCCCGCCGGAGGCTCCCGGACCCGCGCCGGGAGCCTCCGGCGGGAGTTTTTCAGACCAAAGAAGCCGGGGCAGTCTGTAAGGTGGGTTTCAACCCACCCCACCTGCCCGCTATGACTGTTGCATGAAACACACCACGACTCCTGCCGATCTTGCCCAAGCCATCGCGTCTGGCGACCGTCGGGCGCTGGCCCGTGCGATCACTCTGGTGGAAAGCGGCCGCGCCGATCACCGTGTGCAGGCGCTCGACCTCATCGAGGCGCTGCCGCGCGACCGGCAGGCCCTGCGCATCGGGCTGTCCGGGACCCCCGGTGTGGGCAAATCCACCTTTATCGAGGCGTTCGGTCTGATGCTGACCGCGCAGGGGTTGCGGGTGGCGGTCCTGGCCGTCGATCCCTCGTCTGCCCGGACGGGTGGGTCGATCCTGGGCGACAAGACGCGGATGGAGCACCTCAGCCGTGATCCGGCTGCCTTTATCCGCCCCTCGCCCAGTCAGACCCATCTGGGCGGCGTTGCCCGCCGGTCGCGCGAGGCGGTGGCCCTGTGCGAGGCGGCCGGATTCGACGTGGTCCTGATCGAAACCGTCGGCGTCGGCCAGTCCGAAACGATGGTGGCCGAGATGTGCGACCTGTTCATCCTATTGCTCGCCCCGGCGGGCGGCGACGAGTTGCAGGGGGTCAAGCGGGGCATCATGGAGATCGCCGACTTGATCCTTGTCAACAAGGCGGACGGAGAACTCAAGGCGCAGGCGACTCGGACCTGTGCCGACTATGCCGGGGCGCTGCGCCTGCTCCGTCGTCGTCCGCAGGACCCGGCCGATTTCCCCAAGGCGCTGACCGTTTCGGCACTGGACCAGACCGGCCTGGACGCCGCCTGGACCGAGATGTCGGCGCTGGCCGCGTGGCGTCGTGACCATGGCGTTCTGGCCGCCCGCCGGGCCGAGCAAGCCCGACATTGGTTCGGGGAGGAAGTGCGTGGTCAGATGCTGGACCGTCTGCGGGCAGATCCCCGGATTGCCGCCGCCCTTGTCCGGCTGGATGCCGAGGTGGCTCAAGGTCTGACCAGCCCGGCCCGCGCTGCCGCCCGGATCGTGGCCCTTTTGGATGGTCCTGCATGACCCCGCACGAGAGGGTCTTTGATGGATCGCATCTGCGGGCCGATCTTTATGCCGCCCCCTCTGACAGGTTGGTCGTCACTTTTGATTTTCGCCAGCATGGCAAGACGGATTTTTCAACCGACGCCGGGTCCGACACGATCTTGCGAACCGGGGCGGCGCATCTGATGATCCGGTCGCGCCGCAATGACTGGTTCATCAATGCCGAAACTGCTGCGCTGGACGGGACGCTGGCGGTGCTGGGCTTGCGCTTTGTCCGGGTCGGACTGCTGGGGTTTTCGATGGGCGGCTACGGGGCCTTTCGGTTCGCTGCGGCGCTGGGCGCGCAGACGGTCGTTTCGGTGTCGCCGCAACTGACCATCGACCCCGGCCTGATGCCCCACGACAGGCGTTACCGGACCGAGGCGGCAGGATTTGATCCGGATATAGGCGATCTCGCCCGGCGGGCCAGCGGCACTTTGCGGGGGGTCATCGCGGTCGATCCGTTTGCCGTTCTGGACCTTGACCATGCCCGCCGCCTTCAGACCTTGTTTCCGCGGGTCCGGCTGGCCCGGCTGGCCTTTGGCGATCATCCGGCGACGCAGGTCTTGCGCGACACCGGCCGCGGGGTGGTGGTGCGCAGGTTGGCGGTCGACCCGTTCCCGGAACCAGGGCCTCTTCTGGCCGAACATCGGGCCGCGCGGCGCCAGTCGCCCCTCTATTGGACACGGCTGGCCAAACATGCCTTGTCCCGGCGTCCGGCGCTGGCAGAGCGGGCGCTGGCCGAAGCGGAGCGGTTGAGCACCAAGCCCGGATCCACCAATCGGGCTTGACCGGGGGGGGGAATCCCCTTAATCCCCGGCCTTCGTGACGGGTCCCGCAGTGCGGGGGCCGTCCTTGGGCGTGTTGCCCGTTTCGATCAAACCGGCCCTGGGGGCCGGACCAACAAACAAGGATTATCCCATGTCGCGTAGATGCGAACTTACTGGCAAGGGGCCGATGTCCGGCAACAACGTCAGCCACGCCAAGAACCGCACCCGTCGCCGGTTCCTTCCCAACCTTCAGGAAGTGACGATGATGTCCGACACTTTGGGTCGGTCGTTCCGCTTCCGTATCTCGAACGCCGCCCTGCGTAGCGTCGATCACCGGGGCGGGCTGGACGCCTATCTGGCCAAGGCCAAGGACGACGAGCTGTCGGCCGATGCGCTGAAGGTCAAGAAAGAGATCGCCAAGGCCGTTGCCGCCAAGGCGACCGCCTGAGCCACTGGTGGCCTGACCCGGTCAGGCCGATAGAATTCCCGAAAAATCCGGCCCGAACAGGCCGGGTTTTTCTTTGAGCTGAGGTGGGTCTAAACTCACCTTGCCGGTGGCGACACGTGCATCCGCTGCTTGAGGGGACAGATGGCCAAAGTCTGCTGCATCGTGGTCCGGGCAGGGTCCGGGGACTGGCTTGCCTTCCGACATCCCACTGCCGGGCTGCAATGGGTCAAGGGGACCATTGGCCCGAACGAGGCGTCACGCGATGCGGCCATTCGTGAATTGCGCGAAGAGAGCGGGATCATTGCCAGCGCCGCGCCTCGGTTCCTGGCGTCGGCCTTGATCGGGACCGAACGCACCCGGTGGGATTTCTGGTTGTTCGAGGCAGAGGGGTTGCCCGACCGATGGACCCACCAGACCGAAGACGATCACGGTCACCGATTTCACTTTTTCTGGCATCCCGCAGCTGAACCCATGACAGCCGACTGGGACCCCATGTTTCGCGAGGCGCACCGCGTTGCGGCGGAGGCCCTGGGGTCATAGCCGTCACCGGGATGATGGTTGGGTCCACCCATTTCCGCGCTGTCGGTGTGCAGGATCGTCCGGATGCCTCCGGCGGGAGTTTTCAGACCAAAGAAGCTGAGCCCCTTCTGCACGGTGAGTTTCAACCCACCTACCCTTGGCCGCCGTCCCGGTCTATCATGCCTCAAAACGTAGAGCAGGGCGGATAACGCCAACGGGGACATGACCGCACTCAAGCAATATGAACGACTGGAATGTGGCGGGCTTTGGCGTGCTGTTGGCGACCAGCAGCGGCTGGACGTCACGGTGTCGTTCGGCGATGCGACGCTGGTCATTTCGGACGGAGCAGGGCGGCCGTTGACCCATTGGTCGTTGCCGGCAATCGACCGGGTCAATCCGGGCGAGCGACCGGCGCTTTATTCCCCTGATCCGGAGCGGTCCGAAACGCTGGAACTGTCGGACACCATGATGATCGACGCGCTGGAAAAGGTGCGGCGGTCGCTGGCCCGCCGCCAGCCGCGACCGGGGCGTGTGCGCAATGCCGGGATCGCCTTTAGCGTGGCGGCCATGCTGGGGCTGGGGGTATTTTGGTTGCCGGGCGCGTTGGTCGAACAGACGCTCAAGGTCGTGCCTCTGTCCAAGCGGTCCGAGATCGGGGCGACCACGCTGGGTCACCTACAGCGCCTCACAGGCCCGACATGCCGGTCGGCCCAAGGCACACAGGCCCTTGCCCGGTTCAAGACCCGCGTTCTGGGGGCCGAAGACACGGCACAAATCGTCGTCGTGCCAAACCGGCTCAAGGGGGCGATTTTGTTGCCCGGTCGGATCGTCGTGGTCAGTCGGGACCTGATCGAAGGCCAAGATGATCCTGCTGTCCTTGCCGGATATGTGCTTGCCGCTGTTACGGCCCGGATCGACCACGATCCGCTGGACGCTATTTTGTTGCAGGCGGGTCTGGGCACCACGATGCGCCTGTTGACCACTGGCGAGTTGCCGACCGATACCCTGCGCAGCTATGCCGAGCGGGTGCTGACCGCTCCGCCCCCGGAGGCCACGACCGCCGAACTGATTGCGGCCTTTACTGCAGCGAATGTTCCCATCACGCCCTATGCCAATGCCATGGATCCAACGGGCGAGGCGACGGTGGCTCTGACCAAGGCAGATCCGTTTGCCGGCCAACCAGGGCCGGTCATCCTGACGGATGGGGATTGGGTTGCGCTACAGGGTATTTGCGCCTGAAGGGACTGGGCCTGACGAGGCTGGGCCTGACGTGGCTGCGCCCGTTGAAGGCCGCGGATCAGGATGCCGAGACGGCGTAGCTCACATAAACGACCGGCGCCTGAAGTCCGCGATTTGGGTTCAGGCGTCCATCGGTCCAGACCGGCGCGTAGCCTGCGACCGGGGCCGCTGGGGCAGGGGTCCCCGCGGCAGGGTTCGACACCGGTACCCGCCGCCGAAACAGCCCATACCGCGCGACCGGCTCGGACGCCCGGGTCACGGTTGCGACCGAACCCATATCCAGGCTTCCCAGCACGAGACCCGAGGGCGATTGGCTTTGTGGGCCGCACCGGACAGCCATGCCGGGCGGAGCGTTCATGTAGGGATTGCCACAGGCGCCGGTCGCCGGGACCGAAGGCGTCGCCGGAATGATGATGGCGGGTGCCTGAGCGGGGGCGGTCAGCGATGGTGCATAGGGGGCCGCGGCCCCGCCGATTGCTGCCGGGCGGCTTGGTCCGGCAGACGGGGCCACATAGACGGGCGCACTGCGCACCGTATAGGTCGTCAGCGGTTGTGTCTGTGGCCCGCAGCGCACTGGCTCGCCGGTCACGCCACTGACATAGCGGCGGCCACTGTCGCTGGCATCCGCGCAAATCTCCGACAGGGTCATCACATGCCCTGCCGAAGGCATCGTCGTCGGAACAGAGGCCGTGACCGTCGGGGTGGGCTGTCCGCCGCAATCAATCGGACGGCCCGTGCTGCGGCTGACATAGCCCGGCTGCACACCGGTCTTGCCAACGCAGATTTCTGCGCGGGTCAACACACGGAGGGCAGGGGCGGCAGGAATGACCCGGGCCGTAGCCACCTGAGATGCGGCCGGAATGGTGATGATCTGCGGCGAAGGCGAGCCCGTTTGCGCCGATGCCCCCATCCCGATCGTCGGGGCCGTGGTGGTCGAGGCGACGGTCACCATCGGAGCCCCCACACGCGCCGTGTTGGCCGTCCGGACCGGGGCCGTGACGACGGCTGTCACTGCCACCGGGGCAGGGGCGGCCTGCGGCGCGGCGGCAATGGTAATTTCGGGCGCGTCTGTCCGCGTCAGTTCTTGCCGGGGTGCCTGGGCAAAGGTGGGCTGGAATCCACACAGCTGCGACCTGTCCCGGTTGATCCGCGGAACCCAGTTGATCGCCCCGCCGATCCCGGCCCGCATGAACGCGCATCCCTGGCTGTCCACATATTGGGTCGCGGTATATGACGAGGGCGGAAATTCAGCAGGAACCGCCGTCATCTGGGCCCGAACGGCGGCGCTCTGGGCGCAAAGGCCGATCAAGGCTGCGACCGAAACGCGAAACAAACTCATGCCGTCCCCCACTATATGTGGGGTCAGAATGGCCGACAGTCGCTAGATTGTAAAGGCATTGTTGCCTTATTTGGTACCAAACATCCTGTCTCCGGCATCGCCCAAGCCCGGAACGATATATCCGTGGTCATTGAGGTGGCTGTCGATGGCGGCGGTCACGATATCGACGTCCGGGTGGGCTTCTTGCATCCGTTTGATCCCCTCGGGCGCGGCCAGCAGGCACAGGAACCGGATGTTCGTGGCCCCCGCTTTTTTCAGAAGATCAATGGCGGCTACGGAGGAGTTTCCGGTGGCCAGCATGGGGTCGACGACGATGGTCATCCGATCCTCAAGGCTTTGCGGGACCTTGAAATAGTATTGCACCGGTTGCAGCGTGTCCGGGTCACGGTAGAGGCCCACAAAGCCCACCCGCGCCGCGGGGACCAGTTCCAGAATCCCGTCCAGCAGCCCGTTCCCCGCCCGCAGGATCGAGATCAGCGCCAGCTTTTTCCCCTCGATCATCGGGGCGTCCATCGGTTCGAGCGGGGTGACGATCCGCTTGGTCGTCATGGGCAGCGTCCGCGTCACTTCGTAGGCCAGCAGCAGGCTGATTTCGCGCAAAAGCTGCCGGAACGACGCGGTCGAGGTGTCGGCCTCGCGCATCAGGGTCAGTTTGTGTTGCACCAGCGGGTGATCGACGACGATGACGTGGCTCATGGGGCAGGCTCCAGCAGTTTGGCGATGCGGGCTTTGGTTTCGGCGTCACAGAACGCGGCGTCAAGGGCGGTTTGGGTTAGCATCCCCAATTCCTCCTCCTCCCAGCCAAAGGTGCGCGACAGCATGTCGTATTCGGCGGTCATGGTGGTGTTGAAGAACGGTGGATCATCGGTGGAGACGGTCACCTTGACCCCCCGGTCGCGCAGCAACTTGATCGGGTGCGCCTTCCACGACGGGACCGCGTTCAGGAACACGTTTGATCCGGGGCAGACCTCCAGCACGATTTCGCGTTCGGCGATCAGGTCGACCAGCGCGAGGTCCTTGGCCGCGTTGATGCCGTGGCCGATGCGTTCGGGATTGAGGTCGCGGATGGTGTCGGCCACCATGTCCGGCCCACCCCATTCGCCCGCGTGGCAGGTGATGCGCAGACCCGCCTCGCGCGCCATGTCGAAACTGTAGCGGAAATCGCCGGGGCGGCCCATCAGTTCGGCCCCCGCCATGCCAAACCCGACGATGAAATCGCCCTTGGTCTCGGCGGCGCACAGGGCGGCAGTTTTCGCCTGTTCGGGGCCAAAGTGTCGGATACAGGTGATGATCCCGCGCAGAGTGATGCCCATCGTCCGCTCGGCCTCGGCCGCTGCATCCTCGATCGCGGCCAGATAGTCGCGCCAGGCCGCCACGTCGCCACCGCCGCAGAAATCGGGCGACAGAAAGGTTTCGGAATAGACGACGCCATTTTCGGCGGATTGCTCCAGCACGGCCAGCGTCAGGCGGCGAAATTCCTCGGGGCCGGTCAGGGTGGTGCAGGCAGCCTCGTACACTTTCAGGAAATGGTCAAAGTCGCGATAGGCATAGCCACCCCGTTCGTCGAATATCCCGCTGATGTCGATATGTTTTTCAGCGGCAAGACCGCGAATGAAGGCAGGCGGTGCGCCGCCTTCAAGGTGCAGGTGCAATTCGACCTTGGGCAGGCTCTTGTAACTCATAGAAACGACTTTCCGGGGCCGTGTGACGGCACGTTGAGGTGGGCGGCGATGCTGGCCGCAACATCGACAAAGGCGATCTGCCCCAGCGCCCGCGCCCCGATCCCATGGCACAGGACCGGCACCCGTTCGCGGGTGTGGTCGGTCCCGCTCCATGTGGGATCATTGCCGTGGTCGGCGGTGACGATCAGCAGGTCGCCATCGCGCAGTCGGGGCAGAAGTTTGCCTAGTTCCCGGTCGAACCATTCCAGATGCCGGGCATAGCCGGACACGTCTCGCCTATGCCCATATTCGCTGTCGAATTCTACGAAATTGGCAAAGACGAATGCGCCATCCGCCGCCTGATCCACCAGATCGTTCAGGTGCCCCATCAGGGCCACATCCCGCCCCTTGCGCACGTCGTCGATGCCGCGCATCGAAAAGATATCACCGATTTTCCCAATGGCATGAATCGGTTGGCCTGCGGCATGGACCCAATCGCACAGCGTGGGCGCGGGTGGGGCAATGGCATAATCGTGCCGGTTGGCGGTGCGGGTGAACCCGGTTTCAGGGCTACCAACGAAGGGCCGGGCGATCACCCGCCCCACCTTCATCGCGTGCAGGGTGGGGGCCATGTCGGCGCAGAGTTTTTGCAGGCGATCCAGCCCAAACGTCTCTTCATGGGCGGCAATCTGGAACACCGAATCCGCCGAGGTATAGCAGATCGGCCAGCCGGTTTTCATGTGCCGCGCGCCTTCTTCGGCGATGATCGTGGTGCCGGACGCATGGCGGTTGCCCAGGATGCCGCCCGTTCCTGCCGCCTGACAGGTCATCACGACCAGATCATCGGGAAAGCAGGGGTTGGTGTCGGGGAATACGGTCCAGTCCCACGGAACGGGAACGCCCGCCAGTTCCCAGTGGCCCGATGGTGTGTCCTTGCCGCGCGACAGTTCGGTGGCCGCGCCCCAGGCGCCGCTGGCCTGCGTGGGCAGTCCACCTGCCCCGGACGCAAGCGTCAACGCTGCCCCCAGACCCAGATCGCAGAGCGTCGGCAGGGACAGGCGTCCGCTCCGCCCGTCCGCGGCGGCCCCTGTTGCACAGGCGTCGGCTATATGGGCCACGGTGTTGGCCCAGGTGTCGGGCCGGGTGCCGTTGAAATAGCGGTCGGCGTCGGGCGCGCCGCCGATCCCGACCGAGTCGATGACGATGAGGAAGGCGCGGGTCATTTGTCGACCCTCTGCCGGATCAAGGGTTTGATCGTCGGCGCATCGCCCAACCTCACGGCGGCCAGCACAGCCTTGGCCGCAGCCTCGGCGCTATCCTCGTCGCGGGCATGGATGACGCAGAGGGGATCGCCCTTGGCCACCTTGGCCCCAAGCCGCACGAAATCGGTCAGACCCACGGCGGGGTCGATCTTGTCCGTCTCGATCCGCCGACCACCGCCCATCGCGACGACGGCCAGACCCAGCGCCTCGCCGTCAATCGCGGCGATATAGCCTGCCTCGCGTGCGCCCACCTCGCCCACCACCGAGGCCTTTGGCAGATGGGTGTGCCAGTCCTGCGCCATGTCGGGCGGTCCGCCCAAGGCCGCGACCATGCGCGCGAAATGGTCCATCGCGCGGCCATCGGACAAGGCGGCGGCGATCATCTCTTCCGCCTCACCCTCTACATGGCCCGCCAGCGCCAGAACCCGCCCGCCCAAGGCGACCGTCAGGTCATGCAGGCGGGGTGCGGCAAGGCGGTTGCCCGACAGCACCTCCATGCAGACGGCCACTTCGACCGCGTTGCCCAGCGCCGGGGCCAGTGGTTCGTCCATGTCCGTGATCAGCGCGGCGGTGGGGCAGCCAGCCCCGTTGGCCGTCTTGACCAGCGATTGCGCCAAGGCCAGCGCGTCCGCTTCGGTTTTCATGAAGGCGCCCGACCCGCATTTGACGTCCAGCACCAAACCCTCCAGCCCTGCGGCCAGTTTCTTGGACAGGATGGACGCCGTGATCAGGTCGATGCTTTCCACCGTCGCCGTGACATCGCGCACGGCATAAAGACGACGGTCGGCCGGGGCGATCCGGCCGGTCGCGCCGACAACGGCGCAGCCCACGTCGCGGACGATCTTGCGCAAGAGCTTTTCGTCGATCTGCGCCACCACGCCGGGGATCGATTCCATCTTGTCCAGCGTGCCGCCCGTATGGCCCAGACCCCGCCCCGAAATCATCGGCACATAGGCCCCGCAGGCGGCCAGCGCGGGGGCCAGCAGCAGCGACACGCAGTCGCCCACCCCCCCGGTCGAGTGTTTGTCGATCACCGGGCCGGGCGTGTCCCATTTCAGCACATCGCCGCTATCCCGCATGGCCAGGGTCAGGCCCACGCGTGCCTCTTCGCCCAGACCGTTCAGAAGGGCCGCCATGGCAAAGGCCCCGGCCTGTGCATCCGACACCGTCCCATCCGCCAGCCCCTTGGCGAACCATTGCAATTCGGCGGTTGAGGGGATGCGTTTGTCGCGCACCTTGGCGATGATGGCGCGGGCGTCCATGTCCTCAGGTCCGGGTCATGTAATCGGCGGAAAACACCCCCGGCAGCAGGTCGGCCACGGTGGTCTGGTGGAGCAATCCGTCCGTGGTGGCGAGCGTCACCTTGACTGACCCGTCCGAAAATTCGGCCAGTTTCTGTCGGCAGCCGCCGCAGGGGCTGACCGGGATGGGGCTGTCGGCGATGACAGCCACCTCGGCGATGCGCGTGTCGCCGCCTGCGATCATCGCGGCAATCGCCCCGGCTTCGGCACAGGTGCCTTCGGGATAGGCGACGTTTTCGACGTTCACCCCGGCATAGACGGTGCCGGAGGTGGCGCGGATGGCCGCGCCTACCTTGAAGTTGGAATAGGGCGCATAGGCCTTTTCGCGGACCGCCCGTGCGGTATCGACCAGTGACATCAGAACCCCGCTTTTGACCATTTGTTCAAACTGTGCGACCGGCAGGCCGCGATGACAAGGGGCTAAACCGGTGATGTGGTGAATGCGCCGGGCAGAGCCACCTCAAGCAGCATCAAATCGGCTGTGGGATCTGCGTAGCGCGTGCGCATCCCCGGCGGGATGACAAAGGCGTCGCCGGGCGACAGGCGGAACGGGTCCTTGTCCTGCCCTTCAAGCGTCATTTCGCCCGCCATGACAAAGGTAAAGTGGATGTCGGCGTCATGCGTCGACCAGACCGGATTGCCCTGCCCCCGCCGATAGACCAGTACGCCTGCCACATCGTGGGTGTTGGCGGCGATGGTGGTGTCGCGCACGTCGTAGCCCGGCAGGCGGGACGGGGTCCAAATGGCCCGCTCGGCCACATTATGGACGAACCGCTGCCCTTGCCATTCGCTGTCGGGGCGCAGGTGGGGTGTGGGCAGGGTCATGACATGGTCGATCTCGGTCACATGCTCGGCGGGCACGCCGATCTCGATCACCTCGATCCCGTCGGACGCCTCGAGCACGCGGTGGCGGATTTCGGGGGGCTGGATGAAACAGTCGCCAGCGGTCAGGCGGATTTTCGGCCCCTGATCCTCGTACACGACATCGACCCAGCCCTTGATGCAGAAAATAAGCTGGAATCCGACTTTGTGGAAATGAACCATGTCGGGGACCGGCCCGCCGTCGGGGATGCGGATGTGGCTGGCGATGATCGCCCCGCCCAGACGGCTGGGGACCAGATCGCGGTAATGCATCCCGGCGCGGCCAATGACCCAAGGGGCCTGATCGGCCAGACGGCGCACGACAAAGGCATGGTCGGTGGGTGGCAGGATCAGGGGCGGGTTCAGCGCGTCAATTTCGACCGTGGTGCCGCCCGGGGCGGTCAGCAGTTTGCGCCCCTCGGCAAAGTCGGGGTCATCGGTCAGCAGGCGCAGATGGCCGGGGGAGCCTGTGCCTTCCTCGAGCCTAACGCGCAGCCCGTGGCCGGAATAGACTGCGACGGCCGGGTTGTCGGCAGGATAGATCATATCCAGTCGCATCCCCAGAACCTTGCCAAAGAACGGCAGGTCGTCGCGCAGGCTGGTGGTGGGCAGGCGCACTTCGGCGCGGATTTCGGCGGTTTGTGTCATGATGCAGAAACCCTGTCGCGACCCGTTTGGATTTGCAAGCAGGCGATGAAAGTGTTTTATCGCGGCCCAGGCTTCCGTCGCGGAAGCAAAATGGTTTAATATTAAACCATCTACCGGGAGGGACGGAAATGACCGAGCAGAACAACGACGCCAACCGCGAAAGCCAGCGTCAGGCGGCGCTCGATTATCATCGCTTTCCCAAGCCCGGCAAACTCGAAATCCGCGCGACCAAACCGCTCGCCAATGGCCGCGACCTCAGCCGCGCCTATTCGCCCGGCGTGGCCGAAGCCTGTCTGGAGATCAAGGCAGACCCCGACACAGCCCGCGATTACACCACGCGTGGCAATCTGGTCGGCGTGGTGACCAATGGCACCGCCGTTCTGGGGCTGGGCAATATCGGCGCGCTGGCCTCAAAACCGGTGATGGAGGGCAAGGCCGTCCTGTTCAAGAAATTCGCCAACATCGACTGTTTCGATATCGAGCTGAACGAACCCGATCCGGTGAAACTGGCCGAAATCGTCTGTTCGCTGGAACCCACATTCGGGGCCATCAACCTTGAGGATATCAAAGCCCCCGACTGTTTCATTGTCGAGGAAATCTGCCGCCAACGTATGAACATCCCTGTCTTTCACGACGATCAGCACGGCACCGCCATTGTCGTGGGGGCCGCCGCCACCAACGCCCTGCGCGTCGCGGGCAAGCGGTTCGAGGATATCAAGATCGTCAGCACCGGCGGCGGGGCGGCGGGCATCGCCTGTCTGAACATGCTGCTGAAGCTGGGTGTGAAACGCGAAAACGTCTACCTCTGCGATTTGCAAGGACTGGTCTACAAGGGCCGCGTCGCCGACATGACCCCGCAAAAAGCAGAATATGCCCAAGGCACCACCGCCGCGACCCTGCTCGATGTCATCGCAGGGGCCGATCTGTTTTTGGGTCTGTCCGGCCCTGGCGTCCTGACGCCCGAAATGGTGGCGAAAATGGCTACCCGCCCGATCATCTTTGCCCTGGCCAACCCCAGCCCCGAAATCACGCCCGAGGCAGCCCGCGCCGCCAGCCCCGACGCCATCATCGCCACGGGCCGCAGCGATTATCCCAATCAGGTCAACAACGTGCTGTGTTTCCCGTTCATCTTTCGCGGGGCGCTGGACGTGGGCGCCACCACGATCAATGACGAGATGAAGATCGCCTGCATCGAAGGCATCGCCGCCCTCGCCCGCGCCACGACCAGCGCCGAGGCCGCCGCCGCCTATCGCGGCGAACAACTGACATTCGGGGCAGATTACCTGATCCCCAAACCTTTTGACCCCCGCCTGATGGGTGTGGTCGCCAGCGCTGTGGCCAAGGCCGCGATGGAAACCGGCGTAGCCACCCGGCCGATCGAGGACATGAAGTCCTACAAGACCAAACTGGACGGGTCGGTGTTCAAATCCGCCCTCATCATGCGTCCGGTGTTCGATGCTGCCCGCAGCGCCACCCGCCGCATCGTCTTTGCCGAGGGTGAGGATGAACGGGTGCTGCGTGCCGCGCAGGCCATTCTTGAGGAAACAACCGACACCCCCATCCTGATCGGCCGCCCCGAAGTGATCGAGGCGCGATGCGAACGGGCGGGGTTGAAAATCCGGCCCCTCACCGACTTTGAAATCGTGAACCCCGAAAACGATCCCCGCTACCGCGACTATTGGGGGACCTACCACGAACTCATGGCGCGTCAGGGCGTGACCCCTGACTTGGCCAAGGCGATCATGCGGACCAATTCCACTGCCATCGCCGCCGTCATGGTCCACCGGGACGAGGCCGACAGCCTGATCTGCGGCACCTTTGGTCAGTTCCTGTGGCACCTCAATTACGTCCAGCAGATTCTGGGTCGGGGCGGTCTGCACCCCATCGCCGCACTCAGCCTGATGATCCTCGAGGATGGCCCGCTGTTCATCGCCGATACGCAGGTTCACACCGAACCCACGCCCGAACAGATCGCCGAGACAGTCATGGGCTGCGCCCGGCACATCCGCCGCTTTGGCATGACCCCGCAGATCGCGTTGTGTTCGCACAGCCAGTTCGGCAACCTCGACAGCGATTCGGGGCGGCGGATGCGGGCGGCGCTGGAAATCCTCGACTCCGCCCCGCGCGATTTCGCCTATGAGGGCGAGATGCACGTCGATTCCGCGCTCGACGTTGACCTGCGCAACCGCATCTTTCCCGACAGCCGCCTGTCGGGTCCGGCCAACGCGCTGATCTTTGCCAATTCTGACGCTGCGTCGGGCGTGCGCAACATCCTGAAGATGAAGGGTGGCGGGCTCGAGGTCGGGCCGATCCTTATGGGCATGGGCAACCGGGCGCATATCGTGACGCCTTCGATCACCGCGCGGGGGCTATTGAACATGTCGGCGCTGGCGGGAACGCCTGTGGCGCATTACGGCTAGGGGCATCGCCACCAACTGATTTGGGGTCTGGATCGACGTTACCGACCGGGCGTCGGCGGATCATGCCGTCCGCATGTCCGGCCCGCCGGTGCCATCGATCGGCGCATCGTCACTCCTGATGGCCTTCATCCGGCTGACGACACCCGGTGCAGAACAGACCTTGGGCTTTCGCGGCTGGCTGTGGCTACGCCGCACTTGACCGCGGCATCCCTTGGGCAGGTTGGTTTTGCAAAGCGACCCCCAATTTTGCAAATCGCCACTCTTCCCAAATGATTTTGCAAAAATTTGCAGTTTCCTGGTGCAGATTTCTGCAAATATTTGACGACCTGCCGAAAGTTGGGGCGGTAACATGCTTGCCCCCCTGCCTCGCACTCCGTAACCCTTAGCCAAGCTGAGGAGGAGCCCAAGATGACCTACAAGGACGTATATGCCGCGTGGCAATCCGACCCCGAGGGGTTCTGGATGGAGGCGGCCAAGGCCATCGACTGGGACGTCTTTCCCTCCAAGGCGCTCAGCGCCGAAAATGCCCCGATCTACGAATGGTACGTCGATGGCATGGTCAACGGCTGTTATAACGCAGTCGACCGGCACGTCGAACGGGGCCGGGGCGATCAGGTTGCCATCATCTATGACAGCCCCATCACTGGGGCAAAGTCCGAAACCACCTATGCCGAACTTCTGGTCAAGGTGGCCAGCCTTGCCGGGGCGCTGCGGGCCAAGGGGATCGAAAAGGGCGACCGCGTCATCATCTACATGCCGATGGTCCCCGAAGCCCTGGTCGCCATGCTCGCCTGCGCCCGGCTTGGCGCAATCCACTCGGTCGTCTTTGGCGGATTTGCCGCGCACGAGCTGGCCGTGCGGATCGACGATGCCACGCCAAAGGCGATCATCGCCGGGTCCTGCGGGGTCGAACCGGGGCGGATCGTGCCCTACAAACCGCTGGTGGACGGGGCCATCGCGCAGGCCACGCACAAACCGGATTTCTGCATCATCTTTCAGCGCGACCAGTTGCGGGCCGACATGACCCCCGGCCGCGACCACGACTGGAACGAGGTCCAGCAGGGCGTTACCCCTGCCCACTGCGTCCCGGTCGAAGGCAACCACCCCGCCTATATCCTTTATACCTCTGGCACCACGGGGGCGCCCAAGGGCGTCGTGCGCCCGACCGGCGGGCATCTGGTGGCCCTGCACTGGACGATGAAGAACATCTATGGCGTCAACCCCGGCGAGGTGTTCTGGGCCGCGTCCGACGTGGGCTGGGTCGTGGGCCACAGCTATATCACCTATGGACCCTTGGTGCATGGCAACACGACCATCGTGTTCGAGGGAAAACCCGTCGGCACCCCTGACGCAGGCACGTTCTGGCGGGTCATTCAGGAACACAACGTCCGCAGTTTTTTCACCGCCCCTACCGCGTTCCGGGCGATCAAGCGGGATGATCCCAAGGGCGAATTGATCAAGGATTACGATATCTCGTGCCTTCGCGCGCTCTATCTGGCGGGCGAACGGGCGGACCCCGACACGATCCTGTGGGCGCAGCGCGTCATGAAGGTGCCCGTCATCGACCATTGGTGGCAAACCGAAAGCGGCTATCCGATGGTCGCCAACCCGCTGGGGATCGAACAATTGCCGGTCAAGATCGGGTCGCCTTCGGTGGCGTTGCCCGGTTATGACATTCATGTGCTGGACGAGGCGGGGCATGAGTTGCCGCCCAACACGCTGGGCGCCATCGCGATCAAGCTGCCCCTGCCCCCCGGCACCCTGCCAACGCTCTGGAACGCCGAGGCGCGGTATCGCAAGAGCTACCTGACCACTTTTCCCGGCTATTACGAAACCGGGGATGCGGGCATGATCGACGAGGACGGCTATCTTTACATCATGGCCCGCACCGACGACGTCATCAACGTGGCCGGGCATCGCCTGTCCACGGGCGCTATGGAAGAGGTTCTGGCCGGGCACGAGGATGTCGCCGAATGCGCGGTGATCGGTGTGGGGGACGAACTCAAGGGACAACTGCCGCTGGGGTTTCTTTGCCTGAACAAGGGCTGCAATCGTCCGCATGACGAGATTGTACGCGAGGTCGTCAAACTGGTCCGCGACCAGATCGGGCCGGTGGCTGCCTTTAAACTGGCCGTGGTGGTGGACCGTTTGCCGAAAACCCGTTCAGGCAAGATCCTGCGGGCGACGATGGTCAAGATTGCCGACAATCAGGACTTCAAGATGCCTGCGACGATCGACGACCCGGCGATCCTCGATGAAATCCGTCTGGCGTTGCAGCCACTGGGGTATGCACGGGTCCAAAGCTAGCGATCCGGCGCCGGAAAACGTTATCGATTGCGGCGACCGATTCCGCTTGCAAGCGGCAGCGGACCTGCCACCAACTTGGCCTGTGCGCTCGTGCCTCAATCCCGTCCGGAGGACACCCCACCTTGGCTATCGAAACCTTTGCTCGCGGCGGCCCTACCCAACACACGACCAGCTATTATGCGGCCAGCGCAAACCCCTCTCCGGCACGGCCGCCTCTCAAGGGTGACCAGCAGATCGACATCTGCATCTTGGGCGCGGGCTATAGCGGATTGTCCGCGGGGCTGCATCTGGCCGAAAAGGGATACAAGGTCGCCATTCTCGAAGGGGCGCAGGTCGGCTGGGGGGCGTCTGGGCGCAATGGCGGGCAGATCGTGAACGGGCTGAACGCCTCGCTGCAAACCATCGAAAAGCGATATGGCAAGGATACGGCCAACTTTGTGGCGGGCCTTGTGCAGGAAGGCGGCGAGATCATCCGCGAGCGGGTGAAAACCTACGACATTCAATGCGATCTGAAACCGGGCAATATCTTTACCGGTCTGACAGCAGCGCACATGACCGAGCTTGAGGCGCGGCGCGCCCTGTGGGCCAGCTACGGGCTGCACAATCAGGACATGCTGACCAAGGCCGAGTTGCGCGACCACATCGGGTCGGACACCTACGCCGGGGGCATGATCGACCACACGGGCGGCCATATGCATCCGTTGAACCTGTGCCTGGGTGAAGCGGCCGCGTTCGAGACCAACGGCGGCGTCATCTACGAACAGTCCCCCGTCATCCATGCGGACACAGAGGCGGCGAAACCCGTGGTCAAGACAGCGCAGGGCACCATGACCTGCAACACGCTGCTGCTGTGCGGCAACGCCTATCTGGGGCATGTCGTCCCCGCACTGACAGCCCGGGTCATGCCGGTATCCACGCAGATGATGGCGACCGTCCCGTTGGGCGAGGACCGGGCCAACGCGCTGTTGCCTACCGACAAATGCGTCGAGGACGTTCGCTATATCCTCGATTATTTTCGGCTTTCGGCTGACAAGCGGCTGATTTTCGGGGGCGGCACGGTCTATGGCGGCACCGACCCGGCCGATGTGGTGGCCAAGCTGCGGCCGTCGATGGAAAAGGTGTTTCCCAGCCTCAAAGGGGTCAAGATCGACTTTGCCTGGAGCGGTAATTTCGCGCTGTCCTTCAGCCGGGTTCCGCAACTGGGGCGACTAGGACCCAGCACCTATTTCTCGCACGGGTATTCGGGGCACGGCATCACCGGGTCGCATACCTTTGGCAAGATACTGGCGCAGGCGATCGATGGAGACCGGACCCGGTTCGACGTCTTTGCAAAGGTGCCGTGGTATCCCTTCCCCGGCGGGCGGATGTTCCGGGTTCCCTATTCGATGCTGGGATCGTGGTATTACGCGATGCGCGACCGGCTGGGCGTCTGATGGCCCGTCAGGCGAACTGTTCCTGAATCAACCGCTCCTCAAGCCCGTGACCGGGGTCGAACAGGATGTGGTGGGTGACGCTGGGTTCGGACCGGATTTCAACGCTGGCCACATCGCGGACAGATTTGCCGTCGGCATCTGACATCACCGGGCGGCGGACCGGGTCGTTGACCTCGAACCGAACCACGGCGGATTTGGGCAGCAAGGCACCGCGCCAGCGACGGGGACGAAAGGCCGCCACGGCGGTCAGGGCCAGAACGTCCGACCCGATTGGCAGGATCGGGCCGTGAGCAGAATAGTTATAAGCGGTCGATCCGGCGGGGGTGGCCACCAGCGCCCCGTCACAGACCAATTCGTCCATCCGCAGTTTGCCATCGACCAGAATGCGCAGCTTGGCAGCCTGCGGCCCCGCGCGCAGCAGGCTGACCTCGTTGATGGCAAGGGAATGATGGATCGTCCCGTCCACGGTCACAGCGGTTGACGACAAAGGATTGATCGCGGCGACCTCGGCCGTGGCCAGTCGGGCGGGCAGATCATCGGCGCGGTATTCGTTCATCAAAAACCCCACCGTTCCCCGGTTCATCCCGTAGACGGGCACGGCATAGGCCTGCGTCGCGTGCAGCGTCTGCAACATGAACCCGTCACCCCCAAGTGCGACGATCAGATCGGCCTCCGCCGGGGCCACATCACCATACCGGGCGGCCAGTTCGGCGCGGGCCTGCTGGGCAATCGGGGCCTCGCTGGCCAGAAAGGCAATCTTGGGCGATGTCATTCCGGCCGTCCATTTGGGTGTCGGCCCAGTGTTGGCCCGCCCCGAAAGGAAACGCAAGGCGCGCATCGGGAACGGGGAAGGCGGCAATCCGACGGGGGACGTCGTATTTTGGGTTTTCCGATAGGAAACTTCGGCCTATGTATCCGGGCAACCTCCCGCCTCAGATCAAGGACGCTGCCCATGAATGCCCCGACCCGTGACACCGGCTTTTTCACCGAGAAACTGGAAACCCGCGACCCCGCACTGCATGCGGCCATGCAGAACGAACTGGGCCGCCAGCGGCACGAGATCGAGCTGATCGCGTCGGAAAACATCGTCTCTGCCGCCGTGATGGAGGCCCAGGGCGGCGTGATGACCAACAAGTACGCCGAAGGCTATGCGGGCAAGCGGTATTATGGCGGGTGCCAGTTCGTGGATGTGGCCGAAAATCTGGCCATCGAACGGGCTTGCCAGCTGTTTGGGTGCAGCTATGCCAACGTGCAGCCCAATTCGGGATCGCAGGCCAATCAGGGCGTGTTTCAGGCGTTGCTGCAACCGGGCGACACGATCCTTGGCATGTCGCTGGACGCAGGGGGTCACCTCACCCATGGGGCCAAACCCAACCAGTCGGGCAAATGGTTCAACGCCATCCAGTACGGCGTGCGCCAGCAGGACAGTGAACTGGACTACGATCAGGTGCAGGCGCTGGCGACCGAACATAACCCCAAGATGATCATCGCGGGCGGTTCGGCCATTCCGCGCATCATCGACTTTCCCAAGATGCGGGCGATTGCCGACAGCGTGGGGGCGATCCTGTTGGTGGACATGGCCCACTTTGCGGGGCTGGTCGCGGCGGGGCTCTACCCCTCGCCCTTCCCCCATGCGCATGTGGCCACGACGACCACGCACAAGACCCTGCGCGGCCCGCGCGGCGGGATGATCCTGACGAACGACGAAACCATTGCCAAAAAGGTCAACTCGGCCATTTTCCCCGGCATTCAGGGCGGCCCGCTGATGCACGTCATCGCGGCCAAGGCTGTCGCGTTTGGCGAGGCGCTGCGCCCCGAATTCAAGGACTACCAGAAACAGGTGGTCAAGAACGCGCAGGCGCTGGCCGATCAGTTGATGAAGGGCGGGCTGGACATCGTTACCGGCGGCACCGACACGCACCTGATGCTGGTCGATCTGCGGCCCAAGAACGTCAAAGGCAACGCCACCGAAAAGGCGCTGGGCCGTGCCCACATCACCTGCAACAAGAACGGCATCCCCTTTGACCCTGAAAAGCCGACCGTGACCTCGGGCGTTCGCCTTGGCACCCCCGCAGGCACGACCCGCGGCTTTACCGAAGTTGAGTTCCGCCAGATCGGCGACTGGATCGTTCGGGTGGTTGATGGGCTGGCCGCCAACGGCGAAGACGGTAATGCCGAAGTCGAGGCCGCAGTGCGTGCCGAGGTCGAGGCGCTGTGCGAAAAGTTCCCGATCTACCCCAACCTCTGATTGAATTCTCACTCTTGACCGACTCGGGTGGGCAGACTTAGCGTCTGCCCATTCTCTTTTTCCGACCCTTATTTTCAGGTGCAATTATGGTTCAGATGCTGACGGGTAATGGCTCCCTTTTCTATTTCAATCTTTCTGCGATGGTCGGCACCGGCCAAGCCAACCGGATGGAAGATGTCGAACTGGTGCGTTTGGGATATTTCGCAGTGCGAGAAGGATCTATTGGGGCGACCGCGGAATTGCGGGCGGCACTGCAAACAGAACTTCAGGCGTTGCAGGTTTCAGGCCCCTTCGGACCCGATCTGGACGCAGTCATTCGCGCCCACCAGCGACACCGAGGCGGAACACAGGACAACTGCGTCAGCCCGATCCGGGGCAATGTCTCGCAGAATGGTCTGTTGTATGACGGAACGCACAACTGGATCATCGGCAGCCTGAACAATCACATTCGGGTCATGATGCGCGACATCTTTCCCCGCATCGACCGGCATCCGCGCTGCGGACCGGTGCTTGCGGCGACCATACGAACCCAGTTTATCGGCTCGTAAGGGTCAGACGATCCCGCGCCAGCGCAGATATGCGATCAGGGCGGCGGCGATCAGCAGGAAATTGAACGCCAGAACCCCGGCGATGCCCAGCATGCGGTTCTTGATCCGCTCGCCTGCCTTGATCGTGGCAAGATGGGCGGTGACGGTCGCCACGGCCTTTTCTGCCTTGTTCAGGTCGATCATCCGGGCCAATTTCGGATTCTGGCTCAGCATCCGCGCCTGGGCCAGATAATGCGCCTCGCGCTGGATGGATTTGGGCAGCAGTCGGCCGGCCTTGTGCAACTGGTGATCCAGGTCACGGCCCCGAATGCCCAGCCGTGCCTCGATCTGGGCGCGGATGTCATCCACATGTTGTGCAAGCGACGTGTAATCCATGGATTGCATACTAGACCTGCCAAAGAGGACCCTCAATGGGGCTGGCAGAGCCGCGATCAAAGTTGATAGGGTAGATGCATGTTGAACACGATCGTCCACGGCCAACCCACCGACCGACCGCCCCTGTTGATTGCCCATGGGCTGTTCGGGTCAGCGCGAAACTGGGGCGTGATCGCCAAGCGGCTTTCGGATGAACGGCAGGTGATCGTGGCTGACATTCGCAATCACGGGTCCAGTCCGTGGTTTGCTTCTCACACTTATCCCGAAATGGCGGCCGATCTGGCCGAACTTATCGACGGGCAGGCCGATGTGCTGGGTCATTCGATGGGGGGCAAGGCGGCGATGGTGCTGGCGCTGAACCACCCCGAAAAGGTGCGCCGCCTGATCGTGGCCGACATCGCGCCGGTCGCCTATGGGCACACCCAGCAGGGCAATATCGACGCACTCCGGCGGGTGGATCTGGGGGGGGTGGCGAACCGGGCCGAGGCTGCGGCGCAACTGACCGGGCTGGAGGACGGGCTGGCCGAGTTTTTCCTGCAAAGCCTTGATCTGAAGGAACGGCGCTGGCGGCTCAACCTCGACGCGCTTGAGGCGAACATGGACGCCATCCTGTCTTTTCCGCCGGTTCAGGGCCGGTTCGACGGGCCGACCTTGTTCCTGACCGGGGCAAATTCGGCCTACGTGCAGCCCGACCATCGTGACCGGATCAAGGATCTGTTCCCCAAGGCGCGGTTCGCGAAAATTCCGGGGGCGGGTCACTGGCTGCATGCGGAAAAGCCGCGCGAGTTCGAGGCGACCGTCAGGGTGTTCCTGACCTAGTTTTCTGCGATCTGCACGGCGGGGATGACGTGATCGTCCCACAGGGTGCGCGAGGTCGCCAGCGTGGCGAGGCTGAGGCAGGCGATCAGGGCGAGAAAGAGGAGGGGCAGGGGGCGCATCGTAGGGTCCTTCGGATCGGGTTCGAAGGTTCTACGCGGGGGTCGCCCGGTTCCGTCGCGGGGAGGCGGTAAAGCCGCCCCGCGAGGTGAGGCGATCAGGCCTCGGCTTTGGCCGGCATCGACGCCTTGAGCGCCTTGCGTTCGGTCATGAGGGATTTGAGTTCGGTCTGCTTGGGTCCGATTTCTGCCCGCAGCTCGGCGATACGCTTGGTCATCTCGCGGAGCTTTTTCTGATCAGGGTTGGCTGCCATGTTATGGTCCTTTGTGGTTTTCCGCAGCGGGATGCTGCGTGGTTTCAGAATCTCATAATTGGGGCGGGGGCGTCAACGGGGTTGTTTTGGGGCCCCGGAAGAGACGTTCACGTTTGAACGGGCTGTAATATGCTGATTTTAAATGGGTTTCAGAAAGTTAAGGATTGGGAAAGGTTTGGGGGCTTTGGTCACAGGACCGAAGGTGAAACCCAAGAGGACGTAAGGCGCGGTTTTACCCCGCCAGGGCGGTCGCAGTTTGAAAGGGCGGGATCGGTGGGGTGGAACCCCACCCTACGGGTTGCTGCGGCAAGTCATTGAAGCACGGTCTGGTGGCGCGGCCCGAAGATTGGAAATGTTGTCGGGTCTTCGAGATGCGGAGGCGTAGGGTGGGGTTTTACCCCACCGATGCGTGGTCGGATACTGTGGAGGTGGTGGGGTGGAACCCCACCCTACGGCTGGCAAGGGCAAGTCAATCAAGCACGGGTTGATGGTACGGCCCGAAGATTGGAAACATCGTCGGGCCTTCGAGATGCGGCGGCGTAGGGTGGGGTTTTACCCCACCGATGCGTGGCCGGACGGGGCGGGGACGGTGGGGTGGAACCCCACCCTACGGCTCGCTCCTGGTTCAAACCGCTGGAAAAGCTGATGACTTGGCACGTCCCGCCGTGGAGGAAGCGGCAGGAGCAGTCGCTGGAGGACTGGCTGCGGGGGAAGCGGAGTTTGATGTAAGGGCGAGGTCAAAACCGTTGAATCGTACATGTGCCCTTTTTTCTCAATCGCAATTATTTACACTAATAAAATGTCCGGAAAATACTATTTCTTGTAGAGATCGGCGCTAGCCATCCAATGATTAAAGTAAAGAGCCGCTTCCTGCATTTTCCCAGATCCGTTCAACAACAAATAACGATTCGGCCAAATATATTGAAATACCTGCCCAAAGATGATTGCCGCATTCCCATAGGAAAAATATGCGTAATTTCGCTCCTCTTGGCCGGTCAGGATACTTAGTCGCAACTCACCATCATTGGTTCCATCTTCAAATATATAATTGATCAAGCTCTCAATAGAGAGGAGACTGGGATGAGCACCAAGCTCGATCCAATCATTGTAATTTCCTTCGAAAAGTTCCCAAAGTTTGCGATCTTTAGCTTGGAGATTATCGCGAAGACGACCTTTCCATGAACGCAGAAGTGATTTCTGCTTTGCACTTGGATCAGTGGCGCAAAATGCCGAATGAAACTTGTCGTCAAATCGACAAAGATATGCGTACATAGCCGACTCAACTGCCTGTCGCAAAACAGCATTTACAGAATTGGTCGCTCCGGCCTGAGCCAACAGCAGGGCTGACCTTAAGCCACCAAAGCTCTGTAGCAATAACTTTGTGGCATCCAGATATTTTGGATTAGATAGATTATCGCAAAAGATATCAAGGCTTCTATCGTAAACGCGAACAAATGCGGGAACAGTATTTGACGGTGCGCTTAGATTATGCCGAACAGCATCGAAAAAATTGTCGAGTGATCCTTTCTCAGACATTCACCCATCCATCTTCAGCGCCGAGATAAACGCCTCCTGAGGTATATCAACCTTCCCGAACTGCCGCATCTTCTTTTTCCCCGCCTTCTGCTTGTCCAGCAGCTTGCGCTTGCGGCTTGCGTCGCCGCCGTAGCATTTCGCCGTCACGTCCTTGCGCAGGGCGCTCAACGTCTCGCGCGCGATGACCTTGCCGCCGATGGCCGCCTGAATCGGGATCTTGAACATGTGCCGGGGGATCAGGTCCTTGAGCTTTTCCACCATCGCCCGGCCGCGCATTTCGGCCCGGTCGCGGTGGACCATCATCGACAGTGCGTCCACCGGTTCGTCGTTCACCAGCACCGACATCTTGACCAGATTATCCTCTTGATACCCTGCCAGTTGGTAATCGAAGGACGCGTAGCCCTTGGTCACCGATTTCAGCCGGTCGTAGAAGTCGAACACGACCTCGTTCAGCGGCAGGTCATAGACCACCATCGCCCGCGACCCCGCATAGGTGAGGTCAAGCTGCACCCCTCGCCGGTCCTGACAGAGTTTGAGGATATCGCCGAGGTAGTCGTCGGGCACGAGGATCGTCGCCTTGATCCGCGGCTCTTCGATATGGTCGACGTAGGTCAGGTCGGGCATGTCGGCGGGGTTGTGCAGGTCGATCTGCGTCCCGTCCTTCATATAGAGGTGATAGACGACCGAAGGGGCCGTCGTGATCAGGTCGATATTGTATTCCCGTTCGATCCGGTCGCGGATCACCTCGAGATGCAGGAGCCCGAGGAACCCGCAGCGAAAGCCGAAACCCAGCGCGGCCGAGGTTTCCATTTCAAAAGAGAAGGACGCGTCGTTGAGCGCCAGTTTTTCGATGGCGTCGCGCAGATCCTCGAATTCCGAGGAATCCACCGGGAAGAGCCCGCAGAACACCACCGGCACGGCGGGTTTGAAGCCGGGGAGCGCCTGTGTCACCCCCTTTTTCTCGGTCGTGATGGTGTCGCCGACCCGCGTGTCGCGCACCTGTTTGATCTGCGCGGTGAGGAACCCGATTTCGCCGGGGCCGAGTTCCTCGACCGGCATCATCCCCGGTTTGAACACGCCCAGCCGGTCGATCTGGTGGACCGTGCCGTTCTGCATGAACATGATCCGGTCGTTCTTGCGCATGATCCCGTCGATGATCCGGACCAGCACGACGACGCCGAGGTAGCTGTCGTACCAGCTGTCCACCAGCATCGCCTTGAGCGGTTTGGTTGCGTCCCCCTTGGGCGCGGGCAGGCGGTGCACGATCGCCTCGAGCGTTTCCTTGATCCCGACGCCGGTCTTGGCGCTGACCCGGATGGCGTCGGACGCGTCGATCCCGATCACGTCCTCGATCTGGTGGGCGACGGCGTCGCAGTCGGACGCGGGCAGGTCGATCTTGTTCAGGATCGGGACGATTTCGTGGTCGGCGTCCAGCGCCTGATAGACGTTGGCGAGCGTCTGCGCCTCGACCCCTTGGGTGGAGTCTACCACTAAGAGCGACCCTTCGACGGCGCGCATGGAGCGGGAGACTTCGTAGCCAAAGTCGACGTGGCCGGGCGTGTCGATCAGGTTGAGGACGTACATTTCCCCGTTTTGCGCTTTGTAATCAATGCGCACGGTCTGCGCCTTGATGGTGATCCCGCGTTCGCGTTCGATGTCCATGCTATCGAGCATCTGCGCCTTCATGTCCCGGTCGGCCACTGTGCCTGTTTCCTGGATCAGCCGGTCGGCAAGGGTCGATTTGCCGTGGTCGATATGCGCCACGATCGAGAAGTTGCGGATATGGGCGAGGTCGGTCATGCGGGCGGCCTGTGATGCGGGGATCAGTGGCCTGCAATGGCGGGAAACGAGGGTTTTTGCAAGGGGGGTGGGGGCGTCCTTCGGCCCCTCAGCGGTTGGCCATCCCGATGGTCAGCGGGCCGGGATCAATGGGGACGGGGCTGTAGAGCAGGTCCTCGGTGTTGGCGGCGCTAATCATCGGGCAGATCCGCTGGATATCGATCTGCGACAGCAGGTCGGTGTAGAAGTCAAAGCCATCAACCGGTGCGGCGCAATCCTCGGCGGTGCCTGTCGCTTCGCAGCGCAGCGCGATCAGGCGCGAGAGGCGGGCGATGGGGCAGACGACGTCGGCCTGCAACTGGGCGTCGCCCATCGGCAGGTCGGATGCGGCGACAGGTCCGTCCCAGAGTTCGTTGAAGTCGCGGTAATACGCCAGTTTGACCAGCAGGAGGTAGGACAACGTACTGAAGGAATGGTTGTCGTAGTAGATCGCATTTTCAAAATAGGGGTCGAAGTCGGCCACATCTTGGGGCGAACGCTCGGGCAGAAGAGCATAAGTTACCGACTTCCACGCCGCCGGGTTGAAGGGTTCGACCACGACAAGCCGCCGCAACAGCAGGCGATACCGGTCATCGTAATTTTGTGTGTAGGACGAAATCGGCGGGTATTTGTGGGTCAGCACGAGGATGATGTCTGGGTTGAAGGGGTCGTCGAGCAACCGCGCCTCGGCATCGGCCTGAAGGCGGGCGTCGAGGGCGTCGAGAATTTCGGCCGTTTGGGGCCCAAGGCCCACGGCGCGGGCGGCCCGATCTGCCACCTCGTAATCCAGCACGGCGGGGTCCGACAGGTAGGCGGCAAGCAGTGCCCGGTCGTCATCCGTCTTGCGCCGCAGGGCGCGTTCGCGTCGCGCTTCGTCGAGGGCGGGATGGTTGCTGGTGTCCAGCACCCGATCCACAAAGTCGGGATCAACGGAAATATCGAGATAGCGCACGATGTTTTCAGCGATGCAGATGTCGGGCGTATAGCGAACGAGGCTGGGGACTTGGTCGGCATGAGCCCCGCAAATGTAGTTGATCAACGGTCTGCCCATGCCGCCCCATTTCGGCATCGCCTCGTTCAGGGCCTCTTTGATCGTTTCACGGCTTGGACGGACAGCCATGACATGGTCGACGATCGCCAGATACTCTTCAATCGACAGCGTATTGGTGGCAAATTGCAGACGAAAGATCGCGTCGCTTGCCGGAACGAAATCGGGGTCCGTTCCATAGGCCTGCAAGGCAAGCGTCATCGCGTCATCCATGGTCTGATGAAACGTCGAGATCGCCAAGGGATGAGTTTGCCTGACAGACCCGTTGCCCCGCACCATCCAGGCCGCGCGGGACATCTGGCGGGCCCGGATCGTCTGGGCATAGGGCGAGGCCGGATAGGCTGTCAGCCAGTCATTGACGAAATCCACCACGTCCGGATGGGAGACGTTCAGGACCGTGACGAGGGCCCGCAGATCGGTGACGCTGAGCTGGCCGTCCATCGTCTCGGCCTGCGCCTCGGCCATCGCGGCCTCGGCCCCGTCGATATCATGAGCATAGGCGAGGTCGCGCAGGGCTGTGGGGTTGATCGCAGCATGCGCCGGCAAAGAAATGACACAAAAAAGGGCAATGATGAAAAAGATGCGCATGACAGTCACCTTGGCTAAAGTTCTACCCAAGGTTGTCGTTCAAATCCGGCAGGGGTCGGGCCAAACCGAGACCATTTTCTGCCCTCGCCGGGACCTATGGCATCCAACAGAACATCTGTTCGGCGCGCCTGACCGCCCCTACCCGAGCACCCCGTCGGGGACGTTGTCGATCACGTCCCAGGCGCCCTCCCACACCATCCGCAGGGCGACGATCAGGATGATGAGCAGGCCGATATAGGCGATCCACCGATGTTTGTGCAGCAGTTTGGCGATCAGCCCGGACAAAAGCCCCATGAGGAAGATCGACAGCGCAAGCCCGAACACCAGCACGATGGGGTGTTCGTGCGCCGCCCCGGCCACCGCCAGCACGTTGTCCAGCGACATCGACACGTCCGCTATGACAATCTGCGTCACGGCCTGTCGCAGCGTCTTGGGCGCGTTGTCGGCCACGCCGTCGCCGTCCAGATCGGCGGGCGGTTCGCGCAGTTCCTGCCACATCTTCCACGCCACCCAGAGGAGCAGGACGCCCCCCGCCAGCAGCAGGCCCACGATGTTCAAAAGTTCGACCGCGACCGAGGCGAACCCGATCCGCAGGACTGTCGCCGCCGCGATGCCGATCAGGATCGCTTTGGTCCGTTGCGCCGCAGGCAGCCCTGCCGCCGCAAGCCCGATCACCACCGCATTGTCGCCCGCAAGCGTCAAGTCGATCATGACGACCGAAAAGAAGGCCGCCATGCTTTCGGACGAGAGGAGATCAAGCATGTGCGCACCAGCCTTGGGTCGGGTCAGGTTGAGGTAAAGCGCCCGGTCCCGCCCCGCAAGGTGGCCTGCCTGATTGGGTGCAAAGATATCCCGGTCTTTCCTGACAGTCCCGTGATCGGCCACTCGCCGGTTGCGCAGCCGGGCCGGGCTGGGGCATAGTGCGGGGCAAGGCAAGAACGGGCCGCAGACCGGAACAACCGGGGTCCGCGTAAAGTACGGGACAGGGTCGGGGCAGTCATCATGCGCAAGTTTTTCGCAATCGCGGGTTTGTTCATCCTTGCTGCCTGTGGCGGGGCGCGGGTGTCGGGCGATATAGGCAAGGCCTGCATGGCCGCCGGTCGGTCGGCCGCCAATCCGTCGTTGTGTTCCTGCGTCCAGCAAGCCGCCAATCAGTCGCTGAGCGCCAGTGACCAGCGCCGCGCCTCTGCCTTTTTCGAGGATCCGCAAAAGGCGCAGGACACGCGCCAGTCCGACAACCCCAGTTCCGAGGCGTTCTGGCGCCGCTACAAGGATTTTACCGCCCGTGCCGAACTGATGTGCAGTTAAGCCCTAGCGTGGCGGGCGCAGATGCCCGGCAAGGCTGATCGTGGCCAGCGCCAATATGCCCAGAATTCCGAACGCCCCGCGCAGCCCGATCGCTTCGGCCAGGAACCCGATCATCGGCGGCCCGATCAGGATGCCCCCGTAGCTGAGCGTGGCGACCGCCGCGATGGCCTGTCCCTGTGGTGTGTCCGGGTCATTGGCCGCCCGTGAAAAGGCCAGTGGCACGATCAGAGCATAGCCAAGGCCGAATGCCAGAAAACCCAGCAGTTTGACCGCCAACCCAGTCCCCAGCGTCACCGTCAGCACGCCGATCAGCGCGCAGGTCCCGCTGAACCGGGCGGCCCCCACTGGCCCCAGCGCACCCACGATCCGGTGCCCCAACAGTCGTGTTCCCACCATGGCCACCGCAAATACGGTATAGCCCAGTGCCGCCCGCGCCTCGGTCACCTTTGCCGCCTCGCGCAGGAACAGGGCCGACCAGTCGGCCATTGCCCCTTCGCCGATAGAGGACGAAATGGCCAGCAGCCCCACCAGCAACAGCGCCCCGTGCGGGACCGCAAAGACCGGTCGTTTTGCGGTGATCGTCCGGGGCGAGGTCCAGGGCAACACGGCCAAAGGCAGGGCGCCCCCGACCAGAAGAAGGGCGGCCAGCCAGAAATGGGCCAACGGATCCAGCCCGGCCCTGAGCGCCAGATACCCGGACATCGCCCCGGTCCCGGCCCCAAGGCTCCAGACCGCGTGAAACAGCGACATGACCGGGCGGGCCAGATGGCGTTCGACTTCGGCCGCGAAGGCGTTCATCGCCACGTCCATCGCTCCGTGGCTGGCCCCAAAGGCGCACAGGATCGCTGCAAGGATCAGCGTGCTGTCGGCAAAGGGCAGGGCGAGAAAGGCTATCAGGTTCACGCCCGCAAAGATCACGGAGGAGGGGGCGGCACCGCGTGCATCGGTCATCCGCCCCGACACCGGAAAGGCCAGGATCGCCCCCACCGCCATCGCCAGCAGGACCGTCCCCAGCAGGCCCGGCGACATCCCCAGCCGTTCGGTGAACGCAGGGATGCGGCTGGCCCACACCCCAAAGAGCGCCCCGTTGAAAAAGAACAGGGCGGCCACCGCGGCAAAGGGTGTGCGCAGGCGCCGGGTGGGCGTGGGCAGGGCGGTCATGGGCGGGGTCCGATTGGGGATTTCGCCCCGGTGATGCCCATCCCCGCCCCCAAGCGCAAGCCGTCAGTTGGCAGGCATCGCCACGCCGGTTCCGCCCATCGGGGCGTCGATCCCGCTCTCGGCGACGGGGACGGTGACCGTCACCTCGCCCGCGAGTTCAAAGACCAGTGTGACGGTGATGTCCTGCCCAAGGGCAAGGGGCGCATGCAGGCCCATCATCATGACGTGGTTGCCCCCGCGTTGCAGGATCAGTTCTCCGCCGGGGGGCAGGTCGAACCCGTCCTTGACCTGGCTCATCTTCATGACGCCGTTGGCGTCCATGCTGTGGGTGTGCAACTGGACCAGATCAGCCGCATCGGAGCGCACATCCAGCAGGCGGTCGGGTGCGGTGCCGGTGTTGCGGATGACCATAAAGGCCGCCCCGCTGGATTGACCGGCCAAGGTGGGCAGGGCGTAGGGTTCTTGCACCTCGATCCCGGGTGCCGCATGGGCGGACAGGGCAAGGCCAAAGGTGGTGAAAAGCGCAGCAATGGCCGCAAGCATGAGCGATTTGAAGGACATGACTATCTCCGTCCGTTGGTAGGTCTGATGGGGTCGGTTCAGACAGCGACAGGCGGGTCGCGGGCAGCGGGGCCGGGGACGACAGGGTCGGCAGGCAGGCTGACCTGCGCAAAGGGAAAGGTCAGGCGGCGGGCAAGGTCCGTGTGAACGGGCAGGTCGGGGTTGGCTACCGCCAGCACAAACGACAAGGCGCAGTCGGGACAGATATGTGCGGGCCCGGCAGGTTTTCCCTGCGCGTCGAGCGTGACTGTGACGATCCCGTTTCCGGTGCACAGGATGACCTGCCCGGTGACGTCAGTGGTCTGACCCCGGGCCATGGCCATCTGCTGGGCGGTCAGGACCAGTAAAAGAACGGCACAAAGAGAGATCAGACGGCGCATGGTGTCCGCCTATCACGCTGCGGGACGCCGCGGAAGGGACAGACCGTCGCGGTGACAGGGGGCGGTGGGTCAAGACCCACCTTACAGTAGGCCCCAGCTTTTCGGTGCTGAAAACACCGCCGCCGGAGGCTCCCGGCAGTGGGTTCAGGAGCCTCCGGCCGGAGTTGTCATCGTGAAGTGAAGGGCAAGGGTCCCTGCATCGGTGGGTTTCAATCCACCGTGGCTGCCATATTCCGGGCGACGGTGCGAAGTTCATATTTCTGGATCTTGCCGGTCGAGGTTTTGGGCAACTCCTGAAAGACGACCTTTTTGGGTGTCTTGAACCCGGCCAGATGGGTTCGGACAAAGGCGATCAGGTCGGCTTCGGTCGCCTCTTGCCCGTCACGCAATTCGACAAAGGCGCAGGGGACCTCGCCCCATTTTTCATCCGGCATTGCCACAATCGCGCATAGGCTTACGGCCGGATGCCGCATCAATGTCCCCTCGACTTCGACCGAGCTGATGTTCTCACCGCCTGAAATGATGATGTCCTTGGCCCGGTCGGCGATCTGGATATGTCCGTCGGGGTGATGCACGGCGATGTCGCCGGAATGCAGCCAGCCGCCGCCGAACGCCTCTGCCGTCGCCTTGGGGTTGCGGTAATAGCCCTTCATCACGCCGTTGCCGCGAAACACGATTTCGCCCTGATGGTTGGCATCCTTTGGCACCGGGGCGAGGGAGCCGTCTACCACGCCGATCGGCTCCATGAAGGGCATGGCGACCCCCTGGCGTGACTTGATCGCTGCCCGTTCGTCACCCACCAGATGATCCCAGCGCGCCAGCCACAGGCTTTCGACCGAGGGGCCATAGGTTTCGGTCATCCCGTACACCTGCGTGATGTTGAACCCCATCGGTTCGATCCGGGCTAAAGTCGCCGCCGCCGGCGGCGCCCCCGCGCAATAGGCATCAACGATGTGGTCAAAGGGTCGGCGGACCGTATCGGGCGCATTGACGATCATGTTCATGACGATGGGCGCGCCGCCGAAATGGGTGATCTTGTGATCGGCAATGGCATCAAAGATCGCCTTGGCGCTGACGTCGCGCACACAAAAAAGCGTTCCGCCCACAGCGGGCATCATCCACACATGGCACCATCCGTTGCAGTGGAACTGCGGCACGATGCACAGGTATCGCGGGTGCATGACCATCCGCCAGCTGATGACCTGCCCCATGCAATTCAGATACGCCCCCCGGTGATGATAAACGACCCCTTTGGGCCGTCCCGTGGTCCCCGATGTGTAGTTCAGAGCGAGGCTTTCCCATTCGTCCTGCGGCATGATCCACGGCGCCGCTGGGTCACCCCCTGCCAGAAAATCCTCGTATTCCGTGTGCTTACCCGTTGCGGCCACGCCCGCCACCGGGTCGGCCACCTCGATCACCAATGGCTTTGGCCCCTCCATCGCGGCGATGGCCGCCTCGGCCAGAGGGACAAAGGCGCTGTCGACCAGAACCGCCTTGGTCTGTCCGTGGTCGAGGATATAGGTCACTGTCCCTGCATCCAGCCGGATATTGATCGTGCCGATCACGGCCCCGCACGCGGGGATGCCGAAATGCGCCTCGGCCTGGGCGGGGACATTGGGCAGCAGCGTCGCCACCACATCGCCCGGTTTGATCCCGGCCCGGGCAAGCGCAGAGGCCAGGCGGCTGACCCGTTCGTGGTGCTGGGCATAGGTGCGGCTGATGTCGCCATAGACCAGTGCGGGGTGATCTGCGAATACGCCTGCCGCCCGATCCAGAAAGCTGAGCGGGGTCAGCGGCACATAATTGGCAGGTCCCTTGTCCAGCCCGGTCTCGTCTGCCAGCCATCCCATGTCAGTCTCCCCCCGCCAAATGTCGCTGCCGGACCAGAGTAGCGCCGCCAATCCGGCGCATACAATGGTCAAAACGAGGGAAGGGGCCAACGTGCCGGTATCCGCGAACACCAAGGCTGCCATTCTGGTGCTGGGGGCGATGGGCCTGTTTGGCCTGATCGACAACTTCATCCGGCTGATTGCCGTTGATCACGGGTTGTGGGAGTTCCATTTCCTGCGGGCGGTGGTGGCGCTGGCTGTCCTGATCCCGTTTGCCGCCCTGCGGGGAATTTCGGTGCGGCCAAAGCATTGGGGCAGGGTGATCGGGCGCAGCCTGCTCAATTCCGGGACGATGGTGATCTATTTCGGCTGTCTGGGTCTGATGCCCATCGCCCAAGCGGTCGCGGGCCTGTTCACCGCCCCGATCTGGGTGGTGATCTTTTCGGTGGGTCTGTTCGGTGAAAGGGTGGGGCCGCGCCGGATCTTTGCCGTGATCCTGGGATTTGTCGGCATCATCCTGGCCCTGCGCCCCGAGACAGGGTCGTTTACATGGCTGTCGATCCTGCCGGTCGTGTCGGGGGCCACCTACGCGCTGGGCAACATGGTGACCCGCCGCTATTGCGCCGAAGAAGGGACGCTGACGTTGTTGGGCTGGTTCTTTGGCCTGATGATGGTGTGGGGCGCGCTGGGGCTGATCGGTCTGGCAGTTCATCCTTTGCCGGTGCCGGATGGGCCGGACGGGTTCGTGCAGCGTGGCTGGGTCACGCCTGGCCCGGTGTTCTGGGCAGTGACGGTGGCGCAGGCGCTGGGGTCACTGGTGGGCGTGGGCCTGTCGATCCGGGCCTACCAGATGGCCGACAGCACCATGGTCGCCGTGTTTGAAAACACGCTGCTGATCTTTGCCACCGTCTGGGCGATCATCCTGTGGGGCGAGGTGCCGGATGCGCTGGGCCTTGTGGGGCTGGGGCTGATCGCCGTGGCGGGGGTCATCATCGCGCTGCGCACCGACTCGCCCCAGCCGTTTCGGGCTGCTACCCTTTCGGAATGATCATCAGCCGCGCCCGGTCCTATGTCTTTGTCCATATCCCCAAGACCGGGGGGACAGCGATGGCGCTGGCACTCGAGGCGCGGGCGGCGGCGGACGACATCCTGATCGGCGACACGCCCAAGGCGGTGCGGCGGCGCGGGCGGATCAAGGGGGTCATCACGGCGGGGCGGCTGTGGAAACATTCCACCCTCGCCGATATCGACGGTCTGGTCGGGGTGGAGGAACTGGACCGGTTCCTGATTTTTGCGCTGGTGCGCAATCCGTGGGACCGGATGGTCAGCTATTTCCACTGGCTGCAAACCCAGAGCTTTGATCATCCGGCCGTGGGGCTTGCGAAAACTCTCAGTTTTTCGGGATTTCTGAACGATCCCGCCGTGGGCCGCAGCATCGCCACCCATCCCTATGGCAGCTACCTTGTCGATCGGACGGGGATCGAGCGGCCGGCCGTGTTTGTCAGGCTGGAACATCTGGCCGAGGATTTGGCCCCTGTCTGCCGCCACCTGGGCTTTGTCCCCGATCTGCCGCATACCAACGCATCCGACCGCGAGCGGGATTGGCGGGGGTTCTATTCCGACGCCGATGCAGCCCTGATTGGGCGGTTGTGCGCGGGGGATATCGCCCGGTTCGGCTATCGTTTTGACCCGCCGTCGGCATATCCCGCGTAATTGTTTCTAGTTTTAGCAAAGTTGGCGGGATCCCGGAAATTTAGGGCATTTGCCGCGCCAATGCCCCAATCATGCCCCTTTTTGCCCCAATCTGCGACGCGCGAATCGATCCATCTGGTCCTTGCAGACGGAAGGCAGTCGTAATCGACCTTCCGCGAAAAAGGGGACTGGGAAGATGCGCCACTGGAATGAAGCGACCTGGACAAAGACCGCCCGTCGGGGCGATGTTCACCTGTCAGAGCAAACCACGGGCATGATTGCCGGGACAAAGGTTGCCACCCGGCTGGGCTGGCGTCCGGTCGAAGCAATTGCCGCGGGCGACGACGTTCTGACGTTTGACGGTGGCCTTCAGCGCGTGGTGTCAGTGCGCCGGCTGGTCGTGTGGTCGGACGGGGCTGCGATGGATCATGATCTGTGGCCGCTTTTGGTGCCGGCAGGTGCGCTGGGCAACCGCGAAGAGATGCGGATCATGCCCCACCAATCCGTACTGGTGGAAAGCGACACCGCCGAGCAGGTGTTCGGTGACCCCTTTGCCATGATCCCCGCCGCCGCCCTTGACGGGTTCCGGGGCATCAGCCGTTGCGTTCCTGCCGACCGGATCGAGGTCATCACGTTGCAGTTCGCACAGGACGAGATCGTGTTCGCCAATATCGGCGCGCTGTTCCTTTGCCCCCGCGCCGTGGACCTGATGGACGAGATCTTTGCCGCCCCCGCACTGTCGCCCTACAGCGTGTTGTCGATCGAAAAGGCCGATCTTCTGGTGGGTTTTCTGGAAATCGAGGATCAGGGCCATGTCCCGGTCCGTCGCGCCGCCGCTGCCTTTGGCGTAGCCGCCTGACGCAGATGGCCGGGGGGCTGTCTGCCCCCCGGACCCCCCGAGAGTTGTTATTGCAAGGTGAACGGAATTGGGGCGCGCCCGGTGTTGGACGCGCCCTGTGGCGTTCAGGCGGCCTTGGCCGTGGGGCCGAAGCGTTTGTAGAACTCTTGTCCCTTGTCCGCCATTTCGCGCAGGAGCGCGGGGGTGGCGAAACGGAGGCCGAATTCGTCGGTCAGTTCGTCGCAGCGTTGCGCGGCATAGGGCGCCCCCAGCATATCAAGCCAGCTGAACGGGCCGCCCGACCACGGCGCAAAGCCCCAGCCAAGGATTGCCCCCACGTCGCCTTCGCGGATGTCCATCAGAACGCCGTCCTGCAACGCGCGAACCGCCTCGAGGACCTGCACGAACAGCAGCCGGTGCTGCACGGTGATCAGGTCCGGCTGGCTGTCGGCCACCGGGTATTTCCCGGCCAGCCCATCCCAAAAGCCCAGCCGTTTGCCAGCGTCGTCGTAGGCATAGAAGCCCGCGTTGGACTTGCGCCCCATCCGCCCTTGGTCGGCCATCCAGAACAGCACCTCGTCCACGGCCCCATCGGGGTAATCGGCCCCCATCGCGGCCTTCGTCGCCTTGGCGATCTTGACGCCGAGGTCGATGCTGGTCTCGTCCACCAGTTGCAACGGGCCCAGCGGCATGCCGACCAGTTTGGCCGCATGTTCGATCAACGCGGGCGATACCCCTTCGGCGACCATGCGGATGCCTTCGTTGATATAGGGGATGATGCAGCGGTTGGCGTAGAAGAACCGCGCGTCATTGACCACGATCGGTGTCTTGCGGATTTGACGCACGTAATCCAGCGCCTTGGCCACGGCCACGTCGCCTGTCGCCTTGCCCTTGATGATCTCGACCAGGTTCATCTTGTCCACCGGGGAAAAGAAGTGGATGCCGATGAATTCGTCCGGGTAATCGGACGCCTTGGCCAGTTCGGTGATCGGCAGGGTCGATGTGTTGGTGGCAAAGATCGCGTCCTTGCCCACAACTGCCAGTACCTTTTTGGTGACGTCGGCCTTGACCGCGACAACCTCGAACACGGCTTCGACGATCAGGTCGCAGCCTGCCAGCGCGGCATAGTCGGTGGTGGCATTGATCCGGCCCAGAACCTGGGCCTTCTTTTCCGCTGTGACCTTTTTGCGCTGCATCCCCTTGTCGAGGATGCCTTCGGCATAGGATTTGCCCTTGTCCGCCGCCTCTTGTTTGGCGTCGATCAGCACGACCTCGATCCCGGCATTGGCCGAAACATAGGCGATGCCGGCCCCCATCATGCCTGCGCCAAGGATGCCGACCTTTTTGACCTTTTGATCGGGGACGGCAGGGCGGTTGGCGCCTTTGTCCAGCGCCTCTTTGTTGATGAACAGACTGCGGATCATGGCACTGGACGACGGGTTCATCAGGACGTTGGTGAACCAGCGCGCCTCGATCTTGAGAGCGGTGTCAAAGGGGACCAGCGCCCCTTCGTAGACCGCCGACAGCAGAGCCTTGGCCGCCGGATAGACGCCCCAAGTGTTACCGTTGACCATCGCGGACGCGCCGACAAAGGTCATGAAACCAGCGGGGTGGTAGGGGGTGCCGCCGGGCATTTTATAGCCCTTTTCGTCCCAGGGCTTGACGATCTGCGGGCCGGACAGGACCCAGGCCTTTGCTGCCGAGATCAATTCGTCCGCAGGGACAACCTCGTCAATCACGCCAAGGCGTTTGGCCGCCTGCGGATCGTTCAGCTTACCCTCGAGCAGCAGGGGGGAGGCCGCCATCGCGCCCATCTTGCGCACAAGGCGGGTCGTGCCGCCGCCGCCGGGGAAAATACCGACCATGATCTCGGGCAGGCCGATCTTGGCCTTGGGATTGTCGGCGGCAAAGATGCGGTGGCAGGCCAGCGGCAGTTCCAGACCGATGCCGAGGGCAGTACCGGGCAGGGCGGCGGCGATGGGCTTGCCCCCCTTGTTGGTCTTGGGGTCCATGCCCGCGCGTTCGATCTTGCGCATCATGGTGTGCCCGGCCATCGTGAAGTCGAACAGGGCCTGCGCCGGATTGTCGGGGTTTTCATCCCGCAGGCGGGCCAGCACGTTGAGGTCCATCCCGCCGGCAAAGGTATCCTTGCCCGAGGTCAGGACGATCCCTTTGACGGCCTTGTCGGCCAGGGCGGCGTCCATCAGATCGTTGAGCAGGGCCATCGCCTCGCGGCTCATGACGTTCATGGATTTGCCGACCGTGTCCCAGGTGATCAGGGCCACGCCGTCGGCGTCGGTGGTCATGGTGAAATCGGTCATGATATGGGTCCTTACACGCGTTCGATGATGGTGGCTGCACCCATGCCGGATGCAATGCACAAGGTGGCAAGGCCGGTGGACTTGCCCGTCCGCTCCAACTCGTCCAGCAGGGTTCCGATGATAATGGCCCCGGTGGCGCCCAGGGGGTGACCCATGGCGATGGAGCCGCCGTTGACGTTGACCAGATCGGGGTCCACATCGAACGCCTGCATGAAGCGCAGGACGACCGAGGCGAACGCCTCGTTCACCTCGAACAGGTCGATATCCTTGATCGCCATGCCGCTGTCGCGCAGGATCTTTTCGGTCACGGGAACCGGGCCGGTCAGCATGATGGTCGGGTCCGTGCCGATCTTGGCCGTGGCGCGGATGACGGCGCGGGGTTTGAGGCCGTGGGCCACCCCGAATTCCTTGGACCCGATCAGGATGCCGGCAGAGCCATCCACGATGCCCGACGAATTGCCTGCGTGGTGGATGTGGTTGATCCGCTCAAGGTGCGGATATTTCATCAGGGCGATCTTGTCGAAACCGGGCATTACCTCGCCCATCGCCTGAAAGGCAGGGTTGAGCGCGCCAAGGGTCTGCATGTCGGTGCCGGGGCGCATGTATTCGTCATGGGCCAGGATTGGCAGGCCGTTTACATCGCGCACGGTGATGACGGATTTGGCAAAGCGGTTGTCGTCCCAGGCGGCCTTGGCCCGGCGCTGGGATTCCATGGCCAGCGCGTCGGCCTGATCGCGGGTAAAGCCGTATTCGGTGGCGATGATGTCGGCGCTGATCCCCTGGGGGACGAAATAGGTGTCCATCGCGACGGACGGATCGACAGCAATGGCGGCACCATCGCTGCCCATGGCAACGCGGCCCATCATCTCGACTCCGCCGGCGATATAGGCCTGTCCGGCGCCGCCCTTGACCTGATTGGCGGCCAGATTGACGGCCTCCATGCCCGAAGCACAAAAGCGGTTGATGGCCAGACCGGGGATCGACTGGTCAAGGTCGCTGGCCAGAACGGCGGTGCGGGCCAGACAGCCGCCCTGTTCGCCGACCTGGGTCACGTTGCCCCAGATGACATCCTCGACCGCGTGGCCTTCAAGGCCGTTGCGCTCTTTGAGGGCGTTGAGAACCTGGGCGGAGAGGCGCACGCTGGTTACCTCGTGCAGCGACCCGTCAGCGCGGCCCTTGCCACGCGGTGTGCGGACGGCGTCATAGATATAGGCTTCGGTCATCATATTCTCCTTCAGGCGCGATCGGCGGGCGAACCCGGCATCAGATCATAGGGGGCTTTCCAGCCGGGTTGGGCGGCGATGCGGTCCAGCCAGGCGTCGATATTGGGGTAATCCTTGCGGTCGAACGTGAATGGTTCGGGGTAATAAAGGTAGCCGCAGCAGGCGAGATCAGCGATGGTGATGTCCTCGCCCGCCAGCCACTGACGGCCCGTCAGATGCGTCTCCATCACCTTGAGGGCCGAGGCGAGGCGCATCGACAGGAATGCGTTCACATCGGCATTGCGCTTGGCCTCGGGAAGAAAGTTCATGTTGAATCGCAGGGGGCCGGCCACGCCGCTGACCTTGTGGTTGTCAAAGAACATCCAGCGAAGGACCTCGCGGCGGGCATCGGCTGAGCGGCCACCGAGCTTGCCGGATTTGGAGCTGATATAGTCCTGCATGACGCCGGACTGGGTGAGGACCAGATCGCCGTCGATCATGACGGGCACCTCGCCCATGACGTTGATCTTGCGGAAGTCCGGGCTGCGGGTTTCGCCGTTGAAGAAATCGACATAGACCGGTTCCCACTCGGTATCGCTGAGCGCGAGTGTCAGCGCCGCCTTGTAGGCGTTGCCGCTTTCGCCAAAGCAATAGAGTTTGATCGTCATGGTCTGATCCTCCCGACCGTTCCGCCCGGCATCACGCGCCGGGGGTTTTCCGACCCCCGGACCCCCCGGGAGTTGTTATTGCAAGGTGAACCGAAAGGATTCACCCGGTATTAACCTTAACGCATCAATTTCAGCCCCAAGGTACAGGTTGGAGAACCCAGGGCCCTGCAAGGTGAACCCCCGGTCCCGTCGGACTGCAGGCCTTCCGGATCGGGGCGGATCCCATTTCGTTCACCTTGCAATAACAACTCCCGCCGGAGGCTCCTCACGTTCACCTTGCGGTGTGGTCACTTCTTGCGATCCTCCAGTTCCGCATTGAACAGGCGAAGCCGGTGTCCGAACTTGTCCTTGTCCAGAATAGAATCGAAGTTCTCGAACAGGAACGACAGCGCCTCGCCTTCGTCCAGACCCGCCTCAGTGGCGAACCGTTTCAGGCGGCGATAGCCGTCCTCGGTCATGGCGACCGGAAAGCGGCGGGTCAGGCGCAGGCGTTTTGGCATCTGGGACCTTTCTGTAAGGTGGGTTTCAACCCACCCTGCCTTCAGAAGTTCGCCGCTTCCAGCGCCATCACCGTCTCGGCCCCGGTATTGATCCGGGCAAGGTGCATCGCGGTGGCGGGCAGTTGCCGGGTCATGTAGTAGCGCCCCGTTGCGATCTTGGTTTCGTAGAACGCCTTGTCTTCGGTCCCTGCGTCCAGCGCCTCCATCGCGGCCTTGGCCATCTGCGCCCACATCAGACCCAGACAAACATGCCCCATCATGTGCATAAAGTCATAGGACCCGGCCAGCGCGTTGTTGGGGGTCTTCATGCCGTTCTGCATGAAATACATTCCCGCCGCCTGCAAATCCTTGGACGCTGCCTTGAGCGGGTCGAGGAAGCCGGACTTGAGCGCCGCGTTCCCTTCGTTGTCCTTGATGAACGACTTCACCAGATCAAAGAAGGCCATGACATGCTTGCCACCATCCTGCGCCAGCTTGCGCCCCACCAGATCAAGCGCCTGAATGCCGTTGGCCCCTTCGTAGATCATGGCGATCCGGGCGTCGCGGGCGTATTGGGACATCCCCCATTCCTCGATATACCCGTGCCCGCCATAGACCTGCTGGGCGGCGGTGGCATATTCGAACCCCTTGTCGGTCTGGAAGCCCTTGATGACCGGCGTCAGGAGGGAAATCAGGCCGTCTGCGGCGGCGTCCTTGTTCTTGTGCGCCCGGTCGATCAGGTAGGCCCCCCAGAGGGTCAGCGCCCGCGCCCCTTCGACAAACGACTTCTGGTCCATCAGGTTGCGCCGGATATCGGGGTGGACGATGATCGGGTCGGCGGCCTTTTCGGGATACATGGCCCCGGTGACGGCCCGGCCCTGAAGCCGGTCGTTGGCATAGGCCACGGCGTTCTGATAGGCGGCCTCGGCCTGCGCATAGCCTTGCAGGCCCACGCCCAGCCGGGCCTCGTTCATCATGGTGAACATGGCGCGCATGCCCTTGTGTTCCTCGCCCACGAGAAACCCGGTCGCCCCGTCGTAGTTCATCACACAGGTGGCATTGCCGTGGATGCCCATCTTTTCCTCGATCTTGCCGACCGAGACGCCGTTGCGGGCGCCCATGCTGCCGTCCTCGTTGACCATGTATTTGGGCACGATGAACAGCGATACGCCCTTGATCCCTTCGGGGCCGCCCTGGATTTTAGCCAGCACCAGATGGATGATGTTGTCGGCCATGTCGTGTTCGCCGGCGCTGATGAAAATCTTCTGCCCGGTGATCGCAAAGGACCCGTCGCCGTTGGGCACGGCCTTGGTCCGCATCATGCCCAGATCGGTCCCGCAATGGGGTTCGGTCAGGTTCATCGTTCCGGTCCATTCGCAGGACACCAATTTGGGCAGATAGGTGGCCTTTTGTGCGTCCGATCCGTGGAACAGGATCGCCGACACGGCCCCGTGGGTCAGCCCTTGATACATGTTGAAGGCCATGTTGGCCGACACCATTGGTTCCTGTGCCGCCGTGTGCATGACATACGGCAGGCCCTGTCCGCCAAATTCCTCGGGGCAGTCCATGCCGGTCCAGCCGCCCTCGCGCACTGCATCAAAGGCCGCCTTGAACCCGGTCGGGGTGCGGACGATGCCGTTTTCCAGAACGCACCCTTCGCGGTCGCCCACGGCGTTGAGCGGATGCAGCACCTCAGAGGCCACCTTGCCCGCTTCTTCCAGCACCGCGCTGGTGAAATCACGGTCAAGGTCGGCATAGCCGGGGATATCCTGTTCGCTGACCTTGAGCAGGTCGTGAAGGACGAATTGGAGGTCCTTGATCGGGGCGGTAAAGCTGGGCATGTGCGTCCTCTTTGGTTCGGGGTTCGGGCGGCGGCCTCAGGCGGCCGTCTGTCCTTTGTTCAGTTGGGCGAGCTTGTCCTCGCCCCAGGCCATCTGGGCCTTGAGTTCGGCAATCGCTTCGTCAAGTTCAGCTTTCTGGGCTTCCATGTCGGTCAGATGGGTCCGTGCCAGATCCAGCGTCTTGGCCAGTTGGGTCTGCTGGCTGTCGCCCATGTGGTACAGGTCCAGCAACTGCCGGATTTCCTCGAGGCTGAAGCCGAACCGCTTGCCGCGCAGGATCAGCTTGAGCCGGGCGCGGTCGCGTTTCGTGAACAGCCGTTTCTGGCCTTCCCGGATCGGAAAGATCAGTTCCTTGGCTTCGTAGAACCGCAGGGTGCGGGGCGTCACGTCGAACGCCTCGCACATTTCGCGGATAGACATGGTCTGTTCGGTCATCGTCTTTTCCATTGGTACAGGTGGTTGAGGATCCTGCACTTGCGGAGTCTGGCTACACCTTACAAGCAAAGGTGACGTTAACGTAAATGTAACGCCGCGTCATTTCGGGGGTGACGAAAGGTCAGCAATTCCCAGGCCCGGTCCCGCGCAATTTTCGCAAAACCGCACCTTTGCAAAAATGACGTGTTTTCTCATGTTTTCCCCGGATTCGGCCGCTTTGGCCTGCGCGTTGCGCGATGGGTTGGCAGATGCCGCGTAAAGGCCCATGATCGATCCGGGGACGGGAGGAGGCGAACATGATCGACCAGACCACCGTCACGATTACGCGATTGGGGCCGGGCGGGATGGCGCGGATGCGCGCGCTGAACGCAGTGTTCGGACAGGCCTTTGATGATCCGCAGACCTACCAGCCCGACATGCCCCCCGACCATATCCTGTTGCGACGGTTGGCCATGGCCCCGGTCATCGTGCTGGTGGCCGAACGGGACGATCAGGTGATAGGCGGACTGGTCGCCTATGACCTGCCCAAGCTCGAGGCGGACCGGAGCGAAATCTACCTCTATGATCTGGCCGTTGCTGCGCCGTTCCGCCGTCAGGGGGTTGCCACGGCCCTGATCGAGCGGCTGCGGCAGATCGCGGACCAGTTGGGGGCGTGGGTCGTGTTCGTGCAGGCCGACCTGACCGACCCGCCCGCTATCGCACTTTATGACAAGTTGGGCGCACGCGAAGAGGTGCTGCATTTTGACCTCAGCCCGCTTTCCAGGGATGGATCAGCCGAGTGACCTGGCCGTCTCGTCTCTGAGGGCCTGCAATTCGGCCATCGTCTCGTCCAGCTGGCGTTTCTGTTCGGTCAGTTCGACCATCTGCCGGTCGGCCAGTTCGATCCACTTGCGCATCTGCGCCTTTGTGCCGTCCTTTTCATAGACCAGCAGCCACTGGCGGATGTCTTCGAGGCTGAAGCCGAACCGGCGGCCCCGCAGGATCAGCGTCATCCGGGCCAGTTCGCGCGGGCCATAGAACCGGGCTCGGCCCTCCTTTTCGGGGGACAGCAGTTCGATGTATTCGTAATAGCGCAAGGTGCGCGGGGTCACGTCGAACCGGGCGCACATTTCCTTGAACGACAGTCGCGGATCGGCCATCGCAATCCTCCCTGCGCCAAGACTAGCCGCCAGAGCGCGCTGGGGCAATCGGATTGACCTGCCCCTGATCTGCCAATTTGCCCTTGCGGCGGCTGACGCAGATGCCACTTTGGCTGCGACCGACGCATTCGGAGGCCCCATGTCCGACGACCCCAAATCCCGGCAGGACCGGCTGGCCCGGCAGTTTATCGCGGCCCTTCCGCACGCCCGCGAGCTGGGGATGCAGATGACCGAGATCAGCGACGGGCGCGCCGTCCTGATCATGCCCTACGACCCCCGGCTGATCGGCGACCCGGAAACCGGGGTGATCCACGGCGGGGCGGTGTCGGCGCTGATGGACACCTGTTGCGGGGCGGCGGTGATGGCGCATCCGTCGCATCCGCACGGGACGGCCACGCTGGACCTGCGCATCGACTACATGCGCCCGGCCACGCCTGGGCAGACGATCATGGCAACCGCCGAATGCTACCAGATCACCCGGTCGGTGGCCTTTGTTCGCGCTGTGGCGACTGACGGCGATCCGACCCGGCCCGTGGCCACCGCGACCGCCGCCTTTACCGTCGAACGGACCGAGGTGCCCCTATGACCGATCCCCGCCCCCCGCGCACCCGCCCCGAACCGGTTCAGGTGGTCAAGCAACGGCGCGATGCGGCCCTGCAACGGCTGGTGGGCGGCGTTCCCTATATCCAGTTTCTGGGTATCCAGTTCGACCGGCGCGGCGACGAGCTCACAGCCATCCTGCCCTTTGCGGACAAGCTGATCGGCAACCCGGTCCTGCCCGCCTTGCACGGGGGGGCAACGGCGGCGTTCCTTGAGGTGACGGCGATCATCGAACTGGGATGGGCCATGCTGTGGGAGGATATGGAGAGCGGCGTGGCCACCGATGCCAGCCCCCTGCGTCTGCCCAAAACCATTGACTTTACCGTGGATTATCTGCGCTCTGGCCTGCCGCGCGACGCCTATGCCCGGGCGCGGGTGAACCGGTCCGGGCGGCGCTATGCCTCGGTCCATGTCGAGGGGTGGCAGGACAACCGGTCCAAATTGTTCATACAGGCGACCGGGCATTTCCTGATGCCCGACAGACGGTCGCCTGCCCGCGATGGCTGAACCCCTCCTAACGCATCGCCGCGTCCTGCGCATCGCGCTGCCCATCGTGCTGTCCAACGCCACGGTGCCGATCCTGGGGGCGGTGGACACGGGGGTGGTGGGGCAATTGGGGCAGGCAGCGCCCATCGGTGCCGTGGGGATCGGCGCGGTGATCCTTGCGACGATCTACTGGGTGTTCGGCTTTCTGCGGATGGGGACGTCGGGCATGGTGGCGCAGGCACACGGGGCAGGCGACGTGGCCGAAACCGGGGCGCTGCTGACCCGCGCCCTGATGATAGGCTTGGCGGCGGGGCTGACCTTTGTCGTGTTCCAGACGGCGATTTTTGCCGGAGCCTTTGCCCTCGCCCCCGCCTCGGCCGAGGTCGAGGGGCTGGCGCGGCAATACCTGTCGATCCGCATCTGGGGGGCGCCCGCGACGATTTCTCTTTATGCCGTCACCGGCTGGCTGATCGCGCTCGAACGGACGCGGTCGGTTCTGGTGTTGCAGGTCTGGATGAACGGGCTGAACGTCTGCCTTGACCTGTGGTTCGTGCTGGGCCTGGGCTATGGCGTGGGTGGCGTGGCGGCGGCCACGCTGGTGGCGGAATGGACCGGGCTTGGCCTTGGCCTTTGGCTTTGCCGCTCGGCGTTTTCCGGGGCGCAGTGGCGCGACTGGGCGCGGGTGTTCGACCCTGCACGGCTTCGGCGGATGCTGGCTGTCAACACGGACATCATGCTGCGGTCGGTCGTCCTGCAACTCAGCTTTACCACCTTTCTGTTTTTGGGGGCGCGTCAGGGGGACGTGACGCTGGCGGCAAATCAGGTGCTGCTGCAATTCCTCGAGATCACCGCCTATGGGCTGGACGGGTTCGCCTTTGCCGCCGAATCGCTGGTGGGGCAGGCTTACGGGGCTGGACGGGGCGACCGGGTGCGGCGGGCGGCGATCCTCACCAGCCAGTGGGGGGTAGGCGGGGCGTTTGTGTTGGGAACGGCATTTCTGCTGGGCGGGCCGTGGCTGATTGACCTGATGTCCACAGCCCCCGAAGTGCGCGAGGCGGCGCGGCATTACCTGTTCTGGGCAGCACTGGCCCCGGTGATCGGCATCGCCAGCTGGATGTTCGACGGTATCTTTATCGGGGCGACCCGGACCCGCGACATGCGCAATGCGATGATCCTGTCGGTGGCGGTCTATGTCGTGGCGTTGTTGGTGTTGGTCCCGGCTTTCGGAAACCACGGGCTTTGGGCGGCGCTTATGGTTCTGAATATCTGTCGGGGCGTCACGCTCTGGCTGCGCTACCCGGCATTGGAGCGCGCCGCCACGGCGGGGTGACGATTTCCGCGCGGAAATCGCGGCGGTTTTTGTGCAAAATCCGGCCCTAGAGCCAGCCGTCGCGCCCGGTTCCCACAGCCTCTGCAACCGAAGCGAACCCGTCCCGCGCCAGCAAACGGTCCAGCCCCAGCGCGATCTCCGCAGCAAGCCTGATCCCGCCATAGACCAGTGCCGTATATAGCTGCACTGCCGATGCGCCCGCCCTGATCTTGGCATAGGCGTCCTCGGCTGTCGCAATCCCGCCCACTCCGATCAGCGGCAGGGGGGTCAGCGTGGACAGCCGCGCCAGAACCCGCGTGGACTTTTCGAACAAGGGCGCACCCGAAAGCCCGCCCTTTTCGTCCCGATGCGCACTTTTCAAACCATCCCGCGCCAGCGTTGTGTTGGTGGCGATGATCCCCGCCAGACCCGACAAGGTGGCAACTTCGGCCACGTCCTCGAGTTCGGCCTCGGTCAGATCGGGTGCTATCTTGAGGAAGATCGGCAATGGTCGCGCCAGTTTGTCGTTGGCCGCCATCACCCCCGCAAGCAACGCCGACAGCGCCGCTTTGCCCTGCAAATCGCGCAGTTTTTCGGTGTTGGGGCTGCTCACGTTCACTGTCGCGAAATCCAGATGCCCGCCGCAGGTGGTCAGCACGGACGCGAAATCGGCGGCCCGGTCGGCGCTGTCCTTGTTGGCCCCCAGATTGAGGCCGATCACCGCTCCCGCGGGCCGCTGCGCCAACCGTCCCGCAATCGCCACGGCCCCGTCATTGTTGAACCCAAACCGGTTGATCGCCGCCCGGTCCTCGCTCAGCCGGAACAGGCGGGGCTTGGGGTTGCCGGGCTGAGGGCGGGGGGTGGCCGCCCCCACCTCGAGAAACCCGAAGCCGGTGCGGGACAACGGATGCAGGACGGTCGCGTTCTTGTCGAACCCTGCGGCAAGACCCACCGGATTGGGCAGGCTCATCCCCGCAATGGTCGTGCGCAACCGATCCGACGTGACCGGCCCCGACCGGGGACCAAGACCCGCCTGCAACGCCCGCATCGCCAGGCCATGGCCGGTTTCCGGGTCAAAGCGGTGCAGCAGGGCAAGGCCTGCGGATTCGATCAGACTCATGGCAGGGCCGGGAACTGGTGGACGCCATCGACAATCGGCAGCGGCACCGACCAGAGAACATCCGTCATGCGCAAGGGACGATACAAATGGGGAAACAGCGCGCCACCGCGCGACGGCTCCCACTTCAGATCCGCGCCCATCGCGTCGGCATCACAGGCCAGCACCATCAGCCCCTGCACCCCGGCAAACCACTTGGCAGCGGTCTCGGCGGCCTGTTCAGCGGTCGAGAAATGGACATAACCATCGGCCACGTCGACCGGCGCACCAGCCGTTTCGCCCTGCGCCTGCAACGCGGCCCACTCGTCGGCCCGGAATATCTTGTAGATCAGCATGAGCCTCTCATGCCCCTTGGCCATTTCGCGGTCAATGGGGGCAGGGGCAGCAACGTTGTCCGCCTGTCACCAACCACGGACAGGGTGCGGGTCGATCGGTCTTTGACTCTGACCCCGATCAGGGCAACGATAGCCCATCCAACCGAAAACGGAGATTTCCAGATGACACGTTCCAGCACCCGCATTGCCGCCCTTCTGCTCGGCACCGCTCTGGGGAGTGCGGCTTTGCCCGCGCTTGCCGAAACCGTCAACATCACGATTCTTGGCGTAGGGGACATCTATGATTTCGCCGGCGACGGCACCCGCGGCGGCTTTGCCCGCATGAATGCCGTTGCATTGGCCGAAAAGGCGAACAACCCCAACACGATCTACGTGATGGACGGGGACATGCTGTCGCCTTCGCTGCTGTCGGGCTTTGACAAGGGGCGGAACACGATCGACCTGACCAACCTCGTCCCCTTTGATCTGGCGGTGCCGGGGAACCACGAATTCGACTTTGGCCCCGAAAACTTTATGGAAAAGATGGCGGCGTCCAAATATCCGTGGGGGGCCGTGAACATCACCAACGCCGACGGATCGCCCATCGAAGGTCTGGGTGGCACGATGATGAAGGATGTGGGCGGCGTCATGGTCGCGCTGGTCCCCGTGGCACAAGACACCTCGCCCGAGGTGGCGACCACCGGCGATCTGAAATTCCTGCCCACCGTTGACACCGGCATTGCCGCGGCCAAAGCGGCCCGCGAGGCGGGCGCGGATCTGGTCGTGGGGGTCGTGCAGACCAACATGACCAACGACCGTCAACTGATCGGCAGCGGGGCGTTCGATATCATCATGTCGGGGGACGATCACCAGTATGCCACCTCCTATGACGGGCGGACGGCCTATGTGGAAACCTCGATTGACGGACGGTTCCTGTCGCCGCTCGATGTGACCGTCGAAGTCGGGGCCAAGGATGACGGCACCCGCACGATCAGCTGGACGCCGAATTTCCGCTTTATCGACACGGCAAACGTGACGCCCGACCCTGACAGTCAGGCGATGGTGGACGCGTTCACCGCCCAGCTTGACGAAAGTCTGAACGTGGAAATCGGGGCCACCACCGGCGAACTCGACAGCCGCCGCAACGTGGTCCGGGGCGAGGAATCGGCGATGGGCAACCTGATCGCCGACGCGATGCGGGCCTCGACCGGGGCCGATCTTGCCATCACCAACGGCGGCGGCATCCGGGCCGACCGGACCTATGACGCAGGGACCGTGCTGACCCGGCGCGACATCCTGACCGAACTGCCCTTTGGCAACGTCACGGTGATGACGGAACTGCCCGGCAGCCAGGTTCTGGCGGCGCTGGAAAACGGCGTGTCCAAGGTGGAAGAGGGCGCAGGCCGTTTCCCGCAGGTGTCGGGCGTGACCTTTGTCTATGATCCGACCGCCGCTGCGGGGTCGCGCGTGTCCGACGTCATGGTGGACGGTGCGCCGCTCGAGATGGACAAGGTCTATAAGGTCGCCACCAACGACTACATGCTGGGCGGCGGCGACGGCTTTACCGCGCTGGGCGGCGGCAAGGTCGTGATCGACAAAGGCAACGGTGTGCTGATGGCCAATGACGTCATGAACTATGTCACGGCCAACGGCGGCGTCACCATCACGGTCGAAGGCCGGATCAAGGTTCTGGGTCAGTAAGCCCAAACCGCCCTGCTACCGAAACTGTCCAAACCCCGAAGGCATGCCTTCGGGGTTTTTCATTGGCCCAGGTCGCTGTGGAACACGTCACGCAATTGTCAGAGTTGCCTTGGCCCCTGCTGCTGGACAGACGCTCGTTTTCTTGCGACCCATGACCCATGCGAGGTTTGCGATATGTCTTTGTGGCGCTACTGGTCGTGGCGCTTTTGCCGTGGAGCGCTTATGCCACGCTCGCCACGCCCGCGCCGGGCTTTTCCACAGGGGTTGCGGTGACACCAAACGACCCGATTTTACAGCCTGCCGCCAGTTTGACCGCCTCAGCCACACCCCTGCCGTGCCACGGTCCCGCGCTGGGCGGGACGATCTGCGCGCCGGATCGCGTTCTGCCCCAGACAGCGGCGCTGCCGATGCCGCCCCTTGCGGCCTTGCGCCTTGTCATGACCCAGGTTTCAGTGCTGCCCGGTCGATTGACCGCCCCGGATCCCAAACCCCCCAGACAGGGCTGATCGCCGCCGCAGCGCCGTGGCGCTGCACGATCTCCCTTTTCTGGAAAGCTACCGACATGATGACACGTCGCCATTTTCTGGGCGCGGCTGCGGCCGCCCCCCTGTCTGCCTGCGCCCGGCCAGATCCCGCGCCCATGCCCATCCCCGAACCGCCACCGTCGCCGATGCCCGCCCATTATGGCGCGGTCATAGGTGAACCCTATCCCGTTCCCGCCATTCCGCCCGGCGTGGTCGCCCCCGACCTTTGGCGGCAAGAGGTCGCCAATCCGTTCCGCGACGCGGCCCCCGGCACGGTCATCGTTGATCCCGACGCCGCCTTTTTGCATCTGGTGCAGCCGGGCGGGACCGCCATGCGATACGGAGTCAGCGTCGGGGCTGCCGGATTTGGCTGGTCTGGCGAGGCTGTGGTGCAGTTTCGTCGCAGCTGGCCCCGCTGGAAAGCCCCCGACACAATGGTCGCCCGCAGGCCCGAGTTCGAGCCCTATTCGGTCGCCAATGGCGGCATGGCGCCGGGACCGGGCAATCCGCTGGGGGCGCGGGCGCTCTATCTGTTTGAGAACGGCGTCGATACGCTCTACCGACTGCACGGCGCGTGCGAGCCGGCCTATCTGGGCAAGGCGGTGTCGTCGGGCTGCATCCGCCTGCTGGATCAGGACGTCATTGACCTTGACCAGCGGGTGCGGCACGGGGCGCGGGTGATCGTGCTGCCCAGCCTCAAGGGTCCGCCCCTTTCAACCCTGTATTGAAGGTCGTAGCCGGGGGTGCCTTCGCCCCCGGCCCGTTCTGACGCGTTCGATCGGTGGTTAAGATCAGGTAAACAGGAATGGAGAAATCATTGCACGGCAAGGACTTGCGAAAGTGTTCACGTTTGAACGCCATCCTGACATAAGCTCTTTTCAGGCACCCCTGCTCGGAAAGGAGCGACCCGATGTGCGGACGCATGGCGATCACCTTGCCCCACGATGCGATGGCGCAACTCTTTGCCGCGACCCCCGATAACGACCTGCCTGAGGGACCGAATTACAACGTCTGCCCGACCAATTCCTTGGCCGTCTGCATAGAAGGCGAGGGGGGCCGCAGGCTCCGCTCGATGCGGTGGGGCTTTATTCCGCACTGGTATAAAGAGCCGACTGACGGCCCGCTTCTGATCAATGCCCGGTCCGAAACCATCGCCGAAAAGCCCGCCTTTCGAACCGCCTGCCGCGAACGTCGCTGTCTGATCGCCGCCGACGGATTTTATGAATGGGAGCGACACGAGGGTCAGACTCCGCTGCCGTGGTACGTCACCCGAACCGACGGGCAGCCCATCGTTTTCGGCGGGATCTGGCAGGCGTGGGAACGGGACGGCCAATCCCTGCTCACCTGCGCCATCGTCACCACCGGGGCCAACGCGGCCATGGGCCGCATCCACGACCGTTTGCCGGTCATCCTCGAACCCGCCGACTGGCCGCTCTGGCTGGGCGAGGCGGGCAAGGGGGCGGCGACCCTGATGACCGCAACGGGCGACGAAACCCTGAATTTCGTCCGGGTCGGGACAGAGGTGAATTCCAATCGGGCGCGCGGACCCGGCCTGATTGAACCGGTCGCGGCGTAGGTGGGCGTTGACCTCACAATTTTGATATTCTAGCATATCAGTTGAACGAAAGCGGGCGAAGCGCCTGTCCAAAAGGGGGAGGAGACATGACAATGCTGGACAAGGACCGCCTGTTTCCGACCGACCCCGCCGTCCGTTCCATCGCCCGCGGTCTTTATGACGGGGTGCGCGATCTGCCGATCATCAGTCCGCACGGCCACACCGATCCGCGCTGGTTCGCCGAGAATGAGCCTTTTCCCGATCCGGCCCGGCTGTTCGTCACGCCCGACCACTATGTCTTTCGGATGCTGCATAGTCAGGGCATCCCGCTGGAGGCGCTGGGCGTGCCACGGGCGGACGGGGGCGAGACGGAACAGGACCCGCGCAAGATCTGGCGCCTGTTCGCCCAGAACTATCATCTGTTCCGCGGCACCCCATCGCGCATCTGGGTCGATCACGCCTTGCAGAATGTGTTCGGCGTCACTGACCGGCTTTCAGCCCAAACCGCCGATGCCACCTATGACCGGATTGCCGAGTGTCTGACGCAGGACGCCTTTCGTCCCCGTGCCTTGTTCGAAAAGTTCAATATCGAGGCTATTTCAACCACTGAAAGCGCCATAGATGATCTGAAATGGCACAGGATGATCCGTGTTAGCGGGTGGGGCGGCAAGGTTGTGACAGCCTACAGGCCCGATGCCGTGGTCGATCCGGAGTTCGATGGGTTTGCTGCCAACATCCAAACGCTGGGCCAGATGACCGGAGAGGATACGACCACCTGGGCGGGCTATCTGGCCGCGCATCGGGCGCGGCGGCAGGTGTTCAAGAGCCTTGGCGCGACATCATCCGATCATGGCCATCCCACCGCCCGGACCGAGGATTTGTCGCAGGAGGATGCCGCGGCCCTGTTCGCCAGGGCCCTCCACGGTGCCTGTTCACCAGATGAGGCGGACGCGTTCCGCGGGCATATGCTGACTGAAATAGCGCGGATGAGTTTGGACGACGGGTTGGTCCTGCAAATCCATCCGGGGTCGTGGCGGAACCATTCGGTCGATGTGATGGCCCGGTTCGGCCGCGACAAGGGGTTCGATATTCCAACCCGCACTGATTATGTCCGCGCCTTGCGACCGTTGCTGAACGCGGTTGGGGGCGAGCCGGGCCTGACGATCATCCTGTTTACACTGGACGAAACGGCCTATTCCCGCGAACTGGCCCCGTTGGCGGGTGTCTATCCCGCGCTCAAGCTCGGGCCACCGTGGTGGTTTCACGACAGTTATGAAGGGATGATGCGGTTCCGCGAGATGACGACGGAAACTGCTGGGTTCTACAACACAGTCGGCTTTAATGACGACACGCGGGCGTTCTGTTCGATCCCGGCCAGACATGATGTCGCCCGCCGGGTAGATTGCGGGTTTCTGGCCCAACTGGTGGCCACCGGTCGCCTGGATGCGGACGAGGCCCCAGAGGTCGCGCTTGATCTGGCGTACCGGCTGGCGAAACAGGCTTACCGGCTGTGACCGATTGACGTCTGATGGGCCGTCTTGACCCACCGGACGCGCCATCCAGCAGCGGGCGGTTTCATTGGTTGATCATCGTCGGTGCATGCCGAACCGGTTCGCCAGTTCAGAAACAGTCGCCTCGCCTTTCAGAGCGTCAAGCGCCACCTTCGCCTTGAAGTCAGGAGCGTGTTGCTTTCGTTTCGATATCTTCGATTTTCTTCGCGGTGAAGGTCAGAAAACAGCAAGTCGGAGCTTGCGTCAGTGTTCAGTTTTCTGGGGTCACCTCACTGTGGACAATCCCGGTGCTACCTCTTTAGCCTAACTTGGTCAGTCAGAACCTTTCCACCCACGGCCGGACCGCAATCTCGTTTGACCAGGCGCTGCGGTCCTGTTCGATGAGGTGTCGGTAGGTGCGGGCGATGGCGTCGGGGCGGAGCATGGATCCGGGTGCATCTGCTGGTTCACTCCGGCCCGGATTTAGGATCGCGCCGTCGATGTTCACCCACACAACGTGGATCCCCTTGGGATGAAGTTCGCGGGACATGCTCTCTGCCAAGCCGCGCTGGGCGAACTTGCCCATGGCAAAGGGGGCCGACAGAGGGAAGCCTTTCACCCCGGCGGAGGCGCCGGTGAAGAGGATCGTTCCGCGGGTCCCATTGATCGGATCAGCCTCCAGCATCCGGCGCGCCGCATGTTTGCCGGCAAGAAAGGCGCCAATTGCCGTGACCTCGATCGCATTGCGGACGTCATCGACCGACAGTTCCGCGATAGATCCGCGCACACGGGCGGAGGGGTTGTAGATGACGACCCTGGGCGCCGACGGCAAGCTGTCGAAAAGGGACGCGACAGCGCCTTCGTCTGTGGCATCCAGCAGGACCGTTCGGCCGCCAGTCTCTTTTGCGACCGCGTGCATTTTGTCGGCGGTCCGCGCGGCGAGGGTCAAATCGTGATCCGTCGCGAGTTCCCGCGCCAAGGCCGCCGACAGCCCATCACCGACGCCGATTATCACGGCATTTGGTTTACTCATCGTCTTCTCCTGTCATCTTGCTGGTCTCACCTTGACCCCGGAAAGCGTATGAAATACGTCATCAACCGTTGAGCGGGCGTTGTGTAATGGTAAGACCTTAGCCTTCCAAGCTAAAGACGCGGGTTCGATTCCCGCCGCCCGCTCCACCGAAATTCCACCTATTCAGGATTGAGACAACCCGTCGCTTGTGAACGGGATGCTCTGACTTTATGTGAGGGCAACGCAGACAGGAGCCATCGCATGGCCGACGCCCCCAAACCCATCTCTGACGAGGATCGCCCGAAGTCAAAACGGATCGGTGCCTTGGCGGCACTTTGGCCGTTCGTTGCCCCATACAAGCGGATGATGATTGCGGCCGGTTTTGCGCTGGTTCTGACGGCGGTCATTTCGCTGATCCTGCCGATCGCTGTGCGCCGCGTCGTGGACAGCTTTGATCTGGAAAGCAGCCTGTTGCTGGACCGCTATTTTGCCGCCGCGCTGGTCATCGCCGGTCTGCTCGCCGTTGGGACGGCATTGCGGTATTATCTGGTGACCCGGTTGGGTGAGAGGGTTGTGGCTGACATCCGCACGGCGACGTTTGACCGGATGATCGGGATGAGCCCCGAATTCTTTGAAAAGATCATGACCGGCGAGGTGTTGAGCCGGATCACCACGGATACCACCCTGATCCTGTCCGTCATCGGGTCATCCGTGTCGGTCGCGCTGCGCAACGTGCTCATTCTGATCGGCGGTCTGGCGTTGATGTTCTTTACTTCGGCCAAGCTGACGGGGCTGGTGTTGTTGCTGGTTCCGTTGGTTATCGTCCCCATCGTCGTGATGGGCCGCAGACTGCGGACGCTCAGCCGGGAAAATCAGGACTGGATCGCCCAGTCGTCGGGCAACGCGTCCGAAGCGCTGTTGTCGGTGCAGGCGGTCCAGTCCTTTACCCACGAGGCCAAGAGCCGGGCCAAATTCTGGGATATGACCGAGAAGAGCTTTGTGTCCGCCCGCAAGCGGATCGGCACCCGTGCCGTCATGACCGCGATCGTCATATTTCTGATCTTTGCGGGTGTCGTGGGTGTGCTGTGGATCGGTGCCAACGATGTGCGCAGCGGCGTGATGAGCGTGGGCCAACTGGTTCAGTTCCTGATCTATTCGGTCATGGTGGCCGGCGGTGTCGGGGCATTGACCGAGGTCTGGGGCGAATTGCAGCGCGCCGCTGGCGCCACTGAACGTCTGGTCGAACTGCTGGAGGCTGACGACACCGTGGTTGATCCTGTGTCGCCTGCCGCCGCGCCCGATCTGCGGCGCGGCCAGATCGACTTTGATAACGTTGTGTTCCATTACCCCGCCCGCCCCAGCGTGGCCGCCCTGAACGGCATCAGCCTGCATGTGGCCCCCGGCGAAACCATCGCCCTTGTCGGCCCGTCGGGCGCGGGCAAGACGACCATCATCCAGTTGTTGCTCCGGTTCTACGATCCGACCTCGGGCGTGATCCGGCTGGACGGTATAGACCTGCGTGACCTCAACCGCGCCGATTTTCGCAGGCACATGGCCGTGGTGCCGCAGGACCCCGTCATCTTTGGCGATACAGCCCGCGAAAACATCCGATTTGGTCGCCCTGATGCGACCGATGCCGAGGTTGAGGCCGCCGCCAAGGCCGCTGCCGCCCATGATTTCCTGACCGCCTTGCCTGACGGCTATGACAGTTATGTCGGCGAGCGGGGCGTGATGCTGTCGGGCGGTCAGAAACAGCGCATCGCTATCGCCCGCGCGATCTTGCGCGACGCTCCGGTCCTGCTGCTGGACGAGGCGACCTCGGCGCTGGACGCCGAAAGCGAACGCGCGGTGCAGCAGGCAGTCGAAGGGTTGGCCAAGGGCCGCACGACCCTGATCGTGGCGCACCGTCTGGCCACCGTCAAAAAGGCCGACCGGATTCTGGTGTTCGAGGCGGGCAAGATTGTGGCGCAGGGCACCCATGACCAACTGGTTGCCGAGGGTGGTCTTTATGCCCGCCTGGCCCGGTTGCAGTTCACCGAAGGGCTTGCCGCGGAATAATCCGAATATCGGTGTTGAACCAAACGCGGTTTGCGGTGAGGCTGGGTGTGTCATTGCACACACCCCGATTGGAGACCAACATGGATTTGACCGAAATTGCCGATCACCGGGAAACGGTGGTCTATCCGGAATTGTTCGGCGCGCAGGGCCGCGGCATGATCGCCATGCAGGCCGAAGTGTTCAAAGCGTTCGGCGATGTCACAGTCGATCCCAACTGGCTCAAGGCCGGGGTCATGGAATTCGCCCCGACCGACGCCCGGCCCACCTGGCTTTATGTCACTTCGGGGTATTCGACCCCATATGGCGTGGACTCGGCCACCTTTGATCCCGAAGGCGAAAGCGGCGCAGGGGCGGAATTTGTCATGCAGACGGACAAGCAGACCGATTGGTCCGTGGTCCGGCTGCAAAGCGTCCTTGCGCTTGATATGCTGCAATCGTCGGGGCAGTTGGGCGGCGATGGGCCGCTGGCGTTTTTCGACCAGTTGCCGGGCAAGTTTCCGATCAACGGCAACGACCGTTGCCTGCTCAAAACGCTTATGCTGTGCCCGCCTGAAGGGATACCCGCGTCGTTCGCGCTGCCATCCGGTCAGGTGGCCCTGATGGTCGTCACCGCCATTACCGATGCAGAACAGCAGTTTGCCGCGCAGTTCGGCATGGACCACCTCGCGGACAAGTTGCGGGCGGCGGATGCGATGATGGTCATCCGGCCTGACCGGCCCAGCGTGGTCTGACCGTCCCAAAGGGACCGGTTTCGCAGCGTCAGACTTGCGGGCGGCGGTCCCGGTCCCTTAGCTAGTCCGGACAGATCGCCGGCCCGGGGAGGGGCCGGTCAAGAATGAGAACGGGGAGGACACCATGCCATACGCGACCATAGATGACCGCAATGCCATCGAGCAGGAAAAGACCTGGGCCGAGCGCAACCAGCCCAAGACCACTTATGCCCTGCTGAGCCGGACCGCCGGGCAGTTTCCCAATCGCCCCGCCGTCAGCTATCAGTTGCTGTCTGACCCGGCATCGAAAAAGGAAACGCTGAGCTGGGCCGAGTTCAAGGACAAGGTCACCCAAACCGCCAATCTGTTCCGGTCACTGGGCGTGGGCGAGACCGATGTCGTAGCCTATCTGCTGCCCAACTGTAACGAAACCGTCCTGACCTATGTGGCGGGGCAGGTGGCCGGGATCGTCAATCCGATCAACCCGTTGCTGGATGCTGATCAGATCGCTTCGATCCTGCGGGAAACCGGGGCCAAGGTCCTGGTTACGCTCAAGGCGTTTCCAAAGACCGACGTGGCGCAAAAGGCGGCAAAGGCGGTCGCGATGGCCCCCAATGTCGCCCATGTGGTCGAGGTTGATCTGGTCCGCTATCTGACCGGTGTCAAAAAGCTGATCGTCCCGCTGATCCGTCCCAAGAATCCCGTCACCCACAAGGCCAAAGTCATCGACTTTGGCGCCAGCGTCGCGCGCCAGCCCAGGACCCTGAGCTTTGCCGACAGCACAGGCGACCGGGTGGCCGCCTATTTCCATACCGGCGGGACGACGGGGATGCCCAAGGTGGCCCAGCACAGCTATTCAGGGATCATCTACAACGGTTGGTTGGGCCAGCGCCTGTTGTTCACCGAAACCGATGTCATGATGTGCCCGCTGCCGATGTTCCACGTCTTTGCGGCGATCGTGGTGATGGGCGCTTCGCTGGCCTCGGGCGCCCATGTGGTGTTCCCCACCCCGCAGGGCTATCGCGGCGAGGGCGTTTTCGACAATTTCTGGAAACTGATCGAACGCTACAAGGTCACGTTTCTGATCACGGTGCCCACGGCGATGTCCGCCCTCATGCAGCGCCCGGTCAACGCCGATATTTCCACGATGAAGCTGGCATTCAGCGGGTCGGCCCCCTTGCCGGTCGAGCTTTACAAGCGGTTCGAGCAGGCGGCGGGGGTAACCATTTGCGAAGGGTATGGCCTGACCGAGGCGACCTGTCTGGTGTCGATCAACCCCCCCGATGGCGAGAAAAAGATCGGCTCGATCGGTCTGCCCTTTCCCTATACCAAGGTCCGCATCATTGACGTTGCCACCCAGACCGATTGCGAAGCCGAACATGTGGGAGAGATCTGCATCTCGTCCCCCGGCGTGTCCAAGGGTGACACCTATACCGAGGCCGACAAGAACAAGGATCTGTTCTATCACTGGCCCGAAGATGACGACTGGTATCTGCGCACGGGCGATCTGGGTCGTCTGGATGCTGACGGGTATCTGTGGATCACCGGCCGCGCCAAGGACCTGATCATTCGTGGCGGTCACAACATCGACCCTGCCGAAATCGAAGAGGCGCTGGCCGGTCATCCTGCCATCGCCTTTGCTGGCGCAATTGGCCAGCCCGACGCCCATGCCGGCGAAGTCCCGTGTGTGTATGTCGAACTGGTCAAGGATGCCACGGTGACCGAGGCCGAGTTGATGGACTATGCCAAGGAGCATATCCACGAACGCGCCGCCCATCCCAAATTCCTCAAGATCATGCCGGAGTTGCCCAAGACCGCCGTGGGCAAGATCTTTAAACCTGATCTGCGCAAAGAGGCGATTGCCCGCGTCTATAATGCCGCCCTTGCCAATGCCGATGTAGCCGCCGAAGTGACCGACGTGGTCGAGGACAAGAAACGCGGTTTGGTCGCCCGGATGGTCCGTACCGGAACCGTCAGTGACGAAGATGTTGTGAAGGCGCTGGGGGCCTACACACGTCCGTGGGAATGGGCCGCCTGATCCCTGCGCCAGTTGGTCCCGGTGACATTGCCGGGATCATGTGCCAGACCGGGCCGGAAAGGACTGCCCATGTCCGCGCATGATGACGACCACGGCTTGTCCGACGCCCCGGTTGCGGTGATGGACGCCACCTGTGCTGTTTGTTCCTGGGGCGCGCGGATGATCCACCGGCTGGACCACAGTGGCGAAGTTCGCATCTGTCCGATCCAGACCCCTTTGGGTCGGTCGCTGTTGGTGCGGCATGGCCTTGATCCTGATGACCCCGAAAGCTGGTTGTTTCTGGAAGGCGACCGCGTCTGGACCGACTTTGATGCCTTGATCCGTGTCGGCCAGCGATCAGGTGGCTGGGGCCGCGTGTTTGCCCTGCTCAGGCTGATCCCCAAACCGCTGCGTGATTGGCTGTATCGCCGCCTTGCCCGCAACCGCTATGCCCTGTTCGGGCGGGGTGATCTGTGTGCCTTGCCAGACCCCGCGTTACGGGCGCGGCTTATCGGATGAGGGTAACTGTCCTTGGCGGGGCGGGCGTGTTCGGGTCGCGCCTTGCCCTTTTGCTGATCCGGGATGGCCATGAGGTGACGATTGCGGGGCGCAGTCCTGATGCGTTGCGACGCAAGGCGGCACAGATCGGTGCGACCGCCCTTGTTCTGGATCGCGGCGGCGACCTGTCCCCCCTGAGCGGGGTAGAGGTCATTGTCGATGCGGCCGGGCCGTTTCATGCCTATGGGGCAGAGCCGTATCGGCTGGTCCGGTTTTGCATCGACCACGGTCTGCATTACCTCGATCTGGCCGATGATGCGGATTTCTGTGCGGGGATTTCGACCCTTGATGCCGAGGCACGGCAGGCGGGCGTGTTTGCCCTTTCCGGTGTGTCCAGCGTCCCCGCCTTGTCGTCAGCGGTGGTGTCGGCGCTGGGGCAGGGTATGCAGATCGACAGCATCGACATGGCTATTCTTCCCGGGAACCGGGCGCCACGGGGCAAATCGGTAGTCGAAAGCATCCTGCATCAAGTCGGCACCCCGATTGCGGCCACGGCGGGCGGGGCCAGGAAGACGCTGCGCAGTTGGTCTGATCCTCGCCTTTTTGACCTTGGCGCGGGGATGGTCCGGCAGGGGTGGGCGATTCGGGTGCCGGATCTGGATCTGTTCCCGGGCCACTTTGGCGCGCGGACCGTGATGTTCCGCGCTGGGATGGAACTGGGCGTGATGAACTACGGACTTGCCGGTCTGAGTTGGCTGCGGGCGCGAACGGGGGCGGGAATGCCGGGGGGGCTGGTGCGGCTGGTCCACTGGGCGGCCGACAGGATGGAGCGGCTGGGATCGGACGCGGGTGGCATGATCGTGACGGTGGCCGGGACCTGCGACGGTGTCGCCCTGAGGCGCGCATGGCGCCTGCGGGTCCGCGATGGCGAGGGGCCATTCATCCCCGCTATCGCCGCCCGTGCGATCCTGCGCCATGTCGGCCGCATCCCGCCTGGCGCCCGCCCGGCTTTGTCCGAACTGCCACTCGATTTGATGACGGGGGCTATGACGGACCTCGCGGTCGAGACGGACAGGCAAGAGGGGCGATGTCGCCCCCTGTTCCCAACATTTCTGGGCAAATCCTTTGGGACGCTGCCCAAAGCCGTGCAGGCCTTGCACCAACCTGTCGGCCCCGCCCTTTGGTCCGGTACAGCCCGGATCACGCGAGGGACGGGTCTATTGCCCCGCCTGATCGCCACGATATTCCGCTTTCCCAATGCGGGGGAGGACGTGCCGCTGATGGTCAGGATCACGCCGCATGACGGGGGCGAGGTCTGGGATCGGACGTTTGCCGGGCAGACCTTTACCTCGCATCTGGCGCAGTCGGCGGAGGGGTTCACCGAACGGTTTGGGGCGATGACCTTTGACCTTGACCTGCAGGTGATCGACGGCGTGCTGCATTTCCCGGTGCGGTCCGGCCGGTTTATGGGGCTGCCCATCCCCCGCTTTGCGTTGCCGGACAGCATTGCCTCTGAAACCGTTGACGACGACGGGCGGTTTCGGTTCGATGTCCGGCTGGAAGCGCCGCTACGGCAGGGGGCCATCGTGCATTATACCGGCTGGCTGACCCCCGCGAATCCTGATTGCGATGGCGGACAAAGCCGCTAACGTCTGTGCAAACAGGGAGCGTTTCATGTCCGCCATCTTCCCCGTCTTTGACGGTCACAACGATCTGCTGCTGCGGTTGTTCAACCATCCGCAGGACCGGGCAGCGATCTGGGACGGGTCGCTGGGCGGGGGGCACCTGGACCTGCCACGGATGCAGGCAGGCGGCTTCGCCGGCGGCTTCTTTGCCATCTATATTCCCAGCCCGTTGGACGCGGGGGTCACCGATTATGACGCGTTGATGGACGCCCCGCCCTATGCGCTGCCGCTTCCCAACCCGATTACGCTGGGCGCGGCGCAACAGATGGCACTGGCCATGGCAGGGCATCTGATGTGGATGGAACGCGCGAGCGGGGGCAAGTTCAAGATCTGCCGGACCGTGGCCGAAGTCCGCGCCTGCCTTGCGCTGGGCGTCGTGGCGGGGATCATGCACATGGAGGGGGCCGAGGCAATCGGCCCGGATCTGGACGCGCTGCATGTCTGGCACGCCGCGGGGCTGCGGTCGCTGGGGCCGGTCTGGAGCAGGCCGACCGCCTTTGGCCACGGCGTGCCGTTTGCCTTTCCGTCCTCGCCCGATACCGGGCCGGGTCTGACCGAGGCGGGCAAGGCGCTGGTGGCCGAGTGCAACACGCTTGGGATCATGCTCGACCTGTCGCATCTGAACGAGGCCGGGTTCAACGACGTGGCCCGGATCAGCACGCGCCCATTAGTGGCCACCCATTCCAATGCCCATGCGGTGACCCCGTCGAGCCGCAACCTGACCGACCGTCAACTGGGCGTGATCCGTGACAGCGGCGGGATGGTGGGGTTGAACTTTGCCACCGTGTTCCTGCGCCCTGATGGCCGCAAATCGGCCGAGATGGGCTGGGACCCGGTGTTGCGCCACATGGATCATCTGATCGGCATCTTGGGCGAGGATCATGTCGGGTTCGGTTCGGACTTTGACGGGGCGATGGTGCCAGAGGGGATTGGGGATGCGGCCGGGTTACCCCGCCTGATCGACGCCCTGCACGAGCATGGTTATGACGCGCGGCTCTTGCGCAAGATCGCCTGCGACAACTGGATCGGTCTGCTGGATCGGACGTGGTTCTGACAAAGGTAGACCGTCGCATGCAGATTCCCCCTTTACCGATCCCGGACCCTCGCCTACCAAGGCCTCGCATGACGGGAGAACTGGTTCGCCAGTGCCGAAGGAGCAACCGCCCCGGTAAACTCTCAGGCCCAAGGACCGTCACTGCACCGAACACTCTGGAGAATGGCCGCATGGCCTGCCGAAGGGATAACGATCTCAGGCGCCCAATTGCGGGCAAGGACAGAGGGGGCATCTGGTGGCGGGTTCGGCCTGCGCGGATGCCATGTGACCATCGGTCAATCGCACTCCGCCCGGCCCTGAAGGAGGCGGCATGACGGACGGTTTGGACAGGACGGTGCTGTACGATCTGCACGTGGAACTGGGCGCGCGGATGGTTCCGTTCGCGGGTTACGAGATGCCCGTGCAGTATCCGATGGGCGTGATGCAAGAACATTTGTGGACCCGGGAAAAGGCCGGGTTGTTCGACGTATCGCATATGGGTCAGGTCATCCTTCGTCCGAAATCGGGCGACGTTGCGGATGCCGCACTGGCGCTCGAGACTTTGGTGCCGGTTGATCTGCTGGGGCTTGCGCCGGGTCGTCAACGCTATGGCTTTTTCACCAATGATGCGGGCGGGATACTGGATGACCTGATGATCGCTAACCGCGGGGATCACCTGTTTGTGGTGGTCAACGCCGCCTGCAAAGCCGCCGATCTGGCCCATTTGAGAAAACATCTGCCTGACGGATGCGAGGTGGTCGAAGTGACCGACCGCGCCCTATTGGCCCTGCAGGGCCCGGCGGCCGAGGCCGCACTGGTCGGGATCGCGCCAGATGTGGCCGCGATGCGCTTTATGGACGTGATCATCACCGACACCATCTTTGGCCCGCTTTGGGTATCGCGGTCGGGCTATACGGGCGAGGACGGATTTGAAATCTCGGTCCTGTCTGATCAGGCCGAAGCTTTGGCGCGGGCGTTGTTGACCCATGCCGACGTGGCTCCCATCGGGCTGGGGGCCCGCGACAGCCTGCGGCTCGAAGCGGGGCTGTGCCTGTATGGATCGGACCTTGACCCGGCCACGACCCCGGTCGAGGCGGCACTGACCTGGGCCATCCAGAAGGCAAGGCGGGCAGGTGGTGACAGGGCGGGCGGATTTCCGGGTGCGGATGTAGTTTTGCGCCAATTGGCAGACGGGCCGGACCGTCTACGGATCGGGCTGCGCCCCGAAGGACGCGCACCGATGCGGGCGGGGACAGCCCTGTTCGACGCCGAAACCGGCGGGTCGGCCATTGGCCATGTCACCTCTGGTGCGTTTGGCCCGACGATCGAGGCCCCGATGTCGATGGGTTATGTTTCAGCCCCGTTGGCAACGCCGGGCACCCCGATCTGGGGCGAAGTCCGGGGCAAAAGATTGCCCGCCACTGTCACCGCCCTGCCATTCCGGCAGGCCACTTTCAAACGCTAATGCTAAGGAGACCCTTATGAAATTCACCGAAGAACACGAATGGCTGCGCGTCGAAGGCGATGTGGTGGTCGTGGGCATCACCGAACATGCCAGCGAACAGCTGGGCGACATCGTGTTTGTCGAACTGCCCGAAGAGGGGATGACCGTCAGCAAGGATGACGAGGTGGTCGTCATTGAAAGCGTCAAGGCGGCGTCCGATATCCTCGCGCCGCTGGACGGCGAGATTGTCGAGGTCAACGACGTGCTGGCCGACAACCCGGCCATGGTGAATGACGACCCGACCGGGGACGGCTGGTTCTTCAAGATGAAGATCGAGGATATGTCCGTTCTCGACGACATGATGGATGAGGCCGCCTACAAGAAATACATCGGCTGATCTTCATTCCGGACCGGGGTTTCGCCTGGCGGCGAGCCTCCGGCGGGAGTTGTTATTGTGAAGTGAAGCTTGGGTGTTGCGCCCGACCGACCAAGGGGAGAACGAGAGATGCCGTTCACGCCAACCGATTATCTGCCTTACGACTTTGCCAATCGTCGCCACATCGGCCCCTCGCCCGCCGAGATGGACGAGATGCTGGCGGTGGTCGGCGCGGCCAGTCTGGACGATCTGATTGCCCAGACCATCCCCGCGAACCTGCGGCAGGCAGAGCCGCTGGATTTCGGCAAGCCCAAGTCTGAAGGCGAACTTTTGTATTTTCTGGGACAGGTCGCCAAGAAGAACAGGGTCATGGACAGCCTGATCGGGCAGGGGTTTTACGGCACGGTCACGCCGCCAGCGATTCAGCGCAATATCCTCGAAAACCCGGCCTGGTACACCGCCTATACCCCCTATCAGCCTGAGATTTCGCAAGGCCGGCTGGAGGCCTTGCTGAATTACCAGACGATGATCTGTGACCTCACGGGGTTGGAGATTGCCAACGCATCCCTCTTGGACGAATCCACCGCCGCCGCCGAAGCAATGACGATGGCACAGCGCGTGGCCAAGTCCAAAGCGACGGCGTTCTTTGTCGATCACCATTGCCATCCCCAGACCATCGCCGTGATGCAGACCCGCGCCGCCCCCTTGGGGATCGAGGTGATCGTGGGCGATCCGGCCGAGATGGACGCGGGCGCGGTGTTCGGGGCGATCTTTCAGTATCCCGGCACCTACGGCCATGTGACCGATTTTACCAACCATATCGCGGCCCTTCATGCGGCCAACGCCATCGGTATTGTTGCCGCCGATCCTCTGGCCCTGACCCTGCTCAAGGAACCCGGTGCAATGGGGGCCGACATCGCCGTGGGATCGACCCAGCGCTTTGGCGTGCCCTTGGGATACGGTGGGCCGCATGCCGCCTATTTCGCCTGCAAGGACGCCTATAAACGGTCAATGCCCGGCCGGATCGTGGGCGTCAGCGTGGACAGTCACGGCCACCGTGCCCTGCGCCTGTCGCTACAGACCCGCGAACAACATATCCGCCGCGAAAAGGCGACGTCGAACGTCTGCACCGCGCAGGCCCTGCTGGCTGTCATGGCGTCGATGTATGCTGTATTTCATGGGCCTGTTGGCCTGAAAGCCATTGCACAGCGCATCCATCGCAAGACCGTCCGTCTGGCCCGTGGGCTGGAACAGGCAGGGTTCACCGTGGAACCGGATGTGTTCTTTGACACGATCACCGTCGATGTCGGCCCGATGCAGGGTGCCGTCATGCAACTGGCCGTGGAAAACGGGATCAACCTGCGCAAGGTCGGGGCGACCAAGGTTGGCATCAGCCTGGACGAACGTACCCGCCGCAGCACCATTGAGGCGGTCTGGCGGGCCTTTGGTCTGGATCAGAAGGATGACGATCTGACCCACCGATACCGCATTCCCGAGCCGCTTAGCCGCACGACCGAGTACCTCACCCATCCGATCTTTCACCTCAACCGGGCCGAGACCGAGATGATGCGCTACATGCGCCGCCTGTCGGACCGGGATCTGGCGCTGGACCGGGCGATGATCCCGCTGGGCTCTTGCACGATGAAGCTGAACGCGGCGGTCGAGATGATGCCGATCACCTGGCCCGAGTTTTCGATGATGCATCCCTTTGCCCCCGTCGATCAGGCGGCCGGCTATCAGGAGATGATCGCCGACCTGAGCCAGAAGCTGTGCACCATCACCGGCTATGATGCCCTGTCGATGCAGCCCAATTCGGGCGCGCAGGGCGAATACGCGGGTCTGTTGACCATCATGGCGTATCATGCGGCCCGGGGTGACCATGATCGCAAGGTCTGCCTGATCCCCGTCAGCGCCCACGGCACCAACCCCGCCAGCGCCCAGATGTGCGGGATGGAGGTGGTCGTCGTCAAATCCGCCGCCAACGGCGATATCGACGTGGCCGATTTCCGGGCCAAGGCGCAGGCGGCGGGCGACCGGCTGGCCGCCTGCATGATAACCTATCCGTCCACCCACGGCGTGTTCGAAGAGACCGTGCGCGAGGTCGCCCAGATCACCCATGACCACGGCGGGCAGGTCTACATTGACGGGGCCAACATGAACGCCATGGTGGGCCTTGTGAAACCGGGCGAGATCGGTGGCGATGTCAGCCACCTGAACCTGCACAAGACCTTTGCCATTCCGCACGGTGGCGGCGGCCCCGGCATGGGCCCGATCGGGGTCAAGGCGCATCTGGCCCCCTACCTGCCCGGCCATCCGATGACGGGCGGGGTGACGGGGCCGGTGTCGGCCGCCCCTTGGGGGTCCGCGTCGATCCTGCTGATTTCCTGGGCCTATGTCCTGATGATGGGCGGCAAGGGCCTGACGCAGGCGACAAAGGTGGCCATCCTGAACGCCAACTATATCGCCAAGCGGCTGGAGGAGGCATTTCCGGTCCTGTTCAAAGGGGGCAAGGGCCGGGTCGCCCACGAATGTATCCTCGACCCTCGCCAGTTCGAGGAAACTGCGGGAGTTACCGTTGACGACATCGCCAAGCGCCTGATTGACAACGGGTTCCACGCCCCGACGATGAGCTGGCCTGTGGCGGGGACCCTGATGATCGAACCGACCGAGTCCGAAACCAAGGCCGAGCTTGACCGGTTCTGCGACGCCATGCTGTCGATCCGGGCCGAGATCGACAAGGTGGCCGCAGGCGACTGGCCGCGCGACAACAACCCGCTGCACAATGCCCCCCACACTGTCGAGGACCTGATGGGCGACTGGCCCCATCCCTATTCCCGCAAAGAGGCCTGCCATCCGCCCGGATCGTTCCGGGTGGACAAATACTGGGCTCCGGTCAATCGGGTGGACAACGTCTATGGCGACCGCAACCTCGTGTGCACATGCCCGCCGCTGGAGGAGTATATGGACGCTGCAGAGTAGAAGGGCATTGTCGGCTGCCCCGCCCGCCGCCTAGGGTGAGGCATGGGATACCTGATCGACAACCTGCAATACTGTAACTGGTCCGAAACCGTGTTTCGCCAAATGCGGGCAGGTGGCATGGATGCTGTCCATGTGACCATCGCCTATCACGAGACGTTCCGCGAAACGGTCCTCAATATCGAGGCGTGGAATGACCGGTTCGCGCGCTTTTCCGATCTGATCTTTCTGGGGCGCACCGGGGATGATGTGCGGCGGGCGCAGGCGTTGGGGCGCACCGCCATCTTTTTCGGTTTCCAGAACCCCAGTCCGATCGAGGATGATATCGGTCTGGTCGAAATCCTGCACGGCCTTGGCGCGCGGTTCATGCAGCTGAGCTACAACAATCAATCCCTGCTTGCGACAGGATGCTACGAGGCCGAGGACCCCGGCCTGACCCGCATGGGCAAACAGGTGGTGGCCGAGATGAACCGTGTGGGTATGGTCATCGACATGAGCCATTCGGCGGAACGTTCGACGCTGGAGGCGATCCAGCATTCCACCCGTCCCATCGCCATTACCCACGCTAATCCGGCCATTTGGGCGCCTGCGCTGCGCAACAAGTCCGACACGGTGATCCGGGAACTGGCGGCGGCGGGGGGGATGCTGGGCTTTTCGCTCTACCCCCATCACCTCAAGGGCAAATCGGCCTGCACGCTGGACGAGTTCTGTCAGATGATCGCCCGCACTGCCGACAAGGTCGGGGCCGACCATCTGGGGATCGGATCGGACCTGTGTCAGGATCAGCCCGACAGCGTGGTGGACTGGATGCGCATGGGCCGCTGGACCAAGGAGCGGGACTATGGCGAGGGCAGCGCAGCCGCCCCCGGCTTTCCCCCGATGCCCGATTGGTTCCGCGACAACTCCGACTTTCCGGGGTTGGGCAAAGGGTTACGGGCAACCGGTCTGTCTGACACCGAAGTCGCCGGGATCATGGGCGACAATTGGTTGCGGTTCTATGACAGCAGTTTTGGAGCCGCCCCATGAAGGATTTGCCCCCCGAGATTGCCCCGCGCGACCCTGCCGTTGTCATGCGATTGGCGCGGCTGGGCGCATCCCACCAGCACCGGCTGTCCTTTTTGCGCATCCTTCTGCGGCGGGCAAAGGCGGATCGCTGGCGCTATGAGCGGCGCGTGTTCGAAATCGATACAGCTGGTGTCGGTCATGCAGTTCTGACCATGCACACCCCCGACCGGGCCTATTCGCTGGTGGCATTTTCCCACGACCTGCCCGCCGACCAGCGGTCTGACCGGGTGATCGCGACCGCGTGGGACGCGACATTTGCCCTGTTCGACGGAATCCCGGACGCAGCCGACATCGACCGACTGGCGCGTAACATCCCCCTGCAAGAAGCAGGGCGCGTGGGCGAGCGGGAACTGTCGGTCAGCCGGGCAAACCGGTCAGTGCGGTTGTGGGACCATGTCGTGGATTGTCTGGCCAAAGGCGAACAGCCTGAGGAGGCCAAGTTGGCCGAGGTCGGCTACCTGATGCGCACCACAGCAGTTTACGGGTCGGGCAAGCTGGGTGCTGCGGACCGCGAGGTGACCTGTGATCGCCCCGAATTCCTGCCGCCCTTTCAGATCGAGATGCTGACCGTCTGGCTGATCCGCACGTTTGTCATGGATCTGGTCGAGCATATGGCGGCCGCGCGGTCGGTGACGGCGGTCCGGCTAGACCCTGTGTTGCGGCGGCGGTTCGGGATCGGCAATTCGACCGGCCTTGGGATGGCCCCATTCCTGATCAATCACCCCGTTCTGCTGAACAACTGGATTGGTGCCCGTGAAGAAGCTTTGGCAAGAGTGCGGCGTTTGCCGGACGCGACCCCGCAGGATGTCGCCAGGTTTCGCAGTCTTGTTCACCGGGCGCGGCACAATCTGGACCTTTGGCGCACGTCTCATCCGGTTCAGGTGTCGCGCATCGGCGCGTTGCGGGCCGATTTCGATCTGCTCGTCACCCACCTGTCAGAGGCCGCTCTTGACCAGGTCGCCCCGTGGAACCGCCTTTGGCTTTGGGCCGAAGGGGCGCTGTCGGTCGAGGGGCAGGAGGCGCTCGCGGCGCTCATGATGGAACCCTATGGCGATCTGATCGACGGCATGGCTTGCTGTATGTCGGCGGACGAAGGCGGTGCGTTCCGGATTGACGGCGACATGACCATCGGCGCCCTCAGGGCGGCGTTGCGGCAGGTCTACGGCTGGGCGATTGACATCGACTGGGCCGATCCTGCCAGACAGGCCCGTGTCTGGTATACCTCGGCGGAAAAGCTGGAGCCGCGACTGGGCGACCGCTTTGCCGAGCCTTTGGCGGCTTACGAACAGCCGTTATCGCCGGGCCGCGAGGCGGCGCGTCTGTTTGCCGACCTTGATGGCCAGCCCGAGGATGCCACCACGGCCGACCTTTTGCAGGCCCATCCCGAACATCGTCATACCGTCCGCCGCCTTCAGGTCGCGGCACGCTATCCTTATGCCGAGTTGCGCGACAACACGATCGACGCGGCCATGCTGCCGATTGATCTTTTGCGCGCCAAGCTGGCCTTTTTCGGTGCTCAGCATTTCGATCCCCGGTCCGATCGCTGGGTTCGCATCACCTTGTTCGGCGGCGCGCCCTTTCCGGACGAACTGGCGCAGATGGACCCCGACGACTGGACCTATCCCGCATGACATGGTCGCTGGGCGAGGTCGAGGCGCTGGCCCGCAAGGCTGCCCGGGGTGCAGGATATGATTGGGGTCTGGCCGAAGAGATCGGGAGGGCTGTCCGGTGGCTGTCGGGTCGAGGGGGGCCCGCGGCAGACCTGCTCGCAGAATACCTGTGCGATGTCCAACCCGCCGCCAGCTGTCCGTTTGCCGTCGGGGCTGCGCTGGTCGATCTGAGCGGCGGGATCCGCCCGGGAACCGAGGTGGAATTGGGACCGGTCGCCGCCCCCGTTTTTCTGTTGCCCTTCGTGGCAGATCTGGGAGGAGGTCGGGTGTCGCGGGGCGACGTGACCCTTGCCACCCAAGACGATCTGTCTGTCGTCAATTGGCCAGAGTCATGGATCTGGTCACAGTCCGCTGTCGTTGTTCGGTTCCTTGGGGTCCCGGCAACCCCACCGCGGCCCCTCACACATCGGGCCACGTTGTCACACGCAGGTTTGGCCACCCTCACAACCCTTGCCGGGCGCACCTATGCCCCCCCGACCGAGGCCAGCCGCGTCAGCGGTGCGGGGGCCGGATTGGCCGACAATGACTGACTGCCGCAGGCCGGACGGGGTGCAGGCGACTTTACCCTTCCTCGCATTTCGGGCTCTATCGGCGTCGGGCGCAAGTGCCTGGGGTCAAATCAGGTGACGGGATGATTGCGGCAGGGATTGACCTGGGCGGGACCAAGATCGAGGCGCAGGTGTTTGGCGCCGACTGGCAGGTCGCCTCGCGCAGGCGGACAGAAACGCCGCGCGATTATGACGGGCTGGTCAGGGCGATTGCCGATCTGGTCGGCTGGGTCGAAAGTGTCGGCGGGGACGGCCTGCCCATTGGCCTGGGGTCGGCGGGCCTTATCAATCCGGCCAGCGGGCTGGCCCTTGCAGGCAATCTGCCGATCACCGGAAAGCCGTTTCCGGCAGATGTGGCCGTTCAGGCCGGACGGTCGATTACCTTTCTCAATGATGCCAAGGCGTTCATCCTGTCCGAGTCCGTCTTTGGCGCGGCCCGCGGATTCTCTCCGGCTTGCGGCATCATCCTGGGCACCGGGACGGGCGGGGGCGTGGTGATCGACGGGCGGTTGGTGAGTGGCCTGTCGGCTGTGGGCGGCGAGGTAGGACATTCGGCCGCCCCGGCTCATATTGTCGTCGAACACGGGCTTCCGGTTGTGGCCTGTGGCTGCGGGCGCAGGGGGTGTCATGAGACGCTGATCAGCGGTCCGGGTCTGTCCCGGCTGAGCGAGGCGATGCTGGGGCGCACCCTGACCGTGCCCGAACTTGTGGCCGCCCGGTATATCGACCCCGCAGCCCAAGAGGTGTGGCAGGTCTGGTGCGCCGTTGTCGCCGACCTGATGATGACTCTGATCTGCACAGTCGATCCTGCCGTCATCGTGTTGGGCGGCGGGCTATCGCAGATTGTTGGGCTTACGGATGATCTGACTGTTGCCCTGAGGGGGGCACAACTGGACGGCTTCTCGATTCCTCGGATCGTGCTCGCGCAGGCGGGCGAGGCCAGCGGAGCCCGCGGTGCGGCCTATGCAGCCCTTCAAGAGGCCCGCCGATGACTGCCCGGTGGATAACGCCCGATGCGATCTTTGACGGCCAAACGTTGCGCTTAGGGCAGTCGCTGTGTCTGGACATGGGGAGAGTCGTGGCTATGGGGGCGGTACCGGAGGGCGCGCAGGTTCGACCTGTTGCCGGGCTCGTCAGCCCCGGTTTTGTCGATGTGCAGGTCAATGGCGGCGGAGGCGTGTTGTTCAACGCCCACCCGACCCCCGAGGGGATCGCAACCATCGTTGCCGCGCACCGGACCTTTGGCACAGGTGGGATCCTGCCCACCGTCATCACCGACGCACCCGAAGTGGCGGCCGAGGCTGCCGCCGCCGTGTCGCGGGCTTGGGGGATGCCGGGCCTGTTGGGTCTGCATATCGAAGGGCCGCATATCAGCACCGTCCGGCGCGGCACCCATGCAGAGCGGTTCGTGCGCCCCATGGATGGGCAGACCCTTGCGCTGGTCAGGGGGCTTCGGTCCCGCGATATCCCCGTCCTGATCACGTTGGCCCCGGAGGCGGCGACGGTGGCACAGATTGCTGAGTTGGCCGCAACCGGGGCTGTCGTGTCGATTGGCCACAGCGATGCGACAGCCAGCGACGTGCAGGCAGCTTTGGCGGCGGGGGTCACCTGTTTCACCCATCTTTTCAATGCTATGTCCCCTATGCAGGGACGCGCCGCGGGGGTGGTGGGGGCCGCCATCAATTCACGCGCGTATGCCGGGATCATCTGCGATGGCATCCATGTGGCAGACGAGATGGTGGGGCTGGCAATCCGGGCGCGGCCCGTGGCGGACCGTATGTTTCTGGTGTCTGACGCCATGCCCACTGTCGGAGGGCCGGATCGTTTTTTGCTGTATGGACGCGATGTTCACCTCGAATCCGGACAGCTGGTAAATGACGAGGGGGCGCTGGCCGGGGCGCATGTGACCATGGCGCAGTCGGTCGTGCGACTGGTCGGCCAAGTGGGTATTTCGCCCGAGCAAGCACTACGGATGGCGGTCACGGTTCCGGCTGCGGTGATCGGTCGCTACGATCTTGCGACCCTTGTCGGGCGGCAGACGAGTGACTTGATCGTTCTGGACGACGACCTGGCGTTCAGCGGCTGGCTAAATGGTGCCGAGGAACCGTAAAGCCACATCTTGCGATATTCGGCACACGCGCCTTCACGGGTGCAGCACAAGGGCGTGACGATTGTTGCAACCCCCTCACGGGCAGCCCGCTGTTTCACATATTCAGCAAGTGCGTCCATGCTCCGATGCGAGACCGGGGCAGGCAGACGCCCACCGCACACCCTGCGGTTCAGAGGAACCCGTCTCGTTGGATGATGCCATGCAGATCTCCCCCATCTCCCGCCGCGCCCGGTCCCTGTTGCTGGCCGGTGTCGCCGCAGTGGCCGTGTCGGCCACGGTCATTCCCTTTCCAGGCGCGGTCGATGCCCAGACTATGGCCGCCCCGCACAGCCTGCTGACCGCCGAAGGATCGTATTCGGAAATCGTCAAGTTGGCCAAGCCCGCGGTTGTCACCATCATGACCGAAATGGGTGCGCCCAAGCTGGCAAAGGGCGAACCGATGTCGCCCAACCAGAATTTCGGTCAGAATTTTGGTCAGGGCGGCCCACAGCAGATGCCCTTTGACCAGTTCTTCCGCCAGTTCTTTGGCCCCGGTGGACCGGGTAGCCAGATGGGGCCGATGGGTCCCCAGGGCGTGCCGCAGCAACCACAACAGGACGCACGGGCACTGGGTTCGGGTTTCATCATCAGCCCGGACGGCTTTATCGTGACCAATAACCACGTCATCGACCAGGCGACCAAGATCACGGTCACGCTGGATGACGGGCGTGAATTGCCCGGCACGCTGGTCGGCACCGACCCCAAGACCGACCTTGCCGTGATCAAGATTGATGCGACCGGCCTGCCGACCGTGGCCTGGGGCGATTCCAATGCGACGCAGGTGGGTGACCAAGTTCTGGCCATCGGTAACCCCTTTGGAATCGGGACAACCGTAACGACCGGGATCGTGTCGGCCCGTGGCCGTGACCTGCACAATGGACCCTATGACGACTTTCTGCAAATCGACGCGGCGATTAACCACGGCAACTCGGGTGGTCCGCTGTTCAACACCGCTGGCCAGGTGGTGGGGATCAACGCCGCGATCTATTCGCCCAATGACGGCAACGTCGGGGTTGGCTTTGCAATTCCGTCCGACATGGCCAAGACCATCGTGGCCGACCTTCAGGCCAATGGCCATGTCGAGCGTGGCTATCTAGGTGTGCAGATCCAGAACGTGACCGCCGACATCGCCAACGCGGTGGGGCTGGACAGCCCGCACGGGGCGCTGGTGGCGCAGGTTAATGACGGGACACCGGCCGCGGCCGCAGGGCTCAAGGTTGGGGACGTCATCGTCTCGCTGGACGGGACCAAGATCGACACTTCGCGCGATCTGTCCCGCGATGTGGCGAACCTTGATCCGGGTAAATCGGGCAAGTTGGGCGTCTGGCGGGATGGGGCCGAGATTGACCTGACGGTGACGCTTGCCTCGCTGCCCGCGGACGACGCGATCAAGCCTGCGGTCGCCGCGCAAGCTCCGTCGGGGACCGATGTCCCTGCCCTTGGTCTGAACCTGTCGCAATTGACCCCTGAACTGCGTCAGCAGTTGAACCTGCCGGACACCGAAAATGGGCTGGTCATCATGGGCATCGATCCGCAGTCGAACCTTGCCGACAGCGGATTGCAACAGGGCGACGTGATCGTGTCGGTCAACACCCAGCCGGTCGGCAGCGTGGACGACATGCAGAAGGCACTGACCGAAGCGACCAACGCGGGCAAGAAATCCGTGCTGATGCTGGTGGACCGGGGCGGCAACCAGATCTTTGTCGGGGTGCCGGTCGGTCAGGTCTGAGCGCACCCGAATCCCATGTCAGCAGCCCGGGCGGTGGTCGCCCGGGCTTTTTCTTGTCGGCACGGTCGAACTGTCATTGTGGTCGTGATATGTGACCTAGATTGTCGCCGTGTTTTGCGACCCAGCAGGCCAGTCTCATGTTTAAACGTATTGCCCTCGCGACGATCCTTGGATTCACATCCCTTCCTGCCGTCTTGGCACAGGAGGCAGGCGCCCCAGTCACCGTCGCCACGGTCGTGTCTGCTGACCTGACCCTGACCGTCACCGCCCCCGGTACGCTGATTGCGCGTGAACAGGCGCAGGTCTATGCCAAGGTATCCGGACCCGAGATTACCGAGATCCTGGTGGATGTCGGCGACCACGTCGAAGAGGGGCAGGTGCTTGTCCGGCTCGACAAGACCGCGATGCAGGCGCAGTTGTCCCAGGCGCAGGCGAACCTTGCCAGCGCAGATGCCGGGATCGCGCAGGCTCAAAGCCAGCTCACGTCGGCCGAGGCCACAGAACGGCAAGCCAGACAGGCGCTGGAGCGGACCCGCGCGCTCAGCACACGGGGGGATGCAGCGCAATCGGCGCTGGATCAGGCCACGGCCACGGCAGACAGTGCGGCGGCGGCGGTGGGTTCGGCGCAGGCGGCCCTCGCGTCGGCTCAGGCCCGGAAAGAACAGGTTCAATCGGCGCTGGAGCTGGCGCAACTGGATCTGGAATGGACCGAGATAAAGGCGCCCGTGTCGGGAACAGTTCTGGAGCGGACGGCACGCATCGGCGCGCTGAGCACGGCAGGCGGGCAGGCGCTGTTCACCCTTGCCACTGGCGGCGATATCGAGGTCGAGGCCGAGGTGATCGAAACCGACCTGCCCAGCCTGAGCGAGGACGACAAGGCGACAGTTGATGTGCCCGGCATGGGTGTCCTGAACGGCCATGTCCGCCTGATTTCACCGGTCGTCGATCCGGTCACGCGGCTGGGGCTGATCCGCGTCGCCATCGACGACGACACGCCGCTGCATACGGGCCTGTTTGCCCGGGCGACCGTGGTCACCGATCAGCGAACCGCGCTGACCGTTCCGGCCAGTGCGGTTCTGTCCGGGGCAGATGGACAATATGTTCAGCGCATCACTGACGGGACAGTCGAACAGGTCCCTGTGGTCGCGGGCATCCTGCAAAACGGCCAGCGGGAAATCCTGTCGGGGTTGGCCGAGGGCGACGTGGTGATTGAACGCGCCGGCAGCTTTTTCCGGTCGGGCGACAAAGTGACCCCGGTTCAGGCCGAGGTCCGCCCATGAACATGTCGACCTGGTCCATCCGCAACCCGGTGCCGCCCATCGCGATGTTTCTGGTGTTCTGCGTGGTGGGGCTGGTGTCGTTCTTTCGCCTGCCCGTCACCCAGTTTCCCAACATCGACATTCCTATCGTGACGGTGTCCGTCGCGCAGGCCGGTGCCGCCCCGTCTGAAATGGTGGCACAGGTCACAAAACCGATCGAGAACGCCATCGCCGGGATCACGGGGGTCAAGCACATCACGTCGCAGGTGTCCGATTCCGTGTCGGCCACAACGGTCGAATTCGAGCTGTCCACTAATTCCGATCGGGCGTTGAACGACGTCAAGGATGCGGTGGCGCGGGTGCGGGGCACGCTGCCCGATTCGATCTCTGCCCCCGATGTGCAGCGGCTCGACATCACCGGCATCCCGATCATGACCTATGCCGTCACCGATCCGACCCGCAGCATTGAAGAGTTGTCCTATTTCGTCGACGACACGCTGGCCCGCGAATTGCAGGGGGTGGCGGGACTGGGCAAGATCAGTCGTCTGGGCGGGGCCGACCGCGAGATCAAGGTGGAACTGGACCCGGACCGCCTGCTGGCGCTGGGCATTACGGCAGCCAGCGTCAGCCGCCAGCTCCGCGCGACCAACATCGACCTGGGCGGCGGGCGCGGCGACATCGGCGGGCAGGAGTTCAATATCCGCGCCTTGGGGCAGGCGGCCACGATCACCGATCTGGCCAACACGCCATTGTCGTTGCCCGGTGGGCGCACAATCAAACTGTCCGATCTGGGCGAGGTCATCGACGGCCCGGCCGAGGCACGCAGCTATGCCACGCTCGACGGACAACCTGTCGTGGCCTTTGGGGTATTCCGCGCCTCGGGCGCCTCGGACCTGAGTGTGGCTGAAGGCGTGCGGGCCAGGCTCGCCGCCTTTGCCAAGGATTATCCGGACGTGTCCATCACCGTGATCGACGACACGACCGAATACACCAAAGGCAACTACGAAAGCGCGATGGAGACGCTGTACGAAGGGGCCGCTCTTGCCATCATCGTCGTGTTCCTGTTCCTGCGAAACTGGCGGGCGACACTGATTACCGCCGTTGCCCTTCCGCTTTCGATCATCCCGACGTTCTTTGTAATGGACCTGCTGGGGTTCTCGCTCAACACTGTCAGCCTGCTGGGGATCACGCTGGTGACGGGGATCCTGGTGGACGACGCGATTGTCGAGATCGAGAATATCGTCCGCCACATCCGTATGGGCCGCCCTGCATTCGAGGCGACCGAAGAGGCCGCGACCGAAATCGGCCTGACCGTCATTGCCATTTCGTTCACTATCGTCGCCGTCTTTGCCCCTGTCAGCTTCATGGCCGGGATCGCCGGGCAATATTTCCGGCAATTCGGCCTGACGGTTGCGGTGGCGGTCCTGTTCTCGCTTCTGGCCGCGCGGCTGATCACGCCCATGATCGCGGCCTATTTCCTCAAAGACGAGGCCGATACATCGGACAAACCCGATGGCTGGCTGATGCGTGGCTACATGCGGATGTTGAACTGGACATTGCATAATCGCGGGATCACCCTGTTTCTGGGGCTGTTGATTTTTGCCGGGTCGATCTATTCGGCCACGCTGCTTCCCACCACCTTTATCCCCGACGCAGACGAAGGGCGGACCTCGCTCAGCGTCGAATTGCCTCCCGGCTCGACGCTGTCCGATACCCGGGCGTTGACCGATGACATCGGCCAGCGCGTTGCCGTCATCCCCGAGGTGCAGCACGTCTTTGTCGAAGGGGGCACATCGGATATTGCCAGCGCCAACATCACCGTGACGCTGGGCGACAAATCCACCCGCGCCCGGTCATCGCAGGAAATCGCGCAGGACATGCGGGGGCTGTTGACCGACATTCCCGATGCCCGGATCAACTTTCTGGCCGGTAACGGCGCGCGCGACATCACCTTGGCCGTTCTGGGCGAGGACGAGTTGGCCGTGACCGCCGCAGCCAGCCGGTTGGCCGAGGAAATGCGCAGCGTCCCCTCGATCCGCAACATTTCTAATGCTGCTGCCCTGTCACGTCCCGAAATCCGGGTGACGCCGAAACCCGACATTGCCGCCCAACTGGGGATCACGGCCAGCGATCTGGCTTCGACCATCTCGATTGCCACGCTGGGGGACAGCGACGCCAACCTCGCCAAATTCTCGGTTGATGGACGGCAGATTCCGGTCGTGGTGCGGATGGCCGAACGGACGCGGCGCAATCTCGAACTGTTGGCGGACCAGCGTGTACCCACGGCCAGCGGGACGTTGGTGCCACTGGCGACGGTGGCCGATATCTCGCTCGGCTCCGGACCCAGCACGATTGCACGCTATGACCGTCAGATGCGGATCACGCTCGAGGCGGATCTGGCCCCTGGCGCGATCCTTGGACCTGCGCTGCAACAGATCAACGCGCTGCCCACGGCCACGGCCATGCCGCAGGGGACGCGCATTCAGGCGTCGGGTGACGCCGAGGTGATGGCCGAGGTTTTCACCAGTTTTGGTCTCGCCATGGGGGCGGGGATCATGCTGGTCTATGTTGTGCTGGTGTTGCTGTTCGGGAGCTTTGTGACCCCCTTTACCATCCTGCTGTCGCTGCCCCTGTCGATTGGTGGGGCTATTCTGGCGCTTTACATTACGGGCAACGCCATTGGGCTGTCGGTCTTTATCGGGTTTCTGATGCTCATGGGGATCGTCACCAAGAACGCCATCATGTTGGTGGAATTCGGCGTCGAATCGATGAAACATGGACATACTCCGGTCGAGGGAATGCTTGAGGCTGGTCACAAACGCGCCCGGCCAATCGTTATGACGACCATCGCCATGGCTGCCGGGATGATGCCCTCGGCCCTTGCCATCGGGGCTGGCGGAGAATTCCGTGCGCCTATGGCCGTTGCCGTGATTGGCGGGCTGTTGTTGTCGACGGTGCTGTCGCTTGTCTTTGTCCCGTCGCTGTTTACGGTCATCAACGGGCTCAAGGATCGGGCGCGGCGGTTCCTGACCCATACGGTCGGGGCCAATCAACCGGAAACGGGGCTTTCATGACGACGACCACAGCTCTTGTCTCGACAGTATCGGCGTCCTTTCTTGGGTCACTGGTCGAAGTGGTCGAGGCGTTCACGATCGTCCTGGCCGTCGGGATTACACGCAGTTGGCGGCCCGCGCTGATCGGCGCGGGGCTTGCGCTGGCGCTGTTGGTGGTGCTGGTCCTGGCCTTTGGCCCACTGATCGCCCTTGTCCCCATCCACCTGATGCAATTCGTCGTTGGGGTGCTGTTGCTGCTGTTTGGCATGCGGTGGCTGCGCAAAGCGATCCTGAGGTCGGCAGGGATCATCCCCCTGCACGACGAAGCCCAGGAATTCGCCAAGGAAACCGATCTGCTTGCCCGGCAGGCCGCCGAGCGCAAAGCCGACTATCTGGCGGGACTTGCCGCGTTCAAGGCCGTGTTGCTGGAAGGGGTCGAGGTCGTGTTCATCGTGATCGCCGTGGGCACGGCCCGCGGGTTGACGCTGTATGCCGGGCTGGGGGCGTTGGCGGCGGTCGTCTTGGTCATGATCGTAGGCGCCGCCTTGCATCGCCCACTGACGCAAATCCCGGAAAATGCGCTGAAATTTGCAGTCGGGCTGATGCTGACTTCGTTTGGTGTGTTCTGGCTGGGCGAAGGGATCGGGGCCGAGTGGCCGGGGGCTGACCTTGCCCTACTGGGCATCCTGGCGATCCTCGGGATGACATCGGCGATCGCCGTGTCGCTTGCGCGCAAGGCCGCCCCCTTGGCAGGACGTCCGTCATGAGCCTTGTCAAATCCATTCTTGCTGAACTGCTGAGCCTGTTTGTTGACGATGGCAACCTCGCCTTGCAAATCGTCGGCCTGATCTTTGTGGTCACGGCCATGACGAAACTGGCGCACGTCGGCCCGTTGATATCAGCCGCTGTGCTGCTGATCGGTTGCATTGCGATCCTGATCGCGTCAGTGATCAGGCGCGCGCGATCCTGAAGGACTATTGCTCTTGGGCCTGAACGATTGGTCGGATGTTGACACAGACACGAGCACCCTTGGTAGAGATCAGCATAATGCCATATCCCAAATTCCTGTCACGGTTGTCGATGTAAGTTGGGAGTGGTGGGCGACCCTGGAATC
>JAHEBU010000013.1 GCA_024642115.1 Marivivens sp. | reverse complement strand
CCGAACAATGCAACATCCGCGTGCGCCGCTACGGACGCCGCAACGTGGCCTACGGGACGGCGGCGGAATGACGGGGGGCGATTTCCGCGCGGAAATCGGGACGAAAACTGCACAGTTTCCGTGCAACGTCTGCGACGAGGGCAACACATGACCCTGCCGCGCACCCCGTCATTCCGGCTGGAGGGCAAGCGGGCTTTGGTCACCGGCGCCTCGTCGGGCATCGGACTGGGGGCTGCGGTCGCCTTGGCCGACGCCGGGGCCGAGGTGTTTGCTGCTGCCCGCTCTCCCGGCCCTCTCGATGATTTGTGCCAGGAACTGACCGCGCAGGGGATGTCGGTTCACCCTTTAGTGCTGGACATCACCGATCTGGAGGCCACAACGCAGGCCGTCGCGACCCACGGCCCGTTTGACATTCTGGTCAATTCGGCCGGGCTGGCCCGCCATTCCCCGGCGCTGGCCACGACGCCCGAGGATTACGACGCCGTCACCGACCTCAACGTTCGCGCCGCCTATTTCCTGACCCGGGCGGTGGCGCAGGGCCTGATCGCGGCGGGCAAGCCGGGCAGCCTCATCAACATCTCGTCCCAGATGGGCCATGTGGGCGGGATCGACCGGGCGGTCTATTGCGCGACCAAACACGCGCTGGAGGGGATGACCAAATCCATGGCCATCGAATGGGGGCCGCAGGGCATCCGCGTCAACACGCTCTGCCCCACCTTCATCCGGACACCCCTGGCCGAACAGACCCTCGCCATCCCCGAACGGCGCAAGTGGATCGAGGACAAGATCAAACTGGGCCGCGTGGGCGAGATCGAGGACATCATGGGACCCGTCGTGTTCCTCGCCTCCGACGCCTCGGCCCTCATGACAGGCTCCAGCCTGATCATCGACGGAGGCTGGACGGCGGACTAGCCCACCGTGATCGCGGTGGTGCGCATGATTTCGTCCAGGCGGGGGTTGGACCGTCCGTCGGGATTGGGCACACTGTCATCAAAAATGAACCGCCCCAAATCCCGCGCGCGGTGGTGGGCCACGCCGCTGGCGGGCACCCGTTCGGCGGAATAGGCGGCAAGGCCCTGAACCACGTCTGCCCCGTCCAGATGACGGGCGAGCGCCAGTGCGTCGCAGGCGGCCTTGGTCACGCCCATGCCGACATGGGGCCGGGCCACGCAGGCCGCATCGCCCGACAACGCCACCCGCCCTGCGGCCATGACCGGCGCGTGGTGGTCGTAGATGGGGGTGAAAAAGGGCCGTTCACTGTGGGCCAATATCTGGACGAATGGGGCGGGCAGCATCGCGTCTGCCTCGGTCTGCATTTGCCCCAGAATGTCGTCGCGGATCAGCGGCGGCGGGATCGAGATGTAGTGCTGTTTGCCGGACCCGTCGGTCAGCATGTCGGTCAATTTTTCAGCCTTTGCAGGGCTGTACCAGACGAAGTTATAGCGACGATGCCCCGGCCGCAGGTCGTTGCCCGTGCCGGCGATGGGGTAGCCGATGATCTGCGTACCGACCGGGGCATAAAAGCCGAAGGCGGGAAAGACGTCGCTGCGGATCGCCTCGGGCAGGTCAGCCTCTTGCGCGAGCGCCCGCCAGACGACGTAGCCGGAATAGACCGGCTGCACCTGCGGCAGCATCTGCCCACGCACGGCAGAGCGGAACCCATCAGCCCCGACCAGCAGATCGGCCTCGGCCGCCCCGCCATCTTCGAACAGCGCGGTCACGCGGTCAGCGGTCTGGGTGTAGCCGGTGATCTGCCGCCCCAGATGATGATGCCGGTCCGGGATCAGCCGCCGCAGAATCTGGTGAATCCGGTCCCACGAGGTCACGACCTGGGGGAACGGGATCGTGGCGACCCTGCCCCCCGCCTTGTCAAAGGCGACCCGTTCGCACACCTGCACGCCGAGGTCGGAAATATCGGCACCCACGGCCAGCAGCGCGTCGATCAGCGTCTTGTGGGTGACAATCCCTGCCCCGCGCCCTGCCAGTTCGACCCCGGTGCGTTCATAGACATCGACCTGCCATCCCGCCTGCCTGAGAGCCACAGCGGCGAACAAACCGCCAATCGACCCCCCCGCGATGATCGCCTGTCGTCCCATATCTCACTCTCCGCCCTTTACCCAATTAATTTATCAGTCTATAAATTAACTGCAATCAAAAACGGAGCCTCAGCATGGACGCCACTCCCTTTTCCGGTCCGCACTGGACCGACGCCCTGCGGGCCGATCTGGCAGGGGCGGCCAGCAACGGCCGCGTCGGCAGTCATGTGGTCAGCGAAAGCGATAGGGTGCGCGTGTGGCTTTTGGCGCTGCAACCGGGCGAACGGTTGCCGTTTCATACCCATGTGCAGGATTATTTCTGGACCGCGACGTCGGCAGGCCGCGCCCTGTCCCGTTATTCCGATGGCCGGGTGGCCGAGCGGGACTATGCAGTGGGCGATACGATGCATTTCCATTTCGAGGCGGGCCAGTCGATGACCCACGATCTGGAAAACACCGGCGACACGGTGCTGTGCTTTACCACCGTCGAATTCTTTGGCAGCGCCAACACGCCGTTGTTTTAACTGCGGAACCAGTCGGTAACGGGCGTGGAGAGCGGGGGCAGTTTCGGCCCCTGCCCGTCGGGCACATGGAACGCGTTGATGGTCATCGAGATCAGCGTGTAGTAGCCGCAGATCGCCACCAGATCGACAACTCCCTGATCCCCCAAGGCCGCCTGCGCCGCCGCATAGGTGCTGTCCTGCACCTGCCGGTCGCGGTGCAATTCGACCGCGAAATCGAACACTGCCTGTTGCGCCGGGTCGGTCAGATCGGGCCGCAGCCCTTGGGCAATCCGGTCCACAGCCGCCGCCGAAATCCCGGCGCCAATAGCCAAAGGTGCATGGTGCGCCCATTCGAACCCTGACGACCAGATCCGCCCGGTCACAAGGATGGCCAGTTCGGACAGGGCCATCGGCAACACGCTGTCATAACGGGCGTATTGCCCCAGCGCCTGCGCCAGCACCGCCATGTCGGGGCTGGTCAGCCAGATGCGCAAGGGCCCTACGACCTCTCCCCTCGGCCCCGCGACGATGGCGTCATAGACAGGCTGTTGGGCAGGCGTCAGATTGGCGGGGTCGAGATCGGGAAGGCGCGGTCTGGTCATTCGGCCATCGTGGCGATCTGCCCACGATAGAACAACAGGGGCGCGCCATCGGTCCGGTCGAAATGGGTGATCTGGCCCACCACGATGATGTGGTCGCCGCCGTCATATGTGGCCCATTTGCGGCATTCGAAATGGCACAGGCTGCCGGCGATGACAGGCACGCCGTTAAATCCCGGCCGCCAATCGATGCCCGCAAATTTGTCGGCACTCGGCTTGGCGAATTGCCAGGCCGTCGCTGCCTGATCGCTGGCCAGAACGTTGATGGTAAAATGTTCGCCTTGTTCGATCAGCTTGCAGCTGCCTTGGGTTTTCCCCAGCGAAAACAGGCACAAGGCCGGATCAAGGCTGAGCGACGAGAACGAACTGACCGTCACCCCGGTTGGCCGCCCGTCCGCATCGGGCAGCGAGACGATGGTGATGCCACTGGCAAAACACCCAAAGGCGTTGCGCAGTTCGCGCGGATCCATAGTTACGTTGTCCAACACCTGACCTGCCCTCGTTTATCCGTTGCGCGACGTTGATACGGGCGCCGCTCTGCCTTGGACCCTAGGCGGCTGGACAAATCATGAGAAATGATAATTGTTCATAGTAAGCATCGGAATTTCGGATTGGAGACTGCCATGCCCGCCCCCGGTATCAATATCCGCGCCCTGCAAGCGTTCATCGCCGTGTATGAGGAGCAGTCGTTCAGCCGCGCCGCCGTGCGAGAGAATGCCACCCAGTCGGGCATGTCCACGCAGGTCAAGAACCTCGAAATCAAACTGGGATCGCCCCTGCTGGTGCGCGAACGCAAGCGGTTCAACCTGACCCCGGCAGGGCAGATCGTCTATCAGGAAGGACAGAAAATCCTCAAGGCGCTTGTCGCGACCGAGATTTCGGTCCGCGACATGAAGGGGGCTGTGTCCGGCCTTGTCCGCTTTGGCATGATCCCGTCCCTGACCCGGTCGGTCGTGACCCCTGCCCTGCAACAGTTCAAGGAAGAGTTTCCGCGCGTCGAATTGTCCCTTCTCGAAGAATATTCGTTTTCGCTGATGCGCCGCGTTCTGGACGGCGAACTGGATTTTGCGGTGGTGCCGTCGGGCGACATTCCCGTGGGCCTGACGGCCCGGTTCATCGGTCGCGACCGGGAAATGCTCGTGGGCGCGGCTGGGTCCCTGCCCGACTGGCCGCACCTGACGCCGGTGCCGTTGCGCGCGCTTGACGGCCTGCGCCTGATCGTGCCGTCCCGCCTGAACATCCGCCGACGTCGCCTGGACACAGCGCTGGCTGCACATGGCGTCCATGTGGCCGAAATGCTGGAAATGGACGGGATGCTGGGAACTCTGGAAATGGTCGGCGGGTCGACCTGGATGGCTGTCTTGCCCTCGGCCATTTGCCACCCTGACCGGGACGGCGCGGTCCGCAAGTTGAACGTCATCGCCGATCCGCCGATGAGTTTTGACTATGTGGTGGTGGAAAAGGCGGAAACCCCGCTATCCCGCGCGGCCCACCTGCTGGCCGACCACATCGCTGAACATACCAACCTTGTGCTGGACGATTGGGCCGACCTGCACAGTGCTGCGGCTATCGGATAAGCTGAACGTCGGTATCTGAAATGATGATGCTACGGCGCAGATTTGCCCGCGATTTTCGATAGCTGGTCGGTATGATCCTGACTGAAACAGGGCAAAGCCCGTCGAGGGAGGGACATCACATGACCACCGCTGTCATCGGACTGGGCAACATGGGCCGCGCCGTCGCCGAACGTTTGGCCGATCAGGGGCAAACCCTGACGCTATGGAACCGCAGCCCGGCCAAGGCAGAGGGGCTGGGCGGCACGGTGATGCCCACCGCCTATCAGGCCGCCCGCGCCGCGACCGTCACCGTCAGCGTCCTGGCCAATGATGCGGCGATCGAATCGGCCTATTTTGGCCCTGGCGGGATCTGTTCGGACGACCTGACCGGCTGCACGATCGTCGAGATGTGCACAACCTCGCCCGAAACCGCCCAACGGCTGGAGCGCGAGGTGGCAGCCAAGGGTGGACAGTTCGTCGAATGTCCGGTCGGTGGTACCATTGGCCCCGCGCGGGATGGCGCGCTGCTGGGGCTGGCCGGGGCCACGCCCGCCGCGTTCGCCGCGGCCCAACCCATTCTGGCGCTGCTCACCCGCCGTCTGGAACATCTGGGGCCCGTCGGCACCGGATCGGCTATGAAGCTGGCCATCAACCTGCCCCTGATGGTCTATTGGTCGGCCCTGGGCGAGGCGATGAGCCTGGTTCTAGCCAAGGGCATTCGGCCCGTCCAGGCGATGGATATCCTGTCCGATTCGTCAGGGGCCATCGGTGCTGCCAAGAAACGCATCCCGCCGATCCGCGCCATGCTGGAAGATGGCGAACCCGGCGCGGTCAGCTTTTCTCTGGTCAACGCGATCAAGGACATGAAGCTGATGGAGGCGTTGGCCGAGGCGAACGGAGCAAAAGCCCCCGTCATCGCCACCGTCCGCGCCAAGGCCGAGGCTGCACTGGCGGGCGGATGGGGCGACTATGACAATTCGCTGGTCGGCATGTTCGGCCAGCAGGTCCGGGAGTAGACCATGCTGAACGTCGCTGTTGTCGGTTATGGCTGGTGGGGCCAGCACATCGCGCGCCGGATGGCCGCGCACCCCGATTTCAATCTGGTGCGGGTGGTTGATCCTGATGCCGCAGCCCAGGCCCGGATTACCGAGGCGGGGCTGACACCTGCCGGGTCCTATGCCGATGCGCTCCGCGACGATGTGCAGGCTGTCATCCTCACCTCGCCCAACGACCAGCACGACGGCCAGATCGCGCAGGCCGTGGCGGCGAGCAAGCATGTGTTCTGCGAAAAGCCGCTGTCGCTGACTGCTGCCGGGGCGCGGGAGAGCGTGCGCCTGTGTCAGGAGGCAGGTCTGGTGCTGGGCATCGGGCATGAGCGGCGCTTTGAACCTGCCATTCTGGCGCTCAGGGGGATGCTGGACCGGGGCGAGCTCGGCACGATCATGCATTCCGAACTGGCCTTTAGCCATGACAAGTTGATCCATCTGCCCGCAGGGTCATGGCGCACGTCCAAAGCGATGGCCCCGGCGGCAGGGATGACGCAGATGGGGATCCACCTGACGGACCTGCTGATTTCGTTCTTTGGCAAGGTGCGCACGGTCCACGCCCTGACCGCCAGCCGATCCCTGGGCTGGGAAACCGGCGACGTCGTCACGGTCCAGTTGCAGTTCGAGGCGGGGATGACCGCCACGCTGCAATCCATCCTGCACACCCCGCATTTCATCCGCACCCATGTCTTTGGGTCCGACATGTGGGTCGAGATTCGCAACGCCACCCACCCCGACACCCCCGGCGGGAAATCCACGATGGAACGGTATCGGTCGATCGACGACACGCAGACGCAGGTGTTCGACTGGTCGGACACGGTGACAGCCAACCTCGAGGCATTTGCGGCAGCCATCGCAGGCACCGCGCCCTATCCCTATTCGGCGTTCGAACTGGTCCACAATATCGAGGTGCTGGAGGCGATCGTGCGGTCGGCGGACGAGGACCGGGTTATCCACCCCTAGGGTCTTTTGTAGACCTCGAACACCGCTGCCGTGTCCCATGTTTCGGGCAGGGTCGCATAGGCCTGATCGTACAGCCCCTTGACCGAATCGAACATCGGCGTGGAAATCCCATGGCTTTGAATATCCGCGCCGATGATGGACAAGTCCTTTTCGAACATCTTGAGGCTGGCGGTGGGTGGATCGTATCGGTGGTCGATCATCAGCGGCATCCGCAGATCGGACATTTTCGACTGGCCGGCGCCTGCGGTCAGCATCGAATAGACCATCTGCCGATCCAGCCCCAGCGCATCGGCGTAATGCAGCGTTTCGGCGGCGGCGGCGTTGTGCAAGGCGACCGCATGATTGGCCACGAATTTGAGTTTTGTCCCCGCCCCAAACTCCCCCGCCTCGATCACCGCCTTGGTGAAATGGGCCATGAACGGTTTGGCGTGGGCCACAGCATCGGCAGGGCCTGCGGCCATCATCACCAGATCGCCTTTGGCAGCCTGCGCCCCTGTGCCGCTGACCGGACAATCCAGCAGGACAGCCCCACAGGCTGTCAGGGTGGACTGCGCAGCCATCTTGTCAGCCAAGGCAAAGGTGCCGGTTTCCAGCACGACCTGCCCCGGTTTCAACAACCTGGCCAGGTCGGCGGTGACCGCGGCCAGAACCTTTGGCGAGGCCAGTGACAGGATCAGCAGGTCACAGTCAGCGACCCAAGGGCCAAGGCCCGACTCGGCCTGCCCGCCTGCCGCCGTTAGTGCATCACGCGCCGCATCGGACGGATCGGTGCCGCGCACCGCCACCCCCTTGGCCAGCAGATTGCGGGAATAGGCCCCGCCCATGATCCCCAGACCGATCACCCCAACAGTCATGCCCACCCCCGTTTTCCAAACAGGTATCACGCTAACAGCTTATTCCGGGCCTTGGTTATCATGATTTGCGATGCACCAAATCTGATTAAATGATTCGTTTGCGACACTTCGATGCAGCACGTTCACACCAACGGAAGGTGGCACCGCCTGCGGTCTGTCCGCTTTCCCCATGCGCTTTGGGAGGATTGCATGACTATCGAACTGACGCCGTATCTGGAAACTGCCGGACGCATCCACGGGCGGCCCGGCCGCGAGGTGCGGCCCAAGTCGATCACCATCGACAGCCATTGCCACCTGCACATCCACGCCGCCGAGGCGACCGTCACCGGCATGGTCGACATGAAAGACCTGCCGCTGATGCACTGGGTGTCCGACCTGACCCGTCAGGTGAACAAAAAGCAGATGGAGGACCGGTTCGACGCGATCACCGATCTGGACACACGGATTGCCGCGATGGACGAGATGGGCGTCGATTTCCAGATCATCGCCCCCACCCCCAACCAGTGTTTCTACTGGGTGGCGGGCGACAAGGGCTATGTTGCCAACCGGCAGGTCAACGATGGCCTTGCCGCCGCCGTGGCCGCCCACCCCGACAAATTCGCCGCCATCGGCACGATCCCGATGCAGAACACCGACGAGGCGATCAAGGAGCTGGACCGGATCGTCGGCACTCTGGGCTTCAAGGGCGTGCAGATCCTGACCTGGGTGCATGGCAAAGAGGTGTCCGATCCATCGCATGACCCGATCTGGGAACGGATTCAGGAACTGGACGTGCCGATTTTCCTGCACCCCAACGGATTTCCGCAGGGTGAGAGGTTCACCAAGCACTATTTCTCGAACGTCATTGCCAACCCGCTGGAAACGGCGATGGCGATCCAGCGGTTCATCTTTGACGGCGTGCTGGAGCGGTTCCCGCGCCTGAAGATCTACTGCGCCCACGGTGGCGGCTACCTGCCGTCCTACCACGCGCGGATGGATCACGCCTGGGGCGCGCGGCCCGATTGCCGGGAAATCATCCAGAGCCCGCCCAGCTTTTATCTGAAAAAGATGTGGTTCGATTCGGTCGTGTTTTCCTACGAGCAGCTTGAATACCTCGTGAAGCTCTACGGCATGAACAAGATCATCATGGGCACCGATTACCCGTTCGACATGGCCGACAGCGATCCGGTCGGCCACGTCATGAACTGCCCCGGTCTGACCGATGTGGCCAAGAATTCCATTTGCGGCGGCAACTCGATCGAGCTGTTCAAGCTCGACGTGCGCCCATGAACGAGGGGAGCCTTGCAATGAAGGAAGGAAGGATTGCCACGATGGCAGACACGACCATTCGCGGCGAAGGCGTTTCCAAGATATTCTCGGGGTCCGTCGTGGCCGTCGAGGATGCCCATTTCGACATCCGGCAGGGAGAGTTCATTTCCATCGTCGGGCCGTCGGGCTGTGGCAAGTCCACGTTGTTGCGGATGGTGGCGGGTCTGATCGACATCACCTCGGGGAACCTGACCATCAATGGCAGCGTCGTGTCCGAACCGCGCAATGACGTGGCGCTGATGTTCCAGAAGGCCACGTTGTTGCCGTGGAAGAACGCGATGGAAAACGTTCTGATCCCGACCAGCCTGCAAGGGCGCAAGATCACCGATGCCGACCGCAAGCAGGCGATCGACTTGCTGCAACTGACCGGCCTGTCGGGGTTTGAATTTGCCTATCCCGACCAGTTGTCGGGGGGGATGCAGCAGCGGGTGGCGCTGGCGCGGTTGCTCAACACCGGGTCCAACATCCTGCTGTTGGACGAACCGTTCGGCGCGCTGGACGAGTTCACCCGCGAGACGATGAACATGGAATTGCTGCGCATCGTGTCCGAGGTCAAGGCGACCGCCCTGTTTGTCACCCACAACATCGCCGAGGCGATCTTTCTGGCCGACCGGGTGTTCGTCATGACCCCCCGTCCCGGCCGGCTGGCGCGGATCGTGGACGTGCCTTTTGGCAAGGACCGTACCCCCGATCTTGCACAGACGCCCGAATTCAACCGCATCGTGTCCGAAGTCCGGTCCATTCTGGGAGCAGGCCATTGAAAACCAGTGCCGTCACATACGTCAAACACTTCGCCCTCTTTGCCGCCATCATGGGGCTGTGGGAGGTCGCCGCGCGTCAGGAATGGGTGGACAGTCTGCTGCTGCCCGCCCCATCCAAGATATTCACGGCGCTCATCAACATCATGTTCCAGTCGGGGCTGATGTGGCACCATTTTGGTGTCACCTTGTATGAAACGGTCGCGGGCTTTCTGATCGGATCGGTCATCGGCTTTGTGCTGGCGGTCCTTGCGGCGCAGTTCATGGGCTTCAAGACCTATTCGACGCCCTATGTCATCGCGCTTCAGGTCACGCCGCGCATCGCGCTGGCCCCGCTGATCATCGCGTGGTTCGGCTTTGGCATTTCGGCCAAGGTCGTCATCGCCGCCGTCATCTGCTTTTTCCCGCCCTTCGTGAACACGCTGACGGGTCTTTTGGATTACGACCGCGACCGGATGGAGATGTTCCGGTCCTTGCGGGCCAGCCGCTGGCAGATCTTTACCCAACTGCAATTGCCCGGTGCCATGCCGATCATCATGGCGGGCCTGAAAACCGCCATCTCGCTGGCGCTGATCGGGGCCATCGTGGGCGAATTCATCTCGGCCTCCGAAGGGCTGGGGCTGCTGATGCAGCGCTTTACCTTCCAGCTGAACATGGCGGCATCCTTTGCCATCCTCGTGACGCTGACCCTGATGGGCCTGATCCTGTACTGGATCATGGAGGTTCTGGACGACCGCCTTGTGTATTGGCGGCACGACACCCGCCTGCAACAGCGGGCCACGCGGGACCGGCGGCGCTATGCCAGCCTGCTCAAGGGGGTGGGCGGTGGTCCTGCCCTGCAACCGGCCGAATAGGACGCGGCCGGTTCAACCGAAATCACAGCAAGACCGCCCCAAAAGGGGCACAACGGGAGGAAAACAAGAATGACGATCAATTTCACGATGAAATCCGCACTGGCCATTGCCGCCCTTGCCGGATCGACCCTTGCCGCATCGGCACAGGACTGCGCCGAGATGAAGGCCATCAACGTGCTGGCACCCGCCACCCGCTCGATGGTGTTCTACCCGGTCATGGCCGCCGAGGCGCTGGGCTATTTCGCCGACGAGTGCCTGACGGTGAACTACCTGCCCGCCGACACCACCATTCCCTATGTCGCCTTCCTGCAAAACGGTCAGGCAGACGTGGTCATGCTGGACGGACCGCAGACATTCCAGGCCGTGCAGGCCGGACTGCCCATCGCCATCGTGTTCGAGGCCAACCAGCGCGCCCCCGAAGGCATCCATGTGGCCGCAGGCAGCGACATCCAGTCCGTCAAGGATCTGGAAGGCAAGACCGTCGGTCTGGTGTCCGACCGCGACGTGGCAACCCTGAAATGGGCGATGAACGTGGGCGGTGCGGATTTCAATTCGGTCACCACCGTCATCGTCGGTGACGCAGGTCCCACGCTGGCCAACGCGTTCAAGCGCGAAACCGTTGCGGCGGTCGTGGGCGCCCTGCCCGACTTTATCGCCATCAACGCCAACGGCATCCCGACCCGCGACATCTATCCGACCGAGATCGCGGAAACCCCTGCCAACTCGTTCGCCGTGAACACCGAAACCATCGACGAAAAGTCGGTCATGCTCGAAGGCTTCTTTCGCGCCTGGGCCAAGGGTCAGGCCGTGGGCAAGATCGACCGCCCCGCGCTGGAAAAGATGAGCGCGATGGCCGCCCCCGAAGAGTGGCTGGACGAAAACTTTGCCAAGGCGTTCATGGACGGGGCAATCCCGCTCAATTCGCCCATCTCGGCAGGCTATGGTGCGGTCCGCCACAACAGCTGGGAAGCGGTGCAGGGCGGCATGATGCTGATCGGCGAAATCGCCCAGCCCTATGACGTGGACACGTTCCTGGATGGCCGGTTCATCAACGGGTCGAACACCTGGACCTATCAGGACGTTGTGGACGATGTGGCCGCCTGGCACGCCGCCAACATGTAATCGGCCCACTTGGACCAAATCAAACCCGCCGCAGGGATGCGGCGGGTTTTTTCATGGCCGCCCAGCACCGATCATGGCATCGGCACGTCGGTCACATATTTGGGCACCTGATATCCGCGCTGCACGGCTGGCCGCTGCGCAATCCGCACATACCAGTCGCGCACGTTGGGAAAATCGGCCAGCGCCACCTTTTGCCATTCGAACCGCGACACCCAGGGCCAGATGGCCATATCGGCGATCGTATACTCGCCCCTACCCTCGCCCGCCACATAGTCACGCCCCTCAAGCCGTGTGTTCAGCACGCGGTACAGGCGATGCGCTTCGGTGCTGTAGCGCTCTTCGGCGTAGGCGGATTTGCCGGGATTGTAGTGAACGAAGTGGTGGACCTGCCCCAACATCGGCCCCGCCCCGCCCATCTGCCACATCAGCCATTCGATCATCCGCCAGCGTTCGGCGCCATGGCATTGAAAACGGTCAAATTTCTCGGCCAGATACAGCATGATCGCCCCGCTTTCCATCAACGTCTGCCCGGTGTCCCGGTCGACGATGGCGGGGATGCGGTTGTTGGGGGAGATTGCCAGAAATTCGGGGGCGAACTGTTCGTTCTTGCCGATGTCGATGGGATAGACAGTGTAAGGCACGCCCAATTCCTCGAGCAATATCGATACCTTGCGTCCGTTGGGCGTGGTCCAGGTATACAGGTCGATCATCGCGGGCTCCTTATGGTTGGCGGGTCAGGCGGGCGACGATGCGCCGGGCAAAGGGGCCGACGACCAGAACGGCGGGAAAGGCCACGACCCAGCTGGACAACCACGCATTCAGCCAGAACCCCGGCATGGTCGACACGAACCCCACCGTGCGCAACGTAGCGACCCCCGAAATGATGCACGACATCATGCAAGACAGGAAAAATCCGAACAGGATCGGGGCGAGGCGCGGGGGAAACATCACGAATCTCCGGTCATTTCAGGAAGATTTCATAGACAAACCGCAGGCTGACAAGGGCAAGGAAAATGCCAAAAAGCTTGCCCAGAATGGCCTGTGGCAAGGCGTGAGCAACGCGCACCCCAAGGCTGGTGGTCAGCAGCGCCGTGGGCATGGTCAGGCACAGCGCCAGCACCGACACAAAGCCCAGCGCGTCATGCGGCAGACCGGGCTTGCCCCAGCCCGAAATGATATAGCCCAGCGTCCCCGGTATCGCGATGAGCACGCCAACACCTGCCGAAGTCGACACCGCCTCGCGCACACCGCGCCCGTTGAGGGTGAGGATCAGGTTGGAAATCGCCCCGCCGCCGATCCCCATCAGCGCCGACAACAGGCCCACGATCGCCCCATACAGCGCCGTCACCCCCCGACCCGGCATGGTGTCGCGCAGTTTCCACCCGGCCTTGCCGAACAACAGCTTGATCGCGTTGGTCCCGGCCACCACGACGAATACGCCCTGAAACACCTGCGGGGCGGCATAACGGGCGATGACGCTGCCCAGCCCCACGCCCAGCAAGACCGGCAAGATCCACGCGCGCAGCAGGGCCATGTCCACGGTCCCGCGTTTGGAATGGGCCCGGGCAGACAGGATCGAGGTGGGGATGATCATGGCCAGCGACGTGCCCACGGCCAGCGGCATTGCCACGTCATCGGCCACGCCCATCGTGCGGAACGTCTCGAAAAACACAGGGACGCTGATCGCCCCTCCGCCCACTCCGAAAATGCCCGCCAACATGCCGATGCAGGCCCCGGCAAACACCAGCGCCCCCACGATCCCCCAGCCCAGATGCGGGTCCAGCAGGGTGAACCCGCTCATGTCGTCCGCCCCCGCCGCAAAGGGATATCTGCAAGCCGCATGAAAGACGCCTGTTCTGTTGGAGACCGGTCAATTTATAGGCTGATAACTTGGCGGCGACGTCAAGCCCCCGCAGGGTCGATCCGCAAAGCCCGCAGCGCATTGAGGATAACTGCCACGTCGATGACCTCTTGCAAGACCGCACCCTGAACTGGGGTGAGATATCCCAGCGCTGCCGCAATCATGCCGGCAATGGACAGCCCAATCCCCGCCGCAACGCTTTCCCATGCGATGCGCCGCGCCCGGCGGGCGATCACCAGTCCGGGCAGCAGACGGTCCAGATGATCGACCAGCAGCACTACATCCGCCGCTTCGGCCGAGGCAGCCGCCCCCCGCGCCCCCATCGCCACGCCCACGTCGGCGGCCGCCAGCGCCGGGGCGTCGTTCACGCCGTCACCCACCATCATGACAAGGCCATTGTTGTGTTCGGTCAGGACCAGCAGCACCTTCTGGTCGGGGGTCAGATCGGAATGGACCATGTCCAGCCCCAGCCCGTCGGTCACCGCGAGGGCCACCGCGCTCCGGTCGCCAGTCGCCAGAACGACGCGAGTGATCCCGTTGCGGCGCAGGCCAGCCAGCAATTCAGATATGCCGGACCGGACCGTGTCCGCCATCGTCACGACACCGGCGGGCCGACCATCGACGGCCAGTGCCACCTGAACGGCGCCGGGGTTCGCCATCTGGTCCATGGGGTCATCGCCCCCGGTCCGGGCCGCCACAAACCCGGTGCCTCCAACCAGAGCCGCCCGCCCTTCGACACGCCCTGACACGCCTTCGCCGGGGATTTCGCTGACCTCGGTCGGCACCAACAGGATCAGCCCCCGCGCCCGCGCCCCGGCCACCAGCGCCTGCGCAATGGGATGTTTGGACGCCTGGTCGAGCGAGGCCGCGATGCGGATCACGTCGTCCTCGGTCCAGCCTTCTTCGGTTTGTACGGCCACGATCTGCGGACGCCCGTCCGTCAACGTGCCCGTCTTGTCCAGGATCAAGGTGCTGACCCGTGCCAGTGCCTCGAGCGGTTTGGCCCCCTTGATCAGAACGCCGAACCGCGCCGCCCGCGACACCCCCGCCACCAGTGCCACCGGCACAGCCAGAATCAGCGGACAGGGCGTGGCCACCACAAGCACGGCCACCGCCCGGATCGGATCGCCCGTAGCCCACCACGCCGCCGTGGCCAGCGCGACGGTGACCAGCAGGAACAGTAGCGAATAGCGGTCGGCCAGTCGGGCCATCGGCGCTTTGGACTGCTGGGCCGCCTCGACCAGCCGGACAATTCCAGCATAGGTACTGTCGGCGGCCACCCGCGTCGCCGACAGGTCAAAGGCGTCGCCTGCGTTGGTTGACCCGCTCATCACATCCTGTCCGCGCGACAGGCTCACCGGCATCGCCTCGCCGGTCAGTGCGGACTGGTCGAGCATGGCCTGCGCGCTGGACAGCGTGCCATCAACCGGGGCTATATCCCCCTGCCGGATCAGCAACAGGTCACCCGACACGATGTCGTCCAGCGGCACGTCTTCCAGCCCGCCGTTGCGATGGCGGGTCGCGGTGCGTGGGACGCGGGACAAAAGCGCGCTCATCTCACGCCGGGCGCGACCCTGGGCAAAAAGCTCCAGAAACGTGCCGCCCGAATACATCACCGCCACGACCGAGGCGGCCAGTTCCTCGCCGAACAGCAGGGCGGCGGACATCGACAGGGCGGCGACGATATCCAGACCCACCTCGCCCCGGATGAGGGACAGCACGATATCAATGAAAAGTCCTGCAAGGACCGGCAGAACGCCGATCCGCCACGCCACAAGGGCAAGGTCGGGACGGCCCGCCAGCCACGCGCCTGCCCCCGACAAAAGCCCGACAAGGGCGATGAAAAGCAGGCCGATCTTGACCCGGTCTGTCACGATCGGGCCGGGATCATGTGAGGGCAACGGGGCATGGGTCAGATGTCCTTGAGCAGGGCGATGACCCGGTCCCGCTCGGCTGCCGGAAGGCTGTCGAACGCCCGCGACAGAACCGCGATCTGTTGCCGCGCCGCGTGCAACTGATCGACCAGCGACAGCACCAGATCAATCGACCCTTCGTCCAGATCCATGTCGTCGGACAGATCACACAGCAGTTCCAGCCGGGCGATGTCGATCCTGCGGAACACATACCCACCCTCGGCCCGTTCTGGCCGCACAAAATTGCCGTCGATAAAACCGACGAGCCGGGTCCGGGTCAGGCGGGTGACGATGGTTATGACCTCGTCCTCGGAATAGCGGTCGGTCATGCCTCGGCCCCTTTCATCAGATCGGTGCGGGGATCATAGGGATGGGATTTGAGATGCGCGGCCAGCGCCGCGCGAAGTGCATCGTCAATGTCGGGCGGGGTTACGATCTTCAATTCGACCAACTGATCGCCCTTGGACTTGCCCTTGCCATGTCCCACGCCGCGCCCGCGCAGGCGCAGCACCCGCCCGGAACTTGCCCCCGCCGGAATGGTCAGGCCCACGGGGCCGTCAATGGTGGGGGTGGTGACCTTGCCGCCCAGCACCGCCTCGGCGATGGTGATGGGCAGGGTCACATGGATGTCGTTCCCGTCCCGGCGGAACACCGGATGGGGCCGGATGAACACGGTGATGTAGGCATCACCCGCAGGTCCGCCGCCATAGCCCGGCCCGCCCTTGCCACGCAGGCGCAAGGTCTGGCCATCCTCGGTCCCTGCCGGGATCTTGACCGCCAGCCCTTGCCCATCCGGCAGGACGATCCGCGTCTCGCCGCCGCGGGCCGCGTCCAGAAACGACACCTCGAGCGTGTAACGGGCATCGGCCCCCTGCGCCGCAAAGCCCTGCCCGCCCGTATCGGCGCGGCCGCCGCTGCGGCCCTGCCTGCGCAAAAGTTCCTCGAACAGGTCGGACGGATCCATGCCTGCGCCAAAGCCGCCGGACGGGCGATAGCTGTTGTCGGGTGTATCCGCAAAATCACGGTAATATTGCCGCTGCTGCGGGCGCTCGGCCCCCAACCCGTCAATCTCGCCGGCATCGTAGCGGGCGCGGGTGTCGGGATCCTTGAGGATATCATAGGCGGCCGAGATCGCCTTGAACCGGGCTTCGGCCCCCGGATCGTCGGGAAACAGGTCGGGATGACTGGTTCGGACCAGCTTGCGATAGGCCTTCTTGATCTCATCTGCCGTAGCAGTCTTGGTCAGGCCAAGCGCGTCGTAGGGATCATTCACTTTGGATATCCTCGTCACGATCGGTCATGGGACAGACAGTCAACCCGGCAATGGCGCGGGCCATTCCCCGGCTTGTTGCCACGTCACCGGTCGGCGGACCCTGATCCAGATCAAGTAATCCGGCCCAGCCGAAATCAATCTAGTGTGCGTCGGAACCGCAAAAGCGATACCAGAGCCAGTACCAGCACGAAAACGCCCAGCGCCCCCAACGATCCCGCCACTGTGGCCATATCCGCCCCCTTGAGCATGACCGAACGGATCAGTCGCAGGAAATGGGTAAGCGGCAGAACCTCGCCCAGCACCTGCGCCCAGGCGGGCATGCCCCGATAGGGAAACATGAACCCTGACAGCAGCAGCGACGGCAGAAAGAAAAAGAACGTAAGCTGCATCGCCTGCATCTGTGTCCGGGCGATGGTAGAAATCAGATAGCCCAGGATCACCAGCGCCAGCACAAAGACAAAGATGCCCCCCAGCAGCAGTCCCAGACTGCCCACAAACGGGACGCCGAATATCACCTTTGCCGCCACCAGCACGACCGTCACCTGCACGGCCCCCACGACCAGATACGGCACGACCTTGCCCAACATGATCTCCAGCGGGGTGGCGGGCATCGACAAAAGGTTTTCCATCGTCCCCCGCTCGATCTCGCGGGTCAGTGCCATCGAGGTCATCATCACCATCGTCAGTTGCAGAATGACACCCAATAGGCCGGGAACGATATTGTATTGGGTGATCCCCTCGGGGTTGTAACGCCTGTGGACGATGATCGACGGCGCTGCAGAGGGGGCCGTTAGGTTCAGTCCCGCCTCGCGGCTCAACGCATCGGCGGCCACCGTGCCCAGCGTCGAAATCGCACCCGAGGCCACCGAAGGATCGGTCGCGTCGGCCTCGATCAGGATGGTCGCCCCGTCGCCCCGTTCGATTCGGCGGCCGAAATCGGACGGGACCGTCACCACAAAGGCCACATCGCCCCGCGCGATCATCACCTCTGCCTCTGCCGCCGTCGTGTCGGGGGCGATAAACCGGTAATAGCCGGTCAATTCCAGTGCCGACACCATCGCCCGTGTGAACCGGTCCTGCGTGGGCGCGACCAGCGCCGCAGGCAATTCCTTTGGGTCGGTGTTGATGGCAAAGCCGAACAGCATCAACTGCAAGAGCGGGATGCCCAACATCATCCCAAAGGTCAGCCGGTCGCGGCGCATCTGGATGCTTTCCTTGGTCAGCAAGGCGCGCAGCCGGGTGAGCGAGAAGAACCGGGTCATTGCATGTTGTCCGTGGAGGCGCCCATCAACTGGATGAATACATCCTCAAGGCTCGTCTCGGCGGGTGCCGATGTCACGCCCGTCTCAACACAGACCTTGTGCACGGTCGCGCGCAGGGCATCCCCATCGCGGCCCACCACATGCAGCGTCGTGCCAAAGGGGGCCACCTGATCGACGCCCACCGCCCCTTTCAGTGCCTTGGCGGCGGCATCCACGCCTGCGCCGGTCAGCACCAGCGTGGTCAGGGCTGCATCGCGCACGACGTCCTTGACCGTGCCACGGGCCACCAACTTTCCATAAGAGATATAGGCGATGCGATGGCACCGCTCGGCCTCGTCCATGTAGTGGGTGGACACCAGAACGGTCAGCCCATCACGGGCGCGGGCATGGATTTCGTCCCAGAATTCGCGCCGCGCCTTGGGATCGACCCCGGCTGTCGGTTCGTCAAGGATCAGCAATTCGGGGCGATGCATGATGCAGGCGGCCAGCGCCAGTCGCTGTTTCCAGCCGCCCGACAGCGACCCGGCCAACTGTTTGCGCCGGGAGGTCAGGCCAAGATCGGCCAGTGTGTCGGCCACCACGCGCCGGCTGCCCGGCATCCCATACAATCCCGCCACAAAGCGCAGGTTCTCTTCGATCGTCAGATCCTCGTAGAACGAAAATTTCTGGGTCATATAGCCGACCTTGCGCTTGATCTGGCGGCGGTCACGGCGGATGTCAAAGCCGAGCACCGTGCCCTCGCCTCCGTCTGGTTCGAGCAGACCGCACATCAGGCGAATCGTCGTGGTCTTGCCCGATCCGTTGGGGCCTAGAAACCCCACGATCTCGCCCTTGACCACGTCGAGCGACACGTTGTCCACCACCGTCTTGTCCCCGAACCGCTTGGTCAGGTTGCGCACTGTAATGGCGGGGGCGACGTCGGTCACGGCAGGGCCACGTCAACGATCTGGCCCGGCTTCAGCGTGCCGGGCGAGGTTGGGCGCGCCTCGACCAGATAGACCAGCTTTTGCCGGTTTTCGAGCGAATAGATGACTGGCGGCGTGAACTCTGGCCCGACGGCGATGTAGGTGATCCGCGCCGTCAATCCCGTGGCGCACCCGTCGCAGGACACGATCAGGCTGTCGCCCACCATGATGCGCGACACCTCGGTTTCTGGCACATAGAGGCGCAGCTTGACCGCGTCGTCACCAAGTACGGACAGGATGGGGGCATTGGGTCCGGCGATTTCCCCGTCCTTGCGGATGACGTCAAAGATGGTGACGGGTTCGGTCAGGGTCAGGGTCCGTTGTGTCTGGGTCCAGACCGCCTGGGACAACGACGCCTCTGCCGCATGAACGGCGGCCTCGGCCCCGCTCAGCGCCTGCAGACGGGCGGGCAGGCGGGCCACGGCCAGTTCGGATTCGATCTGCGCCACCGCCGCCTCGGCAATCTGGGCAGCGGTCGTGGCATCATCGCGCTGGGTTTCAGTCGCCGCCCCCCGCGCCACGAGCGCCGCGATGCGGTCGCGGGTGCGAAGCGCCTCGACCGCCTGTGCGCGGGCAGAGGTCAGGTTGGCCTCGATCACGGCGATTTCCTCTGGGCGCTTGCCCTCTTGCAGATCGGCGAGGTTGGCGCGCGCCTGCGCCAATGCCGCTTCGGCCTGCGCCACGGCAATATCCGCGTCCCGCCGCTCCATCTCGACCAGAAGCCCCCCTGCCTCGACACGGTCGCCACGGGCCACGGCCACACGGCGGATCTGGGCAGTGGCGACCGGGGCCACCAGTATGAACTCGCCCTCGGCATATCCGGTAGCAAAAGAGGTGGGCGGGGCGCAGGCGGCAAACAGCGATGCAGCCAGCGGAAGAGCGCAGAGCAAGCTCATGTCTTTAACCTTTCGAGGGTGTCGCGCAGGCTGGCCAGGATCACTCGGGTGATGCGTGCAGTCTCTTCCGGCCCGACCGTGGCCCAGTCCAGCCGGCGACGGACAAAGGACGAGGCGACCCTGAAATACAGGACCTGCCCGATCAGGGCAAAGACGGCGAGCTTGATTTCGGGGTCCTCGGCGTCCCGCCCGGTGGCCGTAGCCCAAAGCTGACACATGGCGCGGTGGCGCGGTTCGACCATGGTCGCATATATCGTGTCGGGGATGTCGCCGGGGGTGGTGATTTCGCGCAGCATGAAGGCCACCATGTCCTGCGCCTCAGGCGTTCCGACGATCAGGCCCACGAACCTTGTGACCAGCCCTTCGATCCGGGCGCCCGCTGAGTCCGGGCCGCCATCGGCCCCGGTCAGCGCGGCGTCATCGCCCATGACGTCGCCCACGCGGGTCGCCACCCGGGCAATGCAGGCATCGCGCAACCCGGCTTTGCCGCCAAAATGATAGGTGATCGAGGCGATATTGGTCCCCGCCCGCCCCGCCAGATCGCGGGTCGAGGTGCCTTCGTATCCGTTGCGGCCAAACAGGTGCAGACCAGCCTCGATCAGGCTGTCACGCGTGCTTGTTCCGGGGTCACTTTGCATGACCGAAGTGTTGTTCAATCGTTTGATTAAGTCAACTGTCGGTGGTCAGCCCACCCGCTGTCCCGCGCGCACAGCCGCCATCACCTCGGCCACGTCGGCCCCGGTCATGCCATAGTCGCGCATCGCCACCTCGGCCGAGATGTAGCCTTGTGCCAGATCGCGTCGGACCAGATCGGCGTGTCTGTCCTTGGCTTCGCCATAGCCCGCGCCCCCCGGCAGGCCCAGCATCACCCGGCGACCGTGGGGGACGAACTGTTTGCCCTTGCCCTGCATCGCCGTGCCGTCGTCCCGCGCGATGGTGGTGCAGGCCCCCGGACCACCGCCGCGACGGCCTCGTGCGGGATGGCGGACGCGGTCGAACATGGCTTGGATGTCGAATTCGTGCCCCTCGCGGGCGCCGACCTCCATATACTGCCCAAGGCCACCGCGCTGCCGCCCGGCCCCGCCCGAATCCGGGCGTAGCTCTTTGCGCCAGATGATGACGGGGCCTGCGTGTTCGGTGGCCTCGATCGGCATGGTCATCACACCCGAGGGAAAGGCGGTGGCGTTCAGCCCATCGACCGCAGGCCGCGCCCCTGCCCCGCCAGAGTTAAAGGTCAGAACCTCGGACCGCACCGTGCCGGGGGGCGCGGGCGCATCCGTGCGCGGCCGCAAAGAAACCTGGAAATTGCACAGACAGCCCGCCCCTTCGGCAGGCACAAGCCCCGGCAGGATCTTGTCGAGCGCATCATAGACCGTATCGGGCACGAAATGACCGACGATGTGGCGCAGGGCCACGGGGGCGGGATGAACGGCGTTGACGATGGTGCCTTCGGGGGCTGTTACCTCGAACGGGGCGAGGCTGGCGGCATTGTTCGGAATCTCGGGGGCGATAGCGCATTTGAGCGCGTAGCAGGCATAAGCCTTGGCATAGACCAGCGGGCAGTTGATCCCCTTTTTGTCCACGCCCGATGTTCCAGTGAAATCGGTCACGATCCGGTCGGCATGGATGGTCAGGTGGACACGCAGGGTGATGGGCGTGTCGAACCCGTCCACGGTCATCTCGCCTGACGCTTGCGTCCGGGGGAGTGCCGCGATCTTTTCCAGCGTGGCCCGGCGCGAATTGTCGAGGATAAAGGTCGCCACCCCGTCCAGATCGTCCAGCCCGAATTCGACCATCATGTCGGTCAGGCGGCGGTGGCCGATGTCGTTGCAGGTGGCCAGCGCAAACATGTCGCCCACCAGCTGATCCGGCTCGCGGACGTTGCCGCGCACAATGCGCAGCAATGTCTGGTCAATTGTCCCGCGTTCGGCAAATTTCATGATGGGCAGATAGAGGCCTTCTTCATACACGCTAGCCGCATCCGCGCCAAACCCGCGCCCGCCGATATCGACCACATGGGCGGTGCAGGCGAAGAACCCGATCAGGTGACCCTTGTGAAACGTCGGGGTGACCATCGTGATATCATGCAGATGGCCGGTCCCCTCCCACGGGTCATTGGTGACGTAGATGTCGCCCTCGAATATGTTCTGCCGCCCGATCCGGCGGATGAAATGGGCAACCGCGTCGGCCATTGCGTTGACGTGTCCGGGGGTGCCGGTGACGGCTTGGGCCAGCATCCGCCCCTGCACGTCATAAACCCCGGCGGACAGATCACCCGCCTCGCGGACCGAGGTGGAAAAGGCGGTGCGGACAAGAGCCTGCGCCTGTTCCTCGACGATTGAGATCAGGCGGTTCCACATGACCTGATAGGCGACGGTTGACGGCTGGGTCATGGATTGCCTCCTTGGATCAGGGTCAGTTCGATGGTCCCGTCGGGCTGCGCCACAGCGCGGCGACTGGCAGGGACCACGATGGTCGTCTCGTCTTCAGTAATCAGGGCCGGGCCGTCGATCCCGTCGCCGGGGCGCAGGGCGGTGCGATCCACGATACGGGCGTCCGACTGTTGGCCATGGGCCGCGTCGAACAGCGGGCGCTGTCCGATGACCGCCGCCTGATGGGATAATGGCACTCGCTGCACCGGGACAACAGGATCGGGCGGGGTCGTGGCGTTGACCGCCCAGACTGTCATTTCCACGTCCATCCCCGTAACGGTGCGACCGAACAGGCGGGCATAATCGGCCTCGAACAGGGCCAGATACGTCGCCGCATGCGGGGCCATCGCCTGTTCCCCGGTCAGGCTGATCGGGATTTCCCAGCCCTGCCCGGTGTATCGCATGTAAACCTTGAATTCCGACAGGATCGAGCTGACCGCATCGCAGGTGCGCACAAAGGCGGTCGCCTCTGCCTCAAGATCGCTCAGCAACCCCTTGATCCGGCTTGCGTCAAAGGCGGACAGCTTCATGTAGACCGACCGCGTCGCCTCGAAACTGAAGGGCGCGCGCAGGAACCCGATCGCCGATCCCACACCCGCGCCGGGGGGAACCAGCAACCGCTCCACCCCAAGCTTTTCGCACAGCCGCGCGGCGTGCAGTGGGGCCGCCCCGCCAAAGGCGATCATGGTATAGCCCGCCAGATCCTCGCCATTCTCGACCGCATGGACGCGGGCGGCGTTGGCCATGTTTTCGTCCACCACCTCGGCCAGACCAAAGGCGGAGGTCAGCGGGTCCATGTCCAGCACCGCGCCGATGGTCGTGGTCAGGGCGGCGATTGACGCAGCGGGATGCAGCGGGATCGACCCGCCCGCGAAATTGGCCGGATCGAGTTTGCCCAGAACAAGGTCGGCATCGGTGACCGCAGGGCGCACACCCCCGCGGCCATAGCAGGCAGGACCGGGTTCAGACCCAGCGGATTCCGGACCCACCCGGATCTGCCGCATCCCGTCCACGCGGGCCAGTGACCCACCACCCGCGCCGATTTCCACCATGTCGATGACCGGGATCGAAATGGGCATCCCCGACCCCTTCTTGAACCGATAGGTGCGGGCGACCTCGAACACGCGGGCGGTTTTCGGGGTCTGGTTCTGGATCAGGCAGATCTTGGCGGTGGTCCCGCCCATGTCGAACGACAGAACCTTGTCCAGCCCGAACCGGGCAGCGATGGTGGCGGCAAAGACCGCGCCCCCGGCGGGGCCGGATTCCACAAGACGAACAGGAAATTCGGCGGCACTTTCCAGACTGATGATACCCCCGCCCGAATGCATCAGGAACACGTCGCCCGTCACCTCTTCGGCGCGCAAGCGGCCTTTGAGCCTGCCCAGATAGGTTTTCATCAGCGGCTTGATATAGGCGTTGGCGACGGTGGTGTTGAAGCGTTCGTATTCGCGCATCTGAGGGGACACTTCGGACGACAGCGACACCATCACCCCCGGCAACCGTTCGGCCAGCACATCGCGGACCAGGCGTTCGTGGGCGTCGTTGAGGTAGGAATGGATCAGGCCCACGGCCACGCTTTCATATCCGGCTTCGGCAATCGCCGCGACTACGGGTTCGATATCGGCGCGGGTCAGCGGGCGCAGTTCGGCCCCCGTCGCATCCATCCGCCCCGGCACGGTATAGCGCATCTGGCGGGGCAACAGCGGGTCGGGCAGGACAAGGTTCAGATCATATTGTTCAAACCGGCTTTCGGTCCGCATCTCGATCACGTCGCGGAAGCCTTCGGTCGTGATCAGGGCCGTTTTCGCCCCGCGCCGTTCGATCAGGGCATTGGTGGCAAGGGTGGTGCCGTGAATGATCTGGGCGATGTCACCGGGGGCGATACCGGCGCGGACGCAGACCTGGTGCAGACCGTCGATGATGGCGGTTTCAGGGGCGGCATAGGTGGTCAGCACCTTGGTGGACCAAGATTCCCCCCCCGCCTCGAGCACCACATCGGTAAAGGTGCCGCCAATATCCACGCCCAGCCGGGCCTCGGTCTTTGTCATCGTCATGGTCCTTTGGTCGGGCGGGCCGTGCAGGCCAGCCGTCGCATCTACAGGCCACGACCGGGCGGGAAATGCAATTGGGCAGCGCGGCTCAGCAGGCGGCCGTCACCTCGACCTCGACCAGAAATTCGGGGCGGGTAAAGCCGCTGACGATGACAAGGGTCGAGGCGGGCAGCCGTGTCACCCCCGCCAACCAGCGGTCCCGGGCGGCCATGTAGGGGGCGAAATGGGCGCGGTCGGTGACAAAGGCGTTGATGCGGACCACGTCCTGCGGCCCCATGCCGGCCTCGGCCAGAATAGCGGCGCAGTTGGCCAGACACAGGTCAGCCTGCGCCTCGGCCCCGTCGGGGATGGTATCATCCGGGCGAATGGCCAATTGGCCCGAGGTCATGACCCATCGAAGGCCCGCGGGCACGGCCACGCCGTGGGCATAGCGACCAAAGGGCTGGCGCAGGGACAAAGGGGCAAGCATGTCCATATCTGATTCCCCTAAAAGGTTCGGACGGACCCTGCCCCAGCCGAAGCCAAAGCTGAACCGCCCGCCTCGATCCAGACCCGAAATTTCCATAGATGTCGAATTTTTAGGCATAGAGCGGCTTTTTCGCCCTCTCATACAGCAAATCTCGGCGTATCCTGCACAATAATCGTGCGGGACAAGGAACCCGGCGGCACAGTTCATAAAGTTAACGGTGGAGAATCATCGGAGATCCCTCATGTCCAAACGACTCACATCCCGCGCTGCCTCGATCGCCCTGATCGCCAGCGGGGTGCTTGCGGCCCCCGCGTTTGCGGAAAACATCCCCGTCACCTACGGCACCAACTGGGTCGCCCAGGCCGAACACGGCGGGTTCTATCAGGCCGTGGCCGATGGCACATATGCCGCCTGCGGGCTGGACGTGACCATCGTCCCTGGCGGACCTTCGGTCAATAACCAGGCGCTCATGCTGGCGGGCAAGCTTGATTTCTACATGGGCGGCGTCCTTGACGCGTTCTATGGCGTGGACGAGGGCCTGCCGCTGGTCGATGTGGCCGCCATGTTCCAGAAGGACCCGCAGGTCATCCTGACCCATCCCGGCGTGGCCAAGACGTTCGAAGACCTCAAGGGCCTGTCGCTGTTCATCTCGGACGGCGGCTATACCGGCTATTACCAGTGGATGATCAAGGCGCTGGGGTTCACCGAAGAACAGCGCAAGGTCTACACCTTCAACGCCGCCCCCTTCATCGCGGATGAAAATTCGGGGATGCAGGGTTACATCACGTCCGAACCGCTGGCCGTCAAGACCGAGGCAGGCTGGGACGCCGACCTGTGGCTGCTGGCCGACAACGGCTATTCCAGCTACTCGACCATGATCCAGACGCTAGCCAGCACCGTGGCTGACAAGCCCGAAGTCGTGAAATGCTTTGTCGATGGGTCGATTACCGGGTGGTACAACTACCTTTACAACGACAACTCGGCTGCCAACGCGATGATCAAGGCCGACAACCCCGACATGACCGACGAACAGATCGCGTTCTCCATCGACAAGATGAAGGAATACGGGATCGTCGATTCTGGTGACACCGAAACGATGGGCATCGGTGCCATGACCGACGCGCGGATGGCCGAATTCTACAAGCAGATGGTGGATTCGGGCGTCATCAAGGACGGCATCGACATCTCCAAGGCCTACACCCTGCAATTCGTCAATCAGGGCGTCGGAATGGACCTCAAGGGCTGATCGGCCCTTCGGCGGCGCGGGTATCTCCTCGCGCCGCTATTTGCGAAAGCGAACCTATGTCACTGCCTCCCCGCCAGATCCGCCCCTTGGGCGACCGTCCCCGCATCCTTCAGATGCAGGACCTCGACAAGACGTTCAACGGCAACGTCACCGCGCTGCACCGCATGAACCTGACCGTGAACGAAGGCGACCTGATCTCGCTTCTCGGGCCATCGGGCTGCGGCAAATCCACCGCGTTGCGGTTGATCGCGGGGCTGATGCGGCCCACGTCGGGGCGCATCCTTTGGGAAGGCGGGCAAGGTGCCGACGATCTGGGCGTCGTGTTCCAGGAGCCCACCCTGATGCCCTGGGCTACGGTCACGCAGAACGTCTGGCTGCCGTTCCGGTTGCGCGGCAAATCCCTGTCCTCGGTCCGGTCGCAGATCGAACAGGCGCTGGCACTGGTCGGGCTTGAGAAATTCGGCGATTCCTATCCCCGCGAATTGTCTGGGGGGATGAAGATGCGGGTCTCCATCGCCCGCGCATTGGTCACCAACCCGCGGCTGATCCTGATGGACGAACCCTTTGCCGCATTGGACGAAATCACCCGACAGAAACTGAACAACGACCTGTTGTCGCTCAAGGCCGCCACGGGCTGCACGATCATCTTCGTCACCCATTCGGTCTTTGAATCTGTGTTCCTGTCCGACCGCATCCTTGTCATGGCCCCCCGCCCCGGCCGCGTGGTCAAGGAAATCACCGTGGACGAACCCTATCCCCGCGGCCTCGCCTTTCGCACCTCGGCCACATACGGCGACATCGCCCGCGAAACGTCCGAGGCGTTGATGAGCGCCATGGGCGACGCGGTGGAGGAACACGCATGACCATCGCCGATACGACTGACACCCGCCCCGACCAAACTGTTATCGACGGGTCCAAGTTCGACGCGGAAGAGGCGCGACACGCCCGCAACAAACGGCTGGAATCCGTTGGCAAATGGGCCCTGCCTGCCATCGTCGTCCTGCTCACGATCTGGGGCTGGGACCATGTGGTCAAGGTCAACAACATCCCCCATTACATCCTCCCCTCGCCCGGTCTGGTGGCGGAGACCCTCTATGAAGATTGGGGGACGCTGTTCCCCTCGATGCTCGTCACGCTGAAAATCGCAATGATGGCGCTGCTGGTGGCCGTTCTGGGCGGCGTGGGTCTGGCGATCCTGTTCACGCAGTCGAAATTCGCCGAAATGGCATTCTTTCCCTATGCGGTCATCCTTCAGGTGACGCCCATCGTGTCGGTGGCCCCGCTGATCTTCATCTACGTCGACAACCGCACGGTGGCGCTGCTCATCTGCGCCTGGGTTGTGGCCTTCTTTCCGATCCTCGCCAACACCACGCTGGGGCTGAAATCGGCGGATCACAACCTGCGCGACCTCATGACGATCTACCGGGCGAACCGCTGGCAACGGCTACGCTATCTTCAACTGCCCTCGGCCCTGCCCTATTTCCTTGGCGGTCTGCGCATCGCGGGTGGCCTTAGCCTGATTGGGGCGGTAGTGGCCGAATACGTGGCGGGCACCGGCGGGATCGGGTCGGGGCTAGCCTTCCGCATCCTCGAAGCGGGCTACCGCCTCAACATCCCGCGCATGTTCGCGGCCCTGCTTCTGATCGCGCTTCTGGGCGTCGCCATCTTCATGGCCACGACCATCCTCAACTGGTTCCTTCTGCGCAAATGGCATGAAAGTGCCCTGAAACGAGAGTCATGACCGATTTCCTGACGCTGCCCGATGTCCCCGCCCTGCGGCTGGACAACCTGACACTGCCCGGCTGCCTGATCGGGCAAACCGCCGACCTTGTGCGGGGGGCGCTGACCATTGCGGGCGGGCAGATCGTGGCGGATCACCCGCAGGCGGTGGTAGTGGACATGAAGGGGGCGATGGCCTTTCCCACCTTCACCGACATGCACACCCATCTGGACAAGGGGCATATCTGGCCCCGCACGCCCAATCCCGACGGATCGTTTGCTGGGGCGCTGACCGCCGTTGGCGGCGACCGCGTGTCCAGTTGGTCGGCCGAGGATGTGCGCACCCGGATGACATTTGCCCTCAAATCCGCCTATGCCCACGGCACCAGCGCCATTCGGACCCATCTGGACAGCATCCCGCCGCAAACCGCGATCAGCTTTCCGGTTTTTCGTGAGCTGCGCGAGGAATGGGCGGGCCGGATCGCCCTTCAGGCGGCCTGCCTTCTGGGCTGCGAGAATATCGAAAACCTCGACGGGTTTTTGCAAACCGCTGATATCGTGGCCGAAAGCGGTGGTGTTCTGGGCATGGTCACCTACCCGGTGCCCAAGCTGCAATATTACATCGACACCTTTTTTGACGCTGCCGACGCGCGGGGGCTGGCCGTGGATTTCCACGTGGACGAGACGATGGACCCAACCGTCAATACGCTCAAATCCATCGCCCAAACCGTGATCGACCGCAAATTCGACCGCCCCGTCGTCGTGGGGCACCTGTGTTCGCTGTCCACGATGCCGCAGGACGAGGCCAAGGCGACGATGGACCTTGTGGCGCAAGCCGGGATCAACGTCGTCAGCCTGCCGATGTGCAACCTCTACCTGCAAGACCGGCACGCCGCCCGCACCCCGCGCAACCGGGGCCTGACGCTGGTGCACGAGATGAAGGCACGGGGGATCAACGTCAGCTTCGCCTCGGACAACACCCGCGACCCGTTCTATGCCTACGGTGATCTGGACATGATCGAAGTGATGCGCGAGGCGACGCGCATCGGCCATCTGGACCATTCCGACGCCGACTGGACGCGGGCGTTTACCACCAATCCCGCCACCGCCTGCGGGTTCCCTGCACCCGTTCTGACGCCCGGCGCGCCAGCAGATCTGGTGATCTGTCGCGCCCGTAACTGGACCGAGCTTTTCGCCCGCCCGCAATCCGACCGGATCGTGCTGCGAGCAGGTCGCGCGATCGACCGCACCCTGCCCGACTATGCCGACCTTGACCACCTTATGGGAGCCGCCTGATGCCCGACATTGCTGCCGCCAAAGCCGCCCTTGCCCACCTCGACCTCGACGTGAACCCCGTTTCGGTCAAGGCGAAAAGCCGCGATTTCTTCTGGTATTCCCCGGTGTTGAAGGCGCGGTTGGACCACGTCACCGCCGATTTCGCCGTATCCCCCCGGACCGAGGCCGAGGTGATCGAGGTCCTGCGCGTCTGCTATGCCCACAACGTCCCTGTCACCACGCGCGGCACCGGCACTGGCAACTACGGTCAGGCCATGCCGCTGGCGGGTGGGTGCATCCTGCACCTGCACCAGATGAACAAGGTGCGCGAGATTCACCCCGGCCGGGTGATCGTGGAACCTGGCGCGCTGCTCAAGGATATCGATGCCGCCTGCAAGGCGGACAGTGGGCAGGAACTGCGCATGTTTTCCTCGACCTGGGCCACCGCCACCATCGGCGGCTTTGTGGCGGGCGGTTCGGGCGGGGTCGGATCGGTCCGCTGGGGCGGCTTGCGCGATCTGGGCAACATCATCCGCCTGCGGGTCGTGACGATGGAGGCTGAACCGCGCATCCTTGAGTTTACCGGCGAAGAACTGCACCGCGTCAGCCACGCCTATGGCACCAACGGGATCATCACCGAACTCGAAATGCCGCTCGCCCCCGCCTATGACTGGGTCGGCATGTTCGTGACCCTGCCCGATTTCCCGCAAGCCAACCGGTTCGCCTATGACCTCGCCCATCAGGACGGCACGCTGATCAAGCTGGCAACGGTGTTCGAGGCGCCAATCGCGCAGGATTATTTCCAGCGCGTCGCGCCCTATGTGACCCCCGGTCAGGCCGTTCTGGGGCTGATGGTCGCCCCCCACGCGATGGGGGCCTTTGCCACGTTCTGCACCCGCTATCCGGACGCGCAGGTCATCTACCGTTCCGACACGTCCGACTGGCCCCGCGATCCGGGGCATGTGTTCGAATACGGCTGGAACCACACGACCCTGCGCGCGCTCAAGGTCGATCCGTCGATCACCTATCTGCAAGTGGGCTATGGCACCGACGATCCGCTCGGGCTGGTCGAACAGGTCCGCGCCACCTTTGGCCCCGAACTGATGCAGCACATCGAGGTGACGCGCCAGCAGGGCCGCATCGGCATGGGGGGCCTTACGCTCGTGCGGTTTTCGACCGAAGAGCGTTTGGACGAAATCGTCCGCATCCACGAAAGCATGGGCGCGATGGTCTTCAACCCCCACCGCTACACGCTGGAGGAAGGCGGGCGGCAGGCCGTCGATGACCGCCAGTTGCAGTTCAAGCGCGAGGCAGACCCCAAGGGCCTGCTCAACCCCGGCAAGATGATCGCCTGGGACGATCCCAACTGGGCCTATGACCGCATGTACGCCTGGCCGGGACTGGTGAAGGCCGCAGAATGATCCTGATGCCCGTCATATCTGCCGAAGGGGGGTTTCCACCCCCCCGCTTCGCGTCCCCCCGAGAGTTGTTATTGCAAGGTGAATGGGGGCAGACGCGATGAGCCGGGCCTTGGTCCTGTATGCGCATCCTTGCGATGAGAGCTTTGCATCGGGGTTGCACAAGACCGTGGTGGACACCCTGACGGCCACGGGCTGGGACGTGGACGATTGTGATCTGTACGCCGAAGGCTTCGATCCGGTGCTGTCGGCGGCGGACAGGCGCGGCTATCACGACATTCCGTCCAACCAGTCCCCGGTGCAAGGCTATGTGGACCGGCTGGTCGCGGCAGATGCGCTGATCCTTTGCTTTCCTGTTTGGAACTACGGCTATCCGGCGATCCTCAAAGGATTCTTTGACAGGGTATTCCTGCCCGGACTGACGTTCCGCATGGAAAATGGTCTGGTCAAACCGGGCATATTAAAGGTCACAAAACTGGCCGCGGTGACGACCTACGGCGGCACCCGCTGGCGCACGATCCTGGCCGGCGACCCGCCGCGCAAACTGATCAACCGGGCTGTTTGGGGCAGCACCGGGCGGGGCAAGGTGCGTTATCTGGCACTTTATGACATGAACCGGGCAACGGTTGCGGACCGAAACCGTTTTCTGGCCCGGGTCCAGACCGAGATGAGCCAACTCTGATGCGCGCGCTTGTCGTCTATTGCCACCCCAAGGCCGGCAGCTTCAACGCGGCGATCCGCGACGTGGTGCTGGACAAACTGTCTGACGCCGGGGCCGACGTGCGGCTTCGCGACCTTTACGGCGAGGGGTTCCAGCCGGTGCTGACCGACCCCGAATGGACCGGGTATCTGGACTGCCCGGCCAACCGCGCCCCGGTCGATGAACACTGCACCGACATCCAGTGGTGCGACACGCTCATCTTTGTTTATCCGACCTGGTGGTACGGGCTGCCTGCCATGCTCAAGGGCTGGCTTGACCGGGTTCTGCTGCCCGACGTGGCATTCCTGATGCCCGACGGACAGAACAAGACGATCCGCCCCGGTCTGGGCCACATCACCCGGCTGGGGGTATTCACGACCTGCGGGGCGTCGTGGTGGCTGACCCGTCTGGTGGGCGCACCGGGGCGGCGGCAACTGGTGCGCGGGGTCGGCTGGCTGTGCGCGCGCGGGCACAAGACGGTGTTTGCCGCGCACTACCTGATGGACAGCTCCACCCCCGCCAGCCGCGCCCGACACCTGTCCCGCGTGGCAGACAAGATGGACAGATTGATCGGGCGCCAGACCGCCCAACCCCAAAGGACAGAGGCCGCAGAATGACCCGACGCTTGGATTGGAAAGAATACCGCGCCCCAGAATACAAAGATATCGACCCGATGAAGACCATCGCGATCCTGCCCACGGCTGCGATCGAACAGCACGGGCCGCACCTGCCCGTGGGGGTCGATACGATCATCAACGAAGGGTTGCTGGACCTGCTCCGCCAACGCTGCCCCGACGATCTGGATATCCGCATCCTGCCGGTGCAGGCGGTGGGTAAATCCAACGAACACCTCTGGGCGGCGGGCACGCTGACCTACACCGCCGAAACAGCACTCAAGGCGTGGACGGACATCGGACTGTCCGTCGCACGGGCGGGTGTGCGCAAGATCGTCATCCTCAACAGCCACGGCGGCAACGTCGACCTCATCTCCATCGTCAGCCGGGAACTGCGGGTCAAGGCGGGGATGCTGGCGGTCCGTCTGGGCTGGGGCGCGTTCGGCACACCCGAGGGGTTGTTTTCCGAACAGGAAAAATCATTCGGCATCCACGGCGGCGACGCCGAAACCTCGCTCATGCTCGCCTTCCGGCCCGACACGGTGGATATGTCGCTGGCTCAGGATTTCCGGTCCACGGCGGAAACCGGGGCCATCTCGCCAATCGGTGGGGTCGCCTACGGCTGGATCGCCTCTGACCTCAACCCAAATGGCGTGGTGGGCGAGGCGCATCTGGCCACCGCTGAAAAGGGGCACAAGGCGGCGGATAAGATGGTGACCGACGTGATCGGCCTGCTGCGCAAGGTGGCCGACCAACCCCTCGACGGTCTCGATCCCGTGATCCCGAAATTCTAGGCGGGTCTTTTCGCGGGACCATGCAGGGCTTAGGTTAAGGACAACCGCGAAAGGTCCGTCCATGCGCTATTCCATCCTCGATCTCTGCCCCGTCCCCGAAGGGTCCACAACCGCGCAGGCAATGGCCAACTCGGTCGACCTTGCCCAACATGCGGAAGGCTGGGGTTACAATCGATACTGGCTGGCCGAACATCACAACATGCCGGGGATCGCGTCGGCTGCGACGTCCGTGCTGATCGGGCATATCGCCGGGGCGACCAAGACCATGCGGATCGGCGCGGGGGGTATCATGTTGCCCAACCACGCGCCGCTCGCCATTGCCGAACAGTTCGGCACGCTGGCCACGCTTTTTCCGGGTCGGATCGACCTCGGCCTTGGTCGTGCGCCCGGCGGCGACATGGCCGTGATGCGGGCGATGCGGCGGGGGATGTCCGCGTCGGACACCTTCCCCGAGGACATCGCCGACTTACAGGTTTACTTCGGCGACCGGATCGAAGGGGCCCAAGTCCGCGCCCATCCCGGCGAAGGCACCCATGTGCCGCTCTGGATTCTCGGCTCCTCTCTCTACGGCGCGCAGGTGGCGGCGCATTTCGGCCTGCCCTATGCCTTTGCCTCGCACTTTGCCCCAGCCGCGCTGGATCAGGCGGTCGCAGTCTATCGGCGTAAATTCCAACCCTCGGCGCAGCTTGACCGGCCCTATCTCATGCTGGCAGCCAACGTGTTCGCCGCCGATACCGATGCCGATGGGGCGCATCTGCGCACCACGATGCAGCTTGCCTTTGCACGGCTGCGGTCGGGTATGCCGGGCAAACTGCCCCGGCCCGTGGCCGATATCGACGCGGCCATAGGTGCTGACGTGCGGCGCGGAGTGGACGAAGCGCTGCGCATCTCTGCCGTGGGATCGCCCGCCACTGTGCGGCGGCAATTGGCGACACTGATCGACCAGTATGCGCCGGACGAGGTGATCCTGACCGGCCAGATCCACGATCACACCGCCCGCCTGCGGTCGTTTGAAATCGCCGCTCAAGTCATGTCCGACATGCCCGCCTCGGTCGCGGCCTGACCATCTGTCTTTCCGCCGTCCCGGCCCCCGCGCCGGGACCTCGACCTCGCTCTATAGCGTGATCGCCTGCCCGGTCCGCGCGGACTCCTGCGCGGCAAGTCCTATCGCCACCGCCAATGCGCCATCGTGCAGCGTCACCTCGACCTCGCCTTCGCCGCGCACGACCGCGTTGAATTTCTGGTGCTGGTAAAACGTCGATCCGTTATGATCGCCCGCCGCCAGCAGGGTCGGATCGACGGGAATCTCGCGCAGGCTCGGCCCCTTGGGCGTGCGGGGGCTGACGATCAGTTGCGGGGTCGGCGGCGCACCCAGATGCGGCGGCCAGAACCGGCCCGGACCGGGGACCCGACATTCGATCTTGCCCAGGGGTCCAACGGCGCTGATTTCTTCCTGAAACTCCGCCCCTTCGGCGAACATGCAAAGCTCCAGCATCGCCCGCGCCCCGCTCGCGAAATCCAGCAGGACATAACCGTGGTCCCAGATATCCGGCGTCTGCCCGTCATAGCATTCGTCCAGATGATTCACCCCCTGCCCCGCCGACGCCATCACCCGCACCGGGTCGCTGTCCAGAAGCAGGCGCATCAAGTCAAAGAAGTGGCAGCATTTTTCGACCAGCGTCCCGCCGGAATTGGCGTTGAACCGGTTCCAGTCGCCGATCTTTTGCAGGAACGGAAACCGGTGTTCGCGGATGGTCAGCATGCGGATGCCGCCCGTGGCCGCCTGCGCCTCGGCCCGCAGCGCGGCGATGGGCGGCATGTAGCGGTATTCCATCGCGACCCAGACAGGGGCTTTGTAGGACGCAGCGAACCCCGCGACCCAGGCCGCATCGGCCTCGGTGGTATAAAGCGGCTTTTCCACCAGGATCGGCAACGTCCGCAGCCCCGCAATCTCGCGCAATTGGGGGATGTGCAGGTTGTTCGGACTGACGATCACCAGCGCATCCACGTCGGGATTGGTCACCAGAGCAGCCATCGTCGGCATGATCGTGGCCCCCGTCATCTGTGCCGCTATGGCTGCCAACGCGGGGACCGGATCATAGACGGCCGTGACCGTGGCACCGGGGATCAGGGCGACATTACGCAGATGCTCCTGCCCCATCATCCCGCAGCCGATCAACCCATACTTTACATTTTTTAACATCTTCAGCCTTTTCCCATCCGCGATATGTATCGAGTCTTGTCCTGATCGAACCAAGTGGTGGAAAATTCCACCCGCTCGCCCGTCTGCGCCCAACTGATGCGGGTGATCTGGCCGACGGCTTCTCCGGCCTTTCGGGGGAACGCCAATGGCACCCAGTCCGGCACCGCGCCCACGCCCACGCGGTCCTCAACCCGGGTGATGACCAGCCCCAGATCGCGGCGATAGAACAGATACAGCGACTCGGACAAATCGGCAGGGGACACCCGGTCGCGGTAAGTCCCGTCCAGCCAGATTTCCTCGAGAGCCACCACCTCGCCATCCAGCATCCGCACCCGGCGGATGCGGTGAGCGTCGGGGGCGGGGCCAAACTCGGGGGCATCCGCCGGTTTGGGCAACCGGTCCACACTCAGTACCCGCGCCGTGGGCAAGCCACCGCCGCCGACCCGCTCGAGCCGGAAAAACGCGTAAAGGCTGGCGACCTCGGGGCGGTGGCGCACATAATTCCCCGATCCCTGGATCCGCTCCAGCAGCCCCTTGTCGGCCAGATCGGCCAGCGCCTTGCGCAACGTGCCGACCGATATGCCCAACCCCTGCGCCATCTCGCGCTCGGGCGGCAGGCGCACGCCCTCGGCCAATTGACCCGCACCGATCCGGCGGATCAGCATCTCGCTGATTTGAACATATTTCGGCAGGGCGCCCAGGGTCTGGGTCTCGGTCATCGCGGCCCTCCCCGGCCCCGATCAGAATTGATACACCATTGATGCACATGACCGGCAATGCTACGCAAGACCCAATCGTCATGCGGAGGAGCAGAATCGATGTCCGTCGTCCCAATCACATCCGCCGACCTTGACGCGCTTGAAATCTCGTGGTTTTCGGCGCTGTGTTCCGACGACTATGCCTATCTGGGGGTGCCGGACGGAGCGCTGCGGTCGTCTTGGGACCATTGCCGCGACATCGTCCTGACTGCCGAACAGCAGGGGTTCCGCAACATCCTCGCCCCCTCGTCCTATCAGGTCGGACAGGACACGCTGTCCTTTGTGGCGGGCATGGCCCCGCTCACCCAAACCATCAACTTCCTCGCTGCCATCCGTTGCGGCGAAATGCACCCGATCATGCTGGCGCGCACCGTGGCCACGCTCGACCACATGCTCAAGGGGCGGCTCACGCTCAACGTCATCAGCAGCGATTTCCCCGGCGAGGTTGCCGACAGCGCCTTTCGCTACCGGCGCAGCCACGAGGTCGTGCAGATCCTGCGGCAGGCGTGGACGCAGGACACGATCAACCACGATGGCGAGATCTACCAGTTTTCCAACCTCACCACCGACCCCGCCCGGCCCTACCAGACCAACGGCGGGCCGCTCCTTTACTTCGGAGGCTACAGCCCCGACGCGCTGGAACTGTGCGGGGCGCAATGCGACGTCTACCTCATGTGGCCCGAACCCAAGGACACGATCGCCGAACGGATGAAGGCCGTCCACGCCCGCGCCGCCGCCCACAATCGCACACTCGACTATGGCCTGCGGGTCCACATGATCGTGCGCGATACCGAAGCAGAGGCGCGTGAATACGCCGAACATCTGGTCAGCAAACTCGATGACGAATATGGCAAACTGATCCGCGACCGGGCGCATGACAGCATCAGCCTTGGCGTCGCCCATCAGGCCAAGGCCCGGGAATTGGCTGATAAATTCGGATATATCGAACCGCACCTGTGGACCGGGATCGGTCGCGCACGGTCGGGCTGCGGGGCGGCCATCGTGGGCTCCACCGATCAGGTCCTGTCGGAAATCGAAACCTATCAGAAAATGGGCATCCGCGCCTTTATCTTCTCGGGCTACCCGCATATCGACGAGGCGCTGCATTTCGGCACCCGCGTTCTGCCACAGTTGAAAACCTGCTCGCTCCCCCACGCCTACGGGCGCGTGCCTGCCACCACACCCCCCACACCGCTGGGGACAGGAGACCGCCATTGATGGACCGCATCCAGATCACCCCCGACCTGACGTTCAGCCGGATCGTCTATGGCATGTGGCGTCTGGGCGACGACGCCGACACCTCGCCCGCGCATGTGACGGACAAACTGAACGCCTGTCTGGACCAGGGCATCACCACGATGGATCAGGCCGATATTTACGGCGGATACATGGCCGAGGAAATCATGGGCGCGGCCCTGACCCCGGCGCTCCGCAACCGGATCGAGATCGTGACGAAATGCGATATCGTGGTTTCCGCCGGCCGGCACACGGGGGCGCGGGTCAAACACTATGACACGTCCCGCGCCCATATCACCGCCTCGGTCGAGGCGTCGCTCAAACTCATGGAAACCGACCGGATCGACCTTTTGCTGGTCCACCGGCCCGATCCCATGATGGATCACCACGATACCGGGGCCGCGCTGGATGATCTGGTCAAATCCGGCAAGGTCCGGGCGGTCGGTGTGTCGAACTTTCGCCCGTGGGACTGGTCGCTGCTGCAGTCGGCGATGACAACGCCGCTGGCGACCAACCAGATCGAACTCAGCCTCAAGGCGCATCAGGGGTTCACCAACGGCGACGTGGCCTTTCACCAACAGCACGGCCAACCGATCATGGCGTGGTCGCCTTTGGGCGGTGGCGATCTGATGAGCACTGAAAACACTGTCCTGCGCCGCATCGCCGCCCGCGACGGCGTCGATGCCGCCGCCGTGGCCGTAGCGTGGCTGCTGGCCCACCCCGCCCGCATCCTGCCCGTCATGGGCACGAATAATATCAACCGGATCAAGGCGCTGTCCGACGCTTTCAAAGTGACGATGGACCGGCAGACGTGGTACGAGTTGTATACCGCCGCCCTCGGACACGAGGTGGCCTAAGGAATGGAGCTTTCCCCCGTGACGCAGTTCAACCCCGCCGACAACGCGATGGCCTTCCGCTCTGCCTTGGGCAGTTTCACGACCGGGGTCACGGTCATCACCACCCTCACCGACGAAGGGCCGATGGGGATCACCGCCAATTCCTTTGCCTCCGTGTCGCTCGACCCGCCGCTGGTGCTGTGGTCGGCGTCGCATGAATCGCACCGCTACGAACATTTCGCCCGCGCGCCACGGTTCGTCATCCATGTGCTCGCAGCGGATCAGCGCGACATCGCCGCCGGGTTCACCCGGTCAAAAACCGCGTTCGAAGGGCTGAACTGGGTCCCCAACCATGCTGGGGTGCCGGTCATTCAGGGGGCGTTGGCCGTGTTCGAATGCAATTTCGAGGCCGCCCATCCCGCAGGCGATCATGACATCATCATCGGCCACGTCACCCGCGCTCACCATGGCGATGGCAAGCCGCTGGTGTTCCACGGCGGCTACTTCGGTGGCTTCGACGCGCCGAACTGACCGCCTGTTTACGCCCCCCAGGGATGCAGCGTTAACACTTTTATGCTTTTAAAACAGTGGCCTGACGCGCGTTCAACCTTGAACGCCCGTCAGGGCCGGTTAAGAACGCCCAAATCTGCCACGTTCGTCCCGGTCGGCCCGGTAATCAAAAGATCGCCTGCCAGACCCAAGGCGGCATAGCTGTCATTCTGGGCCAGCAGGGCCGCCGCCCGGTCGAACCCGATCCGGTCGATCGTGCCGGCATCGACCAGCCCGCCCGCCGCATCCGTCGGCCCGTCCCGCCCGTCCGTCCCACCCTGAAGGCAGACCCAACCCGGCGGCCAACCCCTCTCGCGGGCCTCCATCGCGATCCGCAGGGCCAGCTCCTGATTGCGGCCGCCCCGGCCTTTTCCCCGCAAAACGACGGTCGTCTCGCCGCCCCACAGGGTGACGCCCGACCCCGCCCGGTCACAGATCAGCCGGGCCGCCTCAGCCACGTCGCCCTCGACCGGGTCCGGCAGGACGACCGCCCCCGGACAGGCCGCCCGCATCGCCGCCACGCTCTGCCCGTTCGACCCGATCAGGCGGTTGACCCCAGGGGGGAGCGGGCCGGGATCGACGGCGGCCTCCAGATGCGCCCGGACCGACGCAGGGACGCGGTCCCACAGCCCGAACCGGGTCAGGGTTTGCCGGGCCAGGTCAGGCGTCCCCAAAGGCGGCGCCGTCGGCCCGCTTGCGATGGTTGACAGATCATCGCCGACCACGTCAGACAGGATCAAGGCGCGGACCAGATGCGGGGCGGCCAGCCGCAGCATCCCCCCACCCTTGAGCCGCGACAACTGCTGGCGGACCAGATTCATCGCGGTGATATCAGCGCCCGACCCCAGCAGCAGGCGGTTCACCTCGGCCTTGTCTTCCAGCGTGATCCCCACGGCCGGTGCGGGCAACAAAGCCGATCCGCCGCCCGAAATCAGGGCCAGAACCGGGCCGTTCGCCGTCTCGAGGGCCGCGATGACCGCCGCCGCCGCCGCCGCCCCGTTTGCGTCAGGCACCGGATGGCACGACGGCATGACCTCGGCCCCCTCCATCGGCACAGCATTTTCATAGTTGGTGACGACGATGCAGCGAACACCCGGACAGGCCACCAGCGCCGCCTCGGCCATCCGCCGCGCCGCCTTGCCCACCGCTACGATCAGGGCCGGATCAAACAGGTCTGCCGAAAGTGATGCCGCAACTGCCGCATAAGGATCGGCAGCGGCCACGCCTGCGTCAAAGATCGCCCGCGCCTGCGCGCGTTTGTCATCCATCTGTCCGATTCCCTCCGCCTCACCCAAGCCACAGGAATGGTCTATCCCAACACCCCAGCTTCTCAGAGCAAAAGAAACCGCCGCCGGAATTTTGGGGCGCACCGCACCCCCAAAACTCTCAGAGATAGCGGTTCACGAGGTTCTCCAGCCGTTCCTGCTGTCCCGATTTGGGCTGTGGGTTGATCCCCTTGCCTGACACCATCGCGGCCAGCCCCTCGAAATCGCCGGACAGGATCTGCGCCCCTTCGGCGGTGTCCCAGCCGACATAGCGGGCGCGGCGGTGCGCCTCGAGTTTGTCGTCGTCCAGCATCCGTGCGGCGGCTTTCAGACCCGCCGCACAACAATCCATCGCGCCCGCATGGGCAAGGATAAGGTCGGCGGGGTCGATCGACTGGCGGCGCACCTTGGCGTCAAAGTTGGTCCCGCCGGTGGTGAACCCGCCGGCTTTCAGAACTTCGTAATATGCCAGCGTCATTTCCGGCACATTGGTCGGGAACTGGTCGGTGTCCCAACCGGACTGATAGTCGTTCTTGTTCATGTCGATGGAGCCAAAGATTCCCAAGGACGCGGCCAGCGCCAGCTCATGTTCGAACGAATGGCCCGCGAGGATCGCGTGGCCCTGTTCGATGTTGACCTTGACCTCGTTTTCGAGCCCGAAATCCTTGAGGAAACCGTAGACCGTGGCGACGTCATAATCATACTGATGCTTTGACGGCTCCTGCGGTTTGGGTTCGATCAGGATCGTCCCTTTGAACCCCTTCTTGTATTTGTAATCCACGGCCATTTGCAGGAACCGGCCCGCCTGCTGACGTTCGCGTTTGAGATCCGTGTTGAGCAGGGTTTCATACCCTTCGCGCCCGCCCCACAGAACGTAGTTTTCGCCGCCAAGCTGGATGGTTGCATCCATGCAGGTTTTCACGGTCGCAGCGGCAAAGGCGAACACCTCGGGATCGGGGTTGGTGGCCGCCCCCGACATGTAGCGGCGGTGGGTGAACAGGTTGGCGGTGCCCCAGAGGAGTTTGACCCCTGTCGCCTCCATCTTGCCTTGGAAATAATCGGTGATTTCCTGAAGGCGCGAGGTGTTTTCATTGAAATCCTTGCCCTCGGGCCGGACATCAAGGTCATGAAAACAGAAATAGGGCACGCCCAGCGTGGTGAACATCTCGAACGCCACATCGGCCTTGTGTTTGGCGTGATCCATCGTGTCGCCGTACCACGGCCGGTCGAAGGTCCGCCCGCCAAAAGGATCGCCCCCCTCCCATGCAAAGGAATGCCAATAGGCCACGGCAAAACGCAGGTGATCCTTGAGCGGTTTGCCCATCACAACCTCGTCGGGGTTGTAGTGGCGGAAAGCGTAATCGTTTTCGGAGGCAGGGCCTTCGTATTTGATGGCAGGGATGCCGTGGAAAAAGTCGGTCATTTTGGGATCTCTTAGTTCAGGCCCTTGAGGGCGGTGTAGGCAGCGCGGTAGCGCTGGTGTGCCTCGGCGAAGGCGGGAGAACGGGTAGGATCGGGGTCGATCACCCGGTCGATTTTCGGCAGCGTGGCGACGTCGGCCCCTGCGCCTGTGGCGGCCATGAAGGCCAGTCGCGCGGCCCCAAAGGCCCCGCCGTAATCGCCCGAAACCGGCAGTTCGATGGGCAGGTTCAGCGATGTCGCAATCGCCTTGACCCAATAGTCAGACTTTGACCCGCCGCCGACGGCGATCAGCCGGTCGATCTGGGTGCCGGTCGAGGTGAGGGCGTCATAGCTGTCGCGGATGGCGTGCGTGACACCTTCGAGCACAGACCGGACCATGGCCGCCTTGTCGGTAGCATGGTCAAGGTGCAGGAACGAGGCGCGGATTTTCGCGTCGTTGTGCGGGGTCCGCTCGCCCCCAAGATAGGGCAGGAACAGGGTGCGCGTGGGCGCCCGCAGCGGACCGAGGTCGCCTGTCAGGGCGGAGGAAGGGCTGCCCAGAACATGCGCGAACCAGTTCATCGCATCCGCCGCCGCAAGGATCACGCCCATCTGGTGCCAGGTGTTCGGCAGCGCGTGGCAGAATGTATGGACGGCGGTCGCAGGATCAGGCTGGTAAGCGTCCGAGGCCGCGAACAGCACGCCCGAGGTGCCAAGCGACACGAACGCCTGCCCTTTTTTCACGACGCCGACGCCGACCCCGCTGGCCGCGTTGTCCCCCCCGCCACCTGCCACGATGACGCCTGCGGGCAGGCCCCAGCGTGTCGCCAGATCGGCGCGGACGGTGCCCGAGGCTTCGGACCCTTCGACCAGCCGGGGCATCTGTGCGCGGCTGAGGTCAGTCGCGGCGAGCAGGTCATCGGACCAGTCCCGTTTGCCCGTATCCAGCCACGACGTTCCCGCCGCGTCCGACATTTCCGCCACGGCCTCTCCGGTCAGCCAGAAGCGCAGGTAATCCTTGGGCAGCAGGACCTTGTCCACCTTCGCCCAGACTTTGGGTTCGTGTTTCTGAACCCAGACGAGTTTGGGGGCGGTAAATCCCGGAAAGACGATGTTGCCGGTGATCGCCCGAAACCGGGGATCGGCGTCCAGTGCGGCCGCCTCGACCGCCGAGCGCGTGTCGTTCCACAGGATGCAGGGGCGCAGCACCTCGCCTGCCTTGTCGATCAACGTGGCACCGTGCATGTGGCCTGACAGGCCGATGGCCCGGACGGACCCCAGCGCCGCCTTGGCCCCCAGCGCCGCCATCACCGCGTCGCAGGCATCCAGCCACGAGGCCGGCGCCTGTTCGGACCAGCCATCAAAGGGACGGTTGACCTCGAGCGGGGCGGTCGCTTCGGCCAGGATCGCCTGATCCTCTGACATCAGGACAGCCTTGAGCCCCGAAGTGCCCAGATCCAGACCGATGTACATCAGGCTGCTTCGCGCTTGGGATTCTTGCCAAGGATGATCATGGACAGGATGTCATCTTCGGTCACGTCCTCGACCCGTTCGGTACCGACGAGCTGGCCGTTCTTCATGACCGATGCCCGGTCGCACAGCTTCATCACGTTGTGGATGTCGTGTTCGATCAGGAAAATGCCAAGGCCCTGCGCCTTGAGCTCCTCGATCAGTTCGGCGACCATCTGTGTTTCGTGCGGGCCAAGGGCGGCGGTGGGTTCGTCCATGATCAGCACCTTGGCGTTGAAATAAACCGCCCGCGCGATAGCCACCGATTGCCGCTGCCCGCCCGACAGGGCGCTGACGGGTTCGTGGAACTTGCGGAAGTTGGGGTTGAGCCGCGCCATGATCTTGCGCGTCTCGGCTTCCATCTTGCCCTCGTCCACAAAGCCAAAGGCGTTGGTCAACTCGCGCCCCAGAAACAGGTTTGCGGCAGCGTTGAGGTTATCGGCCAGCGCCAGCGTCTGATAGATCGTTTCGATATTGTGGGACCGCGCGTCGCGAGGGCTGCGGATATCCACCTTTTTGCCGTTGATATAGACGTCGCCGGCGTCCTGCCGGTAGGCGCCCGACAGGCATTTGATCAGGGTCGATTTGCCCGCGCCATTGTGGCCCAAAAGGCCCACGACTTCGCCGGGATACAGGTCGACCGTCACGTGATCGACCGCCTTGATCCCGCCGAACGAAATCGAGATGTCGCGCATTTCGACAAGCGGGGTTCCGGTATTGTTGGTCATTGTCGTGCCCCTCACTTCACTTTGCTGCGGTACAGATTGTCGAGGTAGACGGCCAGAACGAGGACAGACCCCACCACCATCTGCTGCACTGCTGTCGGTGTGCCGATCAGAACCATCCCCGATTGCAGGCTTTGCATCACCAGCGCGCCCAGGATCGCGCCGTAAATCGTCCCCAGACCACCGGCCAGCGACGTGCCACCGATGACGGCGGCGGCGATGACGTAAAGTTCGTCCAACAGGCCCAGCGCGTTGGTGGCAGAGTTCAGGCGGGCCGAGGCCACAACGGCCGAAAGCCCCGCCAGCATCCCCATCAGGGTGAAGATGCGCAGGGTCATCCAGCGCACGTTGATACCGGCAAGGGCAGCCGCTTCGGGGTTGCCCCCGATGGCGAACACATAGCGCCCGAACCGGGTGCGCGTGACCAGCAGCGTCATCAGGATGCCGACCCCCATCAGGATCAGGACCGGAATTGCAAAGCCGTGGCTGATGAACAGTGTGTCAGGATCGACGGTCAGGTTGTTGGCCGCGATATACTGTTTCACAATGCCCGACGGCCAAGGATAGGCGTTCACCAACAGCACCGCGCCTATGACCATGCCACACGACAAAGCGCCCACGACCACCTCGGCCCACATGGGCCGCACGGCGAATTCGTGGTGGATCCGGTTCTGACGCCCGTAATAGAGGGCGAGGATGATGCCGATGATCGCGAGCATACCGACGACCCAGCTGCCGGTCGCCCCGACCGATCCGTAGGGCCCGCCGCCGAGAAGCTGAAAGGTGCTGTCCACGGGGGAAATCGTCTTGCCGTTGTTGGCCACAAAGGCCGCCCCGCGCCAGACCAGTAGCCCGCCGAGTGTCACGATAAAGGCCGGGATCTTGCGATAGGCGATCAACCAGCCGTGAAAGGTGCCGATGCAGCCGCCCATGACGATCCCGAAGATCGCCGTGATGATCCAGATCAGGGGACTGCCAAGTCCAAGATACTGCGGAAGAATGGTGACCTGAAGGATGCCCATAGTCATCCCCGTCACGCCCAGAACCGCGCCGACCGACAGGTCGATGTTGCGCGTCACGATGACAAGCACCATGCCCGTGGCCATGATCCCGATGCTGGATGTCTGCACCGACAGGTTCCACAGGTTGCGCGGGGTCAGGAATGCCCCACCCCCGTTGAACAACGCGCCGTAAATGTGAAACCCGGTCCAGATCAGGGCAAGGGCTGCGAACATGCCCAGCAGGCGTGTGTCGATTTCGGTCGCACGCAGAAAGCGTGTGATCGGACCCGCACCGGAATCGGTGACGCTGGGCTTGGGTGTGGAGATTGTGTCGGTCATGGGTCCTCGTCCAATGGTTCAGGTGAGGTAGGACGGACCCAAGGGCAGTCCGGGTCCCGGTATCCGGCCCAGCCGGACGACTTCATGTCTGGAAACGAAAACAGGAGCCGGGCGTGTGGCCCGGCTCCTGCCTTTAGGTCAGCTTATTCGCAGCCGACAACACCAGCGACAGCGCCTTCACAGGCGGCTTCCTTGGTGATGTGCCCGGCGTCGATGGCGACGTTCAGGTTGGCGCGGGTCAGCGGGGTGGGCGCCAGCAGGATCGCATTCATTTCGATCCCTTTTTCGCCGCCCGAGAACTTGGTCGCGCCGTCGATGGCGTCAAGTGCGGTTCCGGCAGCCAGAGCCGAGGCGATTTCGCCAGCGGCGCGGCCCAGTTCACGGCTGTCTTTCCAGACCGACACGGTCTGGGTGCCACGAGCCACGCGGTTGATCGCGGCAAGGTCGCCGTCCTGGCCACCGACCGGGATCACCAGACCCTGAGCGGAAAGCGCAGCCACAACGCCACCGGCCATACCGTCGTTTTCAGACAGAACAGCGTCAACCTTGTTATCGTTGGCGGTCAGGATCTGCTCCATGTTCTTCTGAGCATTTTCCGGCTTCCAGCCGTCCGAGAACTGTTCGCCCACGATCTTGATCGTGCCAGCGTTCACGGCATCACCGATGACCGACATCATGCCTTCAAGCAGGAACTGGGCGTTCGGATCACCGGGGTCGCCCTTGATGATGGCGTAGTTGCCAGCAGGCTGAGCGGCCATGACGTTTTCCGCGATGATCTTGCCCACGCCGACGTTGTCGAAGGTCAGGTAGAAAGTGCGGTCATCTTCGATCAGGCGATCGTAGCCCACGACCGGGATGCCTTCAGCGGCGGCGGCGTCGATTGCCGGCCCGATGGCGTCTTTGTCCCAGGCGTTGATGATCAGAGCGTTCACGCCCTGCGCGATCAGCGCTTCGACGTCGGTCAGCTGCTTGGCCGAGGACGACTGAGCATCTGCGGAAACGTAGGTGTTGCCGGCGGCTTCGATCGCGGCGACCATTGCTGCTTCGTCGATCTTCCAGCGCTCTTCCTGGAACGAAGCCCAGGACACGCCGATTTTCATGCCTTCCGCCATTGCGGATGTGCTGAAGCCAGCCGCGACGATCGCGGCGGCGATAATTGCCTTATGCATATAGTCCTCCCAAAGGTTTGCCCCTGCCGGAGCTTCAGGCCTCGCGGCCCGACGGCTGCACGATGCCAGAATTAGTTCAGTTGTCAAAATAAAAATTTCGCAGAACGCCCCACGGATCATAATTTCCGCTATGCGGACGCCAAAAAGTTAGGCAAACTTGGAATTGCAACCGGAAATGGCCTTTGCAGGTGCAGAAATAGTTCGGACACTGAAAAATGTATGACGAATCTGCCCCGCCCGTCCCCGAATCGTCGCCCGAATCAGACGGCGGCCCCGGTGGCTGCGGCCCTATTCTGGCTGCATTGGGGCGGGATGCAAAACCTTTGCGTCAGCAGGTTTTCGAACATGTCCGCGCCGCCGGTCGCGCCGCCCGCGCCGATGTCACCCGGGCGCTGGGGATCAGCGCCGGGTCCGTCACGGCCCTGACGTCCGACCTGATCGGGGCGGGCATGTTGCGCGAGGTCGAAAGTGCGCCGCGCGATGCCACCTCGGGCCGGGGCCGCCCTCCCGTCGCCTTGGAAGTCGTTCCCGAGTGCCATCTGGTTATCGGGATCAAGCTGTCCGACGAGGTCCACTCCGCCGTTCTGACCGATTTCGCCGGCAACATGGTCGCCGACGCCAGCCTTCCCACCCCCCCTGTGCGCAAGACGCTGGATCAGGTGCTCGACGAGATGGGCGAGTTGATGCAGGCCGTCCTGTCCTCAGCCAATCGCCAGATGACGGATGTTTCGGCCGTGGGCATCGGTTTGTCGGGTCTGGTCGATCACACGACCGGCACGATCCCGTGGTCGCCCCTGCTGACTGACCGGGACGTGGCGCTCAAGGCCGGGTTCGAGGCCCGGTTTGGCGTGCCGGTCCATGTCGATAATGATGCCAACGTGCTCACCCTGGCCGAGTTGTGGTTCGGCGCGGGCCGGGCGATGTCGGATTTCGTGGTCGTCACCATCGAACATGGGGTCGGCATGGGACTGGTTCTGGGCAACCGCATCTTTCGCGGCACCCGCGGGATGGGGATGGAGCTGGGCCATACCAAGGTGCAGCTGGACGGGGCGCTGTGCCGGTGTGGGCAACGCGGCTGTCTGGAGGCCTATCTGGCCGACTATGCCCTCGCTCGCGAGGCATCCACCGCCTTGGGCCGCAACCCGCGCAACCTGCAAAGCCCGCATGCGATGTTGGAAACCCTTTATGGTCAGGCCAAGGCGGGCAATACCGCGGCCCGCACCATATTTCGCCGGGCGGGGCGATACCTGTCGGTCGGTCTCTCGAACGTGATTCAACTTTTCGACCCAGAACTGATCATCCTGTCGGGCGAACGCATGCGCTATGAATACCTGTATGCTGACGAAGTGCTGACCGAAATGCAAAGCCTGACCCTGACCGAGGGCCGCCCACCCTGCCGGATCGAGATCCACGCCTGGGGCGATCTGGTCTGGGCGCGGGGGGCTACGGCGCTGGCGCTCACTGCTGTCACCGATGCGGCCTTGGGCGAAACGCGGGCGATTGCCGCACAATAAGGATAGTCTTGTGTTCCGTCTGACGTTTCTGTTCCTTCTGGCCTCTCCCTTGGCGGCCGATCCCCTGTTCGAGGACCGCTCTGCTGGCCTGCCCCCCCATGTCTATGACGGTGGATGGGAGCATTTCGTGGGCGGCGGCGTGGCGGTCTTCGACTGCAATGGCGACGCCCTGCCGGACCTCTTTGCCGCCGGAGGCTCAAACCCGGCGGCCCTGTTCGTGAACAAGGGGGATTTCAAGTTCGATGCCGCCCCCCTGCCCGACCTGACCGAAACGCAAGGGGCCTATCCCTTAGACATCGACGCCGACGGGCAGATGGACCTTTTCGTCCTGCGCGTCGGGGCCAATGTGGTGCTGCGCGGCGGGCCGGACTGCACCTTTACCGACGCCACCGCCGATTGGGGCATCCCCACGCAGGACAAATGGTCCAACGCCTTTACCGCCTGGTGGGAGGATGACGGGCGGCCGGTCATGGCGATTGGCAATTACGTGGACCGGTCCGATCCCAAAGGGCCGTTCTTTGCCTGCGACAGCAATGCGATCCTGCGGCCCGAGGGCGATGGATATTCCCTGACCGACCTTACCGCCGGCTTTTGCCCGCTGTCGATGCTGGCGGCCACCGATGCGCGCGGCCGCCCGACCCTGCGCCTGTCCAACGACCGACAATACTATGTTCGCGGCGGCTACGAACAGATGTGGGACATTCCCGACCGACGATTTCTGACCGAAGCGGACGGCTGGAAACCCATGTCGATCTGGGGCATGGGTATCGCCAGCCGCGACCTGAACGGCGATGGCCGGGACGAGGTGTTCCTTACCTCGATGGGCGATCAAAAGATGGAGATTGCCCAGGCTGATGGCAGCTATGTCGCCGCCCCCTACGGCATCGGCACCTATGCCACGATCCCCTATACCGGCGGCGAGGGGCGGCCTTCGACCGGGTGGCATTCGCAGTTCGGCGATGTGGACAACGATGGTCGGGCGGACCTCTTCATCGCCAAGGGCAACGTGGACCAGATGCCCACCAACGCGATCCATGACCCCAACAACCTGCTGATGCAACAGCCCGACGGGACGTTTATGGAAAAGGGCGACGTGGCGGGTGTGGGCACGACCAACCGCTCGCGCGGTGCAGCGCTGGCCGATCTGGACAATGACGGGCGGCTTGATCTGGTGGTGATGAACCGGCGCGCGCCGATGGAGCTCTATCGCAACGTGACCGAAGGCACCGGGCACTGGCTTGCCATCGCGCTCGCCCAGCCCGGCGGCAACCGCAACGCCGTCGGGGCCATCGTCACCGTCACCACCGACCACGGACAAAGCCAGCAGAACACCATCGGCGGCGGCCACGCGGGCGGTCAGGCGCTGCCGCTACATTTCGGGCTGGGCGATGTGACCGAGGCCAGCATCACGGTGCGTTGGCCCGACGGAACGACCTCGGCCCCGCAAACAGTGCAGGCGGACCAGACGATCACCCTGACGAAATGATCCGGTTCACCTTGCAATAACAACTCTCGGGGGGAGTCCCGGCACGGGACGGGGGGCGGAAAGCCCCCCGCCGCGCCAGATCAGCGATGCGCCACCGGCAGGCCGCTTGGCACCGCTTCGGGCACGCCCAATCGCGAGATGTTCGGATCGTTCAGCGCGCCCAGAAACGCCACAAGGTCGGCCACCTGCCCTGCATCCAGCCGCACCGGCGGCGTGGTGGCGGCGGCGGCGATCTTGGCCACCTCGGCGGGGTCGTCCATGACGCGCCAGTCCTTGGCGGCCAGCACGTCGGCGGCGGGCAGGATCACCTGTGTCCGGTCGTAGTCAGCCAGCGCGGCCACCGGATCGGCATGGGCGACCAGAAACGCACTCAGGTCGGCATAGGCGCCGTCATGCCCCCAAGGCCCGGTGCGGGTCACGTTGCGCAAGGGGGGCGTGCGGAACTTGAACAGGTCGGCGGGGTCTCCGGTGACGCGGAACCGGCCTTCGTCCTCGATCCCGCTCTCGAACCTTGCGCCCTTGCCGGGGCCGATCTGCGGCATCCCCATCGCGTGGAACGACATGTCGGTCTGGAACTTGCCCGAATGGCAGGTGGAACAGCCCGCATCGCCGTAAAACAGGTCCATCCCCCGCGTCTGGGCGGGATCAAGCGTGCCTGTGCCGCGCAGGTAGGCATCGAACGGGCTGTCATCGGCCCGCCATTCAAAGGCGATGAAGGCGGCGATGGCGTTGGATATGTCCGTGAACGCGATGTCGTCCGGCGTCTTGCCATAGACAGATTCGAACTTTGCCGCATAGGCGGGGATCGCGCCCACCCGTTTGGACAGGATATCCCAGGCTCCGCCGGGGCCGGTCAGCATTCCCAGCCGCACCGCCTGGCTTACGTCGCTTTCCGAATAGTGACCCGCCATTTCATCTGGGCTAAGGACCGGAAACATCGTCTGGGCGGACAACAGGCTGGCAAAGCCCTGCAACATGTCCTCGTCCAGCGGGGTGCGCAGGCCGTAAGGGCGGGTCGCGTCCGCTTCGATCCGGCCATCGTGAAAGAGGACCGTAAACTCGTGCGCACCCAGATTGAACAGCGGCTGCGCGTTCCGGGGCACACGCTGTTCTGGCATGTTGGCGGGGTCCACCACCCGGTCAGGCCCCAGCCCGATTCCCCCATCCCCCAGCGACAGCGACAGCCCGTCGCCCGTGCCAAAGTCCGGGTGGTGGCAGGTGGCGCAACTGACCTCCTTGTTGCCCGACAGGATGGGATCATAGAACAAAAGCTGGCCCAACTCGGCCTCGTCCACCCGGACGGGGGCGTAATCGGCATCCGTGACCGGATCGGGCAAGGCGGTGGCCTGCGCCCCGCCCGCGATCAGCACCGCGATGGCGGCCCCTGTCCATGCCCGTCTCATGTCATCCTCCCCGACTGTGTTGACCGTGACCATGACCGAGCGAGACAGAACACGCAACGCCCCCGAAATCCGGACAAACAGATTTGACGGGCAGGCCGACTCGGACTAGAACAAATAAAGAACATCCCAGATCGAGAGTCCCTGTGCAGTGTCCTTCTCCCCCTCCCCCTTCCCAGCCCGGCCTGCGGTCGCTGCGCGATGCGGCGATGATGGCGGAACGCGGTGCGCAACCCACCCTGGCCGAGGTGTTTCCGGACACGGCCGTGGACGGGGCGGCGACGGGATTCGTTCTGGCGCATCTCAAACCGGGGGCCGGACCGCTTTTGTGGATTCAGGACAGGGTAAGTTTGCGCGAGGCGGGGCGGCCCTATCTGACCGGATTTGCGGCAGCCTTTCAGGTGCTGCATGTGACGGTCAGCCGGGCGGTGGATGTCCTGTGGACGATGGAGGAAGGGCTGCGCTGCCCCTCGCTCTGCGGGGTCTTGGGCGAGGTCTGGGGGGAACCGTCGCAGCTGGATTTCACCGCGACGAAACGGCTGGCCCTGCGGTCCGAGGCGCATGGCGTCCCTGCATGGCTGATCCGGCGCGGCGCCCATCCCAACCTGAGTGCTGCGCGCGAACGCTGGCGGATCGGATCGCTGCCCGCCCTGCCCGATCCGGACGATCTGCGCGCACCGGGGCAGCCGCTGTGGCGGGCCGACCTGTTCCGCTCGCGCTGGCGGGCACCGGGGCAATGGGTGGCGCGGCATGAGGCCGGCGAACTGGTCATGGAACATGGGCTGGACCTGCCGCAGGATCGGGCGGATCAGGCCACGGGCTAAGTCCGCCCCACGCAGGCGGGTCAGGTCATGAGGAGCGAGGACAGGCTGCCGGTCCTTGCCTTTGCCCGGCCCGACACCCCCCCGCCCCCTGCCCCACCGCCCGCTCCGGTCCGGACCGCCACCGATCCCGACGATCTGGCCCGCGCCATCGCCGCCCTGCGCGGCGCGCTCGAGGCCGAGGTGGGCCGCCCCCGCCCGACCCGGCTGGCCCCCGATGTGCCGGACCGGCACGCGGACAGTTTCAGCCCGGTCGGGGTTCCCAAACCACATCGGTCCAAACCCCGCTGGCGGGCGGGGGCCGATCTGCCAGAACAGGGCCCGACGCCGGATGGGCCTCTGACCGTTACAGGGGCCTCTCAAGTCGCGGCCCCAGATCCCGACCGCGATCCGCTGGCCCGCCGGATCACCGCGATCCACCTGCCCCGCTTTGCGATGGACCGATGGCTGCGCTGGTGCGACCGGCGGGGCGACCCAGTGCCCCAGGACATGGCCGTGGCCCTGGCCGTCGAAGGGACGCACGGGCCGGTCATCCACGCCACCAACCGGGCCGCCGATCTGGCGGGCATCCAGCGCGGCGCGCGGGTGGTGGATATGCGCGCCCTTTGCCCTGACCTGCGGGTCGACTTTGCTGATACCGGGGCGGACCGGGCGGCACTCGAACGGCTGATGCTCTGGGCGCGGCGCTGGTGCCCCTGGACGGCGATGGACGGGATCGGTTTCGGGGCGGCGGGGCTGGTGCTGGACACGACCGGGTCGGACCATCTGTGGGGCGGCGAGGCGGCGATGCTGCGCGAGATCGAGGGGCGGCTGGCGATGCTGGGCTTTGACGCGTCGCTGGCGGTGGCCCCCACCCACGGGGCGGCCTGGGCGCTGTCGCGCCTGGGCGGGTTGCGCGAGGTCTGCGAGGCCGAGGCGCTGGCGGCCCGCATGGCTGCCCTGCCGGTGCGGGCGCTGCGGCTGGATCCCGACACGGTGCTGCTGTTGCAACGGCTGGGGCTCAAATCGGTGGGGGATCTGGCCGCCGTGCCACGGATTTCGCTGGCCCGCCGGTTCAGTCGCGCGCCGCTGGCCGAAAACCCCCTGCTGCGGCTGGACCAGATGATGGGTCGGCTGGCCGAACCGGTCAGCAGCCCCGACGACCCGCCCCGCTTTGCGGTGCAGGCGGCGCTGCCCGAACCGGTGCAGGACCCGACCGCCTGGCTGCCCGCCTTGTGCGAGGAGCTCTGCGCGGGGCTGGCCGCCGCGGGCTTTGGCGCGCGGCGGGTGCGGGTAACTGTCTACCGGACGGACGGAGAGGTCAGTTCCGTCGAGGTCGCCACATCCCAGCCCAGCCGGGATGCGGCACACCTCTTGCGCCTGTTCGACGGCAAACTCGACCGGATCGATCCGGGCTTTGGCTTTGACCTGATCACGCTGGCCGCCTCGGTCGCCGAGCATCTGGGAACCGCCCAGCGCCGTCTGGACGGCGGGACGGACGAAGCGGCGGCGATGGCCCAGCTGATCGACCGGCTGACCGCGCGGCTGGGGGCGGGGGCGGTGCGCCGCCCGGCCCTGAACGACAGCCACATCCCAGAGCGGCGCGAACTCTGGCAGGCGGCGATGGCAGCGGGAGCCGTGGCCGCCCCCCCGCCCCTGACCACCGCCCGGCCGGTCCGCATCTTTGATCACCCCGAAGAGGTCCGCGTGCTGTATGCCGTTCCCGAAGGCCCCCCCGCACAGTTTGCCTGGCGGCGCCTCACCCACAAGGTCGCCCGCTTTGCCGGACCCGAGCGCGTCGCCCCCGAATGGTGGGCGGACAAGCCCGGCACGCGCCTGCGCGACTATTACCGGATCGAAGATCACCATGGCCGCCGCTTCTGGCTCTACCGCGATGGGGTGTTGGGGGATGACCGCGGAGAAACCCCGCGCTGGTTTCTCCACGGGGTGTTCGCATGAGCCGCATCGCCTGTGCCGGGCAAAAAATTTTCGGCGAAAAATTTTGCTCTTTGTCAGATGAAGTCGATGTTGCAGAGCGGTCGGAGGGGGCGCTGCCCCCCGTCCCCTTTGGGGCCTCCCCCCGGGATATTTTTGGCACAAAGGCAGGCAAAAACCCCGGAAGAGACAACTCTTCCGGGGTTCGGACGGTTTCCCGCCTCCGTGCGCGGTCATCGGCGTCCCCGCCTGTTCCGCAAGGTCATGCTGCCCAATTAACCTTAACGAAGCCTTACACCCTGCCTTTGTGCCAAAAATATCCCCGGGGGGTGAATGCCCGCAGGGCAGAGGGGGGCAGGCAGCCCCCCCGCCCGGTTCCCCAAATGTGCGCCGATGCCTGAGAACGACCATCAGGTTCCCCGCCGCACCCTGCCCGAGGACGGCAGTTTCACACCCAACCCCCCGGCTGCTTTTGTCGAATTGGGCATGGTGTCCTGCTTTTCGTTCCTGCGCGGCGCCTCGGATGCCGTTGATCTGGCCCAGACCGCATGGGCGCTGGGATATGACCGGCTTGGCATCGCCGACTGGAACAGTTTCGCAGGCGTCGTCCGCATGCACGTCGAGGCGAAAAAGGCGCGCATCCGCCCCCTGATCGGCTGTCGTCTGGTCCTGACCACGGGCGAGGCGTTTCTGGCCTACCCCAAGGATCGCGAGGCCTATGCCCGTCTGTGCCGCCTGCTGACCAAGGGCAAGCGGCACGATCCTGACGGCGAATGGCAGGCCAAGGGCGTCTGCGACATCACCTTGTCCGATCTGGCCGCCCATGCTCAGGGTGTGCTGCTGATCGCCCTGCCCCCTGCCGATCTGGCCGGGTTCGCCCGCGCCCTGCCCCGCCTGATCCGCGCCTTGCCGACACTGGGCTGGATCGCGGCCGCCTACCTTTACCGGGGCAACGACCGCGCCCGGATCAACCGGCTGGACCGGCTGGTGGGCAAGCATGGGCTGGCCCTGCTGGCCACCAACGATGTCCTCTACCACGCCCCCGACCGCCGCCCGTTGCAGGACGTGATGACCTGCATCCGCGAGCATTGCACCCTGACCGAGGCGGGGCATCGGCTGGAGCCCAACGCCGAACGCCACCTCAAATCCCCCGCCGAGATGATCCGCCTGTTTTCCGAATGGCCCCATGCCATCCGCGCCACCCGCGCCGTGGCCGACCAGTGCCGGTTCGATCTGGACGAACTCAAATACGAATACCCGCGCGAGGTGGTCCCCGGCGGCCGCGCCCCGCAGGAGTATCTGGAGGAGTTGACGTGGAAGGGCGCCGACTGGCGCTATCCCGACGGCGTCACCAACGCCACCAAGGCGATCCTGCGCAAGGAACTGGCGATGATCGAAAAGCTCGACATCGCCCGCTATTTCCTGACCATCCACGACATCATCCTGTATGCCCGCGATCAGGTCAGCCCGCCGATCCTGTGCCAGGGCCGCGGGTCCGCCGCCAATTCCGCCGTCTGCTATGTCCTTGGGATCACCGCCGTCGATCCGACCCAGCACCAGCTTCTGTTCGAACGGTTCATCTCGGAAGAGCGCAAGGAGCCCCCCGACATCGACGTCGATTTCGAACATGAACGGCGCGAAGAGGTGATCCAGCACATCTATGGCAAATATGGCCGCGACCGGGCGGGCCTGTGCGCCACCGTCATCCACTACCGTCCGCGCAGTGCCATCCGCGAGGTGGGCAAGGTCATGGGCCTGTCCGAGGATATGACCGGTGCGCTGGCCAAGACGATCTGGGGCAGTTGGGGCCGCGATGTGGGGGCGGATCACGTCAAAGAGGCGGGGTTGGATCTGTCCGATCCGATTCTGCGACGGACCATCATCATCGCCCGCCAACTGATCGGCATGCCCCGCCATCTGGGTCAGCATGTGGGTGGTTTTATCCTGACCGAGCGGGCGCTGTCCGATACCGTCCCCATCGGCAACGGGGCGATGGCCGACCGCAGTTTCATCGAATGGGACAAGGATGACATCGACGCGCTTGGTATCCTCAAGGTCGATATCCTTGCGCTTGGGATGCTGACCTGCATCCGCAAGTGTTTCGACCTGATCGACGCCCATTATGGCCGCCGCTACGATCTGGCCACCACGCCCAAGGAGGACCCTCGCGTCTATGACATGCTGTGCAAGGGCGACAGCGTCGGCGTGTTCCAGGTCGAATCCCGCGCCCAGATGAACATGCTGCCCCGCCTGCGCCCGCGCCAGTTCTACGATCTGGTGATCGAGGTGGCCATCGTCCGCCCCGGCCCCATTCAGGGGGATATGGTGCATCCCTACCTGCGCCGTCGGTCAGGCGAAGAGGCGGTGGAGTACCCCAGCCCCGGCGCCCCGCATGATCCCAGCGAATTGAAGAACATCCTGGGCCGCACCCTGGGCGTGCCGATCTTTCAGGAACAGGCGATGAAGATCGCCATCGACGCCGCCCGGTTCAGCCCAGCCGAGGCGAACGAGTTGCGCAAGGCAATGGCCACCTTCCGGTCCACCGGCACCATCGGCAAGCTGGAGGAAAAGATGGTCGGCCGCATGGTCGAACGGGGATACGATCCCGACTTTGCCAAGCGGTGTTTCGATCAGATCAAGGGGTTCGGGGAATATGGATTTCCTGAAAGCCACGCCGCCAGCTTTGCCCAGTTGGTCTATGTGTCCAGTTGGCTGAAATATCATTATCCGGGGGTGTTCTGCGCTGCCCTGCTCAATTCCCAGCCGATGGGGTTTTATGCGCCCGCCCAGATCGTCCGCGATGCCCGCGAACATGGGGTAACGGTGCTGCCGCCGGACGTGAACTATTCCGACTGGGACACGACGCTGGAGCCAATCAGCACGGGCGGCTTTGCGGTTCGGCTGGGGTTGCGTCAAATTGGCGGCCTTCGGGCCGATCACATGGCCCGCCTGATGGCCGCTCGCGATGCGCCATTTCGCGATCTGGAGGATCTGAAAACCCGCGCCCGCCTGACTGCGCCGATAATCCGCAGGCTGGCCGAGGCGGATGCGGTCCGGTCCATGTTCATCGATCGCAGACAAGCCTTGTGGGAGGCCAAGGGACTGCGCGATGCCCCCGACCTGCCGTTGTTCCGCGACACCCGGGATGAGGGGGCAGAGGTGACGGTCCCCCTGCCCGTCATGCCCGTCTGCGAACAAGTGGTGGCCGACTACCAGACGTTGCGGCTGTCGCTGAAGGCCCATCCGATGGGGTTCCTGCGGCGCAGCCTGCACCGACAGGGTTATATTTCGACCGGGGACCTCAAGCGGACGAACAACTTTCAAAAGGTGAAGCTGGCGGGGCTGGTCCTTGTCCGGCAACGACCGGGCAGCGCCAAGGGCGTCTGCTTCATCACGCTCGAGGATGAGTTGGGCGTCGCCAACCTCGTGATCTGGCCCAAGGTCATGGAGCAGTTCCGCAAGGTGGTCATGCGGTCGCGTCTGCTGGTCATCCACGGCTATGTGCAGCGCGACGTGGACATCATCCATGTTGTGGCCGAGCGGCTCGAGGATCGGTCGGACGCGCTGTCGCGACTGTCGCCAGACGGGCTTGCCCCGCCGATGGCCCATGCGGACGAGGTCAACCGGCCACAGGCGAGCCCGCTGGCCGACCCCATGTCGGCGCAAAACAACCGCCACCCGCGCGACGTGCGGATCATCCCCAAAAGCAGGGATTTCCACTAACCCCCTCGTTTTACCGGAAAACCCGAAAGGCAGACCAGGCCTTCGCCCAAAAAACAGGCGTTCAGGTCGATTTCGCACAGGGAAATGCAAACCGAGGATTGTGCCTAGCCACCGGCCTCATATGATCGGCACATGGAACAGACCCAATCCCAAGACGGCCAAAGCCAATCCCAGCGTCAGACATTCGACGAAATGTGGGGGCACACCCAAGACTTGCGCTCTCCCTACGCCCGCTTTCACGACTGGTTTCAAGACGAAGATCCGGCCCGGTTGCAGAAAAAGCAGCGCGAGGCCGAAGAGGTGTTCCGGCTGACCGGCATCACGTTCAACGTTTACGGCCGGGCCGAGGCTGCCGAACGGCTAATCCCCTTTGATATCATCCCGCGCATCATCGCAGGGCGCGAATGGTCCAAGCTGGCCCGGGGGATCGAACAGCGGGTCAGGGCGATCAACGCGTTTCTGTATGACATCTATCACCGGCAGGAAATCATCCGCGCCGGTCGGCTGCCCGCCGAAATGATCGCCAAAAACGAAGCCTTTCTGCCCCAGATGATCGGGGTGGAACCGCCCGGCGGGGTCTATACCCACATTGTCGGCATCGACCTAGTCCGCACCGGCGACGACGATTTCTTTGTGCTGGAGGACAACGCCCGCACCCCCTCCGGCGTCAGCTACATGCTGGAAAACCGGGAAACCATGTTGCAGATGTTTCCCGAACTCTTTTCCAAAAACCGGGTCCAGCCGGTCAGCAACTATCCCAAGATGTTGCGCCGGTCGCTGGCCGCCTGCGCCCCGCCACAATGCACCGGCATTCCTGTCGTGGCCGTTCTGACCCCCGGCATCTACAATTCCGCCTATTACGAACATTCGTTTCTGGCCGACAAGATGGGCGTGGAACTGGTCGAAGGGCATGACCTGCGGGTGATCGACGGGCGCGTCGCCATGCGCACGACCCAAGGCTACAAGGCGATCGACGTTCTGTACCGCCGGGTCGATGATGAATATCTCGATCCGCTCAATTTCAATCCCGACAGTGCCCTTGGTATTCCGGGCATCATGGATGTCTATCGCGCGGGGGGCATAACCATCGCCAATGCGCCGGGCACCGGCATCGCCGACGACAAGGCGATTTACAGCTACATGCCTGATATCGTTGAATTCTATACCGGCGAAAAGGCGATCCTGCAAAACGTGCCAACCCACCGCTGTTCGGACCCCAAGACGCTGCAATACGTGCTCGACAACCTCAAGGAACTGGTGGTCAAGGAAGTGCACGGTTCTGGCGGTTATGGTATGTTGATCGGCCCGACCAGCAGCAAACGCGAGTTGTCCGAATTCCGTGCGAAACTGCAATCACGCCCGGCCAACTATATCGCCCAGCCCACGCTCGCGCTCTCTACCGTGCCGATCCTGACCAAGGCGGGCTTGGCCCCGCGCCACGTCGACCTGCGCCCCTTTGTTCTTGTCAGCCCCAACGGGATCGAGATCACGCCCGGCGGCCTGACCCGGGTGGCCCTGAAAAAGGGCAGCCTCGTCGTGAATTCCAGTCAGGGAGGCGGCACCAAGGATACTTGGGTGCTGGAGGAATAACGGATGCTCGGTAAAACCGCAGGCGGCCTTTACTGGATGTTCCGCTATCTTGAACGCTCTGAAAACACCGCCCGACTGGTCGAGGCGGGGCAACGGATCGCGCTGACCCGGTCAAGTTCGGCCGAAGACGAATGGCTGTCGATCCTGCAAACGGCCGCAGTCGACGTCGGCTATATGGAAAAATACGAAGAGGTGACCAAGGAGCAGGCCATCGACTGGATGCTGCGGGACAAGGACAACCCGTCTTCGGTCCTATCAGTGGTGGGGGCTGCGCGCGACAACGCCCGGTTGGTGCGGACGGCCCTGACCCGCGAAGTCTGGGAAAGCGTCAACCAGTGCTGGATGGTGTTGAAAGAGGCGCTTGCCCGAAAGGTCAGCGAGCGCGATCTGCCAGAGGTGCTGTCGCTGATCCGCCAAAGGGCCGCCTTTGTTCGCGGGGCCATGCACGGGACCATGCTGCGCAACGACATATATGATTTCGCCCGGATCGGAACGTTCATCGAACGGGCCGACAACACGGCGCGGATTCTGGACACGAAATACTACGTCCTTCTGCCCTCGGCCTTTTCGGTCGGATCGGCGGTCGACAACGTCCAGTGGGAATCGATCTTGCGATCGGTCAGCGCCGAGGGCGGGTTCCGCATGGTCTATGGTCAAGACGTCAAGCCGCGCGAGATCGCGCAGTTCCTGATACTGGACAAACGGATGCCACGCAGCCTGGCGTTCTGCTGCGACAAGATCCGGGACAACCTTGGCTATCTGGTGGCCGATTATGCCGACCGCCTGCCCTGTCACGATATGGCTGACCAGTTGGGCCTCAACTACATGTCGCATACGGTGGACGAAATATTCGACCACGGTCTGCATGAATTCATTCAGGATTTCCTGACGGCGACAGGCTCACTTGGCCGACAGATCGAAATCGACTACAGGTTTACGGTATGAACGAGACCCCCACGCTGCGCCTCCGGATCAGTCACACCACGACCTATGACTACGACGATCCGGTGCCATACGCGCTGCAACAGCTACGCCTGACCCCCAAAAGCCACAATTCGCAGAATGTCCTGTCGTGGAAGACCACGATTGAGGGCGGGCAAAAACAGCTCGATTTCGAGGATATGCATCGAAACACGGTGGACCTGATCAGCTTTGATTCCGGGACAACCCGCGTGAGCGTCACATGCGAAGGCGAGGTAGAGGTGCGCGAGACGCATGGCGTCCACGGATCGCACGGAGGTTTCATGCCACTGTGGATGTTCGAACGGACGACCCCCCTGACCAAACCGGGGCCACTGGTGCGCAAACTGGCCGCCCAGATACCCGCCAACGACGAAGTTCTGCCGCGGATGCATGACCTCATGACGGCCATCCACGCTGCGGTCGCCTATCGCACCGGCACGTCCGACTCCTTTTCCACCGCCGAAGAGGCGCTGGTGTCGGGAACCGGGGTCTGCCAGGACCACGCCCATGTCTTTATCAGCGCCGCCCGTCACATGGGCGTGCCTGCCCGCTATGTCTCGGGCTATTTGCTGATCGAGGGGCAGATTGATCAGGATGCCACCCATGCCTGGGCCGAAGCGCATGTGCCGGGGCTGGGCTGGGTCGGGTTTGATGCGGCCAATGATGTCTGTCCTGACGTTCATTACGTCCGCGTCGCAACCGGGCTGGACTATTCCGAGGCTGCCCCTGTATCAGGAATGAGGTTCGGCGATGCGGGCGAACGACTCGCCGTGCATGTGCAGGTCCAGCAGTAACCACAGGATCGTCAAATGACCTATTGCGTCGGGATGCGGTTGGACCGTGGCCTTGTCTTCATGTCCGACACGCGGACCAACGCGGGCCTCGACAACATCTCGACCTATCGCAAGATGTTCGGGTTCGAGACACCGGGCGAACGGTCCATCACGTTACTGACCGCCGGAAATCTGGCCACAACGCAGGCTGTCGTGTCGATCCTCGAGGAACGGACAAAGGCTCCGGTGGACCGTGCGCCTTCGATCCTGGAGGCCGCGTCGATGTTTCAGGTGGCGCGCCTGGTCGGCCAGACCCTGCGCGACGTGATCGCGGCACAGGCCGATGTGGGCCAGCGCGCCGATAGCCTGTTCAATGCCACCATTATCGTCGGCGGGCAGATCAAGGGTGCAAAGCCGCGCCTGTTCCTGATCTATCCCGAAGGAAACTTTGTCGAAGCAGGCGATGACACTCCTTATTTCCAGATCGGCGAAACCAAGTATGGCCGCCCGATCCTTGTGCGCGCCTATGACCGCAAGATGTCGTTCGAGGCGGCGGTGAAACTCTTGCTGGTCAGTTTCGATTCCACCATCAAGGCCAACCTGTCCGTCGGCCTGCCGCTGGACATGACCCTCTATGAGGCTGATTCGATGCGCCGGGGCACTTCCCGCCGGATTGAAGCGGACGATCCCTATTTCCAGACCATATCGAATGGCTGGGGCAGCGCTCTCAAGACCGCGTTCGACAGCCTACCCAACGTGATCCTGTGACCTCTGCTGCGTTGACTTGACCAGTCCCTGCCGCCAATAACGTCGGAATAGCGGGCAAGGGCAGAAAAAGATGACCACAGACCCCATTGTCATTTTGGCCGATGCCCGTGGAACGCATCGCAAGGATTTTCTTGACCGGCTTGTGGCCCTGTCCGATGGGCAGGTGCGGGTTGGCCTGCATTTCGGCGACCGGGATGCGGATTTCCACGCGCCGTCCCTGAACCGGTTAGAGCGTCGGGCGGGGACGCGTGGATATCTGACCGCCGGACGCCGGCACGCGGGGGCCAACCTTGACCTGCTGGCCTCGCCCGAGTTCCGCCAGATGATGGAAACCGCAATCGACCAGTGGCATAGGGGTGCCCCGGCCTATCAGTACCGCACCCACAACATCCAGAATTTGCAGGATTATCTGGACTATTACTATATCCTGACGGACATCATGGCCGAACAGATGATCGAGAACGGCATCACCCATGCGCTGTTCTTCAACATCCCGCACCTTGGCTATGACACCTTGTTGTATCAGGTGGCCCGGTCATTGGGGATCAAGACGATCATCCTCTGCCAGACGCTGTTTCCCAGCCGCTATTTTTCAATGCAGCGGATCGAGGATTACGGATTGTTCGACCCGACCGGGATCGACGCGCCGCCCTTTGTGATCGAAAAAGGCTCTGCCCCTGACCTGTTCTACATGGACAAGCGGTGGCAGACGCGCGGCGCTTCGGGCAAGATCACCCGCAAGGCGGTTGGGCAGGCGCTCTACCATACGATGCTGCGCGAGCCTTGGAACCTGCTCAACCCCGTCTATCTGACGCGGACGCTGGGTCGGATGGCCCGCATCTATGCCCGGTTTCCCGACTGGCGCGATCCGTTTTCAAAATACTTTCATTCCAACGAATTGCCCTATTTCGAACATCTGGCCGAGTATGAAACCGAGGCCGACATCGACCTGTCGGCCAAGTTCATCTATGTCCCGCTCCACAATCAGCCCGAGATGTCGACCTCGTCACTCGGCGGGGCGTTTCGCGATCAACTGCTGATGATTGAAGCCTTGAATGCCGATCTTCCGCCCGATTGGCTGATCTACGTCAAGGAGAACCCGCGTCAGGGCGCCTTTGCCCGCGGCCCGATGTTCTTTGAACGGCTGAAACGCCTGCCGTCCGTGCGGATGATGCCCAGTTTCGCAGACACCAACACGCTGGCCGCACAGGCGCAGTTCGTGGCAAGCGTCACCGGCACCGCCGGGTGGGAAGCAATCCGCAAGGGCCGGCCGGCGATGGTGTTCGGCGCGGCGTGGTATCGGTCGTTGCCGGGAGTTCACGCGTATCGGCCGGGTCTGGATTTCGCACAGGTCGCGGCCACGCAGATCGACCATGCCACGTTGGAAAAGGCCGCAGGCGCTTTGCTGTCGCGCGCCCACAAGGGCGTGATCGAACAGGTTTATCTCGCAATGGCCGACACCCATGATCCGGCGACAAACGGTCAGTCCGTGGCCGAGACAGCACTGGGGCTGCTGCGGGGGACGACACCCCTGTCGTTTCCCCCCACAGACTAGTACCGGCCCTTTTCAGGGCCGGTCCCAAAGGGTCAGGCGGTCGCCTCTTCCCCATCACGGCTGATCGTCATGTAGGCGACCGTGGCTACGATCACGCCCAGAAAGATCGCGCTGGTTCCAATAGTGCCCAGCCCCATTCCACCGTATTCGGACGGTTGCGACAGCAGGTCGCCAAACGATGCGCCCAGCGGACGGGTCAGGATATAGGCCAGCCAGAACCCAAGGATCGGATCAAGGCCAAGAAAGAAGTATCCCAGCGTCAGCGACAGGATGATCAACCCGAACAGGATGCCGGTCGCCAGATAGCCCAGCCCGAACTTTTCGGCCACCAGATCGCCCGCCGCCGTGCCGAGCGCAAAGGTGAACAGGATCGCCAGCCAATACCACGCCTCGCGCCGCGTCGTCTTGACCTCGTGGATCGACAGCGTGCCTTCGGACCGGAACCACAGCAGGAACGTCGCCGCAAGCGCGATGCTAAAGGCAATGGCGGTGGTCAGCAGCGGCACCCCGAAATTGTCCACCAGATTGTCCGTAACCAGCGTGCCCACGATGGAAATCAGCACCACCGCCAGCCAGTAGGACCAAGGCACATAGCGTTTCTGCCCGAATTGCAGGACCAGCGCGCCCACCAGCACCGCCGCCATTATCAGCGAGGTGGCCGTAAGGCCCAGCCCCATGTTGACGGCCAGATAGTCGGCGGCGGTTTCGCCCATAGTCACTGCCATCAGCTTGATCAGCCAGAAATCGACCGTGACCTTGGGCACACGGTTGGGGGTTTGCATCAATGCGTCCATGTTCAGGTCCTCAATTGCTGGCCAGGGCCAGGCCCTGGGCGGAAAAGGCATCGGCGCGGGTGTCGTCGTCGGCGTTACAGCGTTCAAGCGCCTTGGTCTTGAAATCGGTAGCAGCAGCCTGATTGGCGGCGGGGATCTTGCCTGCGTCGATGGCCGCCTTGAGTTGAGTGATCAGGTCCTCACAGGGAATGGCGTGGCCGGTGTCGTCAGTCACGGCAATGCCGGACACCTGGACGACCGATCCGGCGGCCAGTCCGGTGCCAGAGGGGTTGTCCAGCACATCGGCCAGACTGGCCAAAGTGCTGGTCACCGTGGCCGCATCCGGGGCGCTGGCCCGCAGGGCATGCAGGGCTGCATCGGCCGCGTCGTCGATGTGTCCCCAGGCCGCGCGGTTGATCGGTTGCAAGGTCTGCTGCGCGTCATCCCAGGCTGTTTCAAAGTCGGTGATCCGGGTTTGGGCGGCGGCGAAGTCCCCCGTCTTGGCAATGCCTTCGACGTCAGAGATGATTTTGGTAAAGGCTGACATGTCGCCAAGGCTGGGACCTGCGTCAGCAACAGCGGCCGGTGCAGCCTGCGCCGGGGCAAAGGCCACTTCGAATGCGGAAAAGAGGGCGACGGGCACCGCAATCAGGGCCGTGGCGAGCAGAATTTGTCTCATGGATCACCTAAGGTTGGGAAAGCTTGGCGTGATCTCTGGCAAGTCCGCGTTTCGGCTGTCTCGCGGCTAGATTACATCGCTGTAATTCTTGCTCGCCTCGCCTCTTCCCGCCTAGAGTCTGTGTCATGGCGTTCACCCTCAGACACCTTCAGTTCTTTGTGGCCGTGGCTGAACAGGGCACTGTGTCGGGGGCAGCCAAGGCGCTGTCGATTTCACAATCTTCGATCACCGAAGGGGTGCAGGCGTTAGAGGCTGATCTGGGCGTCGACCTGTTCCTGCGCCGCTCGCGCCATTTGGAAATCACCCACACCGGCCACCAATTCCTGCGCCATGCCAAAAAAATTCTGGGCGACGTGGCAGATGCACGCCAGGTGTTTGAGATCCCCGGCGCCCCGTCGGGGCGGCTGTCGTTGGGCGTGACGTCGCTGGTGGCAGGTTATGTGTTGTCGGAAATCCTGTCGCGGTTCCGTCGGGCCAATCCGGCGGTCGAAATCAACGCGATCGAGGATAATGGCGAGTATCTTGAACACCTTCTGATCGGCGGCGAACTGGACGTCGCCGTTCTAGTCACGTCATCCCTGCGCAATCGCAACGCGTTGCAAGTCGAAACGCTGGACGTGTCGGCATTTCGGCTTTGGCTGCCTTTGGGCCATCCCCTGACCAACCAAGAGGCGATCACGCTGGACGACGTGGCCCGCGAACCGCTGATCATGCTGTCGCTGGACGAGATCGAGGAAGGCACATCGGCCCTTATGTCCTCGCTGGGGGCGCGGCCCAACGTGGCGTTTCGCACCCGGTCGGTCGAGGCGGTGCGCAGTCTGGTGGCCACCGGAGCCGGCGTGGCCTTGCTGCCCAACCTTGTCTACCGCCCGTGGTCATTGGAGGGTGACAGAATCGAAATCCGTGACGTGTCAGGTGATTTGCCCGCCGTTCAGGTCGGACTTGCCTGGAGAAGAGGCGCCCCGCTGTCCCAGATCAGCCGGGATTTCATCCGGTCGGCGCAAACAGCCTTGTCCCTCAGATAGTTAGCAGTTCATTCGGAAATACCGATACCACTCATCTGTATTTTGCCATTGCGAATTGACGGACGCGTTCCCAGCATGATCATGTCGGCAGGCGAGGCGCCTGCCCAGAACCTATGGAGGGTTCCCATGCTCATGTCAGGACACAGAGTATTTCGGATCGCAGCGACTGCCCTTGCGGTATCGCTCAGTGCCGGGGCCGCTATGGCGCAGGACGCCCTGTCCGTCGTCGATGGCTATCTGGCCGCCTGGAACGCGCATGACAGCACGGCCGCAGCCGCAGTTCTGGCCGAAGACGCCACCTATTACGACGCGTCGGTCGGCACCCCTGTCTCTGGGCGCGAGGCCGCCAAGACACAGGTGATCGATGCCTTTATCAACGCAGTTCCTGACGCCGTCTGGACGCGGGACGGCAATGCCATAATGTCAGGCCCGGAAGTGGCCTTTGAATGGACCTTTACCGGCACCAATACCGGGGCATGGGCGGATGGCACGCCGGCCACGGGCAAGACCTTTACGTTGCACGGCATGTCCTATTTCCATGTCGAGGGTGCCAGTATTACCCGACAGGCCGACTACTATGACGCACTTGGGTTCTATACCCAGCTCGGCCTCATGTAAGACATCAAGAACAGGGAGTAACAACATGATGATAAAGAAACTTCTGGTGGCAACGACCGCCCTTTCACTGGCCGGATCGAATGTTGCCTGGGCGGACATGATGACCGCCCTTGGCGCGGGCGAAGGTCAGGTCGATATCGTGGCCTGGCCCGGTTACATCGAGCGCGGCGAAACTGACGCCGCCTATGACTGGGTGACCAAGTTCGAGGCCGACACCGGCTGCAAGGTCAACGTCAAGACCGCCAACACCAGCGACGAAATGGTGGCCCTGATGAACGAAGGCGGGTTCGATCTGGTGACCGCCTCCGGCGACGCCTCGCTGCGGCTGATTGCGGGCAACCGGGTGCAGGAAATCAACACGGCGCTGATACCGTCGTGGGGCAACGTGGACCCGCGCCTTCAGGATGCGCCATGGCACACTGTCGACGGCAAACATTATGGCACTCCCTACCTGTGGGGGCCGAACGTGCTGATGTATAACACTGACGTCTTCCCTGAAGCGCCCAAAAGCTGGTCTGTCGTGTTCGAAGAACAGACCCTGCCCGATGGCGCATCCAACAAGGGCCGGGTGCAGGCCTATGACGGGCCGATCTATATCGCCGATGCCGCGATGTACCTGATGACCCACAAGCCCGAGCTTGGGATCACCAGTCCCTACGAGTTGAACGAGGACCAATACAAAGCCGCGCTTGACCTTCTGCGCGGGCAGCGGCAATTGGTCAGCCGCCATTGGCACGACGCCTATATCCAGATGGACGACTTCAAGAACGAAGGCGTCGTGGCCTCGGGGTCGTGGCCGTTCCAGGTGAACGTGCTGGAAAGCGAAGGGGTCAAGGTCGCCTCGACCATCCCCGAAGAAGGGGTCACCGGCTGGGCCGATACGACCATGATGCAGGCCGGGGCTGCCCACCCCAACTGCGCCTACATGTGGATGGAGCACACGCTGTCATCCAACCTGCAATCGGATCTGGCCGTCTGGTTCGGTGGCAACCCGGTGGTCCCGGCAGCCTGCACCGACGGGTCGGGGATGCTGGATGCGGCGGGCTGCACGGCCAACGGCATGGACATCTTTGACAAGGTCCGGTTCTGGACCACGCCTGTATCCACCTGCGCCAGCCAAGGCGAATGTGTGCCCTACTATCGCTGGGTGTCCGACTACATCGCCGTCATCGGCGGCCGCTGAAACCCCATACCTCCCCGGCCACCGCGCCGGGGAGCCCCCGAGGGGCCCCATGACCGCCGTTGAATTTACCCATGTGTCGCGCCATTTCGGCAGCGTCCGCGCTGTCGATGACGTCAGCCTGACCATCGCCGAAGGGTCGTTTTTTGCCATGCTCGGCCCGTCCGGGTCGGGCAAGACGACCTGTCTGCGCCTGATATCCGGTTTTGACCGCCCCACTTCCGGACACATCGCAATCTTTGGCGAGCCAGTCGATGACACACCACCCAACCGCAGGGCGGTCAACACCGTCTTTCAGGACTACGCCCTGTTCCCGCACATGAATGTGCGCGACAACGTGGCCTATGGGCTGATGGTCAAGGGCCAATCCAAGCCCCAGCGCTATGCCGCCGCTGAAGAGATGCTGGCGCTGGTCAAGCTGGACGGCTACGCCAACCGCAAGCCGGGGCAGCTGTCTGGCGGGCAGCGACAACGAGTTGCGCTGGCGCGGGCGCTGGTGAACAGACCCCGCGTTCTGCTGCTGGACGAACCCCTTGGCGCGCTTGACCTCAAGCTGCGCGAGGACATGCAGACCGAGTTGAAAAACCTTCAGCAATCCCTTGGAATCACGTTCGTTTTCGTGACCCACGATCAGGGCGAGGCGCTGTCGATGGCCGACCGCGTGGCGGTGTTCAATGACGGGAAGATCGTGCAGGTTGGCACCCCGCACGATATCTACGAGCAACCCCGCACCCGGTTCGTGGCTGATTTCGTGGGGTCATCGAACATCTTGCCGCCCCGTCTGACTCAATCGCTGGGCGGCCCAGCCAAATGGGCCAGCCTGCGCCCCGAGGCTGTTTGCCTGACCGATGGCCCCGGCAAGGCGCGGGGGATCATCGAACAGGTCCGATATCTGGGGGCCACTAATCACATCACTGTCCGGGTGGGCGATCAGACCCTGACCGCCGCCCAATCGGCCACCAAGAAACTGCACGCCGTCGGGGATCAGGTCGGCCTGAGTTGGGCGGATATGGCACTCCACCCGATGGACGAGGCATGAGCATCGCCGCAACCCTGTCCGACCGGTTCTGGCGTCAGCCGCGTCTGCTGCTGGCGCTGCTGCTGGTCCCGCCCCTGCTGTGGCTGGGGGTCATCTACATCGGGTCGCTGCTGGCGCTGCTGTTGCAGTCTTTCTTTTCGATCGACGAATTCTCGGGCCTCATCAAATACCAACTCACGCTCAAGACGTATGGAGAGCTGTTCCGACCCTCGAACTACGACATCATCATTCGGACGACTGTGATGGCCGCGCTTGTGACACTGGCCAGCATCGCCATCGCATTTCCCATCGCCTATTACGCCGCCCGCTATGCCAAGGGGCGGATGAAAGTGCTGTTTTATGTCGGCGTCATGCTGCCGCTGTGGTCGTCCTATCTGGTCAAGGTCTACGCGTGGAAACTGATCCTGGCCAAAGAGGGGATCATCACCTGGGCGATGACCGGGCTGCACCTGCAATGGCTGCTGGACGCGGTGCTGGCGCTACCCGTCATTGGCGGCAATTCCTTGTCGGTCAGCTATATCGGCACATTCATCGTGTTCGTCTATGTCTGGATGCCCTTCATGATCCTGCCGATTCAGGCCTCACTGGAGCGCGTCCCCGCCACCCTGATCGAGGCATCGGGCGATCTGGGCGCAGAGCCGGGCCAGACGTTTCGCCATGTGGTCTTTCCCCTTGCCCTGCCAGGAATCGTGGCCGGGTCAATCTTTACCTTTTCGCTGACCTTGGGCGATTACATCATTCCCCAGATCATCGGCTCGTCGCGGCTGTTCATCGGGCAGGCGGTCTATGCTCAGCAAGGAACCGCAGGCAACGTGCCGCTGGCGGCGGCCTTTGCGGTCGTGCCGGTGCTGATCATGTGCCTGTATCTGTGGGGTGCGCGGCGGATGGGGGCCTTTGATGCGCTCTGACGCCCCTGCCCCCCTGTCGTTGCGGTTGGCAGCCACGGGCGGGCTGTTGTTCCTGCACCTGCCGATCCTGCTGATCTTTCTCTATGCCTTCACAACCGAAGAGCGCAGCTATCAATTCCCGCCTCCCGGCCTGACCCTCCAATGGTTCGCGGTGACGTGGAACCGGCCAGACGTCTGGCAGGCGCTGGGGTTGTCAGTAAAGGTGGCCACCGTATCGACCGTGCTGGCGCTGATCCTGGGAACCCTGACCGCCGCAGCCGTCAGCCGGGCGCGGTTCTTTGGCCGCGAAACCGTGTCGCTTCTGGTGATCCTGCCCATCGCCCTGCCGGGGATCGTCACGGGGATCGCCCTGCGGTCCGCCTTCAACTTGGCCGACATCCCCTATTCGACGCTGACCATCATCCTCGGCCACGCGACGTTCTGCATCGTCGTCGTCTACAACAACGCCGTCGCCCGGTTCCGCCGCCTGTCGGGGGGCATGATCGAGGCGTCCTATGATCTGGGCGCCAACGCCTTCCAGACGTTCCGCCATGTGATCCTGCCCAACATCGGCACCGCCCTGATGGCGGGTGGGATGCTTGCCTTTGCCCTGTCGTTTGACGAGGTGATCGTGACCACCTTTACCGCAGGCCAACAGCAAACCCTGCCGATCTGGATGCTTGAAGAGCTTGTGCGCCCCCGCCAGCGGCCCGTGACCAATGTGGTCGCCATGGTCGTGGTACTGGCGACATTTCTGCCGATCCTCGGCGCCTATTACCTGACCCGCGACGGGGCCGAAACGGCCGGCGGGGGAAAATGACAAAGGAGACCACGATGGACACCCACCTGCTGATCGGCGACCGGATGGAAGCCGGGACCGAAACCGCCGAACATATCCTCAACCCACGCACCGGCGACCTGATCCTTGACCTGCCTGAAGCCTCTGCTGCACAGGTCGACGCCGCCGTCGCTGCCGCCAATACCGCCTTTGCCACCTGGTCTCGCACAACCCCCGCCGAACGGTCGGGCTATCTGTTGCAGATCGCCGACCGGATCGAGGCCGAAGCGGATGCGTTTGCCGCCCTTGAGGCGCTCAATTGTGGCAAGCCCATCAATGCGGCGCGTGGCGACGAAATGCCCGCCATTGTGGACACCTACCGGTTCTTTGCAGGGGCCGTGCGGACCCAGCACGGGATGGTGGCTGGCGAATATCTGCCCGGTCACACGTCGATGGTGCGGCGCGACCCGATCGGGGTCGTGGCGTCGATCGCGCCCTGGAACTATCCGCTGATGATGATGGCATGGAAACTGGGGCCTGCGCTGGCGGGGGGTAACACAGTCGTTTTCAAACCGTCCGAGCAGACGCCGTTGACCGCGCTCAAGATGGGCCGCATTTTTGCCGATATCCTGCCCCCCGGCGTGGTCAACATCGTCCCGGGCCGGGGCGAAACGGTGGGCAGCCAGTTGGTGAACCATGCAGGGATCGACATGATCTCGCTCACCGGGGATATTGCCACTGGAAAGAAGATGCTTCAGGCGGCGTCGAAATCGGTCAAGCGGACGCATCTGGAACTGGGCGGCAAGGCCCCGGTCATCGTCTTTGCCGACGCCGACATTGATGCCGTCGTCGAGGGGTTGCGCACATTCGGCTACTACAACGCCGGGCAGGATTGCACGGCGGCCTGCCGGGTCTATGCCGCTGATGCGATCTACGACAAACTGGTGGCAGCCCTGACCGCCGCCGCCGCCTCGATCGTGTTCGACGCGGCCGACGACACCACCAACGAAATCGGCCCCCTGATTTCCGCACGCCAGCGCGACCGGGTGTCAAGTTTCGTCGAGCGGGCGCGCGAGCTCAAGCACATCGAGATCACGACCGGGGGTAAGACCCATGCCAACGGGTTCTACTATCAGCCGACCGTCGTCGCAGGCGCCCTTCAGACCGACGAGATCGTTCAGCGCGAGGTGTTCGGCCCCGTGATCTCTGTCACCCGGTTCAGCGACCCCGATCAGGCGATCACCTGGGCCAACGACAGCGGCTACGGCCTCGCCTCTTCGGTCTGGACCCGCGACGTAGGCCACGCGATGGAGGCGTCAGCCCGGCTCCGCTATGGCTGCACATGGGTCAACACCCATTTCATGCTGACCAACGAAATGCCCCACGGCGGCCTGAAACAGTCGGGCTATGGCAAAGACATGTCGGTCTATTCGCTCGAAGATTACACCGCCGTCCGGCATGTGATGATCAAGCACTAGGCGGACAGGGCAATCTCGACCGCGCGGGCGATGGACAGCAATGTGGCGTCTTGCCCGCGTCGACCCGTCATCTGCAATCCAACCGGCAATCCGTCGATCAGGCCGCAAGGCAGGCTCAGCGAGGGGTGGCCGGTCAGGTTGGCAAAGCCGCTGGCCAGCATTTCGCTGTCCTCGCCATCCGCAATCTCGGGGTCCTCGAACGGGGCCACGAAGGGGACCGAGGGCGAGATCAGCACATCGACCCGATCGAACAGGGCCTCGACTGCCGCAGTCGTGGCGACCTGCGCCTGCCGGGCGGCCAGATAGTCCGTCGCGGTCACCTTCCACCCCGCCTCGATCTGGGCGCGGGTGCCGGGGGCGTAACCACCGGGGTTTTCGGCGTAAAGGTCGGCGTGGATCAGGGACGCCTCGGGCATCAGGATCGTCACGAGATGGGCGTTGGCCTGTGCCAGTTCGGCTGTATCGACGTCGTTGACCCTGGCCCCGCGACGGGCAAGTTCATCCACGACCGCGGCGAACAAAGCCGTGACAGGGGCACCCAGTGTCGTGCCCGACACATGCCGCGTCATCACACCGATCCTGATGTCACTCAGGGCGATATCCGACAATTCCATCGGTTGATCCGCAAGGACCGACAACAGAACGGCCGCATCCGTCACGCTCCGCGCCAGCGGCCCCGCATGATCGAGGCTTTGCGAAAGGGGAAACACGCCGTCCAACGGGACCAGACCAAAGGTCGGTTTGACCCCCACGATCCCGCAATAGGCGGCTGGGATCCGGATCGACCCGCCGGTGTCGGTCCCCACGGCCAGCGGCACCATCCCCGCCGCCACCGCCGCCGCCGATCCCCCACTGGACCCGCCAGCCGTCCGTTTTGGATCAGTTGGGTTGTTGGTCTGGCCGATGTCGGGATGGGCGATGCCATAGGCATATTCCAGCAGGTTGGTCTTGCCCAGAATGATTGCCCCTGCCGCCCGCAGACGGGCCACCAGCGGGGCGTCGAGCGTAGCCATTGCGGGAGGTCGCACCTTTGATCCATACCCTGTTGGCACCCCAGCCACCTCGATCAGGTCCTTTATCGCCACAGGGATCCCGAACAGCGGACCATCAGCGTTCCCGCCACGCAGGCGATTGGTCATCTGCCTGGCTGTGGCTGCCGCCTGGGCGGCTATCGGATCGGAAAAGGCGTTCAGGACCGGGTCAAGCCGGGCTATATCGGTCAGGGCCGTCGCCACAACTTCGGTCGGGGTCGTCTGCCCCTCGGCATAGGCGCGGCTCAGGTCTGCAACTGACTTAAATCCCGCCATGTGCAAGCCGGTCCAGCAGCCGCGCCCACGCCACTTGTCCTGTGCGGAAACTGGACAGGCGGAAGTATTCGTTGGGCGCGTGGTAATCTTCGTCCGACGTGGCAAAAGAAAAGAAGATCGCGCCGACACCCAGTTGCCGTGCGAATACGTCGCCAATGGGCACCGTCGCCCCCATCGCCACGCGCAAGGGCTTGGCCCCCAACACCTCGGCCAGAACGCCTTCGGCGGTGGCGAGCGCCGGCAGGTGCGGGTCGAGCGCAAAGGCATGCGTGCCGGGGCCGTGGCGATGGACGTCCATCCGGTAACCCGAGGGCAGCACAGTTGCCAGATGCGCCTCGATCGCGGTCATGACCTGATCAGGGTCCTGCCCCGCGACCAGACGGCAAGTGATCTTGACGCTGGCCTCGGACGGAATGACCGTTTTGGTCCCCGTTCCCTGATATCCGCCGGAAATCCCGTTGAATTCCAACGTGGGTTTCAGCCATTGACGGGTAAGCAGAGCCTCTCCGGTCGGCATGGGATCGGGGTGATCCGCGCCAATACTGTCGAAATAGCCGGGGGCGTCAAAGCCAACCTCGACGATGGCCCGCGAAATGGCCGGATCGGGTTGGCGCGCGCCGTCGTCGAACCCCGGCACGGCCACATCGCCCGCCTCGTCGTGCAGCGACGCCATCATCCGGGCCAATGCGCGGATCGGATTGGGGGCGGTCCCGCCGTGACGGCCCGAATGCAGGTCCTTGCCCGCGCCAGTAACCGTGACCTCGACCGCGGCCATACCCCGGGTCGCCACCGTCATCGACGGCAGATCGGCCCGCCACATCGCCCCGTCCGCCGACAGGACCAGATCGCAGGCAAGCCTGTCCTTCATCGCAGCGACGGTCGGTTCGAAATTGGGGGACCCTGATTCCTCCTCCCCCTCGAACAGAACTTTGAGGTTCAACGGTGGCGCTCCGTTCACCGCCCCATAGGCCGCCGCAACGAGGATCGGTATCAGCATCGGCCCCTTGTCATCCGACACGCCCCGCGCCCAGATCCTGTCGTCCTTGACCACAGGGTCGAATGGCGGGACGCGCCATTTGTCCAGCGGGTCCGGCGGCTGCACGTCATAGTGGCCGTAGATCAGGACGGTAGGCTTGGCCGGGTCCACGATCCATTCGGCAAAGACACACGGATGCCCAGCAGTGGGCACCTGTTCCACCGTCGGAAACCCGGCGTGGCGCAACTGGTCGGCAACAAATGCCGCCGCCTGCGCGATGCCTTCGGCAAAGGCCGGATCGGTGCTGACGCTTGGGATGCGGCAATAGGCCATGAGGGTCTGAATCGCCTCGGCCTCGCGGCCTGCGAGATACGCCTCGACCGTCATTTGCCCCCATCCACGCCAATACATTCGCCGGTAATCCACCCGGCAAAGTCGCTGGCAAAGAACATGACCGCATTGGCGATGTCGTCGGTCGAGCCCAATCGACGCAGGGCAATCTGGTTCAGCAGACGCTGCTGCCCTTCGGCCCCCATCGCGTCCCACTGGCGTTCTGTGGTGGGGTTGGATCGGACAAATCCGGGGGCCACGCAGTTCACCGTGATCCCGAACGGCCCAAGTTCATGCGCCAGTTGCCGAGTCAGGCCGATCTGGCCCGCCTTGGCACTGGCATAGGCCTGAATACCCGTCAGGCTGATCGTCCGCCCTGCCCCGCTGGAGATGTTGATGACGCGGCCCTTGCCCCGTGCCTTCATCGCGGGCGCCACGGCCTGCGTCATAAAAAACGTTCCCGACAGGTTCACGTCAAAGATGGTTTGCCAGTCTGCCGCGCTGATCTCTTCGATCGGACGGCCCACCTGCCCCCGCACGCCGCCTGCATTGTTCACCAACACGTCGATGCCGCGGGGCAGCGCTGCGACCGCAGCCTGCACCGCATCGCGGTCGCCCACATCGACGGTGTGGACCGTGCAGGCGGGGCCGATCAGGCTGGCGGTTTCAGCCAGACCGTCGGCGTTCACGTCGAACGCACGCACCTGCGCGCCCCGAGCGGCGAAGCACTGCGCGATCGCCCGGCCAAAGCCATGCCCTGCCCCGGTGACCAGCACCTCAAGTCCATCAAATCCGATATTCATCGGCCAAGCTCCACAAGGTTGGCAAAATCAAGCGCGCGGGTGCCTGCCTCGATCTCGCGGATCATCGCGATCAGGCGGTGGGTCAAGGGCACGGCGATCCCGGCCTTGTTGGCAGCACTCGCAATCGGGCCAAGCTGCGCCTCGGCCTCTGTCTTGCGCTTGCGAATGGCAAGGTCGCGCCAGATGCCGGAATGGGACTTGGTGGACCGTCGATTGTGGGCGACCATATCGGCAAAAGACTGGTCCAGATCGGCGCGGGGGGCGTCGGGGCGAAAGGCGACCGGGTTGAAGCCGTCGAATGCTTCGGTTGCCACCCCCTGCGCGGCGGCGACCTGACCGACCTCTTGGCCCAATCGGGTCAGCACGTCGCGGGCCGCCGGGTTTTCCAGACAGTCAGCTATACTGTCGTTGGTAAGCGCCGTGCCGAACAGCAAGGCCCCATATATTAGCTTGCCCCACAGGTATCCCCAAATGTTTTGGGTCAGGATCGCGTGGGGGGCAAAGTCGAGCATGAGGCGATGCAGGTCGGTGATGCGGCCTGTCAATGTGCCGTCCAACTCGCCCACCACCACAGACCCCTTGCCGGAATAATGCACCACCCCGGGCTCGAGATAATCCGCGCCAAAGTTGACGAAACACCCGATGGTCCGGGCGTCGCCCACGACCGTTGCGATGGCAAGTTCGTTCAGGCCGTTCTGGGCCGAGACGACATAGCCGTCCGGGGCCACATGCGGGGCCATTTCGGCAATCGCGGCATCGGTGTGCAGCGCCTTCACGCACAGAAACGTGCGGCGAAACTGTCCGGTCAGATCTTTAGGCAGAAAAGCGGGCGCTTGGACCGTGTCCTGCCAGAGCGGACCGTCAATCCGCAGGCCGGTGGCGTTTATCGCCGCCACATGCTCGGGCACGTTGTCGACAAACACGACCTCATGTCCCGCCCGCAGGAACGCCGCACCCAGAGTGCCACCAATGGCCCCCGCGCCCCAGATCAGGATGGGTTCGGTCAAGACCAGGGCCCCTGCATCAGCGCCCGTGTTTCGGCCACAGCGACGTCCCACATCGCTTGCATTTCAGCGTCGGGCCGTTCGTAATACCCGCCAAAATTGCCGTCTCCCAGATATTCGCGGACGGCGGCGGGGGACATCGCCCGCATCCGGTCAAAGTCGATCATCGGCTTTTGCTGGGACGGCAGGACCACGTCGGTCAGGCGGGTCCAGGGAAAATTCTCCATCCAGCTTGCATGGCTTGCGACGGGGTCGATCGCCTGCACCTTGGCAAACGTCTTGGGCGCGTTCCACCAGTTGTGGAACCGGACGGACGCGTCGGGGTGATCGGCCATCCATTCGATGGCCAGCGACCCGGCGGGGCTGTTGCCACCGTGACCGTTCACGATGAACACGCGCCTAAAGCCTTGGGAATAAAGGGAATCCAGAATATCGCGTACCAGCGCCACATAAGTTTCGACCCGTAGGCTGACCGACCCGGGATAGGCCAGAAAATAGGGTGTGACACCATAAGGGACGACCGGAAAGACCGGAAGACCCAGCGGTTCGGCCGCATCCAGCGCCATCTTTTCGGCAAGGATACTGTCCACCGACAGCGACAAACCGGCGTGCTGCTCGGTGCTGCCCAGCGGCAGAATGGCCAGGTTGTCACGCTTGAGATACGCATCAACCTGCCCCCAGTTCATCTGAGATATCTTCACGACGCTTCCTTTCTGCTGGCCACGGGCAGCGGGGACGATTGGTTCAGGATCGGCAGGACCAGACGGTCGATATCGCCGGGGTCCGGAATATGTCGATATTCGATGACGGTCGTGCCAGGTCGCACCATGCCCACAACCGCATCGGCGCCGGTGGACATCACGATGACATCGGCGCGGGCCACGCCTTCGGCCAGATCAGCGTCCTCCAGATTTGCGAGGGTCACAGACTGCACATGGGCGGCAAACCGGCGTACGCCCAGATCCAGCACCGGCAGGAAATCGGCAAAGCGCGACACAACCAGCACCCGCGCCATCGGATCCAGCGAGGCAAGTGCGAGCCGTGTCGGTTCGGATGGAATGAATCGCAGCGACACGACCTTGTCCTGGCTCAGCGCTGCGGGCAATCGGTGTTGCAGAGTGGAAAAGGTCAGCACCAGATCCGCCGCCGCCACCATCGACATGACTTCTGGATCGTCGGCCATCGCATCGAATGTGACCGGGGCGACCGTTGCCAAAGAACCGATCTGGTCCTGCACATTGGCCGCATAGCTTTGAGTTGCGGCTTCGAACAGGCCCACCAGACAGATGGTTCGGACCGGCCCTGCCTCGCCGCGCCGGCTGGCCCGCGCCGCCATAAGCGAAATGACATCAGCCAACCCCAGACCCATCGACAGGCCCTTGTCGATCGCCACATCCATCGCCGCACGCAGGTCAGCCGAATCGGCGCGTGTCCCCAGACGGGACAGGGTCGATTCGGCAACATAGGTCCCAGACCCGGATTTGCCCTCGATCAGGCCCGCGCCCTTGAGGTCGGCATAGACCTTGCTCACCGTCATTGGGGCCACGCCGGTCCGTTCAGCCATATCCCGAACCGAAGGGAGCGACGCGCCCACCTCCAATCCGCCAAAGGATATTTCGTATTCTATTGCACCCTTGAGTTGCTGGTGAATCGAAATCGCCAGCGACCTGTCGATAATAACCTTCATGAAAGTCGCCTCATTCGTACCAATTCTGTAGTATGGTTTTTCCTTGCATGCCCATCATTTCATCATTTTCAGACCAGTTCCAGCAAAATTCGCTGAAAACTGTCATGTTGACTTGTATCGGATGCCGTGGAACGCTTCGGTGAAATATAACACTTGGACACTCTGGAGGGATGAAGATGAAACTGTTTTCTGCTGCTGCCTTGTCTGTTGCCGTTCTGTTGGGAAGCACGGTCTCCGCGCTTGCCGTCGAACGTGGCGGGGTCATGACCTATGGCCGATATGCCGACAGCCTGTTCCTCGACCCGGTCCTGAACGATGCCAACGTCGATATCTGGATCCTGACGAACATGTACGACACGTTGTTGATGCCGACCGATGATGGGAAGGGCGTCCAGCCCGGCCTCGCCTCGGACTACAAGATGGCCGATGACGGGTTGAGCGTGACGTTGACCCTGCGCGACGGGATCAAGTTTTCCGATGGCTCGCCCATCACCCCCGATGATGTGATCTTTTCGCTGGGCCGCGCCACCAACCCTGACAATGGCATCTGGGGCTTTCTCATCAGTTCTATCGCCAGCGTGGAAAGCCCCGATCCCAAGACGATCGTCATCAAGCTCAGCCGCCCTGACCCGGCGATCATCCCCGCGCTGACCGTGTTCAACACCGCGATCATGCCTAAGGCCGCGTTCGAGGCCGCCGCCGGCACCACCGACGCCGAAAAAGCCGAGGCTTTTTCGCAAAAGCCCGTGGGATCGGGCCCGTTTGTCCTGGACAGCTGGGATCGCGGGGCCACGATGAAACTGGTTAAGAACCCCTACTACTGGGACATGGGCGAAGACGGACAGCCCCTGCCCTATCTGGACGGCGTGACGTTTGAAATCATTCCCGACGACGCCACCCGCATCCTGCGTCTGCAATCGGGTGAAATCGACGGGGCCGAATTCATCCCCTTCGCCCGGGTCGCCGAACTTCAGGCCGCCGACGGGATCAACATGCAGCTTTTCCCCTCGACCAAGGTGAACGACATCATCATCAACGTGCGGCCACAGATCGAAGGCAAGGACAATCCGCTTTCCAACCCGCTGGTCCGTCAGGCGATGAACTATGCCGCCAACAAGGAAGCGATCGTGCAGATCGTGACCATGGGCGTGGGCACGCCGCTGTCCTCGTTCATGTCGACGGCCACACCGCTGCACAGCGGCGACGGGCCGCTCTTTCCCTATGACGTCGAAAAGGCCAAGGCGCTGATGGTCGAGGCAGGCTATGCCGATGGCTTTTCCACGTCGATCCTGACGCTTGCGGGCAACCAGGACGATGCCGGGATCGCCACGGCCCTTCAGCAGATGTGGGGCGCCATCGGGATCAATCTGGAAATCAAGCAGGTCGATAACGCCTCGCGCACCGAACAATACCGGGGCGGCACGTTTGAAATGCGCACTGGCGGCTGGACCGACGACATCGCCGATCCGTCAGAAATCACGTCCTACTTTGCCTATTCGCCCACCATCGACGCCCTGCATTCGGGCTGGAAAAGCGAAGAGGTCGACGCCCTGTTCGAAGCCTCGCAAAGCGAGACAGACCCGGCCAAGCGGGCCGAGCAATACGCCCGCATCCAGGAAATCTTCAACTCCGAAGGTCCGACCGTGGCCCTGTTTGAAACCCCGTATCCGGTCGCCCTCAGCACCAAGGTTCAGGGCTTCAACCAGATACCGCTGGGCAACAACATCTTCCGCGCCGCCTGGCTGGAAAAATGATCTAGGCTGAACTTTCAGGGGGCGGCAGGCGCGACCTGTCGCCCCCTTTGTTTGTCCGACCCGATGCTGTCCCAAAGGTTTATCCCTTGCCCCTGACCGAATTCATCGTCCGCCGCCTGCTGCAACTGATCCCGACGCTGATCTTTATCCTGATCGTCGTGTTCGTGCTGGTGCGGCTGTTGCCTGGCGATCCGACCAGCGCCATTCTGGGCGACCGAGGAACGGATGCCGACATCGCGCGGATCAACCGGCAACTGGGCATCGACCAGCCGATCTGGGTGCAGTTCTGGCTGTTCGTGAAATCGGTGATGAGCCTCGATTTCGGCAATTCCATCGTGCTCAAACGCCCTGTGACCGAACTTATCGCACAGCGGTTGCCGATCACTGTGGCGCTCACGCTGCTGGCCGCGCTGATCTCCGTCCTGCTGGCAGTGCCGCTGGCCTTTGTCGCGGCCCTGCGGCGGGACAAACTGGCCGACAATGCCATCCGCGGCGCGTTTCAGGTGGGCCTGTCGATGCCGGTGTTCTACCTTGGCCTGATCCTGCTTACGGTCTTTGGCGCAAGACTGCACTGGTTCCCGGTGGGCGGCTACGGGGACACGTTTTTCGACCGGCTCTATCACCTGATCCTGCCGGCCACGACACTTGCGCTCAGCCTTTCCGCTATACTGATGCGCAATCTGCGGGCGGCGATCATCGGCGTGGTCGATGCGGAATACGTCAGCTTTGCCCGGGCCAAGGGGCTGGCCCCCCGCCTGATCCTGATCCGCCACGTCCTGCGCAACGCGCTGATTTCCACCGTCACCCTGTTCGGCCTGTCCATCGGCACGCTTCTGGGCGGGGCGGTGATCACCGAAACGGTGTTTGCTATCCCCGGCGCGGGGCGGCTGATGGTCGACAGCATCTATGGGCGCGACTACCCGGTCGTTCAGGGGCTGACCATCGCGCTGGCCGTGCTGGTGTCGGTCACATTCCTGCTGACCGACCTGTTGCAGGCCTATCTGGACCCGAGGGTGGCGCGATGACTGCCCTGCCCCGCATCCGGCTGACACGGCTGCCGCGCCCGCTCATCATCGGCGGCACGATCCTCGGGATCAGCCTGATCCTCGCCCTGTTCCCCGCCGCCTTTGCCCCCTACGATCCGCTCGCCTTTGACTACGGCGCGCTCAATCAGGCACCGAGCATGGCACACCCCTTTGGCACCGACAACTTCGGGCGCGATGTGCTCAGCCGGATCATTCATGCGTACCGGGTCGACATGCAGATCGCCATTTTCGCCACCGTCTTTGCCTTTTCGTTTGGCACCATAATCGGGGCGCTGGTCGGCTATGTCGGCGGCCGGGTCGAGGCCCTGTTTGGCCGCCTTGTCGATGCGATCATCACTTTTCCTTTCCTCGTGCTGGTCATCGCCATCGTGTCGGTGCTGGGGCCGGGGCTGATCAACATGTATATCGCGGTCAGCGTCGTGGGCTGGGTGTTTTACGCCCGGATCATCGCGGCCGAGATCAAGGTGCAAAAACGGCTCGACTATGCCGACGCGGGCCGGGCGATGGGTTACACCCATCTGCGGATCATTTTTCGGCACCTGCTGCCAAACGCGATCACGCCGGCCGTCGTCTATTGGATGACCGACATGGCACTGGCCATCCTGCTGGGATCGTCGCTTGGCTATCTTGGACTGGGGGCGCAGCCGCCCGCCGCTGAATGGGGCGTGCAGATTGCGGACGGCAAGAATTTCATGTCCACCGCCTGGTGGATCAGCGTTTTTCCGGGCTTTGCCATCATCCTCACCGGACTCGGATTTTCCCTGCTGGGCGACGGCCTGGCCGAAGTCATGAGGGCCCGCAAATGACCGCTCCCCTTCTGTCCGTGCAAAAACTCTCTACCCGGTTCCACACCCCGCGCGGCGTTCTGACGGCGGTGAACGAGGTCAGCTTCGATGTGAGGCCCGGCGAGATTTTCGGTCTGGTCGGCGAAAGCGGTTCGGGCAAAAGCGTGACCCTGCGCTCGCTCACCCGCCTTCTGCCTTATGGGGCGACAATTGACGGGGTGGTCCTTTGGCAAGGTCAGGATCTGGTCGGCATGTCAGACACAGCCATCCGCAAGGTACGCGGCGGGCAGATTTCAATGATCTTTCAGGAGCCCATGACGGCGCTTAACCCGGTTCTGCCGATCCGGGTACAGATAACAGAAAACCTCAAGGCGCACACCGATCTGGACAGCTCCGGGCGCGCGGCCCGCGCCCGCGAACTGCTCGATATCGTCGGCATACCAGATGCGGCCCGCAGGCTGGACGAATACCCGCACCAGTTTTCAGGCGGAATGCGGCAGCGGGCAATGATCGCCATCGCCCTTGCCTCGAACCCCAAACTGCTCTTGGCAGACGAACCCACCACCGCGCTGGACGTGACCATTCAGGACCAGATCCTGAACCTGCTGCTGGATCTGCGCGACGATCTGGGGATGAGCGTGGTTTTCGTCACCCATGACCTGGGTGTCGTGGCCGCGACCTGCGACCGGATGGCGGTGATGTATGCGGGTCGGATCGTGGAAACCGGCACGGTGACAGACGTGTTCCGCGGCCCCATGCACGCCTATACGCGCGGCCTTTTGGGGTCGATCCCCCGGTCGGGCACCGAACGCAGCATGCTTTTGTCGATCGAAGGCACCCCGCCGGGGCTGGCGTCAATTCCCAACGGCTGCGCCTTTCACCCGCGCTGTGTGTTCGCAAGCGATATCTGCCGGGAAAAGCGACCTGACCTGAGGCCGCTTGGCCCCGACCGCGCAGTCGCCTGCCATCATTCAGACGCCGTTCTGGCAGCGGGATCGGTGCTGGCATGACAAACGTGATCCTGTCCACGACCGACATCAGCAAACGGTTCCCGGTCACCCAGTCGGTCCTGTCCCGGCTTCGGGGTCAGCACCGGCTGGCGGTCAATGCGCTCAACGGCGTAAGCCTTGATATCATCAAGGGCGAAACCCTTGGCATCGTGGGGGAATCGGGCTGCGGGAAATCCACGCTCGCCCGCTGCCTCGTCCGCCTGCACGATTGCGACAGCGGTAAGGTCCTGTTTGAAGGGACGGACATCGGCACGCTGAACGGCCCTGCCCGGCGCACGTTCAACCGGCGCGTCCAGATGATCTTTCAGGACCCCTATTCCTCGCTCAATCCCCGCATGACCGTGCGCCAGATCCTGGCCGAAGCGTTAAGCGTCCATTCCATGCGCCCCAAGGCACAGATCGAGACCCGCATCGGTGAACTCCTCGGGCTTGTCCGCCTGCCCCCCGATGCCGCCGACAAATATCCGCACGAATTTTCCGGCGGGCAACGCCAGCGGATCGGCATTGCCCGCGCCCTGTCGGTCGAACCCGAGGTTCTGGTGGCCGACGAACTGGTGTCCGCCCTCGACGTCTCGGTGCAGGCGCAGGTGGTCAACCTGCTGCTGGAATTGCAGGACCGGCTGAACCTGACCGTCGTTTTCGTCGCCCACGACCTGCGGCTGGTGCGCCACATTTCGCACCGGGTGGCGGTGATGTATCTGGGCAAGGTGGTCGAATACGGGCCGACCTCGTCCATTTTCGCAGCCCCCCAACACCCCTATACCGACGCGCTTCTCAGGGCCGCTCCGGAAGTGGACCCGTCCCGCCGCACCCGCACCGTGGCCGCTCGGGGCGAACTGCCCAGCCCCATCAACCTGCCAAAGGGGTGCCTGTTTCACACCCGCTGTCCCCTTGCGATGGACCGCTGCCGCACCGAAATCCCCGCGCTGCGGCCCCGCGGCGACGGGCATCTGGCCGCCTGCCATCTGGACACCCTTCCTGCGAAAGCCACTCCATGACCTATGCCGCCTTTCAAACCGCCATCGGGCGGATCAACGATGTTCTGTGCACGCTGAACCTGCTCAACTGGGACAGCCGCACAGTCATGCCGTCCGGAGGTGTCGCCGCCCGCGCCCACCAGATCGCCACGCTGACCGACATCGCCCGCGACATGGCGACCGATCCCCGGCTTGCCGACCTGATGGACAGCATCCAGACCAACGATCCGCTTGAGGCCCGCGCTGTGGCCCAGGCCCGCGCCGAAATCGACGTGCTGCGCAAGATCCCTGCGCAGATCATCTCGGACATGGCGTCACTGAAAACCCACGCCAACGCGGCCTGGGTGGCGGCACGGGCCGACAACGACTTTGCCGGGTACGCGCCCGTTCTCAAACAGATGATCGGCCTGCAACGCGAGGTGGCGGCGGCCATCGGCACCGGCGGGCATCCCTATGACGCGATGGTCCAGCTTTATGAACCGGGGATGACCTATGCCCGGCTGACCGCGATCTACGACCAGCTCAAGACCGCCCTCGTCCCCCTGATCCGCGCTGCCGCCGACGGACCGCAGCCCCGCACCGACATCCTGACGCGCAGCTATCCCATTGCCGCCCAACGGAAATTTGGCCTGCGGATGGCGCAGGCGATGGGTTACGACCTGACCCACGGGCGGCTGGACGACACGGTGCATCCGTTCGAAATCAGCTTTACCCGCGACGACGTGCGCATCACTTCGCGCTTTCGGGACACATGGCTGCCGGGGGGGCTCTTTGCCCTGTGGCACGAGGCGGGGCATGGCATGTACGAACAGGGGATCGACCCGGCCTTCACCCGCTCGGTCTTTGCCACTGACCTGTCCAACCTCTATGCCGTCGGAGGGGCCAGTTTCGGGATGCACGAATCCCAGTCGCGGCTGTGGGAAAACCGGGTGGGCCGGTCGCGGCAATTCTGGGCGCTGCACTACGGCGACCTGCGCGCCACCTTTCCCGATCAACTCTCCGAAGTGACCGAGGATGACTTCTGGCGCGCCGTCAACGCCGTCCGTCCCAGCACGATCCGGGTCGAGGCGGACGAGTTGACCTACGACATGCACATTATCCTGCGCTCGGAAATCGAGGCGGGGCTGATGATCGGCGAAATCGAGGTGGACGACCTGCCCGGCCTCTGGGCGGACAAGATGAACAGCTATCTGGGCGTGACCGTCCCCGACGACCGGCAGGGCGTCCTGCAAGACGTGCATTGGAGCCACGGCTACATCGGGTCCTTCCCGACCTACACGCTCGGCAACATCATGTCGTCACAACTGTTCGCCAAGGCCTCAGGGGACCCCACGATCAAGGCTGGGCTGGACCGGGCCGACTACGCCCCCCTGCACGGCTGGCTGCGGGACAATGTCTGGCGGCACGGTCGGTCCTCCTCGCCCGCCGAAACGCTGGAGCGGGTCACCGGCGGCCCTCTCGACCCCGCCGCCTATATCACGGACCTTTCGACCAAGGTCGGGGCGCTGCTGGCATGACATGGTCCACCGCCGACCTGCATGATGCGCATCCTGACGCGGTCCAGGTGCTGGATGTGGCGTGGCACAGTTTCGGGCTGCACCAGTCCTTTGCCGGTCCGATCAGCACGTTGTTGGTGTTCGAGGATCATCGGCCCGTCCTTGCCGCGCTCGGCGAACCGGGCAAGGGGCGGGTTCTGGTCGTCGACGGACAGGGATCGGCGCGCATCGGTTTGATGGGCGATCGGCTGGCAGGCATTGCCGTGACCAATGGCTGGGCGGGCGTCGTGCTGAACGGGGTGATCCGCGACGGCAGCGTGATCGACGGGCTGGCCTTGGGCGTGCGGGCGCTGGGGACCACGGCGCGACGGGCAGAACAGCCCGGCCCTGACAGATCGGCGCGTGACACCGTGCTGGGTTTTGGCGGTGCGATCCTGCGGCCCGGTGACCATCTTTACGCCGACGGCGATGCGGTGCTGATCGCATCACGCCAGTTAACCCCGTGACCGTCCTAGAAAGAAAGGACGATTTTGATACCGTCAAAAAGCATCTGCTCAAATTATGAGCATATTTTGCGCCAAATTGCGCCGTATCCAAGAAACGTGCTGAATAGACCTTGAAGTTGACGGTCCCAGCGTCATCGTCCGTCATAACAAAATCGACCATTCGCCGGGGGGCAGAACATGTTGACCGAAGGGCTCGCACCGTTTGGGGATTATAGCACATGGTACATGGTCCGGGGCGACCTGAGGTCGAGTGTCCCGCCTCTGATCGTCCTGCACGGCGGGCCGGGATGCACGCATGACTATGTGCTCGCCTTTGGTGATATCGCCGAAACCGGGCGGCCGGTGGTTCTGTACGATCAGATCGGCAATGGCCGGTCCACCCACCTGCCCGACAAGGGGGCGGATTTCTGGACCGTGGATTTCTTTATCGCCGAATTGGAAAACCTGATCGACCATCTGGGGGTGCGCGGTGGCTATCACGTTCTGGGGCAATCCTGGGGGGGGATGTTGGGGGCGGAATTTGCCGTGCGGCGGCCCAAGGGGTTGATTTCGCTGGTCATCGCGGATTCTCCCGCCTCGATGGAGCTGTGGGTGCAAGAGGCCAACAAGCTCAAGGCGGCCTTGCCCGCCGATGTCCAGAACGCGCTGACCACGCACGAGGCGGCAGGAACGACAGACCACCCCGACTATGTCGCCGCCTCGGACATATTCTATGCCAGGCACGTCTGCCGGGTGCAGCCGATGCCGCCCGAGGTCGTGCGCACCTTTGACGCCATCGCCGCCGACCCGACCGTCTATCACACCATGAACGGGCCCAGCGAATTCCACGTCATCGGATCGCTCAAGCACTGGACGATTATCGACCGTCTGCATTCGATCAATGTCCCCACCTTCCTCATCTCGGGGAAATATGACGAGGCCACGCCCGCCACCGTCCAGCCCTATGCCGACAACATCCCCGATGTGCGCTGGCAAATCTTCGACCACTCCAGCCACATGCCGCATGTCGAAGAAAAAGAGGCCTGTCTGGCCGCCGTCACCGAATTTCTGAACCAAACCGGCCGGTAACAGGCCCGATCCCACCGACAGGAGAGAGACATGAACCGCAGAACGCTTTTCACCCTATTCGGCGCAGGACTTGCGCTGGCCTCGACCACCAGTCTTGTCTCGGCCCAATCGCGGGCCGATCTCATGGCAGCCCACCGGGGCGGCACGCTCAAACTGGTGGCCCGCGCAGCGGGTGGCACGATTGATCCGCAAGTCAACTATACCCTGCAATACTGGCAGCTGTATCAGTCGGTCTATGACGGGCTGGTCGCGTTCCAGAAAGGCAACGGGATCGACGGGACCGTCCTGGTCCCCGATCTGGCCGAGGCCATTCCCGAAGCGACCAACGACGGCAAGACCTATGTGTTCAAGCTGCGTCAGGGGATCAAATTCTCGGACGGGTCCGATCTGGGCGTCGATGATGTGGTCGCGTCGTTCCAGCGTATCTTCAAAGTCTCGTCGCCAACTTCGGGTACGTTCTATAACGGAATCGTGGGGGCGGATGCCTGCATCGCCGACCCGGCCACCTGCACGCTGGAAGGCGGGGTGATCGGCGACGCTGCCGCCGGGACCGTGACAATCAATCTGGTCGCCCCGGACCCGGAATTCTTTTTCAAGATCGCCGTGCCGCACGCCGCCATCCTGCCCGCCGAGGCGCCGACGACGGACGTGGGTGTTGAACCGATCCCCGGCACCGGGGCCTATATGTTCACCACCTATAACCCCAACGATTCCCTCGTGATGGTGCGCAACCCCAACTTTGTCGAGTGGAGTGAACAAGCCCAGCCCGACGGCTATGTGGACAGCATCGAATACGCCTTTGGCCTGACCGATGAGGGCGAAGTGACGGCGGTGCAGAACGGACAGGCCGACTGGATGTTCGACCAGCCGCCGACCGACCGTCTGGCCGAAATCGGCACCAACTACGCCGATCAGGTTCACGTCAATCCGCTGACCGCGTTCTGGTATGCGCCGATGAACGTGAACGTCGCTCCGTTCAACGATGTCCGCGTCCGGCAGGCGTTGAACTATGCCATCGACCGCAACGCGCTGGTGGGCATTTTCGGCGGGCAGGTGCTCGCCCAGCCTGTCTGCCAGATCCTGCCGCCCGGTTTCCCCGGACACGAGGATACCTGCATGTATACCAAAGACCCGGGCACGACCTGGTCGGCGCCCGACCTTGAAAAAGCGCAGGCGCTGGTCGACGAATCCGGGACCAAGGGGATGGACATCACCGTCATCACCGAAGACGCCGTGGTCAGCCGCGACGTGGGCACCTACATCGCCTCGGTCCTGACCGATCTGGGCTACAACGCCTCGGTCAAGGCGATCTCGTCCAACATCCAGTTCACCTATATCCAGAACACCAACAACAACGTGCAGATCTCGATCTCGCAGTGGTATCAGGATTATCCGGCGGCCTCGAACTTCCTCAACGTCCTGTTGTCCTGTGCGTCGTTCCACCCCGGATCGGATTCGTCGGTCAATATCGCGGGCTTTTGTGACGAAGGCATCGACGCCCGGATGCAGGCGGCAATGGCACAGGCGGTCACCGACCCCGAGGCTGCCAATGCCGAATGGGCCAAGATCGACCAGGCGATGATGGAGCAGGCGCCGATGGCCCCCCTCTTCACCCCAAAGCATGTCGATTTCCTGTCCAAGCGGGTTCAGAATTTCAACTTCTCGAACCAGTTCCAGTGGGTCATGGCGATGAGCTGGGTGCAGTGACGACATGACGGACGCATTGACGTCCACGACTTCCGCGCCCGTTCCTGAAAAAAGGAGCGGGCGCGGCCCTTGGGCCACCGCACTCAGCCGCCTAAGGCGCAGCAGGTCTGCGGTCCTGTCATCGCTGGTCCTTCTGATCATCATCGTGATGTGTGCACTGGCCCCTTTTTATGCGTCGCTGGCCGGCAGCGATCCGTTCCGGTCCAATCTGGGCGGCAAGATAATGCTGAACGGGGCTGAGGTTGCGGTCATGCAACCCTCGACCACCGGGCTTGGCCTCGGCGTGTCACCGATTGGCCCGACATGGACGACGCAATATATGCTTGGGGCGGATACCCAAGGGCGCGATGTGGCCGCGCGGCTTCTCTACGGCGGGCGCAATTCGCTGTTCATTGCGGGGGCCGCGACGGTCATCTGCCTGATCCTGTCGGCGGTCATCGGCATCGTCGCGGGATTTTCAGGTGGCGTCGTCGATATGGTGCTCAGCCGGATCATGGACGTCCTCTGGGCGTTTCCGGTCTATCTGCTGGCCATTTCGCTTTCCATCGTCCTGCTCAACAGCAGCTTTTCCATCGGACCGTTTACAGTCACATCGGGCAGTCTGATCCTGCCCATCGGGATCATCGGTGTCATTTATGTGCCCTATGTGGCACGGCCCGTCCGGTCCAAGGTGCTGACCCTGCGCAACAGCGAATTCGTGCTGGCCTCGGTCGGGCTCGGCATGCCGGTGCACCGGGTTTTGACGCGCGATATCCTGCCCAACGTCGTGCCGACGCTGATCGTGTTCGTGCCGATCTTGCTGGCACTGGCCATCGTGACAGAATCGGCGCTGTCGTTCCTGTCGATCGGGGTGCAGCCGCCCGACGCCAGTTGGGGGACAATCATTCAGGACGGACAGACCCTGCTCTATTCCCGGCCAATGGTGGCACTGGCCCCCGGCGTGGCGATTGCGGTGACGGTTCTGGCGCTCAACGTGCTTGGGGATTGCCTGCGCGATGCGCTCGACCCCCGGTTCAAGCTGGGGTGAGGACATGATCGCCACCATCCTCAACCGCCTGATCCAGATGGCCTTTGTCATGTTCGGCATTTCAGTGCTGGTGTTTCTGATCTTCTTTGCGACGCCCGGATCGGACCCGGCGGCGCGGATCGCCGGGCGCAACGCGGCCCCCGAAACGGTTGCGCAAATCCGGCACGACTTCGGCTTTGACCGGCCCCTGCCGGTACAATACGCGCTGCTGATGAAGCGGTTGTTCATCACTCGCGACCTCACCTCGTTCGTCAATCGCGGGCAACAGGTCATCCCGCAGGTGATCGACGCGGTTCCGGCCACCCTGTCGCTGGTGACAGGGGCAGCAATCCTGTGGGTCCTGGGGGGGATCGGCGTGGGGCTGGCGGCGGCTGCCATGCGCGACACCTGGGTCGACCGAAGTCTCATGATCCTCGCCCTGATCGGCATTTCCATGCCCGTGTTCTGGCTGGGCGAAGTGATGAACCTGCTGTCCCAAAGCCGCTTTCACGACACCTGGCTGTTTTCCTGGGTCCCGGGGTTGGGCTATGTTCCGCTGACCGAGGACCCGGCAGGCTGGGCCAAGGCGCTGGTGATCCCTTGGCTGACGCTCGCCGTCCTCTACATCGGCATCTACGCCCGAATCCTGCGCGCCAACGTGATCGAGGCCTATTCCGAGGATTTCATCCGCACCGCCCGCGCCAAGGGGCTTTCGGAACGGCGGGTCCTGATCCGGCACGCCTTCAGGACTTCTCTGCTGCCTTTCGTGACGATGTTCGGGTTGGATTTCGGGGCGCTCGTCGGTGGCGCTGCCCTGCTGACCGAAGTCGTGTTCGGCATCAACGGCGTCGGGCGGCTGACGTTTCAGGCGCTGCAAAACCTTGACCTGCCGGTGATCCTTGCCACCGTCATGTATGCGTCGTTCTTCGTGGTGGCGGCCAATGCCATTGTCGACCTTCTCTATGCCGCCATTGACCCACGGATGCGGACATGACCGAACCGCTGCTTGATATCCGCAACCTCAGCGTCAGCTTTGCCACCGAAAGCGGGCCGGTGACGGCGGTGCAGGATGTGTCGTTAAGCGTGGCGCAAGGCGAGATCGTGTCGGTCGTGGGGGAAAGCGGATCGGGCAAATCCCTCTCGCTCCTCTCGGTGCTAGGTCTGCACGACCCGCGCAACACGACCGTCGGCGGGACGGTGACGTTCCGCGGGCAATCGTTGCTGGACCTGCCGCCCAAACAGATGCGGCACCTGCGCGGGCGCGACATTGCATTCATCTCGCAGGACCCGATGACGGCGCTGACCCCGGTCTATTCCATCGGCGACCAGATCGCCGAACAGATCCGGGCGCATGAACGGATCACGGCCTGGGCGGCACAGGCGCGGGCGGTTCAACTGTTGGCGGACGTGGGCATCTTTGCCCCGGCAGACACCGCCAAACGCTATCCGCACCAACTGTCGGGGGGGATGCGGCAACGGGCGGTCATCGCCATGGCGGTGTCGTGCAACCCTGCCCTTCTGATTGCGGACGAACCCACGACGGCACTGGATACGACGGTGCAGGCGCAGGTTCTGGACCTGTTGCGCAAACTGCGCACCGATTACGGGTCGGCCATCGTGCTTATCACCCATGACATGGGGGTGGTGGCGGAAATGGCGGACAAGGTGGTCGTCATGTATGCGGGGCGCGTGGTGGAAAGCGGACCTGCGGCAGAGGTCTTTACCAACCCGCTGCATCCCTACACCTGGGGGCTTCTGGGATCGATCCCGCCGCTGACCGGAACGCGCCCGCGCCGCCTGCCGTCGATCCCCGGCGCGCCGCCGATGGTGGGCCGTGTGCCTGCCGGATGCGCCTTTGCCCCGCGCTGCCCGGCTCGCCTGGGTGTGTGCAGCACCGAACCGCCGCGCATCGGCACGCCCGGCCACACGGCGCTGTGTCATCTGACCGACAGCCAGCGGGCCACGGCCCGCCCGACCACGTTGGAGTCCGCATGATCGCCGCCCCCCTGATGGAGGCCATTGGCCTTCGCAAGACCTTTACCGTGGGAAAGACGATCATCCCGGGCAGCGGGCGGACGCTGCACGCCGTGGACGGCATCGACTTGCGGATCCAAAAGGGCGAGACGCTGGGTCTGGTCGGGGAAAGCGGATCGGGCAAGTCGACCCTCGGCCGATGCCTGACCAGGCTCTACGAAATCAGCGACGGCGCCCTGCGGTTCGATGGGCAAGACGTGACCAAACTGGGCAACCGCGCTCTGCGGCCGTTCCGGCGCAAGGTGCAGATGATCTTTCAGGACCCGTCCTCGTCGCTCAACCCGCAGCGGCGGGTGCGCGATATCCTTGGCGATCCGCTGATGGTCCACCGCATCGTGCCGCCCGATCAGGTCCGGCGCAGACTGGACGAGTTGATGGACCTGGTGGGGCTTCCCACCGCCTACCTCGACCGGTTTCCCCACGAATTTTCGGGCGGCCAGCGGCAGCGAATTGGCATCGCGCGGGCGCTTGCGATGGAGCCTGACCTGATCGTGGCAGATGAACCTGTCTCGGCCCTCGACGTGTCGGTGCAGGCGCAAATCGTCAACCTGTTCGCCGACCTGCGCGAGCGGCTGTCCCTGACCTATCTCTTTATTGCGCACGATCTGGGGGTGGTCCGGCAGGTGTCAGACCGCGTGGCGATCATGTATCTGGGGTCCATCGTCGAAACCGGCCCGGCCGAGGCGGTGTTCGACCACCCCGCCCACCCCTATACCAAGGCGCTCATCTCGGCGATTCCGGTCCCCCGCGTCGATCCGGGGCGCAAGGGGCGGATCGTGCTGGAGGGGGAAATCCCCAGCCCGCTGAACCCGCCCAAAGGCTGCAAATTCTCGACCCGCTGCGCCTATGCGACCGATCTGTGCCGCACGACACGGCCGCAGCTGACGCCGCTGGCGGAACGGACGGTCGCCTGCCACCACCCTATCTCGGCATGAGCGGGCAATCGGCAGAGCCAAGAGGCCCTGCCGATCCGATCTTGTAACCCCTACTTTGCCTGAGCCTGCCGGATAAGCCCGCGCAGTTTCGACGGTGTGACGGGCAACGCGTCGATCCGCACACCCAAGGGGCGCAGCGCATCCTCGATCGCACCGGCCAAAGCCGGGGGTGTTCCCATCCGGCCGCCCTCGCCACCGCCCTTGATCCCGTATTCGGTAAAGGGCGATGGCGTCTCAACGTGACCCACGCGCACGTTAGGCGGCACTTCCATGACTTTGGGCATCAGGTAGTCGGCATAGCTGCCGCTGCGGAACTGGCCCTGCTCGTCATAGTCGTACTGTTCGTACAAGGCCGTTCCGACCCCTTGGGCTGTCCCGCCGCGGACGTGACCCGCCAGCGTCATCGGGTTGACGATGGTGCCGCAGTCATGCACCGCGACGTAATCAAGGAACGTGATCTTGCCCGTTTCGATATCCACCTCGATCACCGGCATGTGGCACATGTGGCCCATGATCGGATAAAAGATGCCAAGGTCGGTCCGGTCATCGCTGGGCAACGTGGTGAGCGGGTGATCGTAGGTATAGTTGGCGTCCAATCCGGTATCGAACTCCGGCTCGTCCGGGAACGACAGTCGAAAGAAATGCGCCTGCATGGCGATGTCGGCAATCGACATACCCTGTTCGGTGCCTTTGACCATCACCTTGCCATCGCGCAATTCCAGCTTGTCCTTGCCCGCTTGCAGCAGGTGACCGGCTAGCAGGAACAGCTTGTTGCGGATGATTTTCGACGCGCCCACAAGGGCACCCGCGATCATAACGGTATAGCGGCTGCCGCCCGGCCCGGTCCCTGACAGGCCGGAATCCGTGTCGGCATAGGCGACCGAAATGGCCGAAGGGGCCAGTTGCAACTGCTCGGCCAGAATCTGGACCGCCATCGTTTCCGGGCTGTTGCCCCAGAATGGCGCCTGCAACTTGACCACCGCATTGCCCAGCGCGTCCAGCTTGACCGAGACACCTTCGGCCGAACTGGTCAGGGTGAATCCGGGGACGTTGTTGAGAGACCAGAATTCGGTCGAGGAAAACACGCTGCGTTCCTGACAGGTGGCCAGACCGATGCCGATATAGCGACCTTCCTTCAGCGCCTCGGCCTGTTTCTTGCGCCAGCCCTCAAGGTCGAGCATGCCCACTGCCTTGTCCATGACCGCCTCGTAATCGCCGCTGTCATAGAGGTTCCCGGTGGGGATGAAGTAGGGAAACTCGGCCTTCTTGATGAAATTCTGCCGCCGGAACGCCAGCCGGTCGAGGTTCAGCTCGTCACAGGCGGCATCGACCATCCGTTCAAGGACAAAGTTCGATACTTCGGACCCGAACCCGCGATAGGCGCCCTGCTGGCACTTGTTGGTCAGGACAGCAGTGATATTCGCCTCGACACTGCGGATCTTGTAGGGGCCGGTGATCTGCGACAGGGCGTTGCCGTGATGGCCGATGCCAAACTGGAAATAGGCGCCATAGTCGTCGATGACGTCGCATTTCAGGGCAGTCATGTTGTTGTCGGCGTCCAGCGCCAATTCACATTCGTAATAGCGGTCCGACCCGTGGTGATCGCAGGACGACAGGTTCTCCAGCCGGTCCTCGAGATATTTGACCGGGCGGCCGGTCTTGCGGGCAAGGGTGGCAGCGATGATCGGGACCTTGTGCAGGAACAACTTGGACCCGAAACTGCCGCCCGCCATCGTCGGCACGATGTTGAGCTTGTGGGCAGGCACGTTCAGCGACACCGCCCAAAGCCAGCCCACATAGTTATACATCGACGTGTTGCAATGGACCGTGAACTTGCCCGACCCGCGGTTGAAATCGGCGACGGCACCGCAGGTTTCCAGCGGCTGCGCGCCACTTCGCGGCCAGCGCAGGGTGCGTTTGACGATGGTCTTGGCATTGGCAAAGTCCTCGTCCACCGTCCCGAACTTGAAACTGCGTTGCAAGGCGATGTTGTTGTCGCCCCGCTCGGGATGCAGGACGGCGGCGCCCTTGGCATGGACCGCCTCGCGCAGGTCAGCCACCACGGGCAACTGTTCGTATTCGACCTCGATCAGGCCAACAGCATCTTCGGCGATATAGCGGCTGTCGGCAGCGACGATGGCGACAGGTTCGCCCACATGGCGGACCTTGCCCAATGCGACGCAGCGCTGTTCGACGGGCGGGCTGCCGAAACAGGGCAACGGGCCAGTGACCTTGGCCACTTCTTCGCCCGTCATGACGGCATGGACACCGGGCAATGCCAGCGCCTTGGACACGTCGATCGAGATGATCCGGGCATGGGCGTGCGGGCTGGCCAGAACGGCGGCGTGCAGCATGTTGGCAAGCGCAATGTCGTCGGCATATTCGCCTTCACCGACCAGCAGGCGGGGGTCTTCGACCCGCTTCATGTTCTGGCCGATCCATTTCAGATCCTGGCCTGGAACTTCCCGCTGGCGGCTTGCGGGGATGGATTTCTTCGCCTTTGCCTTGACGTTCATTCCGCGGCCTCCAGTGCTGTGCCGGCCTTGATCTCGACGGCGCGGGCGATTGAATCGATGATGGTCTGATAGCCGGTGCAGCGGCACAGGTTGCCCGAAATCGCCTCGCGGATTTCGTCGCGGGTGGGGGTCGGGTTGTGTTCCAGCAACTCGGTCGCCAGCATCAGCATGCCGGACGTGCAGTAGCCGCATTGGAGGCCGTGCTTTTCCCAGAAGCCCTGCTGAAGCGGGCTCAATTCCTCCTGGGTGCCAAGGCTTTCGACGGTGGTGATGTCATGGTCCTGGCACTGGACGGCAAAGGCCAGACAGGACCGCGCCGTCTTGCCATCGATCATCACGGTGCAGGCCCCGCAGACGCCGTGTTCGCAGCCGACATGGGTGCCCTTGAGGCCCGCATGGTGTCGGATGAAATCGCTCAGCAGGGTGCGCGGTTCAACGTCGTCCTGATAGGACTTGCCGTTGATCTTCAAACTCACAGAAGTTTTCATGATGGATCCTCCCAATTCCAGATCAGTTGCTGGCGCGGGCGCGCGCCTGTTCCAGCGCCCGGCGACCCAGCGCACTCAGCAGATCGCGTTTGTAGGCGGCGTCCGCCTGCACATCGTCCGACGGATCGGACAGGTCGACGGCAACCTTGACCGCGGCGGCTATCGTCGCGTCGGTGGCAGGCTTGCCCTCCAGCGCCTGCTCGACCCCGGCCATGCGCTTGGTCTCGGTTCCGGCGCCGTTGAACCCCACGCGCACGTCGTGAAATGCCCCGTCTTTGACGGTCAGACGAACAGCGGCGCAGACGATGGCATAGTCGCCCTTGCGCACGGACATTTCATGGAACGACCACCCCTCGCCCGCAGGCTGAAACGGCACATCGATGCGGACCAGCATCTCGTCCTCGGCAATCGCCGTTTCCATCATGCCCAGAAAGAACGTGTCGGCCGGGACGGTGCGATTGCCCTTTGGCCCGGCCAGAACCAGCGAAGCACCCAGCAACGTCAACACCAACGGCACCTCGGACGCGGGATCGTGGTGGCAGATGTTGCCGCCAATCGTGCCCCGGTTGCGGATCGTGAAGTGGGCGACATGCGAATAGGCATCGGCCAGCAGCGGACAGTGCTGGCGCACCACGTCCGAGGCCATCACGACATTATGTCGGGCCCCCGCCCCGATCTGGACCGACCCATCCCCGATGGTGATCTCGTCCAGCCCCGGAATGTTGCCGATATCAATCAGCACCTCGGGGGCAACCATGCGAAAATTCATCATGGGGATCAGACTTTGGCCACCGGCCAAAAGCTTGGCACGGTCGCCGTGGGCAGCCAGTGCCTTGACGGCGTCGGCGACCGACGTCGCCCGGACATATTCAAACGGACTTGGTTTCACAGCAGTTCCTCCCTGTCGTGTGTCGCGTGATCGGGTCGCAAAGCGGCCCGTTATTTGATCGCCTGCGGATTGATCGGAGAGCCGGTGCCGCCCGGCAGATTGAGTGGCGGCGCGCAAAAGAAAAACTCGTACACCTTGTCGGCTGCGCAATCGGCCGCCAGATCCTTGAGATAGAACATCTCGCCCATCGAAATGCCGATGGCCGGGATGACGACCCAATGCCAAGGCTGGTTCACCTCGGTCGTCTCGTTCGGGCGGACCTCGCAGCCCCAGGTGTCCGAACAGATGGCGGCCACGTCCTTGTCCTTGAGCCAGTAGCAGTTCTCGAATTTGACGCCGGGCGCATCGCCGCCGGCATACCCAGTCCAAACACCTGATTTCAGGCACTTTTCCTGCTGGCCAGTGCGGAAGATGACGAAATCGCCCTTGCGAATCTCGACGCCCTGCGCGGCGGCACAGTCATCAAGATCGGCGTTCGAGATGCCATATCCATCCTCCAGATACTCGACCCCCTTGAACCGGGCGATGTCCAGCAACACACCCCGGCCGACCATCTTTTCGCGGGTGTTCTCGATCCCGTTCTTGGCTGCCCCCTTGGAATCGACCAGACGGCAGTCATAGCCGTTGTACATCTTCTTTTCGTAATAGACGTGGTTCAGCGAATCCCAGTGCGTCGATCCCTGGATCGGCATGTTGATCGCGTCGTCGGCATATTCGATCCCGCCCGCATCCTGATTGCCTGAAAAGGCGTCCGTCCCTGTGGCAAGAAATGTATGGATCGGGTTCCAGCGACCGCCGAACAGGCCAGTCTGAATCTTTGTGTTCAGCGGAATTCCCAGACCAAAGCTGCGGCCTTTCCGGACCAGTCCCGCCGCGCGCACGATATCATCGGGCGTGATGGTGTTGAGCGTGCCAATCTGGTCGTCCTTGCCCCAGCGACCCCAGTTCGACAGCTTTTCAGTCGCCTCTGCGATCGCCGTCTTTGATACCTTGATGTCCATAAGCTCTTCCTGTCCTTGTCATTGGTGTCGGTCCGCAACACCCAAGGAAAGATGGACCGATCACAGGATAAGATGACGGACGATGACCCGGTCATCGCCACAACTTGCCGTGAATGGTCCGGTCTCCCCCCCGGTGCGCCGTTGCAGGCGCGGATCTTGATGCGAACAGGGCGGAGAGATCCCCGCCCTGCCCTCTCGTCAGAATTCGACCTTGTCGCCGCCCTTGAGCGCCAGCATCTCGCGGGCCTCGTCAGGGGTGGCGATCTGCATCCCCATGTTTTCGATCATCTCGCGGGCCATTCGGACCTGTTCGGCGTTGGATTTGGCCAACCTGCCCGGCCCGGCCCACAGCGAATCCTCCAGCCCGACACGGACGTTGCCGCCCAACGCAATGGACTGTGCGGCGATCTTCATCTGGCTGGCCCCTGCGCCCAGAACCGACCACTGATAATTGTCTCCAAACAGGCGATCTGCCGTGCGGCGCATGTGCATGACATCCTCGGGATGGGTGCCGATCCCCCCCAACAACCCGAACACGGACTGCACGAACAGCGGCCCCTTCACCAACCCCCGGTCGTAGAAATGCTTGAGGTTATACAGGTGCGAGATGTCGTAACATTCGAACTCGAACTTGGTGTTGTTCTCGGCGCAGGTGGTCAGGATATATTCGATGTCCTTGAACGAATTGCGGAAAACAAGATCGCGCGAATTTTCAAGGTGCGCCTTTTCCCACTCGAACTTGAAATCCTTGTACTTGTCCAGAAGGTGGAACAGGCCAAAGTTGAACGACCCCATGTTGAGCGAGGCAACCTCCGGCTTGAACTTGGCCGCAGGCATCACCCGCTCTTCCACCTTCATGAAGGGACTTCCGCCCGAGGTGAGGTTGAGGACTGCATTTGTCCCCTGCTTGATGCGCGGCAGGAACTTGGCAAACCCCTCGGGCGTCTGGTCGGGGCGCCCGTCCTCGGGATTGCGGGCGTGCAGGTGCAGGATGGCGGCACCCGCCTCTGCCGCGGCAAGCGCCTCGGTCACGATCTCATCTGGCGTGATCGGCAGGTGGGGCGACATGGTCGGCGTATGAATGGCACCTGTCACTGCACAGGTGATGATGACTTTGCGAGATTTCGCCATGGTGTGTGTCCCCCTTCGGACAGCCAGCGAATGATTCACTTTGGCGGTTCCGATCCTCACTGTTGAGCATATAGTCAACAAGAGATACACTTCTGTCAATGCACTTGAATCAAGGGCGACGGTAGGAAACACTCGGACCAGGCAGACATGGACCAAACAGGCATAGCAGCGGCAAAGGACAACCGGGACGATCTGACGACCCGGGACGAGGATCATGGGCCAGCGGCTGCGTCCCGCCCCAGACGCATGGCCCCCGAGGACCGCGAAGAGATGATCCTGCAAGGGGCTATCCATTTCTTTGCCAAGCACGGATTTTTGGCCAAAACCAGAGACTTGTCAGAAGAGTTGAATGTTTCTCAGGCGCTGATCTTTCGCTATTTCGGGTCCAAGACGGCGCTGGTCGAACGGGTCTACGAACGCAGTTTCATCGCCCGATGGAAAGAGGAATGGAGCACCACACTGGGCAACCGCGCCATTCCGCTCAGGGATCGCCTGATCCGGTTCTATGTCGGCTACCTCGAAAACATCGATCACTACGAATGGATCAGGATCGCCATGTTTTCCGGTCTGGATGGGAACAAGCTGACCAAGCGATATATCGAAACGCAGGTCGAACGCCTGCTCGACATCATTTCCGTCGAAAGCCACCATACCGCCCTGCAAATGGGCAATGCGCCGCAGCTCACCCGCGACGAAGCGCACGAACAGGTCTGGACGCTGCACTCGACATTCATCTACTTCCTTATTCGCAAACACATTTTCAAGACCAGAGTGCTGAGCGACCAGCACCGATTCACCGAAATCGCCGTCGATACCTTTCTCAGCGGCATCGCCCCCACCTCGCGTTGAATGGCTCTCCACAAACGGCCTTGTCGATCCACGCCCTCGCAGGGGCGCCGGATTGATCGAATTCAAACAAGGACTTGATGGTCACGAAGCAAAGAATCGTTCAGCATTGCTGACCATTTGCTCATCAATGGAATATTCGCCGTTTCAGCAGGTCCCCCTGCCCTGTCAGCGGGCGATCAGGACCTCGATCCCCCGACTTTCGAATTCCTTGGCATCCGTGTCCGAGATACCGTCGTCGGTGACAAAGGTGTGAACCACCTCTAGCGAGCCCAACCGGGTAAACGAGGATTTGTTGATCTTGGTCGAATCGGCGACCAGATAAACGTGACTGGCGGCCTTTATCATGGCCTCCTTGAGCTCAAGATCAGCAAAGCTGGGATAGGTCAGGCCCGTATCCAATGCGACCCCTGCCGTTGCCAGAAACAGCTTTCCGGCAAAGATGCTTCGGAAATACTCGACGCACTTGTCGCCGGACAGGGACAAGGTCGGTGCCTTGAACTGTCCGCCGGGCATGTGCACGGCAAACCCCGGAACCGACCCCAGGACGATGCCGATATTCAGGGCATTGGTGATGACCGTCAGGTTCTTGCGGCCGACCAGGCGGATGGCCACCTCGGTCGTGGTGGTGCCGGCATCCAGGATGATGGTCTCGTTGTCCTTGACCAGACTGGCAGCCAGCGCGCCGATCTTGGCCTTTTTGTCCATGTTGTCCTGATGATGAAGGATCATGGCCCCCACCTGATGAGCCACCGGGTTCAGAAAGGCCCCGCCGTGTTCACGGGTGATCTGCCCCTCGGTTTCAAGCCGTTCCAGATCCTGCCGGATGGTCGCCTCGGACACCTGAAAGGCACTGGCCAGATCGCGGACGCGGGCGGCGCCCTCTTCCTCGATCCATTCCAGAATCCGCCGACGCCGGGGTTCGGCCAGCAATCCGACCATCGACTCGCTTCGATCCTGCGGCAGGTTGTGTTGCAAAGGTCGTCTCCGTCGCGCGAAGGTGCGCCTGATACCGTTGTTCTAGTGGAACTGCTGCCGACATCAAAGCAATTGCCGCTATTTGTTGGCGGCCTCCTGTTGCAGGGCAACACGGGCCTGCAATTTGTTCTGAGCCTGATCGACAACGACAGCTGCGATAATGACGACGCCCTTGATGACGGTCTGCCAGAACGACGAGACGCCCATCATGATCAGCCCGTCCGACAGGATGCCGATGACAAAGGCACCTACAATAGTGCCACCAATCCGTCCCCGTCCGCCTGACATCGATGTGCCGCCCAGAACGGCCGCAGCGATGGCGTTCAACTCGAACGTCTCGCCTGTGGCCGGATGGCTGGCCTGCAATTGACTGGCGATGACAACGCCTACAAGGGCCGCGCAAAAGCCCGAGAACATGTAGACGAACATCTTGATGCGGTTGACCTTGACCCCCGAAAGCTGTGCGCCCCTTTCGTTGCCGCCGACAGCATAGATATGTCGGCCCAGCGTCGTCCTGCGCGAGATATAGTGCGCCAGCAGACCGACCAGAACCAGCAGCCAGATAATGATCGGCAAACCCAGGATCTTTCCAGCACCGATAAAGGGAAAGCTCAGCGTGCCGAACTCGGCCGAGCCGCTGAGATTGGGAAAGGTCCGCCCCCCCGATGACAGCAGCGCCGCACCCCGCGCGATATAAAGCGTGCCCAGGGTCGCGATGAACGGCGCCACGCCCAGTCGGGTGATCAAGACACCGTTGACGATACCGACAGAGACGCCAACCGCGCAGGCGATCAGCACGATCTCGACCGTGTTGAACCAAACTGTATAGCCGATCCCTAGGTTGATCCCGTTCAGCATCAGCCAGCCCGCGACCATGGCGCAAAGCCCCACGATCGACCCCACCGACAGGTCGATGCCGCCGGTGATGATGACAAATGTCATTCCAATCGCCAGCAGCGCATTCAGCGCCACATGCTTGGACACGATGACCGCGTTGGCGGTCGACAGGAAATTTGGGGCAGCCCATGAAAAGAAGGCCAGAACGAGGATCAGCGCCACAAAAGTCCGCAACCGCAAGAGCAGCAGCAGGGCGTTTGCATTGGTCGATTTGGGTGCGGTCAGCGCAGTCATCCGGCGGTATCCTTGATTTTTTGCCGGCTTGCGGCGGCTATGACGGTTGCGTGGCCGACGCTGGGCGCGAATTCCCCGGCGATACAGCCATCAGCCATGACAAGAATGCGGTCCGACAGCGCCATCACCTCGTCCAGGTCCGAGGTCACGAACAGAATGGCAAGACCGTCGGCAGCCAGGTCACGCATGATGCGAAACACTTCGGCCTTGGCGCCGATATCGATCCCCCGTGACGGCTCGTCCATCAACAGGATCTTGGGTTCGGTCATCAGCGCCTTGCCGATGACGACCTTTTGCTGGTTGCCGCCGGACAGACTCGACACGGGGTTTTCAGCACTGGCCACCTTGATCGTCAGACGTTTGACGAACTCGGCGGACCCGACGGATTCCGCCCGCAGGTTGATGTGGAACCACCGGGCAAAACGGGCCAGTGCTGACAAAGTGATATTTTCGCGGATCGCCATGATCTGCACCAGCCCGTCGCGCTTGCGATCCTCGGGGATCAGGGCAAGGCCGCGGTCGATCCGCCCGGCCACGTCCCGCTCGACCAGCGGTGCGCGGTCGATGTAGAACCGACCAGTCGACTGCGGATGCTGGGCCATCACACATTCCAGAAACTCGGTCCGCCCCGCCCCCATCAGACCATACAGGCCCACGATCTCGCCCGCGCGGACCGACAGGGTGACGTGATCCACGGCATATCCGCCGCCCAGTCGCGGCAGGCAGATGTCTTCGGCACGAAACACTTCTGCGCCGAAATTGGCGACCTTGGTCCGGGGGAATTCCTTGGACCCTTCGCCGATCATTGCGGTGACGATCCACGGAATATCAACGCCCGCCATGGCCCGCGTCCCTGTAATCAGGCCGTCACGCAGCACGGTGATATAGTCGCCGATCCGGATCAGTTCTTCCAGACGGTGACTGATATAGACGATGCCGACCCCTTGGGCGCGCAGATCATCAATGACGCGAAACAGCACCTCGACTTCGGTGGCGGACAGGGCCGAGGTCGGCTCGTCCAGAATGAGGATACGGGCATCCTGCGCCAGGGCCTTGGCGATCTCGACCACCTGCTGCTGACCGATCTTGAGCATCCCCAGCGGCGCGTCGGGGTCGATGTCCTGTTCCAGCCGTTTCATCAGCGCCCGTGCCGCCTCGGACTGCGCCCGAGCGTCGATATCTATGCCAAATCGGGTGGGTTCACGGGCGATAAAGATGTTCTCGGCCACGGTCATGTTGGGAAACAGGTTCAGTTCCTGAAACACGATGCCGATTCCGTGCGCGACAGCGTCGCCCTTGTCCCGGAATGTCAGGGTCTGGCCATCCATCTCGATCGTGCCTTCGGTCAGGGTCTCGACCCCGGCGATGACCTTCATCAGCGTCGATTTGCCAGCGCCGTTTTCACCGACCAGAACGTTGACCGCGCCCATCCGCAGATCGAAATCCACCCCCTTGAGCGCGCGCGTCCCCGGATAGACCTTGACGCCGCCCCGAATGGACAGGCCGATCGGATGTGTCTCGGTCATGGCCTGACCTCGACCTTGACGGTAGTGACGACAAAGGGATCGCTGGCGGATTTGAGGGGCATAACGCCCTCGAACGACAGGGTTTTGCCCACCAGATCGCCCTCGGGCAGCGTCAGTCCTGCACTGGCCTGATCGTTCAGGTCCCGCGCCAGCTTGGCAAATTCGATCTGGTCGCGAAACGTGCCGAAATCATAGAACGGGGCGACGTCGCGCAACGCGGTTCCGGCGATGACGGGACCCAGTTGCAACGTCAGGTCCGCCGCGCCGTCGCCGTTCGTGTCCAGTTCGGCCTTGCGGGCGCGGCTGGTCAGATTGGCGCTGATGACAACACCCTCGCCCGTGATCGCAAAATTCCACGCCGCCCCCTGCCCTGCCCCGCGATTACCAAAGCTCGCACCGGCCTGGTCCAGATCGGCCGACACGGCGGCCCGCAAACCGGCAATAGATTGCGCCTTTTCGGATATGAGCGGCAAAAGTTTGGGCGCATATGTCTCGCCCACAAGCTGGGCGATGGCATCGACGGGGGCCCGCTCTGACGCCGTTGCCGTGTCAGCCGACGTTTCTGTCTTGATGAACTTGCAGCCCGACAGGCTGCTCAGCGCCACAAAAACTGCGGCGGCTATCGGAAGGGGACGCATGGCGAATTCCTGGATCATGCCCGGCGCAGGACACCTGCGCCGGGGATCAGCCCAAAGGCTTATTCAGTCAGGGCAAAGGTTTCGAGCTTGCTCGCGTTTTCGCCGTTGATCAGGACGCAATCCATCAGCTGCTTTTCGTCAACGCCGGTAGAACCGTTCTTGAGGAAGGCATCGGCCTGCGTCACGGCCAGCTGGGCCTGCTCGTAGGCGGGCTGCAACACCGTCGCCTTGATCCCGCCTGCCAGGATGGAATCCCGCACGTCATTCGATCCGTCAAAGCCCACGACGATCACGTCAGTCCGGCCCGCCGCTTCGAGAGCGGCATAGGCGCCCATCGCCATCGTATCGTTGCCCGAGATCACGCCTTTGATGCCGGGGTTGGCCTGAAGCATGGATTCCATGACCGTATAGGCTTCGGTCTGCGACCAGTTGGCGGTCTGTTGGGCGACCATCTTCATGTCGGGATACTGGTCGATGACGTCATGGTAGCCTTGGCTGCGGATCCCGGCGTTGGTGTCGGATTCCTTGCCCAGCAGTTCGGCAAACTCGCCGGTCTCACCCATCAGCGTGACGAACTCCTGCGCACCCAGCTGGGCGCCTTGATAGTTGTTCGACACGATCTGGCTCTTGGCCACCCCGGTCGCGGTGATTTCGCGGTCGATGAGGAAGCTGGGGATCCCGGCATCCAGCGCCTTTTGCACAGCGGCCACCGATGCGTCGGCACCCGCGTTGTCCAGGATGATCGCCTTGACGCCTGCCGCAATGGCGCTGTCGAACAGTTCGGACTGCTTGTTGGCGTCGTCGTCGTGCACCAGGATCATCGTTTCGTAGCCAAGCTCGGCCGCCTTGGCGGCTGCGCCGTCAGCTTCGGCCTTGAAGAACGGGTTGTCGGGGCTGGGCGTGATAATGGCGATGGTGCCTTCGGCAGCCGCAAACGACGGCAATGCGCCGGCCATGCTGATCGCAATGGCAGACATGAGAAGGCGGCGTTTCAAGTTCATGGTGGTCCTCCCTAAGTTGCGCGTCCGGAGTGGACACGAATCCTCCTCCCGATTCGTGGCATTTATTTTCGTTTGCTGTCAAATCATTTTCGTTTTGTCGAAATATTTCTCATAATTGGCCGAAACCGCAACAACCCAAAACGATCAAATACTCTGGGAGATTCGATTTAATCGTTATAAATCAATATTATGCCTGTATATTATCGAAAATTTTCGCTATGGCCTGCAAAACCGCTTGCGTCAGAAGCCGCAGAAAGCGAAAGTAAACGAAAGTTTTCTGGCGCGACTCGAGAGGACGACCGCGCTGCTTGGGAGGGCAGAATGACACTCATGATTCGGCGCAAGATCACCTTGGGGGTGGTCATCGGAAGCCGTGCCTTTTTCAGCCCGGCCCCTTGCCAGACGGCGCGGACCGAAGTTTTGGGCCATCTCGCCCGCCTCGGAATCGAGGTGGTCACACTTCCCTACGAAGCGACCGCGAACGGGGCCGTGCAATCCATCGCTGATGCCGAGCTTTACGCTAATCATTTCAAGGCCCGTCGGGATGACATCGACGGGCTGGTCATCTGCCTGCCCAACTTCGGCGACGAAATCGCCATAGCCGAACTGGTCAGCCGCGCGAAATTGAACGTGCCGATCCTGTTGCAGGCCTCCAATGACGAGGTGGACAAGGTCTCGGTCTCTGAACGGCGCGACGCCTTTTGTGGCAAGCTGTCGGTCACCAACAACTTCTGGCAATATGGCGTGCCGTTCACCGAAACGACCAACCACACCTGCGACACGGGTAGCGATGAATTCGGGGCCGACCTGGACCGGTTCGCGCGTGTCTGCCGAACGGTGCGGGGGATGCGCGGGGCGCGGCTGGGCGCGATCGGTGCGCGCACCGGCGCCTTTCAGACCATGCGCTATTCGGAAAAGCTGTTGCAGGCTGCGGGCATCACCGTCGTGACGGTTGACCTGTCCGAAATGATGGGCGCGGCTGGGGCGATTGCAGACACCGACCCGGCTCTGATCGACAAGATGAACAAGATCAAGGCTTACGGGACCATTCCCGGACATATCAAGGAAAGCCAGATCGTCACCCAGGCCAAATGGACCCTCGCTGTAAACCGCTGGATCGACGAGAACGGCTGTGACGCCTCGGCCATCCAGTGCTGGCGGTCGTTGCAGGACAACTTTGGCTGCGCGACCTGTGTCACCATGTCGATGATGGGCGAAGAACTGATGCCGTCGGCCTGCGAGGTCGACATCATGGGCGCGCTGTCGATGTATGCGCTGGCGCTGGCCTCGGGCGCGCCGCCCGCCATCCTGGACTGGAACAATAACTACGGGCGCGAGGCCGACATGTGTGTCTGCACCCACTGCGGCAACTTTCCCAAGTCGTTTACCGGGGCCACCCCGGAAATCTCGGAACTCGATGTGCTGGGCGAATCCATTGGCCGGTCAAAGTGTTTTGGCGCGGTCAAGGGCAAGGTCAAACCAGGTCCCATGACCTATTTCCGCCTGTCGTCCGACGACCGGGCCGGAACGCTGAAATGCTATCTGGGCGAGGGGGAATTCACCGACCACCCGTTCCCGATGGACGGCGGCATCGCCGTGACCCGCGTCAGCCGCCTGCGCGACCTGATGCGCTTTGTCACCCAGAACGGCTTTGAACACCATGTCGCAATGGTCCGGGGCCATCACGCCGATGTAGTCTCCGAAGCGGTGACCCGCTACCTCGACTGGCCCTCCTACCACCACAACGGCACGCCCGAGCCGCAGCTGACCCGGCTAAATCGGTTCTGAGGATACGCAATGACCCTGCACAACGATCCCATCGACCTGATCCGGGCCAAGGCGCTCTGGATGCGCCGCACCGCCTTTCAGATGGTGTTTGACGCCCAACTGGGCCATCCAGGCGGCGACTTTTCGGCCACCGATATCATCGCCACCATCTACTTTGGCGTGCTCAGATACGATCCGACCCAGCCGAACATGCCCGACCGGGATCGGTTTATCATGTCCAAGGGACATGCGACCGGGGCACTTTATACGGCGCTGTGTGCCGCGGGGTATTTTCCCGAGGACTGGCTCAAAACCTACATGCAGCCCCGATCCATGCTCAATGGCCACCCCAACCGGAACTATCTGCCGGGGGTGGAAACGAACACCGGGCCGCTGGGCCATGGTCTGCCCGTGGCCACCGGCATCGCCATTGCCGGACAGATCACTCAGGCGACCTATCGCACCTATGTCCTGACGGGCGACGGAGAGTTGCAGGAAGGCTCCAACTGGGAGGCTGCAATGACCGCCGGTCACCGCAAGCTGACGAACCTTACCTGGATCGTGGACCGCAACCGTCTGCAACAGGGGGCTGGCACCGAAGAGACCAACGGCCTCGACCCCCTCGACAAGAAATTCGAGGCATTCGGCTGGGACGTGCAGATGGTGGACGGCCACGACCACGCCGCCCTTTTCGCGGCCCTGACGGCACCCACGACCGACAAACCCCGCGCCATCATCGCCAACACGGTCAAGGGCAAGGGCGTCTCGTTCATGGAAAACAAGGCCAGCTGGCACCACGGCGTGCCCACTGCCGACCAACTTGCCACCGCGCTCAAGGAGCTTGTCTGATGGCCGCCCCCGCACTTCAAATCCAAGGCCTTCACGACTGCCGCGAGGCGTGGGCCGCCACTCTTGAATCCCTGGCTGCAGTCGACGACAGGATCGTCGCCGTCGTCAACGACTCGGTCGGGTCCTCCAAACTGGGCGGCTTTCAAAAGAAGTTTCCCGACAGGCTCATCAACGTCGGGATCGCCGAACAATGCATGGTCGGGGTGGGTGCGGGCCTTGCCAACGGCGGACGGATCCCCTTCCTCTCGGCAGCGGCGTGCTTTCTGACCGGGCGGTCGCTGGAACAAATCAAGGCGGATGTGGCCTATGCGGGCTTCAACGTGAAACTGGTCGGCCAGTCGTCAGGCGTGGCTTACGGCGAACTTGGCCCCACTCACCATTCGATCGAGGATTTCGCGTGGCTGCGCCCGCTGACCAACCTGACGATCCTCTGCCCTGCCGACCCGTGGGAAACGGCCGAGGCGATCCGCTGGGCGGCCATCCATGACGGTCCGGTCTATATCCGGCTATCGCGGATGCCCGTCCCTGACCTCGACATTGCCCACAGGACCTTCCGCGTGGGCAAGGCCGAACTGGTGCGGGACGGCTCTGATGTCACCCTCATCGCCTGCGGCACGACGGTTCATCTGGCTGCCAAAGCCTCTGATGCCCTCAAGACTGAGGGGATCAGGGCCCGCGTTCTCAACATGGCCTCGATCAACCCGCTGGACGAGGCCGCCATTCTGGCCGCAGCGTCCGAAACCGGGGCCATCGTGACCGTGGAAGAGGCGTCGATCCGCGGCGGTCTGGGCGGCGCGGTTGCCGAACTGACCGCTGACAATCATCCCGTTCCGGTAGAAAGAGTGGGCTTTCCGGGGTTTGTGCCGACAGGATCGGTTGACTGGCTCTTTACCGAGTTTGGGCTGACCGCCCAGGGCATAGCCGCCGCCGCACGGCGGGCCATCGGGCGCGCCGGAAAATGACACTCCGGCACGTTCTGGCCATCGATCAGGGGACCACGAACACCAAGGCGCTGCTGGTCAGCGCCGAGGGAGCCATAATCGCTCGGGCCTCGGCCCCGCTGTCCACAACCTACCCTCATCCCGGCTGGGCAGAACAGTCGGCTGACGATATCTGGGCCTCGGTTCAGGCCGTCATTGGCCAGATCGTGGACCAGACGAACACGTCCGTTGACGCGCTGGCCATCACCAACCAGCGGGAAACGCTGGTCGTTTGGGACGCCCGAACGTCTCGGCCGATCTGCCCTGCGATCCTGTGGCAATGCCGGCGCTCGGCGGACGCCTGCGATGCGCTTGTGGCCGCCGGTCATAACGCAACCTTTGTTCAGGCCACGGGGCTGGACATCAACCCGCTCTTTCCCGCGACCAAGCTGGGCTGGGTCATGGCCAACGTGCCGCAGGCCCGGGACCTTGCTGCCGCAGGCCACTTGCGGGCGGGGACGGTCGATGCGTGGCTGCTGTGGAACCTGACCAAAGGGGCGGCCTTTGCCACCGACCATTCAAACGCGTCCCGAACCCAACTGTTTGACACGGGCCGGCTGGAGTTCAGCGCGGTCCTTTGCGCCCTGGCCGGGGTCGATCCGGCCTGCCTGCCCGAACCGCGCCCGTCTGACAGCGATTTCGGCGTGACGGCAGAGGGGACCGCGCTGCCGCCAGGTATCCCCATCATGGCGATGATGGGCGACAGCCATGCCGCACTTTACGGACACGGCATCCGGGCCCCCGGCACCGTCAAGGCGACCTATGGGACGGGATCGTCGCTCATGTCGCTTGTGCCCGAACGGGTCACATCGACCCACGGGCTTTCGGGAACGGTCGCCTGGACGGACCGCACATGCACGGCCTACGCGCTCGAGGGGAACATTACCGTCTCGGCGCAGGCTGCCGCTTTCATGGCCGGGCTCTTGGGGCTGGCAGATGCGGCACACCTTTCAGACCTCGCGCAAACCGTTCCGGACAGCAACGGCGTGGTGTTTGTGCCTGCCCTGGCCGGACTCGGCGCACCGCATTGGGTTGATCATGCCACCGGAACGATCACCGGAATGACCCACGCCACCCGGCCTGCCCACCTTGCCCGCGCCACGTTCGAGGCGATTGCCCACCAGATCGCCGATGTGTTCGAGGCGATGGATCAGGACATCGGGCAACCCCTGTCCGAACTTCGGGCCGACGGCGGCGCCTCGGTCAACGGCTTTCTCATGCAGCTTCAGGCCGACATCCTCGGTCGACCCGTCCTGCAATCGTCCGTGCAAGAAATCGGTGCACTGGGAGTGGCAGAAATGGCCTTCGGTCATCCGATCGGCCCGCCGGGGCAGACGACACTCTTTGTGCCCACCATGACAGTCAGCGCGCGCGCGATCAAACGCACCCTCTGGAAACAGGCACTGTCCCGGTCAACGAGATAAGCGGCGCGACCATCACCCTCAAACCTGCATCAGCCACATCTTAACAGACGCAACAGACTGGCAAATCCTGACCTATGAAATGGTGCCCCCAGAGAGACTCGAACTCCCGACCCTCTGATTACAAATCAGA
>JAHEBU010000005.1 GCA_024642115.1 Marivivens sp. | reverse complement strand
AAAGAGGTCCGTGATCCCCGTCAGCCCGGACAGCGGCGTCAGGTCGCTGACTTGCGTGTCGTTGAGCAAGAGGCGCGTGATCCCCGTCAGCCCGGACAGCGGCGTCAGGTCGCTGACCTGCGTGTTGTTGAGAAAGAGGTCCGTGATCCCCGTCAACCCGGACAGCGGCGTCAGGTCGCTGACTTGCGTGTAGTTGAGCAAGAGGTCCGTGATCCCTGTCAGCCCGGACAGCGGCGTCAGGTCGCTGACCTGCGTGTTGGCGAGCCTGAGGCTCGTGATCCCCGTCAGCCCGGACAGCGGCGTCAGGTCGCTGACCTGCGTGTTGTCGAGATCAATCTCTCTGACCTTCGTCAGCCCCACGATTTCAGGCGGCACCCGATCAAGCGCCCGAAACTCATCCTGATCGAACGACACTTGTGTCCGCCCATCGGCCTTCGCCTCGGCGATCAACCGTTCCGCTGCTGCATAGGCGTCGTCTGCTGCACTCATACCCACCCCTCCGATCCCCCCACCCTGCCCAAGTTGGGGCGTTTGGGCAATGGGGCTAGGGGGAGCCTGTGGCTCGTCGAAGTGCGCGTGTTCACGCGGGCGCAATTCCCGCGTTAACACTTTTATATATTTATTTCAGTCAGTTAAAAGGCGCTCAAACGTGAACACCCCTCAGACCCCTGCATCCGCGATGGCCTTGGACAGGTCCTCGTATTCCTCGCAGGACCCGCATTTTTCCATCAGCAAGGCCAGGTTCGCCTTGGCCGCGTCCGCATTGCCCGTCATCAGGAAAAGCTCTCCCTGATATTCCAGCGCCCCCAGATGATCGGGGTTGATCGTCAGGGCGGCATCATAGAATTTCGCCGCCCCCTCCAGATCGCCCGATTTCCGGCTGCTGTATCCCAGCAGGTTCAACGCATCCGCATTCGACGGCTCCTCGGCGACCACCTCGGTCAGGGTAGCGATGGCGGCGCTGAAATCCTCGGCGGCGATGGCATCGCGGGCCTTGCCCATCATCGCGTCCGTATCCACGCCGGTATCGACGGCAAAGGCGGGGACAGCCCACAGGGCCATCATCAGGGTCGGCAACATCAGGGGCAGGCTGGACATCGAAAGGCTCCCATTGAGCGTGAACATGATGACTTTACGCGGCCCGGGCGCGAACGGTTCACACTTTCCGGTGACCTGATCCGCACCGGCAAGCCGCCGCCGCATATCCGTTGGGATAGGACTGCATACGATCGAGAGGGCAGCATCACCTTTCGCTTCGATGCGACTCGGACGGGTCCGATGTTACACCTCAAGGGCGGGCAGGACCGACGGCCTCTTCCTCACCAGCCCGCACCGCCTCCTCGGGACGGCGGCACGATCTGAACGACAGGCGTGCCGCCAGCGACCCGAGCCCTGCAAAAGCAGGCGCCTCACACACACAGGTCCCGGTGGGGCCATCACAGGAGACTGCCATGTCCATCATCAAGCGCCTTTTCATCACCGCTCGTCCCGACAGCCTGATCGGCAAACCTGCCCGCCCCGCCGTCACGCGCGACGAAATGATCCGCCTTTTCGCCCAGGACCTCGGCTATGCGTGCAACTGACGGTGTCGCAGCGGCCGAACACCACCGCCACTGTCAGAATTCGAACCTGTAGTTGATCTGCGCGGCAAGGATCGCTGTCTTGTCCGACGCGGCGGACGCGTTGGCCAGAAGTTGAAGCGCGCCCCCGTTCTGGAACCCGAACCGGACCCCGGCAGCAATCCGGGGCGCGACATAGCTGATATTGTCCCCGAAGGTGTCGGAATAGTTGCCCACATCCATTTCAACCCGGCCGAAAAACTGCCGCACCCCGTTGGCCGTCTGGACCACATCGCCGTCAAGGCTCGACCCGACCGTCAGGATAGCGGCATCAATCTGGTCCGTCGCAGTTGGCCATTCCCGCTTCCATGACACCGAGGCAAACGGGCCAAGGTCCACCCCATCCCGCGCGATCACCCGCGACCAGGTCAGTGATCCGGTCAGGCTTTCCCCGGCCGAGGGGACATTGGCGACCGTATAGTCAGGCTGGCCATACAGCAGATAGCCCGACAGGCCGTCCCCGTTGCCAAGGACCGCGTTGAAATAGGGGCCAGCCAGAACCTCGGTTCGTTTGACCTGCGTGCCGGATGGCGGCGTGATGCTGCCGTTGCCGGTATAGACCAGCGCACCGACCGAAAGGTTGGACGACACGCCCCGGTCTGCCCCCAGGATCAGGCTGGCAGTATCGCCGGTAAAGTTGCCTCGCGTGATCTGTCCGCTGACAACGGCCATTCCCGACCACGGCTGAATATCTGGCGATTGCGCAAACGACAGGCCGCGGGTCGCCAGCGTCGAGGTCGCGGCCGGAGCGCCCGAACCGGACCGAACTGCATCGCGCAGAGTCGATGAAAATGCCCCGAACTCCAACGCGGTCGTACACAGGAACGGGTTGTTGTATTCGTAGATTTCGCAATTCTGCAGCCCACCGGCAGTCAAGGGAGAGGCGAGCACGATCCCCAGAAAAACCGGGAAAACACTGCGGGGAGCAAGGCGAGACAGCTTCATGATGAAATCTTTCAATGAACCGATACCGCCACTTTACACATTTAGGATGTGCCACGCGGTGAAAAGCGGACATGGACCGATTTCTGGGCAGAAAAGTGCCGCGCGTGACATCATGTCGGGACCTGTCGGGCCAATCATGTCCGTTGATCAAAGCTCTCACCATGTTTTTAATCTATTATTTTCAAGAGATTAACGGAAATATTCGAAAATTATCAAAAAATTGTCGGCACTTCTGAAACTCCATTCTGCCGTCTTTCGTGACTTGGACGTGTGGGGCACAAACAGACTGACAGGAGACGTTGCATGAGCCGCACCCTTACCATGATCCGCACCATTCCCGGGATGTTTTCGACCGAACCGCGCCCGGTTGTGGCGACCCGTCGCGTCGCCGTTACCCGCGCCGAGATGACCGCGCTGTTTGCCCAGGAACTGGGCTATCAGCCGCGCCAGATGCGCTGATCTGCGCATTTCCCTTCCCCTCTGACAGAAAGTCGATCGCCATGACCCTTGCCGCCAAAGCTCATGCCCGCCGCGCCGAAGCCCTTCGCGCCCTTCAGGCACGCGATGTCAATATTTTTGCCAGCGAATTCGGTGCTGCGCGTCGTCCGCGCCCGGCCCGCTGATCCTGTTCGGACCACCCGAACCCGCCGGTTCAGACCCGGCAAGACCACATATCCAGAAAGGATAGTCCCATGACCCTCGCCACTCTTGCCCGGCAACGCCGCGAAATCGCCGTAACGACTATCCGCGCGCGTAAGGATTCGATCTTTGCAGAGGCGTTCAGCCGCAATCGCAGCCGCTGACATCAGACCGGGATGAACGACCTGGTTTCCGGGTCGTAGCTGTCCAGCCCGCCGTCGCCGATGTGGTTCCAGCAGCCGTGCAGCGTCAGCATGTCATCGTCGATGGCTTGTTTGACAAAGGGAAACGTCATCAGGTTTTCCAGCGACACGACCACGGCCTCGCGTTCCAGCGCGGCCTGACGGGTTGCGTCATCGCCGGGGGGAAGCCGGTCGAAGCCGGGCCGCAGGATGTCCATCCACCGGCCGACAAAGCTGGTGCTTTTCTCCAGCTCGGGGGCGTGGCCGCTGCACATGTCGTAACAGCCCTGCACGCCGCCGCAGCCCGAATGGCCCAGCACGATCAGATGCGCGACCTTGAGCGTGGTCACCGCATATTCGACCGCCGCAGACGTCCCGTGATATTCGCCGTCCGGATTGTAGGGCGGCACGAGGTTGGCGATGTTGCGGTGGATGAAGAATTCGCCCTGATCCGCCCCAAAGATCGACGTGACATGGACCCGGCTGTCGCAACAGGAAATGACCATGGCCCGTGGCCTTTGCCCATCTTCGGCCAAGCGGCGATACCAGCCCCGATTCTCGGTGAATGTCGTGGCCTTCCAGCCGTGATAGCGGCGTGCCAGATATTCGGGAAGCAGGCGAACAGCGTCCATTCGGGACCTCCTAGGTGCGTCTGATCCGGGGATAGGCCGAATTTTCCGGAATTTCGAGGCATTTCTGCAAGTGCGATATACGGTTTGGGAACCATGCCCGGACTATACGCACGCCATGTCAGCGAACCAGAACCCTGTTGTGCCCCAAATGTCCGATGCGTCGGTTGCGCTGATGGTTCCGCGCGATCAGTTCCGCATCAATCCCGTCCCTGTCCGCCAGTTGTATGACACCCTGGGCGATGCGGGTGCAGAACAGGTCATCTGTCGGGCATTGGACGATCTTGTTCTCAGGCTTGAACGGGTCGAGGACGATTATCATAGCCGCATCCTTGACCGCATCCCGTCCGAGGTGCGGCGCATCGTCGTCATTGCCGAACAGATCGGTCTGACCGAAGTGGCGGTGGCCGCCGCCCACGTCCGCGAAACCCTGCCGCTGGGCGGGGCGGCGCTTGCCGCGACGTTGGCCCGATTGTCCCGCACAACTGACCGCGCGGTTATCGAAATCTGGAACGGGCACGACCGGACAGCCTGACCCTGCCCGCTTTCGCTTGCGGGCGCTGGCGGGCAGGCTAGTCTGGCCCTGATCCCAACCATCGAAAGCCGCCCCATGACCCCCAGTTTTGCTGCCAGCGATGCCATCGCACTCCCCCTCTATGTCGCCAGCCCTGATACGCTGGACGCGGTCCTGACCATCCTGCCGAAATCTGCGCGGGCCTGGGCGACGGCGCAGGGGTACAAGGCGGGGGCGGGGGCTGTGCTGACCCTGCCCGGCCCGGAAGGGTCGATCATCGGTGCCATCGTCGGGCTGGGACCCGACAGCAGCCGCAGCCGTCATCGTTTCATCGTGGGCGGCGCGGCCTCCAAGTTGCCTGCGGGCAACTGGCGTCTGGAGTTTATGACTGGCCCCGATCTGACCGAGGCGGCGCTAGGGTGGCTTTTGGAAAGCTACCGCTTTACCCGCTACCACGCGCAGGACGAGGTTCGGGCCAAACTGACCGTCCCGGCGGGCGTGGATGCCGACCGTCTGCTGGCCATAGCGACAGGCGAATATCTGACCCGCGACCTGATCAACACGCCGTCCTCTGACATGGGACCGGCCGAGTTGGAGCAGGCCGCCCGCGATCTGGCCGGCACGCATGGCGCCGCAGTTTCGGTCATCACCGGCGATGATCTGCTGACCCGAAATTTTCCGATGGTTCATGCGGTCGGCCGCGCCTCGACCCGCCCGCCGCGCCTGATCGACATGACTTGGGGCAGCGTCGGGCCGACCCTGACGCTGGTCGGCAAGGGCGTGTGTTTCGACACCGGCGGCCTTGATATCAAACCGGCCGCGTCAATGGCCACGATGAAAAAGGATATGGGCGGGGCGGCGACGGTGTTGGGTCTGGCGCACATGATCATGTCGCTGAAGTTGCCGTTGCGTCTGCGGGTGCTGATCCCGGCAGTTGAAAACAGCATTGACGGCAACGCCTTCCGCCCCGGTGATATCCTGACCAGCCGCAAGGGCCTGACGGTCGAGATCAACAATACCGATGCCGAGGGGCGTTTAGTGCTGGCTGACGCCCTTGCGCTGGGGTCCGAGGCCAAGCCGGACCTGATGATTTCCATGGCGACCCTGACGGGCGCGGCGCGGGTGGCCGTGGGGGCCGACATCTCGCCCTTTTTCACCGATGACGATGGCCATGCCGCCGCGATTGTCGCCGGCGGTGCTGCCGCGCGCGATCCGGTCTGGCGGCTGCCGTTTTATGACCCCTACGAGCCTCTGATCGAACCGGGCATCGCCGATCTGGACAATGCGCCGGGTGGGGGCAAGGCGGGGGCGATTACCGCCGCGCTGTTCCTGCGCCGGTTTGCCGATGCGCCATACATCCACTTTGACATCTACGGATCGACCGACAGCGCCTTTCCCGGCCGCCCCAAGGGCGGTGTCGGCATGGGGGCGCGGGCGATCCTTGACGCGCTGCCCAACCTGCTGGGCCTGTGATGGACCGCCGGCTGACCCCGGCCAACGGTCGCGTCGCCGCCAGCCATCTGCGCGGGTTGGTCGAGGCCGATCTGTTCGTGGACGGCACCCCTGCGATGATCGACGCGTCTGTTGTGGACCTTTGCCGCGCGCCAGATCAGGCCCGCGAACGGCAGGTTCTGCTGGGGACGGATGTGACGGTGTTCGAGGATCGCGACGGCTGGTCGTTTGTCCAGTCGGCCCGCGATGCCTATGTGGGGTATGTCCGGTCCGACCAGTTGGGGCCGCGCGGGGCCCCGACCCATCATGTCGCGACCCCCGCCACGCATGCGTACCGCGACGAGGACCTCAAGTCGCCCGATGTGATGCCCCTGCCCTTTGGCGCGCGGCTGACTGTCGTGGACGAACGGCGCAAGTTCTGGGAAACCACAGTGGGCTTTGTCCCCAAAAGCCACCTGTGGCCGCTGACCAAGACCTTTACTGACCCCGCCACCGTGGCCCAGATGCATTTCGGCACCCCCTATCTGTGGGGCGGAAATTCGACACGGGGGATCGACTGTTCAGGGTTGGTGCAGGCCGCCCTGCTGGCCTGCGGCATCCCCTGCCCCGCGGACAGCGACATGCAGCGGGCGGGTCTGGGCTCGACAGTCGATGGCGATTTCAGTCGCGGCGATCTGCTGTTCTGGAAAGGCCACGTGGGCATGATGGTCGATGCCGACACGCTGATCCACGCCAATGGGCACCACATGGGCGTTGCCTATGAGCCGATCAAGGCCGCGATCCTGCGGATCGAAGCACAGGGCGATGGCCCGGTCCTGGCTCACAAACGAATCTGAGTGGCTGGTCTGGCGAGGGGGGCTGCCTGCCCCCCGCCTTCGGCTCCCCCCGGGAGTTTTGTGGACCAAAGAAGGGGGTACGGCGGGCTATTCGACGATGCGGATCAACTTGCGCTCCAGCACGGCCAGAACCGCCTTGAGGTCGTTGCCCCGCTTGAGTACCTGACCGTCCATCCCCACCACCGAATATTGCCCTTGTCGCAGTCGCAGTTTGGGCCGCTTTTCGATACGGTAAAGCGGGTTTTCGGCCGTCCGCCGGAACACCGAAAATACCGCCATCTCGCGCAGGGCCGAAATCCCATAGTCCCGCCATTCACCCGCTGCGACCATCCGCCCGTACAGGCCAAGGATCAGGCTGAGTTCGGTACGATGGAACGACACGTGTTCGGTCACTGGCCCCGCAAACGGGGTGGGCGGCTGGATGGTCATGATCCAGATTTGCGCTGATTCGGCCGCAGATCAAGGGAATCCCGACCGTCGGCCGCTTCTGCCCGAGCGTGACGCCAAAACGCCGCGAAAATTTCAGCGTCGCGCCATACCCCCGCCACATCTGTTCGGCATCACAGCCCCAGTGAAGACGCCCGGTGTCGTGGTTGATAGCCCCCACCCAGACTGCGGCACCGGGTTTTCACGCCACTAACCCTCGCGGACCTGCGGGGGTTTTGTCGTTCAGCCGCAGAAAATCCGGGCAATCCGCCCGTCCGGTCCGATATCAAAGTTCATGCGCGCAGGGCTGAAGTCCATCGTAACCGCCATGCCGGGCCGGATGATCCGCACCGGTTTGAGGATCAGCACCTTTTCCAGCGCAGTCCCGTCCTGGCCTACCAGGCTGGCATAAGGTGCCGCCCCACAGGTATCCTCGGCCGCGGCTGGCACGGGGGCAGTCGCGGGCGGCTGCACCGCAGGGGCGCAGGCGGTCAGAAGCAGCAGGAGGGACAGAGTGCGTTTCATGTCTCCAGTCTGGCGTAGCAGCCGCGGCCCTTGCAAGTGGTTGTCATCGCCCCCGAAACCCGTAACCTGCGGCCCAAACCGAATTGGAGGACCCCCATGCGCACCCGTGCCGCTGTCGCCCTTGCCGCTGGCAAACCGCTTGAAGTGATGGAGGTCAACCTTGAAGGCCCCAAGGCCGGCGAGGTTCTGGTCGAGATCAAGGCAACCGGCATCTGCCACACTGACGAATTCACCCTGTCGGGCGCCGACCCAGAGGGCCTGTTTCCCGCCATTCTGGGCCACGAGGGCGCCGGTGTAGTGTTGGAGGTCGGCCCCGGTGTCACCAGCCTCAAACCGGGCGATCACGTCATCCCGCTTTACACTCCCGAATGTCGCGAATGCGAGTATTGCCTGAACCCCAAGACCAACCTGTGCCAGAAGATCCGCAGCACCCAGGGGGCCGGGCTGATGCCCGACGGAACCAGCCGGTTTTCCATGCTCGATGGCACGCCGATCCTGCATTACATGGGCTGCTCGACGTTTTCCAACCACACCGTCCTGCCCGAGATTGCGCTCGCCAAAGTTCGTCCTGACGCCCCCTTTGATAAGATCTGTTATATCGGCTGCGGCGTGACCACCGGCATCGGCGCCGTCATCAACACCGCCAAGGTCGAGATCGGGTCGCGAGCCATCGTGTTCGGTCTGGGCGGTATCGGCCTGAACGTCATTCAGGGACTGCGTCTGGCGGGGGCAGATCAGATCGTGGGCGTTGACCTCAACCCGTCCAAGGTGCCGATGGCCACCCGGTTCGGCATGACCGATTTCGTCAACCCGTCCGAGGTCGAGGGTGATCTGGTCGCTTATCTCGTCAGCCTGACCAAGGGTGGGGCCGACTACACCTTTGACGCCACCGGCAACGTCAAGGTCATGCGGACTGCGTTGGAATGCGCCCACAAGGGTTGGGGCGAGAGCATCATCATCGGTGTTGCCCCCGCCGGGGCCGAGATCAGCACCCGCCCGTTCCAACTGGTAACTGGCCGTAGCTGGCGTGGGACCGCCTTTGGCGGCGCACGGGGCCGCACCGATGTTCCCAAGATCGTGGACTGGTACATGCAGGGCAAGATCGAGATTGATCCGATGATTACCCACACGATGGGTCTGGAGGATATCAACAAGGGATTCGACCTGATGCACCGAGGCGAATCCATCCGGTCCGTGGTGGTCTATTGACCGCAGACAACCTTGGCGCACTGGCCCGGTCCCTGACCGGGCCTTTTGCGTTTTGCGGGATTGCGGCGGCGCGGGCTGGGTCGGAGCCGGAGTTTTTCCTCAGCGCGCCGGGCCGCGAGGTGACACCGCGCACCCTGTTCCGCTGCGCATCGGTGTCCAAAGTGGTCACCGGCTGGACCGCCCGCATGGCTCTTGTGCGCGGGCGGGACGGGATCAACCCGGCCTACCGTGACGTGGCGGTCGAGGATGTGCTGGGCCAGCCCTTTGCCCATCCTGCCCTTCCCGATCATCCGATCACCGTGGGCCAGTTGGCCGGGCATTGCAGCGGCCTGTCGGACAAGGCGGGATATGCAATCGCGCCGGGGGTCGCGCCGCTGGACTGGATCACGGCGCAAGGGACCAAAGTCTGGGCCGATCACGCGCCGGGGCAGGCGTTCGAGTATTGCAACCTGGGCTACATTGTCCTGGCCGCCGTGGCCGAGGTCGAGGCGCAAGAGCGGTTCGACACGCTGGCCCGGCGGCTGGTGCTGGATCCGCTGGATATCGAGGGTGGATTCAACTGGTCGGGCGTCCTGTCTGAACGGCGACCGGACCGGATCGCGACCTATCGACGTGACGACACCGGCCTGCACCCCCAAATCGACGCGGTCGTGGCCACCGGCGGGATCAGCGCGCCGGATGGGACCGCGCCGCTGACGGGTGCGTATCGGCTGGGAACCGACGTCAGCGTGTTGTCGCCGCAGGGCGGCTTGCGCCTGTCCATGGCCGGGATGATGAAACTCGCCCGCGCCTTGCCGCGCGGTCCTGCCGGGCGTCTTTGGTCCCCGGACAGGGGGCCGACCCCAGACGAGTTTGACAGCTATGGCTGGGGGATTCAGTTTCTGGACAGCCCCGGTTTCTTTCCCCGTCCGATTGTCGGGCATTTCGCCAATGCCTATGGGTTCGCGGGGGGTATCTGGTATGACAGGGAAACAGACACCGCCTTTGCCTATGCCCTGAACGGGCTGCCTTTGGGGGACGAGGACGACGCCCTTCGCCCCGAGGAACAACAGATATTCGCGGCCGTGGCCGCCTGGATTGGATAAGACATGCCCGATGACCGACCGCTTCTGGCCGTCCTGATCGACGCCGACAACACCTCGCCCAAGCATGCGGGGGCGATATTCGAGGAATTGGCAAGTCTGGGCGAGGCGTCGGTGCGTCGCTGCTATGGTGACTTTTCCTCCAACCAGATGGCCGGGTGGAACAAGGTGCAGGCAGAACACGGGCTGGTGCCTCTGCATTCGCCCGCCAACACAGTGGGCAAGAATTCGTCGGACATTTCGCTGGTGATCGACGCGATGGACCTGCTGCACACCGGGCGGTTTCAGGGGTTCGTTCTGGTGTCATCCGACAGCGACTTTACCCGGCTGGCCAGCCGCATCCGCGAACAGGGGCTGGATGTGTACGGAATCGGCCAGCAAAAGACGCCCGAAGCGTTTCGCAAGGCGTGCAAGCGGTTCATCTTTCTGGAAAACCTTGGTGGCACCCCGCAGGTCACCAAGACGGCCGAGGCGCCCAAACCTGCCGTCATGACCACCGCCCTGACCGAAGCACGCGACATCATCATTCGGGCGATGGATGCCATAGATCAGGACGACGAATGGTATGCGCTGGGACCGCTGGGGCAGTATATCACAGCCGCGAACCCCGATTTCGACACGCGAACCTATGGCAAGCGCAAGCTGAGCGATCTGGTGCAGGACCTCAAGGTTTTCGAGACCAAACGCGGGTCGGGCAACCAGTTGCTGGTGCGTCGGATCGACTAGGCCGTATCGACTAGTTCCGGTCGATCCCGTAGCGAGCCATGAACATCTCCACAGCGCCAGAGGCTACGCGGGCCTTTTCGGCCTTGGAAAAGCTCTGGTCGATGTTGAACAGGCATCGGTCGAACAGATCAACCTTGCACAATTCGTGGAACTGGTCGGCGGCCAGCGGCAGGTCGTCGATCTGCACCTCGCCGCGCGCCTGGGCCTTTTGCAGAAAGCTGACCAGCCGTTGGCGGATCAGGTTGGGACCGCTTTCGTAGAATTCGCGCCCAAGCTCGGGGAACCGGTCACTTTCGGCCACGCAAATCCGAAAGATGCGCTGGTTAAAGCCCGATGTAATGACGTCGATCATCTGTTCGGCGGCGTCACGCAAAACGGCGGCAACGGGCTGGGCCATGTCGATGGCGGCAACAGCGCGGTCGGCCTGTAGCTGACATTCGGTCCGGGCGACCTCCATGAATAACAGGCGCTTGTCCGGGAAATAACTGTAGAGCGTGGCCTTGGATACCCCTGCCTCGCGGGCGATGTCGTCGACGCTGGCACCCTCGAATCCATCCTTGAGGAATACCTGTCGGGCGCCGTCCAGCACCTGGTCGAACTTGCGACCTTTCTTGACGTCTTTTCCCCCGTCGGGCATCGCGCTCTCCTTGTCCGGGCAGCATAGACTGCCCGGTTCAGAGGCGGCAAGGCGTTTACCGGGGCGCATCGGCCCCGGCGCGGGCAAGGTCACTTGGACGTCGGGGCGCACGTGTCGAGCGGTTGGGACAACTGCGCCGGATCGACGCAGCTTTGCGTCGTGGTTTCGGGTGCCGGCTGCGTCGCGGTCGGCCACGTCATGGTCGGGAAATCGACAGGCACGGTAAAGGCAGCGGCGGGGGACACGAGGGCGGCGGTGGCCACGGCGGCAAGAATCAGGCGTTTCATGTGATGCTCCATAACTGAACTATTCGGTTCAGTTTGAAATCTAAACTGATTCGTTCACTTTGCAAGACAAATCCATACAGATCGGTTCACTTTTTCCGCTTGCCTCTGCCAGATGGCCGCCTAGTTTAGAATCATTCCAAATCGGAGCTTTCGATGATCCCCGGCATCACGTCCCGCCGCCGTTTCCGCGACCTGAGCGAACAGGAAATCCTGGCATTGGCCATTTCGTCCGAAGAGGACGACGGCCGCATCTATCGCAGCTATGCCGAACGGCTGCGGGCCGATTACCCGGCCTCTGCCGCCATTTTCGACGGCATGGCGACCGAAGAAGACGGCCACCGCCGCCGCCTGATCGACCTGCATACCAAACGGTTCGGCGAGGTGATCCCGCTGATCCGCCGCGAACATGTGTCAGGCTTTTACGCCCGTCGCCCGGTCTGGCTGATCGAAAACCTGGGGTTGGACCGGATCCGCGACGAAGCCGCGCAGATGGAACGCGACGCCGAACGGTTCTACCTGACCGCCGCCGCCGCCACACAGGACGCCGCCACCCGCAAGCTGCTGGGCGATCTGGCCGCTGCCGAATCCGCCCACACCGAACGGGCGCATGAACTGGCGGACCTGCATCTGGATGGCGAGGCGAAGGATACCGAAGAAACCGCCGCCCACCGGCAATTCGTGCTGACCTGGGTCCAGCCGGGGTTGGCGGGGCTGATGGACGGGTCGGTGTCAACGCTCGCGCCGATCTTTGCCACCGCATTTGCGACCCACGACACCTGGACCACGTTTCTCGTGGGCCTTGCCGCGTCGATCGGCGCAGGCATTTCGATGGGGTTCACCGAGGCCGCGCACGACGACGGCGTCATTTCGGGGCGCGGGTCGCCGATCAAACGGGGTATCGCCAGTGGGGTGATGACTGCCCTTGGCGGCCTTGGACACGCCCTGCCTTACCTGATCCCGGATTTCTGGACGGCAACCAGCATCGCCTTTGTCGTCGTGTTCATCGAGCTGTGGGCGATTGCGTGGATTCAGAACAAGTACATGGAAACACCGTTCCTGCGGGCGGCGTTTCAGGTGGTTCTGGGTGGCGCGCTGGTCTTTGCCGCGGGTGCCCTGATCGGGTCAGGCTGATGCCCTTGTGGGGCAAGGGCAGCCTCCGGCGGCGGTTTTTTTGGCAGAAAGAAGCCCAGAGCGTGGTTTCGGTCGCCCCTTTGTCGCGCTAGAAGGGACCGAGCAAAAGGAGTTCGCCCATGTCCGCCCCCAAACCCGTTGTGCTGTGCATCCTTGATGGCTGGGGCAAGCGGGCCGAGCGGACCGCGAATGCCCCGGCCTTGGCCGATGTGCCGACCTTCAACCGGATCATGGCGACCTGCCCCAATTCCCAGTTGATCACCCACGGCCCCGACGTGGGCCTGCCCACCGGCCAGATGGGCAATTCCGAAGTGGGCCACACCAACATCGGCGCGGGTCGGATCGTGGCAATGGATCTGGGCCAGATCGACCTTGCCATCGAGGATGGGTCGTTTTCCAAGACCGAGGCTTTGGTCGCGTTTATCGACAAACTCAAGCAAAGCGGCGGGCGCGCGCATCTGATGGGTGTCGTGTCGGATGGCGGGGTGCATGGCCATATCGACCACATGATCGCCGCCGCCAAGGCGATTACCGATGCGGGCGTCCCGGTCGTCATTCATGCGATCACCGATGGCCGCGATGTGCCGCCGTCCTCGGGGGCCGGGTTCATCGACGATCTGGTGGCCCGCCTGCCCAAAGGCTGCACCGTGGCCACCGTCATCGGCCGCTATTTCGCAATGGACCGCGACAATCGCTGGGACCGGGTAAAGACCGCCTATGACGCGATGGTGCGGGGCGAAGGAGCGAAGGCCGATACGCCCAAGGCCGCCGTCAAGGCCGCCTACGACGCGGGCAAGACCGATGAATTCATCCCCGCCACCGTGATCGGCGGCTATGCCGGGTTTGACGAAGCGGACGGCCTGTTTTGCCTGAATTTCCGCGCCGACCGCGCCCGCGAAATCCTTGCCGCCATCGCCAAGCCGGACTTTGACGGGTTCGATCGCGGTCAGATGCCCGATCTGGCGGCGCGACTGGGGATGGTCGAATATTCGGACGATCACAAGGCATGGTATGACGCCGTGTTCCCCAAGCGGGACATCCAGAACACCATTGGTGCATGGGTGGCCAAGCACGGGTTGCGCCAGTTCCGGCTGGCCGAGACCGAAAAATATCCCCACGTCACGTTCTTTCTGAACGGCGGGATCGAGGTGCCGGAGAAGGGAGAGGATCGCAAGATGCCCAAATCCCCCAACGTCGCCACCTACGACCTGCAACCCGAGATGTCGTCGGTCGAGGTGACGGACGCCTTCGTCAAGGCCATCGAGGATGGTTATGACCTGATCGTCACCAACTACGCCAATCCTGATATGGTCGGGCATACCGGCGATCTGGGCGCTGCAATCAAGGCGTGCGAGGCGGTGGATCGGGGCCTCACCCGTGTCGTGGCCGCGCTGGAAAAGGCGGGCGGCGCGATGATCGTCACCGCTGATCATGGCAATTGCGAAGTGATGGTGGACCCGGTCACGGGTCAGCCGCACACGTCCCACACCACCAACCCGGTGCCGGTGGCGCTGGTCAACGGGCCAAAGGGGGTGACGCTGCGCGACGGGCGACTGGCCGATCTTGCCCCCACGCTGCTGGATCTGATGGGCCTGCCGCTGCCCCCTGAAATGACCGGCAAGACCTTGATCGTGCGATGATCCTGCGGGCGGCGCTGATCCTGATGTTCTGCGCTACGGCGGCGGTGGCACAGACCGACCCCGCTGCCGCTGCTTTGGCCGCCAAACAGCGGCTGGAGGGGGCGAGCGTTCTGTTGACCGATGCGGAGTCCTCGCGCGATCAGGTCGCCGCCCTGACCGAGGCGGTCAAGGCTTATGAGGACGGTCTGGTCGCCCTGCGCGACGGTTTGCGGCGTGCCGCCATTCGCCAACAGGCGATCGAGGCCGACCTGGCCGCAAGGTCGGACGAGGTGGCGCGACTTTTGGGCGTGCTGGAAACGATGGGGCGCACGCCCGCGCCGCTGCTGTTGCTGCACCCCTCTGGCCCCTTGGGCACGGCGCGGTCAGGCATGATCTTGGCCGATGTGACCCCTGCCCTTCAGGCCAAGGTCGAGGCCCTGCGCGCCCAACTGGCCGAGGTGCAGACCCTGCGCACCCTACAGGACGGCGCAGCCGACACCTTGCGCGACGGGCTGGCCGGGGCGCAAAAGGCTCGCGCCGAGTTGAGCGCCGCCATTTCCGACCGGACCGACCTGCCCCGCCGGTTTTCCGAGGACCCGGTGCAGACGGCGCTGTTGATCGCCTCGACCGAAACGCTGGATGCCTTTGCCAGCGGGCTGTCGGTGACCATCGCCGGGACGGAAACGGGCGACGCGCCGGATGCGACTGCGCAAAAGGGCGCGATCCCGCTGCCCGTCGCGGGGCAGGTGATCCGTCAGGCGGGCGAGGCGGATGCCGCCGGGATCGAGCGCCCCGGCATCGTCATCGCCACCCGCCCCCGGGCGCTGGTGACGACACCCGTTGCGGCCACAGTCCGGTTTCGCGGGCCGCTTCTGGATTATGGAAACGTGGTCATTCTGGAACCGGCGGCCGATGTCCTGTTCATCTTTGCGGGCCTGAGCGAGGTGTTCGGCGAGGCGGGTCAGATCCTGCCCGCAGGCGCCCCAATCGGCCTGATGGGCGGAACCCTGCCCGATGTTGACGCGATTTTGACTGAAAGCACGACCGGAACGGGGAACACCAGTTCAGAAACGCTTTATCTTGAAGTCAGAGAGGGGCAAGGTCCCGTAGACCCCGCGACGTGGTTCGCGCTAAAATAAACGGCGGCCCACGCCGCACTCCAACGAGGTAGGATCCATACATGAGAAAGTTCGTTATCGCCGCTGCTGGTGGCACCGTTCTGGGGCTTTTGGCCACGACCCAGATCGCAGGGCCCCTGATCGCGCAAGAGGCGAACCAGAACGCGAGCGTCTATGAACAGCTTGACATGTTCGGGGACATCTTTGACCGGATCCGCAATCAGTATGTGGAACCCGTGGACGAGAAAAAGCTGATCGAGGCGGCGATCAACGGGATGCTGTCGTCGCTCGATCCGCATTCGTCCTACCTGTCGCCTGATGACGCGGCCGCGATGCGGGTGCAGACGCGGGGCGAATTCGGCGGATTGGGTATCGAAGTGACGCAAGAGGACGGCTGGATCAAGGTCGTCTCGCCCATGGACGGGACCCCTGCGGCGCAGGCGGGCATCCAGTCGGGCGACTACATCACGGCGGTCAACGGCGAAACGGTCATGGGGCTGACGCTCGACCAGTCGGTCGAGTTGATGCGCGGGCCAGTCGGGTCGGACATCACCATCACCGTGATGCGCAAGGACGTGCCGGATCCGTTCGACGTGCAACTGGTGCGCGACACGATCAAGTTGACGGCGGTGCGGGCGCGGACCGAAGGCGAGTCGGTCGTGCTGCGGATTTCCACCTTCAACGACCAGACCTTCCCCAACCTGACAGACGGGATCAAGGCGCAGGTCGAAGCCGACGGCGGCATGCAGAACGTCAACGGCTTCATCCTCGATTTGCGCAACAACCCCGGCGGCCTGCTTAACCAGGCGATCTATGTGGCCGATGCATTCCTTGACGCGGGCGAGATCGTGTCAACCCGGGGCCGCAACCCGGCCGACGGCGACCGTTACAACGCCACCGCCGGCGATCTGGCCGAAGGCAAGCCCATCGTCATCCTGATCAACGGCGGATCGGCATCAGCCTCGGAAATCGTGGCAGGGGCGTTGCAGGACCATCGCCGGGCCATCGTCATCGGGACCAAATCGTTCGGCAAGGGATCAGTGCAGACGGTCCTGCCGCTCAAGGGGGACGGGGCGATGCGATTGACCACAGCGCGCTATTACACACCGTCGGGCCGGTCGATCCAGAACCTGGGCATTTCGCCGGATATCATCGTTGAACAGCCCGCAGTTGTGCCCGTCGATCCGGCGGCCGAGGCTCCGGCGACCCCCCAGTTCCGGTCCGAATCCGAACTGCGCGGCACGCTCAGCAACGACAGCCTGACCGAGGACGAGATCAAGCAGATCGAGGCCGACCGCGCCAAGGCCGAGGCCGCCGCCGCCCTGCGCGACGAGGATTACCAGCTGGCCTATGCCATCGACATCCTCAAGGGGCTGAGCGCCCTGCAACCGCAGGCTGACCCGGTTCCTGCCGGGCAATGACCGGGTAAGGTGGGTTCAAACCCACCTTACATTTCCGCGCACCCATGACGTAAGGTGGGTTCAAACCCACCTTACCTCGGCCCGCCCATGACCCCAGAACAGATCGCCAAACTGCCCTATCGCCGCAACGTCGGCGTCATGCTTGTCAACCCGGCCGGCCTTGTGTTCGTGGGGCAAAGGCTCGACCGGGATCAGGACGCGTGGCAAATGCCCCAGGGCGGCGTGGACGACGGCGAAGACCCCCGCACGGCAGCCCTGCGCGAATTGGAAGAAGAAACCGGCGTCAGCTCGACCCTTGTCACAATCGAGGCCGAAAGTGTCGACTGGATTCCCTATGATCTACCGCACGATCTGGTCCCCAATATCTGGAAGGGGCGGTATCGTGGACAGGAACAGAAATGGTTCCTGATGCGGTTTCACGGCACCGATGACCAGGTCCGCATAGATCTGCCACACCCAGAATTTTCTGGATGGAAATGGTGCGATCCGGGCGAACTGGTCGCCGGAATCGTGCCGTTCAAACGGGGCGTCTACGAACGGGTTCTGGCCGAATTCGCGGGGCTGATATGATCCGGCTTGGCCTGACTACCGCGATAATCGTGGGGATGGGCAACCCGGCCTTCGCGCTTAGTTGCATCCGCCCCGATCCTGCGGTGGCCTTTCAGACAGCCGTAACCTCGCCCAACCGGTTTGTTATTGTCCACGGCAGCTTTGCCTTTGACGAGGCCCTTTTGAAACCGGGCAAGACGGACGACCCAAATGCCCCCTCATATCCGCCGATCCCGGCCCAGTTCACGGGCAAGGGGCTGACACTGGACGGGTTTACCACAGACATGGACCGCACAATTACGCTGGTCCCACTTTGTGTCGGCCCATGGTGCGGGTCCATCCCCGCCGATGTCTCGGTGCTGGCGTTTGTCGCCGTGAACGGGGGCAACTACGAGCTGACCCTCGATGCGTGCAGCACGACAGTGTTTGAAGCTTCTCCCGAGAACCTCGCACTGATGGCCAGTTGCCTGCGCGGAACCGGCTGCGCGGCAAACTAGCCCCGCAACCGCTCCAGCAACCGCGGCGGCGCATAGCCGTCAGGCACCATCCCGTTGGCCTTTTGCCAGCCCCGGATCGCATCAATTGTCAGCGGGCCGATCAGGCCGTCGATCCCCTTGGTATCGAACCCGGCAGCGGTCAGCCGCTCCTGCAACTCGATCCGCTCGTCATAGGTCAGTGCGCGATCCTCCACTGGCCAGGCATGGCGGATCGGCCCGCCGCCCATGATCCGGTCGGCCAGATGGCCCACGGCAATGATATAGCTGTCGGCGGTATTATAGGTCTCGATCACGTCGAAATTGGGAAAGATCAGAAACGCCGCCCCTTCCGCCCCGCCGGGCAGCAGCAGTGACGCCGTGGCATAGTCGCGCACCGGCCCATCCAGCCCCACAACACCCAGCGCCGCCCACTGGCTGGGCAGCCGGGTGATCGTCCGGTTGGCCTGTAGGTAATCGAACCCGTCCGGCACCGTCACCTCGACCCCCCAGGGCTGTTCCTTGACCCAGCCGTTTCGGGACAGATAAGCGGCGGTCGAGGCGAGCGCATCCGCCGGATCGTCATGCCAGATATCCCGCCGCCCATCCCCGTTGAAATCCACCGCATAGGCGAGGAACGAGGACGGGATGAACTGCGTATGCCCCATCGCCCCCGCCCAGCTGCCTGTCATGTCATCGGGGCGGACGTGGTCGTCTTGCAGGATGCGCAGGGCGTCAATCAACTGCCCCTCAAAAAAGTCACCGCGCCGCCCGTCATAGGCCAGCGTTGCAAGAGCCTCGACCGTCGGAATCGACCCGCGAAATGTGCCATAGGCGCTCTCCAACCCCCAGATCGCCACGACGATCTGCCGGTCCACGCCATACCGCGCCTTTATCGCGTCCAGCAGGGCTGAATGGCGTCTCAGCGCCGCCTGCCCGTTTCGGATGCGGTCGTCGCTGGCGGCGGTTTCCAGATAGACCCAGACCGTCTTGGTAAATTCGTTCTGACTGCGGTCCCGCTTGATGACCTCGGCATTGTAGGACAGGCCCGTCAGGGCCGCGTCGCGGGTGGCCTGCGTGATCCCGTGGGCAGCGGCGCGCACGCGGAACCCCTGCACCCACTCGGCAAACCCACCCGGCCCCTTGTCCGCAGGGACATCCTGCGCCCCGGCCATCCCGGCCCACAGGGCCAAAACCATCACCAGAACCCACCGCATCAACGCCTCTTGCGTTCGACCTTGCGCTTGGTCGCGGCACTCTTTTTCTTGTGCGCCACCAGCTTGCGACGGGGGCCGCCCCGGCCATGCCCCCTGACCGACACGCGCGGCATGATCCGATCGTCCAGAGTGATCAGTTCGACCAGCAGACCGCCCGTGACCGGGGTCGCCTCGACCAGCTTGACTGTCACCCGCTGGCCCAGCCCGATGACCGTGCCGCTGTCAGCGCCCATCAGGGTCTGGGTTTCAGGGTCATGGTGGAAAAACTCCGCCCCCAGCGTTCGGATCGGGATCAGGGCATCGGCCCCCGTCTCGTCCAGCTTGACGAAAACGCCAAAGCGGGCGATCCCGCTGATCCGGCCGTGAAGTTCCGCCCCAACCCGGTCGGCCATAAAGGCCGCGAGATACCGGTCGGTCGTATCCCGCTCGGCCATCATCGACCGGCGCTCGGTGTCGCTGATCTGCTGGCCGGTCTCGGCCAGATTCTCGATATCCCAAGGGCTAAGGCCATCCTTACCCCAGCCATGCGCCGCAATCAGCGCCCGGTGAACGATCAGGTCGGAATACCGACGGATGGGCGAGGTGAAATGGGCATAATGGCGCAAGGCCAGCCCAAAATGGCCAAAGTTTTCCGGGGCATAATAGGCCTGCGTCATCGACCGTAACGTGGCCATGTTGATCAGTTCGTCATTGGGCGTCCCCTCGGCCTGCGCCAGCAACCGGTTCAGATGCGAGGTTTTCAGGACCTGCCCCTTGGCCAGCACCAGCCCGGATGCCTGCGCCACCTCGCGCAGCGCATCGAGCTTGTCCGGGCTCGGCTCCTCATGCACCCGGAACAGCAGCGGCGTCTTCAACCGGATCAACTCCTCGGCGGCAGCCACATTGGCCAGCACCATGAACTCCTCGATCAGACGATGGGCATCCAGCCGGTCCTTGAACCGGACCGACGTCACCTGCCCAGCATCATCCAGCACGATCTGCCGTTCGGGCAGGTCCAGATCCAGCGGTTGGCGGGCGTCACGCGCGCGTTTCAGAGCCTCATACGCCCCATACAACGGGCGCAAGATCCCCTCGACCAGTGGTGCCACCTTCTCGTTCGGCTGCCCGTCGATCCCGGCCTGCACCTCTTCGTAGTTGAGCGAGGCGACCGACCGCATGACCCCCCGGACAAACCGATGGGACACCTTGTTACCCTGCGCGTCGATGACCATGCGAACGGCCAGACAGGCACGGTCCACCTGTTCATGCAACGAACACAGATCACCGGACAGACGGTCGGGCAACATGGGAACAACGCGATCCGGGAAATAGGTGGAATTGCCGCGCTTGCGGGCCTCGCGGTCCAGTTCGGACCCTGGCGTCACGTAATGGGCGACATCAGCAATGGCGACCCAGATGACGAAACCGTCACCCTCGGTCTGGACCAGCACGGCATCGTCGCGGTCGCGGGCATCCACCGGGTCGATGGTGACAAGGGGGAGATCGCGCAAATCCTCGCGGCCCTTCGGTCCGGCAGGCACGGCGGCATCGGCTTCGGCAATGACGGCGTCGGGGAAATGGTCGGGGATGGCGTGCTGGTGAATGGCGATCAGGGATACGGCGCGGGGGGCGGTCGGATCGCCCAGCCGGGTGACGATGCGGGCCTTGGGCAGGCCCAGACGGCCTTTGGGGCCTGCCTGTTCGGCCTCGACCAGTTCACCGTCACGGGCGCCGCCGTCCTGACCGGGGCCGACGACCCATTGCTTGTCCTGCCCCTTGTCGATGGGCATGATCCGGCCCCCTTCGGACCCCTTGCGGAACACGCCGACGATGCGCAGCGGGTTGACCCCGATGCGGCGGATCATCCGGGCGGTATATTCGTGATCCTCGCCCATCACCTCGGTCATGCGACCCAGAATGCGGTCGCCCGCACCCAGCGCCGGGTCGCCGTCGCGGGTCAGCATCAGCACGCGGGGCGGGCGGCCCTCGCCCTGCCATTCCAGCGGACGGGCAAACAGATCGCCCGACGCGTCGGGGGCCATCACCTCGAGAACGGCAACCGGCGGCAACTTGTCGGCGTCACGATAGCCGCTGCGCTTGCGCGCCAGCTTGCCCTCGGCCTCAAGCTCGCGCAGCACCTGCTTGAGGTCGATGCGGCGGTCGCCCTTGATGCCAAAGGCCTTGGCGATGTCACGCTTGGCGCTCAGGCCGGGATGATCGGAAATCCATTGCAGGATTTCCTCTTTGGAGGGGATATTGCTCATGCCCCCGACCTAGCACGGGCACAGGTCAGCGTCATGACGAAATCCGCTGTCGGTTCACCTTGCAATAACAACTCCCGCCGGAGGCATCGGAAATTTCCCCGAAATTTCCGACCCGCGTGTCAGGCGAAATAATCCCGCAGGATCCGGCCATACACCGCCTTGAGCTGACCAATCTGCGCCACCTCGACCCGTTCGTCGATCTGGTGCATGGTCCGGCCCACCAGACCGAACTCCACAACCGGGCAATGGGCACGGACAAACCGGGCGTCCGACGTCCCGCCCGATGTGGACAGCACCGGGGTCACGCCGGTTTCCGCAGCGACTGCGGCACTGACCAGGTCGGACAGCGGGCCGGGCGGCGTCAGGAAACTTTCGCCCGACACCTTCACCTTGATCGCGATATCGACGTCGAACTGTTCGGCCACCTCGCCCGCAACCTCGCCCATCCAGTCCACGATAGCCTGGCTCGAATGGGCGTCGTTGAACCGGACGTTGACCGTGGCCCGGGCCTTTTCGGGGATGACGTTGGTGGCGGGATTGCCGGTGTCGATGGTGACAACGGCAAGGGTCGAGGGGTCGAAATGATCGGTCCCCTCGTCCAGCACATGCGATGACAGGCGGTCCATCAGCCGGGCCATGGCGGGCAGCGGGTTGCGGGCGCGGTGGGGATAGGCGGCATGGCCCTGCACACCCGTTACCGTGAAATAGGCATTGAGCGACCCGCGTCGGCCAATCTTGATCGCCTCACCCATGACATCGGGGCAGGTCGGTTCGCCCACCAGACAGACCGACATCGCCTCGCCCTCTTCGGCCATCCAGTCGAGCAGGGCGGTCGTGCCGTGCAGGGCATCGCCCTCTTCGTCGCCGGTGATGGTCAGGATGACGGCCCCATCGGGCGGGGTGTCGGTCACAAAATCGACGGCGGCTGCGACAAAGGCCGCTACGCCCGATTTCATGTCCGTGGCCCCCCGGCCATACAGGTAGCCATCGCTGATACGACCACCAAAGGGTGGCATCGACCAGGCGGCCTCGTCCCCCAAGGGGACTACGTCAGTATGGCCGTTGAACCCGAATGTCCGGACGGCGCCCTTGTCCCCCCAGCGGGCAAACAGATTGGCAATACCGCCCCGATCGACCCGGACACAGGTAAATCCCGCCTCGGCCAAGACCCGCTCTAACAGGCGCAACGCCCCCCCTTCGACCGGAGTGACCGAAGGACAGCGGACCAGATCGGCGGTCAGGGCAACGGGATCAATGGGCGTCGGCATGAGGTCTCTCCTTTTCGGGCAAGGCCTAGCGTGGTCGGCGGGGTCGTGCAACCGGGCCTGTTGCCGGGTTGCGACACACCCCGCAGCTTACCTAGCGTCAGCGACACAAACTGCTCTGAAATAACAAGAAATCACCTTAGGTTGTCCTTAATAAATGACCCGAGGCAGGGCAGAGCCTAAATAGGCGTGGCGAGCAGTAAAGTGCCACAACATATAGACTGACGGGGAAAACCCCGCGGTTGGGCGTTTGCGCTGGCTTGGTCGCAAGACTGGGGCAGGACAATGGTTACGGCACGCGAACTTACCTACAACACCAATGCGACCGCGTTGCAGATGGCCAACCAGATCTTTGGCAACGGGGTCACGGTCACCGGGGCCACCTACACGGGCGCCACCAACTCTTCGGCGATCTATTCCAACGGGACCACGCTGGCACCGGGGGTAACACCGGGCAGCTCGGGGTCGGGGGTGATCCTGTCGACGGGAAACGCCGCGTCTTTCACCAACTCGTCAGGACAATCCAACCAGTCCAACAGCACCTCGACCGACACATCGGGACCGAACAACTATGCCCCGTTCAACAGTGCGGTCGGCTCCAACACTTACGACGCCAGTTATCTGACGGTCGATTTCATCCCGACCGGCAACGTCATGACGATGCAGTTCGTGTTCTCGTCGGACGAATACCCCGAATATTCGAACACTGTTTACAACGACTCGGTCGTGGTCTGGATCAACGGCACCCCGGTTCCGCTGTCGGTGGGGGACGGAACCTCGGCGGTGGGCAACGTCAACCAGTCCGAAAACATCAACCTCTACCACGACAACACGCTGGATCAGTACAACACCGAAATGGACGGGTTCACGGTCACCATGACCCTGACGATCCCAGTCAATTCGGGTGTGGTGAACACGATCCGGATCGGCATCGCGGACGTGTCCGACAGCGCCTACGATTCCAACCTGCTGATCGCCACGGATTCTGTGCAGACGACGTTGGTGGCGCTGGACGACAGCATCACCATGCAGGAGGGGACGACCAAGACGCTCGATATTCTTGGCAACGACCTCAACTCGACGGGCGGCACGCTCAAGATCACGCAGATCAACGGGATCAACGTGACGGCGGGCAGCAACGTGACGCTTCAGACCGGGCAGGTGATCCACGTCAATGCCGACGGCACGATCACGATCACAACGGACAGTGACCACGACAACGCCGCCTTTACCTACGAAGTCAGCAGCATTGGCAGCAACGGAACCGTCCTTCAGACGGATGTGGGTTTTATCACGGTCAATACGATCCCCTGCTTTGTGGCAGGAACGATGATCCGGACCCCGACGGGTGACGTGGCGGTCGAGGATCTTGAACCGGGGGATCTCGTGCTCACCCAGGATGACGGGGCGCAGCCGGTCCGCTGGACGGGACAGCGGACGGTCACCGCGACCGGGGCCCTTGCCCCGATCCAGATTCAGGCAGGCGCGCTGGGCCACCACGGCGCGCTGCGCCTGTCCCCGCAACACCGGGTGCTGATCCGCGACAGTCTGGCCGAACTTCTGTTCGGCGAAGGCGAGGTGCTGGTGGCTGCCAAGGATCTGGTCAACGACAGGACAATCCGCCGGATCGAAGGGGGCGAGGTCACCTATGTCCACATTCTGTTCGACCGGCATCAGGTCGTGTTTTCCGAAGGGCTGGCAACCGAAAGCTTTCTCCCCGGCCCGCAAACCACGCGGCTGTTCGAACAGGATCTGGTCGAGGAAATCCTGACGATCTTTCCCGAACTCGATCCGCACACGGGGGCGGGCTACAGCCGGTCGGCCCGTCGGACGCTCAGGGCCTACGAGGCGCGGCTTTTGATGATGGCGGCATGATCCGGTCCACCCCCCAGATACGGCAGGGGTCGGGATGACCTGGATTGGCCTGCGCGACGCCGAAACGGCCCGGTTCGATCCGATGGGGCTGGGTGTGGACCTGCCTGACGGGGTTGTCCCGGACCCGGATACGCTTTTGCCGCGCGGCACGCTGATTTGCGAATTCCGGCACGACCGGGGCCAGACCCGGCGCAACCTTCTGCGCTTTGCCACGCGCAGTCCGTGGACCAGCAGCCTGTCGATCTGCATCGACCCGGACGGTTCGCTCATCCTGATGCAGGCACAGTCAAACCGGCATCTGTCATGCACGCTGCACACGGACCTGAGCGATGCGATTGAAACAGCGATTGTCAGCTTTTCGTGGGATGGCCCCGGTCGGCTGGGTATTTTCAGCCTGTGGGTGCCGGACCGCGGGGCGTTGTTTCAAACCACGCTGACCGGGCCGATCCCGCTCAGCCTGCGCGATGCCGGGCGGATTGTCGGCGATCCGGTGCTTTGCCCGGTCGATGAACGGATGACGTGGGTCGGGCTGTCGGACCGGATCGAACCCGCCGGGCCGACACCGGGCCTGTCGGCATCGGCGCTTGTCGATACGCCGCATGGGCCGCGCCCCATCCATGCATTGCGCGCCGGTCATTCGGTACTGACAGCCGAAGGCGAGGTCGCCCAGGTCATCTGGTCCGGATCGCAAGAGTTTCCGGCCCGCGGGCGGTTTGCCCCGATCCTCATGCGCGCGCCTTATCACGGGCTCGACAGCGATCTGGTGTTGGCTCCGGACCAGCGGTTCCGGCTGCACGGGTCTGATGTGGAATACCTTTTTGGTCTGGAAGAGGTCAGCGTCGCCGCCCGTCACCTGTCGCACGACCCCCTCAGCCGTCAGACAGAGCCCGCCTGGACCGTTCGATATCACCAGATCCTTCTGGATATACCCGGGGTCCTGTCGGTGAACGGCGGATCACTGGAAAGTCTGGATGCAACCTCACTGGTCGTCTCTCCGGGCCGGTTGCAGCATTCCCTCCTCGCGGCGGTCCCCCAGGATCTGCTGCCCCCGATGCAACAAAGCCAGATCCACATCCTGCGCGGGTTCGAGGCGATGACGCTGAACGCCCTGCTGGCGGCCTAGGCGGCAGGATTAATCCTCGGCCTCGTCGTAAAACGGCGTCATCTGGGCCACGATCACGCTGTTTTCATCCAAGGCCTTCTGCATCAGGGCCTGTTCATCGTCGTCGATGTCGTGCCCGTCGGCCAACCGTTCCTCCAGCGTGCCATAGCCGCTGACATCCAGCGGGTTCATGTCCGCCTGCTTGAGGATGGCAACGGTTTCGCGCACCGCTTCGGCCTCGTCGACACCGCTGGCATAGATCATCAGGGCCGCCCCCGTGGCGCCCTTGGGCAACCCGTCGCCTGCTTTGCGGCCCACCTCGACCAGCAAGGTATAGACCTGTTGGCGCGACGGTTTCTTGACCTTAGAGGGTTTTGGCGTGTCGGCGTCGGTCATGGCGGGCCTTTCGGGTTGCGCGACCTTCTTAGGCGGACGCGCCCCAAACGGAAAGAGGGGGCCGCGTCAGTTCCCGGCGCGTTTCATCATCATTTCATGGACGGCGGCCATGCCGCGTTCAGACATCGCCGTGACCTCGGCGGCATGAGTGTGCAACGCGGCCACCAGATCGGGGTCGGTCGCGGTCTGCACCACGACGATGCCCTCGTCCGTAACGTCGATACTGGTCTTGATCCCGGCACCCCGCGCAAAAAAGATGTCGAGCGTGGGGCTTTGAATCATGATCTGCGGATCGTCGCCCTTTTCGACGCGGCCGATCATGCCGGTGACATGGCTGACAAGGGCGGCCATGACATCAGGGTCCGAGGACCGGGTGACGGTGCGAATCCCGTCAGGCAAATTGGTGACCTCGCGGCTCAGCGTGGTAAAATTGCGAAACATGACGGCCAATTCGGCACTTTCCTCGGGGCTGGCGTTGGCCCCTTGCAGCCCGGGCATATTCACTTCGTCATGCCCGGTGCCGTCCGCGCCGTGCTGGTGCATCATGCCGCCACCATGCCCCATCATCTGGGCCATGACCCCACTTTGCGACCCGGCATAAAAGGCGCCCACGACCACCAGCCCACCGGCGATGGCCCAAAGAGGCCAGCGGCGGGTCCGGGCGGTTTTCGGTTTGGTCATGGTGGTCTCTCCTCGGCATCAGTTCGCGGTCAAGTATGACCCGGATGGACAGCGCTGCCTTTGATCCCGATCAAGCCCGGTTCGTCTGCGGCTTTCGCCCCATCGTCAATGCGGCAAAATCCCTGTTTTCAGATACCCGTTTAAAATCAGTGGCTTAAAATGGGCTCACGCGTGAACGCCCTTAGTCGCGCAGCAATTCGTTGATCCCGGTCTTGCTGCGCGTCTGCGCATCCACACGTTTGACGATCACCGCGCAATACAGGTTGATCCCCCCCTTGGACGGCATCGACCCAGCCACGACGACGGAATAGGGCGGGACCTCGCCATACATGACCTCGCCGGTTTCCCGGTCGACGATCTTGGTCGATTTGCCGATGAAAACACCCATGCCCAGCACCGAGCCTTCGCGGACGATGCAACCTTCCACGACCTCGGACCGGGCGCCGATGAAACAGTTGTCCTCGATGATCGTCGGGCCCGCCTGCATCGGCTCCAGAACGCCACCGATCCCCACGCCTCCTGACAGGTGGACATGCTTGCCGATCTGGGCGCAGGACCCGACCGTCGCCCAGCCATCCACCATCGACCCCTCGTCCACGTAGGCGCCGATATTCACGAAGGACGGCATCAGGACGACGTTTTTGGCGATAAAGGCCGACCGCCGCACGATGCTGCCCGGCACGGCGCGAAAACCCGCCTTTTTCCAGTCATCCGGGGTCCAGCCCGCGAATTTCGACGGCACCTTGTCCCACCAGTTCGTGCCGCCATTGCCGCCCGAAATCTCGGCCATGTCGGCCAGCCGGAATGACAGCAGAACGGCCTTTTTCGCCCACTGATTGACGTGCCAGTCGTTGCCCCGCTTTTCCGCCACCCGCAGGGTTCCGCTGTCCAGCGCGGTCAACGTCGCCTCGATCGCATCGCGCGCCTCGCCCTTTGTTGCCGGAGTGATCCCGTCGCGGGCGTCCCAGGCGGCTTCGATGGCGGTCTCTAGGGCGGCGTTCGACATGGCAGGCTCCGGTATCTCTGGGGTTCTTCGTTCCGGGGGGCTATAAACCGGATACGCCCATCTAGGCAATCGCAAGGACCAGACCACATGAAAGACGACAGCCGCCGCCATCAGATGCGCGACAGCAAACAGGACCGTAAAACCGCCGGCGAGGTGCCCGACACCCCGCAGACCCGGTCGCCCACCTACCGGTTGGCCTTCACTGACGACGACTTCATGCTGCACGAGGACCTGCGGCCAGTACGCCTGCAACTTGAACTGCTCAAACCCGAAATGGCGCTGGATGCGGCAGGCATCCAATCCACCATCGTGCTGTTTGGCGGCGCTCGTATACCTGCGCCCGACAAACCCGCCCGCACCCCCGCGCTGGGGGCGCTGTCAAAATATTACGACGAAGCCCGCAAATTCGCCCGGCTGATGACAGAGGAATCGCTCAAGTCCGGCGGCACCGAAAGCGTCATCATCACCGGCGGCGGACCGGGGGTGATGGAGGCGGGGAACCGCGGGGCTGCGGATGCCGGGGGGCGGTCCATCGGGCTGAACATCGTGCTGCCGCACGAGCAGGCCCCGAACGAATATGTGACACCCGAGCTGTGCTTCAACTTCCACTACTTCGCGATCCGCAAGATGCATTTCCTGATGCGGGCGCGGGCAATGTGCATTTTTCCGGGCGGGTTCGGCACGCTGGACGAAATGTTCGAGGCGCTGACCCTGATCCAGACGGGCCGCATGGCGCAGGTCCCGTTCCTGCTGTTCGGGCGCGACTTTTGGACCAAGATCATCAACTGGGACGCGCTGGCCGAGGCGGGGACGATCTCAGCCGACGATCTGAAGCTGTTCCGGTTTGTCGAGACAGCCGAGGAGGCGATTGCGGCCATTCACGACTGGCCGAATGCAGGGCAGAAGCGGGGAGTTATTCCGGGGCGATAGGAGAGCGAATGAGGCAAACCGTTCTGGCGACCTTCCTTTGGGTAAGTGCCGCCCATGCCGACCCCATACTTTCGATAGCGGGGACGATGGCATCTGATGGCGACTATGACCGCGTGTTGCAGGCCCTGTCAGATGTCGGGGCCAAGGCGACGCCGCTCAGCCTGTTTTGGGACGATCTTGAGCCAAACGGCACCTATGCGCCCGATCCCGACTGGCCCGCCATCGCGAATGCCATCTATCCGGCGAACAACCTTCAGATTGCTTTGATGTTTTCGGTTCTGGACACCGTCGCCGATCGCAGGCCTTCCGATCTACAGGCTTTGCCTTACAATGACCCGGCGGTCATCGCCCGTTTCACCGCTTTTTTGACCGAGGTTCTGACGCGGATGCCCGATGTCGAGCTGACAAGTGTGGGCATCGGAAACGAGGTGGACGGGGTTCTGACCGGGGCGGAGTGGGACAAGTATGGCCGCTTCTTTGTGGCTGCCCGCGAGGTGGTCCATGGTGTGCGACCCGGCGTTCCGGTGGGCATGACGATCACATGGGCCGGACTGATCGGCCCCGAGGCGACCAAGGCCCGCGCCCTTGCCGATCTGGGCGATGTCTGGATGATCAACTATTATCCGCTACTTGATGGTTTTCGGATCGACGATCCCGCCAGCCTGCCCACGACACTGGACGCGATGCTCACCGCAGCCCAGACCAAGTCGGTCTATTTGACCGAGGTGGGTTATCCATCGGGCGGATGCGGCGCAACGCCGGTCGGCCAGGTCGATTTTGTGCGTGGCGTGCTAGAATATGCGGACGACCACGCCGACAGGATCGGCATGGTTACACTCGTCTGGCTGCACGATCTCTCGGCCGACGAGGTTTCCGGTTACACGACCTATTATGGCATCAAAGATGCCTGTTTTGCTGACTACCTTACAACCCTGGGCCTGCGCACAGCGGACGGCACCGACAAGCCCGCTTTTGCGTGGTTGCGCGATCGGTAGCCCATCTGCCCCGCCAGTCGGACGGGTGGTTCAGCGCTTGATCCAAACGCCGTCCTTCTTGCTCGAGGCGATACACGCCCCGATAAACCACATCCCGTCCAGCCCCGCCTTGATCCCCGGCAGCAGCGCGCCGTCTCCGGTCCCCTGGATCAGGTCGGCGGCGTCGTTGTAGAGGGTCGCGAAACCTTCGAGGTAGCCTTCGGGGTGGCCGGGGGGGATGCGCGTCCATTGGCCGGCTCCTCCGCCCAGACCCGCCCCGCCCCGCGTGATGATCTGTTTGGGTTCGCCAAAGACCGAATAGGTCATCACGTTAGGGTTTTCCTGTCCCCATTCGATGCTGCCCTTGTCGCCATAAATCCGCAGTTGGAGGCCGTTTTCCTTGCCCACGGCGACCTGGGACGCCCAAAGCATCCCCTTGGCCCCGCCTTTCATCCGCAGCAGGATATGGGCGTTGTCGTCCACCCGCCGCCCGTTCACCATCGAATGCAGGTCGGCCAGCAGCGCCTCGGTTTCCAATCCCGTCACAAAGGACAGCAGGTTGAACGCATGGGTGCCGATGTCGCCGATCGCTCCGCCGCCAGCGCGGGCCGGATCGGTCCGCCAGTCGGCCTGTTTGTTGCCCGGATCGGCGGGCAGGGTCAGCCAGTCCTGCGCATATTCGGCCTGAATGATGCGGATCTTACCCAGTTTCCCATCGGCCACCATTTGCCGTGCCTGCCGGATCAGCGGGTAGCCGGTGTAGTTGTGGGTCAGGATGAACGGAGCCTTTGACCGTTTGACGGCGGCGGCGATCTGGTCCGCCTCCTCCTTCGTCAGGCACAGCGGTTTGTCGCAGATGACGGCGATCCCGGCCTCAAGAAATGCGATAACCGGGGCGGCGTGCATGTGGTTGGGGGTGACGATGGCGACGGCGTCGATGCCATCGGCACGGGCGGCCTCGGCCTTGGCCATGTCGCGGAAATCGGCATAGGAGCGGTCGGGCGCGATCCCCAGTTCCGCTGCACTGGCCGCCGCACGCTTGGCGTCCGATGACAGCGCCCCTGCCACCAGGTCAAAGCGGTCGTCGATCCGGCTGGCGATCCGGTGGACCGCGCCGATGAAGGCACCCTGCCCGCCGCCCACCATCCCAAGTTTCAAACGTGTCATAGCCCCAGCATCCTCTTGATTGCGGCCTCGTCCCGTTCGCCACCTGCGAAATCGTCAAAGGCTTTGCCGGTGACCTCGATCAGGTGGGCGTCGATGAACGGGGCCCCTTCAGCGGCCCCTTGTTCAGGCGATTTGATGCAGCATTCCCATTCCAGCACTGCCCAACTGTCATAGCCGTATTGGGTGAGCTTGGAAAAGATGCCGGCGAAATCGACTTGGCCATCGCCCAGACTGCGGAACCGGCCCGCCCGATTCACCCAAGGCTGATAGCCGGAATAGACGCCCTGCCGTCCGGTCGGGTTGAATTCGGCATCCTTTACGTGGAACGCGTTAATGCGGTCGTGATAGAGGTCGATGAAGGCGAGGTAGTCGAGTTGTTGCAGGACGAAATGCGACGGATCGTAGTTGATCATCGCCGCAGGGTGGCCTTTGCAGGCGTCCACGAACATCTCGAACGTGGCACCGTCGAACACATCCTCGCCGGGGTGGATTTCATAGCCGATGCTGACCCCGTGGTCGGTGTAATGGTTCAGGATCGGGACCCAGCGGCGGGCGAGTTCGGCAAAGGTTTCCTCGATCAACCCAGCGGGACGCTGGGGCCAGGGGTAGATGTAGGGAAAAGCGAGCGAGCCGGTGAAGCTGACCGAGGTGGTCAGGCCCAACCGCTGTGACGCAACCGCCGCCTTTTTCATCTGATCCACGGCCCAGGCCTGCCGTTTGGCCGGATTGCCGTGGCAATCGGCGGGGGCGAAGGCGTCAAAGGCGATGTCATAGGCCGGGTTCACGGCCACCAGTTGCCCCTGAAGGTGGGTGGACAGTTCGGTGATCTGCACCCCCGCGTCGGCACAGATGCCTGCGACCTCGTCACAATAGGTCTGGCTTTCGGCGGCCTTGGCCAGATCGAACAAACGGCCGTCAAAGGTCGGAATCTGCACGCCCTTGTAGCCCAGTCCGGCGGCCCATTTGGTGATCCCCTCCAGCGTGTTGAAGGGGGCGGCGTCACCTGCGAACTGGGCCAGAAAGAGGGCGGGGCCTTTGATCTGTGTGGGCATGTCTGTCGGCTTTCGGGGTTAGAGGTGTCAGTCTTGCATCCGGGGGGCGGCGAGCCCCTGCATCGGCGGCAGGTCGGGTTCGCGCACGGCGCGGATGGCGGCACGGGCGAGAAATTCACCCGCCTGCCCCACGTCCTCTTGCACGGTCAGGATACCGGGGCGGAACAGGCGCAGGAACGGAATCGCCTCTTTGGCAAAGACGTCGGTATCGGTGCCAACGGACCGACCGCACAATTCCATTGCGGCGACTGCGGCCATTGTGGCCGAGGTAGAGGAACAGACAATACCGTCGATGGTGGGGTCGGCGCGCAGGATCGCCTCGACCCCGTCCTTGACCAAGGTGCTGCTATCGTCGCTGGTCACGGTATCTGCGATGGTCAGGCGTATGTCCCGGCCCCGCGCCGCGATAGTCGCGCCGTCCCGGATGTTCTGGGCGTAATTCTGGGCCATGGGTGGCGCGATGACGAGGATGTTGCGCCGCCCCCGGTCGATCAGGGTCATGATCGCCTTTGCCCCAAAGGCGGTGTTGTCGTAGTCGAAATAGGCGTGCTTTTCAGCCCAGTTGGTGCGGCCATGCGTGGCAAAGGGGAACCCCCGTTCCATCAGGAAGGCCACGCGCGGGTCGGTAGGCTGGGTCTGGTTCATGATGATCGCATCGGCTGATCCGGTATCGACGATGTAGCGGATCGGTTTCATCGGGTCGTCGGATGGAAAGTAGGGTGTGACGATCAGGTGGTAGGGCGTGTTCTGCAAGCCGCCTGCAATGGCCGAAATCAGCCGCGCGGTGTGGTTCATCATGTCGTGTTCGGTGGACAGCACCAGACTGATCACGTTTGTCCGCCCGGTGCGCAGACGGACCCCGGCGCGGTTGGGGACATAACCGATCTCGTCCGCGATTCGGCGGATCAGCTTTTTGGTTTCCGCGCCGATGTCCGGGGCATCGTTGAGCGCCCGGCTGACCGTGGGCACGGCCAACCCGCTAAGACGCGAAATGGTCTTGAGCGTCGGTTTTTCAGACGCTTCCACGGACGGCATTCGGTCGTCGGATATGGCCTTGTCGCTGTCCACGAGCCCCAGATTTTCCCATGTTTTCCCTGCTCGGCCCCCATTTCTGCGGCTGGCGCCGCCCCTCCACAGGCCAACGCCGCCCTCCTCCCAAAGGGCCGAACGAATGTTTCGTCCCGCATGAAAACTTGGTTTTAAAATTTCTTGCAAGGGAAAACTAAAACGATATAGAAAATCTACAACGATTTAGAACCAGGGAGGAGAAAATCGTGAAACTGACAACCAAACTGCTGGCCGCGACGGCGATCGTGGGTGCGGGCGCTGCCCACGCCACCGATCTCGAGGTCATGCACTGGTGGACTTCGGGCGGCGAAGCGAACGCCGTGTCGAAGCTGGCCGAGGCATGGGATGCCACTGGCAACAAGTGGATCGACGGTGCCATCGCCGGCGGTGGCGACACCGCCCGCCCGATCATGGTGTCGCGGATCATCGGGGGCGATCCGCCCGCAGCCTTCCAGTTCAACCATGGCCGTCAGGCCGAGGAACTGATCCAGGCTGGTCTGCTGATGGATCTGACCGATGTGGCCGAAGCCAACCACTGGAAAGACATCGTGAACCCGCCGTCGCTGCTCGACGCCTGCACGGTCGATGGCAAGGTCTATTGCGCCCCGATCAACATTCACTCGTGGCAGTGGATGTGGCTGTCGGATGCCGCCTATGCCAAGGCCGGCGTGCCGGTTCCCACCAACTGGGAAGAGTTCGCCGCGACCGCCCCCGCCCTTCAGGCGGCTGGCATCACCCCGCTTGCGATGGGTGGCCAGTCCTGGCAGCAGAACGGCGCCTTTGGCGTTATGGCGCTGGCTCTGGCCGGGCAGGATGCCTGGCTCAAGGTCAACAAGGACAAGGACGCAACGGTCGTCATGGGCCCCGAATACACCAAGGTGTTCGAAGCCTTTGGTGCGGCGCGTGAGTTTTCGGCTGGCCTGAACGTTCAGGACTGGAACCAGGCGACTGCCGCCGTGATCGACGGCACCGCTGGTGCGCAGATCATGGGCGACTGGGCGCAGGGCGAATTCGCCATGGCCGGCAAGGTCGCGGGCACGGATTACGAATGTCTGCCCGGTCTGGGCGACGCCGCGATCCTCGATACCGGGGGTGACGCGTTCTACTTCCCCGTGAACAGCGACCCGGCGATCACCGCAGCGCAAAAAGAACTTGCCGCGCTGTTGCTGTCGCCTGCCGTTCAGGTGTCGTTCAACTCGGCCAAGGGATCGCTGCCGATTCGCGGTGACGTTGACCTGACCACGGTGAACGAGTGCACCCAGAAAGGTCTGGATCTGCTGGCCGCAGGCAAGGTCGTTCCCGCCGGGACCGAGCTGCTGTCGCCCGATACCGTCACGCAGCTCAACGATCTGATGACGGAATTCTGGAGCACGCCGACCATGACCCCGGCCGAAGTTCAGAAGCAGTACGCCGACATCATCGCATCTGCGACCTAAGCAAACCGCGACGTGATACGAATGGGCCCCTTCACAGGGGCCCATTCTGTCCCATACTGGGGCAGACCGTCAGACTTGCCGAGGGAGAGGCATCATGACCATCGCCGAACAAGGCCGCCCGGCCCAAGGGCGCAGCGCGGCATCGAGTGGCAAACGACCAAGCCGCCTGTTCCGAAATCCGATGTCCAAGATCGCGTCGATCCCGATGATCTTTACCGCCGTGGTGATCTTTCTGGGCGGGACAGTCTGGACGGTGATCTATTCGTTCACCAGTTCGGGCCTGCTTCCCCGGCTCAACTGGGTCGGTCTCGCCCAATACGACCGCCTGTGGACCAGCCGCAAATGGATCGTTTCCATTGAAAACCTCGGGATTTACGGCATCTGTTCGCTGATCGGCACGCTGCTTATCGCTTTTACCCTTGCCGCCCTGCTGGATCGCAAGATCCGGGGCGAGGACACGTTCCGCACCATATTCCTGTATCCCTTTGCCCTGTCGTTCATCGTGACCGGCCTTGTTTGGCAATGGATCCTGAACCCCGAGCTTGGCTTGCAGCACATCGTGCGCGGGCTGGGCTGGACCACATTCAATTTTGACCCGCTCAACAATCCATCCATCGTCATGTACGGCCTGCTGATCGCTGGCCTGTGGCAAGGGACGGGCCTGATCATGTGCATCATGCTGGCCGGTCTGCGCGGCATTGATGAGGACATCTGGAAAGCTGCCCGCGTGGACGGGATCGGCACGGTCAAGACCTACATCCGGATCATCATCCCGATGATGCGCCCGGTCTTTGTGACCTCTCTCGTGCTGATCGGGGCGGGGATCGTGAAACTGTATGACCTTGTGGTCGCCCAGACGTCGGGCGGGCCGGGCATCAGTTCCGAAGTTCCTGCAAAATACGTCATGACCGCCATGTTCGGTGGTCAGAACCTTGGGCAGGGCTTTGCCGCGTCCACGATGATGCTGGTCACCGTGGTGATCATTCTGATCCCTTGGGCCTATCTCGAATTCGGAGGCAAGAAGCGTGGCTAATCCCGGAACCCTTGCCCCCGCCGTCGCTGCCAACCGCGACATGTCCGGCCCGCGCGGTGCCAAGCCCAAGCGCGCATTCAGCCGGGCCAACATCATCGTCTATGGCACCCTGATTGTCGTCGCCATCTACTATGCGCTGCCGCTCTATGTGATGATCGTCACCTCGCTCAAGGGGATGCCGGAAATCCGCATGGGCAACATCTTTTCCCCGCCGATGGAGATCACGTTTGAACCGTGGGTCAAGGCGTGGTCGCAGGCCTGCACGGGGATCAACTGTGACGGACTTAGCCGGGGGTTCTGGAATTCGGTCAACATCCTGATCCCGTCGGTCCTGATCTCGATCGCGGTGGCGTCGGTGAATGGCTACGCCCTGTCGATGTGGAAATTCAAAGGGTCCGAGCTGTTCTTTACCATCCTGATGATCGGGGCCTTCATCCCCTATCAGATCATGCTCTATCCCATCGTGATCCTGCTGCGCGAGGCGGGTCTATATGGGTCGTTGACCGGGCTGGTGCTGGTTCACGTCGCGTTCGGGATGCCAATCAACACGCTGCTGTTCCGCAACTATTTCTCGTCCATACCAGAGGAACTGTTCAAGGCGGCGCGGGTCGACGGGGCCGGGTTCTGGGCGATCTTTTTCCGGATCATCATGCCGATGTCGCTGCCCATTTTCGTCGTGGCGCTGATCATTCAGGTCACGGGGATCTGGAACGATTTCCTGTTCGGCGTGACCTATATTTCCAGCCCCGACCGATACCCCATGACGGTGCAGCTCAACAACATCGTCAACTCGGTTCAGGGGGTCAAGGAATACAACGTCAACATGGCCGCGACCCTGCTGACCGGTCTTGTCCCTCTCGTCATCTACTTTGCCTCCGGCAAACTTTTCGTCCGGGGCATCGCTGCCGGCGCAGTAAAGGGCTGATCCCATGAACGCTGAAAACTTCTCGGTCCAGATCAAGGACCTCGACCTCAACTTCGGGGCGGTCAAGGTGCTGCGCAGCCTGAACCTCGACATCGGCAAGGGCGAGTTTCTGGTGCTGCTGGGGTCGTCCGGCTGTGGCAAGTCCACGCTGCTGAATTGCATCGCGGGTCTGCTTGAGCCGACCGATGGCCAGATCTGGATCAAGGGCCAGAACGTGACGTGGGAGGAGCCGTCAAAGCGCGGCATCGGCATGGTGTTCCAGTCCTACGCGCTGTATCCGCAGATGACGGTCGAGGGGAACATGACCTTTGGCTTGCGCAACGCCAAAGTGCCAAAGGACGAAATCGCCAAACGGGTCGCCCGCGCTGCCGAAATCCTGCAAATCGAACCGCTGTTGCAGCGCAAACCGGGTGCCCTGTCGGGTGGTCAGCGTCAGCGGGTCGCCATCGGCCGGGCGTTGGTGCGGGACGTGGACGTGTTCCTGTTCGACGAACCACTGTCCAACCTGGATGCCAAACTGCGCGCCGACCTGCGGGTCGAGATTAAACGCCTGCACAACCAGCTCAACAACACGATGATCTATGTGACCCACGATCAGGTCGAGGCGATGACGCTGGCCGACCGGATCGCCATCATGAAGGGCGGGATCATCATGCAGTTGGGCACGCCCGACGAGATTTATAACAAACCGATGAACCGCTATGTCGCTGACTTCATCGGCAGTCCGTCGATGAACTTTGTCGAGGGGCGGCTGGAGAAAGGGACTTTTGTCGCCAGCGATCTGAGCCTGCCGATGACCGGTTACGCCTTTGTCAGCCCGCAGCCCAAGGATGGGCCCGCCACCATCGGAATCCGGCCCGAACACGTCGTCACCGGCGAACTTGTGGTCCACGCGCCCATTCAACTTCCCATTGTCGTGGACATTGTCGAACCGATGGGATCCGACACGCTGGTCTGGACCACTGTGGCGGGCGAACGGTTCCGCATCCGCATGGACGGTCAGGCCCGCGTGCATCGCGGTGACACCCTGACCATCGGAATCGATCCGTCCCGCGCGTCTCTGTTCGACAAGGATACCGAGGTGCGTTTGTGATCCCAATGCCCCATCCGGCCGCAGTCGATCTCTGCGGCCAGTGGACCCTGTCTGACGACACCGGCCAATATGATTGTCCGATGTCCCTGCCCGGCGATGCGATTTCGGCCCTGCACGACGCGGGCCTGATCCCCGATCCCTATTGGGGCCGCAACGAATACGATCTGCGCTGGATCGCCGACCGCGCCTGGACAGCCCGGCGCACGGTCCATCTGGATCATGCGAATGTCGTTCTTGTCGTGTCGGGGCTGGATACCGTGGCGACGATCACCTGGAACGGGATCACCGTGCTGAGTGTGGCCAACAGTTTCCGCACCTTTCGCTCTGATCTGACGGGGATCGCCACGACGGGCGAGAATGACGTCTGTATCACGTTCCATTCCAACCCCAAGGCGGCCAACGACGCAGCAGCCGCGCACCCCTTTCCCCTGCCCTTCAGCAGCAACTGCCCGATCCCGAACGGGAACCTGTTGCGCAAGGTTCAGTGCGATTTCGGATGGGACTGGAACATCGCGTTGGCCCCGTTCGGCCTGTATGGCGACCTGCGGCTTGAACCTGCACGGACGCCGCGCATCGACCGGCTGGCGATCCGGCAGGATCATGTCGCCGGGCTGGCCACGCTCAGCGTGACCGTTCATGTCGAGGACGCGCTAGAGGCCCCATTTTCTGTCACCTTTGCCGGACAGACCTTGGATGGCGAGATCGACGGCGATAGCGTGACGGCCATCTTTGACATCGAAAATCCCGACCTGTGGTGGCCTGCGGGCCTGGGTCCCCAAACCCTTCACGATCTGACGGTTCAGGTGGGCGATGCGGTCGACACCCGCCGGATCGGCCTGCGGCACATGGAACTGATCACCGACAAGGACGCGACCGGGTTGGGGTTCAAATTTCGCGTCAATGGCCACGATACCTTTGCCAAAGGGGCCAACTGGATCCCCGCCGACGCGTTGGCGGGTCGGATCACCGAGGACGCCGTGCGCGATCTGCTGCAATCGGCAGTCGATGCCAACATGAACATGATCCGGGTCTGGGGCGGCGGGCGGTATGAACCGACGTGGTTCTATGACCTGTGCGATCAGATGGGGCTCATGGTCTGGCAGGATTTCATGTTTTCCTGCAACATCTACCCCTCGACCCCCGACTATCTGGCCGAGGTCCGGGCCGAGGTGCACGACAACGTCGCCCGGATGCACCACCACGCCTGTCTTGCCGTCTGGTGCGGAGACAATGAACTGATCGGCGCGCTGACGTGGTATCCGGAAACCAAGGCGAACCGCGACCTGTACCTGATCAACTATGACCGCCTGAACCGCAGTATCGAGGCGGCGCTGATGGAAACGGACCCCGCCGCAATCTGGTGGCCGTCGTCGCCCAGCCCCGGACCTATGGATTTCGGCGACGCGTGGCACGACGACAGCAAGGGCGACATGCATTTCTGGTCGGTCTGGCACGAAGGGCGCGATTTCGACCATTACCGCGACGTGTCACCCCGGTTCTGTTCCGAATTCGGATTCCAGTCCTATCCGTCAATGTCCACCATTCGCCGCTTCGCGGACCCCGCCGATTTCAACATCGCCGCGCCCGTTCTGGAAAGCCACCAGAAGAACGCCGGTGGCAATGCGCGGATCGCCGAGACGATGTTCCGCTATTTCCGCTGGCCCGCCAAATTCGAGGATTTCGTGTATCTGAGCCAGGTCCAGCAGGGCCTGGCAATCAAGACGGCGGTCACACATTGGCGCAGCCTCAAACCGCACTGCATGGGGACGCTGATCTGGCAACTCAATGACACCTGGCCGGTCTGTTCGTGGGCCTCTCTGGATCATGGGGGCAACTGGAAACTCTTGCATCACATGGCGCGGGATTTCTTTCAGCCGGTCGCCGTTTCTGCCGTTCCGGTGGACGGCACCATCGTCCTGCGCGGGATCAATGACCGGCGCGACACTGTCGATCTGACGGTGACGGCGCTGGCCGTCGGGATGGGTGGGCGGACCCGGCCTTTGGGGCAGGCGACGATGCCCGTGGGGGCCGAAGCTGTCGATATGATGACCCTGCCCGCCGACGCCCTTGGCCCGCAAGACATGCTCGCCTTTACCTGGGAAGGGTCGGATGGCACCCGGTCGGGCGACGTTTTCGCGCCCCACCCCTACAAATCCTACGACTTGCGCCCCTCGCGGTTGGTTCACGAGGCGACAGAAGAGAACGGCGTCTGGACCTTGACCGTCGCGGCCGAGGCGCTGGCGCTGTTCGTCGCCATCGAGGCCGACGTGCCGGGCCGGTTCAGCGACAACGCCTTTTCCCTGTTCCCGGGCTTTCCCGCCCAGATCACTTTTACCCCCAAGGACGCCGGGGCCACGCCGCAGTTCACGCTGCGCGATCTCTACTCGGCCACCTGCACCCCCTAAAAGGACCCTCTGTCATGCCTTCGATTTCGTACCAGCTTTACTGTTCGCGCAACTTCCCCCCGCTGGAGGACACTCTGGCGATGCTTGCGGCCGCCGGGTACCGCGATGTGGAAGGGTATGGCGGACTCTATGCCGATCCTGCCGCACTCAAGGCCGCACTGGACAAGGCCGGACTGTCCATGCCCACCGGGCATTTCGGGCTGGCGCAGGTCGAATCCGATCCCAAGGGGATGCTGGCCGTCGCCAAGCTTATGAACATGGACGCGGTCATCGTCCCCCATGTCGCAGTCGAAGATCGTCCCGCTGACGCCGCAGGCTGGGCCGCCTTTGGCAAGCGTCTGGCCGCCGCTGGCAAGCCGTTTCAGGACGCAGGATATGATTTCGGCTGGCACAACCACGCCTTTGAATTCGATCCGGTCGACGGGCCTGACCTGCCGTTGGACCTGATCGCAGCGGCCTCACCCGACCTCAAGCTTGAACTTGATTTAGGCTGGGTGCGGGTGGCAGGCCATGATCCGGTCGCCTGGATCAACAAATACGCGGGCCGGATCATCGCCGTCCACGTCAAGGACATTGCCCCCGACGGCCAGAACGCGGACGAGGATGGCTGGGCCGACGTGGGTCACGGCATCATCGACTGGGCGCCGATCAAGGCTGCGCTGGATGCGGCCGGGGTCAACCGCTACGTCGTCGAACATGACAATCCCAAGGATCACAAACGCTTTGCAACGCGGTCGATCGCCGCTGTCAAAGCCTTCTGAGGACTACACAAAATGGCCAAACTCGGCGTCGGCATCATCGGATGCGGCAACATATCGACCACCTATTGCAAATTCGCCCCGACGTTTCGGTCGCTGGACCTGCGGGCGGTGTCGGACCTGAACATGGACCTTGCCAACGCCCGTGCCGCTGAATTCGGCGTGCGGGCGGAAACGGTCGATGACCTGCTGGCGGCGGGCGACATCGACGTGATCGTCAACCTGACGATCCCGGCTGCGCATTACTACGTGTCCACCCGCATCTTGAACGCGGGCAAACACGCCTATACCGAAAAGCCAATCGTCCTGACACTGGACGAGGGCAACCGCCTGCGCGATCTGGCCGACAGCAAGGGGCTGCGCGTGGGGTCCGCCCCTGACACATTCCTGGGCGGGGCGCATCAGCAGGCCCGCGCGGCACTGGACGCGGGCAAAATCGGCCGCGTCATCGGCGGCACCTGTCACGTCATGGGTCACGGGATGGAGGCATGGCATCCCAACCCCGACTTCTTTTTCAAACCGGGCGGCGGGCCGGTTCTGGACATGGGCCCCTATTACATCACCAACCTGATCCAGCTGATCGGCCCGGTGAAATCGGTCACCGCGATGGCCGGAACCAGTTTCCCAAACCGCACCATCGGCAACGGCCCCCGCAACGGCGAGGTTCTGACGGTCGAAACGCCCACGAACATCCACGCCGTCATGGAATTCGCCAATGGCGCCATCGTCACCCTCGGCGCGTCTTGGGACGTGTGGAAGAACGCCCACCAGAACATGGAACTGTATGGCGAGACCGGGTCGATGTATGTCCCCGACCCCAACTTTTTCGGTGGCGAGGTCAAGGTTTCGGACAAGGGCGGTGACATGACCGCGCTGCCGGGTTGGGACCATCCCTACGGCGTGGCGAACATGAAGGATGGACAGGGCAACGACCGGGCCAACTATCGCTGTGCGGGGCTGGCCGATATGGCCACGGCCATCGACGAGGGACGGCAGCACCGCTGCAATATCGACGTTGCCGTTCACGCGGTGGACGTCATGACCTCGATCCTGAAATCGGGGGCCGAACGGCGCTGGGTCGAAACGACAACCACCTGCGACCGTCCTGACGCCCTGTCCCCGGACGAGGCGCGCGCGCTGCTGGCCTAACCGACCAGATCGGGAAAGGCCGCCGCGATTCGGTTCCGGCGCAGGGCGGCACGTTTGCGGGCGCGCCGGGCCAGTTTGCGTTCCAACGCATCGCGCAGGACGGTTTCTGGGCTGGTCCCATCCGTCCGCGCTGCGCTTATCAGCAGGGCGGACAGATCGGCGTTGAGGCGGGGCAGGAATGTTTGCTGGTCCATACCGACAATTTGCCGAAAATGACTGAAGAGTTGGTTAACCGGCGGGGGACCCGCCACTTACGACTTCCCACTCCTCCTCCAGCAGTGCCATGGCATCCCTGAGCCCGTCGAGCCTGCGACCCTCCTGGGCATCGTTCAGGGGGGGGAATGTGTCGATGGACGTGCGGATTTCCTCGATCCGTTTGCGCAGGGCCACCTTGCGCAGGCTGGCGTTCGACGCCGACCGGGACGGCACGACAAACGTTGCCGCGCGGTGCCGCAGATCAGGCTCTTGCGCCAATACGGCCTGATAGCTGGCCTCGTCCGGGATCGTTTCGATCTCGTGGTGATAGCGGACGCGGGACGGCAGGCACAGATAGGCGGTCAGATCCTCGGCGGGGTGGCGCAATTGCAGGACGCAATAGCTCAGGTGCTGGCGCAGGACATATCCGGCGACCGGGTTCAGCGCCGCCCACAGCGACAGCGGCAGCGTCTTTTGCGGCTTCTGGATGATTTCCCCCAGTGAATTGAGGATCGCGGTGGTTGTCGGTGCATCCACCAGCGCCGTCAGACGCTCTGACATCCGGGCCGAGGCCTGCTCGTTCCTGACAATCTGTCCGCCTGCCCCGACCCTTGGGACAAAGCAGGTCAGCCCGTTGAGGAGCGGGATAGCCCCGGTTTTCGTGGTCTGGACAAGGGTCGTTCCGACCTGTTTGCGCGGATCCCAGCGATAGACGTCCCGCCAGATCCCCTGAAGCGCGGACGGATCGGACAGGACGGCATCGACCATTCGGCCCGGAACGGCGGCCACGTCGAACGACACATCGTTGATGGTGATGCTGCGCGACATCATGGCTCCTCCGTCACCCCTTGGTGCGCCAGCCAAAGCACGGGATCGCGATGCTGGCAATGGGGCAGCCTAACGCGGGCAGGCGACTGGTCAGTCCCGGGGTATGGTCGGCAGCTTACGCAGAATACGGATCAGCGCCTTGGCGTCGGATTTGCCCAGGGATCTGGTCAGGTCGGCCTGCCCCTGTTTCCAGGCCTTGCGGGCCAACCGCACCAGATCGGCCCCCGCCGGAGCAAGCGAACAGACCCGCTGTTGCGTGGCATCAGGGGCAGCGCGGTGGACCCATCCGCGCCGGACCATCAGGTCAAGGTTCCGGCTCATCGTGGTGCGGTCGCTGCCCAACCGTTGGGCAAGGTCGGTGGTCGTCCCCTCGCCCTCAAGGTCGAGCGCGTTCAGCGTGAAAAACTGAGCCGAGGTCAGGCCAAGCGGGCGTAGCGCCGCATCCAGTTGACGCGTCACGCCCTTGGCAGCCGACGCAAGGTGCAGCGCGATGCAATGTTTGGGCTTTCGCAGGTCCATCTGGTCATCCTAGCCCAACCATAACGCTGCGTGCATCAGCAATTCTTTATGGGTTCAGAACAGCCTTGTCGCGACGCCCGCGTTCGGTCGCGGATTTCAATTGGCCGCAGGCGGCCATGATATCCTCGCCGCGCGGGGTCCGGATCGGGCTGGCATAACCCGCCTTGTAGACGATGTCGGCAAAGGACTGGATCCGGTCCCAGTCGGACCGCTGATAGGGCGCGCCGGGCCATTCGTTGAACGGGATCAGGTTGATCTTGGCCGGGATGCCTTCGATCAGCTTGACCAGGCGGCGGGCGTCGGCGTCGCTGTCGTTCACGCCTTTGAGCATGACGTATTCAAATGTGATCCGTTCGGAATTGCTGACCTTGGGATACTCCCGCAGGGCATCCAGCAATTCCTTGAGTGGCCATTTCTTGTTGATCGGAACCAGTTTGTCCCGCACCTCGTCCGTGGTCGCGTGAAACGAAATGGCCAACTGACAGCCGATTTCATCCGCTGTGCGGGCGATCTCGGGGACCACACCGCTGGTGGACAGGGTGATCCGGCGGCGCGACAGGCTGATCCCCTCGGGGTCCATCGCGATCTTCATCGCGTCGCGCACGTTGTCGAAATTATACAGCGGCTCGCCCATGCCCATCAGGACAACATTGGACAGCAGGCGCTGTTCGTTCTTGGGGTCGCCCTGCACCGGCCATTCGCCCAGATCGTCGCGGGCTAGCATGATCTGACCCACAATCTCGGCGGCGGTCAGGTTGCGCACCAGTTTCTGGGTGCCCGTGTGGCAGAACGAACAGGTCAGCGTGCAGCCGACCTGGGACGAAATGCACAGCGTCCCGCGATCGGTCTCAGGGATATACACCACCTCGACTTCGTGGCCGCCCGCGATGCGCACCAGATATTTGCGGGTGCCGTCCGCGCTGACCTGTTTGGTAACCACCTCGGGCAGGTCGATGACAAAGGTGTTGGCCAGCAGCGTGCGATAGTCCTTGGCCAAATTGGTCATCAGGGCGAAATCGCGGACCCCCCAGTGATAGATCCACTGCCACACTTGACCGACACGCATCTTGGCCTGCCGTTCGGGCGTCCCGGCGGCGATCAGGGCCGTGCGCATCTGGTCGCGGGTCAGGCCCACGATATTCTGCGGCCCCTCCGGCAGTTTGCGGGGGATCGTGTGCAGGTCCTGAACGATGGGGGCGTTGGTCGTCATGGGCAGCCTCTTGGGATCAGCGGCTCATATAACAATCGGGGGCAGGATTCCAAAGGATTCCTGCCCCCGTGATATCTGGCGTCCGTTGCGATCAGCCTGCGCAGCGTTTTCCGGCGTCTTCGACGGCGGCTGTAAAGCCTGAGAGGGAAAAGGTGTCCTTGGTCACGGTGCCGCGCCCGGATTGGCCAGTGGCCACGGCGCTTGCCCCGCGCTTCATGGCGGCGACGATTGCGGCGTCATCGGCGGGGGTGGCGGGCCAGGCCCATTCGCCCTCGGTGAACAGCTGGTAGGTGTTGTCACCGACCTGAAGGCTCACCGTCGATCCACCCGCAAAGGCATAGCCACCGGTAAAGGCCACCTGCCCCTGCACGCCCTGTGCCGGACGGAAGAACACGAACAACAGGATGTCGCCCCGCCGGGCCGCCACCACGTTGCCGTCGCGCGTGTTTACCGTTTCCTTGGGCGCAGAGACGCTCCAGCATTCGGTCGGATCGTTCTCGACGAACACGCTCCAGTCCGTATTGGCCGACACGCGGTTGGACGAATCCTGTGCGGTGGCTGCCGTGCCTGCGACTAGTGCCAATGTCACGCCAATGGCGCGCGAAATTCCTGATATCATCGTTACAGCCTCCAAGCTGTCCTTGCCTCTGGACGTCCCGACCAACTGGCGCATCTTGCGGCACCTTTTCGACTGGAAGGGACTGGTTCAACCCGATACCCATAGCGATAGCAAGAAATCGCCCAAATGGGAAACCCCCATTGGGTCACAAAGCTGCGCGGATTGCCGCCGGGCTCGCAAAAAAGGTGCTGAAAATGGGGAAAGCTGTCGATCTGGTGGACGTGTGGCGGGGCGATATCCTGGAATGTGTGCATCAGGGACACGCCGTCATCTGTGACGGGTCGGGGCAGATCACCTTTGCCCTGGGCGACCCGCAGGCGGTCATTTATCCCCGGTCGTCGTGCAAGATGGTGCAGGCCCTGCCCCTGATCGAAAGCGGGGCGGCCGATGCCTTTGGCCTGCGGGTCGATCAACTGGCCCTGTCCTGTGCCAGCCACATCGGGGCAGCCTATCATACCGACCGGGTGGCCGAGTGGCTGGGCGCGATGGGCCTGTCCGACGACGATTTCCGCTGTGGCCCGCAGGAACCCAGCGACCGCGCGGCGCGCGATGCGCTGATCCGGTCCGGCGAAACGCCCTGCCAGATCCACAACAACTGCTCGGGCAAGCACAGCGGCTTTCTGACCCTGACCAAACACTTGAAGGCCGGACCGGACTATGTCGACCCGACTCACCCCATCCAGCAGGCCATCCGCACCGCATTCGAGGAAGTGACGGGCGAGGACAGCCCCGGCTATGGTATTGACGGCTGTTCAGCCCCCAATTTTGCCACCACCGTCCACGGGTTGGCCCGTGCCATGGCCCATTTCGCCAGCGCCGCTGACCGCTCTGATCGCCGTGCCGGGGCCCAACAGCGGCTGGTGCAGGCGATGATGGCCTTTCCCGAACTGGTGTCGGGCGAAGGAATGGCCTGCACCGAACTGATGCGCGCCTGCAACGGCCGTGCGGCGATCAAGGGGGGGGCAGAGGGCGTGTATGTCGCCATTCTGCCGGACCTCAAGACAGGCATCGCGATCAAAATCACGGACGGGGCAACCCGGGCAAGCGAGGCGGTCATCGCCGCCCTGCTGATCCGGCTGGGTGTGCTGAGCGCGAACCATCCTGCGGCTCTCGCCCGGCTCAACGCACCGGTCAAGAACCGCCGCGACATCGTGACGGGCTATGTCCGACCTGCCGCAGCCCTCGCATAAACCAAACATTTACGGCCGCTCGCGTAGTTATCATTCGACCCGGACCTCCGGGTGGGATAACCCTATTGGCAAAAGGCCGTGTCGGAACAGACCGTCAGCCGCCCCCAAGAGCAGAGCAGATGGCCGAAACCTCCACTCCCCCCGCCCCCGCCGGGTCGAACATGGCACCCAAAGACTGGGTTCAGATCCTCGCCCGCTACCGTGATCCCGATGATACTCGGTCCGCAGGCGAACTGGCGATCACCCTGCTGCCCTTTGTCGCCCTCTGGTCGCTGGCCTGGTGGGCGCTGTCGTTCAGCGTCTGGATCTCGCTGTCGTTGGGCGTTCTGGCGGCACCGTTCCTGCTGCGCCTGTTCGTGATCCAGCACGATTGCGGGCATGGATCGTTCTTTCGCAACCGGCACGTCGCGGACTGGACCGGACGGGCATTGGGTGTTCTGACCTTGACCCCTTACGACGTCTGGCGTCGCAGCCATTCACTCCACCACGCGACCCACGGCAATCTGGACCGGCGCGGGATGGGCGATGTGATGACCCTCACGGTCGAAGAATATCACGCCCTGTCATGGCGCGGGCGGCTGGCTTATCGATTCTATCGCAATCCCGTGGTCATGTTCGGCCTTGGTCCGACCTATCTGTTCATGATCCAGAACCGTCTGCCGCTGGGCATGATGTCCGACGGTTGGCGGTATTGGATCAGTGCGATGGTGACCAACCTGATGATCGTGGGGGCCTTGTCGGCCTGCGTCTGGTGGGGCGGCTTTGGCACGTTGCTGTTCATCTTCCTGCCCTCGGCGATCCTTGCCGCCTCGGCCGGGGTCTGGCTGTTCTACATCCAGCACCAGTTTGAAGAGGCGCATTGGGACAAGGCCGAGGATTGGGCGCTGCACGACGCGGCCCTACTGGGCAGTTCGCACTATGTCCTGCCCGGGGTGCTGCGCTGGTTCACGGCCAATATCGGGGTGCACCACGTCCACCACCTGTATTCCCGCATCCCGTTCTACCGTTTGCCCGAGGTGCTGCGCGATCACTCGGACCTTGCCACCGCACAACGAATGACCCTCGGTGACAGCCTGAAATGTCTGGGCCTGCACCTATGGGACGCCCGATCGCGAAGGCTCTTGTCCTTTGCAGAGGCGAGACGGCTGGCGGTCTAGATCCGGGCCTTGCCAATCCGTCCCTCCGCTGTCCCGGCCACCGCGCCGGGACCTCTGGTCTGATGGTCAGTGTCAGGGAATTGGCGAATTGGCTAGGACATATCCCACAATAGCTTGATCGCCAGCGCCGTGGCCGACACCACCAGCACAGGCTTGATGACCCGCGCGCCCACCCGCATCGCCAGCCGCGATCCGACATAGGCGCCCGCCATCTGTCCGCAGCCCATGCACAGGCCCATGATCCACCACGGCTTGGCAAAGAAGGCAAAGGCGATGATCCCACCCAGGTTCGACGCAAAGTTGATCAGCTTGGTATGTGCCGTGGCCTTGAGAACCCCAAACCCCGCCAGCCCGACAAAGCCCAGCATATAGAACGCCCCGGCCCCCGGCCCCACAAGCCCGTCATAGAACCCGATCAGCGGAACCAGCGTGACCATGAAAGTCGCAGGCGTGATCCGCGCCACCCGGTCGATGTCCGACAACCCGGGCTTGAGCGCAAAGAACAGCGCAATCCCGATCAGCAATACAGGCAGGCCCAGCCGGATGATGTCGGTCGGCAGGTGGCTGGCCAGCATGGCGCCGCAGATGGCAGCCCCCATGGCGATCAGCGCCGGAACGATCTGTTTACGCAGCTCCACATGCCCGCCCCGCGCATAGGACCACGTTGCCATCGCCGCCCCGAACACGCCCTGAATCTTGTTCGTGGCAAGGGCCGTCACCGGTGACGCCCCCGCGATGATCAGCATGGGCAGCGTGATCAGACCGCCGCCCCCCGCAATGGAATCGACGAACCCAGCGGCAAAGGACGCCGCCATCAGAAGGGCCACCAACTCAAGCGAGACTTCGAACATCAGGTGACGAACTCGGTCCGGGCATAGCCCTGAAGGAACAGCAGGGCGGTCAGATCGCCGTGGTTTACCCGAACACTGCATTCGGCCTGAACGGTCGGTTTCGCATGCAGGGCAACGCCGGTTCCCGCCCGGCCCAACATGCCCAGATCGTTGGCCCCGTCGCCCACGGCCAGCACGTCCACCTCGGCAAGACCCAGTCGAACGGTGATCTGCTCCAACGCCTCGACCTTGGCCGCGCGGCCCAGGATCGGGCGGGCAACCTTGCCGGTCAGTTTGCCGTTCTCGATCAACAGTGCGTTGGCGCGATTTTCGTCAAAGCCCAGAGTCGCGGCAATTCTGGCTGTGAACGCGGTGAACCCGCCCGACACCAGGGCGGCATAGGCCCCGTGCGCTTTCATCGTCTGGACCAACTCGTATCCTCCGGGCATCAGCGAAATCCGACTGTCCAGAACATCGTCGATCACACCAGCATCCAGACCTGTCAACAGACCAACCCGTTCATCCAGCGCCCCTTCGAAATCCAGCTCGCCGTTCATCGCCCGCCGGGTGATGGCGGCAACCCGGTCGCCCACGCCCGCCACCACTGCCAGTTCGTCGATACATTCCTGCCGGATCATGGTGCTGTCCATATCGGCCAACAGCATCCGCTTCTTGCGGCCTTCGGCGGGTTGAACGATCAGGTCGATCCCCTGATCCTGCAAATCCTGCCAGACGTCCCACTGATTGGACGGGACGTCGGGGACGTGGAATTCGGCGGCCTCCTCGACCGACAACCACACTGCCTCGCCCCCGCCCCAGGCGTTACGCAACGACTCGACCAGCGCCTGCGACAGTCGGCGTTCGTCCGGCGCGCACAGAAGGGTCACAGCAAACATGGGAAGTTTCCGATCGTAGTCTGAGGCGTCGCAAATTGTAACTGATACGGCGGTCTAGCCCCATTTTGGCGCTTGTGAAAGGGCAGGCAGGCTCGTATTTCCGGCGGCGGGACACCCTACCCCAACGTAGGGCGCATATCTGAGAGGATACCAGCGATGGTAACGAACACCCCCGTGGCGCGGCCAATGAATGCGCGCTTTTCGTCCGGCCCCTGTGCCAAACCCCCCACATGGACCCTGAACGCGCTTGCTGACGCCCCCTTGGGCCGGTCGCACCGCGCAGGCGTGGGCAAGAACAAACTGAAAGAGGCGATCGACCTCACCCGCGACATCCTTGGCGTGCCTGCCGACTATCGCATCGGCATCGTCCCTGCCTCGGACACGGGTGCTGTCGAGATGGCCATGTGGTCGCTTCTGGGCGAACGCCCGGTCGAGATGGTCGCTTGGGAAAGTTTCGGCGAAGGCTGGGTGACTGACGTGGTCAAGCAGATGAGGCTCGACGCCAACGTCCACAAGGCCGACTACGGCCATATCGTGGACATGCACACCTTGAACTACGACAACGACGTCGTGTTCACTTGGAATGGAACGACCTCGGGCGTGCGGCTGCCCAACGCCGACATGATCCCCGCTGATCGCAAGGGGCTGACCATCTGCGACGCGACCAGTGCCGCCTTTGCGCAGGACATGGACTGGACCAAGCTCGACGTGGTGACCTTCAGCTGGCAAAAGGTCATGGGTGGCGAAGCGGCCCACGGCATGCTGATCCTGTCGCCCCGCGCCGTCGAACGGCTGGAAAGCTACACCCCCGCCTGGCCCCTGCCCAAGATTTTCCGCCTCACCTCCAAGGGGAAGCTGATCGAAGGCATCTTTGTGGGCGAAACCATCAACACGCCGTCGATGCTGTGTGTCGAAGATTATCTGGTCGCCCTGAAATGGGGCCAGTCGATCGGCGGTTTTGCCGCGCTTAAGGGTCGCGCCGATGCCAACGCGCAGGCCATCTGGGATTTCTGTGCGGACCGTGACTGGATCGACAATCTGGCTGTGGACCCGGACACGCGGTCCAACACATCGGTCTGTCTGAAATTCACCGATCCGCGGATCACCGATGGCGCCGCCTTTGCAAAGGCCGTGGCCAAGCGGCTCGAATCCGAAAAGATCGCGCTGGATATCGGGGCCTATCGCGACGCGCCCGCGGGCTTGCGCATCTGGTGCGGTGCCACGGTGGAAACCTCGGACATTCAGGCGATGCTGCCTTGGCTCGAATGGGCCTATACCGCCGAAATCGAGGCTTTGCCCCAAGCCGCGTAAGGTGGGTTTCAACCCACCCTACCCCATCAAAATCCGTTTCCCGTAAGGTGGATTTCAATCCACCTAACCTGACCCTTCAGACAGGAGCCCATCATGGCCCCCAAAGTCCTCATCTCTGACGAACTCTCCGACGCCGCCGTCCAGATCTTCCGCGACCGCGGGATCGACGTCGATTTCCAGCCCAAACTGGGCAAGGACAAAGAGGCGCTTTCTGCCATCATCGGCAACTATGACGGCCTTGCCATCCGGTCCGCCACCAAGGCCACCGAAAAACTGATCGCCGCCGCCACCAACCTCAAGGTCATCGGCCGCGCCGGGATCGGGGTGGACAACGTCGATATCCCCGCCGCCTCGAAAAAGGGGATCATTGTCATGAACACCCCCTTTGGTAATTCGATCACCACCGCCGAACACGCCATTTCGCTGATGATGGCCGTCGCGCGCCAAATCCCCGAGGCGAACGCCTCGACCCATGCAGGCAAATGGGAAAAGTCGCGCTTCATGGGCGTGGAACTGACGAACAAGACGCTGGGCGTGATCGGCGCGGGCAACATCGGCTCCATCGTCGTGGACCGGGCGCTGGGTCTGCGGATGAAGGTCATCGCCTATGACCCCTTCCTGTCTGTCGAACGGGCCGACCAGATCGGCGCGGAAAAGGTGGAGTTGGACGACCTGCTCAAACGGGCCGATTTCATCACCCTGCACGTGCCGCTGACCGACCAGACCCGCAACATCCTGTCGGCCGACAACATCGCCAAGACCAAGCCCGGCGTGCGGATCATCAACTGCGCCCGCGGCGGTCTGGTGGACGAAGCCGCGCTGGCCGAGGCGCTGAAATCCGGCCATGTTGCCGGCGCCGCGTTCGACGTGTTTGCCGAGGAACCGGCGACCAACTCGCCCCTCTTCAATCTGCCCAACGTCGTCGTCACCCCGCACCTTGGGGCCGCCACAACCGAGGCGCAGGAAAACGTCGCCCTTCAGGTGGCCGAACAGATGTCCGACTACCTGCTGTCGGGTGCTGTGACCAACGCGATCAACATGCCCAGCATCACCGCCGAAGAGGCCAAGGTGATGGGGCCGTGGATCAAATTGGCCGGGCATCTGGGCAACTTCATCGGTCAGATGACGGACGAGCCGATCAAGGCGATCAACATCCTGTATGACGGCGTCGCCACCACCTACAATTCCCGCGCACTCGACTGTGCGGTCATTGCCGGCATCATGAAAAAGGTGAACCCTGACGTGAACATGGTCAGCGCGCCCGTAATCGCCAAGGAACGCGGCACGCAGATTTCGACCACCAAACAGGACCAGTCGGGCGCATTCGAAGGCTATATCAAATGCACCGTCGTCACCGACAAACGCGAACGCTCGGTCGCGGGCACCGTGTTCAGCGATGGCAAACCCCGGTTCATCCAGATCAAGGGCATCAACGTGGATGCCGAGATCGGGGCGAACATGCTTTACACCACGAACGAGGATATTCCCGGCATCATCGGTATGCTGGGCAATACGATGGGCGAAAACGGCGTGAACATCGCCAACTTCACCCTCGGCCGCTCGGCGCGGGGGGGCGAGGCGATTGCGCTTCTCTATGTCGACGATCCGGTGGCCCCTTCGGTCATCGCCAAGCTCGAAAAGACCGGCATGTTCCAGCAGGTCAAACCGCTCGCTTTCGACGTGGCATAAACGGCATCGGGCATGTCGCAACGGGCGCAGTCACTGCGCCCGTTGCATCCTAATTCTGCAAAATCTGTTGTCTGGATTTTGCCATGCCCTATCCCATAGCCTACGATGACCTGCTCGGTGCGATTGCTAAGGTGTATAACGACGAAGGCCGCGCTGCCACCTCTCAAACCGCGGAAGCCTTGCTGATCACGCCCCAACCAACTGCGGTCGAGGACCAACCGCCGTGCGACTTGGACCTTGCGATCCGGGCCTGTCTGGCGACCTCGGATCATCCGGTGGCCCGCGCACTTCTCGCGGCGCAAAGTCTGACGCCCTGGGGCGTGAACCCGGTGTCCGACCGCATGACGGACGACGCCAGCGCGATTGTGGCCGTCTGCACACTGATGGGTCCCCAAGGACCGATCCCTGCCCCCAATCTGCGGCTTGGGCTACTCTACCAGCGGCCCGACAGCTATTACCCCCTGCATAACCACGACGCGGACGAGACGTATGTCATCATCTCGGGCTCCGCCCTATGGACAGCAGGGGATGACACCTCGGTTCGGACGGCAGGTGACATGATCCACCATCCCAGCCTGATGCCCCATGCCTTTCGCACCGGGGCAGAGGGGTTCGTGGCTCTTTGGCGATGGAGCGGGGACGTCAACACGCATTCCTACACCTTCCTTGAACAGAACCTGCCCCGCACGGCCTGACAGTCGGTCCGGTTCGCGGGCAACGACCAGGCTTGATCAGAATATTCGCCCGGACCCCTCACATCCCCTGCCGGTGCGTGCTAGGTCAGCGATGAACTCACGACGACGAGCCCATTGATGATCTATGCCATCGGCGACATTCACGGCCAAAAGGCAATGCTTGATCACGCGCTCGACATGATCGAGGCCGATGGCGGACCAGACGCCCGGATCGTATTCTTGGGCGATTATACCGACCGAGGACCAGACAGCCGTGGGGTGATCCAGACGCTGGCCGACGGGGTGGCGACAGGCCGGAACTGGGTTGCGATCAAAGGCAACCATGACCGGATGTTCTCGCGCTTTGTCCGATCGGGGAAAGAGCACGACGCCCGGATCGCCTCGGGCAAGGGCTGGCTCAATCCCGCACTTGGCGGCGGCGAAACGCTGCAATCCTACGGTCTGGACCTCGACGACCCCGATCTGCGGCGTCGCGCGACCCAGACAGTCCCGTCGTCCCACGTCGATTTTCTGGACGCCCTTCCGCTTTGGCATACCGAAGACGACCTGCTGTTCGTCCATGCAGGCATCCGCCCCGGCATCCCGATGGCGGACCAGACCGAGGATGACCTGATCTGGATCCGCGACGGATTTCTGGATGATCACCGCGACCACGGGCCGCTGATCGTCCACGGGCATACCGCGCTCGACACACCCCGGCATTTCGGCAACCGGATCGACCTCGACGGCGGGGCGGGCTACGGCCGCCCGCTGGTGCCTGCGGTGTTCGAAGGGCGCCTTTGCTGGCTTTTGACAGACCGGGGCCGGGTGCCTCTTTTGCCGTGACCTGGACACTGGACCACATCCAACTCGCCATCCCCAGCGGGGGGGAGGCGGCGGCCCGGGCCTTCTGGATCGGGCTGATTGGCATGACCGAGGTACCCAAGCCAGCCGCGATTGCAGGCCGAGGCGGCCTTTGGGTCACGCGAGGGGCGATCAATCTCCACCTTGGCGTCGAAACTCCGTTTTCCCCGGCGCGCAAGGCGCATCCCTGCCTGTCGGTCGATGATCTGGACGGCATCGCGTCTGCCCTGACTGCTGCCGGCCATCCGGTCGACTGGGACGACAAGATCGAAGGGGTGCGCCGCTTTTTCGTCGCCGACCCCTTTGGAAACCGGATCGAGATCATGCAGGGACCCGCACCCCTGTAAGGTGGGTTTCAACCCACCCTCCCTTGCGCTAGACCGCGCGTCATGCCGATCGCCTTTGACAGCCTCTCTGCCCTTCTCAACCACGGGTTCGACACCGTGATCGACGTGCGTTCGCCCGCTGAATACGCCGAGGATCACATTCCCGGCGCGGTCAACATGCCCGCCCTGTCCAACGCGGAACGGGCCGAGGTCGGGACGATCTACAAACAGGTCAGCGCCTTTGACGCCCGCAAGATCGGCGCCGTCATGGTCGCCCGCAACGCTGCCGCTGCGATAGAAACCCGGATGCAGGACAAGGACGGGTCTTGGAAACCTCTCGTCTATTGCTGGCGTGGCGGGCAGCGGTCGGGGTCATTCTCGTCAATCCTCGCGCAGATCGGCTGGCGGACCGACACGATAAAGGGCGGTTACCAATCCTTCCGGCGGCTGGTGCACAAGGTCGTCTATGACGACCCGCTACCGCACCGTTTCGTCCTGCTCGACGGCTATACCGGCACGGCCAAGACCGACCTTCTGCCGTTACTCCCGCAGCGCGGCGTTCAAATGCTCGACCTCGAAGGGATCGCCCGGCACCGGGGATCGCTGCTGGGCGCCATGCCCGGCGGCCAGCCCGCACAAAAAGCGTTTGAAACGCAGCTTGCCGTCGCCCTGACCAAACTCGACCCCGCCCGCCCCGTGGTGGTCGAGGCGGAAAGCTCAAAGATCGGTCGCCTGAACATTCCGCCCCGCGTCTGGGAACGGATGGTCGCGGCCCCCCGCATCGTGATCGAGGCCCCCGTGGTCGCCCGCGCCGCCTACCTTACCGCCGCCTATGCCGATGTGATCGCCAATCCCGATGACCTGACCGAACGGCTGCGCCCACTGCGGTTCCTGCGCGGGCATGATCTGGTCGATGGCTTGCTGGCCCTTTTGTCCAAAGGGGATCACGTCGGGCTGGCGACTGCTCTCATCGACCAGCACTACGATGCGGCCTATGCCAAGTCGCGCAAACTCGACACCCGCGACCTGATCGCTACCTTGCCCACTGAAACGTTGGACCCGGCAGCTTTGGAAACCCTCGCCGACCGGATCGCCGGGATCATGGCAGAACGCTGATCCCCGGATCGCCCGGCACGATCCGACCGATGATCGCAGCGGGATAACCGGCTGCGACCAACGCGGCGCAGACAGCCTCGGCCGATTCACCGTCCACCGCAGCAAGTAGCCCGCCTGCCGTCTGCGGATCGAACAACAAATCGCCCACGGGGCCCACCGCGCCAAACACGGGCCCCGCGTCGGCACGGTTGGCCGCATAGATCGTCGACCGCATCCCACCCTCGGCCAAGGCCAAGGCGCCCTGCATCACCGGCACTTTCGACAGGTGCAACTCTGCCCGAACGCCCGATGCCTCGCACATGCCGCCCAGATGCCCGGCCAGGCCAAAGCCTGTCACATCGGTCATCGCATGCGCACCCCGCAACAGGGCCGAGGCCGCACCTTGCCCCTGCGCCATGACCTGCCACGCCGCCTGCACGTCGGCTCCCTTTGCCCGTCCCGCCATTTCCGCCGCCATCAGCACGCCCGATCCGATCGGTTTGGTCAGGATCAGCGCATCGCCCGCTCTGGCCCCGACCAGCGTTACCGGATCGGCCTCACACAGGCCAGTCACCGAAAACCCGATCGTGAACTCCTCGCCCATCGTCGTGTGACCTCCGACGATGGCGGCCCCGGCCGCGGTCATGACTTCGGTCGCTACAGCCATCACCTCGGTCAGCGTGCGACGTTGCAGGGTTTCCGATTGGCGCGGCAAAATCAGGCTGATCGTGGCCGCCTGCGGGGCAGCCCCCATCGCCCAAACATCGCCCAGCGCATGAACGGCAGCGATCCGGGTCATAACCACCGGATCGTGCATCATGGCCCGCAGATGATCGGTCGTCATCGCCTGCCGCTGACTGCCCGTCACCAGAATGGCAGCGTCGTCGCCCGGCACGGATTGCACATCGGAGCGTCTCACCGCAGGCAGCCTTGCCAGCACATCGCGCAGCGCCCCGCGCCCCACCTTGGCGCCGCATCCGCCGCACATCGGCTTGTCGCCCAGCGCCTCGGTCATGCCCAGCGCCACGGTGCGCGGCACCTCTGGTTGGTTCATCTGGGGCAGGTCCCGGAACCGGGCCATGAACCGCTGGTCGATCCGGTCCTTCCACCGCCACAGCAGCGGTCCGGCGAACGCGGTCCCCAGCTTTTCGGCCAGCGCCTGCTTGCCCCCCAGCGAGATCAGCTTGAGGTAATCCCGCTGCGGCCTGTAGGCCCGCAAATCCCCTCCCGACAATGCCGCCCGCAGGTTGTCGAACAGGACCGGAGCCTGCCGCACCGCAAACACCCCCGCCTTGGGACGCGGGCTGTCGGCCATATACGCACAGTCGCCCACCGCGAACACGGCCGGATCTGAACTTTGCAGCGTCGGGCCGATGCTGACAAACCCATCGTGCAGGGTCAGACCACAGTCGGCCAGCCAGCCATGCGGCCGCGCCCCCGCCGCCCCGGTGGTAAAGTCCGACGCGATGATCCGCCCGTCACTCAACCGCACATGATCCGCCGCGACCTCGGCCACGGTGGCGTTTTCGATCAGCGTGACGCCTTGCGCCGCAAGCCCTGCCAACAGCTTGCGCCGGGCGGTCAGGGCAAAGGTGTCCAGCACCCGCCCCCGGTCGATCAGCGACACCTGCGGCACTGTCCCGCGCGCCCGCAGCGCATGGGCCATCGCCATCGCAAGCTCTGCCCCGGCCACGCCCCCGCCGATGATCGCGACCTTCGGCGCGCTCGCCTGGGCGCGATACGCATCCCACCTTGCGGCAAAGGGTCCCAGCGGCTTTGCCGGAACCCCGTGATCCGCAAATCCCGGCAGGTCCGGCATGGCCGAGGTAATGCCGATGTCGATGCTGACCACATCATAGGCGATCGGCGGACGGCCCGGCACGGTCACAGTCCGTGCCACCGGGTCGATGGCTGTCGCCGCCCCCACCACGATCCGCGCTCCGGCAAAGCGGGCCAGCTGCACCAGATCAATGTCCAGATCGGCGCGGCTATAGTGCCCCGCCACGAACCCCGGCAACATTCCCGAATAGGGGGCGGTAGGGCCGGGGTTGATGACCGTGACGCGGACCCCCGGCAACGCCTGCATCCCCCACATCCGCAGCACCAGCGCATGGGTATGCCCGCCGCCGATCAGCACAAGGTCTTGGGTCAGGGGAAGTGTCGGTGTCATATCCCCCAGATAGACGCTGCGGGCCTAAGGTGCCAGCCATTGCCCGTGCCAGCCGTCCTCGGCCCGGAACAGGGCGCGGCGATGGGTCGGCCCCAGATGCACCACGTCCATCCGGGTCAGGCGGCAGGTCAGGACGGCAAAAGCCGCAGGATCGGATGTCTTTTCATACTCTTCAGGGCCAGTGATCGGGGTTCCCGGGGCAGGTTCGGCCCCATACCCCTTGCGCGACGCCTCGGGGACCCGCGTCCAGATGTCGCTGACTTCGGCCCCTGTCCTGACCTCGACCGTCGCAGTCAGGCGCAGTTGCAAGGCGACTTCGGCATCCCAGACGGTCAACGCCGCCCGATTGTCCGCCCGCAGGTCCGCGACCTTGGCCGAGTAAAGATCGGTATGCACCTCGACCAACCCCGCCGCCCGGTCGGCGCGGCGCAACACGACTGTCCGCGCCTCGGGTCCGCCATCCGGGCCGATGGTGGACAGGGTCAACAACCGCGCTGCATTGGCGGGCGACCGCACCCCCGCGTCGATCCGGTCCCACGCGGCGCTCAGCAGGTCGGAAAGGTCACTCATAGCCCGTCATCTCCAGATACCCGCGGCCCTTGGCGCTGCCGCTGATTGTCACCGACCCCTCCCAATAGGGGACGCTGGTGGCCATCCACGCATCGCGGTTGATCGCGGCGACGGTCACGTCCAGCCCCCGCGATGGGACGCGCACGCGCCACTCTACAGGTACCGTATGGCCTGCGACCGTGTGGGTGGCCCCCGGTTCGGCCCGAAATTCGTCCGGGTTCAGGCTGTCGGTCGTGCCATCCGCATTGATCCACGTACCAACCGAATAGGCGCTGCCATCGGCGCTGCGCAGGCGATAGCCCATCAACTTGGCCCCGTCATCAAAGGACAGGGAAAACCAGTCCCACCCGGTCTGATCGGCGGTCAAAGGCTGGCTGGACCATTCGCGGTCCAGCCAGGCATGTCCAGTCACGGTCACGTCCCCTTCGGGCAGGGTCAGGGTTCCGGTCAGGTCATAGAACGGCTGCGAGTAATAATAGCTCGCCTGCCCCGCCTCGGATTTGACCGAATAGCCCCGGTCGCCGTGAAACACCAAAGGACCATTGGCGGTCAGCGTCACGTCATAGGCAAAGTCGGGGCCGGTCGCCGTCATCCGCAGATGGCCCACGTCGCCCACTAGCTGCCAATCGTCGATCCACGCCTCGAACGGGTCGGCTGTGACCCCCGCCTGCCCGATCCCGCCCCGCGCCAGCCGCTCGGTCACATGATGGTCGGTGGGGGTGGTGACGGCGGCGTGGCCCATCCACAGTTGCGGCGTCTCACACCCCGATCCGGTGCCGGGGGCGATGGCCGACCGGAACAGCGTCCATTGCAGGCCATAGTCGGTGCCGTCCGGCCCGGTCATGTTAGCCGTCACATACCACCATTCGATTCGGAAATCAGGGTGGGGGCCGTGGTCGGCGGGGAACTGGAAGTTGTATCCCGGCGCGGGCAAGGCATAGCCGTCGCTGCTGCTGCCCAAGCCCGCGAAACCCTGCGCTGCGGCCATGCAGGGCAACCAGAGCGCCAAAAGGATCACTCTAACGTTCATTGGCAAACACCTTGAGCAGATCGGTCGGCGGGGTCCGCGCCAACCGCCGGGCGGGCCACAACGCCGCCAGCCCCGCTGCCACCAGCGCGAACAGGACCAGCCGGGCATAATCCCACGGGAACAAATACATCGGCAGCCGCCAGCCAAAGGCGGCCACGTTGACAATGGCCAACAGAACCCACGCGAGGCCAAGACCCAGCGGGATGGCGCACACCGCCGTGAGGATCGCCAGCAGAACCGCCCGCACCAGCTCCAGTCGCCCCAGTTCCGCCCGCGTCAGGCCCAGCGCCCAGACCGGGGCCAGTTGCGGCACGCGCATCCCCGCCAGCGTCAGCAGGCTCATCAGGATGGCAAAGCCCGCGACGGACAGGGTCAGGATGTTCAGCGCCGTGGTGACCGTGAATGTTCGGTCGAACACGCCCAGTGAAAACGCCTTGATCCCCGCCTGATTGATGATGTTGGCGGCAGGCAGGCCAAAATCATCGGTCAGGGCGCGGGTCAGCGCGGGGACATCGGCGGGGGGCAGGCGCAGGCCGAACCGCTGCGCGGTGATCTGCGGAAACAGGTCGTGGAACACCGTTTCGGTTATAATCGCCTGCCCGATGGGGTTGCCGTAATCGCCATAGACACCGACGATGACAAAGCTCTGCCCTGCCACATCGACTGTCTGCCCGATGCTCAGACTTGACCGCCTCGCCAGCTGTTCGTTGACCAGTATCCCTGCGCCCGCCGCGACCTGATCCCAAGGGTCGGCTGCCGCGTCCAGGAATTTCCAGTTGTCCCGATAGGTCGCCTGATCCCGCGCGCCGTACAGGTCGGTCGGTCGTCCGGCCAGCGTGATCTGGGACGACTGGATCGGCAGCACGGCGTCAACCCTCGGCGTCACCCACGCGACCAGGGCCGCCGCCTGTTCGGCACTGTCCGTCGTCACATACAGTTCCGACGACAGACGCTGATCCAGAAACCCGACAAAGGTCAGCCGGAACGACGACACCATCGTCGACACCCCCACATTGGCCGCCATCGCCAGCAGCAGTGCCATCAGGGCAAGCGACAGCCCCGGCACCTGCTGGCGGGTGTCTGCCCAGAACCATTGGGCCAAGGGTCCTTTCGCCAGCCGCTCGGCCCCGGCCAACACCAGCCGCAAGACGATGGGCAACAGCAAGGCCGCCCCGATCAGCAGACAGGCAAGAAGGGCAAAGCCCGCGACCAATCCGTCCCCCGTCAGCGCCAAACCCAAGGCGACCGCGAGCAGACCCACCGCCAGGGCCCCCTGCACCGCTGCGGCCTGGCCCGACCGCATCGCCCAGGCGCGGGGCTGGGCCGAGGACAGCAGCGGCATCGTCCACAGGCTCCACATTGCGCCTGCCCCTGCGGCCAACGTTCCGCCCACCGAAATGGCCAGCCCCGACAACCACCAGACCGGGCGCAGGTGAAGCGTCCCGCTCACCTCTGCCCCATAGAGGCCGCGCAGGGTCGCCGACACGTCGGGCAACAACGCCGCCGCGATCAGGTATCCCAACGCGACTCCCACGATCCCCGCCAGCAGGGCAAGACCCACCAGTTCGACCGCGATCAGGCCCATCAACTGACCCAGCGGCATCCCCAATGCCCGCAGCGTGCGCACCATCGGGCGACGCTGTTCAAACGCCAGCCCAATGGCTCCGTTGACGATGAAAATGCCCACAGCAAAGGACAGCAGGCCGAATGCGGTCAGGTTCAGGTGAAAACTGTCGGTCAGCCGACCGATGTCTGACCCGCCTTGGGGCGGGCGCAAGGTCAGGCCGGGGGCAACGGTCGCAAGATCAGGACGGCCCAGCGGCTGGGTTCGCGCGACGATCAACCGCGTTATCTGGCCCGGCATGTCCAGCAGGCGTTGCGCCACGCCGATGTCCGTGAGGACGGTGCCGGGGGCCACATCGGGCGACAGGATAAGGTCGGCCTCGGTCTGGCCCTTCAGCGCGTCCAGCGCTTCGGCCCCGCCAAACACCTGCCCCCGACCTGACAGGAACGGGATGATGTCGGCGCCTTGGGCAAAGCGGACTGGACCAAGGCCGCCGGGGGCGGTCAGCGGGTCCAGCCCGACAACGCGGACGCCAGCCAACCGCCCCTCGACCACGGGACTGACCAGCCACCCCGCGCGGCGCAGTTTCACATAGGTTTCTTGCGCAATCGCCCCGCCCTCGCTGGGCAGGATCTGGGCAAACTGCCCTTCGCCCAAGGTGGCGGCGGCGACATCGTAACTCGCCCGTGCCTCGGCGTTGATGGCTTGGACACCCGACCACAATGCGGTGGCCAGCGCCAAACCGGCCATCAGGGTGAATAGCTGCAACGGATTGCGTCGCCACTGTGACCACAGGGCCGACCAGACGGTGCGGATCACGTTACCCGCCCCCGGGCCAGATGGATGCGACGGTCCAGACGGGCGGCGACCCTGTCGGAATGGGTGACAATCAGCAGGGCTGCACCCGTCTCGGCCACCAGTTCCAGCATTAGATCCATGACCGTCGCGGCTGTCGCCTCGTCCAGATTGCCGGTCGGCTCATCCGCCAGCACCAGTTGCGGACGGGCGGCAAGCGTGCGGGCCAGCGCCACGCGTTGCTGCTGTCCACCGGACAGTTGTTCGGGGAATTTCGCCAAATGCGCGGTCAGACCCATCCGGTCGGCCAACCGGGCGGCCCAGGCCGGATCATGCCGCCCGGCCAGCCGTGCGTGAAACGCGATGTTGTCGGCCACGCGAAGGGACGGGATCAGGTTGAATTGCTGGAACACCACGCCCACGGTCCCCCGGCGAACGGCAGCACGGCCCTTGTCATCCAGTCCGGCGATATCCGCGCCGTTCAGGACGATGGCCCCACTGTCCGGCAGGTCCAGCCCGCCGATCAGATGCAACAGGGTGCTCTTGCCGCTGCCCGACTCGCCCGTCAGGGCAAGGCTCTGCCCAGCATCAAGCGTCAGGTCGACACCATTCAGGACCGTCACCGGATTGTCCCCGGCCGGATAGGATTTGCGCAGGTCTGTGACGGTCAGCAACATCGGGGTCCCCTTTCGCCTCGGGACCTAGAGCGGACAAGGGGGGATGGAAAGGGACCGCGTCACTGTGCAGGGTCTACCGTGCGACTGGCGGCGTGCGGTCCATCAGGGCGGTTCCGATCGTCACAACGACCAGCGCTGCCGTAAACAGATAGAACTGCCGGCGGCGCTGGGCCTGCTCGGGGTCGGTCATCCAGTCGCGGGCGACGGCCAGGAACGTGAAAGGGCCGTTCAGGAAACGCCCTGTCCGGGCCTCTGCGCGACGGCGCAGATGGAACAGCACGCGAAACGCCTCGAACACCCAGCCCGCGAACAGGACCAGTTGCAGGACCAGAATGATCGGATAGGTGCCGATCATGCCCGACCCTCAGGCACGGCCGCACCCCTGCGACCCTGATCCAGACCCAACCGTTCCACCTTGCCCCCCGTTCGGACCTCTGCCTCAGTTTGACAGGCGCAGGTACAACGTCAACCCGTGTGGCCGCGACAGACTCAGGCCAGATCGGGCCTTGGCGCGTACAGCAGGGCGATCAAGGTGACCAGCGTCACCGCCACGCCCAGAACCGCCATGACCACGAACAATCCGCCCAACCCGGCCGACGACAGGATCGGCCCCAGCAGCAGGGGCCCGACAGCCCCGCCCGACAACCCCGCCGCAAGGATAGCCGAGGCGACAGAGGCATCCCGCCCCAGTCGGTTCGACGCCCAGATGAAAAAAGTCGGAAACATCATGCCCACCGGTGCCCCCGACAGGACGAACCCGATGGACCCGGTCCCGGCCATGGCGAACAGGCTGCACAGGGACACCCCGGCCAGCGACCCAAGGAACAGATGCGCCGGATCGAACCAGCGGGTGAGCCAGACCAATGAGAGCCGCCCCAACAGGAAGGCCGCGAAAAAGCCCGAGGTAAAGCCCGCTGCGGCCACCTCGTCGGTGCCGCGGGCGATCAGGGCCGACGGGCCAAAGCCGCTCAACCCAGCCTCGAGAGGGGCCGCGACGAACAACAGCAGCAGGATCGTCGCTTCACGCCGGGTCCAGATGCCAGGCCCAGGCTGGGCGGCGGCCCGATGGCCCGATGGCTGGATCACCAGAATCGTCAGCGCCGACAGCACCGCAATCGCCGCAAAGATCAGTTGCGGCGACCCGCCCGCCAAGACGAACAGGATCGGCGACGCGATCGCGCCGATTCCGAATGTGGCGTTCAGCAGGCCGACCATACCTGGCCCCCGGCCGCCGAATTCCGCCAGGAAACGGCGGTTGAACACCGCGCCGGCCATGCCAAAACCCATCCCCAGAACCAGCGTCGCCATCAGCGTGAGGGGCCAGTTGGCCTGAATCGTCATCAGCCCCGCCCCTATCGCCATCAACCCCAGCGAGGTGCGCGCGGTCACACCGGGAAGGCCGAACACCCCGGCAAGAACGGCAAGGAACGCACCGATCGCATTGGCGGCCAGCAAGGCCCCGCCCTGCCCCGGCTCAAGATCGAACAGGCGGCGGTACAGCGGCAGCGATACACCGTATAGCCCCGGCAAGGCCCCCATCAGCACAAAGCTGAGAACGCCCGAAACGAACAGTCTGGTTGGGTTGGGCTTGTCCACAGGGTTCCTCGGGCTGTCTGGCGGCACCGATGCTGCAAATGCACGCAAACGTCCAGCGCGTTTCAGGTCCAGTCCAGCACGACCTTGCCCGACGACCCCGACAGCATCGCGCCGAATCCCTCGCGGAAGTCGTCCACCTTGAACCGGTGGGTGATGACCTTGCGGACGTCCAGCCCGTTTTCCAGCATGGCAATCATCTTGTACCAGGTCTCGAAAATCTCGCGGCCATAGACGCCCTTGATGGTGATCGCCTTGAACACGATGCGCGACCAATCGACCGGGGATTTGCCCGGCGGGATGCCCAGCAGGGCGATGCGCCCCCCCATCACCAGATTTTCGACCATCTGGTCCAGCGCCCGCTGGTTGCCCGACATTTCAAGGCCAACGTCAAAGCCTTCCTTCATCTTGAGGCCGCTCATGACCTCCTTCAGGTCCTGATGGCCTACATTGACCGGCACCACATCCGTCACCCGCGCGGCCAGATCCAGCCGATCCTGATTGATATCCGTGATGACCACATGCCGCGCGCCCACGTGGCGCACGACGGCGGCGGCCATGATGCCAATCGGCCCAGCCCCGGTGATCAGCACATCCTCGCCAATCAGGTCGAACGACAGGGCGGTGTGAACGGCATTGCCCAGCGGATCAAGGATCGCGCCGATCTCGTCGTCAATTGCATCAGGCAAGGGGACCACGTTGAAGGCTGGCAGGCGCAGGAATTCGGCAAAGGCCCCTTGTTCGTTCACCCCGATCCCCCGTGTACCGGGGTCAAGGTGGAACTTGCCCGCCCGGCTTTGGCGGGATTTCTTGCCGATCAGATGGCCTTCGCCGCTGCACCGCTGGCCAATCTCCAACCCTTCGACGTTGCGGCCCAACTCGACAATCTCGCCCGCGAATTCGTGCCCCGTGATCATCGGCACAGGGACGGTCCCGGCGGCCCAGGCGTCCCAATTCCAGATATGAATGTCCGTTCCGCAAATCCCGGTTTTCCTGACCCGGATCAGCACGTCGTCGGGACCGATCTTGGGCACCGGGGCGCGGGTCATCCACAGGCCGACCTCCGGCTTTGATTTCTCCAGTGCCTTCATCTGATTGGTCACTTCAACACCCCCGTATCCCGGCCCGCCTGCGCAAAGGCCGCCAGCGCCGTGTCCAAATCCGCCGTGGTCAGCGCCGCGTTCATCTGTGTCCTGATCCGGGCCCTCCCCTTGGGTACGACCGGAAAGAAAAAGCCCGACACATAAACGCCAAGCTCGAACAACCGCGCGGCCATCGCCTGCGCCTTGGGCGCCTCATACAGCATGACCGGAATGATTGGATGCTCACCCTCCAGCAGGTCAAAGCCTGCGCCTTTCAGCCCCGCCCGCCAATGTCCCGCGTTGGCAAAAAGCTGCGCCCGCAGATCGTCCCCCGCCTCGACCAGATCAAGCGCGGTCAGGGATGCCGCGACAACAGCAGGCGGCAGGGCATTGGAAAACAGATAGGGCCGGGCGCGTTGCCGCAGCAGGTCCACCACCGCCTGCGGCCCAGCGATATAGCCGCCGATGGCCCCGCCCAGCGCCTTGCCCAGCGTGCCGGTCATCACGTCGGCCTTGATCCCGAAATGGGCAGGCGTCCCCGCCCCCTTTGGCCCCATGAAGCCGGTCGCGTGACAGTCATCCACCATGACCAGCGCGTCATAGCGATCCGCCAGCGCCCGAATGTCAGGCAGGTTCGCCAGATACCCGTCCATGCTGAACACGCCATCTGTGGCGATCATGATATGCCGCGCCCCGTCGGCGCGGGCCTGTTTCAACTGAGCCTCAAGATCGTCCATGTCGCTGTTGGCAAAGCGGTACCTCTTGGCCTTGCACAGCCGGATGCCATCGATGATCGACGCATGGTTCAGGGCGTCCGAAATGATCGCATCCTCGGGGCCGAGCAACGGCTCGAACAGCGCCCCATTGGCATCGAAACAGGCGGCGAACAGGATGCTGTCGTCATGGCCCAGGAACGCGGCCAGTCGCCGCTCCAACTCCCGGTGCAGGTCCTGCGTCCCGCAGATGAACCGGACGGACGCCATGCCGTATCCCTGTTGGTTCAGCGCCTTTTGTGCCGCCGCGATCAGCGCCGGATGATCCGCCAGCCCCAGGTAATTGTTGGCGCACAGGTTGATGACCTGCCGCCCGCCCACGCTCACATGGCCGCCTTGGGGCGAGGTGATCTCGCGCTCGGTTTTCCACAGCCCCTCGGCCCGGATCTCGGACAGGCGGGTTTCGATGTCGGTCAGGAATCGGCTCATGGGTCAGCCTCCGCTTTGGTCCTTTGTCGGCTCGTGACAGGCACTTGCCTGTGTCAAAGGCGACAGGTTCGGTCGCAGTCTGGCACACCGGCTCAGCAAACCCAATGACCCCACGTTCTGCATGACGTCCACGACTGCTCCGATTACGGTCAGCCCAAATCAAAGGGAGCATTCCATGACCGATATCGTCATCCTTGGCGGCGCACGGACCGCCATCGGCAGCTTTGGCGGATCACTTGCCGGAACACCGCCGACCGAACTGGCAACCATCGTGGCGAAGGCAGCGCTCGACCGGTCCGGTGTGGCCCCGGCGCAGATCGGACATGTCGCCTTTGGCCACGTCATCAACACCGAACCCAAGGACATGTATGTCAGCCGGGTCGGCGCGATGGGCGCAGGCATCCCCGAAACCACGCCCGCGATGAACGTCAACCGGCTCTGCGGGTCGGGGGTGCAGGCGATCATCTCGGTCGCGCAATCGCTGATGCTGGGGGATGCGGAATTCGGGCTGGCAGGCGGGGCCGAGAACATGTCGCGCTCCCCCTTCATCCTGCCTGACGCCCGTTGGGGGGCCAAGATGGGCGATATCCGCAGCCTCGACATGATGCTGGGGGCGCTCAACTGCCCCTTTGGCACCGGGCACATGGGGGTGACGGCAGAAAACGTGGCGCGCGAACACGGCATCAGCCGCGCCGATCAGGATGCCTTTGCGCTGCTCAGCCAGCAGCGGGCGGCAGTGGCGATGGCCGAAGGGCGCTTTGCCGACCAGATCGTGCCGGTCCCGGTGCGCGTCAAACGGGACATGGTCGATTTCGTCACCGACGAACACCCCAAGGCAACCACGGCCGAGGCTTTGGCTGGTCTGCGCCCGGCGTTCCAAAAGGACGGCACGGTGACGGCAGGCAACGCCAGCGGGATCAACGACGGGGCGGCGGCACTGGTGCTGGCCCGGGCCGACGCGGCGGAAAAGGCAGGGCTGACCCCGCGCTTTCGCATCCTCGGCTACGCCCATGCCGGGGTCCGGCCCGAGGTCATGGGGATCGGCCCCGTTCCCGCCGTTCAGGCCCTGCTTGCCCGCACCGGGCTGAAGGCCAGCGATTTCGATGTGGTCGAATCGAACGAGGCTTTTGCCTCGCAGGCGCTTGCCGTCTCCAAGGAACTTCACTTCGACCCCGCCCGTGTGAACCCGAACGGCGGGGCGATTGCGCTGGGGCATCCGGTGGGGGCCACAGGGGCGATCATCACGATCAAGGCGATGTATGAACTCGACCGCTGCGGTGGCAAACGGGCGCTGATCACCATGTGTATCGGCGGCGGGCAAGGCATCGCGCTGGCTATCGAACGGCTCTAGGCTCCACCATCTCATGCAGCCTCGCCTGTTCACCTTGCAATAACAACTCCCGCCGGAGGCAGCCGTGTTTTCGCAGAAAACACGCGCCTACCTGACCTCGATCCGCGCCCCCGCCGATTGGCCCGTGGCGTCTATGACGGTCAAAGCGGAAAAGCCGCGCCCCAGATCGGGCAGGTCCACCTGCCGGGTGCGGCTGGTGGCCACGGGGGCGCCATTGGCCAGCCATGTGAACGGCGCGACGCCATCGGCGACCTTGGCCACCAAAACCCCATCTTCCAGAATTGCCCCATCGGGGGGAAAGGCGATGCGGGGACCGTGCGTCGCAATGACCTCTCCCCTCGGGCGGAACCGCTGAAGCGGCAAGGGCAGTTGGGCGGTCGGCAACAGCAAGGTCGCAGGCGGCGGCGACGCGATGGGCGTCACCGGTCCCAGCCGCTGAAACGCCTCGAACATCACAGGCGCGGCCAACTCGCCGCCAAACGCTCCCGGCACCGGCGTCCCGTCCGCCCGGCCCATCCAGACGCCCACCACATGCCGCCCGTCAAACCCGATGGCCCAGGCGTCGCGGTTGCCATAGGACGTGCCGGTCTTGAACGCGATCCCGGTTCCCTGCACGCCAATCGGGCGGGGAACCTGCAACAGGATATCGGCCACCTCCCACGCGGCGACATCACCGGTGATCCGGGTCGGCTGAAACCCCGGCGTGGGGGTCGGGTCCCAGCGCAGATCGACCCGGGTGCCGCCGTGGGCGATCCCGGCATAAAGGCGGACCATATCCTCGAGCGTCAGGCCCACCCCGCCCAGCGCGACGGCCAGCCCCGGCTTGCCCCCCGGCACGACGGGACTGGCCCCGGCCCGGCGCAGGCCCGAGATCAGGTGCTGCGGCCCCATCGCATCGGTCAGAGCGACAGCGGGGATATTCAGCGACAGTTGCAGCGCGGTCCGAACCCGCAAATCGCCCCGGAACATCCCATCGAAATTCTGTGGGGCGTAGCCAGCGAAATCGGTCGGCTTGTCTGCGATCAGTGTTTCGGGATGAACCAGCCCCTGATCAAAGGCGAGGCCGTAAATCAAGGGTTTCAACGTCGATCCGGGCGACCGCAGCGCCCGCGTCATGTCCACAAACCCGGCCCGCGCATCGGCGCGATACCCCGCCGACCCGACCGAAGCGAGGATTTCGCCCGTCTGGTGATCGGCCACGATCATCGCCACCTGCACCCGGTCGGTCCGCCCGGCAGTGGCCTGCGCGGCCAACGCCTCGAGCCGCGCCTGAAGGCCCGCATCCAGCGTCGTATCGGTCACGCCCAAGGCCTTGGCCCGGTCGACCAGATGTGCGGCCAGTTGCGGCACTTCGCGGCGGCGCTGCGGGACAGGTTCGGTCAGGGCGGCGGTGACAGTCGGGGCATCCAGCACACCCGCCCCCTGCATCCGGGCCAGCACGGCATTGCGGGCAGACTGCGCCGCAGTCGGGTCACGGTCGGGCCGGCGCACCTCGGGCGATTGCGGCAGGGCGACCAACAGGGCGGCCTGCGCGGGGGTCAGCCGCCCCGGTGGTTTCCCGAAATAGGCAAGCGAGGCAGCCCTGATCCCTTCGATATTGCCGCCATAGGGAGCGCGGTTCAGATACAGTGCCAGGATCTGATCCTTGGTCAGCCGCCGCTCGAGCGCCAGCGCCAAGCGGACCTGCCGCAACTTGCCCGCCCAGCTCCCCGTGCCACCATCCTCGAGAATCCGGGCGACCTGCATGGTCAGGGTTGATCCGCCCGACACCACATGCCCGCTGCGCGCCGCCTGACCCAAGGCGCGGGCCATAGCCCACAGGTCAACGCCGTGGTGGTCATAATACCGCTTGTCCTCGTAGCGGACCAGCATCCGCACCAGCCCCGGATCGACGGCGTCCAGACCCACCGCCATCCGCCAGCGACCATCCGCCACGGTATAGGCCCGCAGCAGATCACCGTTGCGGTCGCGCACCTCGACCGACTGGGCAATGGCCAGCGGGGGCAGATCGGTTGCATCGATCCAGCGGTCCAGCGCATCGCGCCCCGCCGCCCCGACCCACAGGGTCAGGGCCACCAGCCAGAGGGTCCTTGCGCGGATCATTCCGTGACGACAACCAGCCCCGCATCGGTGCGCGCGCGCATCTGCGGGCGGTACATGTCCTCGACACTTGCCGCCGGGTGATGAAACGCGCCGGGGGAAATGGCCCGCACGATATAGGCCAGCTGGAACGGCTTGTCCGACCGCCAGTCGACGGCGGCAAGGAACCGATCCGACCGGAACTCGGCATGTTCGCCTTGCACCGGGTCCAGCCAGTCAAGGCCCGCGATCTGCCCGCCCTGGATCAGGTTGGGATTGTCGATCTCGAACCCGCCGGGCAGCGGGTCGGTGACCATCAGCCGCGCCTCTTTCCGGCCAAACGGGGTCACGGTCAGAACCGTCACCATCCGTGTTCCCACGGCGACCTTTGCCGGGTCGACGGGCGTGCCATCCAGCGCGAAATAGGCCCGGTCGATCTGATAGCCGTTGCCGCCCGCGGGCTCCGGTTCGGACGGCATGCCAAAGGTGGTCACAGTCAGCTCGGTCGCGGTCTGGCCGGTGTTGGCGATGCGCACCGGGGCAGTTGCCGTCTGCTGATCCAGCACGCGGACCAAGGGGCCGCTGGGCTGTTGGCCGTCCACCGTGATCCCGGCGGCGCGCATGTCAGTAATCAGCGCGTTAGCCGCCATCAGGGTCCAAGCGGCCTCTTGCGTCGAAACCTCCTGCCCCGCATTGCCCAGCCGCACGGCGATGGCGTCACGGTCGATGGCGGTGCTGCCCGCCTCGACCGCGAGCGTCAGAACGGCGGCGGCATCGCGGCGGTTGGTGCCATAGTCGATGCGCCAGACCGGGTCCTCGACTGTGCCGATGGTCGTGGCCAACTGGCGGCCCGCCTGCGCGAACAGGATGTCAGCGCGGGTCTGGTCGCCATAGAACGCCAACGCCGCGCCCAGTTGGGCCGACCCAAGCGGGGTGGTAAAGGCATCCGCCCGCTCGTCTGCGTAGTAGCGCAGATCGCCCACGGCGGCGGCCCCTTCTCGGGCCAGAACCATCAGCGCATAGGCCAGATCCTGCCCCCCGCTGTCGAAATCGGGGGCATAGTTGACCCGGTTGCGCAGGTTGTCGATCGCATTGGCAAAGGCCAGGTCCGGCACCGCATGGCCCGAGGCGCGGGCGCGGGACAGGAAATCGGTCACATAGGCATCCAGCCACAGATCGCCCGAATACGGCCCCCACAGGCCAAAGGCCCCGTTGCTGTCCTGATTGGCCAGAACGGCCACGATGGCCTGATCGATCCGTCGGCCGATCTCGTCCCCGTTGGCCAGCCCCATCGCCTGGGCCACCTGATCAAAGTAAAGCAACGGTAGCGCCTTGGACGTGATCTGTTCGGTGCAGCCATAGGGATAGCGGTCCAGCGCATTGAGCAGGCCGGGGGCGTCGAACCGGGCCAGCGGACCGACCGACAGGGTGGACGATCCGGTCCCCTGCACCAGCCCCGCGAACACGTTCTGATCGAACACGAACTCGTCCCCGGGGGCGAGGGTGAACCGCGACTGGCGGCTCAGGACCGGATCATTGAGCTCGACCGGGACGGTAACTGTCTTGGTCAGGACCTTGCCATCCGGGGTCGTGACGCTGACCGTCAGGCTATGAACGCCAGTATCAAAGGCGGCAAAGGGGACGCTGAAACTTTGCTTGCCCCCTTCGGCCAGAACGAACGTCGCGGGGGTGATCTGGCCGGCCAGGGCCAGACCATCGGCGCTGATGTTCAGCCCCATCTGGCCCGCGGGGCCATCGGCATGGACGATCTCCAGCAACATCCGGCTTTGATCGCCGGGGGCCATAAAGCGGGGCACGCTGGCCGTCACCACGACCGGATCGCGCACCAGCACGTCCTTTTCCGCCTGACCGACACCCGTGGCCGACCACGCCACAGCCATCAGCCGGACGGTGCCGTTAAAAGCCGGAATGTCGAAATTGATCCGGGCGGTGCCGTCCGCACCAATGGTCACCGGACCCTGGAAATAGGCGACCAGCTCCTCGGTCGGCGGGGGCGATTCAAGGTTCATCTGCGCCATCGCGTCGCCGCCCGACCGGACCACGCCCATCGACCCGTTCAGCCCGTCAATGAGGTTGCCATAGATGTCGCGCAATTCGACGCCCAGCTTACGCTGACCGAAATAGTAACCCTGCGGATCGGGCGACTTGAACCCGGTCAGGTTGAGGATACCCAGATCGACAGCGGCAAGGGTGACATAGGCCGTCTCGCCCTGTTTCACTCCGTCCACATGGACAACTACGGGCAAGGGGCCGCGCGGCTGACTGGTGTCGGGGGCGTCGATGCTGACTGACAGCGCCTTGTCGCCGGGGGCGACTGGGGCATAGGACAGACCCAGCGACCGGGCGGGGTTATGGCCAGCGGACACATCCATCGGGCGGATCACCGTGGCGGTGACATAGGCCCCCGCGCCCCAATCGTCGGTCACGGTCAGGGGAATGATGTTTTCCCCTTCGGTCACGGGAACCTGTTCCAGATGGATCAGGTGATTGCTGACCACACTGACCAAAGCTGTGCCGGCATAGCGCGGGACGATGCGGAATTGGGCCGTATCGCCAATGGCATAGTCAGGCTTGTCCAGCGACGCCTCAAGCAGATCAGGGGTCGTGGTGGCATCCGCAGGGGCATACCAGCCCGCATAAAAACTGACGGAAGAGGCGACATAGTCTCCGTCCGTCCGCTCGACCACCATCTCATACCGACCCCAATCGACCTTGGCCCCGACCTCGACCGGGGTCTGGCCCAGCGTGGCAGTTCCGGTGGCGATGCGTTCGCGGGTCGTGATCGGCTCCCAGTTCCAGCTGCCATAAAGGGAATACCAGCTGTAGCGGGTCGTCACCCGGTTCAGGGTCCACTGCACCTGCATCGGCTGCGGCGCCAGGTCCGGATTCAGGCCGATCAGATTAAAGGTGGCAGTGCCGCCTTCGGGGACGGCGTCGGCATTGGCGGCCTTGATCCCGATCATCGGTCCGTCAGGCAGGACGGGGGCGGTGATCCGGCGTTCCACCGGGCGGCCCGATCCTTCGGCCAGACGGGCGGTCACTCGCAGTTCCAGCGGGCGACCGGGTGCCGAGAGGTCGGGCAGGGTCACGGGGATCGTGGCCATGCCATCGGCATCGGTCGAACCACCGTCCAGAAAACTTACTTGCGGATCGACCGGATCGTCATAGCGGCCGAATTTATAGCCGGGAAAGCCCGCCACCTCGGTCGCAGCACGGATCAGCGCCTCGCCCTCGATGGTCAGGTCCGCGCCCTTTGGGCCGAACAGATAGCGGGCGTCGATAGTCAAGTTGGGGACATCGGACAGGTGAATCGTCGCAGGCAGGCTCAGGTCAAAGTCGATGCGTTCAGGCAGAAAATCCTCGACCAGCACAGACCGGGTGGCCAACGGGGCGGCCTTCACATCGGATTTAACGGCGATCTGCCACGTCCCGCGTGGGGCGGACCCGGCCACAGGCAGGGCAAACACATGCCCGCCTTCGCTGTCAAAAGTCGAGGTGATACGGCTGTATTCCACCCCATCGGGCCGGGTCAGGATCGCGGTCAACGGGACGCCCGGTAGGGCGTGGGCGGTGGCATCGCGCATCAGGGCGGTCAGATGGATCGTCTCGCCCGCGCGATAGGCACCCCGGTCAGTGGCAAGAAAAACATCGATCGGACCAGCAGGTTCGCGCCCCTCCACGCCGCGGTCGGACAAGTCAAATGCGGCATCGCGCAGCGAGAGGAACGCCATATCCTCGGCCTTAGTGACCGTGACCAAAGCAGGAGAAGCCGCACCCAGACCCCGCGTCAGACCCGCATCGAACCGGGCGATCCCCAGATCGTCGGTCATGGTCGTGCCAAGAATTTCATTGCCTTCCGACGCGAGCGTCACCGTCGCCCCCGCCACCGATCCGGCATCGCCCAGCGCCCGAACGGCAACGGTCAGCCCATCGGTGCCTAGGATCGTGGACATGCCCAGATCGGACAGGATGAACCACTGCGTCGCAGGCGGATTGTCATAGGGATCGGCGCCAGGAACGGCGGCGGACAGCACATAGACGCCAGCGGGCGCGTCTTTCAGCGCCTCGTCCAGCGGGATGCGAGTGGTCACATCGGTGTTCAGGTCGCGCACCAGACGGACCGTCCCGGTCCAGACCTTTTCGCCCAGTTGGTCATCAAAATATTCGGTATTCCATTCGTACAGGGGACTGGCGAACAGCCCTTCCTGCATCGTGCGGATCAGGTTGCGGTCGGTCATCCGGCGCAGGGTCAGGTTGGCGGTATCGAGGTTGACCGACGTCACCGGGACCGCCACATCACCCAGTCGCGGCAGGACATAGGCGCGGCTGGCAAAGCTGATGGCGGGGCTGCGGTCGCGGACATACAGGGTCAGTTCGACCGGGCGGATCAGCTTTTCCCCATTGGCCGAAGGCAGCCCTTCGCGCAGGACGATGCGGTAGCGCTGGCCGTGATCGACGCCGTCGATGCACAGTTGGGCATCGTTCACTTCGACCGTCAACTTGGGATCGGGCAGTTGGACAAAGGGGGCGTAATCCACCCCCGCCTTGACCAGATTTTCGGTGAAAACCGCGCAGATCCGGGGGGTTGCGCTATCGCTTTCCACTTGGGTGTCCTGCACCCGGAATCCGTATTTGCCGATGGCAGTCTCAAGCGCTGCCTCGGTGTCGCGGCGGGGGGCGATGTCCTGGGCCAGACGCAGCGCCGGGATCATCAGGCGGCCCCGGCCTGCCGTTTCAAGGGCGGTGGCAAGATCGGCCAGTGCGGTCGCCCGGGACGGGTCATCAAGCGTGCGCAGGTAGCCGTTGATGGCCGCAGAAACGGCCCGTCCGCGCAATTGTCCGTTTTCGCCATCGCCCTGCAACTGATTGACATAACGAGAATAATCTAGCCACTGATCCGCCGCATCGGTGACCGCGACGGCGGCACCGGTAAACTGCGCCGCCCCCCGCAGATCACCGACAGCCGCAGCCTGCCGCGCAGCGGCGATCAGGTCGGCGGGGGTGTTTTCATCGGTCGAATGAAGGCGTCCGATGTCGCGGGCCAGTTGCAGCGCATTGTCCAGATCGGACTGGGTCAGGAACGACAGGTCGCCCGCCCGCGACGGAGCGTTGACAAGCACCCGCGGATCGGTCGGATAGACCCGCGCCGAGATCGCGCCCTGATACGGCGCAGAGCCCGCCGCACCCGATTTCGGAAAGCAGGAATTGGACCGCTGGTTGAACGTAAATGCCTGACAAGCCTTGTTATTCAGGCAAGCAGCCTGGCAGGCATCGAGGTTGGTATCAAAGATGTTCTGAAGGTCGAACCCCGGAAAATCCACATCCCGCGAAATCGCCACATGCCTGTCAGGCACAGCCTCTTGGGCCAGTCCAAGCGTGGCGGTCAGCGTCAGGGCAAGCGACAGGAAAAGGGCGCGCATGGGAAAACTCCTCGGGTCTTGAATGACCCAAGGTTGACACGGCGCGGGCAGTTAGCGCAATGATTCCAACGTGCAGAGGATGGTCAGGTATTCCCTAAGTTGTCGCGGGGTAATCGCGGACAAAGGCCCATGTGGTGCCTTCGGACAAGGCCGGGTCGTAGATGTAGCCACCCGCAGAAAACCCTTTGATGTCATGGCTTTCGGTGATCCGGTTCGTCACGATGAACCGTGCCATTGACCCCCGCGCGCGTTTGGCGAAAAAGCTGACAATGCGGGGGCGGCCGTCCTTGAGTTCCAGAAACTGAGGCGTAATCACCTGCAATTTCAACGCCTTGCGGTTGGCGGCCGTAAAGTATTCCTGGCTGGCGCAGTTGACCAGTGTGTCGGTGCCGACGGCCTGCGCCTGATCGTTCAGCGCCTTGGCAATCTGGTCACCCCAATAGTCGTAAAGCGTTGATCCGCGACGAGTTTTCAGGCGGCTGCCCATTTCCAGACGGTAGGGTTGGATGGCATCCAGAGGCCGCAAAAGACCGTAGAGGCCGGACAGGATGCGCAGGTGATCCTGCGCCCAATTCAGGTCGTCCTGGTCCAGTGTCTTTGCCTCAAGACCTTGATATGTATCGCCATTAAATGCCAGAGCGGCGGGTTTGACCGCGTCCGGCGCAGGGTCGGCGGCAAAAGCGCGGAACCGGTCCCGGTTCAGGCGGGCCAGATCGTCGGACAGGTCCATCAGGTCGCGCAAACCGCCAAGTGTCAGATTTCGCATGGTTTTTGCCAGTCGCACGGCGTCGTCCTGCCACAGGGGCTGGGTGGGTTCGATCCCGACCGGATCAAGGTCGAGCGATTTGGCAGGCGAAATGGTGACGAGCATCTGGACCTTTGGCGCAACGGTTTGGGGGGATGTAGCAGGGTTGTGGCGCGGTGCCACCCATGCCGCGCCATTTTTGAAGGTTAACGGGGCTTTGGCGGGCGATGTTGACGTACACGGGCCGTACACCCGCTGTACACCGGCTGTACAGACAGATGCACCCGCCCGGACGGGTTAACGCAACGCCCGCAACGGTTTGTGAAAAACGGGTTAATCGCCGCGCAGCACGTCGAGAAAGGCCGCACCAAACCGTTCGGCGTGGCGGTCGCCCAGCACGCGGGCAAGGTCGGGCAGGTCCGGGTCGCGCAGTTGCGCCACCTTGGCCAGTTGCGAGGCCGAACAGGACATCGGTTTGTCGGTGCCAACCGGACCGCGCATCAGGTCGGACTGCACCGACTGGAGCCGGTCAAAGACCGAGCCTGCATCCCGCCCCGCCAGTTTGCGGCGTTGGGGGTGCACATCGGGCGCGTCGCCTGCGATGACCGACAGGAAGGCCGCGCCATAGCTTTCGAGTTTCTTGGCCCCCACCCCGCCGATCCGCGCCATCGCATCCAGCGTCATGGGCCGCGTTTCGGCCATTTCGATCAGCGTCTTGTCGGTAAAGATGATGTAGGCGGGGACATTCGCCGCCTCGGCCAGCGCCCGGCGTTTGGCCTTTAAAGCGGAGAGAAGCGGGGCGTCTTCGTCGCTGACCAGCGTGTGCACCTTTGGCCCGGATTTCGCCGTGCGGATCGTATCGCGCCGCAGGGTGATCTGCGCCTCGCCCCGCAGGATCGGGCGGGCCTTGTCCGTCATGCGCAAAGCCCCATGCCGGTCGGGGTCGGGCCGCATGAGGTCGAACCCCATCATCTGCCGGAAAATCGCGGCCCACTGCCGTTTGTCATAGTCGCGACCCACGCCAAAGGTGGGCAGGCTGTCGTGGCCGCGTTCGCGCACCTTGTCGGTCATCTGGCCCAGAAGAATGTCGGTCAGGTGGCCCGCGCCAAACCATTCCTCGGTCCGCAGGGCGGCAGATAGCGCCATGCGCACGGGGGTTGTCGCATCGAATACCTCGGGTGGTTTGTCGCACAGATCACAATGTCCGCAGGGGTCGGGCGTTTCATCGAAATAGCGCAGAAGGGTCACGCGGCGGCAGGTCTGCGCCTCGGCCAGACCGAGCAGCGCGTTGAGGCGTCCGTGGTCGGCCATGCGCCGTTCGGGGGGGGCCAGCCCTTCGTCGATTTGCTGACGGCGATAGCGGATGTCGTCGGGGCCATAAAGCGTCAGCGTTTCGGCAGGCGCGCCGTCGCGCCCGGCGCGGCCGATTTCCTGATAATAGCTTTCGATGGATTTGGGCAGGTCAGCGTGAGCGACCCAGCGGATATCGGGTTTGTCGATGCCCATGCCAAAGGCGACGGTGGCGGCGACGATCAGACCGTCCTCTTGCTGGAACCGGCGTTCGGCATCGCGCCGCGCCTCGGCCTCCATCCCGCCATGGTAGTGCAGCGCGCTGTGCCCCGCCTCGCGCAGCGCCTGGGCCAAGGTTTCGGTTTTCGCCCGTGTGCCGCAGTAGACGATCCCGGATTGCCCTTTGCGGGCGGCGGCGAAATTGAGGATCTGGGTGCGGGGGCTGTCCTTGACCGCAAAGGCCAGATGGATGTTGGGCCGGTCAAAGCCGCGCAAAAAGGTCGCGGGGGGCTGGCCGTCGAACAGTTTTTCGACGATTTCATCGCGGGTTTCGGCGTCGGCTGTGGCCGTAAAGGCCGCCAGCGGCACGTCGAGATAGCGCCGCAGTTCACCGATGCGCAGGTAATCGGGCCGGAAATCGTGGCCCCATTGGCTGACACAATGCGCCTCGTCCACGGCGATCAGGCTGACGCCCACCCGTTTGAGCATTTGCGGGACGCCGCCCGAGGCAAGCCGTTCAGGGGCCATGTAGAGGAGTTTGAGGGTGCCAGCCTCAAGCGCGGCCCAGACCGCGTCTGTCTCTTCCTCGGTGTTGCCAGAGGTGAGTGCGCCCGCTTCGACCCCCGCTTCGCGCAGGCCGCGCACCTGATCGCGCATCAGCGCGATAAGGGGGGAGATGACGACGGTGACCCCGGTGCGCACAAGGGCGGGCAGTTGGAAACACAGCGATTTGCCGCCGCCCGTCGGCATGATGGCCAGCGTGTTTTTCCCGTCGATCACCGCCTGCACGATGTCCTGCTGACCTGGCCGGAAGGCGTCGAATCCGAATACATCGCGAAGAAGCGTGGCAGCGCTCATCTGGCGGGGGACCTGTCGGGTTATTATGCTCGTTACCCTGAGAGTCCCACATTAGGAATCGGTGAACAAGGGGGGTGTCCTTCTCGCCCGGAGTCAAGGCGCGCAGCGCCGCCGGGCAGCGCCCGACCGCCCCCTCGGGCGGGCGCTTTTGCAGCGTTGGTCGGCTGAACCAAGGTTCGGCGGTACAGGACGATAAAGTGCTCCGCTCGGACGGTGTTGCGCCCACCCGGCGGTCGGGCCCTGCCCTATGTCGAGGCCTAGTAAAACAGCGCGATGTTGTTCACGAGGACGATGCGGATCACCTCGATCCCCAGCAGGGCCACGATGGGCGTGAGGTCAATGCCGCCCATGTTCGGCAGGATCCGCCGGATCGGCGCATAGACCGGGTCGAGGATGCGTTGCAGGCCATACCAGATCTGGCTGACCAGCGGCTGACGGATGTTGAGGACCTGAAAGTTGATAAGCCAGCTCATGATGAAATGGGCAAAGATGAAAAACCGGGCGACGCCCAGCAGCAGCATGAGGATCTGAAAGAGCGATTGCATCGGCGTGTGGTCCTGTCTAGTGGCAGGTCGCACCTAATCATGCAGGCCCAGCGGGGCAATGGTTTTGTGTGGCCTGATTGCCCCGAGGTTAATGTTGACGTTGACGTCAACCCAGCTACCGTCCCGCTCGAAAGGACCCCCCATGTATCCCGTCCCCCGTCTGTTCTGGCAGTTCTGGCGTCACCGCAACGATCCGCCGCTGGGTCTGACCGATACGCATGTCAGCCAGCATATCTGCTGGCCGTGGGATCTGGACATCTGGTGGGAGTTGAACAATGGCCGCACGCTGACCTTGTTCGATCTGGGCCGTCTGCCCTTGGGTCGCCGTACGGGGTTGATCGCCGTTCTCAAGGCTCGTGGCTGGGGGTTGACCGTGGCGGGCAACACGACCCGGTATCGCAGGCGCGTCGTGGCCTTTGACCGGCTCACGATGAAAAGCCGCTGCGTGGGCTGGGATGCCCGGTTTTTCTATATGGAACAGGCGATGTTCAAGTCCGATGGCGATTGTTCCAGCCATGTGCTGATCCGGTCCGCCATTGTCGGCCCCAAGGGGATCGTCAATCCGGCCGAGGCTGTCGCGGCGCTGGGTCACACCGGCCCCTCGCCCGCGTTGCCGGGGTGGGTTGCGGCCTGGGTCACAGGCGACGCCGAGCGGCCTTGGCCGCCCATGTCCGACGTCTAAAGGATTTCTTGCCAGAGTCCCGGTTTCCCTGTCTTATTCGCTGAAAAACAGGGGGCGGGCATGGCAATCACCAAGAAACAGCGGATCTGGGGCTGGATGTCCTATGATTGGGCGCAACAGCCGTTTTACACGCTGGGTCTGACCTTTATCTTCGGCCCCTACTTTGCCGCCGTCGCCACCAGCTATTTTGCAGGAACGGGAATGGACACCGCCGCCGCCGACGCGCAGGCGCAGTCGCTTTGGTCAGCGGGACAGACGGTGTCTGGCATCGTGATCGCCCTGACAGCGCCGTTTCTAGGAGCCTTTGCCGACAGTTCTGGCCGCAAGATCCCGTGGATTGCGTTTTTCAGCGTCATCTACGTCATCACCACATGGATGCTGTGGGGACTGACGCCGGACGGGTCCACGCTGATGTGGACGCTGATCATCTTTTACATCGGCTTTATCGCCGCTGAATCCGGTCTGAATTTCGTAAACGCCATTCTGCCGTCGCTGGGCACCAAGGAAGAGGTGGGGCGGATTTCCGGCTCCGGCTCGGCCTTTGGGTATTGGGGCGGGGTGGTGTCGCTGTTCATCATGCTGCTGCTGTTGGCCGAGAACGACAGCGGCGTGACCCTGTTGGGGATCAAGCCGTTGTTCGGGCTGGACCCGGCGCTGCGCGAAGGCACGCGGTCGGTGGGGCCGTTCATCGCCGTCTGGTACATGGTCAGCATCATCCCGTTTTTCCTGTGGGTCCGCGATGATCGCACCGTGCCGCGCGGATCGACCAACATGGGCAAGGTCTGGGGCGACCTGATGGCAACGCTGCGCGGTGTGGCAAAGCGCAAGAGCATGCTCAATTTCCTTGTGGGCTCGATGTTCTACCGCGACGCGCTGAATTCGCTTTACGCCTTTGGTGGGGTCTACGCAAAACTGGTTCTGGGCTGGTCGATCATCCAGATCGGCGTGTTCGGGATCGTGGGGGCCATTACGGCGGCCATTGTCACCTGGGCGGGCGGGTTGGCCGACAGCCGGTTCGGCCCCAAGCCGGTCATCAAGGCCAGCATCTGGGTGCTGATCGTGGTGAGCTGTTTCATCATCGGAATGTCCCGCACGCAGGTCTTTGGCTTTCCGATCGCGGAAACCTCGCACTTGCCTGACATCATCTTTTACATTTGCGGGGCGGCCATCGGCGGCGCGGGCGGGTCGATCTATGCGGCCAGCCGGACGATGATGGTCCGCCATACCCACCCCGACCGCCCGGCCGAGGCGTTTGGCCTCTTTGCCCTGACCGGCAAGGCGACCGCGTTCCTTGCCCCGTTGGGCATCACCGTGTTCACGTATCTGACAGGCAACGTCCAACTGGGCTTTTTGCCGGTGATCCTGCTTTTCCTTGCCGGTCTGATCCTGCTACGCTGGGTCGACAAAGACGGAGACCAAGCCTCATGGGATACAGTCGCTTCCTCGCCCTCACGCTGATTGCGGGGCTGGCCGCCTGCCAGACCGACAGTGCCAGCCGATCCTCTGCCACCCCGGCGGATGAAGAGGACCTGACACGGGCGAGCATTTCGACCCAAGGGTCGAACGACAGCCGGGTCGCCAAACAGGTGTTCGGCGTGGTCGCTGCGGCGTCGCGGCAGACCCCCGCCAGTTATGGAGGATATGCGCGCGGCTGTCAGGCGGGCGCGGTGCAACTGCCCGAAACCGGGCCGACGTGGCAGGCGATGCGCCTGAGCCGCAACCGCAACTGGACCCAGCCCATCACCGCCAGCTTTGTCGAGGACCTGAGCGCCTTTGCCGCCACCCAGCCGGGATGGGCGGGCCTGTATGTGGGCGACATGAGCCAGCCGCGCGGCGGGCCGATGCTGACCGGCCATGCCAGCCACCAGACCGGGCTGGACGCCGACATCTGGATGCTGCCGCCCAGCCGCCTGAACCTGACACGGGCCGAGCGGGAATCGATTTCCAGCATCCAGATGGACCGGGCCAGCGGCGCCTATGCGACCGCAGCCTTTACCCCCCAGCATATGGCAATCCTGCGCCGTGCCGCCGAGGACCCGCGCGTTGCCCGCATATTCCTGTTTCCGGGCGGCAAGGTCGCCCTGTGCAATGCGGCCACCGGCGACCGGACCTGGCTGAACAAGATCCGACCGTGGTATGGCCACAACTTTCATTTCCACGTCCGGCTGCATTGCCCCGCCGGCCAGCGCGGCTGTGAAGAGCAGGCCCCGCCGCCCCCCGGCGACGGATGTGCCGATGCGCAGGAATGGGTCAACAATATCCTCAACCCGCCGCCGCGCGATCCCGACGCCCCGCCCCCGCCGCCACCGCGTGGCCCGCTGCGGGTATCGGAGTTGCCCGGACAATGCGAAGCCGTGCTGGCGTCGGACTGACCGATGCGCCCAGTCATTCTGATGGCCCTGGCCCTTTGGGCCGGGTCGGCCGCTGCCGAGGCGACGCTGGTGTCCATTTACCCTTGGACCGAAACACTGCCCCGGTTCGGCGGCCTGTCGGGGCTTGAGATTACCGACGACGGGCGGGGATTCATCGCGCTGAGCGACAAGGGCATCCTGTGGCGCGGCCGACTGATCCGTACGGATGGGGCGATTACCGGCACATCTGACGTCACGCGGATGCGCCTGCGCAACGAGGACGGCCGCCCGATCGAACAGGATCGCGATGACAGCGAGGGGTTGGCGCTGGCCCCCGATGGCAGCCTGTTCGTGTCGTTCGAAGGACCCGCCCGTGTCTGGCATTATGCCACGCCCGACCGCGCCACGCCCCTGCCCGCGCATCCTGATTTCGCGGGGATGATCCAGAATGCCTCGCTCGAGGCGCTGGCAATCGGGCCGGATGGGGCGCTCTACACCATGCCCGAACGGTCCGGCCGTGCGGACCGCCCATTTGAAGTCTACCGTTTTGCGAATGGGGCATGGTCGATCCCGTTCAAGATCCCCAGGCGCGGCCCCTTTCTGTTGTCGGGGGCCGATGTGGGGCCGGACGGGCGGTTGTATGTGCTGGAACGGGACTTTGCCGGGATCGGATTTCGCAGTCGCGTGCGCCGGTTCAATCTGGATGGATCGGGCGAGGCCGAGGTGTTTTCGTCCCGCATCGGCCAGTTCGATAACCTCGAGGGGCTGTCTGTCTGGCAGGATGACACCGGCGCGATCCGGCTGACGATGGTGGCTGACGATAATTTCCTGCCGGTCCAGCAGACCCAGTTGGTCGAATACAGGCTGGATTGACGGCGGAACCGTCCGGGTCTAGATGGCGGCGTCCCCCAAAGGGGCCAAGTGCCGCACCCTTGTCAAAACGGAACCCAACATGACCCGCATCCTTCCCGGCGTGATCGCCATGGCCATCATCGTCGTGGCCTCGAACATCCTTGTGCAATTCCTGCTGGTGGGCGGGCTGCTGACCTGGGGGGCGTTCACCTATCCCTTTGCGTTTCTGGTGACGGACATCATGAACCGGGTCTATGGGGCGGCTGCCGCGCGGCGGGTCGTCGTGGCGGGGTTTGTGGTGGGGATCATTTGTTCGCTGATCGGCACGCAGGTGATGCTGGAATTCGGGCCGGCGGTCGTGCTGCGGGTGGCGGTGGGGTCGGCCACGGCGTTTCTGGTGGCGCAACTGATGGACGTGGCCGTGTTCAACCGGCTGCGGGCGGGGTCGTGGTGGCGCGCACCTTTGGTCAGCACTTTGGTGTCGTCGACACTGGATACGGTGATCTTTTTCTCGATCGCATTTTCGAGCGTTTTCAACGTATTCGGGGCCAATGCGGACGGGGCCGTCGGGTGGGCGCAGGAGGCTGTGCCGTTCCTGACCTTGGGTCCTGTCGTGCCGCTTTGGGTGTCGCTGGCGGTGGCGGATTTCAGCGTCAAGCTGGCCATCGCGATCTGCGCGCTGATCCCATTTCGCATCATTGTTGGGCGGATGCTGCAACGCCCCGCATAATCTACTTTCTTTGGTAGAAATTTACTTGACGTACACCAGATATGTGCCAACTTCGGGGTATCGAAACCCATTGAAAGGAGGTGATCCAGTGCATCATAAGGTATTGGAGAAGTGTGTCGGGACAGCTTGGGGGGTGCGCAGCTAAGGCAGCCCTTGGCTGACGAGGATCCCAGGTTGGCACGTTTAGGCAAGCCCTAACCGACGCCACCTCCTAGACTTAGGAAGGGCCGTCCGATTGCCGGGCGGCCCTTTTTCATTGGGGTTTTGAGGGATACACAGGCCGTACACGCGCTGTACACCGCCTGTACAGACGCTGTGCAGACAAAGGGGCGGCAGATGCTGCGGATTACGGACCAGATCGCGATCGAGGACTGGGAGCTGACAGAGCAGTTCGTGCGGGCGTCCGGCCCGGGCGGGCAGAACGTGAACAAGGTCAGCACGGCGGTGGAGTTGCGGTTCGAGGCGGAGCGGTCGCCGTCATTGCCGGACCCGGTCAAGCGGCGGTTGAAACGGCTGGCGGGGTCGCGGTGGAACAGCGAAGGGACGATTGTCCTGTTCGTGCAGGACACGCGGCATCAGGCGCGCAACCGTGAGATCGCGCGGGACCGGCTGGCCGAGCTGATCCGGGCGGCGACGGTGGCGCCCAAACGGCGGGTGGCGACGAAACCGACGTGGGGGTCGGTCAAACGGCGGCTGGTGGGGAAAAAGGTGCGCGGAGAGGTCAAGGCGTTGAGGGGGAAGGTCGAGGGGGAGGAGTGAGCGGTCAGCGGTGCCCGGGCAGGCGTCCACGCGTGGACGCTTTCTGAGGCTTTGATTTTGTTTGGTTTTTTCGTTAACGGGGTGTGAATGAGGACCAAGTATGTTTCTCAAAGAAGGTGTATGTGCATATAGGCGTCAAATATTTCGACCATAAATTTGGTTTGCCTACGTCAGTAGAATTTTCTTGCGTACTACAGCTTTTAGTTGAAAATACAATAGATTTAGAGAACTACTAAGTTAACTGGGATGGATCAGGTAATGGCACTAGCAGAAAAAATAAAGAAGCGGTCGACACCCACAAATAGTAGTACTCATTTGAACCAAAGTACAGAACTCGGGTCGGTCGCCCGTCCAACAGCGGAATTAGTTATTGGCCTCGTCGGTGCAGTTGGCGCAGGCGTCTCAACTACCGCTAAGGAAGTTGCCGAGATATTAAGATCAGAATACGGATATGAATCCGTTACGATAATCAAGTTGAGTACAATAATTGAAACGAACTGTGATAAAGCCGAAGCCATAATTTCTTATAGTTCGGCATCTGAACGTATTACTCAATTGCAGGAAGCGGGCACCAAACTTCGAGCTAAATTTGGCGATAATTATTTAGCGGCTAAAGCAATTGAAGAAATTGGGTTTTCAAGAGCTGATCTTGACAAATCAGATGACACAAACCGCCCAACGGTTCATATGCCGCTGCGTCGAGCAACCATAATAGACTCCCTAAAACATCAAAGTGAAGTGGATCTATTTCGCGAAACGTATGGCGGTCTATATTGGCAATTTACTGTTTTTGCGCCTGAAAATGTTAGAGAGCTTCGCTTGTCGACAAATGGCGTTACTAGAACAAGCATTTCCACAATATTTACGAAAGACGACAACGATACTGCAGACGATCACGGTCAAAAGGTTAGTAAAACCGCCCACTTGTCCGACTTTTTTGTTCGAAACGATAAAGAAAATACAGAGAATCTTAAGCAATCTTTACACCGGTTTTTAGAAATTGTTTTTGGCATCACCGTACATACACCGAATTTAGAAGAATCAGGAATGTATTCCGCAGTGTCTGCTGCATCCAAATCTGCTTGCCTATCGCGACAGGTTGGCGCTGCAATATATTCGTCAGCCGGGGAATTTATCAGTGTCGGTTGGAATGATGTTCCGCGAGCTGGTGGTGGATTATACTCTGATGATCACGGCAAAAATGATCATCGCTGTTATAAATGGAGAGACTGCAGTTGCCACAATGACCTCAAAAAGGCGGCGCTCTACAAAGAGGTTTTTGACGCGATAAGCAACGCTGGGCTTTTGATAACCGAGGAATTGTCAAAAATTCTTGAGAAAAATAACGTTTCTTCGAAGGTTGCCAGCTTTAAGGAAGTTAAAGACGCTCTATTAACGACGCCGATGAAAAGCTTAATTGAATACAGTAGATCAATTCATGCCGAAATGGAGGCAATAATTTCCGCGGCAAGGGTGGGGAAATCCAACCTTGTCGGCTCGACATTATATACGACCACATTTCCTTGCCACAACTGCGCGAGGCACATCGTCGCTGCTGGAATATCGAAGGTCATTTATATAGAACCGTATTCTAAGAGTCTTGCGATGGAACTTCATGGCGATGCCATTTCTTTGACTCCCGAGAAGAAGAAGGTCTCATTTTTACAATACGAAGGCGTTGGTCCGAGTGTATCATTGAAGCTTTTTCAAGTCCGTACCGAACGCAAGCCGAAGGAAGGGAAGGCCGTCAGTTTGCTAAAATCTGAGGCACTTCCTGTTCTGCCCCCTCCAATGGATGGATTCACAAGGCACGAAGAAAGTGTTATCATACGAATCAAAGAAATGGAGACGGTAAAAGTCTCTTGACAAACAGGGTGTCGAGACATGTCGCAAGATGCACCAATCGTGAGACAGAAGTCCTTTATGCTTGTTTTCAATGCTTCAGCAAGCCGTCCTCAAAAGGCTGAAGAAGCTCCATCGAAAGCAGGAGTCATATCGTTCGGTTATGGTATTGATGAGAAAAGGAAAATTGAGCTCCGAGAGAAGATAACTGAACAGGCAAAGCGGTTTGGATATCTCGGTGGTTCTTAAACCACAACCTCCACCCTCTCCTGCTCTCCCACCCCGAACACCCGCTTGTACCGCTCGATCTCGGCTTTCGGACCCATTGCCTTGTTCGGGTTGTCGCTGAGCTTGACTGTGGGGCGTCCGTTGGCCGCGACCGCTTTGCAGACCAGCGAAAACGGCGCCAGTGCGTCGTCCTCCACCAGTCCGGTGAAGTCGTTGGTCAGCAGCGTGCCCCAGCCGAACGACACCCGGACGCGGCCGCGGAATTGGGTGGCCAGCTCCTCGATCTTGTCCACGTCCAGCCCGTCCGAGAAGATGACCAGTTTTTTCGTGGGGTCCTCGCCCCGTGATTTCCACCAGGCAATCGCCGTTTCCGCCCCGGTGGCCGGGTCGCCGGAATCGATCCGCATCCCTGTCCACCCTGCCAGCCAGTCGGGCGCGTGGTCCAGAAACCCCTTGGTCCCGTAGGTGTCGGGCAGGATCAGCCGCAGGTTGCCGTCGTGTTCGTCCTGCCAGTCGCGCAGCACGTCGTAGGGCGCCTGCCGCAAGCCTTCGTCGCTGTCGGCCAGCGCGGAGTAGACCATGGGCAGTTCGTGGGCGTTGGTCCCGATCGCCTCGAGATCGCGGTTTTTCGCGATCAGGCAGTTGGAGGTGCCGGTGAAGTTGCCCCCCAGCCCCTCCTCCATCGCCTGCACGCACCAGTCCTGCCAGAGGAAGGAATGCCGCCGCCGCGTGCCAAAGTCCGCCAGCCGCAGGTCGGGGATGGTGCGCAGCCGTTCGACCTTTTCCCACAGCTTGGTCATGGCGCGGGCATAGAGCACCTGAAGTTCGAACCGCCCCATGTCGCGCAGGACCGCACGGCTGCGCAGTTCCATGAGCACCGCCAACGCGGGGATTTCCCACAGCATGACCTCGGGCCATTTGCCTTCGAAGGTCAGTTCATATTGCCCGTCGTGTTTTTCGAGGTGGTAGGGCGGCAGCCGCAGGTTTTCGAACCAGTCCATGAAGGCGGGCGTGAACATCTGCCGTTTGCCGTAGAACGTGTTCCCCCGCATCCACGTCGATTCCCCCCGCGTGAGGGACAGCGTGCGGATGTGGTCGAGCTGTTCCCGCAGCTCCCCTTCGTCCACCAGATCGGCCAACCGGATTTTCGTGGACCGGTTGATGAGGCTGAACGTGACCGTGGTGTCGGGATGGTTGCGGTGGATCGACTGGCACATGAGCAGTTTGTAGAAATCCGTGTCGATGAGGGACCGGACGATCGGGTCGATCTTCCACTTGTGGTTCCAGACGCGGGTGGCGATGTCGACCATTGGAGGCTCCTTGCTGCGGAACGGTTAGAGCAAGGGGGGGTGGGCGTGGCAAGGGGGCGGATGTGTGGTCGTTATGGCATCGAATTTGAGGGCGGGACGGTATCGGCCAAAAATGGCCGAGACTCGGAATATCCGCCACGGGTCAATTTTACCCCCGTTGACTTGAGAAAATACCAAGAGCACGATTTTTGGACGACCCGAGTTATTTAGAACTCAATTCCAATAAGCACGTTGATCGGAGTAGATGATGATTGAACTGTTTCCTGCCGTTTTCGGCATTTCCCTTGGTTTTGTCTGGATGGATCGGCGGCGGCATACGATGCCATGGATCGTCATGACATTCGCGATGGCTATCGGTGCGATTGTCGCCACGTGGACAAGTGGCGAATTCGCGATCAGCTGGATGTTCCTGGCCGTCGATTTTGCAATTGTGGCGGGCGGCGCGTTGGCGGGCGCCATTCTGTCGGCATATCTGAGCCGGTCGCAGACCCTCTGACCTCAAACCGATAATCCATTTCAATTTATACAGTTAATTCTCGTCGTCCCTGGGCGAGGATGGAGGATATTATGGGAAGAGTACCATTTGGGCGACCATTGGACCCGGCTATTTTCGGCGGAGGCGGCGTGGCACAGGAAGTTTGGCCCGTCACGCTGTTTGCGGGGCCGAATTTCACCGGCGAGAGCCGGGGGCTTGGCATTGGCAGTCACCGGTTCTTTGATGTGCAGGATTTCAATGACCGGACGGTGTCGATCAAAGTGCAGCCCGGCGTTGTTTTGATTGCGTCAGAGCATGCCGATCTTGCCGGTGGCTTTGGCCGGTCGATCGACCTGCTGGAGTCGATTCCCGACCTTGCGGTCTTTGGATTCAGCCAGAAGATTTCGCATGTTACTGTTTTTTCTCTGGAAAAGCCGGGGTATATCTGGGTCAGAGGGGCAATGACCGACGGCCACTACATCTGGGGTCACTGGGAGCGAGTGCGAGCCGACGGGCAGGTCCCGCCGAACGCCGGGCCTGTTGTGTCGCCACCGTTGCAGCGCCTTCCTCCGCAAGCAGTCATTACTCAACTGCAAGTCAATGGGCCCAACACCACCATCACCGCACTGGGAACCCAAAACTCGGGGGAGGTCATCAGATGGGACTACGCCCGAACCCATTTGATGGGCGTGTCCGGAAATGACTTTCGCGGCAGGGAGGAGATCGGGTCGGCGGCATTTGAGCGGGAAGCAAATTCGTTGAAAGTCCCGGACTGGATCAATTTCTGGTATCCGCAGTCGCGGATGTCTGAAAGGGGGACAGGAAAACACTACAAACACACCTTGGCCGGGAAGGTAAAGAGCAGTTCGATTTCAGATATCGACTCGGAATTCATTGACCACGATATCAATCTTGATGTCACTCCAAACCCGGGTTTTGAATATCTGATTTCAGAGGCGCATCCGCGGCACTATTCCTGGATCATGGAGTGGCAATGGAAGCTTGATGGAAGCGGAAAGCCAAATTGTGATGACGCTGACAGCATTGCGGAATTCAGCGTTGTCGAATGTGAAATCCAGCCGTTTCATGAGGCCAATTCGGTTGCCGCCAGAATGTTGAATGATATGGCGCGGGCTCGAACTGGGCAGGACATCTGTGTTTACGGCCCCTGGATCTATGACCTTGGCCATTGCTGTCACCCTGAAATTCATCCCGCAGAGCAGATCTGGTGGCGCGAGGACAGGACCGACAAACAGCGCGTCTACAAGATGTTCGTGACCTGTGACGGGTCAAAGCGGTTCTGGTGGCGTGACCAGATGGATGACGGTGTCGAGATGAAGCCGTGGGGCGCCCCGCCCATCAAGGGCCTGTTCGCCATCGCCTTTGAAACCGAGATTGGTCATCCAACGGCCCCCGGGGCCGATGTTGCACCGCTGACCTTTGAAGTTGCCAACCTTGATTTCAACAACGTGACCGAAATTCCGGGCGCCAACCAGACCTACACCTTGACCTATCAGGGTCGCGTGCTTGTGCAGTTCAAGCCCAACAATTCGGCCTTCAAGGTCTCATTTGAAAATGTCGGCAGCAACGATGGCAAGACGGTTCGGGGTTTTCTGGTCATCGAAACGACTGTTGGAACAGTTCGGCAGAAGAGTTTTACGCCCTATGCTCCCAAGGGCGTAGCGCCGGAGATGGTTCCCCAGTCCACCGAGAGACAGATTTTTGAAAAGAAGGAGGGCCACTACTTCTTTACGGTCACCGAGACGTCCCGCCATCCGCTTACGACCGATTCCGTCACCGAGCGGCTCGCCCGCCAGCCAACGAGGAAGTTGTCCTAGCGCAGTACAGTGGGCCGGCGGTTCACCCCACCCTCACCCCAGCCCCCTGCATCCCCGTTATCGCCGCCGCCAGCGATCCGCCCAAATCAATTGCCCGGCAGAGGTCCTGTCGCACGGTCACGTCGAACCCCAGTTTTGCGCCGTCCACCGCCGAGAAGTTGACGCAGTAGTCCAGGGCAAGTCCAACGACCGCCAGCGCGTCGATCCCGCGCGACCGAAGATAGCCGTTCAGTCCGGTGGAGGTTTCGTGATCATTTTCAAAGAACCCCGAGTAGCTGTCCACCGCCGGATTGTACCCTTTGCGGATGATCAGGTCGGCGCGGGTCGTGTTCAGGTCGGGGTGAAAATTGGCCCCTTTGGACCCCTGAATGCAGTGGTCGGGCCAAAGTGTTTGCGGGCCGTAGGGCATCTGGATCATGGAAAAGGGCGCGGCCCCCGGATGGCTGGAGGCAAAGGACGAATGCCCGGCCGGGTGCCAGTCTTGGGTCAGGATGACCGCGCTGTAATCTGACATCAGCCCGTTGATCCCGGCCACGATGTCGTGGCCCCCCTCGACCGCCAATGCGCCACCGGGGCAAAAGTCGTTCTGCACGTCGATCACCAGAAGGGCGTGGGTTTTGGGGTACATGGTGCGGCTCCGTCGGCTGGGATGGTCGAAGGCAACCTTACAGCAGGGGGCGCTGACGGAAAGGTTGGTCTTGACCCCTTTGGCCGGTGCAGGTAGGTCGCCCGTCTTTCGCCTGACAGGATCGCCCCATGCCCGCCCTTGGTATCGACTTTGGCACCTCCAACTCGGCTGCGGGCGTGGTGGTAGGGGGCAAGCCCTATCTGATCCCGCTGGAACAGGGCCTGACGACACTGCCTACGGCTGTCTTTTTCGACGTCGCCGCCCGCCGCACCGTGTTCGGCCATGCCGCCGTCGCCGCCCTGACCGATGGTCGCGAGGGTCGGTTCATGCGGGCGCTGAAATCGGTCCTTGGCACCCCCCTGATGCGCGAAAAGCGACAGGTCGGGCATGAGAGGCTGACCCTGCTGGATGTGGTCGCCCGTTTTCTGGCCGAGCTAAAGGAGCGGGCAGAGGCGCATACCGGCCAGCGGTTCGATACCGCCCTGTCCGGTCGCCCGGTCCGGTTTCATCCCGACCCCGACCGTGATGCCCGCGCTGCCGCCGATCTGTCCGACTGTTACCGGGCCGCAGGCTTTGCCGAGGTCCGGTTCCTGTTCGAGCCAGAGGCTGCGGCCCTGTCTGCAGGGCCGATCCCGCCCGGCGAGGTCGGCCTGATCGTCGATATCGGGGGCGGCACGTCGGACTTTTCCCTGTTCCGCGTCGAGGGTGCGGGAGTGCGGATTCTGGCAAGCCATGGCGTGCGCATCGGCGGCACGGATTTCGACCGCGCCTTATCGGTGGCCCATGCGATGCCCTTGATGGGTATGGGCACCGATCTGCGGGCCGAGATCGGCCCGGCTGTCCACACCGCCCCGCAGTCCCTTTTTCTGGATCTGGCGACCTGGGAAAAGATCCCGTTTCTGTATACCGGAGAGATCCGCCGCGATGTTGCCCGGATGGCCAAGCTGGCGGTCGAACCGGACAAGTTTGCCCGTTTGGTCACGGTCCTTGAGATGGAGTTGGGTCACGACATCGCCTTTGCCGTGGAGCGGGGCAAGATCGCCGCCAATGCCCCCGAACCGGGGTGGGGCGCCATTGACCTGCGTCTGGTGGAAACAGGTCTGTCGCAGCACCTGACCGGTGATCAGATGGCCCGCGATCTGGTCCGGTTTGCGCAGCAGATCGGCGATGCAGCCCACGCCACGGTGACGCAGGCTGACATGACCGAGGCCGACGTTGCGGTTGTCGTCTTTGTCGGCGGGTCAAGCCTGCTGTCGCTGATCCAGTCCGAGTTAACCGACCGTTTTCCGCGCGCCCGGATGCAGCGGGGCGATGCCTTTACCGGAGTGGTTGACGGTCTGGCGATTGCTGCCGGACGGCTGGATTAGACCGTTTGAAGCACCGTCAGAAGCCGGGACATTTCGGACCGGGCGGAGTCCACATCCGTCGCCACGCCGTCAGGGGCCAGCGTGCTTACCAGGTCCGGGTAGGCGTTCACGACTGTCCCGGACAGAAGCAGAAGCCGATGAGGATTGTTGATTCGCAGCCCCACGACAAGCTGCACCAGCGCTTCGGTTGAGTGTTCGCCGCTGCACGACAGCCCGACGATCGGATTTTCGTCGTCTGCAAGCGCCGCAAGAAGCGCATTATGCCCCAACCCAACGTGCAGGGTGATGTCCCACCCGTCCTTGCGGAACAGGTCAGCGGCCATGGTGATCCCCAGCAGGTGCGTTTCACCCGGAACGGCCGCAAAAGTCGCCGTCCTCCGCCGCTGGACCCCTGTTTGCAGGAACATCGGCCGCAGCCCCCGCATGATTGCGTAAACCCGTCCGACGCCCAGCGTAACGTCGATGAACGACACCTCGTCGTTGTCCCACCATTCGCCCAGACGCTGTGCGGCCCGTGCCAGATAGCCCAGATAGATCAAGTCGATCGAGGCCCCTTCGTCCTGTGCCCGAACGATGATCTGTGCCCCCGCCTGATCGTCGTCCGACAAGAGCGCCCGACAGAGCGCATCCACTTCGGACATGGGCGGGGAATAGGCGGCCCCCTTGGGAAGGTTGGTCCGCTCGGCCAGTCGCGACACGACCTCGAGTGCCAGCCGTTCGACAGCCTTTTGCGGAAGCTTTTGCCGAAGCTGGGCGACATTTGCCGCCGCCTGTTCATAAGCGGCAAGGTCGAATGCCGCCGCTTCGCGTCCGACAGATGACATGGTGTAGTCCCCCCGGGTTGGCTTTGACCGCCGTCCGCGACTCTGTGGTCCCGTAACGCTTTCCCTGCGATCACCTTGGCCCTAGCTTAGCCGCCTTTTTGTGTAAATCAAGCGTGACACTCGCGCTCAACCAGAACGTGTGTCGCGGGCTTGTCTGCCGCCGGGGGGCGCGGTAACGGTGCGTCATGTTTACAGTTGCGGCCCTTTATCACTTTGCCCGGGTGCCGGACCCCGCCGCCGTGCAGGGCCCGCTTGCCGAATTCTGTCGCGCCGAGGGCATCAGCGGCACGCTGTTGTTGGCCCCCGAAGGGATCAACGGGACGGTTGCGGGAACCGAACAGGCCATCGCAGGCCTGATTGCCCGCCTGCGCACCCTGCCCGGTTTCGCAGCCCTGGAGTGGAAGCGCAGCACAGCCACCGAGCAGCCGTTCAACCGGATGAAAGTCCGCCTGAAGCGCGAGATCGTCACGATGGGCCGCCCTGATGTGGACCCAACGGCAGCCGTCGGTCACTATGTGGACCCGTCCGAGTGGAATGCCCTGATTTCCGCCCCCGATGTGGCCCTTATCGACACCCGAAACGCCTATGAAGTGCAGATCGGCACCTTTGCCGGAGCCGTGGACCCGCAGACCGAGACGTTCAGCGAATTTCCCGCTTGGTGGGAGGCCAACAAGGACCGCTTTCACAACAAGCGGATCGCCATGTTCTGCACCGGCGGCATCCGTTGCGAGAAATCCACCAACTATTTGGTGCAGCAAGGTATTTCCGATGTTTTTCACCTGCGCGGCGGGATCCTGAAATATCTGGAGGAGGTCCCGCAGGACCAAAGCCTGTGGCAGGGCGAATGTTTCGTCTTTGACGGTCGTGTCAGCGTGGGCCACGGGTTGATCGAGGGTGACCACGACCTGTGCCACGCCTGCCGTCGCCCGATCACCGAAAAGGACAAGACCCGTCCGGAGTACGAGGCGGGGGTCGCCTGTCATCAGTGTGCAAACCAGACCACCGAGGACGACAAAGAACGGTTCCGCGAACGCCAGCGCCAGATCGCATTGGCCCGCGCCCGAGGCGAGCGGCATCTGGGAAGCCTTTAGCCCTGTTGATCGGATTGGGTTTTTTGCCTTTATGAAGGCGATGTGTCAGATTTTGTTGACACTCACGCTGACCGCAATCCGGTTTCCACGAGGATTCCCCTCCGCTTGGCCTCGTAATAGTAGCCCCGCGCGAACCATCCGATCGCTGCCGCCTCGTCCCCGTCAGCGCACAGCCAGGCCCCGCGCAGGTATTTCCCGGCGTAGCGCAGGTTGGTTTCCGCATCGAGTAGACCGGACGGCGGGCCGACATAGCCCATTGTCCCGGCCGTTTGCGGCAGGATCTGCATGAGCCCGTAATAGGGGCCATTGCGGGCATCGGCCCGGTACCCGCTTTCGCGCTGGATGACGCGGTGGAACAGGCTGCGCGGGACGCCGTAGAGGTCGGCGTAATGATTGATGAGAAGCCGCATCTCTCCGGTTTCGCCGGAATGAAGAGGCAGGTCGTCGGCGGCAAAGGCGCGAACCGGGTCGCCCCCCCTTGGCGTGCGGCCACAGGCAGACAGGGCGGCCAGACCGACCAGAATCGCAACACGACGGGTAATGACCATAAGTTCCTCGGGACGGTGACGCCGCTGTCTTTGATTAACCAACTGTGACCCGTCCGCATAGCCCCCGCGCATCGAGGTGGCGGACCGGCGCCGCCCCCCCGGATCGGTCCGACGGTTTTGTTTTGCGCATCGCCGGATTTCACTTATGCTGCCGCCATTGAAGCATCCTTTTTTGAGGCCATTCCCCATGAGCAATCCGTTTTCGCAGGACAGCCGATTAGGCAAGCTCAAGACCGAATTGGGCAAGGACAAACTTGTCCTGCTGCGTTTTGGCGGGACGGATTACGTCAACGGCCTGTTTGAATTCACCGTCGACGCCCTGTCGGACGAGCCCAACGTCGATCTGGGCAAGATCATCGGCACCCACGCCACGATCGAGTTCATCACCGAATCGAAGGAAAAGCGGTTCTTTGACGGGATCGTCACGCAAGCCGCATGGTCGGGCGTGGGCGAGAGCGGCAACATGTACAAGCTGACCCTGCGCCCGTGGTTCTGGCTGTTGGGCAAACGCCGCAACCAGCGCATCTTTCACGAGAAATCAGTGGTCGATATTCTGACCGAGTTGCTGGAGCCCTATTCCGGCCTTGGCCAGCCAGCCCTGTCCAACAAGCTGACCCAAAGCTATCCCAAGCTGGAATACACCGTTCAGTACCGCGAATCCGATCTGGAGTTCGCGTGCCGCATGATGGAGCGGTTTGGCATCAGCTATTTCTTCAACCATGAGGACGGCAACCATGCCCTGACCCTGGTCGATGGCATGGACGAATATCCGACCATCCCGGGCGGCAGCCGCGAATACAAGAGCGTCGAATCCCAGCATCAGGGCGGCGAAGAGCATTTCTGGGAGTGGTTCCCCGAGCGGAATTTCACCACCGGGGGTGTCCGCCTGACCGACTACAACTTCAAGACGCCCGCCGCGATGATGGTCGTGGACCGGATGGGCGATGCCGAATACGCATCAGGCGATCTGATCAGTTTCGATTACCCTGGCGATTACCTGGCTCAGGGCGACGGCAAGGGCGTCGTCGGCATGCGCACCACCCAGGAACGCGCGGGCGATCACCGCCACCGGGCCAAGGGCGACGTCATCTCGATTTCCGCCGGCATGAAGATGACCCTGGACGGCGATCAGGTGTCGGGCGTGAAGGATCAGGAATACCTGTGCCTCATGTCGACCCATTCCTATGTGTCCGACGCCTATGGCACGGGCGAGTCGGGCAACAACGAATACGATTTCACCGGGGAGTATATCTTTACCCCGGTCAGCGCCCCGTTCGGACCGGCCCGGATCACCCGGCTGCCCGTCGTGCAGGGACCGCAAACTGCTGTTGTCGTGGGTGACGGAGAGATCGACTGTGACGAGCATGGCCGGATTCTGGTGAAATTCCACTGGGATCTGGACGGCGCCTATTCGATGCGTTGCCGCGTCAGCCAGAACTGGGCCTCAAAGGGATGGGGCGGGATGATCATTCCGCGCATCGGCATGGAGGTCGTCGTCGAATTCCTGGAAGGCGATCCCGACAAGCCGATCGTCACGGGCTGTGTCTATAATGGCAAGAATACCCCGCCCTACGAACTGCCCGCCAACAAGACCGTCAGCACCTTTATGTCCGACACCCACCAGGGCGACGGATTCAACGAGCTGCGCATCGAGGACCAGAAGGATAAGGAAGAAATCTTTATCCACGGTCAGAAAGACATGAACACCAAGATCGAGCATAACCTGACCGAGCGGGTGAACGTGAACAAGGTCGAGACGGTTGGCCACAACCGCGCCAACGAGGTGACCAACAACGCCTTTACCGTCGTTGGCGGCGACTTTTCCCTGTTTGTCGGCCCATCCACCAAGGGCACCTATACGCCCGGTGACAGTTCGTCGAACACCCAAGGGATCAGTGCCGTGGCCGAAGGGCTGGGCGAGGGTGGCCCCACGGGCACCGGCATCCTGAACTGGACCGTCGACAAGGACGAAAACGTCAAGATCGGCGTCAACCAGACGGTCGAGATCGGAAGCGATCAAAAGATCACCATCGGCAAGTCGCAGACCCTAGAGGTCGGCACCGATCAGTCCATCACGGTCAGTAAAGGCCGGACAGACTCGGTCGCCAAGGATGTCTCGACCACTATCGGCGACAACGAGAGCCGTTCGGTGGGCAAGGACAGTTCGACCACCGTGGGCAAGACCTACACCTTGTCGGCGGGGGATTCGATCACCCTCAAATGCGGGGCGAGTTCCATCACCATGAAGAAAGACGGCACCATTACCATCAAGGGCAAGGACATCTCCATTGATGGCAGCGGGAAGATCACCGCAAAATCCTCGGGCAACATGACCCTCAAGGGGTCGAACATCAGCCAGAACTAGGCCGCATCCCGCCCGAGCCCGATCCCGGCAAGGCTGAGGCCACAATGTGGCCGAATGGCAACGTGGGCCAATGGAAATCGGCCCGACCGGGGGGCAGGCTTTGTCCCATTGGACAAATTTCGGCTTCGGTGCTGTAATTTGAATTGATATTTATGCGTGGCCCAAGCCTGACCGTCGACCTGCCGTCCTATATGAAAGACCGGTTGTTGGATAGTCGGGCCGATTGGGCCGCGTCATTTGAGGGACAAGGAAGTTTATCATGGCCACCAATGACCGTCCGTCGCTGGGTTTGCACAATCGCCGCGCCCGGACCGTTTTGCTAAGTACCTCGGCGCTGTCCCTTGTCATGATCCTAGCAAGTTCGGGTGGCGCCCATGCGCAAACGACCTGGACGAGCACCAACAACCAGAATTGGGAACGCGGTCAAAACTGGTCCACCGGGACCGAGCCGACATCTGCTGCAAACAGCGACGTCGTCATCAACAATGCCGGCCTTGCACCGACTGTCGTGAGAAGCGGGCGGACCGTCTCGGCCCAGACGGTGACGCTTTCGGCCAATACGCTGAACGTTATTGGAACTTTGAACGTTGATTCCGGCATTGCGGTCAGCGGGACTGGCAACCTGCAAGTGAACGGCGCGGTCGGCGCCGATGTCACGTTTAGCGGCGGGAACGGGGCGTTCAATGGCGCCTTGACGGGCGAACTGGCGGTCAACGGTGGCGTGGTCGTCGTGAGGAACACTGTGAGCGGTCCGACAAGTGTATCAGGCACCGGCAGTCTGACCTTGACCTCTAACATGGCCTCGACGTCGAACCTGTCCGATACCGAGCTTTTGACTGTGTCGGGCGGCACCTTGACCGTGAACGTCAACGATACAGTTGGCGCCCTCAATCAGACCGGTGGCACGATCCAGGGCAACAGCGTCCTCACGTCCGCTGGCGGGTTCACGCAATCGGGCGGCGCGACGGGCGGGACCGTCACTGTGTCCACCACCACCTTTGATCAGTCGGGCGGCGCGACTATCGGCGCCGGCACCACCGTCACCGCGTCGGGAACGCGCACGCTGTCGGGCGGCACCATCGCAGGCACGCTGAACGGCAATGGCGACACCACGGTGCAGTCGGGAACGACCACCGTGTCGGGCACCATCGGCGGCACCGGGACAACGACCATTGCCGCGGATGGAACGCTGGAGATGGACGGCGGGGATGTGGCCGGGACGATTTTTAACGTTGGCACGATTTCGGCGGTGTCGGACACCACGCTGACCGGTAATGGGGTTGTCCTGACAAATGGCGGCAGCGGAACCCTGCTGGCGGACGACGGCGTGACATTGACGTTGAACACCCAAGCCCTTTCGACCAGCGACAGCACTCTGGTTGTTGGTTCGACGACCAGCACGGGGCGTGTTGTCCTGGGCGGTTCATCGACAGCCGCCATTACGTCCTTCGGCACGTCTTCCTTGTCGGTCGAAGGCGGGACTTTGGCGTTCGGGAATGCCTTAGCCGCTTCGAACCTTTACGGAAACGCGTTTTCAGCGAGCCAAACAGTTTCGGTCGCATCCGGCGCGGCGATCGACCTGAACGGGTTCACTACAACATTGAACAACCTGACGGGTGACGGCACGATCACGAATGATGGCGCTACGGCGGCGGCGCTGTCGTTCAGGGGCACAACGACCTTTGACGGTGTGATCCAGGACGGGGCGAGCACGACCGGCGTCACCCAAGATTCTGGCGGCACCACGACCCTGACCGGGACGAACACCTATTCAGGTGCCACCACGATCGGGGTGGGAAGCGCGATCATTGCCCAAGGCGGAAGCGCCATCGGTGACACCAGCTCGGTCAGCATCGCATCCGGCGGCGTCCTTCAGATTCAGGACAGCGAGACGATCGGCGGATTGTCTGGCACCGGGACGGTCGATCTGTTTTCTGCAGGGGGCGACATCGCTCTGAGCGTGAGCGGCGCAGGAACATTCGACGGAAACTTTACCGACACGAGCGGATCGGGTAACGCAGCCGACCTCGTGAAAAACGGCACAGGCACCCTGACCCTGACGGGCAGCCTGACAGGCGGCGTGGGCGTTTCGGTGACCGGCGGCACGCTGGAACTGACCGCCGACAATACCGGCATCGGGACGATCACAGTGGGTGACGGCACGCTGCTGTTGTCCAACGACCTGGCCGCAGGCGGGGTTGGCGGCCAGATCGTGACCACCGGTTCGGTTATTGCCTATGCCGACACGGTGAACAACGCCACAGGCATTACGCTGAATTCCAACAGCACCCAGTTGTTCGTGGATGCGGGCGATGCCGCGACCCAGTCGGGCGACATCGACGAGACAGGCGGCGCGCGCCCGGTCACAAAGACTGGCGACGGCCAACTGACTCTGTCAGGCACCAACACCTATACCGGGACAACGACTGTCGCCGCCGGGACTCTGGTCGTTTCGGGCGGCTTGGCCATTGCCGATACGGGCCGGGTGTCAGTGTCGTCGGGTGCGACGTTCGAGTTGGCGAGCAGCGAGACCATCGGTGAACTGACCGGCGTTGCCGGGGCAGCGGTGAACGTGAATGCATTCGAATTTGATATAGCGGGCAGCGCAAACACGACGTTTGCCGGAAACGTGTCAGGGACCGGCTCTCTGATCAACGTGGGGACCGGGGCGCTGCGCCTGACGGGTACCAATGACATCACCGGTACTGTTGGCGCAATCAACAACGGTACACTGCGCATTACCGGTGCAGGAACGGTCGCGGCCACTGTGGTCGGAACGGGTGCTGGCGCTACGTTTGAAACCGATGGCGGTGCGTTGGTCGGAACTGCCGTCGTCATGATTACAGGCGGGACCAACACCCTGACTGGATCTGAAACAGTCGCCTCATTGCTTTCAGTTTTGGGCGGAACGACGAACCTGAACGGCGCGGGGACAATCCTGACCCTTGACGGCACGCCAAATGCGTTCTCTGCCACCGGCGAGAGTTCCATTGAGGGCGTAGTTGCCGGCGGCGGTACGCTGAACGTCACGGGCAGCACCACGACTGTCCTGGCAGCAGGCAACGTCAGCAGCGCCACAACTATTGGCGCCAGCGGCACGGTCCAGAATGACGGGACCATGGGTAGGGTTGATAACGCGGGCGGTTTCACGAACAACTTGACCGCCGGAGCCGTTACCAACTCTGGCACCGGGGCCAACAACGGGACGATCGCGTCGCTGACCAATACAGGCGGCACCTTTACCAACGCGGGAACGGTGAGCGGAGCGACGTCGGTTTCCGGCGGCACAGTGGACCTGAACGCAGGGTCCGATCTTTCGAACACCGCCAGCACGACCGTCAGCGGCACGGGCATCCTGAATGTCAATACGACCGAGACCGTCGGCGCGCTGATTGCCGATGGCGGCACCACCAATGTCAACGCCGACCTGACCGTGGGCCGCCTGTTGGGAACAGCGGGCGACGTGGTCGTCACAAACCCCGCAACCCTGATTACCGGCGGGTCGAATGTCATCGGATCGTTTGGCGGCAATCTGAGCGGCACCGGCGATTTCCAGAAAGTGGGAACGGCCAACCAGATCATGACGGGCGCAAGCGACCTGACCGGGGCCGTCACCGTGTCCGACGGCACCCTGACCTTCAGCGGGGCCGGGTCGATGACTGGCGCTGCGTCCTTTACCATTGATCCCGCAGGCATCCTGCGGACGGACGGCGGTGCCTTTGCCACGACCACCACGATCGACAACAGTGGGTCGTTTGCCCTGATCACCGCCGGCAGCGAAAGCATTGCGTCGCTGAACGGCAGCGGCACTGTCAGTCTGTCGAACGGGTCGGTCCTGACGCTGAACACCGGCGCCTCCAACATCTCGGGCATCGTTTCGGGCGGGGGTGGTCTGATCGTGACGGGGACCTCGATCACCGATCTGTCTGCGGTGAACACCTATATGGGTCCGACGACCGTGGAATCGACTGGCGACCTGACGGTGTCGGGAACAATCGTCAGCAATGTTTCGGTCGAGACTGGCGGCAATTTGAACGTGACCGGCACCGCCGCTGCAGTCAGCAACACCGGGGGCTCGACCACCAACAGCGGAACGATCGCATCGTTCGACAACACCGCAGGTTCGCTGACCAACACCGGCACAGTCAGCGGGGCCAGCAGCGTGAGCGGCGGTACGGTCAACCTGAACGGTGGCAACGTTGCCGGGTTGATCACGGCCAGCACCCTCGGGGTTCTGAATGTGAACGGTGGCAACGTGACGGGTGGCGTCCGGAACTTAGGCGGGGACGTAAATGTTCTGGCGAGCACCACCGGCAACTTTACCAACACCACCGGCACAACCGATATCAGCGTGGGCGCGTTGGTCACCGGGTCGATCACGCAGAACGGCGCGGGAACGACCACGAACGCGGGGGCGATTTCGTCCACCGCGACCGTTTCTGCGGGGATTTTCAACAACAGCGGCACGGTCAGCGGGGCGACCGGCATCAGCGGTTCGGGCACTGTCAACAACGCGACGGGTGGCGACCTTGCCGGGCTGACCACCCTGACCGCCGGCACCCTGAACCTGGCAGGGGGCAATATCTCGGGCGGGGTCCAGAATTCGGGCGGAACGGTGAGTGTGCAAGGCGCAACGTCAGGCAATATCACCAACACTACCGGCGCCACGACCATCAACGCCGGGCAAGCCCTGACCGGCAACCTGACGAATGATGGCGCTGGCACCAGCACCAACAATGGCAGTGTGTCGGGCGCTACGTCGGTGTCGGCGGGCATTCTGAACAACAACGGCAGCTTGAACACCCTGTCGGTGTCGGGCGGCGTGGCCAACAACAACGCGGCTGGGTCGGTCAGTGGCACGACGACGGTCAGCGGGTCGGGAGTCCTGAACGCCGAGGGCGGGTCGTTTGGCAACATCAATGCGACCAGCGCGACGGCGACCATCAACATCAATGCCGCCACCACCGCCGGGACGGTGACCGTCACCGCCGGGACCTTGGCGGTAGATGCGGTCACCCTGACCGCCAATGTGGCCAACGGCGACCAGACTACGCTGACCGGCAGCACGATCAGCGGAAATCTCAGCAATAGCGGCACCGTCAATTCGGATGGCGCGATCACGATCACCGGAGCGGTCACAAACCTGGCCTCTGGCGCGTTCAACCTGAATTCGGGCAGTGTCGCCGTCACCGGAACCTACGCCAACCAGGCGGGGTCCACGACCACCGTCGTCAGCGGCACGACCCTGACGACGGGCGGCATGACCAACGCCGGACAGGTGGATACGGGCGGCACGATTGCCGGTTCGTTCGGCAACAGCGGGATCGTTAACGCCACAAGCGCCGCCTTTACCGGCGCGGTCACCAACGCGTCGACCGGGGTGTTCAATGTCACGGGCGACCTGACCTTTGGTGCGGGTCTGACCAATAACGGGACGATTGATGCAACCGGCGATACCACCGTGGGCCAAAACATCGCCATCACCGGAGGGGTGAGCGGATCGGGCACCTACAACCTCGACCTGCTTCTGGTCGCTGGCCCAGCGGTCAGCACCGCCGACCACATCACCGTGACGGGAGGGGCGACGACTGGGTCCCTGACGTTCAACCTGACCGACAACAGCACCTTTGCCGGGTCGATCGCCGGACCGCTGGTCGTCTTTGATGTCGATGAAATGTTCCTCAACTCGTTTACCGCGAACTATGGCGAACTGACTGATGCCGGTGCGCCGCTTATCACTGTCCTGAGCAACGCAAACCTGGGCACGTTGAACGGCGACGTCATAATCACGCAGGTGGTCAACCCGGGTGTCGGCCTTTTGGCGGGCAACATCGTGTTGTCACAGTCCCTGATCGGGTCGGTCATCAACCGCCCGTCCAGCCCGTTCGTGAGCGGTCTGGCCTATGAGGACGACAAGCCCTGCGGCACGGGCGTTTGGGCAAGGGGCGTGGGCGGTTATGCCAGCGCGACCGGCACCGTTACGCAAAGCACTGGCGCAGCCCCGCAACAGGGCAAGATCGACGCCGATTACTATGGTGTGCAGTTGGGCGGTGACTTTGCCTGCTTCAACGGTCATTTCAGCGGCTGGGATCTGGCCTTTGGCGGGATTGGCGGCGTCAACTTTGCCAAATCGACCCAGCCGATCTATTCGCTGTCTGGCAGCGGCCTTTTGACCAGCACCACAACGGTCGATCTGGTTCAGTCCTATGCGGGGGTATATGCCACCGCGGTTCGGGGCGCGTTTGCGGCGGACCTGCAATACCGCTTTGAACAGGCCGACTTTACCGCCAACAACGAAGGCGCGAACGGCTCCAGCGGCCTTGGCCTGAACGACTCCAAGTTTGGAAGCCAGTCCAGCACGCTGAGCGGCGCGGTCAGCTATGTGTTCCCGATCAAGGACACCAGCATGGCGATCATTCCGACCGCCGGCTTTGCCTACAGTCAGATCGCATCGGACAATGTCCAGTTTGACAGCGGAACGCTGGACATCCACGACTTCACCTCGGAAACGATTTTCGTCGGCAGCACCCTGGCCCGCGGCAAAGTCAGCACCGATGGTCTGTCACGGTTGAACCAGTTCGTGACGGCCACCTACTATTCCGACATGGCGGCCGATCCGGTGTCGACGTTCACCCTTGCCTCGGATTCGTCGTCCTATGACGTCGTCACCGAAAACCTGGGCGCTTATGCCGAGGTCAGCGCAGGCGTCAGCTATACCCGCATCCTCGATCCGGGCCAGTTGGGCAATGCCCGGCAGCTGAGCGCGTCGGTCCGTGCCGACTACCGCAAGTCGGATCAGCTGGACAGCTGGGGTGTGACGGGTCAGGTTCGTATTCAGTTCTGACGGACCCAGAGGCCGTGCGGTCGGGCAAAGGCTTGACCGCGCGACCCTATTAATCGCAGGATCGGCCCAACGAGACCGGCGCGCGGTTCTCTGATTTATACGATTGGATTGACATGTCCTGGTTCAGCAAGGTCGCCTGGAAAGAGGGCCTTTTTTTGCAGCCGCAGCACTTGCAGCAGGCGGATCGCTATGTCGAAAAACTGATTCAGGCCCGGACTGATGTGATCACCCCCTATCCTTGGGGATTGGCCGAGATGACGGTGGACCGAGACATGATGCAGCAAGGCCGGTTCGGTCTGCGCACTGTTGTCGGGATCATGCCCGATGGGACCCCCTTTGACGCCCCCAATGCCGCCGCCCTGCCGCCGCCTATCGAGGTACCCGAGGATTCCAAGGGTCTGTTCGTCTGGCTGACCCTGCCCGACCTGTCCCAGAACGGTCGCGATGTGGGCATCGGGACCGATGCCGCCACGACCCGCTATATGCTGGGGTCCGAAACCGTGGCCGACAACGCCAGTGGTCCGCGGGTCGAGCATCCGATCGAAGTGGCCGTCCCCCGGCTGGAGCTGGACATCCGCAAAAGCACCAAGCCCGGCTATCAGTGCCTGCGCATCGCCCGCATCAACGAGGTGCGTGATGGCGTCATTTCGCTCGATGACACCGTGCCGCCCCCTGCCCTGATCCTGGCCGTCCATCCCGTCATGATGGGTTTTCTCACCCGCGTCATTGGCTGGATCGAGGCCAAGCTGACGTCGCTGGCCCGCTATGCTGCCGACCCGAGTGCAGGCGGGGGCATGCAGGCCACCGATTACCTGATGCTGATGTTGCTGAACCGCGAAATCGGCCAGTTGCGCCACATGGCCACCAGCCGCGCCATTCACCCCGAACGCCTCTATGAAAAGCTGGTGGGGATGGCGGGGGAACTGGCCACCTTTGACCACGGCGAACGGATGGCCCGCGATTATGGCACCTATGACCATCATGATCACAAGGCGTCCTTTACCCCCGTCGTGCAGGATATCCAGCGCCTGCTGAGCCGCGATGTCGGCCGCGCTGTCCGCCTGAACCTGCGTCAGGTCCGCCAGAACAGCTATCTGGCCGAGGTTGCCGACCGAAACCTGTTCCGCGACGCCACTTTTGTCATCGAGGTAGAATCCGCCAAGCCGCTTGGTCAGGTCCAGCAGCAGTTTCCCCAACTGTGCAAGGTTGGCCCGAACACCCGCATGTCCGAGATCGTCAAGAACAACCTGCCGGGCATCAGCCTGCTGCACATGCCCAATCCGCCAAGGCAGATCCGCGTGGTATCGACCAACGTCTACTTCCTGCTCGATAAAAAGACACCGATGTGGCAGGAGTTTTCCACCGCCCCGGCCATCGGCATGCACTTTGCCGGTGACTGGCCCGAGCTCAAGCTGGAGCTGTGGGCGATTCCGGAGAAATTGTGATGGCCAACGACAAGGACAAGACAGTCTTTGGTGGCAAGCTGCCAGGTGCGGGCGATCCGTTTTCGCCCACCCGTCCGACCCCCGCGCAGGGTGCCGACCGCACGGTAATCGGCGGTGGTCTGCCGCCGCAGGGCGCGCCGGGCCGGGTGGCCCCGACCCATGGCCAGAACCCGGCGAGCGGAAACACCTGGCTGGGCGGTGACCTGCCGGTGCAGCCGCAACAGCCCAGTTATCAGCAGCCAAACTATGGCCCCGCAGCGGGGGCTGGCATCGGCTATCAGGATCCCGGCTTTTTCCCCGAGGTTCCGGCCCACAAGCCCACCAACGAACAGCCCCGGATGCAGGCCCCCCGCATCCGGCTGGAAGAGGCCTTGCGCGCCAAGGGTCTGGGCAAGGGTGGCCCGTCCAACCCGCTGATGGCTGCCGCTGCCAACCTGTTGATCCTGTTTGGCCGTTTGCGCAGTGGCGTGGTCGAAATGCAGGCCGTGCCTTTGATGGAGCATGTCACCCGCGAAATCGCCGATTACGAGGCCAACGCCATTCAGGGCGGGGCCGACCCGCACGAGGCTGCCGTTGGCAAATATGTCCTGTGCGGCACGGCCGATGATATCGTCCAGAACCTGCCCGGCGCCGACCGAGGCGTGTGGATCCAGTATTCGATGGTCGCCCGCTTTTTCCAAAAGCGCGACTCGGGCGTTGGCTTTTTCCAAGAGGCCGAAAAGGCCATGCAGGCCCCTGGCCAGCGGTTCAACCTGCTCGAACTAATGCTGGTCTGCATGTCGCTGGGGTTCGAAGGGCAGTATCGCACCCTGCCCAACGGCGCGATGGAACTGGCCCGGATTCGGGCGGCCATCTACGAAACGCTCCGTCGGGTCAAACCCCGCCCGGACGAGGATATCAGTGTCAACTGGACCGCCGTGCCCATGGCGGGCCGTCGCAAATGGGGATCGGTCCCGATCTGGATTGTCGCCAGTATCGCCGCTGTGATGATCGTGGGGGCCTATGCCACCCTGTCTACCCTGATTTCCCGTGACGGCGGACAGGTCGCGCTGACGCTGAACGGGATGCATCCCAATGTGGCCAAGATCAGCCTGATCCGCACGTCGCCCACAGCACAGGTATTCGTGCCACCGCCCCGCGACAGCACCCAGTTGGATCGTATCACGACATCGCTGGCCGACCAGATCGCCGACGGGTCTGTCACCATCGGAGAAAAGGGCGATTTCATCTTTATCCGGGTGGGCAACCTGCTGTTGTTCAATTCGGGCAGCGCCGACGTAAAACCGGAATTCTCTGATCTGGCCAAACATATTGCAGATACCATGAACGGCGAAACGGGGCCCGTTATCGTGCAGGGCTTTACCGACGGCGTGCAGATGTCGGGCCGGGGCCGTTTCAAGAACAACCAGGAACTGAGCGAAGCGCGGGCGACCGCCGTTGCCGAGGTCCTCAAGTCGCAATTGACCAACCCCGACCGCGTCACGGTCGAGGGCAAGGGCGAGGCCGATCCGATCGGTGACAACGCGACGGCGGACGGTCAGGCCCTGAACCGCCGCGTCGAGATCCTGATGGCCCGGGAGGGCACGTTTTGAACATCTTTCGTCCGCTGAGAAAGTTGCTGAAATGGCGTGCCTGGATGCGAATCCCGGCCTTTGTGATCGGATTCGTGTCCCTGATCGCGGCGATCTGGCTCGGATTCCCGATGATCGGTCTGGATATTCTGGCGACCGTCTGGCTGCGGGCGACCGTGATCGGCGTCCTGGTCGGCATCATCCTGCTTGTGATGCTGCTGCGCTGGCGTCGGCGCGCCAAGCAATCCCGCGCGCTTGAGGATGCCCTGATCCCGGTCGAGCCCGAGGGCGACGGCAAGGTTCTGGCCGAACGGATGCAGGGTGCGCTGACCACTCTCAAGAAATCGGGTGGGGCGACGTATCTGTATGACCTGCCGTGGTACATCATCATCGGCCCGCCCGGGGCGGGCAAGACGACCGCGCTCAAGAATTCCGGGATCGAGTTTCCGGTGGGCGGGGATCAGGGTGGCGTCGAAGGCTTTGGCGGGACCCGGTATTGCGACTGGTGGTTTTCCGAAGAGGCGATCCTGATCGATACGGCAGGCCGCTATACGACGCAGGACAGCGACGCGAGCGCGGACAAGACCAGTTGGCAGTCGTTTCTGGACCTGCTCAAGAAATCCCGCCCCAATCAGCCGATCAACGGTGTCCTTCTCGCGTTTTCCGCCGAGGATATGATGCGGTCCACCCCCGAGGAACTGGCTGCCCATGCCGCCACCGTCCGCGCGCGTCTGGCCGAGATTCACGAGACTCTGAAAATCGACTTTCCGGTCTATGTGATGTTCACCAAAGCTGACCTGATTGCCGGATTCCGCGAATACTTCGCATCTTTCAACCTCAACCGCCGCAAATCGGTCTGGGGTGTCACGTTCCAGACCAAGGACCGCAAGGCCCAGACATTCGAACAGGTCGGCACAGAATTCGACAAGCTGATCAGCCGCCTGTCGGACGAGGTGATGGACCGCCTGTCCGAAGAGCCCGATGGCGTCAGCCGTATCGCCATTTTCGGCCTGCCCGGCCAGATGGCCCTGATGCGCGACAATGTGGCCGAATTCCTGCGCCGCGTGTTCGAGCCGACCCGCTATGCCACCAATGCAATCCTGCGCGGGTTCTATTTCACATCGGGCACGCAGGAAGGCACCCCGTTCGATCAGGTTCTGGGTGCGATGGCACAGGGAACCGGCGCGGCAGGCGGCTTTGCCCCCGCGTTCATGTCCGGTCAGGGAAAATCGTTCTTTGTTCACGACCTGCTGCGCCGTGTCATTTTCGAAGAGCGTGACTGGGTCAGCCATGACATGCGCGCCGTCCGCCGGGCGGCGTTGCTGCGCGCCCTGACCCTGTCGGCCATCGGGATCGTTACGGCGGGCGCCTTGGCCGCCTTTGGCGTGAGCTACTGGTTCAACCGCGATCTGGTGCAGACCGCCCAGACCGAGGCCACCAACTATCAGCGGGCCGCCCAGCAGGAAATCAACCGGACCGAAATCGACGACAGCGACCTGCGGGCGATCCTGCCCTATCTGGAACAACTGCGCCTGATGCCTGCCGGATATGGCACCACCCCCGAACAGACCTGGTGGGAAGGCTTTGGCCTGAGCCAGCGCGCCCGCCTGGCGAGCGCCACGACCCAATCCTATTCCGACGCGCTGGAACAGATGCTGCGCCCGCGCCTGATCCTGGACATCGAAAACAAGATGCCCGAAATCCGCGCCGCCGGAGAACCAAGCGAAGTTTACCGTGCGCTCAAGGTCTATATGCTGCTGGGTGGTCAGGGCGACCGCAAGGACGACGACGCCATCAAGGCCTATTTCGATCAAGAATGGCGCGGGCTGTTCACCGGGATCGACGGGGTCGATGTTCGCGAACAATTGACCCGCCACCTGGATGCCATGCTCACCTTGGCCAAAACACGCGAAGTCAAGATCCCGATCGACGAGGAAACCATCAGTCTGGCCCGGTCCGCCATCGTCAAGATGTCGGTCGCCGATCAGGCCTGGTCGATCATCCAGGACCGCGCCACGGCTGCCAATCTGCCGCCGATGAACCTGATTGATCAGGTGGGCCAGGACGCCAGTATCGTCTTTGTCACGACCGATGGCACTGAAATGTCGGACGTGTCGATCCCGGGCCTGTTCACATACGAAGGCTACTGGGGCTTTTTCTTTGGCCAGTTGAGCGAGGTCAAACAGGGCCTTGAGGACGACAAATGGGTCCTGGGCGATCAGGCCAACGCGGTCGATTTCGACAACCAGTTGAACGGACTGGAGCAGTCCCTGCAATCGCGGTACGGCACCGAATTCAAGGCGGCCTGGGATGCGATGTTCGCCCGGATCAAGCTGGCCAACATGGCAGCCGACAAGCCCCGGTATGACGTTCTTGCCGCCGCGTCGGCGCAGTTTTCATCGCCTATCGTGCGGCTGGTCAAACTGGTCGATGGCGAAACCCACCTGACCCGCGAATTGGAAGAGCTCAAGGGTGTCGATCCCGCAGCGTTGGCCAGCGGGGTCAGCACGGATGTGGGCAACTCGATCATCTCGCGGTTCCGCAGCCGGTCAACCGGCGTGCAGCGGATTCTGGTCGATGCGCTGCTCAACAACACCAAGAGCCAGGAGCGCGTGAACGGCAGCGGCGACAGTCTGACCCAGCCGATCGAGCGGATCGAACGTCAGTTCGACGACTGGCACGCGATGATGCAGGGGGCAGAGGGCCAGCGCCCGATCGACGTGGTCATGGCTGACCTTGAGGCGATCCGTTCGAACCTGCTTCTGGCCGTCAACAACCAGGCCCAGTCGCAGCTGATGGCCCCGCAGCTTTTGTCGAACCTGACGCGCAACACCAGCCGGATGCCCACCGTCATCGCGGGCTTTGTCAACGACGCCGAAAAGGATTTCCAGTCCGAGGCGAACGACGCCACTCTGGCCGACATGAACCGCGCCCTGACCAATGACATCACGTTCGTCTGCCGGGACACGATCACGTCGTTCTTTCCCTTTGCCAATTCGTCGCGGCAGGTGCCGACAGGCGAATTTGGCAAATTCTTTGGTCCCGGCGGGGACATGGACAAATTCTATAACACCTATCTGGCCCAGCATGTGATCCGCACCGAGGATGGGCTGGCTGTGGACCCCAACAGCCCGCTTGCCGACAAACTGTCCCCCAACGCCATTCGCCAGTTCGACCGGGCCGAAAAGATCCGCCGGGCGTTCTTTGGTTCGGGCGGGACGGCCCCCGAGGTGCAGATCACGATTGCCCACACGGCGTCCCATTCGTCGATCGAGCAGGCCCAGCTGGAGATCAACGGGACCAACACGATAACCGCCCCCGGCGATCCGCCCAAGACGATTTCGTGGCCCGGTGCAGGTGCCTCTACCACGTTGCAGTTGTTCCCGTCGCTTGACCGCGAATCGAGCCTGCAACTGCGTGGTGGTCAGTGGACGTTCATCAGCTTTCTCAAACAGGCCGCATCAACGCAGACCCGGGGGAACGTCGTCACCGCGACGTTCCAGGTCGGTGGCCGGTCGATTACGTACGAGTTCAGTTTCAACGCGGTTTCCAATCCTTTCACCATGCCGGAGCTGACCGAGTTCAGCTGCCCGCAAAGTCTGGATTGAGAGGCAGGGGATGGGGATCGGCATCTACGGCAAGCATCCCGGTTTTGGGGACTTTGTGGCCGGTGGACTGAGCGACCCGATGCGCGCCCGGATCGAAGGATGGGTAGGGTCGTTTCTGCCGGCTTTGCGCACGATGTGGGCCGCCGACTGGGAGGTATTGTATGATGCCGCCCCGCCGCTGCGCCTGTGGTTTGGTCCCGACCTGACCAAGGCGGGCACGTTCACTGGTTGCCTGATCCCGTCCCGTGACAAGGTGGGTCGCCGATATCCCCTGATTGCCGGGACCGAGGCCGTGGCCGTTCTGCCCCCCGTTCTGGATACCGATCAGCGTCTGTACGAGGCCGTCGAGGACGCAGTCGCAGCCTATCAGCGTCCCGCCGGAACAGCCGCCGAAGGGCTGGTTGCCGCATTGGTCGATGTTTTGGGGCATCCAGAGCCCGAGGTGTTGCCACAGCGGTCGTTCTGGGCCACCCGACCTGGCGCCGATGTCGCCGCGCTCTGGTCGGATGTGGCCGCCGCGGATCATGTCGGCCTTGCCGGTGGCCGGTCGTATGTCTGGGTCCGGGGTGCGCCGGGGGGGCAATCGGGCCTGCATGTGGCTGACCGTCTGCCGACGGTTCAGGAAATCGCCTGGCTTTGGTCAGGGCTGACGCAGGATCAACTGGCCACGGCGGAGGAGCCCGCGTCGGTTACCACAGAAATCTCGCTGACAGAGTCGCAACATACCGAGGCGGGGGCGGAGACGCCCGTGGAGGGACCACAGACATGATGCCGGTTTTGCAGCATACGATGTTCTTTGCGTTTGAAACGGGTGGTATGACCAATACCGGCCGCGTCCGCGATCATAACGAGGACAGTTTCATGACCCGCCCGGAATCGGGCGTCTGGGTCGTGGCGGACGGGATGGGCGGCCATGACGCGGGCGACTTTGCCAGCCAGACCATCACCGCCGAGATGGACTCGGTCGGTATGCCGATTTCGGCCGGGGACCTTCAGGCGCGGTTCATGGAACGCCTCAATCGCGCCCATGCCCGAATTCAGGAGCATTCCGTCAGCCTGGGCGGCAGCACCGTGGGCGCCACGCTGGTCGGCCTGCTGATTTACGAGGACATGTATGCCTGCATCTGGTCTGGCGACAGTCGCATCTACCGGATGCGCGACGGAATTCTGGAACAGCAGACCCGCGACCACACCGAAGTCCGCGAATTGTTTGAGGCGGGCCTTATCACCGCCGAAGAGGCCGAACATTGGCCCCGCAAGAACGTGATCACCCGCGCCATCGGCGTGTCGGCCGAACCCAATTGCGATGTTGTGAGCGATGGATTGCAGGAAGGTGATATGTTCCTGTTGTGCTCGGACGGCCTGACGGAACATAATTCGGACGATGATCTGGCACGCATCCTGTCGTCTGCCGCCTCGGCCCAAGAGGCATGCGACGCCCTGATTGCCCAAACGCTGGAGCGTGGAGCGCGGGACAACGTGACAGCGGTCGTCGTCCGCTGCCATGCCCCTGATCCGACCCAGATCGTGTTCGACGAGGACTGATAGAGACTATGACCGGACCCGACAGCAACAATCCCAACAGCACGCTGCCGCCATCGGCAGACGTTCCCGGCTGGCCGGAGGATGAGGGCGCGGACCGGACACAGGTCGTCACGCCCCCTCCGGTGGCCCAGTCCAACAAGCCATCGGCGGAAGAAGCCAAATCAGACGCGACGATCATTCGCCCGATTTCCATTCCCGAACCTGACGACAAGCCCGATGATGCGGACTTTTCGCCCGGGGCCGTCGCGGGCGAGCCGGAGTATGACGAGACCATCATTCGGCCGATCGAGAGTCCGCCGATTGAGACAGAACCGGACACGGAAATCGCGGCTGTAGAAAACGCTGGCCCTGTGGCCGCGGTCGCCGCAGAGGCCGAGCCAGAGCCAGTCACCGACCATTCGGACGCGGAAGTGCCCGTTCCCGACGCCCCGCTGGCGTCTGAACCTGCTGCCTCTGATCTGACGGCCCCACCTGAAGAGACTGCGGCCACCGCACCGGACAGTATACCGGCTGAGGCTGAACAGATCGAAGCCTCTGACATGGAGGAAATGGAGCCCGAACCCTCTGCTCCGCCTGCGTCGGACCCGCCGAACCCCGCGCCGCCGCCCGTCACCTCGACCCCAGCCGTGGCACGGGGCAACCAGCCGGTGCCGATCGGGACGATCATCAACAACAACTATGAGATCAAGCAACTGCTGAACGCAGGCGGCATGGGCGAGGTGTTCCGGGGCGAAAATACCCATACGGGCGATGCCGTCGCCATCAAGATCGTCCTGCAATCGCTGGCCCACGACGAAAAGATCGCCGCCCTGTTCAAGCGCGAAGCGCGGGTTCTGTGCCAGCTCTCCGACCAGGTGATCGTCCGCTACTACAACTTTGTCCACGATGCCGATCTGGACCGGTTCTGCCTGATCATGGAGTTCATCGACGGCATTCCGCTGTCGGATTACGTGAAAAAGGTCCGTCCCCTGACCGAGACCGAGGCGCTGTCGCTGCTGCGCCGTCTGGCCGACGGGCTGGGCCGCGCCCACAAGATGGAGGTCGTCCACCGCGACCTGTCCCCCGACAACGTCATGCTGCGCGATGGCCGGGTGGAAACCCCCGTGCTGATCGACTTTGGCATCGCCAAGTCCACAACCATGTCCGAACATTCGCTGTTCGGACAACTGGCGGGTAAATTCAAGTATATCAGCCCCGAACAGTTGGGCCACTTTGGCGGCGAAATTGGTCCTCGGACGGACATCTACGGGCTGGCCTTGCTGATTGCCGCCGCCTGCCTGGGCGAGCCGATCGACATGGGGTCGTCGATCGTCGAGGCTGTGAACGCCCGCCGCGAAATCCCGGATCTGTCCGACATTTATCCGGCCCTGCGCCCGTTGCTGGCGCATATGCTGGAGCCAGACCCGGCGCATCGTCCGGCCCGCATGTCGGACGTGATCCGCCTGATCGACCACCCCGAGGACCTGCCGGAAAAATATGGCGGACCGCGTCCGATGGCCGATCACGGCACCGTGCCGCCCACGTCCACCAAGGCGCCGAAGACGCTTGGCCCCAAGCGGATCAATGTGTCGGCCCCCCCCGCCTCGGGTCTGCGCCAGCCGCCGACCACGATGTCAGGGGTCAGTATGGTTCCTGGCGGTGCGGTGACCGACCATTCGGCCAGTCCGTTTGGCGGTCCACAGCAAACCAATGCCCCGATGGGTCAGTCGATGCCGCCGGGCGGTACTTTTGCGCCCACGTCGGACGGCACGATGTCGCCCCGCCGCCGCCGGGACCGCGAAAGTTCCAGCGCGGGATCGGTGGTTCGTGCCATTGTCATCCTTGGCGTGCTGATCGGCGGAGGGGCCTTTGTTGCCGACCGTCAGGGTCTGTTGCGCCCCCTTCTCGCACAGGTCGGCCTGATCAATGCGGACGCCGGGACCGATTTGCCCGCCGTTGATCCGAACGCACAGGCCCCGGCTGAAACACCGGCAGCCCAAGTTGCCGCCAACCAGACGCGCGAAGGATTCCTGGCCGCGTATGACGCGGGCGCTTGCAGTTTTGCCACCCGTATTCCCAGCGGCCCCAACACCGGCATGATCGAAGGCTATGCCCAGACCGCCGGGGCCTTTGCCGCCTTGCCGGACGCCTATGAGGCCAAGTTCGGGACCAAGCCCAGCGTTCTGGACCGGACCATTGGCCCCGATCAGTGCGCCGTTCTCGACCTTGCCCGGACTTTGCAGGCGGGGACGGGCGTGCCACCCGTCATCACGCTGGACAGCGATCAGATGTCGTCGGGTGGGTCCATCGTGGGCCGTCTGGCGGATCGTCGCGGGCGGCCAATCTGGCTTGCCCTCGTGACCACGGCGGGGGGCGTTTACAACCTGACCGATCGGCTGACCGATCAGGCTGACGGGAGTGCGACATTCAGCTTTGGTCTAAACGCCGAAGGAGGGAGCGCCGATCCGACCCCGCAGATGATCATCGCGGTGGCGACGGACAAACCGTTGATCGCGGCCGCTGCGGCCGCGCCGGGTGCCAGTGCGGCCTCTTTGCTGCCGCTGGTTCAGGCCGAGATTTCCGGGCGTCCGGGTGCAGCGGGCATGGGTGTGTCGTTCTTTGACCTGACGCCCTAGCGCCGGGGTCTAGCGCACATCAAACGGGATCAGAACCAAGGCCGAACTGCGGTCCAGTTCCTTTCGCAGGCTCGCAAAGAAGTCCTCGGCCAGTTGACCGTTGGCTTCGTCCACGGCGCGGGGCCGTGCGTCAGTCGCCACCGCCAGCAAAAGCTGGCTGGTGTCGCGCGAATTGCTGGACCGCCGCATGGGGACGTCGAATTGCGCCTGCCCCCCGGCAAAGCGCAGATAGGTTCCGATGTCCTGGACCACTCCATTGTCATCAATCAGCAGAAGCGAGACATACCGCCCGCCGCTGCCGCCGATCTGCCCGATCAGGTGGTCACCACTGGCAATCACCGTTGACTGAAGCTGGGCGGACAACCGGAAGGCCGGATAGGCCGCGTTTTCCCGCACAAAGGTCAGCGCCGCGCATTGCCGGGGATCGACCAGAACGGCCCGCTGTGCCGGGGGCGGCTGGACATTGACCAGCACGTCACTGGAAAACGCCTGAATATCCGAGTCTGACACGGCGAGGATCGCCATCTCTGGCGCGCCATCCGCCCCGATCCGCGGAATAGCGACCAGGCAGGGGTCGTTCAGCCGCCCGCGAATCCGCTGGATCAGTTCGGCGACCGCCCGCGATTCCGGGGTTGAGGGCGGCGCCGGGGCTGCTGCCCGGGGCGGAGCGGCGGCACTGGCCAGTTGCCGTGGGGCAAGCCGTTCGGGGGCGGCAGTCGTCCCCGGTTCGGTCGGCCCGATGCTGGGTGGCGCGGTGTTGGCGGTTAGCCGGTCAACGGTCGCCGCCGACAACGGGGCGACCCGCGCGACGCCTGCTGTCCCCTGAGGCTGGATCGGGCTGATCGTGGCCACGTTGGTATCCGGGATGATCGGCGACAGGGGTGTCGGGTCGGGCGTCACGTTGGTTGGCGTCGTCGGCTCCGGCAGGACAGGATCGGGTGTTACAGGCTCAGGAACAACCGGGTCGGGTGTCACAGGTTCGGGCGCTACAGGTTCAGGAGTCACAGGTTCGGGCGCGACGGGGTCAGGCGTGACCGGTTCAGGGGCCACTGGTTCGGGCGTGACCGGTTCAGGGGCCACGGGGTCCGGCGTCACAGGTTCAGGGGCCGCGTCTGGCTGAACCGGATCGACCGTGTCGGCCGAGGCCACATCGATGGTGTCTGCCGCGTTCGGGTCGGCAGTGTCCGTCGTTGCGGGATCCAGCGTATCCGCCGTGGCCGGATCGACCGTGTCGGGTGCATTCGGGTCCACGGTATCTGCCGCCGTGGGATCAACCGCGTCAGGCAGAGGCTGATCTGCCGTCGCCTGATCGGGCGCGGCCTGGACCGCAGCCAATGTGGCCTGATCCAGTGTCAGGTTGGTCACGACCAGTTCTGGACCCGTATGAATATCGGGCAGGGAAAAGTCGATGGGGCCGACCAGACCGAACATCAGCGTCGCCGCCCCCAGATGCAGGACGGCGGAGAACCCAAAGGCTTCGATCCAGTGGACGGATCGGGTTCTTTGTCCGCCGACAATCATGACGACCCCTTTTCCAGGCGAAGGGTCACGAGCCTGAGTTCGACCGTTGCCAATTCGGGCCGGTTGATGACCTCAAGCAGGCTGGATGCCGGGGCGTCGCGGTTGATGAGGATGTTAAGACGGACAGGCTGCGGCAATGCATCAATGGCGACACCCAGAAGGTCGGGCGCCACGGGTTCGCCATCAATGGACCAGCTTCCATCGCGGGACACCACGAGGATCGGCTTGGGCAGCCGGTCGAGCGGGAGCTCGGACGTTTCCGACAGTTCGATCCCGTTGGTCGGCGGGTTCAGCAGCTGACCCGTCGTCAGAAAGAAGAATATCAGCAACAGAACGATGTTCACGATCGCCAGCGACGCATCCAGCGAACCCTGTTTGCGGGTACGGGGCAGCGGCTCCATCATGATGCGGCCTGCGCCAGTTGGATGGCGGTGATGCCCGCCGTGCCCAGCGATTCAAGCACCGATGTCAGGTCCTGCACCTGCGCGTCAGGTTTGACGATCAGCAGGATCTCGGTCGAGCCCGAGGCAAGCAGCGCGTTGGTCAGGTCGCGGATCTGGTCCACCGGAAAGGCCTGCCCGCCGATCACGATCTGCCCCTCTTCGATCGACCATATAGCCGCGTTGGCCGCCAGCGCCGGGATCTGATCGACAGCGTTGGGGTCAGGGGCGGCATTTGGGTCCTCAATGGCACCGCCATTGGGGTCCCCCGCCCTGATGGTCAGCAGCGAATACGGCGACAGCGACGAGGACAGCATGAAGAAGATCAGTAGTTGGAACATGGCGTCCGCCAACGGCGTCAGCGAAAATCGGTAATTGCCCACTTTGCGCGGCGGCAACAGGGATTTTCTGGCCTGAGCCATGCTGCGCCGCCGCCCGCTCTAGTGCCGGCCGGACGCTGGATCGACCCGCCCGTGAATGGCCGCGGAAATCAGCGCCTCGATCGACTGACGTTCGCTTTCGATCCGCCCCTCGAGCCAGGTGGCTATGAAATAGGCGATCAGCGCGATGGCCAGGCCTGCGGCGGTCGTTGTCAGCGCGGTCCAGATGCCACCGGCGAGCTGGGCTGGATCGACCACGCCTTCGGAATTCGATAGGGTCGAAAAGGCGTTGATCATCCCGATCACGGTTCCCAGCAGCCCGAGCATGGGGGCCGCCTGCACCACCGTTTCCAACAGCCGCATCCGACTGGTCATCGAGGCAAGTTCGACGATGGCGGTCTGACGCCCCAGCTCTTCGGCAAAGGTCTGGTCGTCGGGCCGGGCGCGCAGTCCGGAAAATACCGCCTGAAGAACGCGGCTGAGAACTGATTTGCGTTCCGCAGCGCCGCGCATCGCATCATCGGCCCGACCGTCAAGCCAATCCTCGAGGATATCTTCGGCCATGTTCACCCGCCCGACACCCATCCGGGCAAACTGGACAATCTTGAAAAACGACACCGTGACGGCAAGCACCGAAAGAATGGCAAGAGCTATGAAAACGGCAATCGTCGGTGCGTTGAGGCCAAAAAGGCTCGAGGTATTCATGAAGGCGTCCTAACAGGGGGGGCCGAAAATCGGGGCGGATCAAAGGCCGAACTGGATGGTGGCCCGCGAGCCGGTCACCAGGTTCGACAGGCACAGGTCAGACGCGCTGCCGTCCGCAGCCGTGCATTCCGAGATGTTGTTGACCACGATCCGGCTGATGTTGGCGCAGGGCTGATCTGCCAGATCGAACTGCACCACCTTTGTCTTGCCTTCGCTCAAGGCGCCAAATTCCAGCACGAGGATCCGGGTTACGACACCGTCGCCGTCGAACACGGCTACCTCGTACGAGGTTTTGGACAGCGCGGTTCCGGTGCGGTTGGAGGCGACATAGGTCAGCCGACAGCCGCCAGCGGTCGTATCGGCCGCGTTGTTGAGTTCGAGAGAGAATTCCGAAGCGGCGTCCTGCGCCAGCACGGGAAAGGTCGCGCCGAACATTGCGATGGACGCGGCCGCCAGAGTTGCTGCAATGGATTTCAAAGACATGTGGTCCCCCGGAATTGACCTGAAATTATCGGGCGACCGAGTCAGTCGCGCCGGATAACACTATAGGGGGATTGGGCCGCATCCGACACCGCCTGTCAACCGACAGTTAGCGAAAGACGCCAACGCTCCATGTCTGCATGACGCGCGGGGGAACTGCGTTTGAGGGTACGACAGCCGCCATCGGATCATAAAACTGTTCCGTCCAGACCGGGACCACGGGTGCCGTCTGAACAAAAACGTCGATGGTCGGGGCGCGCCGATCTTCGGACTGACCGCGATTGCCCTGCGATGTCTGGAAGGGCACCTGGTCCAGGGACGTTTCGGTGTAGCCATAGGGCGGCCAAACCTCGCCCCGTTGCTGCGCCTGAAGCGTGCCGGAAAAGGCCACAACCGAAAAGGCGCCAATCGCGAACGTCAAAAACTGCTTCATTTTAGTTTGCCTCTGTCGGGCCCCCGTGGGCATCACCATACTCGAAACAAGCCCGATTTTCAATTCGGGTCACACGGCACGCGGAACTTCGCTTACTCTTGGTAAATAACGTTGTAAGAAAGACGCATGAGGTCGGAGCAACTAACCCACAACAAATGGTGGTGGCCACGCGTCATCGCAAGTGCGCTGGTCGGCTTTTTTGGCCTCTGCGCCGGTCAGGCCAAGGCCGAGTTTGCCATATGCAATCAATCGTTTGATGTCGTCAATGTCGCGATCGGCCTGTACGAAACCGACGCCTTTGTGACCAGCGGCTGGTGGACGATCGGCCCCAATCAATGTGCAAACGCCATCCGAGACCGGCTGACCGCGCGATACGTCTATGTGTATGCTCAGGATGTGTTCGGCAAGTCGATCCTGAACGGCAGCACGCCCATGTGTGTCGATACCAAGAAGTTCGTGATTCGCGGCGAAACCGACTGTCTGATCCGCGGCTATCTGTCCGCCAGTTTTGTCGAGGTCGACACGCAGAGAACCGAACGGTGGACTTTGTTCATCACACCTCAGCCGTGAGATGCATCGTGACTCGCTTCATGGCGGCGTGTGGGTTAAACTTGGATTGCAATAGTTCGGCAGCCCCGATTTTCAGACCGAGGCAGATTCACGACAATGACATGTAACCAACCCCTTACGCGCAGACTGTCCCTGACGGGAGGTATTCTGGGTGCCATCTGGATGGCTGGATCTGCCGATGCACAGGATGCGCGTACGGCGCTTGTCGTGGCGTCCTATGCCTACGAGGGGGACGCGGCCCTTGGAACCGCGCGCGCCGATGCCCAATCCGTGTCGCAGACCCTGTTCGGTTTGGGATATTCGGTGGTCCGTCTGGAGAACCCAACGCCGTCTGCGTTGCGAGAGGCGCTAGCCAAAACTGCGACGGCTACGGATACGGCCGTTCTTTATATCACTGGGCATCTGGCTGCGGATGATCTGACCGGGGCCTTGCGGATGGCCAAGGCCGATGCGTCAGCCGACCCGGCTGTGGCGGGACTGGATACGGTGCCGCTGGCCGAACTTGTCACGACACTGGCCCCCGAACGTCGGCAAAGCACTTTGCTGTTGCTCGACACATGTCATGGCCCTGCGTCACTGGCAGCGGGAGGCGATGTGATGCCAGCACCGCCGTCAGCACCGGGCCTGTTTGTTGCCGCAGGCGCGGCCCCCGGGCAAGCGTGTCCCGAAACTGTATCTGACGTGGCGTCGATGTCCGGGTTGCTGAAATCGGGGCTGAGTGTTCCCGGCCTCGACCTGGAAACGGTTCTGGCTGCGCCGACCCCCGACGCCCCAGCCATCTGGACTCGCAGCACCCTCCCGCAAGGGTTTGTTCTGCGCCCGGCCACCAGTGCGACCCGTTTGACGGCGGACGATTACGCCATGCTGGATCGGTTGTCCCCCGACGAGCGGGCAGCGATGATCAAACTGTGGACGGATGCCGGTATTCCAGTCGATATCACGGGTGCGCCGGCGCCAGCCGCCCAGACCGTTTCGGCAGCCCCGAGGGAAACCGTCGTTCTGACCGCCCCGGTTCAACCTATCCGGGCGACTGCCGTCATCTCGCCCGTGTCGACCAAGGTCGGGGGTGTCGCCCCGGTGGTTGATGGCGTTACCATTCTGGCCGCTCCGGCCGCACCTGCCCGGTCAAGCCGTCCAGCTCGGGCTGTTCCTGGGGCCGGTGGACTTCCCGAGCCGTCGATCATCGTGGGCGAGCCCGAGATCATTCAGGCCAACTATGACACAACGTCCCCTGACAATCCGGCCGCCGAAACGCCGGGTATTCCCCTGACAGGGTCTCTTACCGGGTCCGAACTTGATTTTACTGACGTGGCCAGCCGCAAGGCCCTGCGCGACAGCGATCCGACCATGTTCGAGGGGCTGGTCAACGGTGGTGCCTTTGATCCGCCTGACGCCCAGCTGGCCGCTGCCATTCAGACCGAACTGTCGCGGATGGGCTGTTATACCAGCACGATCGACGGACAATGGGGCCGGGGGTCGCGGGCGTCGCTGCAACGCTATTACGACACCATCGGCGTGGCCGCCCCCAGTCAGGACCCCGTAGCCGAAGTGTTCCGCCAGCTGATGCTGAAGGACGACGTGACCTGTCCGGTCGTCCAGCAGGCCGCAGCCCCTGCCCCGAGAGCGGCAACCGGAACGGCCCGCACGAATACCACGACCACGCGCACGGCTCCGCGGGCGCAACCGGCCCCCGCACCTGCCCCGGCCCCGGCCCCTTCGACCGGCGGACGGCGGATCAATACCAACACGGGGGTCGGCGTCTTCCGTTAAGGCCGGGCACAGCATGGAAATTGACCCGCATTTCCAGAAATCTCGCGCCCGGTCACGTCAGCGGCGCAACAAGCGGCGCGCTATGCTGGCGGGGATTTGGGGTGGGGGCCTTGGTGCTGTTGCGCTGGTCGGCTGGATCGGCTGGAGCGTAATGCAGGGCGGTGACCCTTTCAATCCGGGCGGCGATCAAATGGCCGCGGGCGACGCGGGCGCAGGTGCGGATGACGAAATCGTTCAGGTCGATACCTCAAGCGAGGCTGCGGCTGTTCGTTTGCAGACCCCTTTTGTCGATATTCCGGGCGACCCGATGATCCTGCGGTTCGATACCGGGGCCGACTCTGCTGCCAAAACGCTGGCCGGTCCGCCGACATTGGATGCTGCAAGGGTCGGGCCTGTAACCGAGGGGCGGCTGGTTCTGGTGAGCGACGACCTGATCGTGCAGGAACGTAAGTTGATTACCGCCCTACCCTCCAGCCGCGAAGACTTTGCCTTTTTCCAGGCTCAGCGCAGCCAATCACTTGCCATGTCGCCGACTCAGCAGGCGCAACAGTCTGCTCCGGATTCAAGCGGGGGCGACCAGTCAGATGAATCGGTCGTAGTCGTTGACGACGGTGACAGCAGTTTTGGCGCGGCGCTGGGGTCATCTAAGGGCGAAGTTGCCACCTATACAGAGACCAAGATCGAAAACACGACCAGTGTGACCTATGCCCGCCCCGAGGCACAGCGCGACACGCTGTACAGCGATCTGATCGTCCACCTTGAAACCCCCCGCCCGATCAAGGAAGTGCTGACCAGTAACGGATTTAATCCTGACGCGGCCGATGCCCTGATCGCCGGGGTCGGGGGGCTTTTACCCTTTGACGTGGACCTGCCGACGGGCACAATTCTTGCCATGCGGAACCATCCCACGCCGACCGGGCCAGAGCCGCTGCAAATATCGCTTTATGGACCAGAGGGGTTCATCGGCAGCGTGGCAAGCCGTGGTTTGAACAGTTTTGTCGCCGGATCGGACCCGTGGCTGGATGTGGATCTGCGCAAACTGGCCGCCCCCGCCCCCGATGCCGCGCCCACCGGACCGACACAGAACTTCCGACTGCTGGATGCCGTCTATAGCGCCGCGATCCGAAATGGCGTGCCCACAACGCTGGTGGGCGAGATGATCGTGATGCTGTCAAAGTCCTATGATCTGGATGCCTTTGCGGCACCGGGGGACCGGGTGACCATGCTTTATGCCCCGAACCCGTCTGACGATGGCCCCGGCCCGGCCCAGATCCTGTATGCCGCGATCAAGGGGCCGTCAGGCGACATGAAATGCTATGTCGTGTCGGAAGGGGCGAGCGATGACGGGCAAAGCTTTGCCTGCTTCAATCCGCGCAGCGGCAGTTCGGGCGGTTCTGGCGGGCTGGGTGGAGGGTTCATCGCCCCTGTGAACGCGCCGATCTCGTCCACCTTCGGGCCCCGGTTCCATCCCATCCTGAAAGAGGCGCGACTGCATGCGGGCGTAGATTGGGCGGCCCCCACCGGGACCGAAATCCACGCAGCAGGCGCAGGGCGGATCACCCGGGCGGATCGCAGCGAAAGCTATGGCAATGTCGTCTATATCGACCACCCGAATGGTTTTCAGACGCGCTATGCCCACCTCGATCGGTTCGCGCCGGGCATTCATGCGGGCATGGAGGTGACACAGGGTCAGTTGATCGGCTTTGTCGGAACGACGGGCCGCTCGACGGGTCCCCACCTGCATTTCGAGGTGCACGACAGTAAGGGTGATCCGATCGACCCGCTGAACATGCCCGCCGGGCCGGGGGGCGGCGGTGGTTCGGGTGAAACCGTTGTCGCGTCGAATGCCGTCGAGGCGCTGACGGAACAGATCATCCATGTGGAAAGCGGGGGCAACGCAAACGCCCGTAATCCGCTGTCCTCGGCCACTGGTCTGGGTCAGTTCATCGAAAGCACCTGGTTGCGGATGATGCGGGATTATCGCCCCGATCTTTCCAGCACCATGTCGCGCGCCGACCTGCTTGCCCTGCGCACCGATCCGACCCTGAGCCGGGAGATGGTGATGAACCTGGCCCGCGAAAATGAAAGTTTCCTGCGGGGGCGGGGCAATGACATCACGGTGGGACGGTTGTACCTCGCACACTTCCTTGGGCCAGGTGGGGCAGCGACGGTTCTGGCGTCCCAAGACAACCAGCGGATCATCGACGTGATGGGGGGCGGCGTCGTGTCGGCCAACCCGTTCCTTGCAAATTTCACGGTTGCAGACCTCAAAGCCTGGGCAGATCGCAAGATGGGCGGGACCGGGGGGCGGGTCGCCTCTGCCCCGCCGCCCCCGGCCGTTACCCCGCCCGAGGTACGGGCCTATCAGGAAGTGATCGACGAGATCGTCACCCAATCGGGATGACGACAAGGTCGGGCCACAAATGTGTTGCCAAAAGTGGCCAAAGACCCTCCGGACTGATCGACCCAAGCCATTCGAGCGACCATCAGCGTCTTTGACATCCAGTCCCACACCTTGGCCGCGCAAGCCATATCTTGGGCGACGGTGACATTGGTAAAGTCGTTCTGGTCAGCATGTTTCTTGGCGGCGATGCCGCCTGGCGCACCGCCCAAAACACCCCCCCCGGCAACTGCACCAAATTTCTGGTTTGTCGTCATTTCTTCGATCTTGCCGGATTTGCCCGCGGTTTTCCCAGGCGACCCGCCGATAGCCCCATGAGTGCCATGGAATAACTTTTCAAGATAACTTACCGAGGGCGCCGATTTGGTGCCACAATTGCCAAACCCTCCGAGATAGCCCGCTTTTGGATCGCGGCGGGCGTAATACACGATTTTCACATTCGAACAGATCACGTCGACCTTCGTGAGGTTGGATCTGTCAACCGCGTCAAAACGGGATCAGTCTATGAACCGGGATTTTGGACTTGGCCGAGGTATGGGCGGCCTCGATCACCGCCGCCCCCCCCTGCTGTAGCCAGCAAGAAAAATCCGGGGCGGGTGACCGAAATTCAGGTCCTTGTCGTTCTTGCGCAGTTCCCAGTGGCGATAGACCTTTTCACAAAACGCGGCCGCGTTGTTGGCAAGGGTCGGTGTCTGGCTTCTGACTCAGGATGGCCCACGATCATAGAATTTGTGGTTCGAGAACCAGCCAGAGAACAGCTGGTTCACGAAACTCGTTTTAAATTCTGCCGCATACTCGGCGTTCTCGGTTGGTCCAGTTCCGTCGACGCCTTAAAATATGTCCGTGTGGGATCTCCCGTCACAGAAAGGCTTCAGGCGAACTCGTACCCGATCTTGCCATCCTGCATGACGACGCTGACGGTCTTCATCTCGGTCCCGTCTACCATCCGGCTCAGAACTTGGCGTGACAGGTCGGGCAGGATGGAGTTGGTGATGATGTTGTCGATCATGCGGCCCCCGCTGTCGGGATCGCGGCACTGTTCGACGATATAGGCCAGCACGTCGTCGCCCCAGACCATCGACGCCCCGTGCGCATCGCGCAGACGTTTCGCCACCGCCCCCAGCTTGAGCTTGGTGATGCCGCCCAGCACTTCTGTCCCGAGGGGGAAGTAGGGGATGGTCACGATCCGGCCGAGTAACGCAGGCGGGAACACCTGCGTCAGGAAAGGTTTGAGCGCCGCATCCACTTCTTCGAGCGGTGGCGTGGTGTTGCCGCTGTCGGCCATTTCCATGATGACCTCGGTCCCAACGTTCGACGTCAGCAGGATCAGGCAGTTCTTGAAGTTGATGGGGCGGCCGTTGCCGTCCTCCATGATCCCCTTGTCGAACACCTGAAAGAACAGCTCGTGGACATCGGGGTGGGCCTTTTCGATCTCGTCCAGCAAGACGACCGAATAGGGTTTGCGCCGCACCGCTTCGGTCAACCGTCCGCCCTCGCCGTAGCCGACATAGCCGGGGGGGGCGCCTTTGAGCAGGGAGACGGTGTGCGCCTCCTGGAATTCGGACATGTTGATCGTAATAATGTTCTGTTCGCCGCCATAGACGGCCTCAGCCAAGGCGAGCGCCGTTTCGGTCTTGCCGACGCCCGACGGACCACAGAGCATGAAGACACCGATAGGTTTGTTCGGGTTGGACAGCCCTGCACGGCTCGTTTCGATCCGCTTGGCGATCATGGTCAGGCCGTGGTCCTGCCCGATGACCCGATCCTTGAGGGTGTCGGCCAGCGTCAGGATGGATTGCAATTCGTCGGCTACCATCCGGCCCGCCGGGATCCCGGTCCAGTCGGAAATCACCGAGGCGACGGCCTGTTCATCGACATGGGCATAGACCATGCGGTCGTCAGGGTTGGTGGATTCCAGCGTCGCCATCTTTTCGGCCATGTCGGCACGAACAGCTTCGGCGTCAAAGGGTTCGGCCTCTTCGCCTGCGGCCTCGGCCTCTTTGGCGGCGTGGTCGGCCAGCGACTGACGCAGGGCAAGGATGTTGTCCACGACGGCCTTTTCGGCCTCGTACTTGGCCTGATATTCGGCCAGTTCGGTCCGTAGCTTTTCGGCTTGGGTCGCGGCTTCCTCAAGCCGTTCGGCGTTGTCCTCGCCCAGATCACGCTGCGCGGTTTTCGATGCGATTTCGGTTTCCAGCGCGGCGATCCCGGCGTGCAGGTCGGCGATGCGGGCGGGGGTGCTGGACTGGCTCACAGCCACGCGGGCGCAGGCGGTATCCAGCAGCGACACCGCCTTGTCCGGCAACTGGCGCGACGGGATGTAGCGGGCGGACAGGTTCACGGCGGCGACGATCGCCTCGTCGCTGATCCGCACCCTGTGGTGTTTTTCCATCGGACCCAGAATGCCGCGCAACATGTATGCGCATTTGTCGGTGCTGGGTTCGTCCACGTTGACGGGCTGGAACCGGCGGGTCAGGGCCGGGTCCTTTTCGAAATAGGTGCGGTATTCGCTAAAGGTGGTGGCGGCGATGGTGCGCAAAGTCCCCCGCGCCAAGGCTGGTTTCAGCAGGTTGGCCGCATCGCCTGTTCCAGCCGCCCCGCCTGCCCCGATGAGGGTGTGCGCCTCGTCGATGAACAGAATGATCGGGGTGGGGCTGGCCTGAACCTCGTCAATCACCGACCTCAATCGCTGTTCAAATTCGCCTTTCATCGAAGCGCCGGCCTGCATGGCACCAATGTCGAGCATGTGCAGGCGGATGCCTTGAAGCGCGGGGGGCACTTCGTTCGCGGCCAGTCGCTGCGCGAACCCTTCGACCACGGCGGTTTTTCCCACCCCGGCCTCGCCCGTCAGGATCGGGTTGTTCTGGCGGCGGCGCAGGAGAACGTCGATGATCTGCCGGATTTCCTCGTCCCGGCCGACAATGCGGTCCATCTTGCCGCTTTCGGCATCCGCCGTCATATCGACCGAGAACCGTCCCAGCGCCGTGTTGGACGAGGTGCGCGCCCCGCCGTCTGCGCTGGTGGAGGACGGCGCCTGAAGGCCCGAACCATCCATCGGGCGCATGTCCTCTTCTTCGGAATCAGCCCAGAGCGTTCTGCTTTCCTTGCCCAGACGGTCCACCGAAATCTCGCCGAGGATGGACGAGGCGCGGGTGATCTCGCGGCGCAGGTTCTTGTCGTTCAGCATCGCCAGCAGGGCGTGACCGGTCCTGATTTGAACCTCCCCAAAGAACAACGTGGCGTAGGTCCAGGCGTGGTTGAGCATTGCCGACATGCCTTCGGAAATGCCGGGGGATTCGGTGACATTCTTTTCCAGCGCGGCCATCGCCCGGTCGAGATCCTTGAGCACGCGGCCCCGGTCCAAAGACAACTCGCGCAGGGTCACGGACATGTCGGAATTCTGATTGGCCAGCGCGTGAAACAGGAAATGCGGAATTTCGACATTCCGGTTCTTTTCCCCCCGCGCCTGCCGCATCGCCTGCAAAAAGGCGTCGTATCCGGCGCGGTTCATCTTACCCGCATATTTTTCGATGTTGATCTCGGCCATGTGGTGTCCCCCTTGAAATCTGTCTTGTCTAAAGTTTTTTCTTACGCCGCTTCATTCAAAGCGTATCTTGCTCCGGATACAAACGTGTTCGGATCTATCGACTTGTCGGGTGCGAGGCTGGCCATCCAGCCCAGTTCGATGGATTTGCCCAACGCGGCAGGCTGCACCTCGCCTGCGGGCAGCATCAGGGCCACATCGACCTCGAAACTCTGACCCAGATACCAGCGGACGAGATCGCGCAGGCGAGCATGGCGGGTGCCGCCGGGCAGGAACGTGCGGTAGTGGGCCAGCGACCGGGTGCGGATGTGCAACCTGATCTTTTCGCCGACCGACTGGACCCGGGCGCCCAGAAAACAATCCCGTCCCAGTATGGACGCCCGCATTCCGATCCGGTTTTGCCCGTCCGGTTCAAAGCTGATCCAAGTCGGCACGTGCTCTTCCACCTCGACATGGGCATCGAGGTCAAAGCGCAGGATTTGCTGTAGCTTCATCGGGCTTTTGACGCGGCCAATGACCAGCGGGGCAAGCGCCAGTTTGTTGAGGTCGGGTATCGAATCCCGGTCCTGGTTTGCGGGGGTACCGATGCCGACAAAAGCGCCGATATAGTGGCGGAACCGGTCACCGCTTTCATGGTCGAACTGCGTGATTGCCCGCACATCGGACCATGCCCGGAAAAACAGCTGCTGGAACCGGGTCGCAAAGATATCGGTAAAGCGGATGAACCCAACGTCGCCGCTTTGCAGCCAGCGCAGGACCTCTTCGGTGGTGTTGAGCGGCAGCGACCCATGCGGCCCATAGAATCCGAGTATGTTGTTGCGAACGCCGATCCGTTCGGGATTGCGCCGGTCCAGCCCGGACAAGTCGGTTTCGGCAAATGCCAGAAACGGATCCTGCCCGATCGATACGATCTCTTGCTTGAGCGTGATATTCTTGCCGATCCGTGGCTTGCCCCGCGCCCGCCGTTCCAGGGCGCGCAGCAGAGCCAGATAGCCATAGCGTTCGTGCTCAGGGACCGGGTCGTTGCGCAGGTCGGTCACAGGATCGCCCCCGTGCCTGTCCGGGGTGGCCAGGTGGCGACATCGCCCCGGTCCACCGAAGCAATGATCGTCTGGGTAAAGCTGTTGACGGCCGCGTATTCGGCCAGAAACCTGTCCAGCACAGCCCCCAGAACGATGATTCCCGACCCCTCGAACGAGGCCTCATCCAGTGTGATCCGCACCTCGAGCCCGCGAGCAGCGTGATACCCATCGCCCCGCCGGATCGACCGGACGATAGGGCGGGTCACCACCGATTTGAGTCCCTGCAACTGCGCCTCGGACACGGTGTCAGAGATGTCGATGAACAGCGACAGCAATTCCCGCAAGCTGTCAGCGGCCCCGCGTCCGTTGGACCCGTCCAGCGTGAACTGCGAGAGCGACAGATAGCTGATGAGCCGCCAATAGTTATCGCCCGCCGTTGCCCGATGCGGGGCGTTCCGCTCGATCTCGGTCAGGGATTCGCGGGGGGCCGTCGGGCCACCGACGCAGGCCAGACTGACCGTCACGTCATCGCACATGAAAAAATCGTCCTTGGACGCGGCGATGGGCAAGTATTCGGGCAGATGTCGGTTGGAACACAGCGCCCGGACCTGCAACCGCTGGGCGCGGGCGTTTTCCTCGGTCTCTTCCGGCTCGAAAAGCGAAATGAAGGTTTCGGTCCCCCGATACCGTTGCTGCACCCCGAAACGCCGTTCCTTTTCGGTCAGGCGACGCTGTTTGCGGCGGGTCGTGTAATACAGCGCCTGACGCGGCTTTCCCCCGCCCATCGGCAATCCGTACAGCGGATAGACCGGCACCTTTGAGGCGACGCCAGCATAATGCGCATGAACCGACACAAGCTGATGAATTTCATAGTGGGTCAGTGGGCTGCTGTCGGGCGTGACGACAAATTCCTGCCGTTTCTGGTCCAGCCGGATCTGACTCGCCGAATCTTCGAACAGATTGACGGCAGGAACGGCGTGCAGACAAAAATGGCTGGCCTGAACCCGGGCAGCCAGGTTTGGGTTGGCCCCGTTGAACTCAAGCAAAAGCTGCACTTCGCCCGCGTCGACACGCGCCATATGCTTGCGCAGACCTGTCAGTCGGAACCCCATGAATTTACGCGGAAACACGAACGCTTCGCGCAAAAGGGCGAAGCCGTGAAACAACCGGCCATCATGCGGAAACAGATCCTCGCCATCGCCAAAGCCCACCTGTTCGATTGACCGGGGGTCCAGTCGGATGAACACCGGGTCCCCCCGTTTGTCGAGATAGCGCAACGAGGCGCGCGTCAGCCCACAGAAAATCTGTTCGTACAGGGCCGACGACTCCGCCAGGTCCGACACCAGATAGATTGGCAGCGTGTCCACTTTGACATCTGACAACGGACCGGCCACATCGTTGCTCTGTGCATCACGCGGGCGCATTATGGTCAGTTGCAAACCACCCTTTGTCCCCGGCGCAACTTCGTGTTCGCCCGCGGCGAGAAAAGGGGCCGGACTGGCGTGGTAAACGGCATTGGTGAGCTTGAGCGGCCAGACATCCAACGGCGCGCAAAGCCGGAACCGGCAGGAAATCCGTTGGTCTGAATCCATGAACCGGGCGTCAAGATAGGACCCGGCCTCGAACCGAAGTCCGTCGACAAGGTCTTTGTTGTCGAACGGCGGATTTGCCGAGGCGAGCATCACAGATGGGGTCGGTGCCAGCGCATCAGGGAATATCTGATTCAGAAGCTCGGCCGAAAAGGTCCGGAATTCCTCATCCATCTTGAGCTGGACTCGGGCGGCCATGAACGCCGTCCCTTCCAGCAGGCCCGCCACGGCGGGGTCGAGGTTTTCCTTTACCAGCCCGCCCAGCCGATCCGCGATGCCGGGAAATTCCCGCGCGAATTCTGCCGACCGTTCATAAAGAAGGGCCAGTTCGCGGTTATAGGCGTCGCGAAAGGCCTTTTTCACGTAGCCACCTTGAGCTTGGTCATCTGGATCTTGCCCGCCCCCATGTCCACGTCGGCGACAAAGCCAAGCGGGATATCGACGGGGGTCGCCACCATTTCCGCCGTGATGTCAAAGGACAGGCGCTGGGTCGCTTCCTGCAGGTCCTTGTTGACGTGAATTTCAAGCGTGCTGGCGATCAGCCGCGGTTCGTGGTCGACCAAGGTATCCCGGATCAGGTCCGATATCTGCTTGGCAGCAAAGGTCGAATTGCTCATCTTGCTGACGTCGCCAAAACCGTAGTTGAGGATCGATTTGGCCACAAAAGGTGTGTCTGACAGGTCGACGACCGCATCCAGGTTGACGGTGTTCATCAGGCTGGCCAGATCATCGGTCAGGTGACGCCGCAGGGTCTCTTCGCTCGTTCCCTCGCGACGCTCTTTACGACGTTCGGTGATTTCCCGATCGCCGCCGTTGTATCGCGCCACGCCATCACGGGCGTCATGCCGTTCGATCGCCGACCGAAACACATGCATGAGCGAAACCTGGCGACGATCCTTGGTTTCGGACCCACCTTTGGCGTCGGTTCTGTTGGAGGGCGGCGGTCTCATGCGTGTGCGTCTTGTCCAGGGATCATGTAAGCCCAAATTTGGCCTGAGGCAGGCGGGCTAAGACGGCGCATCAGGTCTGGATGCAGCTGGCGCGGGGTATCCGCGCCAGTGCAATTGCCAAGATTTGGGCAAATGCCCGGTCGATCAGGACGCCCAATCGACGTTCGACGCCACGTCCCAACCGATGGTCGATTCGGCACCGGCGGCGCCCGAAGCTTCCTGGAGGGTGTAGGTGATTTCGAACTTGCGGAAGTTCAGGGTCAGGTTTTCCTGAATCCGGTCAAGACCATCCTTGGACCCACCGGTGTGGTAGGAGGTGATCATGATGATTTCCATCTTGAGCTTGAAATACTCGACCGGGGCTTGACCGCCCGACTTGCGGACCGTCAGCAAGCCAGATTCGATGTGCGTCCCGTCGGTGCACTTTTTCATCAGGTCGGTCGACGCAAGGTCGACATACTTGGTCAGGGACAGGTCCTGCACCGACACCTTGCCGCCGCCGCCGCCCGAACCAACGTGGGTCGTGCCGCTTTGGGTCATGCCCCAGTTCCAGGCCAGGATATCAATCTGGTCGGTGTGGGTATCGTCCTGGGATTCACCTTTGATATTGTTTGAAAGTTCAAGAAAAATATCGACTGCCATGGTAATGCTCCTTTTTGGGCGTCGTGGTCACAAACTCATACGACCTGGTTACAGTTACTTGCCCGAGGGAAGCTTGGATACGAGAGACATCCCGATATCCATTCCTTCCATCTGGAAGTGGGGTTTGAGAAAGAACTTGCCGACATAGTATCCGGGGTTTTCCTCGTCTTCGATGACCTGCACGGTAGCTCCGGCAAGAGGCTTTTTCGCCTTTTCCTTTTCGGATGCGCTCGCCGGGTTGGCGGACACATACTTGTTCACCCAACCCTGAAGATCCTTCTGAAGCTGGATGCGATCGGGCGATGTGCCGATCTTGTCCCGGACCATGCACTTTAGATAGTGACTGAACCGTGACACGGCGAAAATGTAAGGGATGCGCGACGACATGTTGTCCGACGCTGTCGCCAGATCATCCTGATACTTTTTCGGCCGATACAGCGACTGGGCCCCGATAAACGCGGCTTTGTCGGTGTTCTTGCGGTGGATCAGGCCAATCAGGCCCGCCTTGCTCAATTCGCCTTCGCGCCGGTCGGTGATCGACACTTCGGTCGGGCATTTCATATCCTTGGAACCGTCGCCGGTTTCAAAAGTGTGGGTGGGCAGGTTGATCACCTCGCCGCCCGACTGCACGCCGCGGATGCGCACGGTCCAGCCGTGTTCCTTGTGCGCCCGGTTGATGTTCACGGCCATCGCGTGGGCCGCATTCATCCAGGCATACAGGTTGCCGGCGTGGCCGTCGGTTTCCTCTTCAAAGTTGAACTCTTCCACCACCGAATTGGAATTCTGGCTGTAGGGTTCACGCGACAGGACGCGCGGCAGGGCCAGAGCAAGGTAGCGGGAGTTTTCGCTGTCGCGCAGGCTGTTCCAGGCGGCGTAGTCTGGCGTGTCGAAAATCTCGCCCAGGTCCGGCGGATTGGCGATCTCGGTCCAGCTGTCCATGCCTAGCAGCGTGGGGCCCGCGGCCGAGATAAAGGGCGCATGAGCCGCTGCCGCGATCTTGGCCATGTCGCGCAGCAAGGCCACGTCGCCAGACGAATGATCGAAATAATAGTCGCCGATCAGCGCGCCATAGGGCTTGCCGCCCATCGTGCCAAATTCCTGTTCGTAGATCTTGGTGAACAGCGGGCTCTTGTCCCACTTGGCTCCGGGGAAACGGCGCAGTTCCGACTTCAGTTCGTCCTTGGACACGTTCATGACGTTGACGCGCAGCGACGAATCCGTCTCAGAATTGTTGATCGTGTAGGCCAGACCGCGCCAAGAGCTTTCCAATTGCTGGAATTCGGGGGCGTGAATGATCTCGTTGACCTGGGCGGTCAGCTTTTCGTCAATCTTGGCCAGCATCGCCTGGATGGTATCCAGGACATCCTCGCCCACGACGGACTGATCGCTCATCGCTTCCTTGACCAGGGTAACGATCGCGTTGTCGACCTCTTTGGCGGCCTCTTCTGTGCGCGGCTTGATCGTCTGCTTGAGAATGTCGGAAAATTCGTCGAGTTCGCTCAGCGCGCCGCCGCTGACCTGTGACTCTGCTTGTTGTGCATCGTTTGCCATGTTCGTCTTTCTATCCCAGTTGTCCGGATTGCCTGACCCATCGGGGCCGTGACGGGCTTATTCTTCGTCGCCGTCTGCGGACTTGCTCCGCTCGGCAAGTGCGGCCATCAGATCGGGGTCGTTCAAAAGCTGCTTGATATGATCCTGCGCTTTGGATTTTCCGGTCATGTAGCGCGACAGGTTCGCCAGATGCTCGCGGGCTTCCAGCAGTTTCGCCAGCGATGGCACCTGACGTGCGATCTGCGCAGGCCCGAAATCGGCCATGCTGTTGAATTCCAGGTTGACGCCCAGTTTGGTGCCCGAGTCAGGGTCAAGTTTGTTGGCCACGGTGAACGAAAGCCCCGGCGACACCGATCCCATGAAATCGTCAAGAGTGGCCCCGGTCACATCGGTAAAGTCCCGCTCTGCCATCGGCAGCTTTTCAACCTTGGAGGCGTTGCCCGAAAGATCGGCCATGACGCCCATGACGAAGGGCAGTTCGACCATCTTTTCGCTGTCATAGGGGTCTTCGTAAGAAATGTTCACCCGAGGGGGGCGGTTGCGCTTGATAAAACCTGTCGCAGAATCTGAGGCCATTTGAAATCTCCCAATTTTGTCCGAATGAAACTGCTATTGTCGCTGTGAGTCAATGATATTGCACGGCCCGGTGGCCGCCGCGTTTGCGGTTCAACCCGGCGGTTTGCCGGGGACGAGTTCGGCCACGATGGCCGCAAAGTCCTTGTCCAGATAGTTGCGCGCCCGAAACAACAGGAGCGGGATCGGGCTGGCCGGTTCCCGGGCGCGAAAGAAATCATCAACCGACCGAAGATGACCGGCTACGTCGGCGCGGCTGCTGATTTCGGGGGGCGGACCGGGATCTTCGGCGGCGGCAGGTGCGGCGGCACCTTCCTTGGCGGCCTCAGCCGTCAGCATCCGCAAGCGATCCAAAGGCAGGACAAACCCGGTGTCATTGCCAAAGTCGATCCTTGTGCGACCAGCATGTTCGGGCAAGAGCGCCTCGATGGCCTCGATCAGCGGCTTGCCGATCAGCAGACGCGCCTGGGTGATAAGCAAAAGCGCGGGCGAGGCCGGTTCGTTGCGCGCCATCCACGCTTCGATCAGGCCAAGAGCCTGCTTGGCAGCAGCACGATTCGGTAACTTGGTGGCGACAACCGTTACTGTCGTCGTAGCGGGACCAGACGACGATGTCTCGGTCATCGCCTCGGCGCTGCCGCTGTCGAGATCGGTGGTGCTGTCGTCAGCATCGGCGGCAAAAGACGCGTTCGCGTCTTCGGACCACGGGACCAAATCGCTGCGGCCCATGTTGATAAACGACTGAATCTCGCGGATCGCCTCAAGCGTCGGTCCGGTCGCCGGGGTGAACGGCCTGTCAGACCTCAAACAGGCGCTCTTGATCCGGGTCAGGGCCGCCGCCGCGTTCGACAAGGCGGCATGCGCCTTTTCCACGGCGGTCCGGTTGCTGGGCGACCCGACCGCCGAGGTCAGCGATTGGGTGGACAGTCCCACCTCGCCTTCGCGGGGGTCCGACTGCCCGCTTGCGGCCAGATACTTGCGATAGGTCACTTCGGCCGCACCGGCCAGATTGATGTATTGCATCGGGATGCCAACGACACCGGTGTTCCCAAGTTCGTCTATGGCACTGCGACGGTCCGATTGATCCAGCGGGATCACCGCTTCGGGAAACGCCTCCATCAGGATGGCGATGCCGTCCAGCGCTTCGGCAAAATCGTCCAATCGCCCGGCAAGGACCATGAACCGGGCCAGCAGTGACAACAGGCGCACATCACGGCTGCGCTTGAGCAGCCCAAGGATCGTTTCCTTTTCCTTGGCGGCCTTGATCGACTTCTGATCGAACAGGGTTCCGGGTGTATAATCCATCCCGTCGCTCTTGATGCCCGGCACAAAGTACCGTTCGGGCATCCGGGATTCCGCCTCGTAGTAATAGTCGACGAACGCCGCATCATCCGCGTCACCCAGGTCAGGACCACAAGGCGCGTCTTCAGAAATGGGCGTAGCTAACCAGTCGAGGCTCATGTTTTCCCCTTGGAGGACCTGAGGACACCTTACACCGGTGTCGGCAAAAAGACTTTCTTATCAAAATGTGACATCAGATTGATGCCGAATTCCGGTGCGGTCAAGCATGGCTTTCCTGACCTTGGTCTCATTTGGGCTTGGCGTTCTGATCGACAGCCGCCGCATAGGCTTCGGCAAAGTGGGCAAGGAACACATCAAGCATCCCGTTTTCATACTTTGCGGTCTTGGCGTCCCATCGTTCGACAAAGGTTTCCCAAGCTTTCCGCTTGCCTCCGCCCATGATGCCGCCTCCAGCCTCTTCCTCGATCGCCTCGGGTGACAGGTCCGACAGGAGTTTGATGAGCGCGGGCTGGATCGCAGCGAAAACGGCAGTCTGGTGCCGGCGGACATCGGCAAAGGCAGCCGCCATGCCTTCGCCGCCCTTGAGAAACCCATCCCGCGGTTTCATGAACATCACTTCCAGTGCCTGGGTGGAATCGGGCAGGAATTTCAGGGGGTTGTTGTCACTTGCGCCCAGCATCGTCCGATCGCCGCCCTTGGTGAACTTTTTGGTCGTGGCGCGGTCGTGTAGCAGGTTCATCATCTCCGACGCGGCAACCCGCATCGTCTTGCCCAACTCACGGGCCAGCGTTTCGGCGTTCATGTTGAGATGCGCGTCCGGGTTCAGGCCCGCCCCTTCGCAAAAGGCGCGGACGATGGCCTGCGCGTTGCCGGCTGACGTGGGTGTGGCGGCGGCTGGCGGCGCTGCGGCCGCCAAAGGCGGTGCGGCGGGCGCGGCAATGGGTGCGGCAACGGGTGCGGGGGCCGGGGTCGGTGAAAAGGCCCCATCCGAGGAGCCAAACGCGACCGGAGCCGCAGCGGGGGGCGGCGCCGCCCCAAATGGCGATGGCGCGGCGGGTGGCGCGCCGAAAGGCGACCCGGACGCCGCCGGAGCCGCCCCCCCAAAGGGAGAGCCGGATGCGGCCGCCGGGGCCGCTGCCCCGAACGGCGATCCCGAGGCAGCAGGGGCAGCCCCAAAGGGTGACGCTGCCGCTGCGACCGGATCCGCACCGAACGGCGATGCGGCCGGGGCGGCACCGAATGGACTGGGTGCGGCAGCGGGCGCGACCGGAGAGGGGTTGCCGATGAACTCGCCCGAAAAATCCTCGAATCGGCGCGGCTCGGGGGTTGGCATGGGGTTGATCGGCGCCGACGGAGGCGCATCGACCGACCATGGGTCGGCGGCATCTGAATAAGACGGCGCAGGCTGCGCTGCTGCTGGTGGCGCTGCCGCTGCTTGGCCGCCGCCGTCCAGGCTGACCACGACGAAGTAATGCCCGACCTGAAACCGATCCCCGTTTTTAAGCTGATACGCTCCTTCCAGCCGGTGCCTCTGGCCATCCAGAAAGACACCGTTGGTTGACTTGTCCGTCATCCAATAGCCGCCGTTGGCATAGTCGATGTCGAAATGATGGCTGGAAATCATTCGTTGCGGGTCCGGCAGGACCCAATCCATCGACGACGACCGGCCGGCGTGCAGGCCCCGCTTGTCGACGGTGATGAACGTCGGGCCGCCGTCCTGAAGGACGTCATAGTTCTGGATGCGCAGGGTCAGGGTCATGGCGTTGGACGCTCGGTTCTCGCAGGGGTGCCGTTCGTCAGTAAACCTTGAACAGCGATTGCGCCATGTCAATGAATCGGGCCAGATAAATCGGTCGACGGGTCAGATCGGACTTGGCCAGACACGACAGGACTGCCGTGTTGATCGCGCGCGGACAGCGATGCATGGCCACGGGCGATGGGTCGTTCGGCGCGATGGACCCGCCAGACCAGCCGACGGACAGGGCCAGATGAACGCCCGGCGACCGGGCCGGGGCCCAAAGCGCCTCTTTCATGATGCTGTGCCGCAGGTCGGTTTCGGGCCGCCCGATCCAGGCCGCCGTCATCTCCATCATCTTGCGGTCCAGCGGGGTCAGCGCGTCGGGCATGGTACGCAGACATTCATGCGCCCACCAGATGGCGATCTTGGGTTGCACCACAAAGGCGGTAAAGGTCACGGCCTCTTCGGGCGTGGTCGAGGACCGCAACCGCATGAGAAACTGTTCGGCAGGTTCATCGGCACGCGGCCGCATCTGGGTCAATTCTGCCAGTTGTGGAATCGCGACGTACAGATCAGCCAGCGTTTTGAAACGGGTCGCCGTCATCGGCGGACGCGTTTTGTCGCCGTTATCTGGGGAAATCGTGGCTTCGTCCGTGGGCATGTCAAAAACCGGTTCAAGAAAGAAGGGCTGAGGAATGTCGAAAGTCACAAACTTTCCCAACTGTTCCGATTTAAGCCCGACCCGTCAAGCAACCTGTTGTAGGACCGGCAACGTTGCAAAATCCTGATTTGCGGGTATCAGAGGGCAAATCGCCCGAACCCAGCCGCCAAAGGACGAAAAGATGACGCGCTCCGTAGTGATCCTGAACGGCCCGAACCTGAACCTGTTGGGCAAGCGGCAGCCAGACATCTATGGCACCGACACTTTGGCCGATGTGGAAATGGCCTGCGCCAAGGTCGCGGCCGAGGTCGGGCTGGCGTGCCGGCTGGTGCAGTCCAACCACGAAGGCCAGATCATCGACTGGATCCACGAGGCGCGCGAAAAGGATGCAGGGATCATCATCAACCCCGGCGCGTTCACCCATACGTCGATCGCCATTCTTGATGCGCTGAACACGTTCGAGGGGCCGGTGCTCGAAGTTCACATCTCGAACGTTCACAAGCGCGAGGCGTTTCGCCACCACTCCTACGTCTCGCTTCGGGCAGAGGGCGTGATTGCCGGGTTTGGCGTCGAAGGCTACGCGCTTGCGATGCGCCGCATGGGGACGTTGCTGGGTTAACGACCCAGTCGGGCGGCGATCTGGCGCGCCAGTTCGCCGATGGCAGCCCCGGTGGCATTGGCCACGGCGCCCGGTCCCTCACTGGCCAGCGGCACTGCGATCTGGAACCGTTCGACCCGTTCGCGCACGGACAGGTCCCGCGATGACACGGCGTATTGCCCGGACATTTCGAACATTCCGTCAGATCGGGCGACCATCCGGTCCACCCGAACTTCCAGCCGGGCCGCGGCGGGTTCTTCCAGTGGCCACGGTTCCGGCGAAACGGTTGCCGTTGTCCCTGCATCCAGCGCACGGGCAAGCGCCCCGGTCACGCCGCGCACGGGGTCGTCGGCCCAGACCGCGTTCTTGACCACCCGCAGCGCCCCGTCCGGGTCCTGCACGACGATCTGGCTGTCAGCGGCATAGGCAGGCAGGGACACGTCCCGCACCTCGATCGTGGATAGGCCCACGCGGGTCGGTTGCGCAGCCGTGGGCGTGTCAATCAGGAACCGGGCGTTCTTGTCGCCGCAGGCGGCAAGCGCTGCAATCAGGGCGAGGGGCAAAAGGCGATACATCAGGTCAACGTCCTAACAGCAGGGAATTGGGATTGCGTTCTATGGTGCGGGCCAGTTGCGCCACAGCCCGCGCGGCGTTTTCGACCTCACGCAGGGCGGCAAGTGTTTCAGCGTTAAAGTCGGACCGGGCGCCGTAGCTGGCGATGACGCCATTGGCCTGCGTGGCCAAGGCGTCCAGCCGATTGGCAAGCGCGGGCAGGTCCTTGGACGCCTCGGCCACGGAATCGGCCGCTGTCCGGGCAGACGCCAAGGTTCCGTTCAGATTTTCCACGGCGCCCCCGGCCCGCAGTTCGGACAAGGCGGCCTGAACCTCGCCCAGCGCGGCACTCAGATCGGCGGGCAAGGCGCGGGTGGCATCCGTGTCGATCAGCGCATTGGCGCTGGTCATCAGTTGGTTGGCGGACGCGATCAACTCTTCGGCGGGCAGGCTGTTGGCCTTGGCAGCCAGGTCGCGCAGGTCCTGCATCAGGGCCGGAACCTGGTCCGACGCCTCTGCGAGGTTGGCCGCAGCCACGTTGGCGCTGTCGATGGCCGAGACCAGCTTGTCGAGGGCGCCTTGCGTCTTAAGGTCGTCAATGATGGCGCGCAGGTCGCTGACCGTGGCGGACAATTCGGCCGGAAGGGATTGCAAGGTAGGATCGTTGATGACCGTACTCGCGCCGGTCACCACGGTGCGGCCTTCCTTGATCAGCCCCAGAACCTCGTCCGGCACGGCTTGCGTGCTGGCATTACCGGTCAACGCTTCGATCGACGCCATCAGCGAAATGGCATGGTTCATGACGTCCTCGACCGGCAACTTGTTGATCCGGTCCAGAACACCTTCGGCAGTGGTCTGCAAATCGGGAACGGCGGCCTTGGTCGTCGGGATGATGGGAAAGGCTTGGGACGGTCGCAACATGGTTGCCGGTTGTGCGTCGGCTTCGTCCACCAACTCCACAACCAGTGAAGAACTGAATATGCTGGTCGAGGTCAGACGCGCCCGCAGTCCATTGGTGACCGCTTCCTCCACGAAATTTTCGGTTTCGATCTTGCCCGCGCCATCAAGCAGGCCCAGCGATTGCGGGACCAGTCCGATGGTGACCCGCAACCGCACCTTGGGGGTAAAGCCACTGCGGTCGATAAAGGCGCTTACGCTGGTCACGTCGCCAACCTTGAGACCGCGATACTGAACAGCCGCCCCTGTGGCCAACCCGTTAATTGACCCGTCAAAGATGATCGCAAACGGGACTTCGGTCCCTGCGGTCACATTGAATACGCTGTCGCGCGCTGTCGCTTCGTCGGGGAACAGATCGAAAATCGTCTGGGCCGACACCGGTTTGCCGTCGGCCAGAACGGAATCGAAGGCTATTCCGCCCGTGACGAGTGCCGAAAGGCTACCGACGTCAAGCGTCAGACCGCCCGGCCCCAACGAGACCGAGAACCCCGACAGGTCCCAGAACCGCGAGGCCGTCGTCAGCAATGCGTCATGTGGCGACTGGATAAAGGCGTCCACGACGACGCTGGCCCCATCACTGGCCAGATGTGGAGTTTCGATGTTGCCGACCTGAATGCCCCGATAAAAGACTGGCGCCCCCGCGGCGAGCATGTTTCCGTCCCGCGCCCGGATCGTGATCCTTGAGCCATCAAGCCCCGGCCGAACCAGTGGCGGATCATCAATGCCGGTAAAGCTGTGAACGCTGCTGTTTTCGATCGGAGTCCACGCGGCGTCGATGTAGACCCCTGACAGCACCGTGGACAGGCCACTGACACCTTGCGCCGTCACGGTCGGTCGGACGACCCAGAATTGGGCGTCAGGCGGCAGGGTATCAGCGACCTCCTGTGTCACGCGTGTGGCGACGATGACCTTGGTCAGGTCGCGATTGAAACTGACCTTTTCGACTGTCCCGATCACCACATCGCGGTAACGGAGCGTGGTTTCCCCTGCCTTCACACCTGCGGCGTTGGTGAATGTTATCGAAATCAGGACGCCCAGGTCCGAATAGCTTTTCCATGCCACACCCAGCGACAGGATCAGCGCCAGTAATGGCACAATCCAGACAGCAGACAGATTTCGCCAGAAAGATCGGCGCGGCGGCGAGATGTCGAGGTCGGCAGGCATCGGGTCGTTCATACGGTGTCGGCCTTTGAGGCATCCCAGATCAGTCGTGTGTCAAAGCTCTGTGCGGAAAGCATGGTAAAGGCAACCGAGAACGCGAAACAAATCGCGGCTGTTCCCGGATTGATGGTTGCAGCGAACCCCAACTGCACAAGCGATGACAGGATTGCCACCACAAAGACGTCGATCATGGACCATCTGCCGATGAATTCGACCACTTCAAAAAGGCGGTGCCGGGCGTGACCCTGCATGGGCGTCCCCCGCTGCATGACGACCGCGAGGTACGCGATGGCGACAAACTTGCCGACAGGGATGACGATCGACGCGACGAACACGATCAGGGCGACGCTGATGTCGCCATGATGGGCAAGCTCGATGGCCCCTCCGACAATCGTGTTTTCAGAGGTCTTGCCGAACTGGCTGGTCAGCAGCATCGGATAAATGTTGGCGGGCAGATAGGCGATCAGCCCTGCCCACCACCAGGCCCAGACCCGGCTCAGGCTGGTCGCGTCCCGCGACGACAGAAAGGTGCCGCAGCGAGGGCACCGATCCGTGCGTGCCGGGGACACGCGGGCACATTGCGGGCACCCCAGAAGTCCGGCCGCACGGGCCGTCAGGACTTGCTGCGCCGTTCCAGCGTTTTCCAAATCACTACCCTGCTCATTACGTTGTCTTTGAGAACCGTCACCAGAACGAGGGCAACGAAGGCCCAGAATGCCGGGCCCAGCGAAAGGTGCGCCAGACCGGCCACTTTGACGATGGCCACGGCCACCCCCACGATGAAAATCTCGGCCATTGCCCATGGCTTGAGTGCCTCGGCCATCCGGAAAGCATGCGCCGCGTAACGCCACGGCCGCGAGCCCAGCGCCATTGGCGCAAGAGTATAGACGATGGCAGCGAACCGCAGAAACGGGAGAACGACGATCAACCCTGCCACGGCAAACGACAGCGGCAACATCAGACCGTCCGAAAACGCCAGAATGGCGTCGATGATTGATGAGCGGCTTGAAAAGCCTTGCGAATTGATTTCCAGAAACGGGAAAAACACGGCAGCCACCATGAGGATCTGAGCCGTCGCCGCCAGCATCACGATCCGGGTCATTGCCCCGGCCTTGGGGGCCATCAAAACCGTACCACACCGCACACAACGGGCCTTTGCGCCGTCCGGCACGACGGTATCGCGGCACAGGGCATCACAAGTCGGGCAAGCCAACAAGCTGGACAGGTCATGAAGAAGCTGCGGGGAAGATGGCTGGCCGATCATTCTCAGAAGCTAGGGCATAGGCAGGCGATGGGAAAGGGCCGAAACAACGGCATCAGGCCTGTGATCTGCCGTCATCAGCGATAGTCATTTGCGCGATAGGTCTCAAAGCTTCTGGTCAGCCGATCCGGATCGTACTGTCCGGCGATCCAATCCCGGATCGGCATCGGATCAACTGCTGTCTCGCGTTCGTACAGGTCCAGAAAGTGATCCATCATGCCTGTCTTTGACTTGCGAAAATGCAGAAATCTGCGGCTCAACTGCCCTCTCGCGGTGGCAAGGGTCGCCCCTTCGCAGGCCAAGAGGTACAAAGCAGCGGCCAGACCGGTCCGGTCCGCGCCAGACTTGCAATGCATGAGCAGCGGACGTTCGGCCGTGTCAAAGGCCTTGAGCAACTCCAGCAGGGCCTCGCGGCGCGGCGCGGCGCGCGCCGACAAGGCAACGTCGATTAACGTCATGCCGCGCTGGGCACATATCTCTTCCTCGAATAGGTAATAGGATTGCCTAACCGCGCCGCGCAGGTTCAGCACCGTCCGAATACCCATATCTGCATAACTGGCGAACCGATCCGGGCCGGGCTGGTTTGACCGAAAGACACCGGGGGCGACTTGCGCAAAGTTGTGCCAGCGCCGGCGCAAAATCCCGTGATCCATCCAGTCCAGATGCCTGAGGGACCGCCGCCGTTCTTCGGGCGTACTGATGTCATTGCCGAAAGAGGCGCGCCATTTCCGCTCGGTCTCGTCCAATTTGCGCCAAAGTGCCCTGAGCATCCGCCATCCCGCCTGATCCGGGCAGACACTTGGGTCAGGACCGGCTGAAATGCAACCAACCCCAAGGTTTCGATTTGAAGACCGGGGTCGTTTCGCCCTAGATGTTGCCCACAAACCCAAGGAGACCGCCATGAACATCGCCGGACGCGAGATCGGACCGACCCACCCACCCCTAGTCATCGCCGAAATCGGGATCAACCACGGCGGCGATCTGGCCGTGGCCAAGGAAATGGTGCGTCTGGCTGCCGGTGCCGGCTGCGAGATGATCAAACATCAGACCCACATCATCGAAGACGAGATGACCGAAGAGGCCAAGTCGATCTTTCCGCCCAACGCCGACGTGTCGATCTGGCATGTGATGGAGCGATGCGCCTTGGGGCGCGAGGACGAAGCCGAGCTGAAGCGGTACACCGAAGAGCTGGGGATGATCTGGATTTCCACCCCGTTCAGCCGGGCCGCCGCCGATTTTCTGGAAACGCTCGACGTGCCCGCCTACAAGATCGGATCGGGCGAGGCGGACAACCTGCCGCTGATCCGGCACATCGCCCGCAAGGGCAAGCCGGTGATCATGTCCACGGGGATGCAAAGCATCGAAACGATCCGGGCGTCCGTTCAAATCCTCGAAGACTCGGGCGTCGAATATGCCTTGCTTGAATGTACAAACCTCTATCCCTCGCCGCCTGAAATTGTGTCGTTGCAAGGGGTCACGGATCTCAAGAACGCCTTTCCGAACGCCGTCGTCGGCTTTTCCGACCACTCCATCGGGCCGGAAATGGCGCTGGCCTCGGTGGCCTTGGGGGCGTGCATCCTTGAACGGCACTACACCGACACGCGCTACCGGATCGGGCCGGACATCATCAATTCGATGGACCCAAGCGAACTGCGGCACATCATCGACCGGTCAAAGGAAATCCACACCGCCCTAATGAACCCCAAACAGCGGACAGCAGCCGAAGAACCAGTCTATCGGTTCGCCCGCGCCAGCGTGGTGGCCGACGCCGACCTGGCCGAGGGGCATGTAATCACCGAAGCCGACATTTGGGCGCGACGCCCCGGTTCGGGTGAAATCGCCGGGTTCGACTTTGACAAGGTGCTCGGCAAACGCCTGACGCGGGCGGTCACGCGGAATACACAGTTGAAGTGGAGCGATCTGGCGGACTGACGATGGTCAGTCTGCCGGCCTTGGCCCATCGCTGAATGATCTCGCCTTCGCGGGCAAAGTTGTGCGGCGTCTTGTAATTCGCGGGATTGTAGTAGGTGCCGCTCTGCCCGAAATCAAAGCCGTAAAGCGTGATCTGCCGGGCCGCGCCCAGCCGGACAAGCCAGGATATCATCATGAAGCCCGACGATGGCCTGCGGCCGATCAGATTGCGGTCGGCAAACCACCAGCGCCACGGGTAGAACAGGGTCTTTGCAATGCTGTCAGGCCTGCGGAACGCATAGTGCCGCATCTTGGGGATCAGCATGAGGAAATGGCCTGGCTGAAACCGGGCCGTCGTTTCTTCTTCGGTCAGTTCGGGTGTCAGGCCGACCATGTCAGTCCTGCGACCCTGAGCAAGTGGGTCAATGACAAAACCCTTGTTGAGGCGAATGATGATGTCGTTGCGGTCGATCTCGTCACCGGATTGGGTGGCCAAAAGGCTGCGGGCATTGCCCACGATGGCGACCGATCGGCCCTCGACCAACCCTTGCAACCGCCGGTTCGAATTGCGGGTCAGCTTGAACCACCAGCCCCGAGGGGCCTGCCACAGATATTTGCGAGGCCAGGCCCGTAGGCGGGCAGCCGTGCGGGGAGAGAGCATCAGTCCCGCTCCGGATCGCCGCCGTTGCTGGCCCAATAGTCGACCATCCACGGCACCCGCCCGCGACCCAGATGTGGCGCGATGCCCCACCAGCCCCTGCGGATCAGGTCGATCGGGCGCGGCTCGCCATGAAATGCAATGACGCGGGTTTCGGGCGCGGGGGGGACAGGCGGCATGATCAGGCCAACACCCACCGGACGACGTTGATGATACTTGAAGCTAACCACCCAAGGCAGCGGCCAGAACGCGACCTTCTTGAATTCGCGCTCCAGATAAACCTGTTCGATCCGATACTTGGCGACATAGGTCTGCGGATTTGCCGCGAAATTCTCAACGATCCAGGGATGGGCGCCAAGGGTAAATGCAAAGATGCCGGTACCCGCCACGGGGTCGGCAATCCGTTTGCCCGCCTTCCAGTTTGGACCGGTATCAATGACCACGATGTCGCCCGACTGATCGAACATTTCGTCCAGCGATCCGCAAACGACCGTATCCAGATCAATAAACAGGGCCCGGCCCGTCAGGCCATACAGATCGGCGGCAAATACCGTCAGCTTCGGCCAGCCGCCCTTTTTCCAATCGAAATCGGTCAGGCCAAGGTCGGGGATCGGATGGGTCTCCACCTCGGGCCGGATACCGCTGGGGTCGTCGGTCAGGCAGACGAACCGGAACGGGCCGGTGATGTGCTTGCGACAGGCGGAATACAGGACGTTGACATAGACCGCCGGGTAGAGCGTGCCCCATTTCATGCAGATGACGACGCGGTCTTGCGGCACTTGCGGCTCCGGCCCGATTGGTTCGACGCACCGTAGAAAGGGGGACTTGCTTTGTCCACCGCCCGCCGATTGCCCCGCCCGTGCGGGCCGCGTATGGTCGCCCGGCATTCAGGACCTGACCCATGACCCGATCCCTGCTTTTCGTCACCGGAACCCGCGCCGACTTCGGCAAGCTGGAGCCCTTGGCCATTGCGGCCCGCGATGCAGGCTTTGCGGTGTCGTTCTTTGTGACCGGGATGCACATGCTCGACCGCTACGGGCTGACCAAACTCGAGGTTCACCGCGTGCCGGGCGTCACCGTCCACGAATTCCTCAACCAAAGGCCAGGCGACCCGCAAGACATCGTTCTGGCCAAGACAGTGACTGGTTTTTCCGATTTCGTCACCGAACACAGGCCAGATCTGATCGTTGTCCACGGCGACCGGGTCGAGGCGCTCGCCTGCGCACTCGTGGCCGCCACCAATTACATCCGCTGCGCCCACATCGAAGGAGGCGAAGTGTCCGGAACGATCGACGAAATCTTCCGGCACTGTAATTCCAAGCTCGCCAGCCATCATTTCGTGTCGTCCGAGGCGGCGGGCAAACGCGTCATGGCGCTGGGCGAACCTGCCGACCGGGTCTTTGCGATCGGCTCGCCCGAACTTGATTTTCATGCGCAGGACTCAGGTGTCGACATCGACGAGGTCAAACGGCGCTATGCGATCCCGTTCGACGACTACGGGATCTGCGTGTTTCATCCGGTCACGTCCGAGGCGGCGACAATGGGGACACAAGCCAAGGACCTGTTCGACGCGCTAGATGCCTCGGGGCGCAGCTTTGTGGTCATTGCGCCGAACAACGATCCGGGGGCCGAGGGAATCTTCGCAGCCATCGACGCCCTGCCCCGCGCCCGGTTCCGGGTGATCCCGTCGATGCGCTTTGCCCACTTTTCCGAGTTGATGAAGAACGCGGCCTGCATGGTCGGAAACTCCAGTGCCGGCGTGCGCGAGGCACCGTTTCTGGGACTGCCCTCTCTCGACATAGGGTCGCGGCAAACCAATCGGGCAAACGCGGCCTCGATCACATCGACGGCCGCCGGGGACAAAAAGGGTATTCTCGACTTCCTGACCAAAGCCTGGGGCAAACCGCATGCCCGCGACGCCGAATTCGGCACGGGAACCGCGGCGCAACGTTTCGCCGCAATTCTGGATACGTCTGAATTCTGGTCTGGCGGACTTCAGAAAGAGTTCCGCGATCGTGACTGATCGGCTGCCGCGTCCTCTCTTGTTGCGGCTCTATCTTGGCCTTTCTCCGTTTTTCGCCCCTTTGGCGAGGCCTATTTTGCGCCGCCGTCTTGCACGCGGAAAAGAGGATGCGCTGCGCTGGACCGAAAAGCTGGGCCAGCCTTCAGCCAGCAGGCCCGACGGTTCGGTTGTCTGGCTGCACGCGGTCGGATTGGGCGAGGTTCTGGCGTTGCGCGGGCTGATCGCGGCCATGGCAGGTCAAAGGCCCGATCTGCACTTCCTCGTCACTTCGACCGCACGCAGTTCGGCGCAAGTGCTGGCTGGAAACCTGCCAGAGCGGACGATCCACCAGTTTCTGCCCATTGACGCCCCGTCCTTTCGCCGGACTTTTCTGGACCATTGGCGACCCGATCTTGTCATTTGGGCGGAACAGGACCTTTGGCCGGGTTTCATCGTCGCCCTCGGGGATCGCTCGACCCCTCAGGTCTGGGTCAACGCCCGTCTGGATGCCCACGGCGCTGACCTGAGGCACAAGGCGAAATCTGTTTATGCGGCTCTGTTCAGCCGGTTTGCCGGGATCTGGGCGCAGGACCAGCTGACTGTCGATCGTCTGACCGCGCTTGGCGCCAGAGGGCATATCCCGGTCACTGGCTCGATCAAACCGGCGGCCCCGCCCCTGTCATTCGATCATTCTGCGTTGGACCAACTGTCCAGGGCTATCGGCCCACGAAAGGTCTGGCTGGTCGGTCCAAGCCACGCCGAAGATGAAGTCGTCAGCATGACGGCCCATCGAATCTTGCAAAAGACTGACCCTACGGCCCTTCTGGTGATCGTGCCCCGGGTACCCAGCCGCGCGGGGGAACTGATCGGCAATTTGCCGGGCTTTGACATTGCGTTGCGCAGCCTGGGCCAGATGCCCGGACCCGAAACCGACATTCTGATCGCCGACACGTTCGGCGAAATGGGTCTGTGGTACAGGCTGGCATCCCACGCCCTGATCGGTGGATCGTTTGGGCCTGTTCAGGGTCACAATCCATGGGAGGCCGCCCATTTGGGATGCGCCATTCTGCACGGTCCGATGACCGGAAATTTTACCGATGACTATGCCGCGCTCGACGCTGTCGGGGGCGCGCGGCTGGTCGAGGACGCGGACACGCTTGTTCAGGCGATTTTGCAACCTGGTGACCGAATGGCCCGGATCGCGCTGGAACTGGCTATCGCAGCCCAAAACCGGGTTGCGGGGCTGGCCCGCGATGTTCTCAAGGTGCTTGATGTCTGATCGGTTTCCCTCGCCACGACTGTGGGTCGTCTTGTGGCTCTACCGGCTAGGCTGGTGGATAGGGCTGCCATTTGCCCTTTGGTATCTGCGCAAACGGGGCCGGGCAGATCCACTGTATGCAGCGCACCTGAAGGAACGGTTTGGTCAACATCGGCCGCTCTACGGTGCGGTCTGGGTCCATGCCGTGTCTTTAGGGGAACTCCGGTCAGCCGTGCCGTTGATCCGGGCGTTGCTGGATCGGGGCGAGCGTATCGTGACGACGCATTTCACCCCTGCCGGACGGCGGGAATCCGAAACCGTCTTTGCCGCCGAAATTGCCGCCGGACGACTGCGCGCGGCTTGGGTGCCGTTTGAATTCGGCTGGACGTACAGACGGTTCTACAAGGCGTTTCGTCCGAAATACGGTTTGGTGATGGAGGTCGAGATCTGGCCGGTCATGATCCAGTCCGCCCGCAACTGGGGGGTGCCTCTTTTCATGTGCAACGCGCAATTCCCGTCGAAAAGCTTTGCGCGCGACAAGAACGGGCTTCGCGGCGAACTCATGTCTGGCTTTGCCGGGGCACTGGTGAAATCTGACCTCCAGCGCGACCGGTTCGCGACTGTTGGAGTTGATCCAATCGTCGTGACGGGCGAACTTCGATTCGACCAACCTGTTCCCAAGACCTTGGTCGTGGCGGGTGCTGCCGCGCGACCAAAGGACCGGCCCGTCGTCACCTTCGCCAGCGCAGTCGAGGGCGAAGACAGTCTCTATATTGGCGTGATGCAATCGTTGGCGGGTCCAGATGCCCCGCTGTTCGTCTATGTCCCCCGCAAGCCCGAGCGGTTCGATGACGTCAATCGTCTGCTCACCGATGCCGGCCTCAGGACCGCCCGAAGGTCAGTGATTCTGGCCGACGATCTGACCGGCCCGATCCCGCCGGACATTGACGTGCTGCTGGGCGACAGTCTGGGCGAGATGTATTTCTATCTCGCTCTGTGTGACCGGGCAGTCGTCGGTGGCGGATTTACCCCCAAGGGCGCGCACAACATCATAGAACCGCTCGCCCTGAAAAAGCCGGTGATCGTCGGGCCGGAAATCTGGACGATCGAATATCCAGCGGTCGAAGCGATTGCGGCAGGGGTCTGCACACAGGTCCAAACTGCCCATGACCTTGCCGCAGCCCTGACCAGCCCCCTGGATTCCGCCAATATAGAGACGTTTTTTGCCGATCATGCTGGGGCGGTTGCCCGCACGCTGGCGGGCATTGACGACCTTACCAGCCGCTGAACCCACCATCCACGTTGACCAGTTGACCGGTCATGTACCCCGCCTGCGCAGAACACAGGAATAGCATGGCATCCGCGATCTCGTCCGGCTGGCCCATACGGCCCGCCATGATCAACTCGCCCACGCGGCGCTGAAATTCGTCCGAATGGCCATTGAAAACGGCACCGGGAGCAATCGTGTTGACCGTCGCCTGCCGTTTAGCCCAGTAACCCGCCAGCCAGAGGGTTAGCCCGTGAATCCCCGCCTTGGTCGTCGAATAGGCCGAAAAACTCTTGAATGGCATCCCTTCGTAAATCTGGTGATGGGGGCCGTTCAGGGCATACATGGACGCCACGTTGATCAGGGTCGCGGGCCATTTGCCGACGATGTCACGGTCCATCTGGCGGGCGATCATGAAGGCGCCCGTCAGGTTGGTGCGCAGGGTGCGGTCCCAATCGCTGACCGAGGTGTTGGCGAAATCGGGAAATGGTTTGCCCGCGCCCATCAGCAATTCACCGGTAATCGCGGCGTTGTTCAGAACGACGTTCGGCTCCCATCCGTCGGCCAGGATGCGCTGGAAAATTTCGACGACTTGATCCTCTTCGCCCACGTCCAGATCGTAGAAACGGAAATCATCATTCCCCTCATGCGCCGCCTTCAGCGCGTCAGCGCGATGGCCGGGCAGGTCGGACGCGATGACCCGCGCCCCCTCGGCCAGCATTCGGCGAACATAGGTCGACCCCAGAACGCCCCCCGACCCTGTAATGAACACAGTGCGGCCCTTGAGTTGATCGGTCATTCGGCAGACTCCTTGAGGCGGTCGTTGAGCAGAAACTCGACCAGCTTGAAATCGAATGGGCTGTCGATGTCCACGCAGCGCTCTGGTGGCATCAGATAGGGGATGACGCGCCCCTCGAACAGGCTTTTGGCGCGGCGCAGGTAGGCGGGGGCCACGACATAGGTCGAGGCGGCGTGTTCGTAAACAACGGGCGCCTGTTGGCGGGCGACGACCCCGCCGGGCAGCGGTTTAGAAACGTGCAACGCCCCCGTCGCATCGGGTTCCACCAGATTGAAATAGGGATTCTTGCGCGCCTCGCAGCAGGACATGACCATGTCGGGGCGTTTCTCCACGAACAGGCCCAGTGCGTTTTCAATATCCTCGGGCAGGCGCAGGGGCGAGGTACAGTCAAGATCGACAAAGGCACTGGCAGGTCCGGTCAGCGCCTCGGCCGCGCCCAGCGCATGCTGCCAGACGCCCCATTTTCCGGCCGTATCCGTCGCCAGATGGGCCGGACGCAGCCCGATTTTCAGCGCCCCTCGGGCGACAGCATGGTCATAAATCGCCTCGTCATCGGTCGATACGACAACGGCATCAATGGCCGTCGAATCGATCAACTGGTCCAGCGACCAATCAATCAGGGGCTTGCCGCAGATCATACGGAAATTCTTGCCGGGAACGCCCTTGGACCCTTTGCGGGCGCCGATATGACCGATGATCATGTGTAGTCTCCTGTCACTTGCCCGCTGAAATGCCGGGATTCCCAAGCTTGCGCAAGCAGGGCGCAGGACGAATGGACCAGATCAAGGCGGGGCAGATGTTCGACGTCCGACACCGGTTGCCCGCCGACAAGGGCCAAGAAATCCGACATGGCGGACACGAACATGGTGTTGCGATCAAACGGCAGGTCAATGACCTCTCCGCTTGCCAGATACCGCGCCCCGACCATATCGAAATCAACGGTATGCCTTGTCCCGCGCAGGCTGATCCGCCGGATGCTGACAGGCGACAGATAGTCCATCCCGACCGTTCCGCCAGCGCCCAGCGCGACCGTGGTGGCAAAGTCGACACCGGGGAAATCGGCGTGGCCCAGGCTCTGCACAGGCCCAATCAGGGCATCCGGGAACAGGGTGTGGGCCATGTCCAACTCGTGACAAAGGTCCTGCAGGACACCCCCCCCCTGGGGTGAGGCGGCATAACTTTGCGCGAACGACCAGTTCTGCCGCCATTGCCGGACGTCATGACCGATCTCGAAACCAAACCGATAGACATCAGACAGATCCATCCGCGCCAGATAGCGAAACGCCGGATGATAGCGCATCATGAACCCGACCATTGACCGGGCAGCGACGGGGGTGGCGGCCCGCTCGATCGCGGCAAGGGTCGCGCTGTCATAGGCCAGCGGCTTTTCCACGTAAAACGGAAGCCCCGCGTCGGCGCACAACGTAATAAGTTCGAGCCTGATCTGTGTCGCTGTTGCAATGACCACACCATCAAGCCCGTCGTGGATCCGGTCAGGTTCGAATTCACGCCAAGGCACAAGGGTCACATCGGCCCCAAGGCTTTGGAGATTGCCGAAATGTCGCCGGCCGATCGACCCGGCACCGATCACGATGATCCGCATACGCTGCCCCCGTTGGTTGGATCAGGTGTTTCACATACCGACACAGGGGGCAACGGGCGGCCAGATTGAAACACTCGGGCGCTGACCCTCACAATCGCGTATCCCCGATTGCGACCGGGCGCAGCATCGGCCACTAATGGCCGACCTTTCGTGGAATACCAATGCTCGACGCCATTGCCCGCCGCCTGATCGACCCGCCGCTCAACCGGATCGGCCGCTTTCTGGCCGATCAGGGCGCGACGGCCAACGACGTGACTTTTGTGGGTCTCGGGTTGGGCCTGTTGTCTGCACTGATCATCGCGCTTGGCTGGGCAGAAATCGCGCTTGTCCCCCTGCTGTTCAGTCGGATCGCTGACGGCCTGGATGGGGCGGTGGCACGGGCGACGCACAAGACGGACTTTGGTGGTTACCTCGACATTGCGGCGGATTTCCTGTTTTACGGGGCCGTGCCGATGGGCTTTGTCTGGGCCGATCCGGCTGGAAACGGGGCGGCGGGGGCGTTCCTGCTTACCTCGTTCTATTTCAACGGCACCTCGTTTCTGGGCTACGCCATCCTTGCCGAAAAGCACGGGATGGAGACGAGGGCACAGGGGATCAAATCGCTCTATTACTCCAACGGTCTGCTCGAAGGGACCGAGACGATCCTGTTCTTTGTCCTGCTCTGCTTGTTCCCGGCATGGTTCCCGATCCTCGCGTGGATCTTTGGCGCCCTGTGCTTTTTGACCGCCACTCTGCGACTGGTGGGGGCCTATCGCCTGTTCACCGAAACCCAAGAGGACTTTGAATGAAACGTCTTGCCTTGCTGGCCGCCTTGCTGGCCCCCCTGTCAGCCCTTGCCGATCCCAAACCTGCCGATTGGGATTCTGTTCTGGCCGAGGCCAGGGGGCAGACCGTCTATTGGGATGCCTGGGGCGGGTCGACCACGACCAATGATTTCATCGCCTGGGTGGGCGAACAGGTCATGGCCGACTACGGCGTGACCCTCGAACATGTCAAACTGACCGATACCGCTGATGCGGTGACACGGGTGCTGAGCGAAAAGCAGGCGGGCCAGAACGACAAAGGCGCGATCGACATGATCTGGATAAACGGGGCGAACTTCGCCTCGATGAAAGAGGCCGGTCTGCTGTTTGGCCCCTTTGCCGAACAATTGCCAAATTGGGCCTTCGTAGACACTGAAGGCAAGACAGTTCAGACCGATTTTACTGTACCCGTCGAGGGGTATGAAAGTCCCTGGGCGATGGCGCAGGTGGTATTCATGTACGACACCGCCAGGCTGGACACGCCTTTGGGGTCGATGACCGCCCTGCTTGACTTGTCGGTCGCCCATCCGGGTCGGTTCACCTATCCGCAGCCGCCGGATTTTCTGGGGACAACATTCCTCAAACAGGCTCTGGTCGATCTGTTGCCCGATCCGACCGTCCTGTCCGAACCTGCCTCCGACGCAAACTATGATGCGGTTACGGCGCCGCTTTGGGCCTACCTTGACAAGCTCACCCCGACCCTGTGGCGTCAGGGCAAGGCGTATCCCGCCACGGGTCCCGCCCAGCTGCAACTGATTGCCGATGGCGAAGTCGATCTGGCAATTTCCTTTAGCCCCGGCGAAGCGACGGCGGCCATCGCCAACAACCAGTTGCCCGATACCGTGCGGACCTTTGTTCTGGACAAAGGAACGATCGGCAACGCGTCGTTCGTGGCAATTCCCTATAATTCCGGGGCCAAGGCGGGGGCGATGGTCGTGGCCAACTTCTTGCTGTCGCCCGCGTCGCAGGCACGCGCGCAGGATCCAAATATCCTTGGCTATGGCACGGTACTGGCAATGGACAAACTGTCGGCCCCGGACCGCGCAGCTTTTGACTCGCTTGACCTTGGGATCGCGACCTTGACGCCGGACCAACTAGGCTCTGTTCAGGCCGAACCCCATCCCAGCTGGATGACCCGCATCGCCGAGGATTGGGCAAAGCGCTACGGCGTGGCGCAGTAGGGCAATCGGCGGCGCAGCGAATGAACAGGCGCCGCCTTCTTCCCTTTGTGCCGATGGCGACGCTGGTCCTGATGCTGGGGCCAGTTCTGGCGGGGCTTTGGGGGACGATCCTGCCTGCCTTTGGGCAACTGTCGGCGGCCGGTTTGCATGGGCCCAGCCTTGACCCGTTCCGCATGGTGTTCGCAACGCCGGGGATCTGGCAGTCGATTCGGCTGTCGGTGACCACGGGCCTGCTGTCGGCCCTGTTGTCGCTGGGCATCGTCATCCTGATTTTTGCGGGTTGGTCCGGAACCCGATCATTCCGTCTGCTCGAGCGTCTGCTGTCCCCGTTTCTGGCCGTCCCCCACGCGGCGGCGGCGTTTGGGCTGGCCTTTCTGATCGCGCCTTCAGGCTGGATAGCCCGGCTGCTGTCGCCGTGGGCCACGGGTTGGGGCCGCCCGCCGGACTGGCTCATCGTTCAGGACCCGTGGGGGCTGTGCATGGTGGCGGGCCTGACGCTCAAGGAAATGCCGTTCCTGCTGCTGATGACCCTGGCGGCTGTCGGTCAAACCGACGCAATCCGCAGCATGGCCGTGGCTCAGGCGCTGGGATACGGACGCGTCAGCGGATGGATCAAGACGGTGCTGCCGCGCGTCTATCCGCAGATCCGGTTGCCGGTCTATGTGGTGCTAGCCTATGCCATGTCGGTGGTTGACGTGGCCATTATCCTTGGCCCCAGCACACCCGCCCCCTTATCCGTCCTGATCGTGCGATGGATGGGGGACCCCGACCTTGCGCTGCGGCTGCGGGCGGCGGCCGGGGCGCTGGTGCAGTTCGGTCTTGTCGTCATGGCGCTGGGGCTGTGGCGCATGGGCGAGGCGGCGGTCGGCTATTTTGGGTCAATGTGGCTCTACCATGGGAAAAGGGGGCGCTACGATCTTGTCGGGCGCAGCTTTGGCCTTGTGTTGGGGGGCATCTCGGCCCTCGCCATTTTGGGCGGTTTGGTGGTGCTCGCGGTCTGGTCATTCGCCGGGTTTTGGGGGTTCCCCGACCTTTTGCCCGCCGAGCTGACATTGACCAACTGGACCCGGCACAGTGCCGGCATTGCACAGGCTCTGACGGAAACTGCGCTCATCGCCAGCGCGGCAACTATCATCTCGCTCGTCCTCGCGCTGGGTTGCCTAGAGGCCGAGTACAGGCACGGTCTGCGGATCGGGTCGCGGGGTTTATGGCTGCTGTATCTACCGCTGGTCATCCCGCAGACCGCGTTCTTGCCGGGACTTCAGACATTGATGCTGGGCTTTGGGGTCACGTCCGGGCAGGGGGCGGTCATCCTCGCACATGTCGTCTTTGTCCTTCCCTATGTATTTCTGTCTCTCGGGGACCCGTTCCGGGCCTGGGACGCAAAGATGGGGGTGATTGCGGCGGCGCTTGGGGCGGGGCCGGACCGGGTCCTCTGGGCGGTCCGGCTACCGATGCTGCTGCGCCCGGTTCTGACAGCCGTGGCGGTCGGTATAGCCGTATCGGTCGGGCAATATCTGCCAACGCTGCTGATCGGCGGCGGGCGGGTGGCGACGCTGACGACCGAGGCGGTGGCGCTCGCCTCGGGGGGGGACAGGCGGGCCATCGCCGTCTATGGTCTGATGCAGACCGGGGCGGCACTGATCCCGTTTGCACTGGCGCTGCTGGTGCCAGCGCTGGTGTGGCGCAATCGCAGGGGGCTCAGGCATGGATAAGGGGCTCGACCTTCGCGGGGTCACGATTGCCAAGGGCGACCGAACGCTGATTTCGATCAACCGCCAGATCGGGCCGGGCGACGTGCTCACAATCATGGGGCCGTCGGGATCGGGCAAATCCACGCTGCTGGCTTACCTGACGGGAACGCTGTCGACCGATTTCCGGGCATCGGGGCAAGTCTGGCTGGATGGGCATGACATCACCCATGCAGCGCCCTACCGACGACGACTGGGTATCCTGTTTCAGGACGATCTGCTGTTCCCGCACATGTCGGTCGGGGCAAACCTCGCCTTTGGTCTGCGTCCCGGTGGCAGTCGGGCGGAACGGGCCGCCCGCGTCGATGCGGCGCTGGCCGAGGTTGGGCTGGATGGTTTTGCGGACCGCGACCCCGCGACCCTGTCCGGCGGGCAAAAGGCGCGGGTGGCGCTGATGCGTATGCTGCTGTCCGAACCTTGCGCGCTACTCCTCGATGAACCCTTTTCGCGCCTCGATGCGGAACTCAGGGTTCAGGTCCGCGATATGGTCTTTGCGCAGGCCAAGGCACGGGCGCTTCCGGTTCTTTTGGTCACTCATGACGCGATGGACCGCGACGCGGCGGGCGGCGACGTGTTTCTCATGGACGATGTTGAAGCAGGACCAGACCGCGCAACCGCTCGGCCGCCGGGGTAAGGTGCGACCCGGCAAGTGTGAGCAGGCTGAACGACGGCACCTCGAACCCCAGATCAATGGGCAGGATTCGCGCCTGCGCCCGTTCACTCCCGGCGAATTGACGGGCGACGGCACGGGCGAGGGGGGCGATGGCATTCGATTGCTGGATCAGCGACAGCGTCAGCAGAAACGATGACGTGGCAAGGCGCACGCGGGGCAATGGGAGGCCAAGGTCGGTCAACCGCCGTTCGACCGACCGGCGCAGGATCGCTCCGGGTCCGGGCATGACCCAGTCATGATCCATCAGGTCGGCTGGGGTGATGTCCGCCATTCCCAACAGACGATGCCCGGCCCGCACGACCAGCGACACCGGTTCCGGGGCCAGGATGTGCGCGGCGACCAGTTCCGGCTGCATCCCGTCCGGCACCCGCGATACGGAAAAGTCGATCCGCCCCGAAACCAGAAGATCAGCCAACAGATCGCTTGGCCCCACCTCGACCTCGACCGTCACATCAGGCAACTCTAGCCGGGCAGCCCGGACGGCGGGCAGGACATAGTCCAGCGCGGGGCCGGTCACGGCGCCAATTCGCACATGACCCACCATGCCGTCCGACACCTCGCGGATATCGCGGTCAGCACCGTCCAACTCCAGCAGCACGCGCGCCGCACGACGGGCCAGCGCCTGTCCCTGCGCTGTCAGCCGGACGCCCCGGCCACTCCGTTCGTGAATCGGCTCCTGACAAATCTGCTCCACCTCGCCCAATAGGCGCGAGGCGGCTGGCTGGGTCATCCCCAGATAATCAGCGGCAGCACCCACCTGCCCCGTCTCGGCAAGGGCCGCGACCAGCCGCAGATGGCTCAGCTTCAGACCCCTGCGGATCAATGTACCGGTTTCGATCATGGCATACCAATTCTGCTATCTAATAATGCCTTAAAGTGATTTGACTGTTATGTGAAGCAGCAGCATGGTCGCGTCGTGCCGAAAAAAGCGGCGCAACGGAAACGCAGGCCTCGCCTGCTGCACGGCCACCCCGGGGAGGGGGGCTCTGGGAGGATTAAAAATGGAACTTACGAAGCGCTCGCTTCTCAAGCTGACGGCGGCTGCGGCCCTGTTCGGCGGCCCCGCCTTTGCCCAGTCCAAGGGCACCATCGGCATCGCCATGCCCACCAAATCGTCGGCCCGGTGGATTTCGGACGGCAATTCGATGGTCGATCAGTTCACCGCCGCTGGCTACGACACCGATCTTCAGTATGCCGAAGACGACATTCCCAACCAGCTCGCCCAGATCGAGAACATGATCACCAAAGGCGTCAACGTTCTGGTCATCGCCGCCATCGACGGCACGACCCTGTCGAACGCGCTGGAAAACGCCGCCGCTGCGGGGATCAAGGTCATCGCCTACGACCGCCTGATCCGCGAATCCGGCAACGTCGACTATTATGCCACCTTCGACAACTTCAAGGTGGGCGTGCAGCAGGCCAATTCGCTGGTCGCCGGTCTGAAAGAGCGGTTCCCCGATGTAAAGCCGTGGAACGTCGAACTGTTCGGCGGCTCGCCGGATGACAACAACGCCTTCTTCTTCTACAACGGCGCGATGTCGGTCCTGCAACCGATGATCGACGCAGGCGACATTGCCGTGCCGTCGGGCCAGATGGGAATGGACGTCGTCGGCACCCTGCGTTGGGACGGCGCCGTTGCTCAATCGCGCATGGATAACCTGCTGTCGGCCAACTACACCGATGCCAAGCTCAACGGCGCATTGTCCCCCTATGACGGTCTGTCCATCGGCATCCTGTCCTCGCTCAAGGGCGTGGGCTATGGCTCGGGCGATCTGCCGATGCCGATCGTCACCGGTCAGGACTGCGAAGTCCCCTCGATCAAGTCGATCATTGCGGGCGAACAGTATTCGTCGATCTTCAAGGACACGCGCAACCTCGCCGGCGTGACCGTCAAGATGGTCGATGCGATCCTGTCGGGTGGCGAACCCGAAATCAACGACACCACGACCTACGACAACGGCGTCAAGGTTGTCCCGTCCTACCTGCTGGAAAGCCAGCCGGTGGATGCGACCAACTACGAAGCGATCCTTGTCGGTTCGGGCTACTACACCGCCGACCAGCTGAAGTAACATCAGATACGGATCAGGCCCTTTGCCGGTCTTTCTGGCAAAGGGCACACTAGGCGGACCATCATGACCACGCTTCTGGAAATGCAGGGCATCACCAAGACCTTTCCGGGGGTCAAGGCGCTCGACAATGTGACTTTGCGAGTCGAAGAGGGCGAAATTCACGCTCTCGTCGGCGAAAATGGTGCGGGCAAATCGACCCTGATGAAGGTCCTTTCGGGCGTCTATCCGCACGGCTCCTACGATGGCGTCATCCATTATGCCGGGACCGAGGCGCGGTTTCGCAGCATCACCGACAGCGAAGCCAAGGGCGTCATCATCATTCATCAGGAACTGGCGCTGGTGCCGCTGCTGTCGATTGCCGAAAACCTGTTTCTGGGCAACGAACGCGCATCGAACGGTGTGATCAATTGGCGGGAAACCTTTGCCCGGACCGAAGAATTGCTGGCCAAGGTCGGGCTGCACGACGCGCCCTCGACCTTGGTGGGCAAGATTGGCGTGGGCAAACAGCAACTGGTCGAAATCGCCAAGGCGCTGGCCAAGGACGTGCGCCTGCTGATCCTAGATGAACCCACCGCCGCGCTTCAGGAAAACGACAGTCAGAAACTGCTCGACCTGCTGCTCGAGCTTAAGGCGCAGGGCGTCACCTCGATCATCATCAGCCACAAACTGAACGAAGTCAGGCGCGTCGCCGACCGCGTGACCGTGATCCGCGACGGCGCCACCGTCAGCACCATCGACGCCCGGACCGAGGAAATATCAGAAGAGCGGATCATCCGCGACATGGTCGGCCGCGACATGGCGCACCGCTATCCCGAACGGACCCCTAACATCGGGCCGGTTCTGATGGAGGTGTCGGACTGGTGCGTCTGGCACCCCGAACAGACCGACCGCCAGATGATCAAGAACGCCGCCTTTACCGTGCGCAAGGGCGAGATTGTAGGGATCGCGGGCCTGATGGGCGCCGGACGCACCGAACTCGCCATGAGCCTGTTTGGCAAATCCTATGGCACCAACCATTCCGGGCAGGTGACGATCGACGGCACGCACGCCGACACCTCGACCGTGCCACGCGCCATTCAGTCCGGACTGGCCTATGTGACCGAGGACCGCAAGGAACTGGGCCTCATCCTCGAAGAACCCATCGTGCGCAACATCACTTTGGCAAACCTGCCCGGCGTGTCGGCCAGCGGCGTGTTGAACGCAAACGAGGAACAGCAGGTCGCCGAACGCTACCGCGACGCCATGAACATCCGCACGCCGTCGGTCTTTCAAAAGGTGGTCAACCTGTCCGGCGGCAACCAGCAAAAGGTGGTGCTGTCCAAGTGGCTCTTTACCGATCCGCAGGTGCTGATCCTGGACGAACCGACCCGCGGCATCGACGTGGGCGCGAAATTTGAAATCTATTCGATCATGAACGATCTGGCCGCCCAAGGGCGCGGTGTCGTCATGATCTCGTCCGAGATGCCCGAACTTCTGGGCATGTGCGACCGCATTTACGTGATGACCGAGGGCAGGATCGTGGGCGAACTGACGGGGGCCGAGGCCAGTCAGGAACGCATCATGGAAATGATCCTGCGCCATTGAGGGGGCTGATATGACAACAACCGACTCCACTACAGCCGCAACACGACCGCAGACCGGCATCCTTGCCTATCTGGGGGGACATTTGCGCGACTACGGGATGCTGCTCGCGCTGATCGCGATCATGGTCTTTTTCCAGATCATGACCGATGGCACCCTTCTCAAACCCGTCAACATTACCAACCTGTTCCTGCAAAACAGCTATATCATCATCATGGCGCTGGGGATGCTGCTGGTCATCGTCGCGGGGCATATCGACCTGTCGGTGGGGTCAGTTGTAGGCTTTGTCGGCGCGCTTGCCGCGGTGATGATGGTCGATTGGGACTGGCCCGTTCTGGTCACGATCCCCGCTTGCCTGTTGGTCGGCATCCTGATCGGGGCGGCACAGGGCTATTGGGTCGCCTACTGGAAAATCCCGTCCTTCATCGTGACGCTTGCGGGGATGCTGGTGTTCCGGGGCCTGTCGCTCTGGCTGCTCGAGGGGCAGTCTGTGGGCCCCTTCCCCAAATCGTTCCAGTCCCTGTCGACCGGCTTTATCCCCGACATCTTCCCCTTCACGGCGGGTCTGTTCGGGCTTGAACGCATGAACGGACTGGCTGTCGTCGCGGGCGTCGTCATCGCCGCGGTGATCGTCTGGATGGGCCTTCGGTCGCGCACCCAGAATGCCCGCTACGGGATCGAAGGCGAACCCTTCGGCTTTTTCGTGGCGCGCAACATCATCGTCGGCGGGGCGATCATCTTTGTTGCCTACAAACTGTCCACCTTCCGGGGTTTGCCCAACGTGTTGATCACGATGGGCATCCTGATCGGCGTCTATGCGTTCCTGACCGAAAACACGACGCTGGGCCGGCGGATCTATGCCATCGGCGGCAACCTCAAGGCGGCCAAACTGTCGGGGATCAAGACCGAATGGCTCACCTTCCTCACCTTCGTCAACATGGGCCTTCTGGCGGGGCTGGCGGGGCTGATCTTTGCCGCCCGCCTGAACACCGCGACGCCCAAGGGCGGCGTCAGCTTTGAACTTGACGTCATTGCCGCCGTGTTCATCGGTGGGGCGTCCATGTCGGGCGGCGTGGGCAAGATCGTGGGGGCCGTCATCGGCGCCTTTATCATGGGCGTGATGAACAACGGCATGTCGATCCTCGGCATCGGCATCGACTACCAGCAGGTGATCAAAGGGCTGGTGCTGCTCGCCGCTGTCATCTTTGACGTCTACAACAAATCAAAGTGAGGCCCTGATGCTTTTGTCGCAAATCCTGACCAATACCGGCGTGGCCGTCGTCGCCCGCGAAGGGTCCGAGGCCGCCATCGTCCGCGGCGCAGCCAGCACATATGCCTTGGCGACCGAGGCCGCGGCCAGCAACCGGACCCTGTCGCAGGTCATCGCCGATCATGGTCTGGGCGAGGCGGTGGACCTTGTCCGCCTCGCTGGCGAAGGCCGCCTGACCCATCCCATCATGCACCCCGATCCGTCGCACTTGATGCTGACGGGGACGGGGCTGACCCACCTCGGCTCTGCCGCCACCCGCGATTCCATGCATGCCAAGGCCAACGCGGCGGACGCCTCCGACAGCATGAAGATGTTCCGCATGGGGCTGGAAAACGGCAAACCCGCCAACGGTCCCGGCGTGCAGCCTGAATGGTTCTACAAGGGCAACGGGCACACCTGTGTCGCCCCCGGCCAGCCGCTCACCAGCCCCGGTTTCTGCGACGATAGCGGCGAAGAGCCCGAAATCGCGGGGGTTTACCTGATCGGTGCAGACGGACAGCCCTGTCGCGTCGGCTGGACGCTGGCCAACGAATTTTCCGATCATGTGATGGAACGGGTGAATTATCTGTATCTGGCACATTCAAAACTTCGCCCCGCCGCCTTCGGTCCCGAAATCCTTGTTGGTGTCCTCCCGCATGACATTCGGGGAACCAGCCGGATCCGGCGGGGCGGGGACGTGATATGGGAAAAACCGTTCCTGTCGGGCGAGGCGAACATGTCTCATTCGTTTGCCAACCTTGAACATCACCACTTCAAATACGGGTTGTTCTGTCAGCCCGGCGATGTGCATGTGCATATGTTCGGCACCGCCACCCTGTCATTTGCCGATGGCATCCGCACCCAACCCGGAGATACATTCGAAATCGAAGCAGCGCAGTTCGGCCTGCCCCTGATCAACCCGCTGACCGTCGCCGCCGATACCGGCATGGCAACCGTCCGGCCTTTGTAAGAGACTGACATGACCTTCAAACCCGCCAAATGGCCCCGCGACCTCCGCTCTCGCAAGTGGTTCGCAGGCACGCACAAGGATGCCATTTATCACCGGGGCTGGATGAAAAATCAGGGCCTTCCGCCCGACCTGTTCGACGGCCGCCCGGTCATTGGCATCCTCAACACCTGGTCGGAACTGACGCCTTGCAACGCGCACCTGCGCGATCTGGCGGAAAAGGTGAAATACGGGATTTACGAGGCGGGCGGTTTCCCGGTCGAGGTGCCGGTGTTCAGCGCGTCCGAATCCGCCTTCCGCCCCACCGCCATGATGTTCCGCAACCTGGCCGCAATGGCGGTCGAGGAAGCGATGCGCGGCCAACCAATGGACGGCGCTGTCCTCCTGGTGGGCTGCGACAAGACCACGCCGTCGCTCCTCATGGCCGCTGCATCCACCGACATTCCGTCGATCGTCGTGTCTGGCGGCCCCATGCTCAACGGCTATTTCCGCAATGAACGGGTTGGGTCCGGCACCCACCTGTGGAAATTCTCCGAAGCAGTAAAGGCCGGCGAGATGACGGCAGAGGAGTTTGTCGAGGCAGAGGCGTCGATGTCCCGTTCGCCGGGGTCGTGCAACACGATGGGAACAGCCAGCACAATGGCCTCGATGGCCGAGGCGCTGGGCATGGCCCTGTCCGGCAACGCCGCCATCCCCGCCGTGGACAGCCGCCGCCGCGTCATGGCCCACCTGACCGGCCGCCGCATCGTGCAGATGGTCAAGGACGACCTGAAACCCTCTGACGTCATGAAAAAAGAGGCGTTCGAAAACGCCATCCGCACCAACGCGGCCATCGGTGGGTCCACCAACGCGGTCATCCACCTGCTGGCCATCGCGGGCCGGGTGGGCATCGACCTGACGCTCGACGACTGGGACCGCTGCGGGCGGGACATTCCCACCATCGTCAACCTCATGCCGTCGGGCAAATATCTGATGGAGGAGTTTTTCTACGCAGGTGGCCTGCCGGTCGTCATCAAACGGCTGGGCGAGGCCGGTGTGCTGCACAAGGACGCCCTGACCGTGTCGGGCGAGGGAATGTGGGATCAAGTCAAGGACGTCAAGAACTGGAACGAGGACGTCATCCTGCCCGTGGACAAGGCGCTGACTCAATCCGGCGGTGTCGTCGTGGTCAAGGGCAACCTCGCGCCCAAGGGCGCCGTGCTCAAACCGTCTGCCGCGACGCCCGCACTGATGACCCACCGGGGCCGCGCCGTCGTGTTCGAGGATATCGACGACTACAAGGCCAAGATCAACGACGAGGATCTCGATATCGACGAGACTTGCGTCATGGTCCTGAAAAACTGTGGGCCAAAAGGCTATCCCGGCATGGCCGAGGTGGGCAACATGGGCCTGCCGCCCAAGATCCTGCGCAAGGGGATCACCGATATGGTGCGCATCTCGGACGCGCGGATGTCGGGGACGGCCTATGGCACAGTGGTCCTGCACACCTCGCCCGAAGCCGCCGCTGGCGGACCTTTGGCCGTGGTGCAGAACGGGGACATGATCGAACTGGACGTGCCGAACCGTCGCCTGCACCTCGACATCTCCGATGCCGAACTGGCCGCGCGATTGGCCACATGGCAACCCCTGCCCGACCAACCGGCCAGCGGTTACGCATGGCTGCACCAGCATCACGTTCAGGGGGCCGATACCGGGGCAGACCTCGATTTCCTCAACGGGCCACGGGGCAATCCCGTGGGCAAGGACAGCCATTGATGCCCGCACCGCTAAAAGTAGCCCTCGTCGGGATCGGCAAGATTGCGGTGGACCAGCATGTCCCAGCCATCAACGCGTCGGATGATTGGGAACTGGCCGCAACGGTCAGCCGTCACGGCACCGTCGATGGTGTCCCCTCCTTTACCGATTTCGACACTATGCTGGCGGAACGGCCCGATATTCCGGTCATCTCGCTCTGCCTGCCCCCCGTCCCGCGCTATCGCTATGCGCAGGCGGCGCTCATGGCAGGCCGGCACGTCATGCTGGAAAAGCCCCCCGGCGCGACACTGTCCGAAGTCCACGCACTTGACGCGCTTGCGACGGAAAAGGCCCTAACGCTCTACGCCACCTGGCACAGCCGCGAGGCTACAGCGGTCGATGCCGCTCGCACATGGCTTTCCGACAAGACGATCACCCGCTGCCACATCACTTGGCGCGAGGACGTGCGGAAATGGCACCCCGGACAGGACTGGGTCTTTGAACCGGGCGGCATGGGCGTCTTTGATCCCGGGATCAACGCCCTGTCTATCCTGACGGCAATACTTCCGATGCCGGTCCACCTGACCGCCGCCACGCTCGAATTCCCAGCCAACCGCGACACCCCGATCGCGGCGCAACTGACCTTTAGCGACAACGTCAGCGCCGAGTTTGACTGGCGGCAGACCGGCCCCCAGACCTGGGATATCGAGGTCGAGACCGACAAGGGACCGATGGCCCTGCGGATGGGTGGAAACAGGCTCGAACTAGGCGGAACGCACTTGACCGGGCAGGACAGCATCATGGGCGAATACCCCGCGCTTTATGCCCGGATGGCCGAACTGGTGACGACTGGCGCGCGCGACGTGGACCTAGCGCCGATGGTCCATGTGGCCGACGCGATGACGCTGGGGCGGCGGATTACCGTCGATCCCTTCCACTTCTGAAAAGGAAATCCCATGACCCTGACCGGCAAACACCTGATCGCAGGCGAATGGACTGCGGGACAAACCACGTTCCGGTCCGAACCGGCGCATGGCCCGGCCCATGACTTTGCCGCAGGCTCGCCTGCACTGGTCGCCAAGGCAGTCGAAGGGGCCGAGGCAGCGTTCTGGACCTATGGCTATTCCACCCGCGAAGACCGCGCCGCGTTTCTCGAGGCGATAGCCGAAGAAATCGACCTGCGCGGCGACGCCATTACCGAAATCGGCACGCAGGAAACCGGCCTGCCCGCCGCCCGGCTGGTGGGCGAACGGGGGCGGACGACGGGGCAACTCAGGCTGTTCGCAAGCCACATCCGGATGGGCAACTACCTCGATCGGCGGCACGACGCCGCCCTGCCCGACCGTCAGCCCGCCCCGCGCCCAGAAATCCGGATGGTGCAGCGGCCCGTTGGCCCGGTCGCAGTCTTTGGCGCGTCCAACTTCCCCCTCGCGTTTTCCACGGCCGGCGGCGACACGGCGGCGGCACTGGCTGCTGGCTGTCCCGTGGTGGTCAAAGGGCACTCGGCCCACCCGGGCACAGGCGAAATCGTGGCCCAAGCCATCGACGCTGCCCGCACTCGCTGCAACCTGCACCCCGGCGTGTTCAGCCTGGTTCAGGGCGGCACCCGCGAGGTGGGCGAGGCGCTGGTGACCCATCCCCTGATAAAGGCGGTGGGTTTTACCGGGTCGCTGCGCGGCGGCCGCGCCTTGTTCGACCTGTGCGCCGCGCGCCCCGAACCGATCCCGTTCTTTGGCGAGTTGGGATCGGTCAACCCGATGTTCCTGCTCCCCTCGGCGATGGCTGCGCGGGGCGTCGGCATCGCACAGGGCTGGGCCGGATCCCTGACAACGGGGGCGGGTCAGTTCTGCACCAATCCCGGCATCGCCGTCGTGATCGACGGCCCGGATGCGGACACATTCACGCAGGCCGCAACTGCCGCGCTGACCTCCGTCGGCCCGCAAACCATGCTGACCGATGGAATCGCTCAGGCCTATCGGTCCGGGCGCGACCGGATCGCGGCAACGGCGGGCGTTCAACAGGTCCTGACCTCGGTCTGCGATCTGCGCAACGCCACGCCGTACCTCTATTCCACGACCGGTGCCGACTGGCTGGCCAACCACGCGCTGGGAGAAGAGGTGTTCGGCCCGCTTGGCCTGATCGTCCGGGCCAAGGATGCCGACGAGATGCTGACCATCGCCCGCAACCTTCAGGGGCAACTGACCTGCACCCTCCATCTGGACGACAGCGACACCGCGCTGGGTCAACACCTGATGCCCATCCTCGAACGCAAGGCGGGGCGGATTCTGGCCAACGGATTCCCCACCGGGGTCGAGGTCGTGGACAGCATGGTGCATGGCGGACCCTATCCCGCCTCGACCAACTTTGGGCAAACCTCGGTCGGAACCCTGTCGATCAGGCGGTTCTTGCGGCCCGTGGCCTACCAGAACCTGCCTGCTGCGTTGCTTCCTGCCGACCTCGCCTAACGTGAATCCAGACCGGTGTGACCAGTCGCGCCGGTTTTCACTCTGCCTAAAATTTACCGTTTGATAAAAAAATAGTTTGTGGCAGGCTTGGCTCAAAGATCACCCCTCGGGAGCCGCCATGCCTACGTCCCTGACCCCTGGTATAGCACCAGGTCGCCTGCCCGCCGACCAGGTCGCCGCCAATTTTGCTGATCTGCAACCGCCGCTGGACGGACACGAGGCCGCCGTCGCCGCCGACCGCTGCTATTTCTGTCACGACGCCCCTTGCGTGACAGCCTGCCCCACCTCGATCGACATTCCGATGTTCATCCGTCAGATCGCCACCGGCACACCCGAGGCGGCAGCCAAGACGATCCTTGAACAGAACATTCTGGGCGGCATGTGCGCCCGCGTCTGTCCGACCGAAGATCTGTGCGAACAGGCCTGCGTGCGCGAGACGGCCGAAGGCAAGCCAGTCGAAATCGGCAGGCTTCAGCGGTTCGCAACAGACACTATCATGGCCAAACAGGGCCATCCGTTCACCCGCGCTGCCCCTACCGGCAAACGGATCGCCGTGGTTGGTGCAGGACCTGCGGGTCTGTCCTGCGCCCATCGTCTGGCCATGCTGGGGCATGATGTCACGATCTACGAAGGCCGCGCCAAGCCGGGCGGCCTGAACGAATTCGGCATCGCCGCCTACAAATCCACCAACGATTTCGCCGCGCGCGAGGTGGACTGGCTCCTCGGTATCGGTGGCATCCGGATCGAGGTTGGCCAGACTCTGGGGCGTGAAATTTCCGTCGAGGGCCTCAAGGCTGACCATGACGCCGTGTTCCTCGCCATCGGTCTGGGCGGTGTGAACGCGCTGAGTGCCGTGGGCGAGGATATTCAGGGCGTGGCCGACGCCGTCGATTTCATCGGCGTGTTGCGGCAGGCCGACGACCTGACCGAACTGCCCGTCGGTCGGAACGTGGTGGTTATTGGCGGTGGAATGACGGCGGTGGACGCTGCCGTTCAGTCAAAGCTGCTGGGGGCCGATTCCGTGACCATCGCCTACCGGCGCGGGCAGGATCAGATGTCGGCCAGCCGCTATGAACAGATCCTGGCCCAGTCCAAAGGCGTCCGGATTCTTACCAACGTCCAGCCCGTGTCGATCCACGGCGCCGATGCCGTGTCTGAAATCGTGTTCGAACAAACCGCCACGGTCGACGGCAAACTGACCGGAACAGGCGAACAGATCACCCTGCCCGCCGATCAGATTTTCAAAGCCATCGGGCAGACGTTCATCGGCGACGTTCCAGTCGCGGTCGAACATGGCAAGATCGCCGTCACCGGCCCCGGTCGCACCTCGGTAGCGGGAGTCTGGGCCGGGGGTGACTGCGCCTCTGGCGGGGATGACCTGACCGTGACGGCCGTGGCCGAGGGGCGCGACGCAGCGCTGGATATTCATGCAACTTTGATGGGGGGCAACTGACATGGCTGACCTGACCACGACCTTTCTGGGCATCACCTCGCCCAACCCGTTTTGGCTGGCCTCGGCCCCACCGACGGACAAGGAATACAACGTCCGCCGCGCGTTCGAGGCGGGCTGGGGCGGGGTCGTCTGGAAAACCCTGGGGTCCGAAGGGCCGCCAATCGTCAACGTCAATGGCCCCCGCTACGGGGTGGTCTACGGCGCCGACCGGCGGGTGCTGGGGATCAACAACATCGAACTGATCACTGACCGGGACCTCTATACGAACCTCGAAGAAATTACGCGCGTCAAAAAGGATTATCCCGACCGGGCGATGATCGTATCCCTGATGGTCCCGTGTGAAGAAGAGGCGTGGAAGGCCATCCTCCCGTTGGTCGAGGAAACGGGCGCGGACGGGATCGAGCTGAACTTCGGCTGCCCGCATGGCATGGCCGAGCGGGGGATGGGATCAGCTGTTGGGCAGGTTCCGGAATACATCACGATGGTCACGGCCTGGTGCAAGCAGTACTATTCCAAGCCGGTCATCGTGAAACTGACCCCCAACATCACCGACATCCGCAATCCCGCCCGGGCGGCGTTCAAGGGGAACGCGGACGCGGTCAGCCTGATCAACACGATCAACTCGATCACCTCGGTCAATCTGGACGCAATGTCGCCCGAACCGATGATCGACGGCAAAGGGACGCATGGCGGCTACTGCGGCCCCGCAGTCAAGCCGATCGCGATGAACATGGTGGCCGAAATCGCCCGCGACCCGGAAACGCGGGGCAAGCCGATCAGCGGGATCGGCGGCGTCACGACATGGCGGGACGCGGCGGAATTCATGGCATTGGGGGCGGGCAACGTGCAGGTCTGCACCGCCGCCATGACCTACGGGTTCCGGATCGTGCAAGAGATGATCAGCGGCTTGTCGGACTGGATGGACCAGAAGGGCTATCAACGCACTTCGGATTTCATCGGAAAGGCGGTGCCGAACGTCACGGACTGGCAGTATCTGAACCTCAACTACGTCGCCAAGGCCAAGATCGATCAGGACGCCTGTATCAAGTGTGGCCGCTGCTATGCGGCCTGCGAGGATACCAGCCATCAGGCGATTTCGATGTCAGCCGACCGGGTCTTTACGGTGATGGATGACGAGTGCGTGGCCTGCAATCTGTGCGTCGATGTCTGCCCGGTTCAGGACTGCATCACGATGGTCCCGATGCAGCCGGGGCAGGTCGATCCGCGCACCGGAAAGGTCGTTCAGAAAGAGTATGCGAACTGGACGACGCACCCCAACAATCCGGGGGCTGTGGCGGCGGAATAGGAATGTTCATGCTTGAACGCCATATAAAGCGCTGTTTTTTAATCTAAATCCTGAAATGGAGGTTTTGAGACCAGCGGCTGGCGCCAGGATTCTATAGGCTGTCACACCTAGATATTTGGGTGTCCCCCAGTGCTGAGGATCAGACGCAGATTGCTAAAGCCCGATCTGCTGGCCCAACTCGATCACCCGGTTGGACGGCAGGTGATAGTAGTCGTGGGCGTTACTGGCCATCCGGGTCAGGGCGAGGAACAGCCGTTTTTGCCAGCCCATCAGGTCCTTGTTGTCGGTGATCTTGAACGTCCGTCGGTTCAGGAAGAACGACGTTTGCATGATGTCGAACTTGACCCCCTGCCGCAGCGCCTTGGGCACGTTGGGCTGGTCCATGTAGCCGAATGTCAGCCGAACGCGTGTGAAGGTGTCGTTCAGCTCTTCGACCTTGACCATTTCTTCGGGGGGCATGTGGGGCCGGTTCGCCGTGGCCACCGTCACGATGAAATTGCGTTCGTGCAGCACGCCGTTGTGTTTGAGATTGTGCAGTAGGGCGGGCGGCGCCACCACGGGTTCGGCAGTCAGGAACACGGCCGTTCCGGGCGTCCGGCACAGCCGCGTGGATTTTTCGAGCGAAGTCATGAGCGTTGCCAAAGCCACGCTTTTCGCCCGCGATTTTTCCTGCACCTGCGTCGTGCCGCGCACCCAGGTCGCCATCGAAATCGCCAGCACCGTCGCCACGGACAGGGGCAGATAGCCGCCGTCCTTGAACTTGGTCAGGTTGGCCGCGAACAGGAATATCTCGACGGTCAGCAGCGGGGCAAGGCAGGCCACGATCACCGACAGTTTCCACGACCACAGATAGCGGAACACGACGAAGGCCAGCAGCGTCGTGATGATCATTTCCCCCGTCACGGCGATTCCATAGGCCGTGGCCAGCCGCGCCGACGATCCAAAGCTGACAACCAGAAAAATTACGCACACCAGCAGGATCAGGTTGATCCGGGGCATATAGATCTGCCCCTCTTGCGTGGCAGAGGTGTGCAGCACGTCCATCCGGGGCAACAGCCCCAGTTGCACGGCCTGGTGCGCCACCGAAAACGCCCCGGTGATGACCGCCTGGCTGGCGATGACCGTGGCCACCGTCGCAAGGCCCACCAGCGGGGCCAGCGCCCAATCGGGGGCCATCAGAAAGAACGGATCGAGCGCCATGGTCGCGTCCGACAGCACCAGCGCCCCCTGCCCCAGATAGGACAGGATCAGCGACGGAAAGACCACAAATGCCCAAGCCAGCCGGATCGGCCTGCGCCCGAAATGCCCCATGTCGGCATACAGCGCCTCGGCCCCTGTGATCGCCAGAAAGACCGATCCGATGACCGGCAGCGCCCCGGCGCCGTGATGGATCAAGTAATTGAGCCCCGGTATCGGGTTCAGCGCCCGCAGAATCGTCGGATCATCCGAGATATGCCACAGCCCCATGGCCGACAGCACCGCGAACCAAACCAGCATGACTGGCCCGAACAGTTTGGAAATGCCCCCTGTCCCCCGCCGCTGCATCCAGAACAGCGCGAACAGGATGCCCAGCGTGGTCGGGATCACCAGATGGGAAAAGCCGGGGGCGACCAATGTCACCCCTTCGACCGCAGACAGCACAGAAATCGCCGGCGTGATGATCGCATCCCCAAAGAAAAGCGAGGTGCCGATGATCCCCAGCGTCAAGAGCAGCCGCGTGCGTCCGCCGAACGCCTTTTGTCCCAGCGCCAGCAGCGACAGTGTCCCGCCCTCGCCGCGGTTGTCCGCTCGCAGGATCAGGATGACATATTTGAACGTGGCGATCAGGATCAGCAGCCAGATCAGCAGCGACACGACCCCCACCACGTCCTGTGGCGTCGCCTCGCGCCCGCGGGTGGCTGCGGCAAGCCCTTCACGCAGGGCGTAGAGCGGGCTCGTGCCAATGTCACCATAGACGACCCCGATCGAGCCGACCGTGAGGGCAAGGGTGGTCGGGTGCTTTTGCAGGGCGCCGGAGGGTCCGGCGGTAACAGGGGACATGACCGTTGGCCAATAGGGAAAACCCGCCCTATTTATGCCGGAACCAAAGCCCCCACAAGGCCCGTGCCGCAGCGTCGGATCAGGTGGTCAGGATGCCCCGGAACAGTTGGTCCAGATAGGCCTCGGCCCCCGGAAACGGGTCCTTTTCCCCCAGAACGGCCCGCACTTGCACGTCAAAATCGGCATAGTGCTGGGTCAGCGCCCAGATCGAAAACATCAGATGGTGGGGATCGACAGGCGCGATCTTGCCCCGCGCGCTCCACCCCCGGATGACCGCCGCCTTTTCATCGACCAGCTGGCGCAGGTCAGTTTGCAACACGTCGAGGATTCGCGGCGCCCCTTGCAGGATTTCATTGGCAAACAGCCTGCTTTCGCGGGGGAAATCCCGGCTCATCGCCAGTTTGCGATGCACATAGTCAAGGATTTCGGTCACCGGGTCGCCGTCGTTGTCCAGCGCGTGCAGCGGGTCGAGCCACGTCTCCAGCAGCCCCTGCAACAGCTCGGTGTGAATCGCCTCTTTGGACGGGAAGTAGTACAGCAGGTTCGGCTTGGACAACGACGCCGCCTCGGCGATCTGGTCGAGAGTGGTACCCCGGAACCCGTATTGCGAAAACACCTCTAGCCCCGCCTCTAGGATCGCCGTCCGGTTCTTTTCCTGGATGCGTGTGCGCGGGGCGGGTGTCGTCATCGTTTCGTCCTGCCTGTTCCTTGGGCGGTTTTTCCCAATTTCACGCCGGAATGTCCACCTTTGAGGCGGCTGCCGGGATTTTGCGCGGAAACCTTGACTGGTCCCTGCCCTCTGGTAGCGTTGCTTTGACCAGTTGGTCAAATCAAGCCTTTTCTGCCCAAGGAGTCCCCCATGCCCGCACCCGGTGAGAATATGCGCATCAATGGGCAACGGCTGTGGGACAGCCTGATGGAGATGGCCCAGATCGGCCCCGGCATTGCGGGCGGCAACAATCGCCAGACCCTGACCGATGACGACGCCAAGGGCCGCGCGTTGTTCCAGCAGTGGTGCGAGGCCGCTGGCTGCACGATGGGCGTGGACACCATGGGCAACATGTTCGCCACCCGTGCGGGGACCGATCCGGATGCCCTGCCCGTCTATGTCGGATCGCATCTGGATACGCAGCCGACGGGCGGCAAATATGACGGCGTGCTGGGCGTGCTGGGCGGATTGGAGATTATCCGGTCGCTTAACGATCTGGGGATCAAGACCAAGCATCCGATCGTGGTGACCAACTGGACCAACGAAGAAGGCACAAGGTATGCCCCGGCCATGCTCGCCTCCGGCGTGTTCGCCGGGATCCACGATCAGGATTGGGCCTATGGGCGCGTCGATGCCGAGGGCAAGGCGTTCGGCGACGAATTGAGGCGGATCGGCTGGGTGGGCGACGAAACCGTCGGCGCCCGTAAGATGCACGCGATGTTCGAACTGCACATCGAACAGGGGCCTATCTTGGAGGCTGAGGGCAAAGAGATCGGCGTCGTCACCCACGGCCAAGGCCTGTGGTGGTTGCAGATCACGCTGACCGGCAAGGATGCCCATACCGGGTCTACCCCGATGACCATGCGGGTCAATGCGGGGCTGGGCATGGCCCGGATCATCGAACGCGTGCACCAGATCGCGATGGCCCATCAGCCGGGCGCGGTGGGGGCGGTCGGGCAGGCCAATGTCTATCCCAACAGCCGCAACGTGATCCCGGGGCGGGCGGTCTTTACCGTCGATATCCGCAGCCCGGATCAGGCAAAATTAGACACTATGCGGGCCGAAGTCGAACGTGCCGCCCATGCGGTGGCGGCTGAATTGGGTCTGGGATGCGAGATCGAGGCGGTCGGCCATTTTGACCCGGTGACCTTTGATCCGGGGCTGGTCAAGGTCGTGCGCGGGGCGGCCGAACGGCTGGGTTATTCCCACATGGATATCATTTCGGGCGCCGGCCACGACGCCTGCTGGATCAACCGCGTGGCCCCAACGGTGATGGTCATGTGCCCCTGTGTGGATGGGCTGAGCCATAATGAGGCCGAAGAGATTTCCCCCGAATGGGCAGCCAAGGGGACAGACGTGCTGTTCCACGCGGTGGTCGAGACGGCGGAGGTGGTGGGGTGAGGGTTCCAATCCATGACACCGCCGTCCCGGGCTTGACCCGGGACCTCGACCCAGCGGGTGCGCCCATCGCATCGGGGCCACGGCGTGGGGGTCTGGGCGGCGTGGGAGAGGGAGGCCCGGATGCCCTACTACGTTTATATGATGGCGTCGCGTCCGGGCGGGGCCTTGTATGTCGGATCGACAAACAACCTGCGCCGCAGAGTCGAAGAGCATCGCAGCGGTCTGATCGAAGGTCATACCAAGCGATACAACATCAAGACGCTCGTTTGGTTCGAGGAATACCCGACCTATTCGGCTGCGCTCGAGCAAGAGCGGCGCATCAAGAAGTGGAAACGGGCCTGGAAGGATCACCTGATCCTCGGCGTGAATCCGGATTGGCGGGATGTCACCTTTGACATTCCTTACTGACACAAGATCGAGGTCCCGGGTCGAGCCCGGGACGGCGTAGGAACTGGAGAGAACGACATGACCACAGTCATCAAAAACGGAACCATCGTCACCGCCGACCTGACCTACAGGGCCGATGTCCTGATTGACGGTGGGGTCATCACGCAGATCGGGCCGAACCTGAAAGGCGACGAAACTCTCGATGCCACCGGCTGCTACGTCATGCCCGGCGGGATTGATCCGCATACGCACCTCGAAATGCCGTTCATGGGCACCTATTCCAGCGACGATTTCGAATCCGGGACCCGCGCCGCCCTGTCTGGCGGGACGACGATGGTCGTGGATTTCGTCCTTCCTGGGCAGGATCAGGGTCTGATGGATGCCATGCAGATGTGGCACAACAAATCAGGCCGGGCGAGTTGCGACTATTCCTACCACATGGCCATCACCTGGTGGGGCGAAAAGGTGTGGGATGACATGGCCACTGTCACCAAGGCGGGGATCAACACGTTCAAACACTTCATGGCCTACAAGGGCGCGTTGATGGTGAACGATGACGAAATGTTCGCGTCGTTCACCCGCTGCGCCGAACTGGGCGCGATCCCGTTCGTTCATGCCGAAAACGGCGATGTGGTGGCCGAGTTGCAGCGTAAACTCATGGCCGAAGGCAACACCGGGCCAGAGGCGCACGCCTATTCCCGCCCGCCGGAAGTCGAGGGCGAGGCGACCAACCGCGCCATCATGATCGCCGATATGGCAGGGGTTCCGGTCTATATCGTCCACACGTCCTGCGAAGAGGCGCACGAGGCGATCCGCCGCGCCCGGATGCAGGGCAAGCGGGTCTGGGGCGAGCCGTTGATCCAGCATCTGACGCTGGACGAGACCGAGTATTTCAACACTGACTGGGACCATGCGGCGCGGCGTGTGATGTCACCGCCGTTCCGGTCCAAGAAACATCAGGACACCCTGTGGGCCGGATTGCAGTCGGGATCGTTGTCGGTTGTGGCGACGGACCACTGCGCCTTTACCACTGCGCAAAAGCGGTTTGGCGTGGGTGACTTCACAAAAATCCCGAATGGCACGGGGGGCCTTGAGGATCGGCTGCCAATGCTGTGGACTCATGGAGTTGGCACAGGTCGGCTGACGATGAATGAATTTGTGGCGGTAACATCGACCAATATCGCCAAGATCCTGAATTGCTATCCGAAAAAGGGCGCGATTCTGGTGGGGGCGGATGCGGATATCGTGGTTTTGGACCCCGAGAAGGAGAAGGTAATTTCGGCCAAGACCCAACAATCAGCCATTGATTACAATGTGTTCGAGGGGAAAAAGGTCAAAGGCCTGCCCCGTTATACCCTGACCCGCGGCAAGGTGGCCGTGATGGACGGCAAGGTGCAGACCGAGGAAGGGCACGGGAAATTCGTCGCCCGCGAGCCTGTCACCCCGGTCAACGCTGCCCTGACCAAGTGGAAAGACCTGACCGCCCCGCGTCCCGTGGTGCGGACAGGTGTTCCGGCGAGCGGGGTGTGACCCCAAGGTGACTGAAAACGTCATTATCGCCAAGGGCTTGAACCTGACGTTCCAGACCGGGGACGGGGCGGTTCAGGCGCTGAAGGATGTCGATCTGACCGTCGGCAAGGGCGAGTTTGTCAGCTTTATCGGGCCAAGTGGTTGTGGGAAAACGACTTTTCTGCGGGTTGTGGCAGGGTTGGAGACGGCCACGGGCGGGTCTGTAACTGTCAACGGGATGACACCGGAAGAGGCAAGGAAATCAAGGGCTTATGGCTATGTCTTTCAGGCTGCCGGGCTGTATCCCTGGCGGACCATTGGCAAGAACGTCGCGTTACCCCTTGAAATCATGGGATTTTCCAAGGCCGAGATCGCGGAACGCGTGGCGCGGACCCTTGAATTGGTCGATCTGGCCGGGTTTGACAAAAAGTTCCCTTGGCAACTGTCGGGCGGGATGCAGCAGCGGGCGTCGATTGCCCGCGCGCTGGCGTTTGACGCCGATATCCTGCTGATGGACGAGCCATTCGGGGCGTTGGACGAGATTGTGCGCGACCGTCTGAACGAGGAATTGCTAAAGCTTTGGGGCAGAACGAAAAAGACCTGTCTGTTCGTGACCCATTCGATCCCCGAGGCGGTCTATCTGTCCACCAAGATCGTCGTCATGTCCCCCCGTCCGGGCCGGATCACCGACATCATCGACAGCCCCCTTCCTGCCGAGCGGCCGCTGGATATTCGGGACAGTCGGGAGTTCATCGAGATTGCGCACAGGGTGCGCGAAGGGCTGCGGGCGGGGCATGTGGATGACTGACACAGCGCGTACACTGGCCGTACACCGCCTGTACACCGGCTGTACAGACAGTCAGCGCGCCGCAACGGCCCAACGCGCAACATCGCCGGGGCGGACAAGATGAAATCGCTCGGTCCTGTCCTGACCGTGATCGTCGCACTCATCGCGCTTTGGTATGTCGCCTGCGTGCCGATGAACATTCAGGAGGTTCTGACGCAGGCCGAGCGCGCCGGGGTCGTGGTCGAGCCGCCCAAGGCCATCGACCGGGTGGGCCAGAGCCGGTTCGGTCTGGTCGCCCGCAACCTTGACCAGATTGGCGCAAGCTGGTCGCTGCCTCGCGCCCGTCTGCCCAGCCCGCATAAGGTCATTGCCGAGTTGTGGGCCTCGACCTGGGTCGAGGAGGTTTATGGCAACAAGGGCATCGTCAAGAGCGGCACTCTGTCGGTCAAATCGTTGGTCTATCATGGCCTGATCACGCTGGAGGGGACGATCCTGGGCTTTGCAATCGGGGCGCTCGCCGGGATCGGGCTGGCCGTTGCCATTGTCACCAGTCGGACGACTGACCGTGCGGTCATGCCCTGGGCTGTTATCAGCCAGACCATCCCCATCGTGGCGCTGGCCCCGATGATCGTGATCGTCCTGAACGCGGTGGGCGTGCAGGGGTTGATCCCCAAGGCGATCATCAGTGCCTATCTGAGCTTTTTCCCGGTCGTCGTCGGCATGGTGAAGGGTCTGCGCAGCCCCGACCAGATGCAGTTGGATCTGCTGCGCACCTATAACGCCGGGCCAATTCAGGGTCTGGTCAAGCTGCGTCTGCCGTCGTCGGTGCCGTATCTGTTTGCCAGCCTCAAGATCGGGATTGCCGCGTCATTGGTGGGCGCCATCGTGGGCGAGTTGCCAGTCCAGCGGGGGGGCCTGGGCGCGCGGATGCTGGGCGGGTCGTATTATGGCCAGACCGAACAAATCTGGGCGGCGCTGTTCGTGGCGGCGGCAATGGCGGCGGCGCTGGTTTATCTGATCGCGTCGGTCGAGGGTCGCACGTTGCGCCGGATGGGGGTCAGGGCATGAGCGTGCTGCTGGTTGCCCTGCTGATCTGGGCCGTGGGATGGACGGTGAACGGGTGGCTGGCCAATGGGCCGCTGGCCCAAAAGTCGTGGGTCGGGGTGGCCGTTCCCCTGCTGTTCGGTCTGACCGTGCTGGCGATCTGGCAGGTGGTCGTGGTCGGATATGGCGTGAGCGGGGTGATCCTGCCCACGCCTGTCGCCATTGCAGAGCGATTTGGGCAGAGCTTGCCGATCCTGTGGGTCGATTTCAGCCAGACAGTTCTGAAGGGTGCCTTGCGCGGATATGTCATCGGCTGTCTGGCCGGGGTTGCCGTGGCAATCCTGGTAGATCGCAGCACGTTCCTGCGCCGGGGTCTGCTGCCCGTGTCAAGTTTCATGGCGGCCCTGCCCATTGTTGGGACTGCCCCGATCCTTGTCATGTGGTTCGGATTTGACTGGCAATCCAAGGCCGCTGTTGTCGTCCTGATGGTGTTCTTTCCGATGCTGGTGAACACGGTTGCTGGCCTGAGTGACACCAGCCAGATGCAGCGCGACCTGATGCGCACCTATGGTGCGTCGTACTGGCAGACCTTGGTCAAGCTGCGACTGCCCGCAGCGATGCCGTTCATTTTCAATGGCCTCAAGATCGCCACAACCCTTGCCCTGATCGGGGCGCTGGTGGCTGAATTTTTCGGCTCTCCCACGGTGGGGATGGGATTTCGCATCTCGACTGCGGGGGGACAGGGGGCCACGGACATGGTCTGGGCCGAAATCGTTGTGGCGGCCATTGCAGGAACGGCGTTCTATGGCATCGTCACACTGATCGAACGGGGGGTGACGTTCTGGCACCCGTCGCAACGCAGATAACAAGAACGGGCGCTGAGGCCCGAAATACCGACACCACTGACAAGGAGAGAAGAGACATGAAACGGATGATACTGGCAGCGGCGGCAAGCATCGGCCTCGCCTCGATGGCGCAGGCGGCGGATGACGTTACGCTGCAACTGAAATGGGTCACTCAGGCCCAGTTCGCGGGCTATTATGTGGCCCTGGACAAGGGGTTCTATACCGAAGAGGACCTGAACGTCACTATCCTGCCGGGTGGCCCGGACATCGCACCCAGTCAGGTTCTGGCCGGCGGCGGGGCAGACGTGATGATCGACTGGCTGCCCTCGGCCCTGGCCGTGCGCGAAAAGGGTCTACCGATCGTCAACATCGCCCAGCCGTTCAAATCGTCGGGTCTGATGCTGACCTGCTGGAAGGATACCGGCATCACCGGCCCGCAGGATTTCAAGGGCCACACCATCGGCGTCTGGTTCTATGGCAACGAATATCCGTTCCTGAGCTGGATGAGCAAAGAGGGGATTTCCACCGAAGGTGGCCCGGATGGCGTCACCGTCCTCAAGCAGGGGTTCAACGTCGATCCGCTGTTGCAGCGTCAGGCCGACTGCATTTCGACCATGACCTATAACGAGTACAATCAGGTTCTGGAGGCCGGGGTCAGCCCAGACGATCTGGTGACCTTCAAGTACGAGGATCAGGGCGTGGCGACCGCCGAGGACGGTTTGTATGTGCTTGAGGACAACCTCAAGGACCCGGCCTTTGCCGACAAGATGGTCCGCTTTGTCCGCGCGTCCATGAAGGGGTGGAAGTATGCTGAGGAGCATCCCGATGAAGCCGCCCAGATCGTCATGGACAACGACACGACCGGTGCCCAGACGATCGAGCATCAGACCAGCATGATGGCCGAGGTCGCCAAGCTGACCGCCGGATCGAATGGCGCGTTGGACGAGGCTGATTACCAGCGCACCGTCGACACATTGCTGGCTGGTGGGTCTGATCCGGTCATCACCAAGGCCCCCGAGGGTGCCTGGACCCATCAGATCACCGATCTTGCCCTGAACTGATGATGTGACATGGACGGGGGCGCCTTGGGTCAGACCGGGGCGCCCTTTGTCGTGCCGGGGCCTCCGGCGGGAGTTGTTATGGCAAGGTGAACCGGGGCCGGGCGCGTTAAGGTTAATGCGGTCTTAAAGCGGCGGTGGGGGGCCGCTTTTGGAGTTGTGCGGGTGCCTGCCCTCTGTCAGCACAGGGTGGGGCAAAGGAGCGGGCATGGCATATCTGTTGGGCGTGGATACAGGCGGGACTTACACGGATGCCGTTGTACTGGACGAGGCGACCGACCGCGTGGTGACCAGCGCCAAGGCGCTGACAAGTCGCCCCGATCTGGCCATTGGCGTAGGCCAGGCGATTGATGCCGCTGTGGCGGAGGCAAGTGTGGCCCCGGCAGAGATTGCGATGGTGTCCTTGTCCACAACTCTCGCCACCAACGCCCTGGTCGAGGGTCAGGGCGGCCGTGTCTGTCTGGTGTTCATCGGGTTCGAGCCTGCCGAACTGGGACGTGCCGGTCTGACCGAAGCGCTGCGCGGGGATCCTGTCGTTGTGCTGGCAGGAGGTCATTCCCATGCAGGCGGAGAGAAGGTTCCGCTGGATCTGGCGGTGCTGGAAGCTGAATTGGGTCGGCTGGAGCCCGGGATCACGGGTTTTGCCGTCGCCGCAAGTTTTGCCACCCGCAACCCCGCGCACGAGGTTGCCGCCCGTGATCTGATCCGCCGCGTGACGGGCAAGCCGGTGACCTGTTCGCATGAATTGTCCAATGCGCTGGGTGGGCCCAAGCGGGCGTTGACCGCTGTTCTGAACGCCCGATTGATCGGCATGATCGCCCGCCTGATCGACGCCTGCGAGGGGCATCTGGCCCGGATCGGTGTTCATGCCCGCCTGATGGTCGTCCGCGGCGACGGCGCGCTGGTATCGGCCGCCGTTGCCCGCGAAAAGCCGATCGAGACTATCCTGAGCGGTCCTGCGGCCAGTATCGCGGGCGCGTCGTGGCTGACCGGTGAAAAGGACGCACTGGTCAGCGATATCGGCGGAACCACCACCGATGTCTGTCTGCTGCGCGATGGCCGTCCGATGATCGACCCGCAAGGTGCCCGCGTTGGCCCCTATCGCACCATGGTCGAGGCAGTTGCCATGCGCACCTGGGGACTGGGGGGCGACAGCGAGGTTCATGTCATGGACGGATTGAATGGTGGTCTGCGTCTGGGTCCGCGCCGGTTGATGCCAGTGTCGCTGTTGGCCCGCCAGCATCCCGCGCTGGTTCACAAGGCGCTGGATCTGGCGCTGGCGTCAGACGTGCCGCCCGAGGATGCCGCCCGGTTCGTCCTGCCCCTGTGGGCGACAGTGCCAGAGGGTTTGGACCCGCGTGAGGCGGCTGTTGCCGCCCGGCTGGCGGGCGGGCCGTTGCGCCTGAACGATGCGGTTAGGTCGCGCGTGGAGGGGCCGGCGTTGCTGCGCCTTGTGGGGCGGGGGTTGGCGATGATCGCTGGGATCACCCCGTCGGATGCTGCCCATGTGCTGGGACGTGTCGATGCCTGGGACGCGGGGGCGGCCCACAAGGCCCTGACCATCTTTACCCGCCGTCGCAATGGCCGGGGCGACAAGATCGGCGCGACCGCAGAGGCGCTGGCGCAGGCCATTGTCGACCAGTTGACCGCACAGACGGTCGATTGCCTGCTTGAGGCGGCGTTTGCCGAGGACGGTCAGGATTTTGGCGAAACAGGGTCTAATCTGGCCAAACATGCCCTGACTCGGGCCGGGTTGGACCGTCATCGCGGCGTGATCGAGGTCGATCTGCGCCTTGGCGTTCCGGTGATCGGCTTGGGCGCGTCGGCGGCGTCGTATTACGGCGCGGTGGGCGACAGGTTGCACACGCGGATGATCGTCCCCGACCATGCAGGCGTGGCCAATGCCATCGGTGCGGTTGTGGGACAGGTGGCGATGCAGGCCAGCGGCACGGTGACCAGCCCCGGCCCCGGTGCCTTTGCCGTGCATCTGCCGGACGGGCCGCAGCGGTTTGCCAGCCGCGAGAGTGCGTTGGAGGCGCTTGAGAGCGCCTTGACCGCGCAGGCTAGCGCCAGCGCCCGAAACGCCGGTGTCGAGGAAATTCGCCTGACCGTAGACCGTGCCATTCGTGAGGTCGATATCGAGGGACAACCGATGTTCATTGAGGCCACCGTCAAGGTGACGGCGCAGGGTCGCCCCCGGATTGCCCTTGGTTAGACCCTAGATCGGCGTGAATTTCGCGATGACCGGGGGTGTCGCTATGAATTCAGGCAGACGGGCAAGTGCGGCCTGAAGATGCGGCATGGTCCAGTGCGCCGCCTCTGCCTCGGCGCTTTCCCAGATTTCGGAGGTCGTGAAGTGGGTCGCGTCCTCGGTCGATTGCAGAAAGATATAGGACAGGCAGCCCGGTTCGAGGTTGCGCGTATTGGTGCGCAGATCGTCCATCACCTGACGGGCGATGGCGGATTTTTCGGGCTGAATGGTGAAGCTGGCAAAGGTGTGCAGTTGGGTCATCGGTTCCTCCCTCATGGACGGCCAGACTGCACCGGATGCGGCCCTAGTGAAACGTTTTTCCGCAGTTGAGCGTGTCGATCAGTTTGGCCATTCGCGCCGCGCGGGTCTTGTCCGTCTTGGCCGAGATGAGCCGGTAGTAAATGGCGTAGAGGTTCTGCCTGTTCAGGGTCTGATACTGCGCCTTGGCCACTGGGTGACGTTCGAGTTCTGTCAGAAAATCGGCCGGGATTTCCATCTGCGCCGGACCGGCATAGGCCGCCTGCCAGCGCCCGTCGGATTTGGCCGCGTCCACCTCGGCCTGACCCCGTTCGGTCATCCGCCCCGCACGGATCAATGCCTCGGCCCAGTCGCAGTTTCGTTTCGACCAGGCGGACCCTTTTTTGCGGGGGGTAAGCCGCAGGACATAGCTGTCAGCCCCTTCGGATTTGCGGATGCCGTCGATCCACCCGACGCGAAGGGAGGAGCGGATGCAATCCTCCCACGTCACGGACGGCGTGCCAGTGGCCACCTTGTGCAGTCGGACCCAGAGGTGCGGTTCTGTATCCGCGTTCTGGTCGAACCAGTCGTCCAGCGCGGAGAAGTTGGCAAAGGATTGCGGATCTGATGGGGTCATGCCGGATCGTCGCACGAATCCTGGTGACCCGTCCAATGTCATGCGCTAACAGTTCGCCAAACCCCCATTCGCAGGAGTCCCACCATGCCTATCCGCACTGTTGTCTGGGGCGAAAACGTCCATGAGCAGAAGAACAAGGTCGTCGCTGGCGTCTACCCCAAGGGGATGCATTGGGCGATTGCCGACGCGCTGAACACCGACAGCGGGATCAGCGCCAGCACCGCCACCTTGCAGGAGCCAGAGCATGGGTTGCCTGCGTCCCGGTTGGCCGAAACAGACGTGTTGATCTGGTGGGGCCATGCCGCCCACGGCGAGGTATCCGACGAGGTGGTTGAACGCGTGGTCGAGCAGGTCTGGGGGGGCATGGGGTTGATCCTGCTGCACTCGGCCCATTTTGCCAAGGTGTTCAAGCGCGTCATGGGCACGCCGTGCAACCTGACATGGCGCGAAGCCGGAGAGCGCGAGCGGGTCTGGGTCACGTCCCGCAATCACCCCATTGCCAAGGGGTTGCCGGATCATTTCGAGCTTGAGAACGAAGAGATGTACGGCGAGCCCTTTGGCGTGCCCGAACCGCAGGATACCGTGTTCATCAGCTGGTTTCAGGGCGGCGAGGTGTTTCGGTCGGGTCTGACCTACAAGCGCGGGGCGGGCAACGTGTTCTATTTCCGGCCGGGCCACGAGACCTATCCGACCTATCACGATGCCAATGTGCAGTTGGTCCTGAAGAATGCCGTCCATTGGGCGCATAACCCGGCTGCCCGCATTCAGGATGTGACCGCCGCACCGAACGTTCCTGTGGACATGGCCCTTGAGCCGATCGAGGAGCGTGGCCCCCGTCTGCACCATGACGGCGAGGAGGGGTTCCGGTGACCGATATTCGTGTGCTGATCATCGGCACCGGGGGCATGGCCAAGGCTCATGCCGAAGCCTATGCCGCGATGCCCAACGTCAAGGTTGTGGCGGGGATCGACACCAATCCGGAACGGCTGTCGTCATTCAACGCCGCCCACAAGATTCCGCACGGTTTCGCCTCGGTCGCCGAGGCCCTGGCCTGGGGCGAGTTCGACGCCGTGTCCAATGTCACCCCCGATGCCATCCACCACCTGACCACGATGCCGATGCTGGCCGCAGGCAAACATGTGCTGTGTGAAAAGCCGCTGGCCGCCAATTACCGCGATGCCGCCGAAATGGCCGAGGCCGCCGCCCGCGCGGGCGTCGTCAATATGATCAACCTGACCTACCGCAATGGTCCCGCCCTGATCGAGGCGGGCCGCATGGTGCATGACGGTGCCATTGGTGAGGTCCGCCATTTCGAGGCGTCCTATCTGCAAAGCTGGCTGACCCAGCCCGCATGGGGCGAGTGGTCCAAGGAAACCCAGTGGCTGTGGCGGTTGTCCACCGCCCACGGGTCGCTGGGCGTGCTGGGGGATGTAGGCGTTCACATCCTTGATTTTGCAACCTTTGTCGCTGGGGCAGGGCCGTCCAACGTGTCGTGCCGCCTGACCACGTTCGACAAGGCCCCCGGTGGCAAGATCGGGGAATACGTGCTGGATGCCAACGACAGTTTCACGATGCATCTGCGCCTGACCAACGACGCGGTTGGCGTGATTCATGCGACCCGGATGGCCACGGGCCATTTCAACGACCTGACGCTCAAGATATTCGGGACATTGGGCGGGCTGGAGGTGCGGTACGAAAACAATGTCAGCAGCTTGCGCGCCTGCACCGGACCGGACCGTTTGACTGCGACGTGGAAGGACATCCCAGTGGCCCCGATCAAGACCAACTATGAACGGTTCATCGACGCGATACGGGCGGGTCAGCCTGTGCTGCCCGACTTTGCCAGAGGTGCGGCGTTGCAAAAGGTTCTGGACCTGTCGGTTCAGTCGGACGCTGAGGGGTGCCGGGACATGGCGGTCTGATCTTGCGCGGGCGCACGGGGGCCGCCAAGGTTGCCGGGTCAGCCTGAAGGAGCCGCCGTGCCAGCCATCTTTTTTCACCCCGATGCCATCGAGACCAAGGGCAAGGATCTGGTGGGGCGTCGGTCTGCGGGGCAGTCGTTCCTCAAGGGATTTCTGAAACATACGCCCGGCGATACGGTTCAGGTCCTGACCGAGACGACCGAGGCCGCAAAGGCGTTCGATACCGTCGCCCGCGAGATGGGTGAGACCCGCCCGATCGAGACCGCCACGTTGCGTGGCGACAGTGATTTTACCCGCTTTGGCACCATCTTTTTCCCGGCGCCGGGATACTTGAACGCCGGGTGGCGCAGACAGCGCCGCAATCCGGCCTCGTGTTCGCTGGTGGGGATCACCCATACCGTGTCCACCCGCCGCGTGATCGAGGGATTGCATGATCTGATGTCCACCCCGGTCGAGCCGTGGGATGCGATCATCTGCACGTCCCGCGCCGTTCATTCCGTCGTCGCCCGCCAGTTCGAGCTGGAGGCGGAGTTTTTGCGCCAGCGGTTTGGAGCGACCCGCGTGCCGCTGCCGCAGCTGCCGATTATCCCTTTGGGTATTCACGCAGACGACTTCGCCCCCTCGCCCGATTTGCGGGCCGAGGCGCGGGCGAAATATGCGGTGCCTGAGGATGCGGTTGTCGTTTTGACCGTGGGTCGCTGGACCACCATCGAAAAGGCAAACCCCGTGCCGATGTTCATGGCGCTGGAGCAGGTGGCCGCCCAACTGGACCGCCCGGTTCATTTGTGGATGGTTGGCTGGGCCTCCCGCAAAGAAGAGGAAGACATGCACGCCCGGGGCGCGGCCCAGATTTGCCCCGCGGTTACAACCCGGATGATCGACGGCCGCGATCCTTGGGTCCGTCGGGCGATCTGGTCGGGGGCTGACATATTCACCCTGCCTGTGGATAACGTTCAGGAAACGTTCGGCCTTGTCCCGGTCGAGGCGATGGCGGCGGGATTGCCCGTCGTCATGCCCGACTGGAACGGGTTTCGCGATACGGTGGTGCATGGTGAAACCGGGTTTCTGGTTCCGACCCGCATGGCCCGCCCAGGATCGGGCGACCGTATCGCCGAACGTTTTGCCGACGGGACGGACGATTACATCCGCTATCTGTCGATGGTGTTGCAACACACGCAGGTCGATGTCCCCGCCTACCGCCAGGCGCTGATGACACTGGCCCGCGATCCGGCGCTGCGCGCGCGGATGGGGGCGGCGGGACGTGCCCATGTCATGGCCCGGTTCGACTGGTCCGCCGTCATCCCGCAATACATGGACCTGGCCGCCGATCTTGCCCAGAGCCGCAAGGGCGCGGTGCCCACGTCCCCGCGCCTTGCCTCGGGTCCGGTCAATCCGGTCGAGGTCGATCCGTTCGACCTGTATTCCGATTATCCGACCGCGAGCATTGATCCCACCACCCGGATCGAGGGCGTTCGCCCCCTGACAGCCGAGGGGTTGGCGGCGCTGGATCAGGTGAACGGGCGACTGCTGTACCGCCGCAAGATCGTGCCAGATGAGACCCTGATCAAGGCTCATTCCATCATTTTGGCGCGTGGGCCGATGACAGTGGCCGAGCTGTCGGAAATGACCCGTGCGCCGATCAACCTGATTGAACCCGTCGTTCTGTTCCTTGCAAAATACGATTTTGTCGCCCTGCCCGCCCTGTCGCCGAAATAAAGACGCATTTTGACTTCAACGATCATTTAGGATTCAGTCCGCATAGAGGCCGCAAAGGTCCGGTCAGGCACGAGGTCGCAGAATGCGTTTGTCGGTGAATTTTGAAAACACCCGTGACAGTCAGCCGGGCAGCGGCCCTGTCACCGTTGGCTGGTTCCTGAACCAGACCAAGGGCAGCATCATCTATTTCCCCCCCGAACGTGTCCGCAGCGCCGACATGAACAAGCAGCACGCCAAATCAGCGTCGCGCTGTCCGGCGGTAATCGGGTTGGAAAGCCGGTATTTCATGATCCGGTGTCCGTTCGACATCAACCTCGCCTTTGTCCGCGACAAGGACGGCAAGCCGGGCCTGCGCAACCTGTCTGGCGACATGAGTGCGGTCCGGTCAAACAAGCTGCGCGAAAAGATCCACATCACCGCCGAACACGAATGGCGCTATCCCGGCGTCCCGACGATCCAGCTTGAATTGCCCTATGTGTTCATCGCCGACGAGCCGGTCTACATGAGCCAGGTCGCCCCGTTCCTGCATTACCAGCGCGACCCCTTTCCCGGCACGATCTTTGGCGGAAGGTTTCCGATCAACGTCTGGCCCCGCCCGCTGATGTGGGCGTTCGAATGGCGCGATTTGGAAAAGCCTCTGAGGGTCGCACGGGGTGATCCACTGTTTTATGCCACGTTCGAGACCCTTCCGCAGGATCGCAGCGTCGTCGTGTCCGAGACGGAAGTCACGCCCGAGTTGACAGAGTACATGGAGATGATCTCGGGGGCCGTAAACTACGTCAATCAGACCTTCAGCCTGTTCGAGGCCGCCGAGGCCCGCCGCCCGGCCCAGTTGGTCACCCCTGTCAAGCGCGTGCGGGGCGATGTCTGAGGTGACGGTCGAGACCGATCTGGCCAAATTGCGCGCCCTTTGCGTCGACGCCCACAAGGCGGGCAGGCGGGACGAGGCGCGTGCCCTTTATGCCCGTTATCTGGCCATTGCGCCGGGCGATGGTGGCATGTGGTCCAACCTGGGAGCGCTGTTTCGCACATCGAACCAGTATGACCAAGCCCTGCGCGCCCACAGAAAGGCCAGTGCCTTGGGTCAGCCGACCGATGGCGTGCGCAACAACCTGGCCAACATCCTGTCTGATATCGGCGAATACGAGGAATCGATGGCGCTGCGTCGCGAGATCCTGCGCGACTCACCTACCGACATTGCCCAGAAGTCGATGATCGGCCGCTGCCTGCGCGGGATGGGTCGATATGACGAGGCTATAGCCTGGCTGACAGACTTCATCGCCGCCCATCCCGACGAGGCCGAGCCAAAGATCCAGATCGCCTTTGCCCAGCTGGGGGCCGGCGACTATGCCAACGCCTTTGTCAATTACCGCGCCCGATGGCAAAGCGACGAGTTAACCCCCCACAACCTGCCATATGAGGAATGGGATGGTCAGGACCCCACCGGCAAGACCATTCTGGTGATGCCCGAGCAGGGCTTTGGCGATGCGATCCTGTTTGCCCGGTTCCTGCCCCACCTCAAGGCGCTGGGCGCCCGCGTTCTGTTCAAGACGGAAAAGCCGCTGTCCCGCCTGATGGCCAGCCTCCCCGGGGTCGATATTTCGGACCCGGTCATTCCGCTGAAAGAGTTTGTTCACGCCTGGGTCAATATCATGGACCTGCCGCTGATCCGCACCAAATCGGTGGCCGATATTCCGCCGCCCACGCAATTGAACGTCCCGCAGGATTCGGTAGATCGCGCCCGATCCATCGTCGCCCCGCACAAGGACGCCTTTAAGGTTGGTGTGGTCTGGACCGGGTCGATGACCTATCGCGGCAACAGCTTTCGGTCGTTCAGCCACCGCGAATTCCTGCCCCTGACCGAAGTGCCGGGGGTCCAGTTGTTCAGTCTCTACAAAGGCGAGGCGCTGGCCGATTTCCATGCCGATGGCAGCAGTGCCTTTATCATCGACACCGCCAGCACCGACCGCGATTTTGCCGATTGCGCGGCCACGATGCAGCAGATGGATCTGGTCATCACCTCGGACACCGCCACCGCCCATCTGGCCGGATCGCTGGGTGTGCCAGTCTGGGTCGTGTTGCATTGGGACCCGTTCTGGGTGTTCCGTCACACCGGTGAGACGACCCCCTGGTATCCCACCATGCGCCTGTTTCGCCAGCAAACCCCGCGAGATTGGTCCTATCCCTTTGACCAGGTTCGCGCCGAACTGACCGCGCTGGTTGCCCAACGAAAGCCCTGATATGGATACTCTTCTGGTTCCCACCTCGCCCGGCGAGCTGATCGACAAGCTGACCATCCTTCGGCTCAAGGCCGAGCGGATGACCGATCCGGTCAAGTTGGGCCATGTCAGACACGAAATGGACGTGCTGACAGCGACCGCCCGCGTCCTGCCTCGCAGTTCGGGGCTGGAGCATCTGTGGGAGGAATTGTTTCAGGTCAACGCCGCCCTGTGGGTGATCGAGGATGATATCCGGGCCTGCGAAGCTGCCGAGGATTTCGGCCCCAGGTTCATCGAATTGGCCCGCGCCGTCTATGTCACCAATGACAAGCGGGCAGCGATCAAGAAGCAGATCAACCTGTTGCTGGGATCGTCCCTGGTCGAAGAGAAATCCTATACCGAGCATGGGGCCAGCGCATGACCCCGTCCGAGGCGATCACACAAAGCCGCGCCATCCTTTTGACGACCCAAAAGGCGCTGACCGATGCATTGGCCAAGGACCGCACCCGCCACCGCGGTGCTCTGATGCGGGACCTGACCGAAGTGCGCCGGATGCTCGACCCGCATTTCCCCTATTCGTCGCAGGCCGGCCAGGATGCCGTCATCGACCGAATGATCGGGGCCAAGCGCGGCGGGACGTTCGTGGATGTCGGCGGCTATGACGGCACAACCGGGTCGAACACGTTCTTTTTCGAGGTCTGGCGGGGCTGGACCGGCGTTCTGGTCGAACCGGTTTCCAGCCAGATCGAAAAGGCCCGCGCGGTGCGCCGGTGCCCCTGTCTGGAGTATGCTGTGGCCGATACCGACGGCACCGCCGACTTTATCTCTGTCACCGAAGGCTATACCCAGATGGGCGGCCTTGCCCAATCCTATGACCCGGCCATTCTGGCCCGCGTCCGGCAGGACCCCCGCCATGTCGAGGAAAAGCTGACAGTCCGCACCCGCCCGCTGTCCGCCATCCTGATCGAGGCTGGTCTTCCCGATCCCGACCTGATTTCCCTCGATATCGAAGGAGGCGAACTCGCCACCCTCAAGGCGTTTCCCTTTGATCGCCACAAGGTCAGTTTCTGGGCCATCGAGAACAACACCGGCACCCCCGAGATTGGTGCAATCCTGCGCCAGAATGGCTATGATCTTGTGGAATTCTGCGGCCCGGACGAGATTTATCGCCGCCGCTGAACACCGAATTTTTGCGCAATTTGATCTGTTAGGCGTGGCTTTACGCCTGCGCTGCTAGGTCGTCCTCTCGGGTGAGACGAGGGGATTGTCATGGCTGTGCATGCGAATGCGCCGATCATCATCAAGCGCAAGAAGATCATTGCAGGTGGCGGCCATCACGGCGGCGCGTGGAAGGTGGCCTATGCCGATTTCGTGACGGCGATGATGGCGTTCTTCATGCTCATGTGGTTGCTGAATGCGACCACCGAACAGCAGCGCAAGGGGATCGCCGACTATTTCTCGCCCAAAGTGCCGATCAGCCGCGTTTCTGGCGGCGGTGATGGCATGTTCGGCGGCGACACGATTTTTTCCCAGAACGAACAGACCCAGACCGGGACAGGCGTCAGCCGCCTCGTCGAAGGGCTGGACAAACCCGTTGGCACCGAAGGGGCAGAGGCGCAGGCCGCCCAGGCCGCCGAAGTAGCCGCCTTGCAGAACATCGAGGAAACGCTGCTGGGAAAAGGGGGCGAAAGCATCCTGTCCGACCAGGCGCTACGCCACGTCATCACCCGCCTGACGGACGAGGGCCTGATCATCGAAATCTTTGACACCGACGATTCCCCCTTGTTCGAGCCTGACACTGCGACCCCGACCGAGCTGATGACTGACCTTAGCGCCGTCATGGCACAGGTATTTGGCGTGGTTAAGAACGAGGTGGCCGTATCCGGTCACACGGCGTCGCGGTCGCTGGTCGTGCGCGACAATCCCAATTGGCCCTTGTCCACCCAACGGGCACTGGCGATTCGTGGTCTTCTGGTGGCAGGTGGCCTTTCCCCCGTCCGGACAGCCCGGGTGGTTGGATATGCCGACCGCAAGCTGGTCGTCACCAACCCGATGGCCGTTAGGAACAACCGAATCGAGATCACGCTGCTGCGCAGTGACCAGCCTCGCCCACAATCCCCCGGCCGTTAGGGCCACATTAAGGGTGCGCACGGTAGGACAAGACAACAGTTTTTGCCCCCAATGCAGAAAGGCCGACTTATGACCATTTCTTCCTCGCTGAATGCAAGCGTGGCCGGCCTTGCCGCCAACGCAACCCGGCTCGCCGCAATTTCAGACAACATCGCGAACTCGTCCACCTTTGGCTACAAGCGGGCCGAGACGGATTTTCACTCCATGGTTGTCGAGAACGGGCGCGGCAGCTATTCGGCAGGCGGGGTTCGGACCACAAACATGCGTCTGATCGATCAGCGTGGTTCGCTGGTCTCGACAAACAATCCGACGGATCTGGCCGTTCGTGGCCGCGGCATGTTGCCTGTCACAACCGAATCCTCGATCGGTGTGCAAAATGGTGACATTCCGATGTTGCTGACCACGACAGGATCGTTCCGCACGGATGACCAAGGGTATCTTCGGACGTCAAGCGGCCTTGTCCTGATGGGATGGCCAGCACAGGCTGACGGAACAATCGCGACCTTTCCCCGCGACACCGCCGATGGTTTGCAACCGGTCCGGATCAATTCCAACCAGTTTGCCGGCGAACCGACGACAACGATGCATCTGGCCGTCAACCTGCCTGCCACCTCGACCGAAGCGACGTCGGTCAGCGGCCCGGAACAATTATCGATCGAGTATTTCGACAACCTGGGCAAATCTGAAAGCCTCTCAGTGGAATTTACCCCCACGATTCCGGCGACCGGCGCATCCAATACCTGGACGATGGTCCTGCGCGACAGTGCATCAGGTGGCGCCATTGTCGGGGAATACACACTGCAATTCGATGACACGCGGGGCACGGGCGGAACACTGTTGTCCGTCACCACTGTTTCAGGCGGCGCCTATGATCCGGCGACCGGGGTGATTGCGTCGTCGGTCGCCGGTGGCCCTCTGGACTTCGAGATTGGAACCCTGGGCAGTTCGTCAGGCCTGACCCAACTATCGGATGCGTTCGCTCCGGTTTCGATTTCAAAGAACGGGACGCCGGTTGGCAACATGACCTCGGTCGAGGTTGATGCAAACGGCTTTGTTCGGGCAACGTTCGATACGGGCGTGAACCGCGTGATCTATCAGGTCCCGTTGGTTGACGTCCCGAACATCAATGGCCTGAAAACGTTGGACTACCAAAGCTACGCAGTCACACCAGACAGCGGCAGCTTCTTCTTGTGGGATGCCGGTGACGGGCCGACCGGAGATATCGTCGGCTTTGCGCGTGAGGAATCCGCGACCGACGTTGCGGGTGAACTGACGGCTCTGATCCAGACTCAACGTGCCTATTCGTCCAACGCCAAGGTCATCCAGACCGTGGACGAGATGTTGCAGGAAACCACGAATATCAAACGCTGACCCCGGTCAGCAAACAGAGCAGGGTTGAGACATGAGCATCTCCCAGACACTGAACAACGCGATTTCAGGGCTGACCGCAGCGTCGCGCATGGCCGAGGTCGTGTCCTCAAACCTGTCCAACGTGAACACCGATGGCTACGGACGCCGGGTCGTGGACCTATCGGCGCAAAGCATCGGCGGATCGGGCGCGGGCGTGCGTATCGACGGGATCCGGCGGATTGTCGATCGCGGAACGCTGGGGGAACGGCGGCTCGCTGATGCCGCAATGTCGGGCTACGATCAGCAGGCGAAATCGCTGACCCGGCTGGAGCAAATGATCGGAACGGTCGGCGACGGATCCAACCTGTCCGACCGGATCGCTGCCGTGGAATCAGCCCTCGTCTCGGCAGGCAGCGATCCGTCGTCAGATAGCCGGTTGACCCAGGTCGTCTCGCGTCTGACCGAATTGACGGGGGCCATGCACGAACGGTCCGATGGGATCCGTACCCTGCGCCAGGAGGCCGAGCAAAGCATTGCCGATCAGGTCAAGACGCTGAACGAGTCCTTGGCCCAGGTGGCAAAACTGAACGCCGACATCACCCGGTCGATCAACACAAACGGCGATCCATCAGCCCTGCAAGACGCGCGCCAGCGGGCGATTGACACGATTGGACAGATTGTTCCCATTCGCGAAGTCGACCGCGCTAACGGCCAGGTTGCCCTGATGACGCCGTCCGGACAGGTACTTGTCGATGGGCCAGCTTCGGAAATCGGATTTGATCAACACTTTACCATAACGCCAGACATGACTTTGACCGGTGGCGGGTTGTCCGGGCTTACGCTCAATGGCCAGTCGCTTGGGTCAGATGGTGTTGGTCGGTTGGGCGGCGGATCACTTGGTGCTGCGTTCGCGCTGCGGGACCGGACCTTGGTCAATGCGCAGGCGGGTCTGGACGGTTTGGCCGCCGACTTGATCGCCCGGTTTCAGGACCCGGACGCAGATCCCGGCCTTGCAATTGGCGACCCGGGACTTTTGACCGATCATGGCGGCCCCCTTGACCCTGCCGACCTACCCGGACTGGCCGGGCGCATCACTCTGAATGCCGCTGTCGATCCTGTCTTGGGTGGCGCTGCATTTCGCATTCGCGATGGTTTGACCGCAACCACCCCCGGACCGGTCGGCGAGGGGGCGCAAATCGCGCGCCTGCATACCGCCCTGTCCACTTACCGGAGCGATGGATCGGGCCGCACCGCCGCCACGGCGGCAGGCTTGGCCGCACGCTTCACGTCGGACATCGGCGGAACGCGGGTCGCCGCAGAGGAACAGCTGAGTTTCGCCAGTGCCCGATGGAGCAGTCTGCGCGAGGCTGAATTGGCCGGTGGCGTGGATTCAGACGAGGAATTGCAGATGCTCATGCGGATCGAACAAGCCTATTCCGCCAACGCCAAGGTCGTTCAGACCGTCCAGTCCATGATGCAGACCCTGATGGAGATTTAAGCGATGACCATGACCTCCATCGGCGATGCCAGCCAGTATTTCGTGTCCCGTCGGAACAACACCGACATCAAGTCGCGGTTAAACACCCTGACGCAAGAACTCAGCACGGGGCTTGCCACAGACATGTCGCGTCACCTTGGCGCGGATCGGCCGCGACTTGCGGCGCTCGACCGAAGCCTCATGCTGCTCGACAGGTATGCCCAGGCGGGACAGGATGCCGCACAGACTCTTTCGATGATGCAGACGACGCTGGGCCTGATGGAAGACACTCGCGCGAGCATGTCCAGCGCCCTTGTGGCTGTCGGCGAAGGATCGACCGGGTTACAGGTCGATCAGGGCGCGCAAGTCGCCCGACAAGGGTTCGAAACAATTGTCCAATCGCTTAATACCCGACTTGGGGACCGGGCGCTGTTTGCTGGCACCGCAACAGGGAGCGCCGCGGTGGCATCGCCCGCCGAAATGTTGACATCGCTCAAAGCTGCGGTGGCCGGCGCACTTTCGCCTTCGGACGTAGCCGCTGCGGTGGACGCCTGGTTTGACGATCCGGCTGGGGGGTTTGCCACGTCAGGATTCCTTGGCCAGTCTGGGACACCAATCGTCCGTCCCATCGGACCGGGCCAGTCAGCCACGATTGATGTGACCGCAAATGATCCCGGCATACGCGATTTGCTCAAGGCCGCCGCCATGGCCGCCCTTGCCGGGCAGGATGGCCCGCCGCTTGCCCTGAATGACAAGGTAAGACTGCTCACCCTCGCCAGAGACCGCATGTTTTCGGTGGCGCAACCGTTGACGTCGATTCAGGCTCGCCTTGGTGCTGTCGAGGAATCGATTGAAACAGCCAAAGCCAATCAGGCGGCGCAGCGCACCCTGTTCACGACGGCACGCAACGATCTGGCGCAGGCCGATCCATTCGACACCGCTGCCCACCTGCAACAAGTCCAAGTTCAGCTGGAAACGCATTATACGGTGACGGCACGTCTGTCGCGCCTGACATTGGCGGAGTATCTGCGGTGAGGTTGACGACGACTGCCCTATCGCTGTCCCTGAGTGTCGCTGTGGCATTTGGCATGACCCCATCGCCTGCGGCTGCGTCACCTATCCGGATCAAGGACCTCGTCGAGTTCGACGGCGTCCGGTCGAACGACCTGGTCGGATACGGCCTGGTTGTCGGGTTGAATGGAACTGGCGACGGCCTGAGAAATTCGCCCTTCACCGAAGAAATCATGTCAAACATCCTTGAACGACTGGGGGTGAACGTGACCGGCGAGCAGTTTCGCCCAAGGAATGTCGCTGCCGTCCTGGTCACGGCCAGCCTGCCGCCCTTTGCCCGCGCGGGTAGTCCGATTGACGTGACCGTTTCAGCCATTGGCGACGCCAAAAGCCTATTGGGCGGGACCTTGATCATGACGCCGCTCAATGCGGCGGACGGCGACATTTATGCCGTGGCCCAAGGAACGATCATCGCTGGCGGGGCCACCGCACAGGGGGCAGCGGCCTCGGTCACCCAAGGGGTCCCAACGGCAGGGGTCATCCCGTCCGGGGCCACCGTCGAGCGCGAGGTTGCCTTTGATTTTGCCGGGCTCACATCGGTCAGGCTGGCGCTGCGCACCCCCGATTTCACGACAGCCGGCCGGATCGAGGACGCCATCAATCGCGAATTCGGCCGCGCTGTCGCTGTCATGACCGACCCCGGCACGGTCGAGCTTGATATTGGCCGGACGGGTATGTCTTCGCCTGCTCATGTGATGGGTCGGATCGAGAATGTTCTGGTTGAGCCTGAAACACGAGCCACCGTCGTTGTCGACCAGAGGTCTGGCACGATCGTCATGGGCGAGGATGTTCGCATCAGCCGGGTCGCCGTGAGTCAGGGCAACCTGACATTGCGGGTCGAGGAGCAGCCTGCCGTGATCCAGCCCAACCCGTTTTCGCAAGGCGAGTCGGTCGTGGTTCCCCGCAGCACGGCAAGCATCACCAACGAACCCGGGATAGGGCTCGCCGAAATCCCCGACGGCACCTCCCTGTCGGAAGTTGTTGCCGGGCTGAACGCACTCGGGGTTGCTCCACGCGACATGATCGACATTCTCAAGAGCATCAAGGCAGCCGGCGCCCTGCATGCGGAGTTTCTCGTGCGCTGAGGCGGGAGCGGTGGCCGTTGTCTTTGACACGGAGCCCCTGGGCGCCAATCTTTTTGGCCGCCTTCAAACAGGGAATAACTTGTCGCCTGTTCAATGTGTCAGCGGCACCGTCTGACTCGTCTGGCTTCAGCGCCTGATCTCTGCGGTTCTTTGCTGGTTACGATCCTGCGGGACGTCGTTGGATACACTCTGGGACCCTGGCCACTCACGTTTCTGCCTGTTTACGTCAATTGCGCAAACACAGAGTCCATTCATGTTTTGGACCCTCGCGGAATCGGGGGGCTGGGTTGAAACGTGTATAGGTAGCCCCCGAGATCCGTCGGGCCTGATCGGAACCCGGAGTTGCCCACACGATCGGGGCAAATTCACAGTCCTGGGAAGGCGCTGTTCCACCGTGAACCAGACATGGCCCCCCGAGTCAGCCAGGGTCAATAATAGCTGCGCACCAAGCTCCCGGCGATCAACGTCCAGCCGTTTGCTACAACAAAGAAGGCCAGTTTGAAGGGCAGCGACACGATGGCGGGCGGCACCATCATCATTCCCATCGACATCAGCACTGCCGCAACGACGAGGTCGATGATCAGAAATGGCAGGAAGATGATGAATCCGATCTGGAACGCGCGAGAGATTTCGCTGAGCAGAAAGGATGGCACAAGGATCGACAGTGGCGCGTCGGGGACAGGGGACGCTCCGGCCAGATCGGGTCGCAAAGCTGCCAAAGCCTCGAACGTATCGGGTGTGATCCGTCCGGCCATGAACACGCGGAACGGGGCGAGGGTTCGTACAAAGGCCTCCTCTACGCCAATGCTGCCGTTCAGAAGAGGATCGACTCCGTTCGTCCAAGCCGCTGTAAAGACCGGCTCCATCACGAAATATGTCAGGAACAGCGCCAGTGTGACGATCAGCATGTTGGGTGGCGACTGTTGCAGACCGATCGCCTGCCGCAGGATTGACAGGGTTGTCACCATGAATGGAAAGCAGGTCACCATGATCGCCAACCCGGGGACGATGCTAAGCAAGGTGATCAGGACAAAAAGCTGAATCGAGCGGGCCGTGATCGATCCGTCACCGCCCAACCCTTGGGTCAAGTCCTGGGCGCTGGCACCGCCAGCCCAAAACATCAGGAGAACCAGTGCGACTGACAGCAGGCGCGTCACGGACGAACCATATCGCCGGGAAGTGCCACCACTTCGGTCAGGCGCACGGCAAGTTGCCCCGGTTCGCCATTTTCCATCTCTTGCAATTCGCCCCGCCCGATCAGTCGGTCGCCAATCCACAGTTCGACCGGGTCGTTGATCCGCCGGTCCAAAGGCAGGACGGCATTTTCGCCCAGCGCCAACAGATCGCGGACCAATGGCCGGGCACGCCCGACAGAAATGGTCACCTCGATCGGCACGTTGCGCAACGGATGATCGTCGGCCGGTCGGGGCCGGTTGAGGTCAGGCGTGGCTTGCATGTCGGTTTTTCCTTTCGGGACTGTCGATCAGGGCTGCCAGTCCGGTGCGGATTGCCTCGGACAATTCGGCCAGATCAAGGAGGGACGCCGCGGCGGGGGTCCGCCATTCGGCAATGAGCGGTCCGAGGCTTTCATCCCCAACGACCCGCAAATTGAGCGATGGGCTGGCCCGAACGAGATCGTCAATCACAGGCAGATGGGACGGATGGATCCGCAGTTCGATCGGGTGATCTGCCCCCTGCGTCGCAAGCGCCAGAAGAGCATCGACAACCTGCGGTGCGAGGGAGTCGCGTGCCATGGCCGGAACCAGCTTGTCGATCATCGCACGAAAGAGCGGCCCCAAGGCCGACAAGATGGACGAGCGCGCCTCGGCATAGGTGAAGGCCATGTCTGACAGGACCTGGAGCGCCTCTTCGACCTTGCGCAATTGCTGGGCCGCATGTTCTTGGCCGGCCGCCTCGATCCCGGCGGCGTAGCCTGCCTTGAAGTCGGCAGAAACCGTCGGGTCCGCGTTCGTCTGGGTCTGAACATCGAGGAATTCGAATTGCAGGGGGCGGGCGGTCATACCTTTTCCGCCTCTTCAGGGTCTTCGATCCAGCTTTGCAGGATCTGGATGGCCTCTGTCTGCCGATCTTCGATCATGCGACGCAGGCGGGACACGGGATCGTCAGGGTTTGCCTCGGCGTCGACCACTTCGCCGTCAATGACTTTGGGGGTTGGTCCAGCCTGAGCCGCCAACAAGGCTTGAGCACCCACTTGATCCTGAGGCCCGGGCAGACCAATGGCCTCGGGGCGTCGTGCTGTCAGGATCGGCCGAACCACGAAGAGGCCAAGGACCAGGCTGACGAGGGCTAGGGCGCCGATCTGAATCAGCGACATCATGTCGAGCGGTTGCGCGGTCGAAACCGCTTCGGTGCCCAGCGCCGGGAGCGGTTCAAACGACATGGATTCAAGGGTGATGACGTCCCCCCGTTGTTCGTCCAGACCGACGGCCGAGGCCACCAGCGATTTGAGCGCGGCCAATTCCTCGGGCGTACGCGGTGTCGAGGTGACGACGCCGTTGGCGTCCGTGGCAGTCACATTGTTGACCAGAACGGCGACGGTCAGCCGCCGCACGGCCCCGGGGGCACGCAACACTTCACGTTTGGTTTCTGACACATCGTAGTTCGTGGTCGATCGGGTTTCGTTATTGTCGCTGGTCGAATTACCGTTCCCGCCGTTGGCCCCCGCCCCGGTTGGCAGGTTCGATGCCACGGTGACGTTGTTGCCCCGGCTGTCCTGCGAGGTGGTCGTCCGCTCTTCCACCTCGGTGCTGATGGCGATTCGGCTGTCAGGCTGGATCGTGCGTTCGGTAATCTGTTCGGACTCGGTCACGGTATCAACCGTCACTTCCACCACCGCGTTGCCGGGACCGACCCGAGCCTCTAGCATCCGCTCGGCCCGACCGCGCAGCTCTTCGGCCCGGTCGTTGCCGCCTACAGCCGACGTATCATCGCCAGGAATCAATCCGCTCTGACTGTCGATGACCGCGACATCTTCTGGTGACATGCCCGAGACGGCGGATGCGACCAGATACCGCAATGCCTTGGCATGGGCGGGCGACAGTGTGCCGCCGCTGGTCGTGACGGTGACTGCCGCCGTCGCCTTGTCTGCCCGCGCGAAAGGCCGGTTCGCCGGGGTCGAAATGTGCACACGCGCGGCTTTTACATAGGGGCTGGCCAAAATAGTGCGTGCAAGCTCACCTTCCTTGGCCCGCAGATAGGCTGCGTCGAACATCTGCGACGTGGTCCCGAACCCGGACATCGAATCAAGCAGTTCGTATCCCTGCGACGATGCGGCGGGCAGTCCCTGCCCCGCCAAGGTCATCCGCAGCATGTCCCGCTTGGCCGATTCCACATAAATCGCAGTGCCCCGCACCTCGTACTTGGCACCTTGTTGTTCGAGCGCCGTTATGACCTCGCCCGCTGCCGCACTTTCCAGACCCGAGTAAAGCAAGGCCATGTCCGAAGATCCGGCCCCCCGGGCCAGCATCAGAACGGCCGCAAAGACAGCAACCGTCGCAAGACCGACAATGATCCGACGACGGGCATCTAGGGCGGACCAGACCGACATCAGGCTGTTCAAGGGTCACCTCCGGAAAGTCGCGGGCGTTCTGCCTGCTCCCCTTCAATGCCTCGTCAGGCTTAACAATCGGTTAGTCGGTCTGGGGTTATGACCGGATCATCCAAAATCGAGGATGGACCCATGACCGCCGCTGTCGACCCCACGGAAATTCCGCCCAAGAAAAGTTCAAAGTTGCCCATGATCCTTGGCCTCGTGCTTGCCCTCTTGGGCGGTGGCGGCGGTTTCATGGCGGTCAAGATGGGTCTGATCGGTGGCAGCCACCCCGCCGAAGAGGCACATGCGACCGACGAGCATCCTGTCGAATCACTCCCTCCGGTGGCCTTTGTTCCGCTTGATCCCCTGATCATTTCATTGCCCGGCGCGGATTCGAGCACGCATCTGCGATTTACCGCCCAGCTCGAGGTTCAGCCCGAATACGCGGCCGAGGTCGAGGCGATCAAGCCGCGGGTCGTCGACGTACTCAATGGCTATCTGCGGGCGGTACAGACCCGCGACCTAGAAGATCCGACCGCCCTTGTCCGGTTGCGATCGCAAATGCTCCGCCGTGTGCAGGTGGTCACAGGGGCAGGGCGCGTGAACGACCTGCTCATCATGGAATTCGTGTTGGACTAAAGGAGACCCCAAATGGATATCATCGCAAACATCTTCATGGCCGCGGGCGCGATTGGCGCCGGATTCTACTGCCTGGTCCTGTCCAACAGGCTGCGGCGATTTACTGACCTTGAAAAAGGAGTAGGCGGCGCGGTCGCCGTTCTGTCGGCCCAGGTTGACGACCTGACCAAGACCCTCACGCTAGCCCAAAGCAGCGCAAAGTCGTCGGTCACTACCCTGACCGGGGTCAGTGAACGGGCCGAGGCAGCGGCCAACAGGTTGGAATTGCTGGTGGCTTCTTTGCATGACCTGCCCGGCGAACCGACGCGGCCTGAACCCGCCACGCCCTTCTTTTCACGCAATACCGGCGGAGGACGGGCATGAGCCGTGGCCAGAAACCTGCGTCTGGCAGGCCGCCGACCAAGGGAGTGCTGTATGTTCTGGCCGGGTTGTTGATTGCATCCGGGGTCCTGCGCCTGGGTGGAGAAGTTGCGCCGGCCTTTGCGACCGGGCTGGCGGACCCCACCTCCGATACCGGGGCTTCCGGGGCGGCCTGCCCTGATAACGCAGAGGTTGCGGCCATGCTCGACGCCTTCAAGGCGCGCGAGGCCCGCATCGCCGAAAAGGAGGCCCAGATCGCCGACCGGATGCAGGCCCTCAGCGTGGCAGAGACACAGATCACCGAACGGATTGCGGCCCTGCAAACAGCCCGCGATCAACTCGCGTCCACCTTGTCGGTGGCTCAGACTGCGTCTGAATCCGATATCGCCCAACTGACCACCGTCTACGAAAACATGAAACCCAAGGATGCAGCGGCCCTGTTTGAAACGATGGAGCCAGACTTTGCCGCCGGATTTCTAAGCCGGATGAGACCGGATGCCGCAGCCGCCATCTTTGCCGGCCTTGCCCCTGAAACTGCTTATTCGATCAGCGCCGTGATCGCAGGCCGGAACGCGAATGTGCCAAATCAATAAGGCAATTAGCTGTCTTTAAATCCTTTTGGGCGACCCTGCCCGATGACTCACAAGAGCGAGGAACGAACAGCATGATCGGCTTTGTCGGCATCGCGATGATCTTTGTCATGGTCTTTGGTGGATACATGATCCACGGGGGCGAAATCGGGATCATCCTGGAGGCCCTCCCTTTCGAGATGATCATGATCGGTGGCGCCGCCGCCGGGGCCTTTGTGTTGTCCAACGACTTCGCCTCGGTCAAGCATACGCTCAAGGACGTTGGCAAGGTATTCAAAGGCCCCAAATGGAAACACGCCGACTACAAGGACCTGTTGTGCCTGCTCTATGAGTTGATTCGAATAGCGCGGGCAAATCCAGTCGCCCTCGAAGAACACATCGAGGCGCCTGACAGTTCGTCGATCTTTGGCAAGTATGCAAAGATCTCCAAAGATGCCGAAGCTGTCGCGCTGATTTGCGACACCTTTCGGTCCGCTTCCATGAACTATGACGACCCTCACCAGGTCGAGGAGGTTCTGGAAAAACGGATCGAGGCGACACATCACCATGCGATGCATTCCACCCATGCCTTGCAGTCTGTCGCCGACGGCCTGCCCGCACTGGGTATTGTCGCCGCCGTTCTGGGCGTGATCAAGACGATGGGCTCGATCGACCAGCCACCTGAAATTCTGGGGGCGATGATCGGCTCTGCACTGGTGGGTACTTTCATGGGGGTTTTCATGGCCTACGGGCTGGTCGGTCCGTTCGCAGCAAAGCTGACCGCCGTGCTGACCGAGGATTCGCATTTCTACAAACTGATCCGCGAAGTGCTGGTCGCCAGCCTGTACCAACATTCCCCCAACATCTGCATCGAGGTCGGTCGACAGAACACGCCGGGTCATAATCGGCCAAGTTTCAGTGAGCTTGAAGAGTCGCTCAAGGCGCTCAAGCAGGAGGCGGCATGACTCGTCTGATCTTGGCGGCCGTTCTGTGTTTTGTGTCAACCGGGGCAATAGCCCAATCGACGGTGCGCAGCGGCGAGCATCCCACTTTTACACGACTTGTCATACCGATCGCCCCCGCGACGGACTGGACGCTTGGCCGCACGGATGGGGGATATATCCTGCGTCTTGATCCGGTCTGGCCGCCCATCGACCTGACCGGAGTGTTCGACAGGATTCCAAAGGATCGTTTGCAGGCCATCCGGCAAATTGCACCCTCCGACCTGATGCTGGCGGTCACATGCGATTGTCACGCTCAGGCCTTCCTGTTTCAACGTGACAGGTTAGTCATCGACATCGTGGACGGCCCCGGTGACGCCCCCCGGTTCGAAGCAAGGCTGAGCGAACCCACTACACCGGCGGCGCCGATCGTGCCCGCCGGTTCTGTCCTGCCGCTCGTCTTTGATCCGCCCACCGGACAAACCGATCGGATCGACGGCGAGACAGCTCAACCACTCCCTGCCGAACTCCCCAGCGCGACAGTCAAAGCCGCCGAACGGCAAGAACGGATTGATGCAATCGCTGCCGGAATCATCGAGAGTCTGGGCCGTGCGGGCTCTCAGGGTTTACTGGAACTTGCAACAGAACCGTCCTCCGCGCCAGCCGTTGGCACGACTGTTCCATCCCCGACGCCGAACGAGGCCCATTCTGGCGAAGCGATGCAGCCGACCGCTCCTTCTCCACTTCCTACTGCCCTTCAGGCGGATCCATTGGGTTCTGTCACAGGATTTACAGTTCAAACCAGTATCGACCGCGACCGACCCCGCGCTGTTGCAACGCCAAGCAATGTGAATCCGGAGGGGCTTGCCTGTCTTCCCGATACCGACTTTGCCATAAACTCCTGGGGCGATGACCGCGATTTCTCGACCCAGATCGCAGATCGTCGGGCACGACTGACGGGCGAATTTGACCTCATGCCAGAAGGGGCCATCGAAGAGCTGGCCAAGACGTACCTATATTTCGGGTTCGGGCGCGAAGCGCGACAGGCGCTTGAACTTGATGGCCGCCGGTCGAGGGAACGCGATGTCCTGTCGGTCATCGGCGCAGTGATGGAAGGGGACGCGGATCCGGTTCATGTCTTGCGCAATCACCTGTCGTGCGATGGGGCAGTGGCCCTTTGGGCGTTGCTGGCGGAACGGGGCGAAACCGGTGGCCGCCCGATCAACACCGATGCGGTTCGCCAAGCCTATTCTGCGCTTCCCGACGATTTGCGGACCTATCTTGGTCCAATGCTCGCACAATCCCTGATCGCAGCGGGCCAGCCCGAAGCCGCTCGGCAGGTGCTCGGTGCCTCCGATCCGAAGGTGACGGAAATCCCGCCAGAGGCAAAGCTGGCAATTGCCGACGTTGCGGTCGAACAGGGTGATCAGGCAACTGCAATCACCGAGCTCGCAGGAATGGCCAAAGACGATCCACGCATGACCCCCGAGGCGCTAGCCAAACTTTTTGAACTGGCGCTCGACGAACACCGCTCGATAACGCCTGACCTGCTGCTTCTGTCGCAAAGTCTGCGGTTCGAATATCGCGATGATCCGGCAAAGGGCAGGCTGGCGGCCGCCGAGGCGCGGCTTTTGTCGCAGTCAGGCAATTTCGCTCCTGCGCTGGAACTGGTCCAAAATCCAGCCAATGCCTTGGCGCCGGAAACCCAGGCCACGCTTCACGCTGACATCGTCGGTGACATCCGCAGGAACGGCGACGATCCGACCTTTCTTCGATATGCACTGGGCGGGTTTCCATTTTCCCTTCCTGCCGAAGAGGAAAATCTGGTCGCGGCCCGGCTTCTTGGGCTCGGTTTTCCCGAACAGGCAGCAAGTCTGCTATCGGGTGAGGCGCAAGGCGAAGCCATGGGTGAACGTCGTTATCTGAGGGCGGAAGCCGCCTTGGCGTCGGGCCAGCCCGACGCCGCTCTGGCCGCGATTGCGGGACTCACCGACCCTCGGGCCGACAGGCTTCGGCGTGCCGCTACGTCATCCACGATGGGATTGTCAGATCAGCCCGCTGCGAGCGCCGACGCTGCTGGGGCATCGGTCGACCAGGCCTGGCGTGAGGGGTCCTGGTCGACCTTGGCGACATCCGAAGATCCACTGTTGCGAAGTGTCGCAGATGCGATGATTGCGGCCCCTTCCTCCCCCGCCGCCGAACCAAGCCTGAGCGCAAGCGAAGCCGCACTTGCTGCAGCGGACAACAGTTCCAACATGATCAATGACCTTTTGAACCGGTTCGTCGTGTCGCCTGATCCGACCGCTACAGCCGGGGGGCTGTAATCAGGATCCTGAGCCAAAGTTACTCAATCTCAAGATTCGCCACCTAGTCTGATCCAACAAAGCAGCAGAAAGCGCTTGGAATGAACCGCACGCACCGCGCCGGGGCCTCTTGGCTTGGCCACATCTCGCTAGGACTCTGGGTGATCTGGCTGGCTACGGGCGCGCAGTCGCTGCCTGCGGATCTGTGTCTGACGGCAGCGCGACAGGCGGCGGCACAATCGGGTGTCCCGGCGTCGGTCATGATTGCGATCACCCAGGCCGAAACCGGACGCGGGCGTGGAGGTCGATTGGAACCATGGCCGTGGACAATCAATCTTGAAGGTGCCGGACACTGGTTCGAAACCCGTCAAGAAGCGATGGAATTTGCTCAGACTAGCCTGAACGCCAATGCCGTCAGCTTTGACGTGGGGTGTTTTCAAATCAACTATCGCTGGCATTCCGACCAGTTCGCGTCGCTGGACCAAATGTTCGACCCACTGGCAAATGCTCTCTACGCGGCAAGGTTCCTCAACGAACTTTACAGTGAAAAGGGGGACTGGACGCTGGCCGCCGGCGCGTACCACTCCCGGACTGAAGAATTCGCCAGCCGGTACCGGGACAGATTCGATACCCTGCGAACCGCAGCGGTCAATGCCGGGGCCGATGAGGGTGTTATCGTGGCGGCGGCAGATCGTGAACCCGCGACAGCGCGAACGCCGCGGGTCAACAGCTTTCCCCTGCTGCAACAGTCGTCGGGCGGACGGCAGCTTGGTTCTCTCGTTCCGCTCGGGGGGAGCTGAAATATGCCGAAAATGACTTTGCAGACCATTTTTCAGCCGACCATCCTGCTGGCTCTGGCTCTCATGGCGGTGATCGTCATGATGGTACTACCCATGCCGTCCTGGGTCCTGGATATCGGTCTGGCCGCATCTTTCGCTTTGGCGATCCTGATGTTCACGGTCACGCTCTTTATCGAACGTCCACTGGATTTCTCGGCCTTTCCCACGGTCCTGCTTGCGTCGCTGATGCTGCGACTATCGCTAAACGTGTCTTCGACCAAACTGATCATCGGACAGGGGCACACCGGCACCAACGCCGCCGGGGACGTCATCGAAGGGTTCGCCATGTTCGTCATGGGCGGATCGGTGTTGTTGGGGATCGTCGTATTCTGCGTTCTGCTGATCGTCAACTTTGTGGTCATCAACAAAGGTGCGACCCGAATGGCCGAAGTGGGCGCGCGGTTCGCGCTTGACGGGATGCCCGGCAAGCAGCTTGCCATTGATGCAGACATGAGCGCTGGAGCCATCGATCACGCCGAAGCCAAGCGGCGGCGCGAAATCGAACAGGCCGAGACAACGTTTTTCGGATCGCTGGACGGGGCATCCAAGTTCGTCAAGGGCGACGCTGTGGCGGGCCTGTTGATCACTGGCCTGAACCTTGTCATGGGGTTGGTCATGGGGGTGGTTCTTCATGGCATGCCGATCGGGCAGGCCTTTGAAACATACGCCATTCTGACCGTCGGCGACGGATTGGTCAGTCAGATCCCCGCGGTCATCATCTCGATCGCATCCGCCCTTTTGCTGGCGCGCGGCGGGGCGACCGGCGCAACTGACCTGGCCATCGTTGCGCAATTGGGGCGGCATCCGGCGGCATTGGCGACGGTCGCAGTTCTCATGGCATTGTTCGCCCTTGTCCCGGGACTGCCATTCGTACCGTTCGTGGTTGGTGCTTTGGTCTTGGGGGGCTGCGCGATCCTCGTGGCACGCAAGAATCAGGCAGCGGCTGACAAGGCCGCCGCGCCCAAGGCGACAAAAGATCAGGCTCCGGTGCGCGCCTCTATGGGTGACCTATTGGATCTGGACGATGTGCATCTGGAATTTGCGCCCGACCTCGTGGACATGGTGCTTGATCCGGGGACGGGGCTGGATGCGCGGATATCCAACATGCGAACTCATGTGGCCACGACCTATGGCGTCGTCCTGCCCGAGATCCGATTGACCGACAACGCATCGCTTTTGCCCGGCCAATATCTGATTAAGGTTCAGGGCGTGGAGCAGGTGCGCGAGACTCTGCGTCCGGGCCGGGTCCTGACGCTGATTTCGGGGCCAATGACGCAGGATCTTTCTGGCGAAGACGTCAGGGAGCCCGTCTATGGAGCCCCCGCCCGCTGGATTGATCCCGCCGACCAGGAGACCGCCGCCCTAAGCGGGCTGACGACCGTACTGCCAACCGAGGTGTTGGCTACGCATCTTTTGGAAGTGATGAAACGCAATTTTCCACGATTGCTGACGCTCAAGGCCCTCCGGCGCATTCTTGACGAGATGGTCAACCTGACAGACGCGACCCGAACTGCTGCTAATCGCAAGATGCTGGACGAACTTATCCCTGAAAAGGTCCCAGTGGATCTGTTGCTGTCGGTGTTGCGCCTGCTCCTGGAAGAGCGGGTGTCAATCCGAAATCTGCCGCTGATCCTCGAGGCGACGGCAGAGGGGAGACAGGTTTATCAGACGGCCGAGGCGATCACGGAACATGTCCGTCAGAGGCTTGGCTTTCAACTGGTCGCGGAACTGCGGCGAACGGACGGTACCATTCCACTGGTCCAGTTGGCGCCCGAATGGGATGACATCTTTGCCGCCTATCAGATCAACGGCGAACGAGGAAACGGTGGCGACGTCGCCCTGCCCCCTGACGATTTCAATCGCCTTGCCACCGCGATCGCGGACAAGGTGGGCAAGGCGGCCGACAATGGGACCTACGCGGCGGTGGTGACCTCGACCCGGCGCAGACGGTTCATCCGCACGGTCATGTTGGCCAAGGGAATCCCCAATCCTGTCCTGTCGTTCGAAGAGATCGGTGTCGATGCACGACCGTCACTTGTCGGGATGGTCGCCGCATGATCGAGGAACTGGCAAACCTATTGCCGTTCAGTACCGCCTTCCTTTGGGCCGGCTTCATCGTGTTTGTGAGAATCGGGGCGATCCTTGCCCTTGCCCCTGCATTTGGGGAACAAACCATTCCGGTCCGCGTCAGACTGGGGATCGCCATCGGGTTCACATTGATCGTTCTTCCTGCCGTCGGGTCCAGCCTTCCAGTACCACCTGACAGTATCCTCGGACTTGGGATTTTCGGAGGGGAGGTCCTGACCGGCCTGATCTTTGGGGCGGTCTTGCGCCTGTTCGTGATCGCCCTTGAAACCGCGGGAACCATTATTGCGCAATCCACTTCGCTCTCGCAAATTTTCGGTGGGAGTGCCGGGGTCGACGCCCAACCGGCAATGGGCCATGTGTTGATCTTTGCCGGGCTGGCGCTGGCTGTCCTGCTGGGGCTGCATGTCAGGTTGGCCGCCTACATGATCGTCAGCTACGATCTGGTTCCTGCCGGGCAAATGATTTCCGCGCAGACGGCATCTCAGATCGGATTGGGGGAAATAGGCGGGGCTTTTGCGCTGGCCTTTACCCTTGCGGCTCCCTTCGTCCTGGCCGCGCTGATCTACAATGTGGCTCTTGGCGTGATCAATCGGGCCATGCCGCAGCTGATGGTCACTTTTGTCGGCGCTCCGGCTCTTACGGCCGGTGGTCTTTTGCTATTCTTGGTCGTCTCGCCCATCCTGTTGTCGGTTTGGGCGCAGTCGCTGAACAGCTTCATGGCGAACCCATTTGGGGATCTGCCGTGAGCGAGGACGACGACGACAAGCAATTCGAACCGTCTCAGCGAAAACTGGACGAGGCGCGGCGCAAAGGGGACATCCCTCGATCCACCGATATCACGACGGCGGCGAGCTATGGCGGTTTCATCCTTGCCGGTATGGCTATGGGACCGGTCGCGTTTGTGGGCTTGGGCTCGTCGCTGAGTGTCCTGCTCGATCAGGCGGATTCACTGGCGCGGACGACCTTTGCCGGAGACGCCGGATCCTTGGCTGGCGGCATCATGGGCAAGGTCGCGCCGGCGGTGAGTCCCTGGTTTGCGTTGCCCGCTGTCCTCGCCCTTTTGTCAATCATCGCGCAGCAAGGACTGGTCTTTGCCAGCGACAAAGTCGCGCCAAAGCTGTCTCGGATTTCCCCGATATCCGGCCTTAAGAACAAATTCGGCCGGGCCGGTCTGTTCGAGTTCGTCAAGAGCTTTGGCAAACTCATCGTGTTTTCGATTGTGTTGGGGTTCTTTCTCACCTTCAAGTTGCCATCCCTGATCGAGACGCTGTCGATGTCGCCCGGGCAGATCGCGACGCGGATGACCGAGCTTGCCATCGGGTTGCTGACTATTGTCCTGGGGATCGCCATGGTTCTGGGCGTCGTCGATCTGATCTGGCAGCACGCCGAACACAATCGAAAGAACCGGATGACCCGACAAGAGATGATCGACGAACACAAGGAGTCCGAAGGCGACCCGCAACTCAAGCAACAAAGGCGGCAGAAGGGGATCGAAATTGCGATGAACCAGATGCTGGCCGAGGTTCCAAAGGCCGACGTCATTATCGTTAACCCCACCCATTTCGCCGTTGCCCTGAAATGGGAACGGACCAAAGGGCGGGCGCCGGTCTGCATCGCCAAAGGCGTGGACGACATTGCGGCCAAGATCCGCGAATTGGCCGCCCAACATGCCATTCCGATTCACTCTGATCCGCCGACGGCGCGCGCGCTGCACGCAAGTGTCGAGATCGGCGATGAGATTCGGCCGGAGCACTATCGTGCCGTCGCGGCCGCCATCCGCTTTGCCGAAACCCTGCGCAAGAAGGTATCCCGCCGATGACCCAGAGAACGCATCAACTGGCGGGGTTGGCCCGGGTCATTAATGCGACCTTTTCCTCCCGGCAGGCCGCCATGGCAACCTTGAAGGCCCGCGAAAACAGTCTTCGCGCCATGTTGGAAGAGCTGGAGGCCGGGGTAAAGTCGCGCCATGCCGACCCAAACGGCCTGCTCGATCCCGCACGGCGCGGGGGGGCGGACCCTCTGTGGGAAAACTGGATCGCCCGCCGCAAACGCGAGCTCAATTCCGAACTGGCCAGAACCATGGTGGACCAAGATCGGGTGCGACGGGATCTCGCACTTGCCTTTGGTCGGGTCGAGGCGACCAAGGCCCTGATTGCACTGGCAAAAGAAAGCCGCGCCAAAGAACAGGCGCGGCGCGAAGAGATGGGTCGATGAAAAGTCAGACGTCCTGACGCAGGATGTCCATGATCAGCACGTCATTCACCAGATCGCCCATGGCCCTTTGCCCAGCCGTTTTCAGCGCCCCCCGCAGGATCCTCATGTTGTCCGATCGGGTAAAGTCGCCGTCGAAGCCGCCGATGTTCGCGTGATCGAACAGGACTTGCAGAAATACATCCCGCAGTTTTGGCTCGGCCGCAAAGATATCGGTTGTCTTGCCTGTCGCAACTTCGATGCTTAGCGACAGGACGACCATCGACTGAACCTTGCCATCGTGGACAACTGGAACAACAAACTGATTGTTCAACTTGGCATATTCGTATTTGGCCCCCTCCGCAGCACCCGCCTCGGTTGAGCGATCTGCCGAAGCTTCGGCATGAGCTTCGGGCGAGCCGACCGGCGGTGGTTCTGCGGTGTCGTGCGCGGACGGATCACCGGGCAAACAGGTGTCGGCCCCCGCCATCGTGTCCGCAGTGGCACCAGCGCCCAGCGCAATTCCCGCGCCGATCCCGCCACCAACCCCGACAAGCGCGAGAATGATGGGGAGTAACAGTTTCTTCATCTTGTGGACCTCCGGGCGGGTTCAGAACGGCAGAACAGCTTCGAGAGCCTGCTGCCCATAGCGCGGCTGTTGCATGTCGGTGATCTGACCTCGACCGCCATAGGAAATTCGGGCCGAGGCGATCTTGTCATAGGTGATTTCGTTCTGGCGCGTGATGTCTTCCGGCCGGACGTAGCCCGAGACAAGCAACTCCCTCAGTTCGAAATTGACCCGCACCTCCTGAGTCCCCTGGATTGACAGAACGCCGTTGGGCAGCACGTCCACGATGGTCGCCGCAACACGCAGGGTCAGCTTTTCATTCCGCCTGACCGATCCGTCGCCGCTGGAACTGCTGCTGGAGTTGAGCTGGACAGCGGGGTCAAGGCTGGCCCCGGCGGGCAGGTTTTCATTGATCCGCTGAGGAACGCCAAACAGCGACGGGACCGACATTTGCTGTGATCCGCTGCGATTGCGATCAGACGAATTTGAAATCTCGGCCCGGTCGTTGATTTCGATAACAACGGTGAAGATATCCCCGCGCTGGATCGCTCTGCGGTCGCCCAGCAGGGATTCGCGGTCACCCGCCCACAGCGAGGCCGTCGCCGGCTGTGGCGCATAGGCATCAAGGCTGTTGGTCGGGGACATCATCGCCATCGCCTCGACGCTAGTTTGCGGCGGGGTGAATTCGGGTTCCTGGCCGATAGATTTGATCCGAGCGCAGCCGCTGATCGCAAGGCACCCCATCAACATGACGACTCCGCGCATCGACGATCCTCTTTCATTGATTGACATAGGCAGCCCCATCGATGCCGATCCGCGCGGTCACGGTGGCTCGTGACGTCATGTTCATGACCCGGATCAGGTCCCCCGGTCCGGCACGATCCATCGCGCGCCCTTCCGTGGAGATCACGACGCCAACGCCTTGGTAAATCAGCGGGATAATCTGATTACGGTCGACCACGGCCGGATAACCAAGGTCGCCGGGACGAATTGGCCGACCGGCATAGAGGGCCACTCGCGATTCCAGGCCGACGATTTCCGCCATGTTTTCGACAGCGCCAGGAACGACAATCTCGCGCAGCAACAGATCGTCCGGCCCAATCACTGTATGAGGCGGAATCGTCCGTGCGGCGACCACGCTTTCGGCGGCCGCCGGCCCCGCCAGAAGGCATACCAGAAGGCAAGAGCGGATCATCGGATCTGCACCATGGCACCCAGCATCTGGTCGGCTGCCGTGATGACCTTGGAGTTGAGTTCGTACCCGCGCTGCGCCTCGATCAGATCGGTGACTTCCTTCACCGGATCGACCGAACTATCTTCGAGATAGCCTTGGCGCAGCACTCCGAGGCCATTTTGGCCGGGGGTCGAGACCAACGAAGGCCCCGACGCGGGAGTTTCGGTAAAGAGGTTGGAGCCAATGGCCTCCAGCCCCTTTGGGTTCGTGAAATCGGCCAGAGTGAACTGACCGAGAAGCGATGGTTGCACCTGATTGGCAAAATAGGCGTAAACCTCGCCTTCTGCGTTGATCGAAATCGACCGGGCATCAGGCGGGATCGTAATGCCTGGGACCACCGGATAGCCGTCCGAAGTGACAATCTGTCCGTCAGGGGACCGTTTAAGGGCTCCGTCGCGTGTATATGCAGGGGTTCCGTTCGGCAGCGTAACTTCGAGGTAGCCTTTTCCCTCGATCGCCACATCGAGATCACCACCCGTTGCCGCAAGTGAGCCTTGGGACAACATCACCGAAACAGCGGTCGGCCTGACTCCCAGCCCCAGCTGGACCCCGGTGGGCAAGACGGTTCCGTCGGCCGCGTTGATTGTTCCGGGCCGCGCCATTTGCTGATAGTGCAGATCGGCAAATTCAGCCCGTCGAGCGTTGTATCCAGTGGTGCTCATGTTGGCGAGGTTATTGGAAATAACCTCGACCCTGGTCTGCTGGGCCGACATGCCAGCGGCCGCGATTTCTAAGGCACGCATCTATGATCTCTCCTATCGGCCAAGGGCCTGAATGACGCCGCGAATGCGCTCGTCCTCTTTGTCCATGAAGCTTTGGCCCAATTCATAGGCCCGCTGCACTTCGATCATCCGGCTGACCTGAAGGATCGGGTTGACGTTGGATTCCTCCAGAAAGCCCTGAAGCATTCTGCCATCGATGGCCGGTTCGTAACCGCCCTGCGCCTCGAACCGAACGCCGTCCTCGCGAATCAGGCCGTTGGGGTCGCTTGGGACAACGATGCCGATCTGGCCCACTGGCTGACCATCGGCGGACAGCGTGCCATCCGGAGCGATCCCGATGGACCCGACCCCCTGTGGCACAAAAACCGGGGCGCCGCCCGAATCCAGAACCGGGTACCCTTCCATCGTCACAAGGTCGCCATCGCCATTGGGCGTGAATGACCCCGCGCGGGTCAGCCTCTCTCCGTTCGGGGTCTGGACAAGAAAGAACCCGTCCCCCTCAATGGCAAGATCGAATGTGCCGCCGGTGCTGCTGATCGCACCCTGAGCGAGAGACGTATCGCGGACGGTCGAGGTCGCCATGGACAGTGAATCGTGATCCGGCCCGAGGGCGGCGATGTGTTCGGCAAACATCAGCCCTTCGGTTCGAAATCCGGTCGTGTTTGCATTGGCGATGTTGTTGGCCACGATCCGCATTTCTGAAAGCAGGCCAGATTGCCGGGTCAGTGCGGTGTAATTGGCGTTATCCATGGTTCAAACCCCTGCAATTATCGGAATCAGGGTGGTCTGAAAGAACCCCACCAGCGTTTCGGTCATGAAGCCCATGGTCATCCAGAACACGGCGACAATTGCGATCATCTTGGGCACGAAGGTCAGCGTCATTTCCTGGATCGACGTCAGAGCCTGAAACAGACCGATCACCAACCCCGTTACAAGAGCGACCGACAGGATCGGCAAAGAGGTAAGCACCGCAATCCAGAGACTCTGGCGGAGCGTGTCGTAGAACATCGGCTCGGACATCATCGGATCAGCCTCATACCGGCATCCGCAGGATTTCCTGATAGGCCTCGACGACTTTGTCCCTGACGGTTACCGCTGTCTCGACCGCCAGCTCGGTCTGGGCCAACGCCTGGACCATGGCGTGGGGATCGGCCCCGGTCGTCATCGCGTTCATCGCCGATCGTTCGCCGTTTTGCAGGGTCGCCGCATAGTCGGCCATAAAGGCCGAAAAGGCGTTTCCGTCGCCCGATCCGGGCTGTGGCGCAGTTGCCGATTTGTTGGCGGCATACGCTTGAGAGACGAGAGAGGTGGTCAGTTCCATCTGGGGGATCCTTATTTGCGAAGAAGATCCAACAGGCTCGCCGACATCTGGCGCACCTGATCGAACATCTTGAGGTTGGCTTCGTAACTGCGCTGCGCCTCGCGGGCATCAGCAATTTCGACCATGAGGTCCACATTGGACCCTTCGTAGTACCCGCTGGAATCTGCCATTGGATTGGAGGGGTCGAAGATTTTTTCGGGCGCGGTCTGATCGAGCGCAACATCGCCAACGGTCACGGAGCCATTGCGTGTACCTGCACGCAACTCTTCCTCGAACGAGACCATCTTGCGATGATATCCGGGCGTGTCGGTGTTCGCGATATTCTCGGAAACGTGCCGAAGACGTGTGGCCTGTGCTTTCATCCCGCTGGCAGAGACGGACATTGCATTGGTGAAATCAGTCATCCACGCCTCCTATCGACCAAGGCTCATGCGCAGGATGCTTAACCCGTGCTTGTACACGGCCAAGGCCTGATCGTGCCGCTGTTGAGCGGCGACGGCATTGACCATCTCTTCTTCGAGAGAGACAGAATTGCCGTTGGGGGACGGTTCTGTCGCTTCCAGCGTTTCACGGGCGACCGCGGGCGCATTTGATCCCGCAATGTGTCCCGCACGGGTTTCGCGTAAAGGCAGGCCGGATTTGTCGCGATAGCTGGCCTCGAACGAGGCGAGCGTGCGGGCCTGGTAACCAGGCGTGTCGGCATTTGCGATGTTTTGCGCAATGGTCGACTGTTGCCGGGCAGAGTGGCTGGCAAGCGCACTGGCAGTTTGGAATACATTCAGATTCTCGTACATCGGGGCTTCTCCCTCGATTGGCTTCAACCAAGCCTTAAGGGTGATTCCTTAAAAGATGGTTTGTTCCGGACAGGAGGTTGGTTGATGACTGATGATATGATCGAACGGGCGACCCGAATGATCGGAGGGCTTTCCGCAGTTCATGCCTTGGGTCAGGTCGTTGCTGTCTCTGGGGGACTGGTCGATGTGGCCGGATTTCCCGATTTCGTGAGGCTGGGGGACAGGGTGCGAATCCTGTCGACCGGCGCGCAGACTCGCGGCGAAGCAATCCACTTGTCCGCTGGGCGCGTCCGAATCCTGCCCGAAGGTGGCGCCGACGGTGTTTCGATCGGGGATCGGGTTCGGCTCGACCCCCCACAATCCCTTTGCCCGCATGATGACTGGATCGGTCGGGTCATCGACCCGGACGGACGACCGCTCGACATTCGGCCTCTTTTGCCGGGCAAGGTCGCCCGTCCCGTGCGGGCCAATCCCCCTTCACCCTATCAAAGGCGGCCGATGGGGGCCCGAATCGGAACTGGCTTTGCAGTTCTCAACACCCTCCTGCCCATCGCTCGTGGTCAAAGGTTGGGCCTTTTTGCCGGATCGGGCGTCGGGAAATCAACATTGTTGGCCGACTTGGCCCGGACCGTGGAGGCCGACGTGATCGTCATCGCTCTGGTCGGTGAACGGGGGCGCGAAGTCCGGGAATTCATCGACGTCGTATTGGGGCCCGAGGGGATGAAGCGGTCGGTTGTCGTCGCAGCGACATCTGACCGAGCACCGCAAGTGCGTCGGCGATGCGCCTGGACTGCGACCGCCGTCGCCGAGCATTTTCGGGATACTGGCCGACACGTTCTCTTGCTGGTCGATTCGGTAACCCGCTTCGCTGAGGCGCACCGGGAACTTGCTGTAGCGTCGGGAGAAGTTGCAGGGCTGCGTGGATTTCCGGCAAGCACCGGCGCCACGATCGCCGCCCTGTGCGAGCGGGCGGGGCCGGGGACGACCGACACCGGTGACATCACTGCGATCTACACGGTTCTCGTTGCAGGGTCAGATATGGAAGAGCCAGTGGCAGACATGCTTCGCGGCGTTCTGGACGGACATATAGTCCTGGACAGAACCATTGCCGAGCGAGGTCGCTTTCCGGCAATAGATCTGTTGCGATCGGTATCGCGTTGCCTGCCCGGTGTTGCCACTGACGCTGAGAATCAAGCCATTGCTGAAGCGCGTGGCCATCTGGGGGCTCATGACCGGTCCGAACTGATGATCCAATCCGGGCTTTACACTGCTGGATCTGACCCAAAGCTGGATCAGGCTATCGCGGTCAAGCCGGCCCTGGAAAAGTTTCTGGCTCTAAAGGAAGGAAAAGGAATTCCAGCCAGTTTCGCCGCTCTCAAACAGGTTCTAGGGTCTGCTTCTGGCGGACGCCGACCGTCCTAGCACGGCCGTAAGTTCAACCCTGAGAAGCCTGCAAAAGGCTCAGGGCGACAGATCCCGATGACAGACCGGCGGTCGACGCCTCGCTGCGGATCAAGTACAGGCGAATGAGCTTTTCCTGCTTGTCCGGCTCAGTAAACGTACCGACGTCGTTGGATCCGAGGATTTGTTCGGCCCGACTTTTGAAGATCCCCAGCTGCTGATCTAGGTTAAGAGTTCCAAAGGATTTGGGCAGTCCGAAAGCGCCTTCAAAAACCTTGCGCAGCGGTGGGTTACCCATGATCGCGAACCAGCGAGCGTCGGCAGATGTAGTTTTTTCGATAATATCGGAAATGCCCGGAGCAACGTTCATCGCCAGACGCATCGAGTCGTTCTGTTCGCCCACGGCCGCTTCGAACGAGCGGTCGTTATATTTATTCAGGATTTCGTCCGGGAACCTGGCCAACGCAGTACGTGACCCAAGGTCCCCGAAGCCAAAGGCAAGTGCCATGGCCGAATACCTCTTGTCGGACAGCTTGTTGGACAGGGCATCGTCCTTCAACACACCATCTTCCAGCACTTTGCGAATGAAGTACTTGTTGTTGATGTCAGCCTCCAACCCAAACGCTTTGAGGCTGACCTCGAGAAGCCGACGGTTGTTGACCAGGTCTTCGGCGGTGCGGACCTTTCCGATGTTTTCCCGGAAATAGTCTGACGCGCGTTTTACCTCGTTGCTTTGGACATAGGCCGTCTTCTGGTTGTCGAGCGTGCGCTGAAGGAATCGCCACCCGCTGTAACCAGAAAAGGGAATGACCGGTTGGAAGGTCATGACGCCCTCGGCATCCCGGCCAGAAGCCGCTCTTCCCGCGGCAACAATGCACGAAGGCGTTTGAGCACGCGATAAAAGTCCCCCTCCAACACGCCTTGAGTGGCTTCTGTCAACTGGGTGCGGCTGTCGTGATCGCACAGGGCAAGGCTGAGTTGCTCGATCCCCCGCAGCAATTGCAGACGGGCCTCGGCCGGGTCGACGTCACCGGACAGAACCAGTTGGGCGATGTAACAGACACGGCGAACCGGTGTGTTGACCTCGTCAGGGCGAATGGCATCGCGCAGGCGCAGGATGTTGGCGTTGGGCGTCAGGATGGCCAGTCTGGACCGGCGGTCGCCGTTTTCGATGACCGCTCCGTTAACCAGAACCCGCTCCTTTGGGCTGAGTTTGAGAACAAGACCGGACATCAGCGTCCTCCCTGACCACTTAGGCCACGCATCATGGCTGTGTTGATATCGATAAGAGCCGCAGCGGTCGCTTCGCCGCGTAAGACGCGGTCAGTGTGAAGATCCGTGAATTCCGCGAGGTAGAATATCTGGGCACGCAACTGTCGAGGCAACGAGTTTCCGTCGTCGGCGACGTCAGCCGCTAGGATGGTCCAGAGCCGCCGATTTTCATGAAGGGCTGCAACGAGACGCGGAAAATCGGGGGGCGAGGCCTGATCGGCCTTCAAGAGCGCCGACGTTATCCGGCTGAAGACAAGATGTTCGGTCGACCGATCGGTGCGACATGGCGCTTGGGCCGGCGCATAGGCCTGGCGCGCTTGTTCGATGGCGTTCACGGGGAGTCCTTTCGGGACGGAATGAAACCTAGCGCGGTTTTACCGCGGAGATGGGTGAGGCGCGGCATCCGCGCCTCACCCTGTCCCTTAGCGGAACAGCGACAGAACCGACTGCGGTGCCTGGTTGGCAATCGACAGAGCCTGAACGCCCAGCTGCTGCTGGACCTGAAGGGCCTGCAGACGAGCCGAGGCTTCTTCCATGTCGGCATCGACCATTGAACCGATCCCCGAGGTCAGCGAGTCGGACAGTTTGCCGATAAAGCTTGCCTGGGTTTCGATCCGGCCCTGAACCGAACCAAAGGCCGACGCGGCGTCGATCGAGGTTTGCAACAGCCCTTCGATACTTGCCAACGCCGCAGTTGCGCCGGCACCCGTGGACACGTCGATGGTCGAGATTTCACCCAGACCACCTGCACCGGCGTTCTTGAACTGGCCCGAAACCGCGAGGTCATTAGTGCCATTGTTGGTGAACGAAAGAACGCCCGGGCTGCCGCTGTCGTAGTCGACAGTCAAATCAGCGATTCCCAGGGATTCGATCGCGTTCTTAAGCCCGACGGCCACCAGATCGTCAGGGGTGGTCGACGCCACATCGGCGGCGCTGAGCGTATAGCTTGCAGTCTTGTCACCAAGGCGGATCGATACCTTGTCGCCGGCTGCCCATGTCCCGCCGTTTGCGATCTGAATGTCGTCGGCACCGCCGCCGGCATCAAGGCTCATCACGAAGGTGTCGCCAGCCGCCGAAACGGTCGACGCCGTACCAGCGGTAAAGACATCGGATGCGACGTAATTGCCGGTCGAAAGGTCCTGTGCATTGACCGCGATAGACGAGGTCGTGACAGTGCCGTCAGACGCCCGGTCTAACGAAGACAGGATATTGACGGTGCTTTCGGTGCCGTTGACGAGGTTCAGACCGTTGAACTGAGCGGCGCCGACCACGGACGTGATCTGGTCGCGCAGTGCGCTGATGTCAGTCTGGATCTTGACGCGGTCAACGTTGGATTCCTGGGCCGCGACGATCTTGCCCTTCATGTCAGTCAGCAGGTCGGTCACCGTTTCTGCGGCCTGACGGGCCACAGCGACAGTCGAAGACCCCAGCGACAGGCTGTCCTTGATGCCCTTGAAGCCCTTGACGTCGGCTTCCATCACCTTGGAGATCGCCCAGACCGAGGAGTTATCCTTGGCAGAGGCGACGTTCTTGCCCGTCGAGATGAGGGCCTGAGTCTTACCCAGGTTCATGTTGATCGACTTGAGGGTTTGCAGCGCAGTCATTGCGCCGTTGTTGGTCAGAATGCTGGACATTGTCCTTTTCCTTTTTTGCGTTTGGCGCTTTTTGCGCCGAGGTTTTCAGGGGCCGCCGGGGTTCCGGCAGCTGGAAACGTCGTTCTGACGATCGCGACCGCTGTTTTGTTTGCGTCCGCGGCATCCGGTCTGGATGTGTAGTGATCTTTGACGGACCGAGGCTAACAGAACGCTAACTCGTTGCTGTTACCTTGTTCCAATTTTAGGAAATCTCGGTCACGCCTTGCGCTCGATCGTGGGCCTGGATTCGGACAGGTTGGCCTTGTGACCTTGGGCATCATAGGTCCGAAGCGTATCCCGCACGTCCTTGAGAACTGCAATCCGCTGTTGCGCCGTCTGTACGCCTTCGATCGCTGCAGCCAACAACCTCTGATTTCGGGCGATGGCGCTGGCAATGCTCTGCAACAGGCCGGGATCGTCGCGGGCCAAGTCCGACAACAGATCGGCCTTGGCAGACGCAATCTTTTCCAAAGTGCGGTAGTCACCTGACAAGACGGCGCGACGCTCCTCCTCGAGGTGGTGAAACAGGGCAGCAGCGCTCATCCCTCGCGCCCCTTCATGGCTTCGAACAGCGTCTGGGCAAGACCGATTCCCCCGGCCTTGACCATCATCTTGGCCTGCTCATCACGAAGATAGGACGAAAACTGCTCTTCTCCGATCCCGCCGCCAAATCCCCCCGCACTTCCATCCAGTCCAGCCGACTTGAGCATTTCAGACAAGAAACTTGCTTCAAGTTGTTCCGAGGCCCGTCGCAACTGCTCGTCTTGGTACGGGGCAGAGGGGCGGGGCGCAGAAGCGATACCCTGTGTGGTGGCAATTTCTGTCATGGCTGGGCTCCAGCAGTTGAATTTTTCTCACATTGATGGGGCACTGGTAAAGATCGGGTAAGTATATTGGGCCATTTTCCGGGGAGTCGCCCAAAAATGGCAAAGTCAGAATGACCAATACAGCAATACTACTGAACACCTGCTCCGCCCCGCTTGGGCCGACTGCGGCCCCTCGGGTTAGTCCGCAAGACGACACCGACGACACGGAACCGGGTGGCGACCAATTTGCTGCCGTTTTTCAATTGGCGTCGAGCACGCCTCAGACAGTGCCCGTAGTCGCCAAGCGAACGGATGCGACTCCGGAGGCAACTGAAGTCTCCGAAATACCCGATGACGGACCACCTCGAGCCAAAGGCGCGCTTATCGACACAGATCACGAAACCGCTTCCCTGATCGCGGATGGGCTCCCTTCGCTGGGCACGGATGGCATCACGACCATTCCATCCAAGGGGAATCCGCTTCGCAGCCCTGATCAGGATGCAGCGCCCGCGACCGATCTGGGCGATCCGGTTGCATTGAACCAATCGGCGCCCGCACCGGATCAAGATACAGATCAAACGACGTCGGCAGACCTGCGCGGTTCAGCCGCAGCGCAGAAACTCCTCAGCCTTTCCGAAGTTCTTTTCAACGCAAAGTCGGCCATTGAAACATTGGCAACCACACAGACCAAGCTGACTGACGCGCAAGTCATATCAAATTCGGTGTGGCAGGCGGTTTCGGCAACACCCCTGGTCACCCAGCGCACGCAAGGATCGATAGACGCAAAGGCATCCGCCAAAATCTCATGGGACCAGAATGAGGCGTCGAAATCGGCGGGTGCACCGCAGACATCAACGGCCCCGTCACGCGACAATGTAGGGTTGGCTGCATATCCCGTTACACAATCCGGATGGACCGCACAGCAAACGGTCGCCCCGCGGCCACAGGCTCAGGACAAAGAGCTGACAGTGTCCTCCTCCGCAGGCGGGGTCGATGCGGGGCAGCCCGATGTTTCGCAGCAATCCCCGTCGTTGATCAATGGCGTCCCCCCCGGTTCATTTCATTCGGCCGGTTCGCCTGCCCTCTTGGCCCAGTCGAATCAGGGACCGCAGCTGGCGCGACATGTCGCCCGACAGATGGCCGCCGAAATCAGCCGAACCTCGGAAGGCAAGACAGAGATTATCTTGCAACCACAGGAACTTGGTCGCGTCCGCATGCAGATCGAACATCAGGGATCGGGCATATCCATGCTGATCACTGCGGATCGTTCCGAGACTGCGGATCTGATGCGCCGTCATCTTGAAACTCTGGCTCAGGAGTTTCGGTCGATGGGATATCGCGATGTGACCTTTTCCTTCTCTGACGGCTCGACCCAACAGCAAGACAGTCATCGGGCGGCGACCGGCCCCGTGCCGGGAGACGATCAACCCGATCGTCAGGAGGCCCCTGCGGAGCCGCCCATCAGACCACAACAATCATCCAGATCAACATCATCCGCTGTCGACCTGCGGCTTTGAAAGGAACGAGTCATGGACATTACCGGTGTTTCAACATCCCAGCCGACCCAAACCGCTGCGTCATCTCAGGCCGATACGGGCAAGACAGTCATCAGTTCTGACTTCAACACTTTCTTGAAGATGCTGACGGTCCAGATGCAGAATCAGGACCCGCTCAATCCCATCGATTCTTCGGACTATGCCGTCCAACTGGCGACATTCTCGGGTGTCGAACAGCAGGTCCGGACGAACGACCTTTTGGCCGGTCTGGCGTCGCAGATGACGACGTCGGGCATGGGGCAAATCGCGGCGTGGGTCGGGATGGAGGCTCGGGTTGTGGCTCCCGCTTATTTTGACGGCTCTGCCATCACCGTTTCGCCCAATCCGCCCGTGATCGCGGACAGGGTCGACATGATCGTGCGCAATGAAGCCGGAACCGAGGTTGAGCGCATCGCCCTTCCTGTGTCCGCCGAACCGGTCCAGTGGACGGGTCAGCGCCCCGACGGAAGTTACTTTCCCCAAGGCAAGTATTCGTTCGAAATCGTCGGATTTTCAGGAGATTCGATCCTCACGCAAGATCAGGCCGAGATCTATGCCCCGGTACAAGAAGTCAGATCGCAGGCAGGCCAGCAAATCCTGATGCTGCCCGGCGGCGTCGGCGTGCTTGCCTCAAATGTGACCGCGCTGCGCGATCCGTCGTACTTCTAAAGGACGTTGGCCAGCCAGATGCCAAGTCCGGTCACCGCAGAACCCAACGCCGCCCAGCCCAGCCGTGGCAAAAGGCGGGCGGGTTCGGGTTGCGGGGTCGGGTTGGTCTGCCGGATCAGCGCTGCCTCAGCCAATTCCGGCAGGCGCGGCCCGAACCGTGCAAGAACGCGTGCTGTCTTGACGAGATCCCGCAAGAGCGCCTTGGGACCAATGCTGTATTTGATGTAGTCCTCGACGATTGGCTGGGCGACCTGCCAGATGTTCATATGTGGGTCCAGCGATCGGGCGACACCTTCGACGACGACCATCGTGCGCTGCAACAGGATCAGTTCGGTGCGGGTTTCCATCCCGAATCGTTCGGTCACCTCGAACAGGTAAGACAGCAGTCGGGCCATCGAAATGCGGCTCGCGTCCATGCCAAAAATAGGCTCGCCGACTGCGCGCAGGGCTCGTGCAAACTCATCGACGTCGCGGTCAGCGGGGACATAGCCCGCCTCGAAATGGACCTCGGCCACGCGTTTGTAGTCCTTGCGGATAAAGCCGAACAGGATTTCGGCATAGACCCGCCGGGTATATTCGTCGATCCGGCCCATGATCCCGAAGTCATACGCGATGATGTCCCCGTTTGCCGCGATCTTGAGGTTTCCCTGGTGCATGTCGCCGTGAAAGAACCCGTCGCGCAAGGCGTGGGACAGGAACAGTTGCAGCACGCGGGCGGCCAACGCGCGGCGGTCATGTCCAGCGGCATCAATTGCCGCATTGTCGCCCGCGCTCACCCCCTCGGCCCATTGCAGGGTCATCACCCGCCGGGCGGACAGATGCCAGCGGATCTGCGGCACCTGAAAGCCGGGGTCTTTGGCGGTATTGGCAGCGAATTCGGCGGCAGCCGAGCTTTCCAGGCGCAGATCCAATTCGCCCATCACCACCCCTTCGAAATGGGTGATGACGTCCATCGGACGCAAGCGGCGGGAGGCAGGCGACAGCACCTCGATCATCCGGGCGGCAAAATAGAAGGCGTCGATATCCTTGCGAAAGGCCCGTTCGATTCCTGGCCGCAGGACCTTGACGGCGACAGCCTCGCCGGTGTCGGCCAAGGTCGCCTTGTGAACCTGCGCCAACGACGCTGCGGCGACGGGTTCGGAAAAGGTCGAAAACATCTGATCGACCGGCAGCCCCAGTTCCTTGGCGACCTCGGCCTTGGCCACGCGCACCGGGAACGGCGGCAGCTTGTCCTGCAAGACGCGCAATTGGCGGGCCAGATCATCGCCCACCACATCCGGACGGGTCGATAGGACCTGCCCGAACTTGATGTAGGCAGGACCAAGGGCGGTGAGCGCGCGGGTCGCCGGGGGCATGGTGACATCGCCCTTGTACCCTAGCCACTGGAACGGCCAGACAACACCGCGCACTACGATGCGCAGCAACGGCCCGGCATCAAAGGCGTCCATGACGACCTTCATTGCCCCGGTCCGCTCCAGGGTGGCCCCGGTCCGGATCAATCGGATGATGTTGTGGGGGCCCCTCACCTAGAGCTTCCACCCGGAATGCAGGCAGGCGACGCCCATCGTCAGATTGCGATACTTGGCATTGCCGAACCCGGCGGCGCGGACCATGCCCAGAAACGTCTCCTGATCGGGGAATTTGCGGATCGATTCGACCAGGTATTGATAGCTTTCGCGGTCTCCGGCGATGATCTGACCCATGCGGGGGATGACGTTGAACGAATACAAGTCATAAGCCTTTTGCATCATCGGATTGGGCAGTTGGCTGAATTCCAGCACCATCAGGCGGCCCCCCGGCCGCAGCACGCGGTAGGCTTCGTTCAAGGCGTCCTGCGGGCGGGTCACGTTCCGGATGCCAAAGCTGATCGTGTAAACGTCAAAGGTGTTGTCTTCGAACGGCAGGGCCATCGCGTCGCCCACCACCCAATCCAGACTGTCGGCCATGCTTTCTGCCTCGGCGCGCTTGCGGCCTTCGACCAGCATGCCCTCGGTCAGATCCAGCACGGTCGCGTGGCCTGATCCGGCCCGTTTGAGAAAGCGGAACGAAACGTCACCTGTTCCCCCCGCCACATCCAGCAGCTTTTGACCCGGGCGGGGGGCCAGCCAATCCATCATGGCATCTTTCCAGATGCGGTGGATGCCACCCGACATGACGTCGTTCATGATATCGTATTTCGATGCGACCGAGGTGAACACGCCGCGCACGCGGCCGGCTTTGTCCTCTTCGCGGACGGTTTCGAACCCGAAATGCGTGGTCTTGTCTGAATTGTCTGTCATGGGTCGGGCCGTCCTTTGCGCTGCCCCTTGTTATAGGGTGCCTTTGGGGGCATACAACGGCGCCCCCTCCATAGGAAGCGTGCCATGCCCGAATTGCCAGAGGTCGAGACAGTCCGTCGCGGGCTGGCCCCCGTGATGGAGGGGCAGCGCATCACATTGGCCACCGTCAACCGGCCCGATCTGCGCTGGCCCTTTCCGGAACAGATGGCTGGCCGGCTGACCGGGGCGGTGGTGACAGGGCTGCGGCGGCGGTCGAAATATATCCTTGCCGATCTGGACCGGGGGGAAACCCTGCTTATTCATCTGGGCATGTCTGGGCGGATGCTGATTTCCGGTCAGGTGTTGGGCGAATTTCATCACCCGCACCCTGCCCCCGCCAAGCACGACCACGTTGTCTTTGACATGGAGGGTGGGACCCGGATCACCTTTAACGACGCCCGCAGATTTGGGGCGATGGACCTGATGCGCACCGACGCGGCAGAACAGCACTGGCTAATCCGCGATCTGGGGCCAGAGCCGCTGGGCAACGCGTTCGACGAATCCTACCTGATCGGGCGGCTCAGGGGCCGCAACACACCTATAAAGTCGGCCCTTCTGGATCAGGGAATCGTGTCCGGACTTGGCAATATCTACGTATGCGAGGTGCTGCACCGCGCCGGGATCCACCCCAAACGGAAGGCCGGACAGCTATCGGCAGCCCGTGTCGCAACGTTAGTTCCGATCATCCGTCAGGTCCTGACCGAAGCGATCGAGGCCGGTGGATCGTCCCTGCGCGACTACCGTCAGGCTGACGGCGAACTGGGTTATTTCCAGCATGTTTTCCGGGTTTATGACCGCGAGGATCTCCCTTGCGTGACGCCCGGGTGTACAGGCAGCATTCGCCGTGTGGCGCAGGGGGGCCGATCTTCGTTCTACTGCCCGGCCTGTCAAAGATAGCTTGAACCCTGCGCAGGCTTTGCTAAGCACTTGGGCTTGGACAGTGGAAACAAGGGCCCCTGCGTATGGCATACGAAACCATCATCGTGGACGTTCAGGACTATGTGGCGATGATCACGCTCAATCGTCCTGATGCGCTCAATGCAATCAACACGCAGATGCTGTCGGAACTGTGCACCGCGCTGGAGGATGCAGACGTCAACGACAAGGTCCGTTGCGTGGTCATCACCGGTTCGGAAAAGGCCTTTGCTGCGGGTGCCGACATTACTGAAATGTCCGACCGCTCGTTTGTCGACATGTATGTGGCCAAAATCTTTTCCGCCGAAGCGACCCGGTTCAACAACGCCCGCAAACCGATCATTGCCGCCGTCAGCGGCTATGCCTTGGGCGGCGGGTGCGAATTGGCCATGATGTGCGATTTCATCATAGCTGCCGATACCGCAAAATTCGGCCAGCCCGAGATCAACCTGGGCGTCATCGCCGGGCTTGGCGGCACGCAGCGCCTGCCGCGCTATGTGGGCAAGGCAAAGGCGATGGACATGCATCTGACCGGCCGGTTCATGGATGCCCCCGAGGCCGAGCGGTGCGGCCTTGTCAGCCGCGTCGTTCCCGTCAAGAAACTGAAGGAAGAGGCGATGGCAGCCGCCGCCAAGATCGCTGAGAAATCGACGATTGCCACACAGGCCGCCAAAGAGGCTGTCAACGCCGCCTTTGAAACCCCGTTGACCGCTGGTCTGGCTGTGGAACGGGGGCTGTTTTACGCCATGTTCTCGACCGAGGACCAGAAAGAGGGCATGGCCGCCTTTCTTGAAAAGCGCGAGGCGCAGTTCCGCGACCGCTGAGTCATTTTGCGGGTTTCCTTGGGCGGGCTTCTGCCCTATAGGCACCCATTACATGCGCGTGATGCCCGCCTAGGCAAGAATCGACCGGTTCCCAAACCCGGTGTGGGTCACATTGCGCAATCGTTTCAACTGACCCCAAAGATGGGAAATACACATGGCCAATACCTCTCAATCCGCCAAGCGCGCCAAGCAGGCCGACGCCCGTTTTGCCGTGAACAAGGCGCGTCGTTCGCGCATCCGCACGTTTCTGCGCAAAGTCGAAGAGGCGATCGCCTCGGGGAACAAGGACGCTGCCGTCGCTGCCCTGCGCGATGCCCAGCCCGAACTGATGCGCGGCGTGACCAAAGGCGTCCTGCACAAGAACACCGCTTCGCGCAAAATGTCGCGTCTGGCTGCCCGGGTCAAAACGATCGCCTGATTCCGGTGCCGGGACCACTCCCGGATCCATAGTCAATATGGCTTGAAAGGGTGCGTTCGCGAGAGCGCACCCTTTGTCATTCAGGCAACAGAATCCCCAAGTTTCATTGCGTTTTTTCGAGGCGGGGGGATTCTTTTTCATCCGCGACTGAGTCAAGCGCGTTGTTATGTTGTCGGGCCGGCCCGGACCTTGCTAGCGTTGTCAGGCGATTCACATCGTTCCTGGGGGAACATGTCAGAACTAGACGAAATTCACCGAATCCGGTCATCTGCCGGTCGGCCGAATTAGGCTATTACCGACATGTCGGGAGGACGACACCGGCCAACGGCCGGGCTTGCAGTCCTTTAAGTCTGTGCAACTTCCGATTTCGGGAGCCTGTTCATTTGACTTTTCTCTGGGTCAGACCGTGGTACGGGTCCCTGACGCACGATTGGCGTGCCGGGCCCAATTGATGAGTGGGGACGGTTCGGAATCGGTGCGGGTAGTGGGGACCCGTGTCAGTCCGAATTTGTCCACGTGACGCTAGCATAGAAGGCGACCAGATGCCCGATCAACGGGTTGGTCGTTTCAGGGTTGAAACGGGACAGTGACTGATGACGCATGAAAAGTGGATTGAACTTCGCGAAGGTTTGAGAAGTTCGGTCGGCAAGAACAACTTTACCAATTGGATTGAACCTCTCGTTTTGGCAGGCCTGCGCGACGGCGTCGCAACCTTTCAGGTCCGGACGAATTTTGTGGGCAATTATGTCTCGCAGAATTTTGGCGACCATATCCTTTATACCCTTAACCGAGGCGGTGCCGATGCCCAGCGGCTGACCTTTTCGGTGCCCGATCAATCGCGTCCGTCCACGCCGATCGCGGCGAACGACGATGCTGCGTCCGGGGTCGCGGACGACGTTGTGGGCGCACCGCTGGATACACGGTTCACCTTTGACACCTTTGTCGTGGGCAAACCGAACGAGCTTGCCCATGCCGCGGCCCGACGCGTGGCCGAAGGCGGCCCGGTTACCTTCAACCCGCTGTTCCTGTATGGCGGCGTGGGCCTGGGCAAGACCCACCTGATGCACGCCATCGCGCACGAATTGCGGCGCAGGCAGCCTCACCTGAACGTCCTCTACCTGTCAGCAGAACAGTTCATGTATCGCTTCATCTCCGCCCTGCGGGAAAAGCGGATGATGGATTTCAAACAACTGTTCCGGTCGGTTGATGTTCTGATGGTCGACGATGTCCAGTTCATCGCGGGCAAGGACAGCACGCAAGAAGAATTCTTTCACACGTTCAACGCGCTCGTTGACAGCCACAAGCAGATCATCATTTCCGCTGACCGCGCCCCTGGTGAAATCCGCGATATGGAGGACCGGATCCGGTCCCGGATGCAATGCGGCCTGGTGGTTGACCTACATCCGACCGATTATGAACTGCGACTTGGCATCCTTCAAACCAAGGCGGAATTCTACAAATCGCAGTATCGCGGGCTTGAAGTTGCGGATGGGGTCATGGAGTTTCTGGCCCACCGTATCTCGACCAACGTTCGCGTGCTTGAAGGGGCGCTGACCCGGCTCTTTGCCTTTGCCAGCCTCGTTGGTCGCGAAATCACCCTCGAACTGACGCAAGACTGCCTGTCAGACATCCTGCGCGCCAGCGACCGCAAGATCACGGTCGAGGAAATCCAGCGCAAGGTCAGCGAACACTATAACATTCGTCTGTCCGACATGATCGGGCCAAAGCGGGTGCGCACCTATGCCCGCCCCCGGCAGGTGGCAATGTATCTGTGCAAGCAGATGACCACCCGATCCCTGCCCGAAATCGGCCGCCGCTTTGGCGGGCGCGATCACACGACGATCATGCACGGCGTCAAGAAGATCCAAGAGCTTCGGACTACCGACAGCCAAATCGCGGACGACCTTGAACTGCTGCGCCGCGCACTCGAGGCCTGATCGCATATTGACGGCGCAGCAACAGTCGCAAACTGTCTGACAAAACCACTTGAGCCGCAGGGATAAACCGGTAGGTTTTCCCTCCCGGCGGAGTGGGTCCGAAATAGCGGAGCGAGGGACATGAAATTCAGTATCGAACGCGGCGCATTGCTCAAGGCGGTCGCGCAGGCCCAGTCGGTCGTCGAACGGCGCAACACGATCCCGATCTTGGCTAACGTCCTGATCGAGGCCGAAGGTGACACCGTCCAATTCCGGGCAACCGATCTGGACATCGAAGTGGTCGATCGCGCCCCGGCCAAGGTCGAACGCGCCGGGGCCACCACGGTCTCTGCCGTCACCCTGAATGAGATCGTGCGCAAGCTGCCCGATGGGGCGTTGGTCACTTTGTCCGAAAACGGCTCCACGGGCCGTCTGACGATCGAGGCCGGGCGGTCGAATTTCAGCCTGGCGACCCTACCCAAGGAAGATTTCCCGGTGATGGCGTCGTCCGACTACGCCACCAATTTTTCGTGCCCGGCCCCGGTCCTGCGCCGCCTGTTCGACAAATCAAAATTCGCCATCTCGACCGAAGAGACCCGGTATTACCTCAACGGTGTCTACATGCATGTGGCCGACGGCGATGGGGGCAAGAAACTCCGCTGTGTGGCCACGGATGGACACCGCCTCGCCCGGATCGATGCCGATCTGCCCTCGGGCGCCGAAGGCATGGCGGGCGTCATCGTGCCGCGCAAGACCGTCGGCGAGATGCGCAAGCTGCTGGACGACGACGACATGCAAATCGCCGTCTCCGTGTCCGAGACAAAGATTCGCTTTGCAACCCCCGACATCACCCTGACCTCCAAGGTGATCGATGGCACCTTCCCCGACTATACTCGTGTCATCCCCACCGGAAACACCCGCAGGCTGGAGGTTGACGCCGCCGAATTTGCCCGCGCCGTGGACCGCGTTGCGACGGTGTCGTCTGAACGGTCGCGGGCAGTCAAACTGTCGCTCGACGAGGATCGGCTTATCCTGTCCGTCAACGCCCCCGATTCCGGCGCCGCCGAGGAAGAGCTTGCCGTGGCCTATGGCGACGAGCGGCTCGAAATCGGCTTCAACGCCAAATATCTTCTGGAAATCGCGAGCCAGGTCGATCGCGAAAACGCGGTATTCCTGTTCAACTCCTCCGGCGATCCCACCCTGATGCGCGAAGGAAACGACACCAGCGCCGTCTACGTCGTCATGCCGATGCGGGTGTGATGGGGACCGGCCACACCAGAACGAGGAAAGGCCGCCGATGAGCGGCCTTTATCTTGAGTCCCTCACGCTGTCACATTTCCGGTCCCACCGGCGCGCCAAGCTGGATCTCGATGGCCGTCCCGTCGCGATTCATGGACCCAACGGGGCAGGCAAGACCAACCTGATCGAGGCCGTATCACTGCTCTCGCCCGGGCGCGGCCTGCGGCGCGCGGCGACCGACGATCTGACCCGCCGACCGGAGGGGGTGGGGTGGAAGGTCACCGCCATCCTCCACTCGCTTCATCAGGTTCACGAGGTCGAAACCTGGGCCGAAGCGGGGACCGCTCGACAGGTCCGGATCGACAGCAAAACCGCCACCCAGACCGCGCTGGGCCGGATCGGACGGGTGCTCTGGCTGGTACCATCGATGGACCGGCTCTGGATCGAAGGGGCGGACGGCCGGCGGCGGTTCCTGGATCGCGCCACCCTCAGCTTTGAGCCCGGCCATGCCGACGCTGTCCTGACCTATGAAAAGGCAATGCGGGAACGGAACCGCCTTCTCAAGGATATGGTCCGCGATGCGCATTGGTATGCCGCCCTGGAATCCCAGATGGCCGACGCGGGGGCCGCAATTCAGGCAAATCGGCTGGCGACGGTTGGCCACCTGATGCAGGCGCAGGCGGAGGGCGAGACGACCTTTCCGGTGGCCACGCTAGAACTGACCCAGCCCGAGGCAGACCTGCCCGATGGGACCGAGGCGCTGAAGGCTGCCTTTGCTGAAAGTCGCCCCCGCGATCTGGCTGCCGGGCGGACGCTGATTGGGCCACACAGGTCCGACCTGTCCGCCGTTTTCGCGGCCAAGGGAGTGCCTGCGGCGGACTGTTCGACGGGCGAGCAGAAGGCGCTGCTGATCTCGCTTATCCTGGCGAACGCGCGGGGATTGGCCCAGGATTTCGGGGCCCCGCCGATCCTTCTGTTGGACGAAGTGGCGGCCCATCTGGATGCGGGTCGCCGCGCCGCGCTATACGATGAAATCTGCGCCTTGGGGGCGCAAGCCTGGATGACCGGGACGGGGCCGGAACTGTTTGCGGACCTAGGTGAAAGAGCGCAAATTCTGGAGGTGACCGAGGCGTCTGGGACGTCGATTCTGGCCCCGAAAAAGTAGCGTTCATGCGTAAACAGACTTTAATATATTGAACTAATTATGAAATCCAGAAATGGCGATTTTGATCAGGAGACGGCAATGACCCCCCAACGTGTCACTCTGATCACCCTCGGCGTCGCCGATCTCGACCGGTCCAAGGCGTTCTACTCGGCATTGGGATGGACAGACACGCGCCGCCAGGAAGGGGTGGTCTTTTACCAGATGCACGGCGCGGTTCTGGGGCTCTTCGGGCTGGCCGATCTGGCCAAGGATCAGGGGCGACCGGGTGCCAAACTTGGGACCGGGGCCGTGACCCTCGCACAAAACATGACGTCCGAGGCCGAAGTTGACGCAGTCTTTGCCTTGGCCCTTTCCGCCGGGGCGGCCGCGCTGAAACAACCCGAAAAGGTGTTCTGGGGCGGCTATTCAGGATACTTCGCCGACCCGGACAGGCATGTTTGGGAAATCGCCCATAACCCGTTCTGGCCTTTGGCCACGGACGGTTCTCTGACCCTTCCCGCAGGCACAGACTAAATCCCTTCATCGCCTCTTCACCTTGCCATAACAACTCCCGCCGGAGGCACAGCGGGGTGCAGGGGGCTCGATGCCCCCGAAGCCCCGCCCCCGGGCGACCGGCCGGAGGGCGGGGCGCAAAACCTCGCTCGACCAGACCCATTTTCGGGACTAAGCCTGCCTCATGACTATCACCGCCTCTCAACTTGCCCTCTATGCCGGCGCGCTGCTGGTGCTGTTCCTGACGCCCGGTCCGGTCTGGGTGGCCTTGACAGCGCGCGCGCTGTCAGGCGGGTTTGCTGCGGCCTGGCCGCTGGCGCTGGGGGTCGTGGTGGGCGACATGCTCTGGCCGTTCCTGGCCATTCTGGGGGTCACCTGGGTCGTGTCCGTGTTCAGCGGCTTCATGACCGTCCTGCGCTGGGTGGCCAGCGCCACGTTTCTGTTCATGGGTGTCATGATCCTGCGCCACGCGGACAAGACAATTGCCACCGACAGCCGCCTGACCGCCCCCGGCAAATGGGCCGGGTTTCTGGCGGGGGTCGCCGTGATCCTGGGCAATCCCAAGGCGATCCTGTTCTACATGGGGATGCTGCCGGGGTTCTTTGACCTGACGAAACTGACGTGGTGGGACATCGCCGCGATCTGTGCGTTGTCGATGGTGGTGCCGCTGTTTGGCAACCTTGTTCTGGCATCGATGATCCACAAGGCGCGCAGGTTTCTGACCTCGCCTGTGGCGTTGCGGCGAGTCAACATGACGGCGGGCTGCCTGCTGATCGGCGTGGCCCTGATCATTCCCCTTCTATGACACAAAATATGGGGGAAGCGCGTGACATCCCCCCCCAGAAAACGTATATTTCGCGGGCAAATACCCAAGGAATACCCGATGTCCGACACCACCCCGCAGATGCCCGAATACAACTCTGATTCCATCAAGGTTCTCAAGGGGTTGGACGCTGTCCGCAAACGTCCGGGCATGTATATCGGGGATACCGACGACGGGTCGGGTCTGCACCACATGGTTTACGAGGCTGTGGACAATGGCATTGACGAGGCCCTGGCTGGTCACGCCGACTTTGTTCAGGTGAAAATCCATGCCGACAACAGTGTTTCGGTGCGCGACAACGGGCGCGGAATCCCGGTCGACATGCACAAGGAAGAAGGCGTTTCGGCCGCCGAGGTCATCATGACCCAACTGCATGCGGGCGGGAAGTTCGACCAGAATTCCTACAAGGTGTCGGGAGGTCTGCATGGCGTGGGCATTTCCGTCGTGAACGCCCTGTCCGACTGGCTGGAACTGCGCATCTGGCGGGGTGGCAAGGAACACTATGTCCGGTTCGAGGATTCCAAGACCGTCGATGCCTTGGTCGTCGTCGGCGACGCCAATGGCCAGAAGGGGACCGAGGTTCGCTTCCTCGCCTCGACCAAGACATTCTCGAACCTCGAATACGATTATCACACCCTGGAAAAGCGTCTGCGCGAGTTGGCGTTCCTGAATTCGGGTGTGAAGATCATTCTCGAGGACGACCGGCCCGCCGAACCGCTCAAGACCGAGTTGTTCTATGAAGGGGGCGTCAAGGAGTTCGTCAAATACCTCGACCGGTCAAAATCGTCGATCCTGCCCGAGCCGATCTATATCAAGGGCGAGCGGGACGATATCGGCGTCGAAGTCGCCATGTGGTGGAACGACAGCTACAACGAGATGGTCCTGCCGTTCACCAACAACATCCCGCAGCGCGATGGCGGCACCCACATGGCAGGCTTCCGTGCCGCCCTGACCCGCACAATCAATAACTACGCCCAATCCAGCGGCATCGCCAAAAAGGAAAAGGTCAGCTTTACCGGTGACGACGCCCGCGAGGGGCTGACCTGCGTGCTGTCTGTCAAGGTTCCCGACCCCAAATTTTCCAGCCAGACCAAGGACAAGCTGGTCAGTTCCGAGGTCCGTCCCGCTGTCGAAAATCTGATGAACGAAAAACTGGCCGAATGGTTTGAAGAGAACCCCCAGATCGCCCGCGTCGTCGTGGGCAAGATCGTCGAGGCCGCTCTTGCCCGCGAGGCCGCCCGCAAGGCCCGCGACCTGACCCGCCGCAAGACCGCGATGGACGTGAATTTTCTGGCGGGCAAGCTCAAGGACTGTTCGGAAAAGGACCCCTCCAAGACCGAGATATTCCTGGTCGAGGGTGACAGCGCCGGGGGCTCGGCCCAGACGGGTAGGGATCGCGGTACGCAGGCCATTCTGCCGCTCAAGGGCAAGATTCTGAACGTCGAACGTGCCCGCTTTGACCGGATGCTGGGGAGCCAGGAGATCGGCAACCTCGTCATGGCCTTGGGAACTGGCATTGGTCGGGACGAATTCAACATTTCAAAGCTTCGCTACCACAAGGTCATCATCATGACTGACGCCGACGTTGACGGTGCCCACATCCGCACGTTGCTGTTGACCTTCTTCTTTCGGCAGATGCCCGAGTTGATAGAGGGGGGGTATCTGTATATCGCGCAGCCGCCGCTGTATAAGGTTTCCCGAGGGAAATCAGAAGTTTACCTCAAGGATCAGGCGGCCATGGACGAATATCTGATCGAACAGGGGACCGATGGTGCAATCCTGCGCCAAGGCAATGGCGAGGAAATCAGTGGGGCCGATCTGCGCCGCGTGGTCGAGGATGCCCGGTCCTTGCGCCGCGTGCTTGAGGCGTTCCCGACCCATTATCCCCGCCACATTCTTGAACAGGCCGCCATTGCCGGGGCTTTTGTCCCCGGTGTGGTGGACGCAGACCTCCAAGGCACCGCCGACAAGGTTGCCCGTCGTCTGGACCTGATCGCTCTGGAGTGGGAACGCGGCTGGCGCGGTCGGATCACGCAAGACCACGGTATCCGGCTGGCCCGCATCCTGCGCGGCGTCGAAGAGGTCCGCACACTGGACGGCCCGATGCTGCGTTCGGGCGAGGCTCGCAAGACAGGGACGTTCACCAAGGGATTGCAGGATGTCTACGACCTGCCAGCCACGCTGATCCGCAAGGACCGGACACAGGCGATCCATGGCCCGCTGGACCTGCTCAAGGCCATTCTGGAAGAGGGCGAGCGGGGCCTGTCTCTGCAACGCTACAAAGGTCTGGGAGAGATGAATCCGGGACAATTGTGGGAAACCACGCTCGACCCCGACGCCCGCACACTTTTGCAGGTCAAGGTGGACGATGTCGCCGAGGCAGACGACCTGTTCACCAAACTGATGGGCGACGTCGTCGAACCGCGCCGTATCTTCATTCAGGAAAACGCGCTGAACGTGGAAAACCTGGATTTCTGAAGGTGCGTAGGGATCATCGAAAAAGGCGGCGCGCTTTCACAGCTTGTCGCCTTTTGCGTTTTCTGGGACCCTCGGGGTGCTGGGTCCGCTTAACCCAGCGAGACTTCGGCCCTTTGCAGGCCGGTAGACCGGACGATCCGCCCCCTGCCAGCCAGCCAGACTGCCCCCAGCCCCGCCGCGGTCCCTACGAATACGAAGATCGCGAGGGTGGCTATAGGGTAAGACAGCGCGTCGGGGGGCGGGTCGAAGATACCTGAGAGCAGTTTAACCAGCATCTGGGCCGCGGTGACGCCAATGAGAGTCCCGACGATTGCGCCAGGCACCAGGATCAATAACGCTTCTGCGCGCAGGAACCCGGCGACTTCGGACACCGACGCCCCCAAGGCGCGCAGTATGTTGGCCGTGCGGGCGCGTTCGGCGAACCCGAGCCCGATCATCATGCCTGTCGTCCCGATCAACAGCAGGACCGCGAAGGTCAGTTCCACGCCCGTCAACCGCCCGAGATCTACGGCCGTCAAGCTTGACGAGATCACGGTGAAGGTGGATTGCAAGTCGCTCACGCGCCAGCCCGGGCCAATGTCCGCCTGCACCTGCTTGGCAAGCGAGACCGGATTGCCAAACGCCTTGACCAGCAGCACCTCATGTCCCACAGCCCCCGTCTGCGCCCCGATGTAGGCGGCGTTGGCGACGATAAAGCTGTCCTTGGGTGCAGTTGGAAATTCCAGCGCGACCCCGACAAAGGTGAAAGGCACCGCGATGTATTGGTGACTGACAGCGTCCTGAAGGCGGAGTTGGACCGTGTCCCCAAGAGCCAATTGGAAGTCATTTACTGTCTCCTGGCTGAGCAGCACCGCATCTGGTCGGCTTTGCAGGGCAGCCAGCGTGGCTGCCGCATTCTTGTCGGCAAAATAGGAGTCAACGATCCGGGTGGCGTCGGTGATCCGTGCGGCGTCGATCCCGTAAATGTCCTGAAGGTCGTTACCTACATAGGCGAACCGGTGCTGCATCGGCACGGCTGCCTGAACGCCAGGCGTCTTCTGTATCGAGGCAATAAGGGAATCGACGGGGGTGGCCGTAGTGCCGGTGATGGTTACGTCGGCCCCGTTGGTAAGCATCGCATCGACCCGGGTCTGTCCATCGTAGGTCAGGTTGAATATCGCCGTCGCGAAGGCAAAGGAAAAGGCCAGTGCCACAAGGGCGATCCCGCCCGCGATCCTACGGTCCTGCCGGCTGAGGCTGGCCGCGATGGTCGGGGCAGTCCCAGAGGCGAGGCCGACCTTGCGGATGCCGATGGTCAAAGCCGGGCGGGCGTTCCGGATGGCAAGAGAGGCAATCCGCACCGTCAGAAGGACGGCCCCTACCCAGAACAGAAGTGGCGAGAGGAAGGCAGTGTAATCGACAGCCGTCGCGGTCACGCCTTCGGGCGCGAGAACGACCTGATAGTTGGAACTTGCTGACCGCCAGAAGATGATCGCAGCCCCGCCAAGGCAGGCAAGGTCGAGCCAAAGACGTTGCCAAAGCGGAATTTGGCTTGCCATGAATTCGGCCCGGTTGGCGGTGACCGACAGGGTCCGCAATCGCCCGATGGCGGGAAGGACACTACTGAGCAGGCCGGTGACGACCCCGCCAATCATGGCACCCACCAGCCAGAGGAGTGCGGGTGCGCTGAGGGCGCCTGCGCCGAACGTGCCGATCGCCAGACAAGCGGCAGCCACACCGCCGATCAGGACCGCACCGACTGCGCCAAAGACATCCTCGGCCACGATCAAACGCAGGATCGACGGGCGATCCAGTCCGCGCATCCTGAGAAGGGCTTCGTTGCGGCGTTTGCGCACCGTATCCGCCGTGAGCAGGGAAATGGTCAGCAGGATGGCGAGGAATGCCGCAGGCAGACCAAGGAAGAGGAAGATGACCTTGGCATAGATCGCATCCTTGCGCACCGCATCCAGCCGCGCGCCAAGGTTGTCGCCCACCTGGGCGGCACCTGCGATCCCGGCCTCGAAATTGCGGACCTGTCCTGCCTCGGAAATGAACGCGGCGTCGGGGTAGGACGGCAAGGTGGCATGCGCAAAGGACGTATGGAACTGGGTCAGAGTGTGGGTGGTGTCGCCCGAAAAGAGCGCCGTCCACTGACTATCGGGCAGGAGGACGACGTTGTCGGGTGGGGCCACGGGGCCCGCGCCTTTGGGTGCGCCCACCGATTGGAAAAGGGAGTCGGCGTTAGGCAACTCGACAATTCCGGTGACTGTGACCGGGCTGTCAGGCATCCCGTCGCGCGCGATCTGGACCGTATCCCCGATCCCCGCGTGCAGGTTTGCCGCTGTCTGCTGGGCCAACAGGACACCGCCGTAATCTCCCAAAAGCAGGCGCATCTGGCCCGGAAAGTCGGCGCGGTATTCCTGTGAGAGGCCAAGCACCTTGGCGGCTCCGGTTGTCTGGACAGTTCCCCCGGTTTGCGCACTCAGTGCCGTGACATCGGCGTAGTGAACGACCTGAACCGTCCGAACCGTTGGCAACGCTGCGAGTGCCGCCTGCACGGTTCCGGCATCGGCACCCGTCACGGGCTGCACCTGCCAATCGACCACGACCTGGCTGATGGCCCGGTCCGTCATGCTTGATGCGCTGACGACCGAGAAAATGCCGATCAGCGCGATGAGGGCGGTGGCCATCGCCACGCCTGTGTAGGCCAGCGCGATACGCAAGGCCCGGTGGCGCAAAACGCCAAGACTCCAGAGTTTGAACATGGAAATGGTCCTTTCAGGCCACTTGGGCCTTGTCCGCGGCGGCCAGCAGGCCGTGATCCATGCGGAACTGGGTTTGCATCGCCGCGGCGAGGTGCAGATCATGCGTTGTGACGAGAAGCGCTGTATCTGTCTGGTCAAGCGCCTTTAGGACCGCATTAATCACGGTGTGTGCCGTGGGTTGATCAAGTTGGCCGGTCGGTTCGTCCGCCAGAATGACATCGGGCATTGTGACGAGCGCGCGGGCAAAGGCCACGCGCTGCATCTGCCCGCCCGACAGTTCGTCAGGCATCTTGTCCGCGAGGTCCGTCAGACCAAGAAGAGCCAGAGCCGCGTCCGCGGTGAGGGGTGTCTTGGCCGCGCCTGAGGCGCGCAACTGAAGTGGGAGGCCGACATTTTCGCGCACGGTCAGGACCGGAATAAGGCTCGGTTCCTGGAATACCACTCCGATCCGTGCGGGCCGCAGGCCAATGGCAGTATCGCGCCCGAACCAGTCAATTTGTCCGGAACTGGGCTGGTCCAACCCTGCGAGCATCCGAAGAAGCGTTGACTTGCCGCTCCCCGACGCGCCGGTGATGGCGATGCGGTCGCGGACATGGAGGGTGAGGCTCGCCCCTTTGACAGCCTGCACTTGGTGTCCGGCCGGGCCAAAGGTTCGCCCAAGGTCGATGGCGTGGATCAGTGAAGGTCCGGGCGGCCTGGCCTTGGCGTAACCCTTGGAACCCGTCGGGCGTCGCGTTTCCAGCACTGGTCCTTCGGCAAGCAGCCCATCTGCCAGGTGCAGAACGCGGGTGGCGACAGCCGCGACGGCGGCGCTGTGCGTGGCGATCAATGTCCCCTTGCCCCGCAACATCCGATCGCGAAACAGGACGAGGATCTTTTCCTCGGTAGCGGCGTCGACCTCGGCGGTGGGTTCGTCCGCGATGAGTAGTGGTGGATCAAGGGCAAGAGCCACCGCCAGTCCGGCGCGCGATGTTTCACCCCCTGAAAGAGTGGCAGGCATGGCATCTGCGCGGTCGGTCAGCCCGACGGCGTCGAGGATACTTGCAATCTGGGATCCGGAACCGGACCGGGCTTGCGCGAATTCGACATTCTGACGGACGGTCAGATGTTCGAAGAGATTGTCGCGCTGGGCCAGCAGGCCAAGGCCGGTGGTGCGGATCGCGGCCTTTTCGCTCTCGGGTCGGCGACTCATCCGCCGTCCATCGACCTCGACGGTGCCACCATCGGGATCATCCAGTCCGGATAGACAGGACAGAAGCGTGGACTTGCCACTGCCCGAGGGGCCGACGAGGGCCACGATCTCGCCCGTCTCAACTGTCAGGCTGACACCTTTGAGCGCACGGATCTCTTCGTCGCCCACATGATAGAACCGAAAAAGGTCTTCGGCGACAAGCAGGGTCATTGGGTCCACCGGAACGCGTTGGCCATCATTGTCCATTGGTCAACGTTGTCGGCACCGGCAGGGGCGGACAGGGTGACGACCGCTTCTGACCCGCCATGGGTCAGATAGATGCGACGGTTTTCAAGCCTGATCTTGCGCTGAGTCACCGGATTGACGTCAGAGTTGGAGAGGTAGTCGATGGCGATGGCGTCGCCCGAGGGAAGAGTCATGGTATGAATCTTTGTGATCTCGACCGCGTGGCCCTGACCGACAAGAGCGACCGCCTGAGAGGCTGTCACAGTATCGACGGTCACGGGACCGTTTGCCGGCATCGACTGGATCTCGACCGCGTCATATTTGTCGGCAAAGCGCACGCCGTTGTCGATGGTGCTGCGCGCCCAGCCTTCAGGGACGGGCATCGAAAATCCCGCATCAGCCGCGTAGTTGATGAACACCTGATCGTCGGGAATATCCCCCGGCGGGTTGATTTCAGGGGCCACAGCGGTCTCTCTGGGCGTGGCCGCGGTGGTCTGCGCCAGGGCAGCAGCCGGGGAGAGCGCGAGGCCAATAGCGGCCATCAGCAGGATTTTGGAGGTGGAGTTCCGGGTCATATCATTTTCCTTGCTTCTACTGGGTCACTCTCAATTTGGAGGACGCAAGTGAGCAGGGTGTTGCCCGTTTTATACAGATATTTATTTATCCGGCTGATCGGCGCGGGGGAACGTGACCTCGACCAGAAGTCCGGGGTTGTTATCGCCAAGCGTCAGGGTTGCGCCGTGCAAGTCCACAATGGCGGCGACAAGGCTAAGGCCGAGGCCGTTCCCTTCGGTCGTGCGGCTGCGCTCTAGCCGGTAAAGACGGCGTAGGACATTGCCGCGTTCGGCCTCGGGGATTCCGGGACCCGTGTCACGGACGATGAGTGTGGCAGATCCGGGCGTGCCGAGCACCTCAACCCCGATCCGGCTACCGCGAGCCGAGTGGCGTAGCGAGTTTTCAATCAGGTTGGCGACAACCTGCCCCAGCAGGTTTTTTTCGCCCGGTATGATCGCAGGACCAGAGGACGAAAAGGTCAGGACATGCCCTGTGTCCTCGGCTGTTGCTTCGTAAACTTCGGTCAGAGTCGCGGCGATGGCAGCAAGATCGACGGGTGAAAACATGTCATGCGCTGCCCCCCCTTCGATTTGGGCGATCTGAAGGAGCGAATGAAAGGTACGCACGATCTGCTCGGTTTCCATCCGGGCCGCGGCGACGGTGTCGCGCTGGGTGTCCAGCAGCGGACCTTGGTTATCAAGCCGCTCCAAAAGGACTGAAACCCGCTGGATCGGCGTCTTTAGATCATGCGCGATATCTGCCGACACCTGTTGCAGCGAGGCAAGCGTCGCCTCTTGCGAGGCGGCCATGCGGTTCACGGCAAGCCCGATCTGGGTCAGGTCGTCGGGCCGATGATCCGATGCCGGTACGCGGGCCGACAGGTCGCCTTCGGTCAGGGTGTTGAGCGTGGTCCGGATCGCCTCGACACGGTCGCGGGCGGTCCGCGCAATCCAGAGGCCGATGCCCCCGGCGCTGATCAGCGTAATGAGGGGGCTGAGGATGAATACGGTCCAGAACACTTCACGCAGTTCGCTAATCTGGTCGCGCGCGAAGGCAAGGGTCAGACGGCCAGCCCCGACCCGTGTGGTCGTCGCAAGGTAACTGGTTGCGGCATCGGGTGCATTGATAGACGTGCCGTCGATGATGCCGAAATCGGGGGCCACCACAAAGCCCGGCAAGTTGGTGATGTCGGGCCCCGCATCGGGCACATAGCGGACGATCTGCATGACCGGATCGGCTGTCGCCGCCTGCTGTGTAATCCGTTCCGTCAGGTCGGTCTGATCGTCGATCAGCAGCAGCGAAGCAAACTGTTGGGCCAATTGGTTTCGCAGCGATTCATCGACCGAATTCCGCAGCACGACAAAGGCGACCGCAAAGCTGAGCAGGATGGACACCAGAAACACCGCCATCAGGATGAACGTCAGCCGCAATGGTGTCGATTGGCGGAGGCGATCGGACCAGAGGATCATTCGGTGTCAATCCGGTATCCCGCCCCCCGGACGGTCACGATCAGCTCGCGGTCGAACGGTTTGTCCACCTTGGCCCGCAATCGGCTGACGTGGGTTTCCACGACGTTGGTCTGAGGGTCGAAGTGAATGTCCCAGACCGCCTCGAGCAGCATGGTCCGGGTCTGCACCCTTCCACGGCGTCGCATGAGATGTTCAAGCAGGGCAAATTCACGCGGCAAGAGGTCGATCGTGCGGCCGGCGCGGCTGACTCGACGGGTCAGCAGGTCGATTTCAAGGTCTGCCACCTTGAGGACAGTGGGAGCCTCGGTCAGTTGCGGGCGGCGACCAAGAGCGGCAATCCGCGCCGACAGTTCGCCAAACGCAAAGGGTTTGACAAGGTAGTCATCGGCGCCGGCGTTCAGCCCCTCGATCCGGTCCTCGACCCCACCTAGTGCCGTCAGGAGCAACAGCGGCGTCCGGTTCTTAGCCCCACGCAAGGTCTTGGCAACCGACAGGCCGTCCAGCCCAGGCAACATCCGGTCGATGACAAGGACATCGTAGGCCGCAACAGATGCTTGAATCAGACCCTCTGAGCCATTGGTCAGAAGGTCCACGTTATGCCCTTCCTGCCGCAGGCCATCGGCGATGTAGTTCCCCGTCGTCACGTCGTCTTCGATCACAAGTATCTTCATCTGTCCCTCGTGCGTCGGCCGGAGGCGTGACTCGCACGCCCCCGGTCCAGTGTCACGTCATTCGGTCCGGTTGTCAGCCGTTGTCGTCCTGGCTTTCGCCATCGGACCCCGATCCGTTTTCCTGATCGCCAGCCTGACCGTCCTCAGTGTCCGCCGCCATCGCGATGACCGCCCCGCTGGTCGCATCGACCGACACAGCGCTTTCCGTACCATCGGCGGCAACCAGTTCAACCACATAGGAGGTCGCGCCGTTTGCGGTTTCGTAGGTGGCGCTCATGGCCTTGCCTCCTGTGCTTGCTTCCGCTGCGACAACCGCGTCGGACAGCGATTTCGGGGCAGACAGGAACTGCTGGGCTTCCTGCTGCTGATCGGCGGGAGTCGTCTGCGCCGAAACGGCAAAGACGCCCCCGGTCGCCAGCGCCGTTGCCAAAACAACGATCCGCAGAGGTTTTCGGTTGTTAAGGTAGTCCATGTCTTTCTCCTTTTGGGAGGGCGCCAGTATGCCGCCCCTGAACGACAGATGGGGCATGCAGATGGGAGGTCGGTGGAAGCCGGATTACAGTCCTGCAATCGAAGCCACAAAGACGAGACCATTGTTACACAGATTTAATCCGCCTAACCGCGCCTGGCACCAGAGCAAGACCGGGTATTGCGGCTGGACCACGCGGGGCGTGATCGACACGCTGCCGGGATAGCCGCCGAGGTCACTCCGCATGCCCCAGCGCCGTGAAGAATAGACCCTAACACGGCCAAATATATTCTAGAGGTCCGAAAGAAGTGCCGATCCCACTGCATCTCAAGATCGGTGATCTGCCCGCAACTCGCGCACGGCGGCGCAGGTCCGCGGTGTCACTCAGCGTCTGGTTCGGTGAGGGATCCGATGAGCCGTCCAAGCATCGGGTGGGGAAACGTGCGGGGCGCAGTGACTGCATAGAAGCTTTCGACGATGTCGAGTGGAAACGGAGCGCTTGCCAGGATCCCTTGTGCGAGTTCGTCGGCGAGAACGACAGCGGGTGTGATTGCAAGGCCAACATCCTCGCGGGCGAGGAGACGGACCATCGCCATATCGTCGACGATCGCCGCAATACGTGGCCTGACGCCAAGGCGGGCAACAAGACTGTCAAAGCCGGTTCGGATCGAACTTTCGCTAGGCAGAATCATCGGTTCGGAGGCGAGAAGTTGGGCCAGCGTCGGGTGCGTCAACCGCCGGGCGGTGCCGTGAATGGCCACCGGTTGCTCTGCGATGCGGTGCGCCACGATACCCGGATAGGCATCCCTTGGCGGCGGATCGGTGAGGATCACAACGTCGAGCGCGAGATCCTCCAAAGCGCGCAGCAGGGTCTGACTGTTGCCAGACGACAGGACCAGATCCGTGTCAGGGTCAGACAGAACCGGCCGCAGGAACCGCAGTTGAAAATTTCGCGATAACGTGGACAAGGCCCCGACCCGCAACGGCGTCTTTGCGCGGTTGTTGTCGGTCAGCGATGAGATCAGGTCGTCACCGACAACAAAGATCCGCTCTGCGTGATCCAGAGCGATCCGTCCGGCTTCGGTCAGGGTCATTGACCGGCCGGTCCGGTTGAACAGGGCATGGCCCAGTCGCTGTTCAAGCTGACGGATCTGGGTCGACAAAGCCGATTGCGACAGGTTCAGGCGGGCCGCGGCATGGGTCAGGTTCCCCTCGCGCGCGACCTCCTGAAAATATCGAAGGTGGTGATAGTTCAGACGCATGCGTTCACTTAAATAGAACGCAATCATTCAATCAATGTATTTTTCTTTAGGCCAGTTCGCTTTTAGGTCGGTCGGCGACACAGCTTTGGAGGTTGTCGATGAGTGCCCTGCTTCTTCTCGCTCCGCTTTTTCTTGCCTCTGGGGCCTTGGCGATGGCCCTGCATCCGCCCGGTCGTGCCGATTGGCAACTGCGCCTGCCAGAAATGGCGGCGCTTATTGCGCTGGCGCTTGGCCTTGGTGCCGCGATCGACCTTGCTGTGGCAGGCCCATCAACCAGCCTGTTGCTTGGTCTTGACCATGTCGGTTTTTCGTCGAGGCTCGACATTGTCAGTGTCGCCATGACCCTGACTGTCGCTTTCGTGGGTTGGATCGTCTTGCGTTTCTCGCGCGTGGCGCTGGATGGGGAGGCGCGGCAACCGGCGTTCATGGGGTGGATGGCGGCGACGATCGCCAGTGTACTTCTGTTGGTCGGGGCGGGTAACGTTGTGCAACTTGCCATCGGTTGGGTCGCGACGGGGGTCACCCTGCACCAACTTCTGATCTTCTATCCTGATCGTCCACGGGCTCGGCGTGCCGCCCGCAAGAAGGCGGCAAGTAGCCTTGTTGCCAGCGTCGCGCTGGTTGCAGGTTGCGCGCTTCTTGTCGTGCGTTTCGGCACCTCGGATATCGCAGCTATCAATGCTGCGGTCCGATCCGGCGAGGGCGTTGGACCGCTTTGGCTGGCGGCGCTTTGTCTCGCAGTTGCGGCCATCCTAAAGTCCGCGCTTGTGCCGACTCATAGCTGGTTGACCGAGGTGATGGAGGCACCAACCCCCGTGTCGGCGTTGCTGCACGCGGGCGTGGTGAACGCTGGAGGCTTTCTTTTGATCCGGTTCGCGGACGTACTGCTGGCCGCACCGGGCGTGTTGGCGGTACTCGCGCTCGTCGGTGGGTTCAGTGCCCTTCTGGGCGCGGCTGTGGCCCTGACGCAACCGGCGGTCAAGACAGCGCTTGCGTGGTCCACCTGCGCCCAGATGGGTTTCATGGTCCTGCAATGCGGGCTGGCGTTGTTTCCGCTGGCGCTGCTCCATATCGTGGCGCACTCCCTTTACAAGGCTCATGCCTTTCTTGCCTCGGGCGGGGCCGTACGCGAGGTCGCGTCGATCCGTCGGCCGGGGCTGGTCGCCGTTCCAAATCTGGGCGCGGTGACGCGTGCCTTTGGCGTCGCGTTGGCGCTCTACGTCCTCATCGGCCTTGCCTTTGGGATCACGTCAAAATCACCTCAAGAGGTGGCGCTAGGCGCGATCCTGATCTTTGGTGTGGTCTACCTGATTGCCCAAGGACTGGCCGATGCCGCGCCACGCGCGCTTACCTGGCGGACTGTGCTCATGTCGGTCGTCGCCACGGCGAGCTATTTCGCCCTGCAACTTGGGACAAGTTGGGCAGCCTATGGCACCTTGCCGTCGCCACCACAGCCAGATGGCCTGATCTGGGCGACGATCACTCTTGCGTTGGCAAGTTTTGGGGTCGCCGCGGTTGCACAGACAACCTTTCCGCTGTGGGCCGGGCATCCGGCAGCGGCGGGGCTTCGGGTGCATCTAATGAACGGCCTGTATCTTAACTCGGTCCTTGACCGGCTTTCCGGCCGCTGGACCCCCAAGTCGGGAGAGACCCTATGAACGCGCACATGAGTTGGCCGGGCCAGATCCTGGAACTTTTCTCTGTAGCCGAGCAGGCAATCCGGCAAATCCCGCCCGCGTTTCCGCTTGAAGCGACGGTTGCGGTCAACCCCTGGCTCGGCCAAGTCAAGGAGGACCGACTGATCGCTGCGGCCCGGTTGGCCCGCGTGGGAGGCGGCAGAATATTTCTGCCACGCCAGACGGCGGCTGCGATGATCGCCGCAGGGGACGTGTTGCCTGAGGATCTGGCCGCAGCCGCGGCGGCGCACGGGATGACACCCGATGCCCTGATACGCGCCACACAGGAAAACGGTCCGGACCCGGACCCGCTTCCGACGGTGGCGGATCTGGTGCAAAAAGCGAGTGGTATCAATTGGCCCGACCTGATCGAGGAACGGATCGGCCTTTGGGCTGCCGCCTATTTTGATCGGGGTCAGGCGTTCTGGCCTGCGCCAGGGGGAAGTGCCTGGACAGCCTGGCGGGCCTTTGCCAGCCGGGACCTGACCCCGGACATTGCCGGTCTGTCGGGTTTTTCCGCGCGGGTGGTATCAACGCCGACTGACGCCCACGGCACGTTTGCCGACGCCTGCCGGGTATTGGGCATCACGCCAGCGGTGGCTGGGCTGTATTTCCATCGGCTGCTGACGACATTGTCAGGATGGGGCCAATACGCAAGGCACCTTGGCTGGGTCGCCGAGAGGGACGGGACCCATGACGGCACACTGTTCGATCTGCTGACAGTCCGTCTTGTCTGGGAGGTCGCCTTGCTGGACGCTGGCGGCAACGCGGGGGTCCATGCTTGGGAGCGGGCCCGGTCGGACTATGCCCTCCCGGTCAAACCGAGTATCGAGACGACGATTGATGCGGCGCTGCAAGCGGCGGTTGACCGCAGCGGCGAGCGGCGATTGGCTCTCGATCTTGCCGGTAACAGCGCCAAAGCCTCTTTGGATCGGCCGGCCATACAGGCCGCGTTCTGCATAGATGTGCGGTCCGAACGTCTGCGCCGTGCCTTGGAGGCGTCGGACCAGACCCTTCGGACGATCGGGTTTGCCGGGTTCTTTGGCCTGCCGGTCCTGCATCACGGGCATGCATCGGATATTGCCGAGGCGCGGTCACCGATCCTGCTCTCTCCGCAAGTCCTGACCACAACCCCGGGAGATGAGATGTCGGATCGGATTCGGTTGCGGGCTGTCCGGGCGTGGGGTCGGTTCAAGCGGGCAGCGGTATCGGCCTTTGCCTTTGTCGAGGCGGCGGGGCCTCTATACGTTGCCAAGTTGCTGCACGACGGTCTGGGTCACACAACAAAGGCAGCGGCAGAATCGGCGCCGCGTCTTGATCTGCCCCTTGGGGCGCGGATCGACGCGGCGGCTGGTATCCTGCACGCGATGTCGCTCACCTCTGGTTTTGCCCGGCTTGTCCTGATTTGTGGGCACGGAGCAACCGTCACCAACGCCCCCCACGCCAGCGCGCTTCAATGTGGTGCCTGTGGTGGTCATGCGGGTGATGTGAACGCCCGGCTTGTCGCCGCGTTGCTGAACGATCGGGACGTCCGGATCGGGCTGGTGGACCGGGGCATAGACATCCCCGACGACACCCACTTTATCGCGGGACTGCATGATACCGTGTCCGATAACGTCCAACTGTTCGAGGACTGGCTGTCAGCGGTGCCCGCCCGGGACCTTGACCGTCTTGTCGCTGCCTTGCGGCGGGCGTCCGGTCTTGTTCGCACCGAACGGGCGGTCACGATGCCACGGGGCCGGGCGGAAAAGCTGGCAAAGAGGGGACAGGATTGGTCCGAACTGCGGCCCGAGTGGGGTCTCGCCGGGTGCCGGGCTTTTATCGCGGCCCCCCGCAGCCGAACCGCCGGCAGGGACCTTGGTGGTCAGGTCTTTCTGCATGATTATGACTGGAGTCAGGATCGGGAGGCCGCGACGTTGGACCTGATCCTCAGGGCGCCCGTCGTCGTGGCAAGCTGGATCGCGCTGCAATATCATGGGTCTGCCGTCGCGCCCGACACCTTTGGCGCGGGCAACAAGCTGTTGCACAACGTAGTGGGCGGGATCGGCATTCTGGAGGGTAACGGTGGCGCGCTCAGGGTAGGACTGCCCATGCAGTCCCTGCAAGACGGAGCGGCGCTGCGCCACGTTCCCAAGAGACTCGTTGTCGCCGTCGAGGCGCCGGAAGCGATGATCCTGGACGTCCTGCGGCGGCAACCGGATGTTCGGGCGTTGTTCGACAACGGTTGGCTGTCGCTGGCGAGCATTGATGGGATGACAGGACTGATCCGGTGGTATGAGGAGGGCAAGTTCACGGGCCGCGAGGGGACTGTCACGCCCATTCCCGCCGCCGCCTGACAGGCCCATGCCCCCCCATATCGACCGGCCGGTCAGCCGGTCCTGACTCCGTCCGACCTCTTCTTTCGGCGGTTGGTCGTGCGCCCGCGCGAGACGTGAATGTCATGGTTTGCTATCTTTTCAATCCAAGGCATACTGCGGCACATATTCCTTGCCGATTTCAGATGGACATTTCTTCGGAGTCTCGGACATGAAAGCCAGACTGATCCTGATTGTCGCCGCGGTTCTGGCTGGATTGGCCATTCTGGCTGTCTTTGGTGGGGGCGCGGGCGGAAGTCGGGTTCATTTGGCCATCGCCTCGGGGTCGGAGAACAAGCAGCTTGAGCCGATCATTCAGGACTGGGCCCGTGACAACAATGCGGATGTGGCCATCACCTATCTTGGGTCAGTCGATATTTCGCGCGAGATCAGCAAGGGCAGAGAAACTGCCTTTGACGCCGTCTGGCCTGCCCATACGATCTGGATCGAACTGGGCGACAGCCAGAAGATCGTCAAGAACCGTGAGTCCATTATGCGTTCGCCCGTGGTTCTGGGATTGCGCAAATCCATCGCAACGCGACTGGGGTGGATCGGCCGCGACGACATCACGATCCAGATGATCGCCCAGGCGGCCGAGGCGGGCGAGTTCCAGCTTGCGATGTCATCGGCTACGCAGTCCAATTCGGGCGCGTCTTCCTATATCGGGTTCCTCTATGCGCTGTCCGGCAATCCGGACGTGCTGACGATGGACAATCTGCACGATCCGGTCGTTCAAGACGCCGTACGCACCCTTCTGGCACAGGTGGAACGGTCATCGGGATCGTCGGGATGGCTCAAGGATGCATTGGTCGCCAATCCCACCGCGTACGATTCCATGTTCAACTATGAAGCTGTCGTGCTTGAGGCAGATCAGGCGCTGACCGAAGCTGGGCAAGAGCCACTTTATATAATCTATCCAGCCAACGGCCTGTCGGTCGCTGACAGCCCATTTGGCCTGATCGACAAGGGTGATGCGACCAAAGAAGCCAGCTTCATGTCATTGCAACAATATCTGCTGTCGAACGACGTGCAGACACGGATTCTGGAAACGGGGCGCCGGGCGGGGCTGATCGGGCTGGCCGGACAGACCGGAACGGGGTCAGTCTGGAATGCCGATTGGGGAGTCGATTTGAACCGGTCCATCGCCCCGGTCCCAACGCCCAGCGGCGATGTCATCCGCGAGGCGTTGCGCCTGTATCAGTCGGACCTGCGCAAGCCATCGTTGACGGTGTGGCTGCTTGATGTGTCCGGGTCGATGGATGGAGAGCCTTTGGACCGCCTCAAGCAGGCGATGACGTTGTTACTGGACCCGCAGTCGGCCTCGCTCAACCTGTTGGAACCATCGACTCGTGATATCACCATCATTCTGCCATTCAATAATCGGCCGGGTCAGGCCCTGACGGTGAGAGGCGATACGACCGCCGCGCTATCGCAGGCGCTGGCGAAAGTACGCGCGCTGTCGGCGGGGGGCGGGACCGACCTTTATGCCGCAATTGGGGCATCTCTGGATCAGATCGAACCCTATGCGCAAAGCGGCGAATTAGATAATTATCTTCCGGCGATCATCGCCCTCACAGACGGCGCGTCCGACACCACCAACCGCGCCGCCCTTCTGTCCTACATGCAGGGTCTCAGCTTTGGCCGCGACGTGCCTATTCACGCCATTTCCATCGGGGATGCCGATGAGGCGCAGTTGAAAGAACTCAATACGGCAACTATCGGGCGCCTGTTCGACGGTCACGGCGATCTGGCAGATGCCCTCCGCAGCGCCAAGGGATACAATTGATGCGACTATATGACGGGCCGCGCCAGATCGTGGCGGCGCTGTTGGCCTCGGGCGTGTTTCTGACGCTGTTCTTTGGACTGACTCTGGTGTGGTGGGCGGCTCTTGGGCTGGGGGCGGCCTGCTATGGCGCGGCCCTGCTGGTGATCGAACGACGACGACCGTTGGAAGAAATCCAGGTTTCTGCGCGGGTATCTGCCGCCGATATCGCTGCCGCTGCCGCCGCGTTGGAAGATGCGGGACATCGGCTCGAGAAATCGGCCGCTGCCGCTCCCAAATCGGATCAGCCCGCGCTGACGGAGATGGCCGACGATATCATGTCGATCCGACAAAGCATTCTGAACGATCCCGAAGATTACAGAGCCGCCCGGTCGTTTATCAACGTCTACCTGCCCACCGTCATCCAGACGGTCGAGACATATGTAAAGGTCGCAGGCAACGCGTCTGGCTCAGCAGCGGCGCGGGTTCAGGCGCTGGGCACCCAGATCCAGAGCTTCGCGCCCGCCATTCACCGTATTCGCGCCGCCTGCATCGAAAACGATCTGGCCGCTCTTGAGGTCGAGGTCGCCGTGTTATCCAAGACATTCGACAAACCGTAAGGACCGATCATGAACCGCACCCTGCTTGGCCTGCTGATCCTTGGCGCCGTTGCTGCCATTTCGGTCGGCGCGACCTTTGTCGATCTTGGGTCGCTGACCCGCAAGGTCGAACGGCGCGACCCTATCATGGTGTCGATCTATTATGGTGGGGAAAAGGCGGCGCTGCTGGCCAATCCCAGGGTGGCCGACATTATCGTCAACCGCTATCGCATCACCTTGCAGGCGACCAAGGCCGGGTCGATCGAGATGGCAACGACGCTCAGCAGCGCGGGGCGCGACTGCCTTTGGCCGTCGAACGCGGTCGCAGTCGAAATGGCCCGGTCGTCAGGCAAGACCGTGTTGGGCGACGAGACCATCTTCAATTCACCCATCGTGTTCTTTGCCTGGTCCGAAGTCGCAGATGCCCTGATCGCCAAGGGCACGGTTCGGCAAGGAAATGACGGTATCCTGACTGCCGACGTGGCCGCCATCGGCCAACTGATCGAAAGCGGTGCCCGCTGGAAAGAGGATCTGGGCGTCAACGTCTATGGGACGTTCAAGATCCTGTCGACGGATCCGGCCAAGTCCAACTCGGGCAATATCTGGGCCGCTCTGCTCGCCACGTCGCTCGACGGTGGCAAAACACCCATCCCCGCCGATCTGCCTGTTCTGTTGCCCAAGGTAAGGGCCTATTTCGAGCAGATGGGATACATGGAGTCCTCGTCCGGCGACATTTTCGAGAATTTTCTCAAGCAGGGGATCGGATCGCGCCCGATCATCGTGGGATACGAAAACCAGCTGGTCGAATTCTTGACTGCCAATGCAAGCTATGCCGACCTCATCAAATCGCGCATCAGGGTGATCTACCCGGAACCCACGATCTTTGCCTCGCACCCGCTCATCTCGCTCACCCCGAAATGCGCACGATTGGCAGAAGCCCTGGTTGACCCCGATATTCAGGCCATTGCCTGGGCGGATCACGGGTTTCGGACCGGGCTGATCGGTGTTCAGAACGACCCCACTGCAATCGAGACTGCGGTGATGCCGGAAACCATCTCGTTGGTGGCCCCAATGCCATCGGCGGCCGTCATGCAGGCGATCATCAAGGAATTACAGTAGATCGCGGTGACAAGGGACCGAAGCCGGATTATCGGGGATTTTCAGCCTCTGATCGGGAAGAAGTGGTGCCGCTGAAGGGACTCGAACCCCCGACCCCATCATTACGAATG
>JAHEBU010000012.1 GCA_024642115.1 Marivivens sp. | reverse complement strand
TGGTGCCCAGGGGCGGAATCGAACCACCGACACGAGGATTTTCAATCCACTGCTCTACCCCTGAGCTACCCGGGCACGGGAGGCGATGACGCGTCATCGCTTGGGTGGTCGTGTTCTAGACGCGGGTGCGGGGGGTGTCCAGAGGGATTTGCGGGAAATCTGGCGTAGTTTTCCGGGCTGGGCTGGATCCGGTTTAATGTGGTTTTTCTGGCTCTTCGCCCTGATCCAGCAGGATATCATCTGCGTCGTCCGGATCGGTTGACGGGATGGCATAGGACCCGGCCAACCACTTGGCCAGATCGACGTCGGCGCACCGGTGCGAGCAAAAGGGTTTGTACTTGGGGTCGGTCGGGCGGTCGCAAATCGGGCAGGACATCCGGGCATTCCCTGTCGTCAGAATGATTTGGGCAAAACACGCGACAGCGGCAGACGTTCCCGTTTGCGCTGCGCCTCGAACAGGCCCATGGCCGTCCATCCGACAAGGGATGTTTCGATCGGGTCGTTGCGGAACGAACCCCGCAGGGATTGTTCGACCTGCTTGCGATGCGCCTTGGACATGGGCGCAAAGTCGATCACCAGCTGCCCCCCCCAACCTCTCAGGCGCAAGGCGCGCGGAATGGCCCGACAGGCCGCCAGATTGACCTTGAGCGCGGCTGCGGGCGAGGTATCGCCGCCGGTGTTCACATCAATGGCCACAAGCGCTCGCGTTGATTCGATCACCATCGACCCTTCGCCCAGTGGCACCAGTGGGCCGCGCAGCGCTTCGATCTGATCCAGGATGCCGTGGGTGACCATGCAGTCTTTGTCGGTGATGACCTCCGACACGCCGGTCCATTCGCGCCAGGCCAATGCATGCGGGCCGTCCCCTTCGGTCAGCGCCTCGGGTTCGGTCCCGGCGGCATCCGCCAGAACAGCGGTGGCCAGGTCGGCCATTGCGGCGATATCCTCGGCGATGTTGTCCTCGGACGCGCCTTCGCAGGACGACCGCAGGATCAGGCCATGGTCGCCCTCCATCACAGCCTTGCCGATCCCGGTCAGGCGGTCACGCTCTTCATCTTCGGCGATAGCGCGGCTGATGTTGATCCCCGGCGCGCCGGGCGTGACGATCGCATAGCGGCTTTTGAACAGAACACGGTCAGTCAGCGGAACCGCCTTGCCGTCCTCGGCATACCCGGTGACCTGCACCAGCAGCGGTTGGCCGGGACGCAACCCTTTGCCCTGCCGCAAAAACCCCGTGCCACCGTCAGGCAGGCGCATCATCATGCCGCCCTGCCCCTTGAGCGGCCGGTCGCAGATGGCGCGGTAGATGGAGCCGGGGCGCGGGGCCTCGGCATCGTCGATCAGCAAATCGTCCAGTTTGCCATCCACGATGAGCGCCGCGGCCTCTTGCCCGCCGATATGATCCAAAAGAACGGTGCGACCAATCATGCAAAGTCTCCGTAAACTGGATAACCAGCGGCGATCAGCAGTCCGGCGGTTTCAGCCAGCGGCAGGCCAACCACGGCGGTGAACGATCCACTGATCCACGGGATGAAAGCACCGGCGAGGCCCTGAATGGCATACCCGCCGGCCTTGCCCTTCCAATCGCCGCTGGCGAGGTAGGCGTTAAGTTCCGGGTTCGACAATCCCTTCATGGCCACGGTCGTCATCACATCCCGCGCCCAGACCTTGTCGCCGCGCTTGACCGTGACGGCTGTGATGACACGGTGCCTGCGCCCCGACAGGGCGGTCAGAAAGGCCGCGGCCTCGCCCGGATCGGATGGTTTGCCCATGATCTGGCGGCCCAACGCCACAGTCGTGTCTGCGCACAGGACAACTTCATCAGGGGCGGCCTGCACAGCGGCCACCTTTTCAGAAGCAATCCGTTTGACGTAATCGCGCGGCAACTCACCCTTGCGGGGGTCCTCGTCAATGTCGGGGGGACGGACGGCATGCGGCACGATTCCGAGCTGCGCCAACAGTTCCAGCCGCCGGGGCGAGCCCGAGCCAAGGATCAGTTTCAGCCCCGGATCAGCCCGTAGCGTGGTCACTTGAACCGATAGTTGATTCGACCCTTCGACAGGTCGTAGGGGGTCATTTCGACCTGCACCTTGTCGCCAGCCAGAACACGGATGCGGTTCTTGCGCATCTTGCCTGCCATCACCGCAATCAATTCATGGCCGTTGTCGAGTTCGACCCGGAATGTCGCGTTGGGCAGGAGTTCCTTCACGACACCGGGGAATTCGAGCAGTTCTTCCTTGGCCATGTGATCTCCAGAATGTCCTGTTCCGCCAAAACCCGCGGAACGGCTGCTAAATGCGCCCGTCTGCCGGGTTTTTCAAGGGCAAAACGGCAGCGGTCACAGGTCCGTCTGTGGCGGGCCAAAGCGTTCGATGAGGCGGCGGGTGATCTGGTCGCGGGCCTGACGGTAACTGGCTAGCCGGGCATCGCGGCTTTCGCCCAAGCCTGTGGGGTCCAGAATGGGCCAGTATTCGACATCGAGGTGATAAAACTGTGTCAGGTCCAACGCCCGCCGCTGGCTGGCCGGCGACAAGGCAAGGACTAGATCAAACGAGGACAGATCGTCGCCCCAGTTTTGCATCTCGTCGAACGACCGCGACCGATGGCGGGACAGTTCCACCCCCATTTCGGCACAGACGGCAATGGCGAAGCCGTCGATTTCAAGGTCATTTTTGACTCCGACAGATTGAATATAACAGGCTGTTCCATAGAGCTTTTTCATGATCCCCTCCGCCATGGGAGAGCGGACGGCATTATGATCGCAACAAAACAGGACTGATTGCGGAAGTGGTTGAAAAGAGGGGGTGTCGCCCAATCCCTCAACCCCCGAAATGCAGGACGCAGATGAGGGTGAACAGGCGGCGGGCGGTGTCCAGATCGACGTCCGCCTTGCCTTCGAGCCGTTCTTGCAGCACCCGCGCACCTTCGTTGTGGATACCGCGGCGGGCCATGTCGATGGTTTCGATTTGGCTGGGGGGCATGTTCTTGACCGCCTCGAAATAGCTTTCGCAGATCTGGAAATAGTCTTTGACCACCTGCCGGAACGGCCCCAGCGACAGGTGAAATTCGCCTGCGGGCTGGGCATCCTGCGTGGCAATATCAAAGACCAGACGCCGATCCCTTATTGCAAGACCCAGCCGATAGGGCCCTTCCGGCACCGGGCGGCCATCGCGCGGTGGCAGCACAAAAGAGTTATCCTCGAGCAGGTCGAACATGGCGACTTTACGCTCTTGCTCGATCTCGGGCGTGGGCGGCGGCAGGCCGGTGTCGTCTAGAACGATGTCGATGATCCGCGCCATCCCCTAGCCCTCGTTCAGCCGGTCAAGGCGGGCAAGGACAGACAGCCCATGCGCCTCAAGACTTTCGGATCGGGCCAGCCGCGCCGCCGCCGGGCCAATCGCCCGCAAGGCTTCGGGGGTCATTCGGGCCAGAGTGGTGCGTTTGAGGAAATCCATGACCGACAGCCCCGATGAAAATCGCGCCGACCGGGCTGTGGGCAGCACATGGTTCGGCCCGCCGATGTAATCGCCAATCGCCTCGGGGGTCCAGCCTCCGATGAAAATCGCACCGGCATGGGTGACCTGCTCACTCAGCGCCTCGGCGTTTTCGGTGCAAATCTCTAGGTGTTCCGGGGCGATTCTGTCAGACAGGGCGACGGCCTCGGTCCAGCCGCGCACCGTGATGACAGCTCCGAAATCGCGCCAGCTTGCGCCAGCGATGGCCCGCCGCTCCAGCGTCTGCAGCCGCTTTTCGACCGCCCCCGCCACCGCCTGGCCAAAGGCCGCGTCATCGGTAATCAAAATGGACTGGGCGCTTTCATCATGTTCGGCCTGGCTCAGCAGGTCCAGCGCGATCCAGTCGGGATCGTTGTGGCGGTCGGCGATGACAAGGATCTCGGACGGGCCCGCAATCATGTCGATGCCCACCTTGCCGAACACCCGGCGCTTGGCGGCGGCGACAAAGGCGTTGCCGGGGCCGGTGATTTTGTCCACGGGCGCGATTGTCGGGGTGCCGTAGGCAAGTGCGGCGATGGCCTGCGCGCCACCAATGCGGTAGATTTCATCAACGCCTGCAATGCGGGCAGCCAGCAAAACCAAAGGATTGGAAATTCCATCGGGCGTCGGCACGCAAATCGCCAGACGGTCAACGCCCGCCACCTTGGCGGGAAGGGCGTTCATCAGAACGGACGACGGATACGACGCGAGCCCCCCCGGCACATAAAGACCCGCCGCCGACACAGCGGTCCAGCGCCACCCTAACTCGGCCCCTACCGGATCGGTCCAGAGGGCATCTTCGGGCATCTGGCGTTCGTGGTAGGCGCGGATGCGGGCGGCGGCCAGTTCCAGGGCGGCGCGGTCCTCGGGCGATACCTTGGCGCATTCCGCTTCGATCTCGGCCTCGGAAAACCGCAGCGTTTCGGGCGTCAGGTCCATCCGATCGAACCGCGCGGTCAATTCGATCACCGCTGCATCGCCCCGTGCCCGCACATCCGCGATGATTCCGGCCACGACGGCATCCACATCCGGGCTGTCTTCACGCTTCATGCCCAACAGGGTCGCAAAGCGCGCCTCGAAATCGGCATGGGCTGTGGACATGAACTGGGGCATCGGAGGTCTCCTTTGCGCCCGACATAGCGGGACAGTCCCGGTCCATCAATCAGCCGAGCGGCTAAAATCGTTCTCCTCTCAGTCGGCGAGCGTCAGGCGCAGGTGATATTCGTCCAGAAACCGGCCGTTCACCAGCAACGCGCGTGGGGTTTCGCCAATCCGGACAAATCCATGTCTGAGGTAGAACTGATAGGCCCGCTGACCCGATTCACTGACCGACAGTTCGATCTGGCGCAGGCAATCCGCCTTGGCCCGGTCGATCAGGGCCTGCATCAACAGGTCAGCGGCTCCGGTTCCCCGCAGGCTCTCGCGGACATAGACCGCGTGAACCCCGGCTCGGTGACGGGCATTTCCGCCCTTCTCCCGGTCATAAGCCATGATACCTTCCAACCCTGCCTCGGTGAACAAACCAAATATCACGCCGTCCTCGATCCGAGCGACATAGGCAGATTCGGGCAAAACCTCCCAGTCGGCCAGGGTGGACCCAAAGGATTCAGGATGCAGGCGTAGCGCCTCGAGCCGGACGATCCGAAACGCAATGGCATCGGCAGCCGTCAACGGGCGGACAATCATTCAGGATGGTCCGGAGCCCGGCGCGAGGGTGCCACATAGGGGCGCGTCACATCTTTTAGGACGACCTCAACCGCCTCGACGTCGATGGCGATGGCCCCATCCCCGGCCAAGGTCAACGTCAGCCGCCCAGCAGGTGCCTCGCCCGGCTCGAACGAGATGGACAAAAGCGACAGAACGACATCTTCGTTCCCCTGCTTTATCCCTTGAGATTGCACTTTCACAACATCCTCGACAACGAGCACCGATTGCACCCGCTCAAAGGCCCGGCGACGGGCCTCAGCCTTAGGCGCGTCCTCCCACCGGAACCGGTTCAGGAGGATCGCAAACCGGCGGTCCTTTCTGGTCCAGATGATTTCCTGCGCAGAAAAGACCGCGTCCTGAACAAGCGCCGAGAGCACCGCCAGATCATCCGCATCCAACGCCTTGAGCCGCAGCGGAGCCTCGCCGCCGTCTTCGAACCGGGCGTCTTGGGTCATGATCCCGGCACCCGTTCGATGTCGGCGCCTACTGCGCGCAGCTTGTCCTCGACATGCTCGTAGCCCCGGTCGAGGTGATAGACACGGTTGACCTGCGTGGTCCCTTCGGCGGCCAGCCCTGCCAGGATCAGTGATACCGACGCGCGAAGGTCGGTAGCCATCACCGGCGCGCCCTTCATCCGGGCGACGCCGTGAACGGTGGCCGTCCCTCCATGCACCTCGATATCCGCGCCCATCCGGATCAGTTCGGGGGCATGCATGAACCTGTTCTCAAAAATCTTTTCTTCCAGAACGCTGGTCCCCTCTGCGGTGCAGAGCATGGCCATCATCTGCGCCTGAAGGTCGGTTGGAAAGCCGGGGAAAGGTTCCGTCACAACATCGACAGCGTGGGGGCGACCATTCGCGCGGCGCACCTTCAGACCGACGGGCGTTTCTGTCACCTCGACCCCAGCCTGTGCCAGCCGTTCTGCAAAGGCAGTCACAAGGTCCATCCGGCCCCCCACACACTCCACCTCTCCCCCGGCGATTACCGGGGCCAGCATGTAGGTGCCCAGTTCGATCCGGTCGATGACGACAGGATGGGTCGCGCCGTGCAGACGATCGACGCCCTGAATGGTAATGGTCGAGGTGCCATCGCCTTCGATCTGGGCGCCCATCTTGCGCAGGCAGGTCGCCAGATCGACGATTTCCGGTTCGCGGGCAGCATTTTCGATGATCGTCGTCCCCTTGGCCAGCGCTGCTGCCATCAGGGTGTTTTCCGTCGCCCCCACAGAGGCAAAGCGCAATGGCACCCGCGCCCCTTTCAGACCGGACGGGGCCACAGCGTGCAGATAACCTTCTTTCAACTCGATCTGGGCGCCCAACGCCTCGAGGGCGTGAATGTGAATATCCATTGGGCGGGCCCCGATGGCACAGCCGCCGGGCAGCGACACCACGGCCTGCCCATGCCGGGCCAGCAACGGTCCAAGGACAAGGTTGGAGGCGCGCATTTTGCGCACGATCTCGTAGTCTGCACGGTCGCCGTTCAGGCCGTGGCTGGACATGGCCAGCACCTTGCCCCCCTGCATCGACGTGACCTCGGCACCGAGCGACTGCAAGAGCAAGGTCATCGTCTTGATGTCCGACAGGCGAGGCGCGTTGGTCAGTGTGAGCGGCTCTTCAGACAGCAAGGTCGCGGGCATCAAGGTCAGGGCCGCATTCTTGGCCCCCGCGATATGGATCTGCCCCGACAGTTCGCGGCCTCCGGTGACGACGATGGAATCCATGCCTGCCTACTCTTTCTCTTGGTCATGCGCAGTAGTGTCCCGCGCCTTTGCCTGTGCCTTGCGCTTGGCCATATTGGCCTTAAGCGCCGCCTTCAACCTGTCCTCGCGGGTTTGAACCTCGGCTTTTGCCCCGGTCCCCTGCCCTGTCTTGTCGGTTTTGCGATCCATGGCTGCCGTGTTACCAACTGGCGCAAAAAGGGTCCAGAGAGGGCTTGCACCCTCAGGTGTTTGCCGCTAATCCCCCCGCCACGGATGCTGTGGTAGCTCAGTGGCAGAGCACACCCTTGGTAAGGGTGAGGTCGAGAGTTCAATCCTCTCTCACAGCACCATCCCAACCCCTTGATGTTGCTGAGAACCTCAATTCGCTTCTATCCGTCAACCTGCGGTTTGACGGTACTTGCCCGTGCGAGCGTCGCGTTGACCGGTCCCAAGGACCGATAAAGCCTTTTAAAGGCTTCGTATCTGTGATTGGCGATCTCGTGCGCCGCAGGGTCAGGTTCGAATGTGCGGTCTTTGGAGATCAAGGTTTGCGTGGCTTCAACCAGATCGGTCATCTCGCCAGAGGCGCAGCCTGCCATGACCAGCGCGCCCATGGCACCTGTTTCCGGCGACGTCACTCTTTCCATGGACCGGCCCAAGACATTTGCCCGGATCTGGCACCAGATATCTGAGCCGGCACCGCCCCCACCATGTCGAAGTGTCTGAATGGACGTCTGGCCGGCCTCCTCCAGCGCTTCGATGACCATGCGGGCCGAAAACGCCACCCCTTCCATGACGGCACGCGTCAGGTCGGCCGCACTTGTCGAACCCGTCATGTTGGCAAATACTCCGCGGGACTCGGCATCCCAAAGCGGGGCGCGTTCGCCGTCGAGATGGGGCAGGAACAGCGGGGCAGTTCCCAAGATAGGGCCGGGCCGGGCCAGATCGACCAGCGCAGCAATATTTTTCGACAGGAGGCCTGACAGCCACGCCAGCGATGCGCCGCCCGACTGGGTGGGTCCGGCGTGCAGGGTGATGCGCCGCCATTCGGGAAAGGTTATGATCCCCTCAGCGCCCCGTCGATGGTCCGAGATCACGCCCAACACTTCGCTTGTCCCGGACAGATACATGGCCTGTCCGTCGCGAGCGACCCCAAGGCCGAACATGCCCGCCCAGGCGTCCATCGTGCCTGTCGCCACAGGCACCCCGGCAAACGGGCGGCCCGGCTGGACCGTTCCCACGATGTCGAGCGGATCGGACAACGACGGCAAGACCGATGCGGCCCTTGGCACCAGGTCAAGGATAGGCGCTGCATAGCTCAGGTCTGGACCAACCAGCCCTACCGCCGAAATCGGATCGCTTCTGACCATGCCGGTCAGGACAAAGATGGCAAAGTCCTTTGGCAGCAGGACATGCGCGGTCTGGTTCCAAAGATCCGGCCGCGTTTGGCCCATCCACGCCATGCGGGCCAAGGCATGGCTGGCGTCGATCGGAATCGGCGCACCCAAGGCGGCAGCCCTGGCCTCCGGTGTTATTCGCGCCTCGAGCAGGGCAGCAGCCGCTGCCGGGCGCGTGTCCTGCCATGTCAGGGCCAGGCCAAGCGGGCCACCGTCCGTGCCGCAGAACAGGTGCGTATTGACCTGCGAGGTAATGCCGATGGCAGCCACCCGACTGGCCATTGGATGGGCCGCGAATTGCACCATCGCCGCCTCGACGCTGCGCATCCAGTGCGCCGGATCCTGTTCGGCCGCGCCGGGTTCGGGCCGGGTCGTCGCATGAACTGCCGCATAGCTGTCCAACCGGGCGCCATTCGGACCCGCCATGACCGCCTTGACGGTCGTTGTCCCGATGTCAACGCCGATAAAGACTGGGGCGGTGGCAGACTGCGGCATCAGGGTCTCCGAGGCGAAGTGGCATATGGACGATGCGGGCGGACGGTGCCAATGTCCCGCGGTGGGCTTATGCCAGACCAAGGGGAGGATGATAACCATGACATTGCACAAATTGCTGATCGGGGTGGCCGCTGCGGCCGGTCTGGGCGGCGTGGCTTCGGCTCAGGACGTGGCGGTGATCACACCGTACCTCGCGCAGCCCGGCACCCAGTTCTATGTGGACGGGTTCAAGGCCCGCGCCGACGAACTTGGCTGGACCGTCAACGTGATCGATACCGCGGGCGACGTGGCCGCCGTCATCAGCCGGATGGAAGATGTCGTGACTCAAGGCGTGGACGCCATCGTCATCAACGTCGATCCGGCACAGATCGGCGCGGGACTCAGCGCGGCCTCTGCCGCCGGGATTCCAGTGGTCGGCATGGATGCGGGTAATGATCCTCTGGTTGCCGCCAATGTCACCTCGAACGGCTATGCGATGGCCGCTGAAACCTCGGTCTATGTGGCCAACCGGATCGGAGGCAAGGGCCGCGTGGTCATGTTCACCTTTGACCCCTTTCCGCCCGTCCAGATCCGCGGCGTGATCGCGGATGCGGTGTTTGGCAACTTCCCCGACATCGAGGTGATCGACCGGATCACCCCCGACGTGAGTGACGGCGGCATCGCAGACAGCCGCGCGCAGATGGAGGCGATTCTGGCGGCCAATCCCGATCCCGGCAGCATTTCCGCTGTCTGGGCCGCGTGGGACCAACCGGCCCTTGGTGCGCTTCAGGCGATCGAGGCGGCAGGTCGCCAAGGCGAAGGCATCGTGATCACCGGCATCGACGCCAATCCGCAGGCCCGTGACGCGATTGCAGCCGGTGGCAATTTCGAAGCCTCCGTCGCGCAGGATTTTCAGGGCATCGGCAGCACCACCGCCGACACCGTCGCCCGCATCCTCAAAGGTGAAAAGCCCGTGCAGCAGGTCATCTATGTGCCGACCAAACTGATCACCGCCGCCAACGTCAACGCGGAATGATCAAGGTCGGGGCGCGGGCAAACCGCGCCCCGGACACATCCCATGCCTCAGCTTGACCTAGATCGGATCAGCCGCGCCTTTGGGGCGGTTCAGGCGCTCAACGGCGTCAGCCTATCGTTACGGTCGGGCGAAGTTCACGCCCTCATGGGCGAGAATGGCGCGGGAAAATCCACGCTGATCCGCCTTCTGGCCGGGCTCGATCGGCCCGACGGCGGGCAGATTACGATCAGCGCCACGGCCACGCACGGCCTGACACCGGCGCAGTCAAAAGCCTCTGGCCTGCGGTTCATACATCAGGAACTGCATCCGGTTCCCGGGCTGTCAGTGGCAGAAAACATGCACCTGGACCTGCCCTATCCGAAACGGTTCGGGCTTGTGGACTGGGCTGCGTTGAACCGGGCGGCGCGCAAGGCCCTCGACCGGCTGGGGCTTGGCAGTCTTGATCCCCGCACGCCGATGACAGCCCTTGGGTCGGGCGACCAGATGCTCGTGCGGATCGCCGCCACGCTGGTCGGCGGCGACGGGACGCCGCCGTGGCTTTATGTGATGGACGAACCGACCGCAGCCCTGACGACTGCCGAATCCGAGCGGCTGTTCGAAGTCATCGCCGGGTTGGTCCGGCAAGGTGCGGGCGTGCTCTACGTCTCGCACCGCATGCCCGAGGTGGTGCGGCTGGCTGATCGCGTCACGGTGCTCAGGGATGGCGAGGTCGTATCATCGCGGCCCTTGTCCGAGACGAGCGCATCGCAGATCATCGAAGAGATGACGGGGCGCCAGCTGGACGCCATCTTTCCGCCGCGCCCTACGGACAAAACCGTCGGACCTATGGTCTTGCGCATTGCGGGGCTGGCAGCAGGCCGCCTGAAATCCGCAACGTTCGATTTGCGGGCGGGTGAAGTGCTTGGCGTCGCCGGAATCGCCGGGTCCGGACGGGGGGCGTTGTTGCAGGCCATCCTTGGGGCGATCCCGCGCCAAGTCGGACAAGCGACGCTGGGCGGTCAACCTCTGCGGTCCTCCCCCGTCGGGACCTGGGCGCAGGGCATCGCCTATGTCCCTCGCGAACGGCGGTCCGAAGGGCTGATGCTGCGCCGATCCATCGCCGAAACGATCGTGCTGCCCCATCTTGGGGCGCTGGCCCGTGCTGCGCTTTTCCTCAACCCTACGCGCCAGCGGCAGGTCGCGAAGGAACGTGGGGCAGAAGTCCTGCTCAAGGCGCGGTCGGTCCAACAGGCCTGTCAGGACCTGTCTGGGGGGAACCAGCAAAAGGTCATGTTTGCCCGCGCCTTGGCCGGCACGCCACGGGTCCTGCTGCTGGACGAGCCGACGCGCGGGGTAGACATCGGCGCAAGGGTCGAAATCTACCGCCTGATCGGACAGCTGCGCGAGGCAGGTCTGGCCGTCATCCTCGCTTCTTCCGACCTGCCCGAACTGATCGGCCTCTCGACCCGGATCGCTGTCATGCGGGACGGACATCTGGCCGAAATCCTGCCCGCGGACGGCCTGACCGAAGCCCGGTTGCTGTCCCGTTTCTATCACCGCCACCAGGAGGAAAGTCTGTCAGCATGATCACCGTGATGAGGCGCTTTGGCGGGCTGGCGGGGATGCTGGCGATCGTCCTGTTTTTCGCCATAAGCCTTCCTGATACTTTCATGACCCTGCGGAACTGGCTCAATATCAGTCAACAAGTCAGCATGCTGACGGTGGTTGCCGCCGCGATGACGGTGGTCATGGTCATGGGGGACTTTGACCTGTCGGTAGGTTCTATGGCGTCCTTGGCCGGGATCGTGGCGGCAGTCCTGTTCATGCAGGGGTGGTCAATTCCGTTGGCGCTGTTAGCGGCGCTGGGTGTGGGACTGCTGGGCGGTCTTTTCAATGGGATCATGGTCAGTCTGGTGGGCATCCTGCCCTTTGTCGCCACGCTGGCGACGCTGACTGTCTTTAGCGGTTTGGCCTATGTCATCAGCGACGGGCGGACGATTTTCGGCCGCGATATCCCGGCGGCCTTTGGCGATTTCGCACGAGGCGGACCCAACCTGCCCGGTGGGATCGCTCTTCCGAACCTTACTCTTGTCGCCGCATTGACGGTGCTGGTGATCTGGATCGTTCTGGAACAGACAAGTTATGGTCGCCGCCTCTATGCCATCGGCGGCAACCGCGAGGCGGCGCGGCTGGCCGGGATTCCCGTGATGCTTCTTCGGCTCTCGGCCTTTTGTTTTACGGGCGTCGGGGCCGCGATTGGCGGGCTCATGTATGCCAGCCGCGTGGCGTCGGCCAACCCGACCCAAGGGGACGGGCTGATGCTGACGGCCATCGCGGCAGTGTTTCTGGGGATGACCCTGACCCGCGACGGACAGCCTCGCGTACTGGCCACACTGGTCGGCGTGTTCGTTCTGGGGGTACTGGACAACGGGCTGACACAGATGCGCGTGGACAGCTATGTGCGCGAGGTTATGGTTGGAGCCATCATTCTGGCCGCTGTGGGTCTGAGCGCGATAGGACGCAATGGGTTGGCCGGACAGTTGCGCCGGTGACATTGCCCACTTTATGACCCATGAACAACTGGACCGATCTGGGTCAGGACGGACTTGGCTGTTGGGTGAGAAGGTGCATCAAGTCCAGCAGCCCATTGCGTTCGGTCTTGGCATAGATATGGCGAAGATGGGTTCGCACTGTCGATATGCTGACCTCCAGACCCGTTGCGATCCCGTCGGGGCGCTGGCCCGATCTGAGGAGATGGCACACGCGCATTTCACTGCCTGTCAGACCAAAAGGGTTGGCGTCGGACAAGATGGATGGCACGCCCTCAAGGGCCGTCCTGGACACCGATTTCATCGCCCCGACAGATCGGTCTGCGGGCCAGTGCAGCACCAGTTGGCTGGACACATCCCGCAGCAGTTGGGGATCGTGCTCCTGCCTGAACATGAAGGCAATCAGGGTCTGCTCGGACCCGGGTTCCGTCAGGGCCAGAAAGACACAGCCTTTCGCTGAACCGCCATCCCCTTCCCCCATATGCAGCGCGCCTTTCGCCAGGTTCGTGCTTGGCCGCGGCACTTGGGCATCCAACGCTGCGCGAACCATGACCGTCTCGGCAAAGGTTCTGGCTGTGGTTTCGACAATCTCGGCGCGCCTGGCGGTGGAAACGCTTATCAGGACCGCCTGGTCAGCATCAAGGACCACCCGCGCCTGTAGCAGGACATCGCGGACCGGAGCCTTTTGCAGACTGAACGCCATCAGGACACCGCCCAACGCAACCGAATCACCCACCACCTTGGCATGAGATTTCAGAAGTCTCGGTTGCTTGGCCATGACCCACCCTTTCAGGTCTGAACGAATTTTGAGCCAATATCCCCGGATTTCATAGCCACTCTTTGTCGATGCCAAGGTATTTTTCAATTTTCCTAAAAAACTGGCGATGGGCGATGATGGTTAAAATTTGACTAACGTCCACAATGGGCGGCGCTCAATGGCCAAATGTGGCGCTGATTTTCAACGGTGCGGCAATGGTAGGGCAGATTGGCATACCCTTGTCACAATCGAGGGCTCTCAAAATTATCAGCAACCTAAGATTGCATTATCAATCCCTTTTGATGATGAAAAATTTGGCCGATTTCAGCATTCTTGAGCCCAGCACGACCTCCCTGTGCAAAATTTAGTAAAAGGACCTGACATGTACGATTTCATCCTCAAGACCATGATCCGCCTGCGTCATGACGAAGACGGCGCAACCCTCGTCGAGTACGGCATCGCCCTTGGCCTCGCCATCACGCTCGGCGCGGGCGCTCTGGCCGCCCTTGCTGGCGACGTTGGTGCGACCTTCACGTCTGCCGGCGCTGCTCTGCCGTAAACTTGCGACCTTGGCACCGGGTGGCGTCGGAAACGACGCTGCCCGGCGACCTAGCTAGACGACCACTCGATGCACCAAGACATCGATTTTTCACAAGAAATGGGGTCAGACCCGAGGCAAATCTCGTCATGCGCATTCAACCCTTGATCTTCTCGGTTATCGGACTTGCCATTCTGGGCGGGTCCGTATTCTTTTCCGAGGCGCTTCTGAATCCGCAAGGTAACCGCGCCGAGGCGAACGTGCCCGTCGCCGCCCCAACCACCAAAATTCTGATCGCCGCCGGAGCCGATATCCCGTTCGGGGCCGAGATCAAGAAAGAGGATCTTGTTCCTCAGACCTGGCCGGTGGATGCCGTGCCCGAAGGGGCGATCGACAGTTCGGCCTTTCTGTTCGGCCCCGCTGGCTCTGCCCCGCGCCGCGCCACCACACACATCCGGGCCGGGGACCTGATCCTTGCCAGCAAGGTGTCCAATTTCGGCGAAGCCGTCACGATCAGCTACGCCCTGACCGCGGAAACCCGCGCCATCGCCATCAACGTGAGTGCGGCCACCGCCGTCGGTGGCTTTGTGTCGCCGGGCGACCGGGTGGACATCGTCCTGACGCAGGGCCGCGACAATACATTGCGCACGGGCACGATCCTTCAGAACATCCTCGTCCTTGGGATCGACCAGAATGCCGACACCAGCGGGTCTACATCCGGCGAAGTCCGCACCATCACGGTCGAAGTAACCCCGCGGGATGGTCAGGTTCTGGCCTTGGCCCAACAGGCAGGCATCCTGAGCCTGACATTGCGCAATGGCAACGCCACCAACCCGACCGACATGGCCCAGATCACGCTGGACGATGTGTGGGGCGACGCCAAAGAGGTCGTCGTCGCACCCGTCGAGACGCCCGTGATCGTGCCTCAGACAGTCACTGTCCGTCGCGGGGTCGAGTCCGAGTCGGTGGTGGTCCAATGATCTGCCGCGGCCCCCTTGCCCGCCTTGCCAGGGACGAGACTGGATCGGTACTGACCTTCTGGGCCGTCGGCATGGCCGTGGTTTTCGGGATTCTGGCGCTCAGCTTTGACTTTGGTCGCCTTGCTTCGACCCAATCCGAACTTCAGGGGTTTGCCGATCAGGTCGCGCTCGCCTCGGCGGGCGAGTTGGACGGCAAGGACGACGCGATCACCCGGGCGACCGCCGCCGCCGCGCAATTCATCACCGACCGCCAGACCTTTGGGTCGGGTGACAAGCTGTTGTCGGGGGCCACCGACTATACCCTGACCTTCTACGCAAGCCGTCCCAACGACGCCGGAACCGTGCCCGCCACAACTGACCCGCGCCGGGCCAGTTTCGTGCGCGTGGTGGTCCCGAACCAGACCGTCGCGCCGGTCTTTGGCGCGGTCTTTGCAGCGCTGAGCGGCCAGTCTGCGGGCCGCACACAGACCGGGGCCAACGCCGTGGCGGGATTTACGCAATATGCCTGCAACATCGTGCCGCTGATGTTCTGCGCTCCGTCCGCCGAATTCGATCTGGATGACAACATTGGCGCGATGGTCAAACTGCGGGCCGGTGGCGGTGCTTCGGCCTGGGGTCCGGGCGCGTTTGGCTGGATGGACGTGGGCGGCCAGCTTGGCGTCGACGTCGATGGTGTGTGCAAGGGACTGACCGGCAACAACCTCGACATGTGCATGATTGCAGCGATCGGAAACCGATCCTCCTGCGTGTCACAGTCCAATATCAGCGTGGCCTCTGGCCAACGCGGTGGGAATTTCGAGGCGGCGATCAACACCCTGTTTGACGTCTACGCGGCCAGCGCGACCCAGCTCAAGAATAACCCGCTGTATGCGCCGTCGGCCAACGTCCGCAGCAGCTTTGTGGCACGCTCGGGCAAATGCATCGGCAACCAGCCGTCACCGTCCACCAATACGATGGGCCTGCCCCCGGATGACTGCCAGGTCGCGGGAACCTGCGGGCGCTATGGCAACGGTGTCTGGGCCAATGGCCGCGCACAATACGTCAACAAGAACTACGGCGGCGTCGATCCCTACCCGCTGGCCGTCACCCGCTACGACTATTACAAGGCCGAGCTTAACGCGATGGCGTCCCTGCCGACAGGCGGCGGCAACCCACTTACCAACCTGCTCAACAACGCGCTGCGTCTGGGCCTGCCCCAGTGTTCGAACAACAAGACCTTTGACCCAGAGCGTCGAACGATGGTCGCCGCGGTGGTCGATTGCACCTCGGCCGAGGTCAAGGCAGGATCGGCCAGCGTCAAGGTCATGGCCTATGCCGAGGTGTTCCTGACTGCACCGGTCGGGCTGGACGGGACCAGCGATGTCTGGGTGGAGATTGTCGCCAACGTCGGCGGTGGCAGCGGCGGCAGTAGTTCCAACTCGGTCGTGCGCGATGTGGTGGAGCTATACGACTGATGCGCGGCGGGGGCATCACCAGTCACCTGCGCCGGTTCAAGCGGGACAGCGACGGCGCGGCGCTGGTCGAGTTCGCGCTCGCCCTGCCGATCATGCTGCTGATCTTTGGCGTGATGATCGAAGGGGCGCGCACCTATTGGTCCTATCAGGCGACGATTGCCGGGGTCCGGGATGCCGTGCGCTATGTCGGTCGGTCCGTGCAAAGCGACATTTGCACAAAGGGCGGCAACCTTGGCTATCTGCAAAACACCGTGACGGACATGGTGCGCAAATCGTCCAGCGGGACCGCCCTGTTCCCTTCTTCGATCACCGTGGTTTCGGTCGTGCCGTCGCTGACCTGCTATACAGGCAGCTACCGGTTGGCGCAGACGGGCGTCGTCCAGTTGCGGGCCGAACTGCACATCACCTACCCGTTCCACAGCTTGTTTACCTTCGCTGGCACGACTGCGGCGGCGGTGACGACCCACATCACCGACCAAAGCCGGATCTTCGGATCATGACCCGGAACGCGCTTCTAACTCGGCTGACCCGGTTCCGGCAGGACGACAGCGGCGCGATGCTGGTCGAATTTGCGCTGGTTATGCCGATCTTCCTTCTGTTGTTCTTCGGCCTTATCGACTTTGGGCGGCTGGGATTTTCCTATGTGATGGCGCAAAAGGCGACCGAACGGGCGGTGCGCGAGGCTGTCGTAACCTCGCCTGTCTGTAGCGGCCTTCCGGCCACCAACGTCCGCGGCTCCTTCGTGGGCACCTCGACCCAGTACAAGTTCGGGGCGTCCTGCAACGCGGCCACGGGCCTGTGCGCCACAGCAGCCACCGTGACCTGCACGGCCAGCACGGCCAATGCCCAATCCGATGCGATCTGGGCAAAGGTCAGCCCGCTGATGCCGTCCAACGCCACCCGCGCCAACCTCGTTTTCGAATACCGGTTCGACCCCCAGATGGGCTTTCTGGGGGGGCCCTACACGCCCCGCGTCACGGTCGAGATCCGCAACCTCAATTTTGAATTCGTCACCCCTATCGGCGGGCTTGCCGCCATGATGGGGGCGGCCAACGCCTCGCAAGTCGGTGCCGACTTTGCGTTCCCCTCCATGAGTGCCTCGCTGCCAGCCGAAGCCCTGAAACGCGGAGACAGCTAATGACCCAGATCGCCCCCGACATGTCCGCCCTGCCCCACGCACAACCCCTTGTCACCCGGATCCTTTCGATCAGTGCCACGCCCGGCCTTGCCGAAATGGTGGGACGCGGACTGGCGCATGATGACGGCGTCTCGGTCCGCAGCCAAAAGATCAGCCTCGCTGATCTGGCCGACGATCCGGCCCTGGACCTGACTGAGACGGACGTCATCGTGTTCGAGGTTCAGCCCGGTTCGGACGCCGAACTGGCCGGCTTGCGCAAACTTCAATCGCGCGAGGACAACCGGCTGCGGTTTCTGGGCGTAACCTCCGAAACTTTGTCGATGTCGCAGGTTCGCCAACTGATGGAGGCCGGCGTCGACGAAGTCATGCCGCTCACCTTGCGTCGTCCCGAACTGGCCGACGCCGTTCAGGTGGCCCCGGTGATCGAAGAGGCCCGCCAGCGCCGCGGCGGCGACGTGCGCAACGGGGTGATCCTTGGCATCACGCAAAGCCGGGGGGGTATCGGCTGCACCAGTACGGTCCTCAACCTTGCCGCGCTTCTGACCGAACGCAAGCGCAAGGACAAATCAGACCCGGCCAAGGTGGCCGTCATCGACCTCGATTTCCAGAATGGCGTTCTGGGCGCGTCCATCGACGTGCACGATTCCGGAGCATATGTGGACTTCCTCAAGGCTCAGGCTCCGGCAGACCACGATGTCGCCCGCAAGCTGATGCAGCCATTCCGGGCGCGGTTCGATGTGATGGCTGCGCCGACGCAAATTGCCCCTCTGGATGCGATGTCACCGCAGATGATGGCCACCCTGCTCGATGAACTGCGGTTGATGTACGACTACGTCATCCTCGATCTGCCTCGGGCTGTGGCGCAATGGTTCGATCCGATGTTGTCGCGGGTTGATCAGCTGATCGTGCTGACCGACCTGACCGTCCATTCCACCCGGCAGGTCCGCCGGATGATCGACGGCTTTTCCGAAGATCACGTCGGCCTGCCGGTTGACGTCGTGGTGTCGATGTCCAGCCGCCCATTCAGCCTGCCCCAGGCCGCCCGCGAGGCGGAAAAGTTCCTTGATCGCAAGCTGACACACTGGATCCCCCGCGATGACCGCACCGCCCGGCAGGCCGCCGATGTGGGCGAGCCGATGGCGATCCGTCAGCCCCGGTCTCAGGTGGTCAAGGCGCTGCGGCCGGTGGTCAAGACAATCGTCGATCTGGCAGCAGCCAGCACGCGGCGACAGGCATAGGGGCGGCCACGATGTTCAACTCTTTCAAATCCTCCCCCCAACAGACCGCCCGGGCGCAGCCTGTTTCGGTTCCCGTCTCACCGCACCCCGCAAAGGTCGCCGTGATCGGTGCTCCGACCCCGGCCAATTCCGGGCTCGTGGACGTCGCCGCCGGTGTCCGACAGTCGCAGCAGGTCCGCGAGGACCTGGACCTCAAACATCGCCTGCACGAAGTGATCCTCGAAGGGATCAACTTGTCGGCCATTGAAAAAGTCAGCCGGTCGGACCTGCGGCGCGAGATTTCGACGCTGACGCTCAAGACACTTCAGGATGAAAACCGGCAACTGGGATCCGACCGTCTCAAGTCGCTGATTGACGAGATGATGGACGAGGTTCTGGGCCTTGGTCCGCTCGAACCGCTTCTGGCCGACGATACCGTTTCCGACATCCTCGTGAACGGCCATGAAAAGGTCTTTGTGGAACGCAAGGGCGTACTCGAACGCTCTCCCGTCCGGTTCCGCGATGAAAAGCATTTGCTGCGGATCATCGACAAGATCGTGAGCCGGGTCGGCCGCCGCATTGACGAAAGCAGCCCTTGGGTCGACGCGCGGCTCGAAGACGGCAGCCGGGTCAACGCGATCATCCGGCCCTGCGCCATTGATGGCCCTTCCCTCTCGATCCGGAAATTTTCGGCAGACAAGCTGACCATCGACAAATTGGTCAGCTATGGTGCGCTGTCGGCGCAGGCTGGGACGTTCCTTCAGGCCACGGTCAAGGCACGGCTCAATGTCCTGATCTCGGGCGGGACCGGGTCGGGCAAGACGACGATGCTTAACGCCCTGTCCTCGTTCATCGACCACCGGCAACGGATCGTCACGATCGAGGACGCCGCCGAACTCCAGTTACAACAGGATCACGTCGTCAGGCTGGAAACCCGTCCACCGAATATCGAAGGCAGTGGATCGATCTCGCAACGCGAACTGGTCAAGAACGCCCTGCGGATGCGGCCCGACCGCATCGTCATCGGCGAGGTTCGCGGGGTCGAGGCGTTCGACATGTTGCAGGCCATGAACACAGGCCACGACGGGTCGATGACCACGATCCACGCCAACACCGCGCGTGACGCGCTCAGCCGTCTGGAACAGATGGTGGTGATGGTCGGCGGCGACTTCCCCCTCTCGGCGGTGCGCAGCCAGATCGCCTCGGGGATCCAGATCGTCCTTCAGCTGAACCGTCTGGGCGACGGATCGCGGCGGGTCATGTCGATTTCCGAAGTAACCGGGACCGAAGCGGGCACATTGCTGATGCAGGACATCTTCCGCTTTGAAAAGGCCGGACTGAATGCAGAAGGGCGCGTTGTCGGCAGATTTGCGGCAACGGGGATCCGACCGAAATGCGCGAGCCTGATCGCGGCGGCCGGGATCGACCTTCCCGTCAACACCTTTACCGCATCGGAGGCCTGAGCATGGATAGCGTCAAGGACCTCAACCCCTACTTTTTCTACATCATCGGCGGCTTCGTCGGTTTCATCTTTCTGTTCGAGGCCGCGCGCCAGGCAATCTTTGCCTCCGATGGCAGCGACCAGCACAGGACCAGACGGCTCAAGGCCCTGTCCAAAGGCATCTCGACCGAAGATCTGCTGGCCAAGTACCGGCAGTCCCGGCCCAGCCGCTGGCAGCGCCTGCCGTTTTTCGGAAACATCCCCGCCAAGATGCGGCAGGCCGGCATGACCATCCAACCGCGGCTTTTCATGATGATCTGTGCGCTGGCGGCATCGTCGGTCTTTGTGTCGACCCAGTCGATCCTGGGGGCACCGTTGGCGCTACTTGCCGGGTTCGGGCTATCGATTGCCCTGCCTATGGTCATCATCAACACGATCCGACAGCGCCGGATCGACAAATTCGCCAAACAGCTGCCCGACGCGCTCGACCTGATGAAGCGGGGGCTGACGGTGGGCCATCCGCTGAACGTGACCATCGCCAACGTAGCTCGGACCATGCCCGATCCGATCGGAACGGAATTCGGGCTGCTGGCTGATCAGATCACCTATGGCGACTCGCTGCCTGCGGCGATGATGGAACTGGCCAAACGGATCGATCAGGAGGATTTCTTTTATCTGTCGGTCAGCATCGACATCCAGCACGGTGCGGGCGGAAACCTGGCCGCCATGCTGGGCACGCTTTCTGCGGTGATCCGCAGACGGTATGCCATGCGACGGCGGATCCACGCGATTTCATCCGAAGGCCGGATTTCGGCGATCATCCTCAGCCTTCTGCCTGCGGTGATGTACGGCGGCACGACACTCATGGCGCCGACATACTTTTCGTCTGTCTCTGACGATCCGATGTTCAAGCCAATTGTGGCGACCATTCTTTTGCTGGTGGCGGGGAACGCGCTATTGCTGCGCAGACTCGTGACCTTCAAGATCTAGGAGAGGGCCGATGTTCGACATCTTTCTGGGGCTGACCTTCGATCAATCGGCGGCACTGCTGCTCGTCAAGGGCCTTGCCATCCTCATGCTGAGCTACGCCTGCTTTACGGCCTTCCTCAAAGAGGACGCGGCAAGTCGGCGGATGCGTCAGACGTCCAAGGTCTATGTGAACAAAGAGGCGCGGCAGGCCCTGCGCAAGACCCCCGATCAGGTTCCCGAAGGGTTGCTCAAGGCGCTGATCCCCGAAGACCGCAGCGAACGGACCGCCATCCGGTTCCGGCTGCGGCAGGCAGGCTTTGACGGCGTGAATGCTGTCCGAAACTTTTTCATCCTGCGCCTGACCCTGTCGATGGCCGCCCCTTTCTTGGCAGTCGTGTTCTTTTCGATCCGCGAATTCGTCGGCGTCAGTTCCTGGGTCGATGAATGGTTCAACTCGATCACCCCGCTCCGGATCGTCCAGACGATCGCCGTTCTGGTGGCCTTGGGGTTCTACGGCCCGACCTACTGGCTCAAAAGCAAGATCGCCGCGCGCCGTCGCGAAATCGAGATGTCCTTTCCCAACGCATTGGACCTGCTACAAATTTCGGTCGAAGCGGGATTGGGCATCGACGCGGCCATGACGCGGGTCGGCCAGAAACTGGCCCCCGTCGCGCCCGCAATCAGCGAAGAATTCCTGACCTGCCAGATCGAGGTCCTGGCGGGCCGGGACCGCGGACAGGCCCTGATTGACATGGGCGAACGGATCGGCGTCGAAGAAGTCACATCGTTTGTGGCCCTGCTCAACCAGTCGATGGAATACGGGACCAGCGTTGCCGTGGCGCTGAACGCCTACGCCCTTGAAATGCGCGACGCGCGCGAAATGAAGGCGCACGAAAAGGCAAACAAATTACCGGTTCACATGTCGGCCGTTCTGGCCACCCTGATGCTTCCAGCGCTTTTTCTGATCACGCTTGGCCCGACCATCATCCGCTATTCCAGCATGTTCGGTAAAAACTGACCATCCACCCAGCCGACTGTCGCGCTGAATCATGGGGACGTGTTCTGGTGCCCGCGGCCGGACTCGAACCGGCACGGCCTTTCGGCCAAGAGATTTTAAGTCTCCGATGTCTACCATTCCACCACGCAGGCACGCCCGCCTTCCTAAGCGGGGAATGGCCCTGCGTAAAGTCGGTGTCATATATCCTGCCCCGGCGGTGTCACGATCATGCCGCGCTCCTTGAGCCATGGGTTCAGGGCGACCGCCTCTTTCAGGATCACCTGCGCCTCGTCCCGGCGGCCCAGTCCCATCAGGGTCAGCGCCTTGCCCGACAAGGCGCCCATATGGCGTGGCTCTAGTTCCAGCGCGCGGTCCAGATCAACCAGCGCCGCCGCATAATCCTCGCGCAGGAAATTGGCAAAGGCGCGCTGGTTGTACCCCTCGGCATAGTCAGGGCAATACTCGACCAGCCCGTCCAGAATGTCGCGTGAGCCCAGGAAATCAAAGCTTTCGCGCGCTTCCATCCCCCGGTCCAGCAGGTCCTGCGCCTTGGCGTCTGGGGCAAGCGTCCAGATGCGCCACAACTGGTCCATCAGGGAATTGGCCACGGCCTGATCTGGGGCGCTTTTCAGCCGGTCAAACAGCGCCGACTGATCGGCAGACTGGTCCATCGCCGCCGGACAGGTCTGATCCTGTGCAAAGGCGGGCGCGGCAAGAACACATAGGGCAAAAAGCAGGCGCATGAAAAAGGATGTGTACCGCGGGCGGGTCCCGTCAAGCCGGATCAACGCGATCAGGCTGACATCGGGGTGACCGGGGCCAAACCTTCCTCCTTGACCGCCTGCATTGCCACATAGGTCGATGTGTTGGCCAGATGCGGCAGGGTAGAAATCTTTTCGGCCAGCACCAGACGGTATCCCGCCATGCTGGCCGTGCGCACTTTGAGCAGGTAATCGAAGGCGCCCGCGATCATGTGACACTGTTCGATTTCCGGAATTTTCAGGACTGCGGCGTTGAATGCGGCCAGCGCGGATTCCCGCGTATCCGTCATCTTGACCTCGACAAAGGCTACATGGTCCCGACCCAACTGGATCGGATCATACAGGGCGCGGTAGCCCCGGATGACACCCGAATCCTCCAGCCGTTTCAGCCGCGCCTGCGTGGGCGATTTGGACAGGCCAATCCGGCGGGCGAGTTCAGTAACGCTGATGCGGCCTTCGACAGCGAGAACATCAAGTATCTTTTTGTCGAACCGATCCAGATCAGAAAGGCGTTCGGTCAATCCTTGCCTCCAACTTTGGTCAATCCGATGACCTGATCCCTGAATAGCAGGCAAATCGACCTGCAACAATCGGGTATCATAGGCCATCTTTAGCCGGAGTCCCCCATGCCTCGCGATTCTCAGGACGCCCCGCGCGCCCGCATCAATGCCGACTATCTTGCTGACGAGCACACGGCCCTGGACCGACTCGTCGCGCAGGCCGCTCTGACCGGGGCGGATCGCGCCCGTATCGGCGCCCGCGCAGCCGATCTGGTTCGTCAGATCCGGGCCAGTTCCGACCCCGGCCTGATGGAGGTGTTCCTCGCGGAATACGGTCTTTCGACCGACGAAGGGATTGCGCTCATGTGTCTGGCCGAGGCGCTCTTGCGTGTCCCCGACGCCGACACGATCGACGCCCTGATCGAGGACAAGATCGCCCCCTCGGACTGGGGCACACACCTTGGCAAATCGGCCTCGTCGCTCGTAAACGCGTCGACCTGGGCACTATTGCTGACGGGGCGGGTCCTGGACGATGACCGGGGCCTTGCCGCGCCCCTGCGCCGGGCGATCAAGCGGTTGGGTGAACCGGTCATCCGCACTGCTGTCGCCCGCGCCATGCGTGAAATGGGACGTCAGTTCGTGCTGGGTGAGGACATAACCAAGGCCATGAAGCGGGCCGAGGGAATGCAAGCCAAGGGGTTCACCTACAGCTACGACATGCTGGGCGAAGCGGCGCGGACGGACTCCGACGCCCGCAACTACCATCTGTCCTATTCCCGCGCGATCAGCGCCATCGCCGCCCATTGCACCCACGGGTCGGTCGCCAAGAACCCCGGCATCTCGGTCAAACTCTCGGCCCTGCACCCCCGTTATGAAGTCGCGCAAAAGGCCCGTGTGATGGAAGAGCTGGTGCCGCGCGTCCGCGCGCTCGCCCTGCTGGCAAAATCGGCGGGCATGGGCTTCAATATCGACGCGGAAGAGGCGGACAGACTGTCCCTTTCCCTTGACGTGATCGAGGCGGTGCTGTCCGACCCTTCGCTCAAGGGCTGGGACGGTTTCGGCGTTGTCGTTCAGGCCTACGGGCAGCGGGCAAGCCATGTGATCGACTGGCTCGACGATCTGGCCGACAGACTGAACCGGCGGATCATGGTCCGATTGGTCAAAGGGGCCTACTGGGACGCCGAAATCAAACGGGCGCAGGTCGAAGGGCTCGACGGTTTTCCCGTCTTTACCGCCAAGCAGCACACCGATGTCAGCTACATCGCAAACGCTCGCAAACTGCTGGGCCTGACCGCCCGCATCTACCCGCAATTCGCCACCCACAATGCGCACACGGTCGCCGCCGTTCTGGACATGGCCCGATCGATGGGTCGGACCGCCGAAGATTTCGAATTCCAGCGGCTGCACGGCATGGGTGAAACCCTTCACTCACTGGTTCTGACCGCGGAAAAGACCCGCTGCCGCATCTATGCCCCCGTCGGCGCGCACGAAGACCTCTTGGCCTATCTGGTCCGGCGCCTTCTGGAAAACGGGGCCAACTCCAGTTTTGTGAACCAGATCGTGGACGAAGAAGTGCCACCGGAAGTCGTGGCGGCCGATCCCTTTGATTCGATTGGCAAAGGAACACGCCTGACCCGCGCCCCCGATCTGTTCCAACCCGAACGTGCCAATTCCCAAGGTTGGGACCTGACCCACACCCCGACGCTCAACCGTCTGGAAAAGGGCCGAGCGCCGTTCACAACGCACCAGTGGACCAGTGGGGCCATGATCGCCGGTCCTGCGCAGGCCGCGACAGCCGAACCGGTCCTGAACCCGGCCAATCCTGCCGACACCGTTGGCCACGTCCGTCCCGCCAGCGACGAAGAGATCGCCGCCGCGTTCGATGTTGCAAACGCATGGACAGCCTCCCCTGCCGAGCGCGCCCGCATCCTGAACGCCGCGGCCGACGCGTATGAGGAACACGCTCCCGAACTTTTCGCCCTGCTTGCCCGCGAGGCAGGCAAGACCCTGCCCGACTGTGTGGGCGAAGTGCGCGAGGCGGTCGATTTCCTGCGCTACTACGCCTCGCAGATCAGCGGCAGCGCCACGGGTCTTTGGACCTGCATCAGCCCGTGGAACTTTCCACTGGCAATTTTCACGGGGCAAATCGCGGCGGCTCTGGCCGCGGGCAATGCCGTTTTGGCCAAACCCGCCGAACAGACACCGCTGATCGCGGCACGGGCGGTCCAGTTGCTTCACAGCGCGGGCGTGCCGAAATCTGCACTACAACTTCTGCCGGGTTCCGGCCTGGTCGGTGCGGCGCTGACCTCTGATCCACGGATCACCGGTGTCGCCTTCACTGGATCGACGGCGACAGCTCGCAAGATCGCGACGGCCATGGCCGATCACTGCGCCCCTGGCACCCCACTGATCGCGGAAACCGGCGGATTGAACGCCATGATCGTCGACAGCACGGCCCTGCCAGAACATGCGGTGCGCGACATCGTCAACGGGGCGTTCCGGTCTGCGGGGCAGCGCTGTTCGGCGCTGCGGTGCCTGTATGTGCAAGAGGACATCGCCGACAAGGTCCTGAAAATGCTCAGGGGCGCGATGGACGAACTGGTCCTTGGCCGGCCATGGGACATGACAACGGACGTTGGCCCGGTGATCGACGCCGCCGCGCACAAGACCATCGCCGACCATATCGCACGGGCCAAGGCCGAGGGTCGGGTCCTGCATGCCCTGCCCATCCCGGCCACCGGGCATTTTATCGCCCCGACGATCATCCAGATCACCGGGATCAATGACCTGGACCGCGAAATATTTGGCCCCGTGCTGCATGTGGCGACTTTCAAATCGGCCGGGTTGGACAGCGTCATCGACGCCATCAACGCCACCGGCTACGGCCTGACCTTTGGCCTTCACACGAGGATCGACGACCGTGTGCAGACCATTGTCGAACGGGTCCACGCGGGCAACATTTACGTCAACCGCAACCAGATCGGGGCGGTCGTCGGCAGCCAACCCTTCGGCGGAGAGGGGCTTTCGGGGACAGGCCCCAAGGCAGGCGGACCGAACTACCTGCCGCGGTTTGTTGGCCAGGCAGCACCGGAGGCGGGAACCGACTGGGACCGGGCCGAAGACATGGGCTCCCTCGGCAATCGACTCGCTCGGGCGTCCGTGGCGGCACAAACAGAACCGCGCGACATGCCGGGACCAACGGGGGAATCGAACCGGTTGAGCCTTGTGGCCCGTGGCCCCATCCTGTGCGCCGGCCCCGGACCGGACGCGGCCCACCGGCAGGCCGAGGCGATCCGGGCACTTGGTGGTGTCGCCGTGCAGGCGACAGGCTTTTTTGATCCGGACCTGCTCACCCGACTGACACCGCTGGGCGGGGTGATCTGGTGGGGGGATAACAGCCAGGCACGGCGGATGGCACAGGCGCTGTCCCGTCGCGACGGTCCGATCGCTGCCCTTGTGACCTCCATGCCGGACGTGGCCCATGCTCAGCATGAGCGGCACGTCTGCATTGACACGACCGCAGCGGGCGGCAACGCGGCCCTGCTTGCCGAGGTCGGCTCGTAAGGTGGGTTCAAACCCACCTTACGCCCCTTTTTTCGGATGCACCCGGTCCACACCCGCGTAAGGTGGGTTTAAACCCACCTTACCCAGGCTGCCGATGTTTCCGATCCGCGATCACAACCCGTCCGAGCGCACGCCTTATGTGGTCTGGTTGCTGACTGCGGCGAACGTTCTTGTCTGGTTCTATGGCCTTGCCGCCTTGCCATCGGACCTTGCCATCAATCGGTTCTACGCCGAATTCGCCCTCATCCCGTCCCAGGTCAGTTCCGGCACAGGATACAGCGGGCTGGTCACCTCGATGTTCCTGCACGGGGGGTTGATGCACCTTGCAGGGAACATGCTGTTCCTGTGGATTTTCGGGGACAATCTGGAAGACCAGTTGGGACACACGGGCTTTGGACTCTTTTACCTTTTGGCGGGCGTTGGTGCGGGCCTTGCACAGGTCGCCTCTGATCCGGGATCGCCGGTGCCAACCGTGGGGGCCTCGGGGGCAATTGCCGGGGTAATGGGCGGCTATCTGATGTTCTTTCCAAAAGCCCGGGTCGACGTTTTCATCTTCTTTGTCGTCTTTTTCCGGATCCTGCCGATCCCGGCCTGGCTCATGCTGGGGCTGTGGTTGGGGCTCCAGATTTTTGGCGGGATCGGGGCGGACCCATTGACGGGCGGCGTGGCCTATTGGGCACATGCGGGCGGGTTCATTCTAGGGGTCGGGCTGGCAATCCCGATCTGGCTGGCCAAGGGCGGCCCTGCGTTCTGGCAGCGAACAGAGGGGCACCCGGACCACCCAGCCGCCACCTATCCCCTTCAACGCACCCAAGTCCCCAGGGTGACCCGGCGGCGTTGACCTAGTCCTCCGGCGGTGGTTCCCATGGGAAATGGATCCCTGTGATCGCCTCGCCGATCTTGTCGGACAACCCGGTCACGCTGCCCGAAATGGACTGCATGACGGCGATTGTCAGGGTCACGCCCAATGCTGTCCCGATGACAAAGTCAACGGTGGCCGATCCGTCATCATCGACAGCAAAGGCCCTCAACCGGGCAAGGATCGAAGTGGAAAGGCGCATGTCGCTGCCCCTAATGGGCGATTCTGGCGACAGTTGGGCATGCCCGACGAAATGTGGTCAGCCGCGGATGATCTTGGCAAAAGACGGAAAGATCGGCTCGTTGGCACAGACCAGGGCACCACTTTCCAGGATATCCGCGCCTTCGGTCAGCGGCTCGACGAAGCCGCCCGCCTCGCGCACGATGACCACACCTGCGGCGATGTCCCAGGCATGCAGGCCGCGTTCCCAGAACCCGTCGTAGCGACCGGCGGCCACATACGCCAGATCAAGGGCGGCGGCACCGAACCGGCGCACACCCGCACAGACCGGCATCAACCGGGCGAGGTCCTGCAACGTGGCGGGCAGATCGGACCGGCCGCCAAAGGGCAAACCCGTCGCAAAGATGCACTCGATCATGGTGCGGCGGCCCGATACGCGCAGGCGGCTTTCGTTCAACCAGGCGCCACCGCCCTTTTCAGCATGGAACATCTCGTCCTTGACCGGATCGTAGATTACCCCGGCAACGATCTGGCCCTTGTGTTCCAAGGCAATGCTGACGGCCCAATGGGGTAGTCCATGCAGAAAATTCGTTGTCCCGTCCAGCGGATCGACGATCCAGCGGCGGGTCGGGTCCTCGCCCGGCTTTTCGCCGTCTTCCTCGCCCAGAAACCCGTATGTCGGTCGGGCAGCCATCAACTCGTCCCGGATCGTCTTTTCAGCCTGGCGGTCGGCGCGGCTGACGAAATCGCCGGGACCCTTGGCGCTGACCTGAAGGTTCTCGACCTCGGTAAAGTCCTTGAGCAGGGCCCGACCGGCCTTGCGGGCGGTCTTCATCATGACGTTGAGATTTGCGCTGCCAGCCATGGGGGCCTCCGGGGACGTGGGATTTTTGGATCAGGGGCTGGCTATAGGGCCTGCCTTGCGGCGGGACAAGAGGCGGCAAACGTCCCGCTCCGCATTAACGGGTTATTGTCTGAACAAGAGCTAGAAAGGCCGGGCCGACCCAAAGGCAGAACCATGCGCCCGAACATCAGCTTCGACAGATTCCGCTATCAGTCACGTTTCGTGATCCACGTCTCGCTGCGCGATCTGCCCAAGCGGGCCGCGTCGATCTGCATGATTCTGGCCATCTATCTGTGGCTCGGAGAAATCAGGGCCGCCATCGGGCTGGCGCTGGCCATCGCGGTGTTCGAAGGTCTTGGCATCGCGTTGTCACGGGGCATGCCCGACGATGACCGGGATCTGGGCCTGCGGCGGGTCTTGCTGATCTGGCTCGTGAACATCCTCTCGACTGTCGCCTACCTGACGCCCGCGTTCGTTTTGTCGGCACAGGGGTCGGTGGCCATGCTTCTGGCCGGACTCCTCTGGCTCTTCGGGATTTTCGTCCACATCTCCAACTCGTTCGCCTCCATGCCGATCTTCAACTGGTCGATGATGGTCCCATCTTTCGGGTCGGCATTCCTGCTGTTCTTTTCGATTTCCGAAATGTCGTTCCAACAGTCAACCGCGCTGGACTGGACCATCACCGGCGGCATCCTGATGGTCTATTTCGTGAATACCTACGAAACGTTGACCAAACAGAACGACACCGAACAGGCTCTGGCGACCGCGCGGGAGCAAGCGAACGCACGCTTGCTTGCGCTCGAACACATGACCCGCCACGACAGCCTGACAGGCTTGCTGAACCGACGCGCCTTTGATGCCCAACTTCAGCAGTTTCTGGAGGAGACGACACGCGACGGGGCTGTGGCGGTGCTTTTGCTCGATCTGGATGGGTTCAAGCCGATCAATGACACCTACAGTCACTCTGCCGGCGATCAGGTGCTCATCACCGTCTCGGATCGGCTCAAGCAGACAGCAGGCGAGGGTGCATTGGTTGCGCGATTGGGTGGGGACGAATTTGCTGTTGCCCTGGCATCTGTCGTCTCGGCCCAGACGGCGCTCGACCTTGCGACGCAGATCCGAATGGTGATCGAAGAACCGATTGCCTTTTCGGGCAAGGACCTGTGCATCTCGGCCAGTGTCGGGGTCAACCTGTCTGGCCGCCATTGTTCGACCGTCTCGGCCCTGTGCGCAGGGGCGGATCAGGCCATGTTCCGGGCCAAGGCAGAACAATCGAAGCGTCCATTGGTCTATGATCCCCGCACCTTTTCAGCCCGACCCAGCCTCAAAGATCGCGAGACGATTCTCGCGGCATTCCAGTCGAAATGCATACGTCCCTTTTATCAGCCGAAAATCGAGATGGACACTGGACGGATCTGCGGGTTCGAAGCGCTGGTACGGTGGGTCGATCCGGTACGGGGGGTTCTGTCCCCGGCGCAGTTCCTGCCCCAGATCAACGAATTGGGGCTTCAGGGTGATCTTCTTGTTCATCTGGCATCCTCGGTCATGTCCGACATCGAAACCCTGTTGGACGACGGTTTCGATCCGGGTCAGGTATCCATCAACGTGCCAGAGGTGGCGCTTGCCACGCTCAGCGGCCGAAACGACCTCGACCGTGTCGTGCAGGCACATCCAGCCGTGTATCGTCACCTGACATTCGAAATGACCGAGGATGTGTTTATCGCCCGGGCGGCCGATGCGATCAAATCCAGCATCGCCTACTTTCGCAAACAGGGAATCCGGGTTGCCCTTGATGACTTTGGAACAGGCTTTGCGTCTTTCCATCATCTTCGCCAACTGGAATTCGACGAGCTCAAGATCGACACAAGCTTTGTGGCTGGCCTAGGCATTGATCCGGTGGCCGAGGTGCTGGTGGGTGGTTTCCTGTCCATGGGTCGCGGGCTGGATGTCACCGTTATCGCCGAAGGGGTCGAAACGTGCGAACAGCGGGACCACCTGATACGAATGGGGTGCCGTTTCGGTCAGGGATACCTGTGGGGCAAGGCGATGCCGCTGTCCGAAGCCGCGATTCGTCTTGCGCTCGAACAGACCGAGCGCAAGTCAGCCAAGGTAACATCCGCCGCCTAGCCGCGTTGCAACTTGACCGCTTCCTGACGGGCCTGCCGGACCAGATGCGCCATGAACGGGCGGGCCGTATCCTCGGTTCGAGTGGCCGCATACAGCCGCCGGGTGATGCCCGCCGATGTCAACCGGCGCGTCACGTAGTCAGAGTTATATCGCACCTGCCGGATCACCCAGTCGGGCAAAACCGCAACGCCGCGGTTTGAGGCCACAAGCAGCAGGATGACGGCTGTCAATTCCACTTGCCGGATGGCTGCCGGTTCCACCTTTGCCGGGCTCAACAACTGGGAAAAGATGTCCAGCCGGGCACGGTCAACCGGATAGGTGATAAGTGTCTGACCACGAAAATCCTCGGCCTCAATCACCTCCTTGGCGGCCAGCGGATGCTGGCTCGACGCCACGAAAACCGGCTCGTAGTCAAAAAGCGGCGTGAAATCGATGCCGTCGATCGATTCCGGGTCGGACGATACGACCAGATCGACCTCTTCCCGGCGCAGGGCCGGCAGGGCGTCGAAGGCCAGACCGGGTCGAATATCCACATCGACCTCGGGCCAGGCTTTGCGGAACGCCTCCAGCACCGGAAACAGCCATTCGAAACAGGCATGACATTCGATGGCGATGTGCATCCGGCCCGCCTTGCCGCTGACAAGACCGGCAAATTCCGCTTCAAGATCAGCGACCTGAGGCAATATCCGTTCAGCCGCGGCCAACAGCTTCAGTCCCGCCGCCGACAATTTCAGCGGCTTGGAGCGACGCACGAACAGCTCGACCCCGGCCTGATCCTCGATCCCCTTGATCTGGTGGGACAGGGCCGACTGGGTCATGTTCAACTGGTCGGCCGCCCGCGCAAGGCCGCCCGTGTCGTGGATCGCCTTGATTGTCCGCAGGTGCCTGAATTCGATGTGCATGTACCCTCGCGTATGAACGAAACTCATGATCGTCGTGAAAGTTATGAATTTGTCTCACATCGCGATTTGAGCGACAAGAGGACAACTTCAGACAGGATCCATCATGACCCGCCCCACCGTTTCGTTCGAATTCTTCCCGCCCAAATCCCTCGAAGGGTCGTTCCGCCTGTGGGATTGCGTCAACACGCTCGCCCCGCTCGACCCGACATTCGTGTCTGTGACCTATGGCGCCGGTGGCACCACCCGGCAACTCACGCACGAGGCTGTGGGCACGATCCACAAGACATCTGGCCTGACGGTCGCTGCCCACCTGACCTGCGTGGACGCCAGCCGTGACGAAACCATGGCCATCGCCCAGGGCTATGCCGACGTTGGCGTGACCGAGATCGTGGCCCTGCGCGGCGACGCGCCCAAGGGCTCAGACGGGTTCAAGGCGCGCGCCGATGGCTTCGCCTCGTCCGTCGAATTGATCGAGGCGCTGGCCGGCACCGGGAAATTCACGATCCGGGTCGGCGCCTATCCCGAACAGCACCCCGAGGCTGCCAGCCAAAAGGCCGACATCGACTGGCTCAAACGCAAGATCGACGCAGGGGCCACCAGTGCCATCACCCAATTCTTCTTTTCCGCCGACACCTTCTTCCGGTTCCGGGACGCTTGCGTGGCGGCCGGCATCACAGCCCCGATCATCCCCGGCATCCTGCCGGTTGAAAACTGGGCAGGCGCCCGCAAATTCGCGCAAAGCTGCGGCACGTCGATCCCGCTCACCCTCGCGCAGGGGTTCGAAAATGCGGCCCGGGACGGAACCACGGACCTCTATGCCACCGCCGTTGCGACCCAACTGTGCGACAACCTGCTTCAGGGCGGCGTCGATCACCTGCATTTCTACACGCTCAACCGTCCGGAACTGACGCGCGACGTCTGCCACGCCTTGGGTGTCTCCCCCAAGGTACGGCTTCAAAACGTCGCCTGACAGAGAGGCCCCCGGAGTCGTCGCCGGGGGCCCGCCCCCTCTAATGCGCAACAGCATCCGATGGGATGACCCGGCTTACCACTTCGTGCGGAGCGGCATCGAACAATCGCTCACTTGGATCGCGGCCGATGATTCGACGGCGGCGAGACAGGAACAGGATCGCCCAGCCCTGCCAGCGGCCGACCGACGGGGCCGCGATGTCGCGCGGGAACCGCTCTTTCCATCCGATGGGTAACGGCAACCCGCAGCTTTCCAGCCGCTCCAGTATCCAGACCAGCGGAATGTTGGCCAGCGGCCGGGCGCTAGAATGGTTGCCGACCTGCCCCCCGACATCGCCATGGCTTCCGCGAAACCAGACCTGTTCGACATGCGCGCGCGATCCGGGCTTTGTTTCCCACAGGACCGGGCTGTACGCCTCGCGGGTTTCATCCGCGGCCAGGGCGTGAAACCCGTTGCGCACCGACGCCCCCAGCGATGCGCTGTGAAAATTGTGGCTGGCCTCGGCCCAGCGCCACAGGATCGGCAGGCGCAGACCCAGCGCCTTGACCGTGTCCCAGACGGCGACCGCTTCGATCTCGACACCGTCATGACAATAAAGTTCGCGAAACCGATGCGCCGCGTCGCTGCCGGCACCCGACCTGTAGTGCCGATAGGCCTGCCGGATCACCCGCACTGTCGCATCCCGCGACTTGACCAGCCCGACAAGGTCGACCACGCCCGCCAACGACCGCACGGCATAGGCCCCGCGCGAATAGCCGACCAGCATTATCTTGTCGCCAGGTTTGTAACGCGAGGCGAGCACGCCGTATGCCCGCTCGATCTGACGGTTGATGCCCTTGCCGGTCATCACGCCATAGGTTCCGGCCCAGTCGCGCCACTGCACCCCCGCCTCGTAATAGACCGTCAGGTTGGCACGCCGCCCCTCTTCGCGCAGCAGCTTGAACGTGATCCCGGCGTTGGTTTCCTCGCCAGGTTCAAGAGACGACATCGTGCCGTCCAGAATGATGACATGGATCGCAGGCCCCCGCTGCCGGCGTTGCCCCTCTTCGGCAACCGCCCGGCGGTCGAACAGGCCAAAGAACCAGTCACGCAGCGGCACTGTTACCCTCGTTCAGGATCGACCACACCCTGTGCGGCGTGAACGGCATTTCGACATTGCGCAGGCCCAACGGCCAGACCGCGTCCATCACCGCGTTGGTGACAGCGGCCAAGGCACCGACCGTTCCTGCCTCGCCACAGCCCTTCATCCCCATCGGGTTATACAGGCTCGGCGTCGGCTCAGACGTGAACGAAATCATCGGCAGCGTATCCGCCCGCGGCATCCCGTAATCCATGAATGTCGCGGTCAAAAGCTGACCGTTCTCGTCATACACGACCCGCTCGGTGATCGCCTGACCCAATCCTTGGGCCACGCCCCCATGCACCTGCCCTTCGGCCAGCATCGGGTTGATAAGGTTGCCGAAATCATCCACGACGGTGTACCGCTCTACCACGACGACGCCGGTATCGGGATCAATCTCGACCTCGGCCACATGGGCGCCGTTGGGAAAACTGCGATTGTCCAGCTTGATCCGGGCAGAGTGGGTCAGCAATTCGGTCCGACCCGCCTTGCGAGCCATCTCGGCCACCTCAAGGAACGTGGGCGTCAGATTGGACCCCGGAACCCGGAACCGTTCATCGTCAAACGCGATGTCGGCAGCATCCACGCCCTGATCTTCGGCCAGAAAGCTGCTGAACGCGGTCACCATCCGATCAACCGTGGCCAGCGTCGCGGTGTTCTGCACCGTGACCGACCGCGATCCGCCTGTGCCACCCCCGGTGGCAATCAGGTCGCTGTCGCCCTGCACCACCTTGATCCGGTCGGCGGGAATACCTGTCTGATCGGCCAGAAACTGGGCATACACCGTTTCATGCCCCTGCCCGTTCGACTGCGTTCCCACAAAGATCGACACTGATCCATCCTCGTTGAAATCGACCCGGCTCGTTTCGGAAGGGTCGCCCAAAATACTTTCGATATAGTAACTCAGTCCCATGCCACGCAGCATCCCCCTCGCGCGGGAGTGATCGACGCGGGCGGCAAACCCCGCCAGATCGGCCTTTTCGGCGGCCCGGTCCAGCACCTTGGCAAATTCGCCCACATCGTAGGTGACCCCTGTAGCCGAGGTATAGGGAAACTGATCGGGGCGAATAAAGTTGATCCGGCGCAACTCCCACGGATCGACACCCAGCACACGGGCGGCGTTGTCCATGGCGCGTTCCAGCACGAAAATCGCCTCGGGGCGACCCGCGCCGCGATAGGCATCGACCGGAGTCGTATTGGTGTAGACGCCCTTGCAACCCAGCCAGACCGTCTGCACGTCATAGGTTCCGGGCATGACCTTGGCGAACAATTCGGTCTGGATCGGCTGGGCATAGCCCGAGTTGAACGCGCCCATGTTGGCCACGCTTTCGACCATATAGGCGGTCAGGCGATGGTTGGCGTCAAAGGCCATCGTGGCCTTGGTCGTCAAGTCGCGGCCCGCATTGTCTGACAACATCGCCTCGGTCCGTTCCGACATCCAGCGCACAGGGCAACCCAGGACACGGGCAGCGGCAGCCACAGCGATGGTTTCGGGGTATCCCATCCCCTTCATGCCAAATCCGCCGCCGACATCAGGGTTGGTCACGCGGACATCTTCCTTGGGGATATCAAGGTGGTAGGCGATGTCGTTCTTTGGCCCCCAAACGCCCTGCCCATTCACGGCGACATGAATACGGCCCTCGACCATTTCGGCGTAGCAGCCGCGAGGCTCCATCGAATTGACGATGATGCGGTTGTCGGGCACGTCGATCACGATCACAAGGGCGGCATTCTTGAGCGCAGCCTCGACCGCCGTGCGGTCTCCCATTCCCCAATCAAAGGCAAGGTTCTCTGGCGCCTCGGGGTGAATCACCGGGCCACCCACGACAGGGTCAATGTGGACGGGGAGTTCGTCGATATCCAGAACCACCATCTCGGCGGCATCCTTGGCCTGCGCCATCGTTTCGGCCACGATCAGGGCAACAGGTTCGCCCACGAAACAAACGCGGTCCTCGGCCAGAACCGGGCGCGGCGGGGCCGCCCCCTTGGTCCCGTCCAGGTTGGTCACCAGCGACGCCTTCATATGTGGGCGGATCCCGGCCCTGGCCAGATCGGCGGCGGTCATGACCAGATGCACGCCAGGGGCCGCACTCGCATCGGACACGTCCAGCAACGTGATCGTCCCGTGGGCGACCGGTGAACGCAGCACATAGGCAAACAGCGCGCCATCAGGCGTGATGTCGTCAACATAACGACCATGACCTGTCAGAAACCGGACATCCTCGACCCGGCGAACCGGCTGACTCTTGCCGAATTTTTCCATGGCGCTGCTCCTAAACTGGGGTTCGGGCCTGAACCTAACCGCCAAACCGCCACTGTCCAGCGCCAGACGTCACCGAGGACCGTTTTTGAGGTCGATGCCGGCGACCTGTTCGGTCCGCCACACGCCGTAGCCGTTAAAATGAGTTGAAACGCCCGTCACATAGGCACCCATGGATCGAAAAACGATCCAGTCCCCCTCGGCCAGGGTCGCGGGGAGCTGGACCAAACCCGGCAACCGGTCGAGGCTGTCGCAGGTCGGGCCAAAAACCGTGACCGGCTGCCTTGGCCCGGTTCTGATATCTCCGTTTGGTGTCAGGACATCAAACACCGGCACCCCCATCGACGGCATCTCGGACAATCCCCCGTATATGCCATCGGTCAGGTAAACGCGGCCGGGGCGCACCGATTTGACCCGGACGGCATAGGAATACGCGTCGGCAACCAGCCCACGACCCGGTTCGCAGACCAGCACCGGAGGGACCGGAAACGCCCGCACTCCTGTCGCAAACGCTTCGAAATAGGGTTTCAGATCAACAGGCTGGCCATCGCGAGCGGAAGGAAATCCACCGCCCACATTCAGCCGCCGGATCCGCACGTCAGCGGTCGCCGCAATTCGCGCGGCCTCGGCCATGTAGGTCATCCACGCTTTTGGATCTCGGCACTGGGTGCCTACATGAAACGTCAGCGCCGGACGCATCCCCATCGCGGCGACCCGCGCCAGCAAAGCGGCGGCTTGATCGGGCTCGGCCCCGAATTTCGACCCGAAATCATAGGCGGCCCCCGCGACAGGCAACCGAAACCGCACCGCGATCTCGGACTCAGGCGCGATGCCCGCCAACTTGTCCAACTCGCCCGGCTCGTCCACCGACCAACTGACCACACCGGCCGCGATCCCGGCAGCCACCTCGGCCCGGCTGCGAACCGGATTGTTGTAGTGCAATTCAGCACCCGGGCACAGACTGCGCACCAGCGCGATCTCTTTTGGCGAGGCCACATCGAACCCGGCGATACCCGCCGCCCACAGGGCCGAAATCACCTCATGATCAGGGTTGGACTTGACGGCAAAGGTCACTTGTCCCGGAAAACCGCGCTGAAAGGCGGCCACGCGGGCTGACAACACCGACGGGGCGAACAGATGCAACGGTCCGTCGCCCGCCTGCCGCAATATAGCCGCCAAATCCGGCAACCCGATGGAAGATTGAAACATGCCCGACCTCCGTATTCTTTTGTCCAAAGGTAAGGTCAGGTTTCGTCAATCCGCCCTGTCTAATTGCAAAATGTGACTCCCAGAATGGGCAGATTGACGATATATCGGACATCATGACCGATCTTGACAGCACCGACCGCGCCATCCTTGCCGAACTGGCGGTCAACGCCCGCCTGCCCGTGGCCAAATTGGCGGTGCGGATCGGGCTGGCGCGAACCACCGCGCAGGCACGGCTGGAACGGCTGGAACGGTCCGGCGTCATCGCGGGCTACACTGTCAAACTGTCACCCGACGCGCAGCGGGGGATGATCCGGGCGACGGTTCTGGTCCACATCACGCCAGCGGCCTTGACGGCCGTTCTGGCCCAACTCAAACGACTTGCCGCAGTCGAAACGGTGCACACCACGTCCGGTCGGTTTGATCTGGCCTGTCAGCTGCGCACATCCTCGACGCTGGAACTGGATGAAACGCTCGACCGGATCGGAGAGATCGAAGGCGTTCTGGCGCTGGAATCGCTGATCCACCTCAGCACCCGGATCGACCGCGCGATCTAGCGGGTGCCGACGTCGCCCTCCCACACGGATTTCGCGTCGCCCTTGGGATCGGCATAGATGGTGATCGCATTTCCCACAGCGGGCAAGGTCGCGGCGCCATGCACAAACGTCTCACCCTTGGTCCCAGCGTCGTCCACCCACAAGGCGGTCCAGGATCTGGTCCGATTATGTTTATTCTTAAGCGGGTTGTGTTCGGTCACTTTGGCCCGCCGAACCTGACCGAATTCGCGCAGGGCAAGCACGTCCTCGGCCTGCCGCCAATACTTTCGCAGCCAAAGGACTCCGAAAATTGCCAATCCGGCCAATGTGGCGAGCCAGATCAGACCGATTCGGGTCGGTCGAAACCTGTTGACCTCGCTTTTTGACGGATCCTGCGGAAGATAGGTCACCGCAATCGGTTGCTGTTCGACCAAGTCATTCAAAGTGGCGGCACTGACCCTCTGTCGTCCGGTCACATCCACCCCCTCCGCCGTCCGAAACACATAGACCACGACATGATTGCGTTTGTTTCGGCGCGCCCGTCGATCTGCCAGATCGGTAACCGTGCCTGTGACAGTCACGCCATGTCGGGATAGCTGGTATTCAAATCCAAGATAGCTGACGGCTGGCCCGGCACAAACCAGTCCCAGACCCAAAATGACCGCGCCGATCCAGCCTCCGGATCTCGAGAACACGGACCATTTTGACCGCTTTTTGTAGGCCATACCCGCGCCCTTACCGCTTTCCCTTCCCAGCCTCGCAAGCTAAACCGCAGCAATCAAGGAAAAATGGGGGCTGTCATGGCACTGGAAAAGACGTTCGATCCGGCCGAGGCCGAGGCGCGGCTGTCGGCCGCCTGGGACAAGGCGGGCTGTTTCAAGGCGGGGGCGAACGCGTCCCGGCCCGAAACGTTCTGCATCATGCTGCCGCCCCCCAACGTGACCGGGTTCCTGCACGTCGGCCATGCCTTCAACCACACGCTGATGGATATCCTGACCCGCTGGAAACGGATGCAGGGCTATGACACGCTGTGGCAACCGGGGCTGGATCACGCGGGCATCGCCACGCAGCTTGTCGTGGAAAAACAACTGGCTGCGGCGGGAAATGAAAGCCGGCGCGACATGGGGCGCGCGGCGTTCATCAAAAAGATCTGGGACTGGAAGGCCGTCAGCGGCGGCACCATCCGCGACCAGGACAACCGCCTTGGCGCGTCAATGGACTGGAGCCGCGAGGCCTTCACGATGGACGGCACTTTCCACGACGCCGTCATCAAGGTCTTTGTCGATATGTACGACAAGGGGTTGATCTATCGCGGCAAACGTCTGGTCAACTGGGACCCCCATTTTGAAACCGCCATTTCCGATCTCGAGGTCGAAAATACCGAAGTCGCTGGTCACATGTGGCACTTCAAATACCCGCTCGCGGGTGGTGCCACCTATGAGTATGTGGAAAAGGACGAGGACGGAAACGTCACCCTGCGCGAGACGCGCAACTATATTTCCATCGCCACGACGCGCCCCGAAACCATGCTGGGCGACGGGGCTGTCGCAGTTCATCCATCGGATGAACGGTACGCGCCAATCATCGGAAAACTTTGCGAAATCCCGGTCGGGCCCAAGGAACACCGCCGCCTGATCCCGATCATCACGGACGAATACCCCGACCCCACTTTCGGGTCGGGCGCGGTCAAGATCACCGGGGCGCATGACTTCAACGATTACGCCGTGGCCAAGCGGAATGACATCCCCTGCTACCGCCTCATGGACACCCGCGGCGCGCTGCGGGCCGACGGCGCCCCCTACGCCCAAGAGGCCGCCAAGGCGCAGACTTTCGCCACCGGCGCCACCTTTGCCGAGGCCGAGATCGACGCCATCAACCTCGTCCCCGACGAATACCGCGGGCTGGATCGGTTCGAGGCCCGCAAGCTTGTGGTCGCGGCCATCACCGCCGAAGGGCTAGCCGTCACCAAACTGGTCAAATCCATCGACCCGGAAACCAATTCCGAACATCTCGAACGCGTCCCCTATGTCGAGGACAAGCCGATCATGCAGCCCTTTGGCGACCGCTCCAAGGTGGTCATCGAACCCATGCTGACCGACCAATGGTTCGTGGACACGGCGAAAATCGTCGGCCCCGCGCTGGACGCCGTCCGCGATGGCCGGACGAAAATCATCCCGGAATCCGGCGAAAAGACCTATTACCACTGGCTCGAAAATATCGAACCCTGGTGCATCTCGCGCCAGCTTTGGTGGGGGCACCAGATTCCGGTCTGGTACGGCCTTGGCGTCTCGCAAACCGATTTCGCCGATGACGAAGGCGACGGCAATCTGGACGAGGTTGAAATGCTGGGCCTCCTGCTGAAGGGCGCATTTGAAAACCGCGATCCCGTCGATCATTGCGCCAGCGATTTCGAAAGCGTCATCGCCAAATTCCAGCGCGACCTGTCCAGCCTGCCAACCCCGCTGCATGCCTGCCGCGTCGTTGAAGTGGCCGACAAGGCAGCCGCGACCGATGCCTTCGCCACAGCCCTCGCCCGCTACGAGGTCGATCAGGACCCGACCCACCTGATCTATCCCGTCTGGCGCGACCCTGACGTCCTCGACACCTGGTTCTCTTCCGGTCTCTGGCCGATCGGCACCCTCGGCTGGCCCGAACAGACTCCGGAACTGAAAAAATACTTCCCCACCGACGTCCTGATCACCGGGCAGGACATCCTGTTCTTCTGGGTCGCCCGGATGATGATGATGCAGTTGGCCGTGGTGGATCAGGTCCCCTTCCACACGGTTTATCTCCACCAGCTTTTGCGGGACGAGAAGGGCGAGAAGATGTCCAAGACGCGGGGCAATGTCATCGACCCGCTGGTGATGATCGACCAGTACGGCGCCGACGCCCTGCGCTTTACTTTTGCGCAGATGGCGGCGCTGGGCGGCGTCCTGAAACTGTCCGAGGACCGGATCAAGGGCTACCGCAACTTCGGCACCAAACTCTGGAACGCCGCCCGCTTTGCCGAAATGAACGGGGCCACGCACAGCGACGGTCAGGTCCCCACCGCCACCGCCACGGTCAACAAATGGATCATCGGCGAAACAGCCAAGGTCCGGATCGAGGTCGACGCAGCCCTTGACGCCTACCGCTTCAACGACGCGGCCAACGCGCTTTATGCCTTCGTCTGGGGCAAGGTCTGCGACTGGTATGTCGAATTCTCCAAACCCCTGCTGCTGGACGGTGACGACGCGACCAAGGCCGAAACGCAGGCAACGATGGCCTGGGTCATCGACCAATGCCTGATCCTGCTGCATCCCATCATGCCCTTCATCACCGAAGAGTTGTGGGGCGTTCTAGGCGACCGGCAGAAAATGCTCGTCCACGCCGACTGGCCCACCTATGGGGCGGAAATCGTGGACGACGCGGCGATGGCCGAAATGAACTGGGCGATTTCCATGATCGAAGGCATCCGGTCGGCCCGTGCTCAGGTCAACGTGCCGGTGGGACTCAAGGTGCCGGTGGTTCAGCTTGACGCAGACGCCGCAGCCAAGGCGGCGCTGTCCAACAACCGCGCGCTGATCGAACGTCTGGCCCGGATCGACAGCATCACCGAGGCCGCAACCGCACCCAAAGGGGCCATCACCATCCCCACAGCCGGGGCCACGTTCTGCCTGCCGCTGGCCGACATCATCGACATCGACGCCGAAAAGGCTCGTCTGGCCAAGGGATTGGAAAAACTGGGCAAGGAACTGGGCGGCCTGCGCGGCCGCCTCAACAACCCCAAATTCGCCGAATCCGCCCCGACCGAGGTCGTGGCCGAGGCGCAAGCAAACCTCGCCCTGCGCGAAGAGGAAGAGGCGCAGATCAAGGCCGCTTTGGCCCGTCTGGCCGAAATCGGCTGATCCTCCAGTCGGGCCGGGGCAATCTCCAGGCCCGGCCCATCAGGGCACGATCCGCTCGACCGCCCGCATCATCCCCAGCGATTTGTCATAGACCAGCGTCAGGATACGCCGACCTGCCGGGGCCTTGGCCAGATTAGGCAGCCCCCGCACCAGCGTCGCCGCCGTCGCCGTTCCCAGAAATCCGCGTCGTGTCAGTTTCGCCATCAGACCCTCCTCAGCTCAGCGCAAACATGGGGTCGGCCGCCCACTTGCCAAAGGGGGAGACATCGCGCTTATCTCCCCCCATGACCAATGATCCCCGCCTGACCCCGCTGGCCGCCTCGCTGCCCTCAACCGTCCCCTTTGTCGGGCCCGAGGCGCAAGAGCGGGCATTGGGCCGTCCGTTCAAGGCGCGACTGGGGGCCAACGAATCCGTCTTTGGCCCCTCGCCCCGCGCCATCGCCGCCATGCAGGCCGAGGCCGCGCACTCGTGGAAATACGGCGATCCAGAAAGCCACGACCTGCGACAGGCACTGGCCGCCCACCACGGCATCCCCGCCGCGCACATCATGGTGGGCGAAGGGATCGACGGGCTGCTGGGGTTGCTTGTGCGGCTGTTTGTTGGTCCGGGCGACGCCGTCGTCACTTCGGCGGGGGCGTATCCTACGTTCAACTATCATGTGGCAGGATTTGGCGGCACCTTGCACCAGATCCCCTACACCGGCGATTTCGAGGATCCGGCCCGGCTGACCGCCAAGGCGGCCGAGGTCGGTGCAAAGCTGATCTATCTGGCCAATCCCGACAATCCAATGGGCACATTCCACGATGCCCGGACGATCACCGACATGATCGACCACGTCCCTCCCGGCTGCCTGTTGATCCTGGACGAGGCCTATATCGACCTCGCCCCGCCGGGCCGTTCGGTGGCGACCGATCCTGCGGATCCCAGGGTCATCCGGATGCGCACCTTTTCCAAGGCGCACGGGCTGGCCGGCGCCCGCGTCGGCTATGCCATCGGAGCCGCCTCGCTGATCGACGCTTTCAACAAGGTGCGCAATCACTTCGGGATGAACCGGGTCGGGCAGGCCGGGGCGCTGGCGGCACTGGCCGATCAGGACTGGCTAACCGACGTGCGCGACATGGTCGGCCACTCGCGCGACCAGATCGCACGAATCGCTGCTGAAAATGGGCTGACCAGCGTTCCGTCATCGACCAACTTCGTGGCCATTGACTGTGGTCGGGATGGGGCCTTCGCGGCCCGGGTTAGGGACGCGCTCATCAGCCTTGGCATCTTTGTGCGCATGCCCTTTGTCGCCCCGCAGAACCGATGCATCCGCGTCAGCTGCGGCACGGCCCAAGACATGGCCGCCTTTGCCGCCGCCCTGCCACAGGCGCTGGCATCAGCGCGGTCCTGACAGTTTAGTGACTTGCCTTCCAGCACGGGAAGGACGGCAGGGTATTTGCAAATCACACAGGAGTATCCCAATGATCCGCATCGCTCTCGCCGCCGCCATTCTTGCCCCGACCCTCGCCCTTGCCGATGACGCCTCGACCGACGCCTACAAGGCCGCCATGTCCGAGATGATGACCGGCATGATGACGCCTTACACCGGCGACGCAGACCGCGATTTTGTGACGGGCATGATTCCGCACCATGAGGGGGCGGTGGCGATGGCCAAGGTTGTCCTGCAATACGGGACCGATCCCGAACTGCGCAAACTGGCCGAAGATATCGTTGCGGCCCAGGAAACGGAAATCGCCTTCATGAAAGCCTGGCTCGAGGCGCACCCTCAGTAAGACCCGGGGTCAGGTGGGTTTTAACCCACCTCACCCGGCGGCCACCAACCGTGCCGCGGCCTCGAGCGCGCCCGACCCATGAGGGATCTTCAGCGCCTTGAGGCCTGCGTCAATCGACGCCAGAACGCCTAGAACCATATGGGCGTTCACATGACCCATATGGCCGATCCGGTAGAACCCGTCGGCCGGTTCGCGCCCCAGCCCGATGCCCAGCGTGACGCCCGTCACGGTTTCGCACCATGCCCGCAACGCATCGCCATTGCCCGGCCCCGCCTCGACCGACGTGACAGCCCAGGACCGCAGGGCTGGATCTGCGATGTTCAGCTTCATCGGCCCTGTAACCGACCAGGCGTCAAAGGCGGCCCAGATCGTGCGCGCCAGTGTTTCGTGCCGTGTCCAGATGTGGTCCATCCCTTCTTCGGCGATCATGTCAAGCGCCTCGCGCAGGCCATACAGATGATGGGTGGGGGCCGTGCCATCGAAATATTGCCAGTATCCTTCTGGGTTTACCCGAGGTTTCCAATCCCAGTAGGTCGTCACGCACCGCGCGTCCTCGCGCACGCCCGCCGCTTTGTCGTTGAAAAACACGAACCCCAGACCGGGCGGCGTCATCAGCCCCTTCTGGCAGGCGGCGACCATCACATCGGCACCCCAGGCGTCCATCTCGAACCGGTCACAGGCCAAGGATGCGATGCAATCCACCAGCAGCAATGCGGGATGGCCGACAGCATCAATGACCCCTCGCACACCCGGCACGTCGTTGCGCACGCTGGTCGAGGTATCGACATGGACCATCAGCACAGCCTTGATCCGGCGATCCGTGTCCGATTGCAGCGCCTGTTCAACGCGGGCAAGGTCAACGGCGGATTGCTGGCCATAGTCGATGATCTGCACCTGGGCCTTCAATCCCTTGGCCATCTCGGACCAGCCGATGCAGAACCGGCCCGTCGCCAGCACCAGCACTGTGTCGCCGGGCGACAAGACGTTGGCGAGCGCCGCCTCCCACGCCGCATGACCATTGCCGATATAGATGGCGGCATTGTGATCGGTCCGGGCCACGGCCTTCAGATCGGGAATCAGCGACCGGGTCAGGTCGTGCAACTCGCCCGTATAGATATTGGGCGAGGCGCGGTGCATGGCCCGCAACACTCGGTCCGGAATCACCGATGGACCGGGAATGGCAAGGTAGGGGCGACCGTTGGCTAGGGGCATGAGACAGGACCTGAAAATGAAGTGTCCGGGCGACCCTAGCGCCCCGTCCGGCCGCGTCAATGACCGCCGGAACGACAAATCCCGATGGCCACCCCGCGGGTCAAATCCATCTGGCAAAACTTGCCCCGCCCCCCCTTTGCGACTAGACGAGGCAAAGCCCCGCGCCGAAGGACACCCATGACCGTTTCCCCCCAACCGGCCCTTGCCCGCCCGCTTAACGGACGCGCGTTGTTCAGCTGGCTCTGGAAGGGCTATCTCAGCCGCCAGATCGGCTGGCTGGCGGTCGCCGTTGGGTTCATGGTGCTCGAAGGGTCCACGCTGGGCGTCCTGAGCTACGCCATGAAACCGATGTTCGACAACGTGTTGACCGATGGTCAGGCCGGGGCGATCTGGATGGTCGCGCTGACAGTGCTGGGCGTCTTTGTCACCCGGGCCGTTGCATCTGTCGGGCAAAAGGTGGTGATGACCCGGGTCAACGAAACAACGGCCGCCGCGCTGCGGTCTGACCTGTTGGCGCATTTGATGCGGCTGGACAGCGCGTTCCACCAGACCAATCCGCCAGGCACCCTGATCGAACGGGTTCAAGGGGATGTTCAGGCGGTCGGGGCGGTCTGGTCAGGGATCGTCACCGGCATTGCGCGGGACGGTGTCGCGGTGCTGTGGCTGTTTGGCGTGGCGCTCTGGGTCGATTGGCGCTGGACACTGGTCGCCCTCGTGGGCATCCCCCTGCTGGTCCTGCCTTCGCTCGCTGTGCAGGGCTTTGTCCGGCGCAAGGCCCGCCAATCGCGCGAGGTGGCGGCCAAGATGTCCACCCGGCTGGACGAGGTATTCCACGGCATCAACCCGATCAAACTCAACGGGCTGGAGAGCTATCAAAGCAAACGCTACGCCGCCCTGATCGGGGCCAAGGTCGATACCGAGGTCAAGACGGCCCTTGGGCAGGCCACAATCCCCGGCCTGATCGACATCATGACCGGCTTCGGGTTCATGGGCGTTCTGTTTTATGGCGGCGCGCAGATCGCAGCGGGGGACAAGACGGTCGGTGAATTCATGGCGTTTTTCACCGCCATGGCGCTGGCCTTTGAACCGCTGCGGCGTCTGGGAAACCTCAGCGGTCTGTTTCAGGCGGCAACGGCGAGCATCGAACGCATCCACGCGCTGTTTCAGGCCCAGCCGACACTTGTCAGCCCGGCGCGACCCGTCCCGCCGCCTACCGGCGCGCCTCGGATCGTCCTGTCCGACGTCACCGTGAGCTATGCCGATTTCCCGGTCCTCAAAGGCGCATCCCTGATTGCCGAGGCGGGCGCGACCACCGCGCTCGTGGGCGCTTCGGGCGCGGGGAAAAGCACGATCTTCAATGTGCTGACCCGGCTGGTCGAACCGCAGTCGGGCACGGTCACAATCGGCGCTGTGCCGATCGGCGCGATGTCGCTCGATGATCTTCGAGGCCTCTTTTCGGTGGTCACACAGGATGCGGCGCTGTTCGACGAAACCTTGCGCGACAATATCCTGCTGGGACGGACCGACATGCCGCAGGACCAGCTGGACCGGGTTCTGACCGCAGCCCATGTGACCGATTTCCTGCCGCAACTGTCGGGCGGGCTCGACAGCCCCGCAGGACCGCGCGGATCGGCCCTGTCGGGCGGTCAGCGGCAACGGGTGGCCATCGCCCGCGCCCTTTTGCGCAACACGCAGATCCTGCTTCTGGACGAGGCAACCTCGGCGCTGGACACCAAATCCGAAGCGGTCGTGCAAATGGCTCTCGAACAACTGTCCAAGGGACGCACGACACTGGTGATCGCGCACCGCCTCTCCACCGTCCGCAACGCCGACAAGATCGTGGTCATGGATCGCGGTCAGGTGGTCGATCAGGGGACGCATGACGAGCTGATTGCGCGGGGGGGCCTCTATGCCGACCTCTACCGCCTTCAATTCAAACCCGACGACAATGGCTGATCTTTCCCGCCCAGCCGCTATATATGGGCGGACAAGGGGGATCAGATGACCGACCGAACCGTGCTTTCCGTGACCGGCGCCGACCGCGAAGCCTTTCTGCAAGGACTGGTCAGTAACGACGTCACCCGTGCGCGGGACGGCATCGTCTATGCGGCCCTGCTCACGCCCCAGGGCAAATACATTGCCGATTTCTTCCTGATCGGACAGGCGGACCGCATCCTGATCGACGTGGCGACCGCGCTGGCGGCCCCGCTCGGCCAGCGGCTTGGCATGTACCGGCTCAGGGCGGACGTGCAGATCGGCGAAACCGACCTCATCGTATCGCGCGGGACGGGGCCGATCCCGGCTGGCGCCCTGCCCGACCCACGGCACATGGACATGGGCTGGCGGGCTTATGGTGCGACCGACATCAGCGACACCACCGACTGGACCGCCCTGCGCGTCGCCCACCTGATCCCCGAAACAGGCATCGAACTGACCCCCGACACCTATATCCTCGAAGCCGGGTTCGACCGCCTGAACGGTGTGGATTTCAAAAAAGGCTGCTACGTCGGGCAAGAAGTCACCGCCCGGATGCGCCACAAGACCGAGTTGAAAAAGGGGCTCGTTGGCGTCACCGTCCACGGCCTCGCCGACCCCGGCAGCGAAATCACCACCGGCGACAAACCCGCAGGCACGCTGCTCAGCCGCGCAGGGGACCGGGCCATCGCCTACCTCCGGTTCGACCGGATGGAGGATCTTCACGCGGGCGCGGCCACGATCACCCCGCTTTGACCTTTGCCAAGGGCAGACTACCCTGAACGCATGGCACAGGTTCTGACCTTTACCGACCGGGGCATCTACTGCGAGGCGGGCGATTTCTACATCGACCCCTGGCGGTCGGTGGACCGGGCGCTTATCACTCACGGCCATTCCGACCACGCGCGCCCCGGCATGGGCCGCTACCTGTCCACTGACGCCGCAGCCCCGGTCATCCGGCACCGACTGGGGGACATCGACCTCACAACCATCCGCTACGGCGAACCGCGCCAGATCGGCGGGGCCACCGTTTCGTTCCACCCCGCAGGCCACGTCCCCGGCTCTGCACAGATTAGGGTCGAAGTGGGGGGCGAAATCTGGGTTGCCTCGGGCGATTACAAGGTCGTGGCTGACGGGCTGTCCGAACCGTTCGAACCCGTGCGCTGCCACGCCTTCATCAGCGAATGCACGTTTGGGTTGCCGGTGTTCCGCTGGACCCCGCCCGACATCCTGAAATCGCAGATCGACGACTGGTGGGCCGCCAACGCCGCAGACGGACGGTTCTCTGTCCTTGGGGCCTATTCCCTTGGTAAAGCTCAACGTTTGCTGACCACGGTCAACACCGACATCGGGCCAATCCTGACCCATGGCGCGATAGAGAACACCAACGAGGTCCTTCGGGCCCAAGGCATCCCCCTCTCCAAGACGATCCGCGTGACGCCCGAAACCGACCTGCGCGCCTACCCCGGCGCTCTGGTGCTGGCCACACCCTCGGCGCTGAACGGGCCGTGGGTCCGGCGGTTTGGCAATGCCTCGACCGCCTTTGCCTCCGGCTGGATGGCGCTGCGCGGTGTGCGGCGGCGGCGGTCGGCCGACCGGGGGTTCGTGGTGTCCGACCACGCCGACTGGCAGGGGCTGAACGACGCAATCCGCGCAACCGGGGCCGACCGGATCTTTGTCACCCACGGCTATACGTCGGTCTTTCGGCGCTGGCTGGTCGACCAGGGCGTTGATGCGCAGATCGTAAGCACCGAATACGACGGCGAAGGGTTCGATGCGCCCCCAGACGGACCCGAGGAGGCGGCATGAAACACTTTGCCGTCCTCTACGCCGCGCTCGACCAGACGACCAAGACAACGGCAAAGGTCGCGGCAATGGCCGACTATTTCCGCACCGCCCCGGACGATGACAAACTCTGGACCATCGGCCTCTTCTCAGGGCGCAGGCCAAAAAGAGTGATTACGACAACTTTGCTGCGCGATTGGGCGGCGGAACGGGCCGGAATCCCCCTGTGGTTGTTCGAAGAATCCTATCCCATCGTCGGCGATCTGGCCGAAACCATCAGCCTCGTCCTACCGCCGCCGACCCAAACCAGTGATCACAGCCTCACCTACTGGATCGGCGAACTGCGTCGCCTCTCGACGCTGGGTGACAGCGACCGCAAGGCCGGGATTCTCGCCGCATGGGACAGCCTGCCCACCGGCGAACGGTTCCTCTTCACCAAACTGCTGACCGGCGGGTTCCGGGTCGGGGTCAGCCAGAAACTGATGACGCGGGCGCTGGCGCAGGCGACCGGCCAGGCCGAGGCTGATGTGACGCACAAACTCATGGGGAACTGGACGCCCGACAGCACAAGTTGGGCCAATCTGATCGACGCCACCGACCCCACCGCTGACCTCTCGCGGCCCTACCCGTTCTACCTCGCCTATCAGGTCGAGGATCTGACCACCCTCGGCGCCGCGACCGACTGGTCGGCCGAATGGAAATGGGACGGCATCCGCGGGCAGGTGATCCTGCGCGGCGGTCAGGTCCATGTCTGGAGCCGTGGCGAGGATCTGATGACCGATCGCTTCCCGGAACTGGCACGTCTGGCCGACTGGCTGCCGCAAGGGACCGTGATGGATGGCGAAATCCTCGCCTATGCGGGCGGCGCGCCGCTCTCCTTCACAACGCTGCAAAGCCGGATCGGGCGCAAGACGGTGCCGAAAAAACTGCTGGTCGAGGCGCCCGTGATCCTGATGGCCTATGACCTGCTCGAGGACGCAGGGCAAGACATCCGCTCCCTGCCCCACCGCGACAGACGCACCCGGTTGGCCGCGCTTCTGGCAACCCTGCCCCCCGACGCGCCGGCTCGCCTCTCGCCGCAAATCGACGGCTCCGACTGGGACACGCTCGCGGCGACCCGCGCCACCAGTCGCGATATCGGGGCCGAGGGGCTGATGCTCAAACGACAGGACAGCCCCTATCTGTCCGGGCGCAAAAAGGGGGACTGGTGGAAATGGAAGGTCGATCCGCTGACCATCGACGCGGTGATGATCTATGCGCAGGCCGGATCGGGGCGGCGGGCCAATCTCTTTACCGATTTCACCTTCGCGGTCTGGGATGGGCCGGACCTTGTGCCGTTCACCAAAGCCTACTCGGGGCTGACCGACGCCGAATTCGGCCAGATCACTGCGTGGGTCCGCAAGAACACGCTACAACGGTTCGGCCCGGTGCGGCAGGTAACGCCCGAACACGTCTTTGAAATCGCCTTTGAAGGGATTCAGGCCAGCCCCCGGCACAAATCTGGCGTCGCACTACGGTTTCCGCGTATGTCGCGCTGGCGGCACGACAAACCGGCGGCCGAGGCGAACACGCTGTCCGACCTCAAAGAAATGCTGGCGAACTATGGCTGACCCTGCGGTCTGAATGCCCGCCCTTGGCCGCGAACACGCGTTGAACCGCGGGGGACTCCAAAAGCACAAATTCCAGAAAACATCATAATATCAATATCTTGAAACCCGTTCACATGTGAACGCCCCCCCGAACCCCCTTCTTTGGTCAAAAAAACTCCCGCCGGAGGCTCCACCGCTTTCAACCAGCCCGCCGGTCCCTTATGTTGACCCAAACAGCACAAGGCAGACCCATGACCCGTCCCGTTTTCGACGCTCACACCTCTGGTGGCAACTCCCTCGGCCCGCTTCCCGAATGGGACCTGACAGACCTCTATCCGTCGCAAGACAGTGCTGAGATCAAGCGCGACATGGACTGGCTGGAGCAGGCCTGCGCGTCCTTCGCTCGTGATTACGAAGGCAAACTGGCCAGCCTCACTGCCAAGGACATGCTCGACGCCGTCCTGCGCTATGAACGGATCGACGTGATCGCCGGGCGGATCATGTCCTTTGCGGGCCTGCGCTATTATCAACTGACCATCGACAGCGACCGGGCGAAATTCATGTCCGATTGTCAGGACAAGATCACCAGTTTCACCACCCCACTCGTGTTCTGGAGCCTTGAATTCAACCGGCTGGACGACGCCCATCTGAGCAGAATCCTGACCGAAAACCCCGACCTCGCCCGCTACAAACCCGTGTTTGATCGGATGCGGTCGATGAAACCTTATCAACTGTCCGACGAGCTTGAAAAATTCCTGCACGACCAGTCCACCGTCGGGGCCGCCGCATGGAACCGCCTGTTCGATGAAACCATCGCCGGCCTCGAATTCAACGTGAACGGCGAAGACCTGACGATCGAAGGCACGCTGAACCTACTGACCGAACAGGACCGGACCCAGCGCGAGGCGGCCACCCACGAACTCGCACGCGTGTTCGGCCAGAATGTGAAAACCTTTGCCCGCATCCACAACACGCTGGCCAAGGAAAAAGAGATCGAGGATCGCTGGCGCGGGTTCCCCACCCCCCAAACCGGCCGCCACCTGTCCAACCATGTCGAACCCGAAGTGGTCGAGGCGCTGCGTAATGCGGTGGTCGCCGCCTATCCCCGCCTGTCGCACCGGTATTACCGGCTCAAGGCGAAATGGCTGGGGCTGGACCGGATGCAGGTCTGGGACCGCAACGCGCCCCTGCCGATGGAATCGACCCGCATCGTCAGTTGGGAAGAGGCGGAAAAGACCGTGCTGGACGCCTATGCCGCCTTTGACCCCGCGATGGCCGACCTGGCCAAACCGTTCTTTGACAAGGGCTGGATCGACGCGGGCGTGAAACCGGGCAAAGCGCCCGGCGCCTTTGCCCACCCAACCGTCACCACCGTCCACCCCTATGTGATGCTCAACTACCTTGGCAAACCGCGCGACGTGATGACGCTTGCCCACGAACTCGGCCACGGCGTCCATCAGGTTCTGGCGGCCGGACAGGGCGAACTGTTGTCCTCGACCCCGCTGACTCTGGCCGAAACGGCGTCGGTCTTTGGCGAGATGCTGACCTTCAAGAAACTGCTGTCACAGGCCAAGGACAAGGCCGAGCGCAAGATCCTGCTGGCAGGCAAGGTCGAGGACATGATCAACACTGTCGTCCGGCAGATCGCGTTCTATGACTTTGAATGCAAACTGCACGCGGCACGGGGTCAGGGGGAACTGACCCCCGACGACATCAACGCGCTCTGGATGTCGGTGCAGGCGCAATCGCTGGGGGATGTATTCGACTTTGCCCCAGGCTATGAAACCTTCTGGGCCTATATCCCACACTTCGTCCACTCGCCGTTCTATGTCTATGCCTATGCCTTTGGCGACGGGTTGGTGAACGCCCTTTATGCCGTCTATGAAGAGGGCGACCCCGACTTCAAGGCCAAGTATTTCGACATGCTCAAGGCGGGCGGGTCCAAGCATCACAAGGACTTGTTGGCACCTTTTGGCCTCGACGCATCGGATCCGAAATTCTGGGACAAGGGCCTGTCGGTCATCGCTGGCATGATTGACGAGCTGGAGGCGATTGAGGGGTGATCACCCTTGCCCCCCTGCCCCATGATGCCGTGGGGCAGGTGCTGCACCTGCAACTTGGCCCCGGTCAGGATCAGTATGTGGCGGCCATCACCGACATGACCCGGGAAACCACACCCATGGTCGAATTCCACATGATCCGGTCGGCGGTGGACGCGGTCGGATTTTTCAAGATCGACCTTGATTTCGCCGCCACCCACGATTTCGCCACGCCCGGCACGGTGGGGCTGCGCGGCTTTCTGATCGGGGCGCAGTTTCAGGGGATGGGGTATGGCCGGGCGGCTTTGCACGCCCTGCCCGACTATCTGGCCGAAACTTATCCGGGGGTCCGGCAGATCATGCTGACGGTCAATTGCGTCAACTCGATCGCCTATCGCAGCTACCTGCGCGGTGGCTGGCGGGACGACGGGGCGCTGTATCTGGGCGGGCGGTCCGGGCCGCAACATATTCTGACGCTTGCTCTGCCGCGCCTATAATGCTCGGCGCATTACCACCCTGCGCTTGGACGGCTGGCTGACCTGCACGAACTGCGCGGCAGAGAACGTCGCAGGGCTGCCCACATGCATCTCGCCCCATGTGACCACCTGCCCTTTGGGAGCGATCATCGGATAGCCTTCGATGACTTTGGCCCCCAGCCTGCGGGCCTGATCGACGGCCCCAACCAGCAAGGGCCGCGCCAGCCCGCGCCCCCGAAACCCGGCCCGCACGAAAAAGCAATGGACAGACCAGACGTCAGGGTCGGTCCGATCCTCGTCCGGTCGCCCGGACCAAAGCAGCGCCCGGGTCATCAGCGCCCCCAGCGCCACGCGCGGGGCCACCCCGGCCCAGCCGACAGGCTGATCGTCCAGATAGGCCAAGACCCCTTCGCCCGCCTGCGCCTGGGCTGCCAGACGGATTTCCTTTTCCGCGTCCAGCACCCCGACCCAATGTTTCGTGGGAATACGGAACCGCTGGCACATACAGGCACTGCCATGACAGCGGCCGGGGCCAAGCAGGGCCAAGACATCGGCGACCGGGGCCGCATCCGCCGGAACGATCCTTAGTCCAGTTGGGTCCACGGCCACGGCTTTACCTCGGACGCGCCCGTCTGATACCGCACGGCCTTGGCCATCCAGACGCCCAGCGTGGTGCCAAATTCGGCAAGTGTTTCATTGGGTTCGCGTTTGTTGAAGACCATGATGACGAACTGCACCACGGTCAGCACGCCCAGCACGGTCTGCGACGCGCTGAGCATCACGGCGATCAGGATCATCCAGATCAGCCGCATCCACAGGCTTTCATAATCGGCGGGGGTGCTGGGTCCGGTATCGGGGGGCATGGCGGCTCTCCTTACTTGGGCGGGCAGGCGGCAAGGGTCATGTCGATCATCGCCTGCGTGCCCCGGCTGAATTCCAGCGGACAGGGATAGGCGGCCCCTGTGCGGACGCTGGCGCAGAAATTCTGAACCTGATGGACATAATGGTTCACGCCGGGGAACCGTTCGACAGTGACAACCTTGTCAGCATTTTCCAACCGGATCTCAGCCTGATCGTGAACGGCGGCGTTGAACGGGCAGGTCAGGGTCAGCACGCCCTTGTCGCCATGAAACGTGACGGACTGCCGGTTGAACAGGCGCATCGAAATGACGGCGGAATAGGTAAAGGCCGGGAAATCAGCGGCCATCTGCACAAAGGTATCCACCCCGTTTTCGTAAGTGATGTTGGCATAGGGGACCGCCACGGGCTCCTGTCCCGTGACGAACCGGGTGGACCCAAAGGTATAGACGCCGATGTCAGGCAGCCCGCCGCCGCCGGTTTCGGGCCGGTTGCGGATGTTGGTCACATCGCCCGCGTTGTTGTAGGTGAACGTCGCATCCACATGGCGCAGCGCACCGATCGCCCCGCCCTGCACCAGATCGCGGGCGCGGGCAAATTGCGGATGATGGACGATCATGAAGGCCTCGGCCGCCAACAGCCCCGCCTTGTCCCGCGCCGCGATCAGCCGGTCGAATTCGCCTGCGTTCATCGCGATGGGCTTTTCGCACAGGACATGTTTGCCCGCCTCCAGCGCCTTGATCGTCCAGTCGACGTGCAGGTGATTGGGCAGGGGAATATAGACAGCGTCGATATCGGGGTCGGCCAAGAGCGCCTCGTAGGACGAATGAACCTTGAGGTTCGGCTGGAACGCCTTGAACCCCTCAGCCTTGGCCGGGTCCGACGTGGCAAGCGCTGCAAAATCGGCGCCTTTGGCGGCATGAATGGCCGGAGCCATATGATTGAGCGCGAAATTCGCGGCCCCCAAGACACCCCAGCGCACGGTATTGGTCATGACATCCCTCTTGCTTGCTCGGGAAGAGCCTAGCAGAGCCTGCTGGTAAGGGAACGGGGAATGGGGCTTGGACCGACCAAAGCCCGCATCAACATCTGCTGCGACTCCCTCTGACCTCTGCTAGGGTCGAACGATGAGGAACGCCAGATGGCAGCAAGATCGCATGGTTCAGCGATCCAAGTGGCACTATCCTGTCATTGACCGAATACCCCCAAATCTAGGGCTTTTGGTTGGCGCTGACGCGTTTTTGGTCAATCAGGGGTCGGCAAGGGCCGCCGGGCTGCCATGACGATATGACATCCATCCAAAACAAAAGCCCCGCCGGTCTGGCCAGCGGGGCTATTTGTTTGTCGTCTGACGGACAGCCCGACCTTAGGCCGTCGCCAGCATGCCCTTTTGTTTGGCCAGGTCCTGCATCCGCTTTTGCAGCTTTTCGAACGCGCGGACTTCGATCTGGCGGATCCGCTCGCGGCTGACGTCATAGCGGGCCGACAGGTCTTCGAGCGTGATGGTTTCATCCTGCAACCGGCGCTGGACCAGAATGTCCTTTTCGCGTTCGTTCAGAACATCCATCGCTTCGGCCAAAAGGGCGCGGCGGGCGGTCATTTCGTCCTGTTCTTCGTAATGGGTTGCCGTATCGGCGTCCTCATCCTCGAGCCAGTCCTGCCATTGGGTGGCGCTGTCGCCGTCGCTGCCGACCATGGCGTTGAGCGACGCATCGCCCCCCGACAGGCGGCGGTTCATGCTGACCACCTCGTCCTCGGTCACACCCAGATCATGGGCGATCTTGGCCACGTTTTCGGGGCGCAGGTCGCCCTCTTCCAATGCGCCGATCCGGGCCTTGGCCTTGCGCAGGTTGAAGAACAGTTTTTTCTGCGCCGAGGTCGTGCCGAGTTTGACCAGCGACCACGACCGCAGGATATATTCCTGGATCGAGGCGCGGATCCACCACATGGCATAGGTCGCAAGGCGAAACCCCTTTTCAGGGTCGAACCGTTTGACCGCCTGCATCAGGCCGACGTTGGCCTCTGAGATCACTTCGGCCTGCGGCAGGCCGTAGCCCCGATAGCCCATGGCGATCTTGGCGGCGAGCCGCAGGTGCGACGTGACCATCTTGTGGGCGGCCTGAGAATCCTCGTGGTCCACCCAGCGCTTGGCCAGCATGTATTCTTCTTCGGGTTCCAGCATCGGAAACTTGCGGATTTCCTGAAGGTACCGATTCAGTCCCTGCTCCGGCGACGGGGCCGGAAGATTGGCATAACTACTCATGTATGTCCCCCTCCTTATGTATAAGGGTTTAACATCAAGATGGTTGCGCTAACGATCCAAGTCAAGAGGACCTAGTGCAAATCCTTTAACGTAATATGAACGCGCATCCGGCAGGTTGCGAGGAACATTTCCGCGCATTCACGCACATGGGATGGATCATTTCAAACTGAACCGCCAAGAGCGTGCAAAAGTTCCGCAAAATCGTCGGGCAAAGGCGCTTGAAATTCAAGGACTTCGTCGGTGACCGGGTGAGTGAACCCGAGGGTAGCCGCGTGCAAAGCCTGCCGGGGAAAGGCCAGCGCCGCCGCTTGCCCCGCCTCGCCCACCGATTTGATCGCCAGTTTGCGTTTGCCGCCATAGACCGGATCGCCGATCAGGGCGTGGCCCGCGTGGGTCATGTGAACGCGGATCTGGTGGGTCCGCCCGGTTTCCAGCCAACATTCGATCAGGCAGGCGACCGGGGGGTTGCCCAGCGGTTCGACGATGCGGGCGCGTGTAACGGCATGGCGGCCCTGGTTGAAATAGACCGCCTGTTTTTGCCGGTCATTCTTGTGGCGACCCAGATGGGTCTGGATTTTCAGGATATTGCCCGCCTCGAAACTCGTCCCCTTGACGCCGTGCAGGCGGGGGTCGGCCTGATCGGGGACGCCATAGCAGATCGCCAGATACCGGCGTTCTACCGTATGCGCTTCGAACTGGGCGGCCAGGCCGTGGTGGGCGCGGTCGGATTTAGCGACGACCAGCAGGCCCGAGGTTTCCTTGTCGATGCGGTGGACGATGCCGGGCCGTTTTTCGCCGCCCACGCCAGACAGGGTGTCGCCGCAATGATGGATCAAGGCGTTCACGAGCGTGCCGCCCGGCGTGCCGGGGGCGGGGTGCACGACCATGCCGGCGGGTTTGTTCAGGACGATCAGGTCGTCATCTTCGAATACGATATCCAGCGCGATATCTTCGCCGCTGATGTGGCTTTCGGTGGCGGGTTCGAGGGTGATGGCGATCTCGGCCCCTTCGGCCACGCGGAAGCGGGGGTCGGTCACGACCGCGCCGTCGACCGACACGGCCCCCTCTTCGATCAGTTTGCCCAGGCGGGACCGGCTCAGATCGGCTTCGAGTGGCACATCCCGCGAAAGCGCCTTATCAAGGCGGGCAGGCGGATCGGGGTCGATCCGAAAGGTCAGGGTTTCGGCAAGGGAAGGCGCGGACATGGGCAAGGCTCCGGACGAGGACAGCGGCCTGCCGCCCCATCTGATCGGCCTCAAACGGCTGGTGACGGGGCTGACCGTGGTTATGATCGGGGGCTTCCTAACCCTGATCGCGGCCCTTGTCATCCGGTTGAATGCGGACCCGCTGCCGCTGCCGGACAGGATCAGCCTGCCTGGCGGAGTTTCGGCGGTCGCGTTCACGCAAGGGACGGACTGGTTCGCGGTGGTGACCTCGGACGACCGGATCCTGATCTATGACCGGGCGACGAGCCATCTGCGGCAGACCGTGCAGATCGACCATCCCTGATGGGGAGTTCACGTTTGAACGCCAATCAATATCCTGAAATAAAACAATAAAAGTGTTAACCCGGCTTTCGGTCACGCCGTTTCCCACGGGAATGTATCCAGCCGTTCATACCCGGTTTGGGTAACCAGAACCTGGGTTTCAAGCTTGACCGATTCCGATCCTGCCTCGGCGATCAGGCTTTCGACGCACAGGACCATGCCCGGTTCGAACCGCCCTGCCATCACCCGGTCGGTCCAATCGACGTGCAGAGGCAAAACGGGCCATTCGTCGGCCATGCCCACGCCATGCACGGCAAGAGAATAGCGGTAGGGGACGTGGGCGGCCGGAATCCGCCAACTGTGGGCGTTGAAGTCGGCAAAGTCGCGGCCGGGCTGGATCAGGGCAAGGTTATGGTCGATCTGGGACACCGCCGTCGCATAGATCCGGCGCTGGGTGTCGGTCATGGGCGTATAGCCACAAGTCCAGCTGCGCGACAGGTCGGCGCAATAGCCGTAGGGGCCGATCATGTCGGTGTCAAAGCTGATCAGCTCGCCTGCCCGGATCGCCCGGTCGGAACATTCCGAATACCAGGGGTTGGTGCGGGGGCCTGCCGTCAACAGCTTGGTTTCCAGCCAGTCACCGCCCGACCGCGCATTTTCAAAATGCAGATGCGCCCACAGCTCGCGTTCGGTCACGCCTGGGATGGAATGGTCATAGATGCGGGCCATCCCCGCCTCGCACACGCGGATCGTCCAACGCATGAGGGTGATTTCGTCGGCCGATTTGATCGACCGGGCGATTTCGGTGAGCGGTGTGCCGTCCAGCACCGAAATACCGAGGGACTCGAGCGCCCGGACCCCTTCGATATCGAGCTTGTCGGCGGCCAGCCGCAGGTTGGCGGGGACATAGTCGCGCATCAGCCCTGCGATTTCTGCGGCCCAGTCGGTGACAAAACCGGGCGTCTGATCCCCCCGCCCCATGAACATCCATGTGATCGATTGCCGGACCTCGTCAATGCCGGGCAGATCGTCGTTCAGGTGCAGACATCCCTTGAATTCAAACAATATTCCCGGCCCGTCCACCAGGATCAGCGCGTAGCGCATCGGGTTATGCCCGGTCCAGACCTGCATGTTGGAACTGTCAAAGGCATAGCGGATGTTGACCGGATCGTAGAGCAAAAGCGCCCCCACTTCGGCCTGCGCCATCTGCGCCCGCAGGCGCGACAGGCGATAACGGCGGGCGTGGTCCAGCACATCGGGTGCCACCGGCGAGATCAGCGGTTTGTCGGCCCCGGACGCGTTCAGGTAGGTTGCCTTGCGGTCGTCCTTGAACACCTGTGACGTGGTCATTGGGCACGGCCGTAAAAGCCGATCCGTTCCTCGGGCGTGAAGGCCACCCCCGGTTTTTCATAGAAGGAAAAGACCGCGATGACCCGCGTCGTCGCCCCCTTGACCGGAACAACCCGGTGCGGCGTGTTCTTACCCCGGAACACGTTGAGCGTACCGGGGGTCAGGGTCAGGCTGCGCATGTCGGGGTCCTGCCCGTTCAGCAACCGCGCGACACCGTCATAATTGGGGTCCTGCGCCGTGCGCAGATCGGTCCGGTAGAGGAATTCACCACCGACTTCTGGTTTTTGCAGGAGCATGGTCGTTGTGAATTCGGAGCGGTCAAAGTGCCAGTTCAGCGTCTGCCCCTCGGCATAGGACATGACGTTGAGCCCCGCCATCTGGTCCGCCATCGGGAACAGCGCGGGTTTGTCCATCGTGGCGGCCAGAAAACTGGCAAACGGGGCCCAGTGATAAAGCCGGTCCATTGGGCTGTCCTCGACCTGATCGCCGCAGAGCGTCAGGTTCGACGTTTTGACCTTTTGCTGCGCCGGATGGTCGGCGGGCAGGCCGGGGATATCCTTGAGGAAATAGATGTTGTGGTCGCGCTGGTGGTGAAAGCTTTCGCTGGCGAATTTCGGGGTCAGCGACCGGGCCGCCTGCCCCGCTACCCCCGGGTCCATCAGGTCGGGCAGGCTGAACATCCCGTCGCGGGCCAGATCGGCCCGGCATTGATCCACCAGCGCAACCCATGCGGGGCTGTCGGGTTGGCCGAGCGGGTAGCGGTCAAGGTCGAGGATATCGCGCATCGGGGCCTCCTGTAGAGTTGATGTATCAAAGACCGTGGACAGCGCCGGTGCAACGGGTCTAGATTTTGGGGACCCTTAGATTTTCTTATGGTAGACGATGGCCCTGCCCCTGAACGCCTTGCGTGCCTTTGAGGCGGCCGCCCGCACCGGCAGTTTTGTCAGCGCGGGGACTGAACTGGGCGTGACTGCCGCCGCCGTCAGTCAGCAGGTCAAGGCGCTGGAGGAGGTCATTTCCAAAAAGCTGTTCCTGCGACAGGGCAACCGGATCACCCTGACCGAGGCGGGTCGCGCCCTGTATCCCCGGCTGGGGTCGATGTTCACCGATCTGACCGCCCTGATGCGCGATCTGTCCGATGGGCCGCAGCGCCCCCGGCTGGTCGTGTCCGCCCTGTCGTCGCTGGCCGAATTGTGGCTGATCCCCGCCCTGGCCGACTATCCCGACCGCGCCGGGATCGAGGTGCGCGTGGCAGAGGATCCGGTGGATTTTGCCCGGCAGGGGGTCGATCTGCGGGTGACCTATGGCCCGCATTATTACCCAGATCATCAGGTGCGCCCGTTGTTTTCCGATCGGTATGTTGCCGTCGCCCGCCCCGATCTGGCGACCCGCTGGCCCGTGGCCGACATTCCCGATGCCGCCCTCATCCATACCGTCTGGGGGCCGGATTTCGTCAATCAGCCAGAGTGGTCCCGCTGGTTTGCCGCCGCGGGTCTGACCCGCCTGCCCCCGGACGGGACCGGGTTGCAGGTGGGTCAGACCGCGTTAGCCATCGCCGCCGCCCGGGCCGGGATGGGGGTGGCACTCGCCCCGGCGCGCTTGGCCGATCCAGAGATCGGGCGTGGCACGCTGGCTGGGTTGTCGAATGTCGCGGTCCCGCTGACCTGGGACTATGTGCTGGTGCATCCGGTGGCCTTTGCGGGCCGTCCCAGGCTGGACCGGCTGGTCGCCCATCTGACCCTCAGGGCTGCACGACCGCTGCTGCCCATTCCCGCAAGAACCGCTGTCGTTTGAGCGGATCGACGTAAACCAGCAGCCCGGGGTCAAGCCGGATCGGCCGCAGGTTCTGTTCGGCAGCCAGCGCCGCCTCGTTGATCCGGGGCAGCCCCGCCACTTGATCGAGAAGGGTTTGCCCCTGGTCCGACAAGAGGAAATCGAGGAAGGCCCCGCCCAAGCCCGGATCGGGCGCGTCGCGGGGGATGAGCGCTGTGCGCAGCAGGATATGCGTGAAATCCTCAGGCTGGAGGATGATGGCATCGCCGTCGGGTGGCAGGCTGGCCGCCGCATAGGACCCCAGAACGTTGTAGGCCACGATCAACTGGCCCGATTGCAGGTCCCCGATCATGTCCGCCGATCCCGTGTAAAGCCGGGGGTCGAGGGTCCCCATCACCTCGGCCAGACGCCAGAACGTGTCGGATTGCCGGGCGTCCTGTGTGGCGAACAGATACCCCGCCCCGGACCGCGCCGGGTCATAGGTGCCGATCCGCCCGCGAAACCTGTCGGGATTGTCCCGCATGAGGCTGAGCAGGTCCGCCCGTGTGTGCGGCAGATCAAGCCCCGCGAACCCCTTGCGCGACAGGATCGTCACGACGGGTTCCTGCGCCACCGCATAGAGTTGATCCCGCCAACGCGCCCATGCCGGCAACGTCCCGGTTTGCGCCGATCGGTGCGCTAGCGCGTAGCCATCGTTGGCCAGTTTCATCTGAAGGTCCATCGCCGACGAGATCACCAGATCATAGGCCGCGTGGTCGTCGTGGACCGCCGCATAGACTTCGGTGCTGCTGGCCACGGAATAGCGCAGGGATACCCCGGGATTGGCCTGTTGAAAGGCGTCGATCAGCGGGCGGAAAATTTCGGTGTCAGTGGTGGACAGGATGCTGAGTTCGCGACCATTGGGCGTGCCGGGGAACAGCGTTTCCTCTTCGATCTGGAATGCCGTCGCCGCGTGCGCGGCAAGGACCATCACAGCGGCAAGGATAATTCGGCGCATGTGCCACCTCCTGTTCGGTCCGACAGGGTAAAGCTGCCGTTCTGGGCGCGCGCCACCTCTTGCACGATGGTCAGGCCCAGCCCGGTGCCAACCACATCGCCCACGTTGCCCCCCCGCTGGAACCGCGCAGTCAGGTGCGACCGCCGCGCCCCGTCCAGCCCCCGGCCCCGGTCGCTGACCCGGACTGACGCGTGGGTGGCCGACTGATCGACGTCGATGCTGACCTGACCGTCGGGGTTGGAATATTTGATGGCGTTGTCCACGAGGTTGCGCAGCGCCGTTTCCACCAGCAGTCGGTCGGCGGTCAACCAGACGGGGCTGTCGGGGGTATGCACGGCCAGTGTCAGGTCGCGCAGGTCGGCGGTGGGGCCAAAGCTTTGCCCGATGTCACGCGCCAGCGCGGCAAGGTCGATCCGGTCGTCCGCCCGCTGGTCCGACCGATACACAACGGCGGCGTGTTCAAGGAGTTGGCTGGCAGACCGGGCGCTGTCATCGACCGACCGGATCACCCCGCGCAGGGTCGCCCGTGTCGCGTCGTCGTCGGTCTGCCGCAGCGCCAGTTCGGCCTGCGCCCGCAGCGTCGCCAGTGGGGTGCGGATGTGGTGGGCCGCCTCGGCGATAAAGGTTTCGGTACGGGTAAGCGCCCCTGACAGCCGCGAAATGAAGCCGTTGAGGGCGGCGACAAGAGGTGTCAGTTCCTGCGGCACGGGCCGGGTCACGGGGCGCAGGTCCTGCGGGCCGCGTCGGCCCATCGCCTCGGCCAGAGAATTGACCGGTTGGACGACCGACCGGGCCGTGACCACGGCCAGCACCGCCGCCACGCCGAAGAACCCAAGCCCCAGTGCCGCCGCCCGGTTGGCCATTTGCCCAACGATGGCGTCCTGCGCGGTGCGCGTCTGGGCCACCAGCACCTGCACCGCCACGCTGCGCGACGAGACCAGCACGGGCCGTTCAACGGCGGCGATCCGCACCATCATGTCCTGATAGGGGTGCGAGTAATAACGCGGGGTCAGACCTGCGGGGGTCGTATCGGGCAGCGGCAGGTCATCGTAACCCGTGACCGTTTCGCCGTTCACAAGGATGCGGTAAAACACCCGGTCCTCGCCCACTGCGCCCAACATGGAAAAGGCGGTGTAGGGGATATCAACTTCGACCCCGTCATCGGCCCCGCGCAACTGTTCGGCGATGGCGATGGTCGCCGCGCCCAGAATACTGTCCTGTGTCGTTTCGACCGCCGAGCGGGCAACGGTGCTGACCGACAGGTAAAGCAGCCCCGACAGGACCGCCGCGCCAATGAGAAGAAGCCACAAAAGCCTGCGCCGAATCGATCCGGCGGGGTTGAACAACGTCTTCATGCGGTGGTGAGTCGGTAGCCGACACCGCGCACGGTCTCGATCCGGGCGGTCGATCCATCCAGTTTCTTGCGCAGGCGGGCGACGTACACCTCGATGGCGTTGTCGCTGACCTCTTCAGACGCCGAGAACAATCGGTCGACCAGTTGCCCCTTGGAAAAGATTCGGTCGGGGCCGGACAAAAGCACCTCGAACAGGCGCAGTTCGCGGTTGCGCAATTCGCGCGGATCGCCTGCGACGTTGACGGTGGCCGACAGCGGGTCGAACGTCAGGTCGCCATAGGTCTGCAAGGTCTGGGCCGCCCCGGCGCGGCGGCGAAGAACGGCGCGCACGCGCGCCTCCAGCTCTGCGAAATCAAAGGGTTTGGTGACATAATCGTCGGCCCCGGTATCCAGCAGCGCCACCCGGTCGCTGACCGCAGACCGCGCCGTCATGACGATGACGGGCGTGTCGCGGCGGGCAGCGCGGTGGGCCGCCAGAAAGTCGCGCCCGTCGCCGTCGGGCAGCATGATATCGAGCAGAATGAGGTCATAGGTCGCCGTCGCCAGATGGTCGGCGGCAGAGGCCAACGTATCGGCCCAATCGACGCCATGCCCGTCCAGCGCCAGTCGCGTTTGCACGGACCGGGCCAGATCGACGCTGTCCTCGACCAGAAGAAATCTCACCCATCTGCCCCTTTTTTCGGCAAACTGACCAAAACGTGTCAGGCTGATGTCAGGTTGCCGCCCAAGTCTGCCCGACGCAAGGGGAGCATCCGGTGCCTGAGGAGGCCCGTTCCCCCGCACGACAAAACAAATGTCTGGGAGGACATCATGACAACGACCCTTCGCACGCTGCTGGCCAGCGCCGCCTTGACCGTGGCCGCAGGCAGCGCCTTTGCCACCGAATGTATTGCCCCCGCCAACCCCGGCGGCGGTTGGGATTTCACCTGCCGTCAGGTTGGCAAGATCCTGTTCGACATCGGTCAGGTGTCGTCGCCCGTTCAGGTGACCAACATGGCGGGCGCCGGTGGCGGCCTTGCCTTTTCGACCGTCGTGAATGAACGCAACACCGATGCCGATCTGATCGTCGCCGCCTCGTCCGCCACGACCACCCGTCTGGCGCAAAAGGCGTTTGGCGATGCGACCGCCGATCAGGTGCGCTGGGTTGGCGCCATCGGTGCCGATCCGGGCGTGATCGTGGTGGCCAAGGACAGCCCGTTCCAGACGCTGAGCGATCTGGTCGAGGCGATCAAGGCCGACCCGTCGTCGGTCGCTTTTGCCGGTGGTTCGGCTGCGGGTGGCTTTGACCACATGAAGCCGCTTCAGGTGATGAAGGCCGCTGGGTTCACCGATATCGGGGCGATCAAGTATATCGGTGTGGACGGTGGCGCAGATGCGATCACCCAGACCATCGGTGGCTTTACCCAAGCCATGACCGGCGACATGTCGGAAATCGTGGGTTTCATCAATTCGGGCGACGTGCGCGCGCTGGCCGTTCTGACCGAAGAGCGGGTGCCAGGCTTTGACCAGATCCCCACCGCCCGCGAACAGGGCTATGATGTGGTCGCCGTGAACTGGCGCGGTCTGTATGTCCCCGGCGGCATTTCGGACGACGAGTTCAACGCCTGGGCTGAAAAGCTGCAAGCGGTCGCCGACAGCGACGAGTGGAAGCAGGCGATGGCCGACAACGGACTTGCTCCGTTCACCAAAGTCGGCCCCGATTTCCAGGCCTGGGTCGATCAGGTGATCGTGGACACGACGGAACTGTCCAAAGAGATCGGCGTGATCCAGTGATGAAAACCGACCGCATCTTCGGAGTGGTCGTGATCCTAGTGGCGCTCGCGTTTATCGCGAGCGCCATGAACCTTCCGGCCGGAAACATCTTTGACAAGCTGGGGCCGAAGGCCTTTCCCATCATCGTGGGCGCTGGTCTGGCGATTTCCGCCTTTTTCGTGGCCTTTCGCCCCGATCCGGAACCCGGCTGGCCGGATATAAAGACCATTCTGGCGCTGGTGCTGGCGACGGTGGTGCTGATTGCCTATGCCTACACGCTCAAACCGCTGGGGTTTCTGTTGCCCACGGCAATTGCCGCAGGTGTGCTGAGTTTTCAGATCAGCCCCAAGCCCACGACCGCCGTCCTGACCGGGATCGGTCTGTCGGTCGGTTTGTTCGTCATTTTCAAATACGGTCTGGGTCTGAGCCTGTTCGCCCTGCCGCGCAGCCTGATGGGCTGAGGAATAGCACATGGACATCTTTTCCAACCTCGCGCTGGGCTTTGGCATCGCGCTGAGCCCTTTCACCCTGATGCTGGCCGTGATCGGCTGCTTTCTGGGCACGATCATCGGCGCGTTGCCGGGGCTGGGCCCGTCGAACGGGGTCGCCATCCTGATCCCGATCACATTTTCCATGGGGCTGGATGCCACCGCCGCCCTCGTCCTGCTCACCTCGGTCTATTACGGGGCGATGTATGGCGGGCGGATTTCGTCGATCCTGCTCAACATTCCGGGGGACGAACCCGCGATGATGACCACGCTTGATGGATACCCGATGGCCAAGAACGGCCGCGCGGGCGATGCGCTGGTGATTTCCGGTGTCGCCTCGTTCGTGGGGGCCTTGCTGGCGACCATAGCGCTGGCGCTTGTCGCCCCCTATCTGGCGCGGATCGCCTATAAATTCGGGCCGGCCGAATATTTCGCCCTCTATGCCCTCGCGTTCGCCACGCTGGGCGGGATGGCGTCGAACAATCAGGCCAAATCGGCGCTGGCGGCCTTTATCGGTCTGGCCATCGCCCTGATCGGGCTGGACAACAATTCAGGGTTCACCCGGTTCACCGGGGGTAACCTGCATCTGGCGGACGGGGTCGATTTCCTGGTCGCCATCGTCGGATTGTTCGCCGTGTCCGAGGTGTTCTATTTCATCGAAACCCACGGCAAGGACACCGCCGTCGGCGTCAAGCTGGGCAAGGTGACGATCCCATGGAAGGATTTGTGGGATACCAAGTGGACGATGATCCGGTCGTCCATCGTGGGGTTCATAGCGGGCATCCTGCCCGGGGCGGGCGCCTCGCTGGGGTCGTTCATGACCTACATGATGGAAAAGGGTATCGCGGGGGAAAAGGGCGGTTTTGGGACTGGCGTGCCGAAAGGTGTGGCCGCCCCCGAAGCGGGCAACAACGCCGCCGCTGGTGGCGCGCTGGTGCCGATGCTGACCCTTGGCGTGCCGGGATCGGGGACCACGGCCGTTTTGCTAGCGGTTCTGATGACGCTGAACATCACCCCCGGCCCGACGCTGTTCCGCGACCGGCCGGACGTGATCTGGGGGCTGATCGCTTCGCTTCTGATCGCCAACTTTGTCCTGCTTCTCATGAACGTGCCGATGGTCAAGATTTTCGTGCGCATCCTGATGGTGCCGCCTGCGGTGCTGTTGCCGGGGGTGACGATGATTTCCTTTGTGGGGATCTATTCGCTGTCGGGCAGCTACTTTGATCTGGTCCTCATGATCGCCTTTGGTGTCATGGGCTGGGCATTCCGCAAGATGGACATACCCACGGTGCCGGTCATTCTGGGTATCCTTCTGGGCTATCAGATGGAAAACAACCTGCGTCATGCGATGACCCTGTCGGGGGGCGAGTGGACCTATCTGTTCTCGTCGCCCATCGCTGCCGTGTTGTGGGTGGCGGCGGTGCTGGGCTTTGTCGCGCCGATGTTCCTGCGCAAGGTTCTGAAGAAACCCCAGATGGTCGAGGACTGACATGACCCGCGTTCTGATCCCCGCAGGCGCCCTGGGTCTGGGCTATGACCCGGACGCTCTGGCGCGGGGGATCGCCGCCAAACCTGATCTGATCGCCATTGATGGAGGGTCCACGGACAGTGGGCCCTCTTATCTTGGGCGGGGGGTGTCGAAATACGCCCGCGCCTCGACCAAGGCGGAGTGGGCGGGGCTGATCGCGGCCCGGGCCAAGGCAGGCTGTCCGCTGGTAATCGGCACGGCGGGAACCTGCGGGGCGGACAGCACGGTTGACTGGCTCTATGACATCACGGTCGAGATTCTGGCCGAACAGGGCCTGCACGCCAAGATCGCGGTCCTGAAATCGGGGCAAAGTGCCGAGCGGATCAAGGCGGCACTGGCCGCGGGCGGCGTGACCCCCCTGCCCGCGGCCCCACCCATCGACGACGCCGTGATCGACAGCTGCACCAATATCGTGGCGCTGGCCGGGGCCGAACAGATCGCTGCCTGTCTGAACACCGGTGCCGACATCGTCATTGCGGGGCGCACAACAGACACGGCCATCATCGCCGCCCTGCCCCTGATGCGTGGCGATGATGCGGGCGCCGCGTGGCATTCAGCCAAGATCGGGGAATGTGGGTCGCTGTGTTCCACCATGCCGCAATCGGGGGTCATCCAGATCGACACCGACGCCACCGGGTTTACCGTTGAACCGCTGGCCAAGGGCGCCCGCTGCACGCCGCATACGGTGTCGGCGCACATGCTTTATGAAAACTCTGACCCCTTCATCCTGTATGAACCGGGCGGCCATCTGGACGTGACCCGCACCCGATATACCGCTCTGGACGCGACCCGCGTGCGCGGGGAGGGGTCGGTCTGGCATCCATCCGAGCGGTACACCGTCAAGCTGGAGGGCGCGCGGATCGCGGGGTATCAGACGATCCTGCTGACACTGGTGCGCGACCGGCGATATGTGGAAAATATCCGGGCATGGTGCGACGACATTCAGGCCCGCCATGCCGCCCGCGTGCGCGACCGGATGGGCCTGACCGATGCAGATTTCACGGTGGAATTGCGCCTTATTGGCGTCGATGCGACACTGGGTGTTGTCGAGGCGCGGCATGTGACCCCGACCGAGGTCGGCGTTTTGGCCATCGTGACCGCCGAAAGCCAAGCCCGCGCGGGCGAGATCGCCAAGATGATCAACCCCCTCCTGCTGCACCACGGATTGACCGACGAAGAGGAAATGCCCACCTTTGCCTTCCCCTTTTCCCCGGCCGAGATTGACCGGGGCGCAGCGTGGGAGTTCTGCCTGAACCACGTCATGACCCTGTCCGACCCGATGGAGGCGTTCACGCTCGAGGTCAGCGATGTCTGAGCTGGGGTCCATCGTGGACAAGGTCCGGACCAAGAACGCGGGGCCGTTCTGGCTGACCATCGACATCTTTTGCGGGTCGCCCTCGGTCTTTGAACGGGTGGCTCGGGGGGTTGACGTCGACCAGATCGCGTCGCTGTTCCATGTGTCGGCGCGGACGGTGAAACGCTTCGACATTCCGGACCTGAACGTGATCAAGTTCAGCCTGCCCCGCCCCGCCATTCAAGGCACCGTGTCCGACCGCGACATGCACGGCGCCGGATGGGGGCCGCTGGTCGCGGAAATCGAGGTCGCCTGATATTCGGAGAAGATTCCTGACCGCCTAGCGCAGCAGTCGCGCCACCATGGGCGCGCCAATGATGACGATCACAATGCGGATCAGGTGATGCGCCACCACAAAGGCGACGTCCCCCCCGGCCACGATGGCCAGCACGGCCATTTCCGCCTGCCCACCTGGGGAAAAGGCCAAGAGCCCCTCGATCTTGGGCACCAGCCCCAGCCAGATCGCCGCCGATGCAAAACCGATGGCAATGAGAAGGATCAGGACGGTATAGCCGACCCCTGCCCCCACATCGCGCCTGATTTCGGGCCAGGTGATCCCGGAATATTTCACCCCCACCGAAAAGCCGATGAAGAACTGCGCGGCATAGATCGCCTCGGCCGGAGGGCGATGTTCGATCACACCGGCAAGACTGGCAAAAGCAGCCAGAATCAGGGGACCAAGGATAGAGGCCCCGAACAAACCCACCCGGGCGGCGATTTTCCATCCCAGGATGGCGATCAGTGCCATCAGTCCCAGTTCCATCAGCGGAATGTCGGCGGCAGGCAGGCCGGGCGCGCGGCTCATGTCCACCCCCAGCACATAGGCAAAGAACACCGGAAGGGCCGTGACGATCAGCAAGACGCGCGTGGCATGGATGAGGCCAAGGGCGCGGATGTCTCCACCCGCCTCTTCGCCAAAGACCAGCATGTCCTGCAAACCGCCGGGCATGGCGGCGTAATAGCTGGTGGCGTGGTCGAACCCAAAGACCCGGCGAAACAACGGATAGCCCACCGCCCCGATCGCCAGCACCAAAAACGGCATCAGCGCGAGGCTGGCGGCCATCTGTGGGAGCCGGTGAAACAGGGCAGGTGTGATCGACGCCCCTACGGCCACGCCCAGAATCGTGCGCATGACGGTACTGGCCCGCGGCGCACCGCGCAGCCCAACCCCTGCCAAAGCCGCCACCAGACAGCCCAGCATCGGCCCCAGCAAAAACGGCAATGGGAGGTGCAACCCGGCAAAAATCGTCACCCCCAGCGCCGAGATCGCGGCGGTCAGCGCGATGGCCTTGTAATCCTGCATCTGGTCGTCCTGCCTCGTCCCGTCACACCAGTGCCGGGCCTGACTGACACCAGCCTGACGCGGGAGGCGATCTTTGGCAAATGGTACCGCCTCCCTGGCTTGAACAGGGGACCTCTGGATCCACAATCCAGCGCTCTAACCAACTGAGCTAAGGCGGCACGTGGCAGGGGGATTAGCCGCAAGGGGGGGCGATTGCAAGAGCGATGGAGTTTGCCCGCGCCAGTTTCTCAAGCGACGGGAGGGGGCGGTGGGTTGAAACCCACCGAACAGTCTGCCCCTAGCTTCTTTGGTCTGAAAAACTCCCGCCGGAGGCTCCTGGCGCGGGTCCGGGAGCCTCCGGCGGGAGTTGTTTTGGCAAGGTGAAGGGCAAGGACCCCTGTGACGGCGGGTTTCAACCCGCCGCCCCCTCCCTCTTGCCAATCAAGCCCGGGCCGGGATAATCCCGTCACAGCAGCAGGAGGCCGTCATGGGCATCGACACCGAACGCGACATCGAGGCGAACATGCAGATCGGCCCTACGAGCCTCGGCATGGTCCGCATCTTCATCGAAGGCAACGGGATCGAGATCCCGATGGATTTCGAGCCCGAAGAGGCCGAAGAGATTGCCGAAGAAATCCGCGCCGCCGCCCAGGCCGCCCGCGCGGTGGGCAAGCCCGCTAGCCCCAGACGAAAGTAAGCCCCGGATCACGGGCCTGATGTGCCCGGATTGCCGCGTGGCGGGCGAATTTCTGCATCATGACCTTGCGCCGGACGCCGGGCAACTTTGACTCTGGCCCGATCCGCAATATTTCGGCGTCATAAGCATCGGCCACGATCAACCCCGTCTCGTCGGGCAAAAGTTCGGTCGGGAAATCTGCATCGACCGCCCAGAAGAATCGGTCGCACCACTCCAGATAGCCCTGCCATTTATGGTCGGATTGAAAATCGGCCCGGCTGGATTTGCATTCGATCACCCAGACTTCGCCCTTGGGGCCCAGCGCCATCAGGTCCACCCGAAGGCCCGGGGATGGGGTCAATTCCTCGACGCTGACGAAATCATGACTCAACAGATGCCGCGCCACCCCGCGCGCCAGCCGTTGGCCAGGCATAAGACGGTCCAATCCGTCGGCATGAAGAACGTCGTCAGGCATGGTGAAACTATGAACAATTGGTGAACATCGGTCAAGATGGCCAAATCCGGTGTGAATTGGGGCAAGACTGCGGCAACTGACGTGGGGTCAAACCGCAATTTCAGGCGAATTCGCCATTTTTAGAACACGAGGATTGGCGAAACATTTCTTGCAAATTGTTACGGAGCTGCCCCGATGACCCTTCTCGCACATATCCTGTCGATCTTCGCCGGTGTCACGTTCTTCCAGATCTGCCTGGCCTTGATCGTGGTGGCCGTCATCGAACGGGCGCTCTATCTTTTGCCGGAAAGCGTGGTGGGCGAAGGCGGCTGGCTGCTGGACACGGGCCGCGCTGAATAAGTCTGCCAACACGATCCCCCTTGCGCGAGGGGCGTGTCGGGCCTACCTGTTGCTTCGGCGGGTTTCTGCCCCTCTTGTGACAAGCGTCAAATTCCAGTGGCCTTAAGCAAATCCGAGGGAGCTGGCTCTGTCCTGGCCCTGGTCAGGTTATCTGGCGCCCACCTGTATACACAGGTCCTCGGGAATATCACGCCCACGGTTGCCGCGGTTCCCGCCACCCCGCAGCATCCCGGTCCTAGACGGACCGGGCAAGTGCGATGAACGACATCCCTGACGTCAGGGCGTTCAGCCCCAAGAGCATGCCAAGCGCCCAGAGAGCGGTTCCCGGCAGACCGGCGATCAGCATGACCCCCAGAATGACCGAGGCCAGACCGCTCAGCGCCAGCCAGACCCACCCCTGACGGGGCCGGTGTTGCAAGGCGATGGTTCCTTCGAACACGCCCTGGGCCAGAAACATCATCCCGGCCAGCAGGGTCAGCCCAACAAGCCCAGTCATCGGAAACAAGGCCAGATAGACCCCAACCGACAGGTTGAGCAGGCCGATAAGCGCGTTCCATACCGTGGACTGCCAGTCGCGCGTTTCGAAGGCATGATAAAGCACCGTTGCCCCGATCAGCAGAAAGAACCAGCCAACCATCAGTTTGGCGGCGATACTGGCCACCAAGGGAAACAGGATGGCAAGCACCCCGATGAATATCAGGACATAGCCCAGCCGCGTAAAGCGGGTGCGGTTTGCCTTGATCGATGCGATGACGATGTCGGGGGTCTGGTCGTTGAGGCTCATGATCGGGTTCCTCGGTCAGTCGGTGCCCGGCCCGTGTCGGGCAAGGCCTGTCCTACATGTAGGAAACCGATCGCCTCCTTACCAGTGCGAACGCCGGGGACGGTCGCGCGATGGCCCCACAGCAACGGTCCACGGTTGCGGCGCTGCGGCATGATGGACCCGCTGGCCAAGGCCGCCCGCCGGATCGTCATCTTGGGGTTCAGCCATGGACATGACGGCGATGCCGAACTGAACCCCGGCAAACACTAGGCCGTTGAACAGCCAGAGCAGCCCCACGGCAAGCGGACCAGCCTCGGTATGCGTCACAAGGTGCCGCAGATGGGCCACATCGAACCAGATCAACGCGACAGTCAGCACTCCGGCAAGGCCAAAGCCGATCAGGACATGGCGGATGTAAAGGCGGATCAGTCGAGGCATGGGGGTCCTGTGGTCAGGCACGGGTCACCTCCACTGTGCGCCCGATCCCCGCGCGGGGCAAGGCGCAGGAAGTCGCAGGCGAGTCAGAACCCGTCGGGACGCGCCTCGTGCGCCATGTGATCCAGCACCGCGTTGACAAATTTGCTTTCCTTGCCTTCAGGAAAGAACGCCTGCGCCACCTGCACGAATTCGGTGATCACTACGCGCGGCGGGGTCGCGGCATCAATCAGTTCCGCCCCGGCGGCCCGGAACAGCGCCCGCAGGGTCGGGTCGATCCGGCCCAGCGGCCATTTGGCCACCAGCGCCCGGTCGGTCATCTGGTCGATCCGGGCCTGATGGTTGACGGCGGTGTCGATCAGGCCGCGGAACGTGTCCACGTCCCCCTCCTGCATCTCGTCCTCGTCATAGACGGCGCCAAAGCGGTGGGTTTCGAATTCGCGCGTGATGGATTCGACGGTTTGCCCCGAGGATTCCATCTGGAACAGTGCCTGGACGGCATAAAGCCGGGACGCCGATTTCATCTTGCGCAGCTGGTTGTTGGAAATGGTCATGCGGTGCCGCTGCCGCCCTCGCGGGCCAGCAGAATATCCCTTGTAAAGCCGATACCCTTGTCGGCGCGGCCCCACTTACGGCTGAGCGCGATCAGGTGCAAGGCCGCAGCGGCGGCCCCGCCCCCCTTGTTCTGCCCCATCGCGTCGGCCCGCACGGCGGCCTGATCATGGTTTTCCACCGTCAGGATGCCATTGCCGATGCAGATCCCCTGAAGGCCCAGCAGTTGCAGGGCGCGGCTGGAATCATTGCAGACGGTGTCGTAATGGGTGGTTTCACCCCGGATCACGCAGCCAAGGGCCACGAAGCCGTCGAAATTGCTCATCCGGCTGGCGATGCCAATGGCTGTGGGCACTTCCAATGCACCGGGCACATCGACCATCTCGTGGGTGGCGCCTGCCGCCTCGATCTCGGCCCGGGCGCCGGCGATGAGCTGGTCGGCGATGTCCTTGTAGTAGGGGGCCACGACGATCAGCATCTTGACCGGCTTGTCAAAAGTGGGACGCTCCAGCGTGTAATGTGATTGTCCGGCCATCATCCGATCTCCGATATCTTGCGAGTGCCGGTGATTTCCAGGCCATAGGCCTCGAGCCCGACAACCTTGGGCTTGGGCGAATTGGTCATCAGGATGATCTGGTGCAGGCCGAGCGACGACAGGATCTGCGCGCCCAGCCCGTATTGCCGCAGGGTCTGGGGTGAGACTTCTTCCTGCGCGGCGAGTTTCATGTGCACATCGCGCAGCAGGACCAGAACGCCCCGCCCTTCGGCGGCGATCAGGGTCATCGCATCGCCAAATTCGCGGGCGCGGCCCCGTGGGCCGGTTCCGACCACATCGAGCATCGGGTCAAGCGCGTGCATCCTGACCAGCACCGGGTCAGGCGTGCTGATGTCGCCCTTGATCAGCGCGATATGTTCGGCCCCTTGGGTTTCATCGGTGTAGATGCGCATTTCCCAATCGCCACCGAACTCGCTGGTGATGGTCTGTTTCTGGCGCACCTTGACGAGGTTGTCGTGACGGCGGCGATAGGCGATCAGGTCGGAAATCGTGCCGATCTTGAGGTTGTGTTTTTGGGCAAAGGCGATGAGGTCAGGCAGGCGGGCCATCGTCCCGTCGTCTTTCATGACTTCGCAGATCACGCCCGAGGGATTCAGCCCGGCAAGGCGGCTGATATCGACGGCGGCCTCGGTGTGTCCGGCCCTGACCAGCACACCGCCATCGCGGGCGCGCAGCGGGAACAGGTGACCGGGGGTGGCGATGTCCTGTGGCCCCTTGGAGGCGTCGATGGCCACCGAAACGGTGCGCGCGCGGTCATGGGCCGAAATTCCCGTCTCGATCCCGTCCCGGGCCTCGATCGACACGGTAAACGCGGTTTCGTGCCGCGACGAATTCTGCGACGCCATGAGCGGCAGGCCAAGCTGGTCGATCCGTTCGCCGGTCAGGGTCAGGCAGATCAGCCCGCGCCCGTGCGTCGCCATGAAGTTGATCGCGTCGGGAGTGGCCATCTGCGCCGGGATCACCAGATCGCCCTCGTTCTCGCGGTCCTCGTGGTCCACCAGAATGAACATCCGGCCATTGCGGGCGTCGTTGATGATTTCCTCGACGCTGCTGATGGCGTCCGACCAGTCCTTTTCGACGGGGCCGGGGGATTCAAAAGGTTGGGTCATGTCGTCCTCGACGTTGGTTGAACGCCAGATAGCGGTTCAACCCCGACTTGGAAAGGGCATCAGGCAGCGACGTTTGGTCGAGGGCCGAACAGCGGATGTGCGCGGCTCTGTAAGGTGGGTTTCAACCCACCCTCCTGTCGGCGCCGAAATACGCCTCGCCAGACAAGAAGCCGGCCGCCTTGGCGGCCTCGGCCCAGTCCCGCTCGAATGCCGTTTCGCCTACCACCAGCCAGCGATCGGCGGGCGAGCCGGTGCTGACGATCAGGTCACGCAGCGTATCGCGCATCGCAGACCAGCTTTCGGCAAAGCGGGGGGCGGCATGGGCGGCGTCAATCTGCGGGTTCAGGGCAACCCGGTCGGGCAGCAGGGGCCGGTGAACCAGAGCGTGCCGCGCGGCCTGTACGGTGGCCAGTTTGGCGGCGCGGTCTTGCGGCAATGCCTCGGACCGCAAAAGCGCCAGCGCGTTGGACGAAAACAGGAACCCGATCAGGTCATGGCCCGTGCTGGCCCGGACCGAGGCATAGGTCTTGTAAGGCAGGCCCAGCGCCTGCGCCCGTCTGACCCGCAGGCGCACCACCTCGATCGGCAGGGTGGGCAGCAGGTCGGCCCGCGCCCGGGTCCAGGCAAAGCGGCGCCAGCTTTCCCCCGCCTCGGACGTGGGGCCGTTGTTGTGACCGATGCCCGGCGTCATTCCCATTCCCGCAGGCGAGCCACATAGCGGGCCATGGTGTCGATCTCGAGGTTGGCGAGGTCCCCCACCGACACCTCGCCCCAGGTGGTGTGCTGTTTGGTGTGGGGGATAAAGTTGATGCCAAATTCACAGTCGTTGACTTCGTTGACGGTCAGGGAGGTGCCGTTGAGCGCCACCGACCCCTTGGGCGCGATGAACCGGGCGAGCGTCTGCGGTGCGCGAAAGGTGACACGGGTGCTGTCGCCCTCGTCCCGCATTCCCACCACCTGCGCCACCCCGTCCACATGGCCCGACACGATATGCCCGCCCAATTCGTCCCCAACGCGCAGCGGGCGTTCCAGGTTGATGCGTTTGCCCACCTGCCATTCGCCCAGATTGGTCTTGGAAATCGTCTCGGCGCTGACTTCGGCCTGAAACCATCCTGTGTTGCCCTGGCCCAGCCCAACGACCGTCAGACAGACCCCGTCGCAGGCGATCGAGGCGCCCATGTCGATCCCGCCCACGTCATAGCGGGTGCCGATCCGCACGCGCAGATCCCCCCGCTGGTCAAGGTCAAGGATTTCGCCCATATCGGTGATTATGCCGGTGAACATGACGGCCCCCTTTCAGTATTCCCCTGACCTAGCGGCTGGATCGCGGTCAGACAAGGCTGGCCCGTGTGACGACGCGTTTGGGTTGGCAGTTCGCCGCCATGCCTTATTTTCGCCGGAACCGGGCGTTAACCATTTGATGCCAAAAGTGGCGAAAGGGACCATGGGCGCGTGAGGCGGACAGTGGCGGATCAGGGCGACAGACGATTTCTGTTCCTTCAGGGACCGCACGGGCCGTTCTTTTCCCGACTCGCCAAGATGCTGCGTGCCGCCGGAACGCAGGTCTGGCGCGTGGGATTCAACGCGGGCGACCGGGCGTTCTGGTTCGGCGGGCCGGGCTATATCCCCTATCGTGGCAAGGCCGAGGACTGGGCGCAGACCTTTGCCGCGCTGGTCGCGGTTCACCAGATCACCGATATTGTCCTTTATGGCGATACCCGCCCGATCCATGCGCAGGCCATCACCCATGCCCGGGCGGCCGGTCTGACTGTCCATGTGTTCGAGGAAGGCTATCTGCGCCCCTACTGGGTGACCTATGAACGGGGTGGGTCCAACGGCAACAGCCGCCTGATGGACCTGACTGTGGACGACATGAAAAAGGCGCTGGAATTTTCCGATCTGGACGTCCCCGAACCGCCGACCCACTGGGGCGACATGCGCCACCATGTGTTTTACGGGGCACTCTACCACTGGTTCGTCATGTTCCGGAATGGCGACTACCGCAATTTTCAGCGTCATCGCGACCTGCCGCTGATCACCGAAACGATGCTCTATACCCGCCGACTGTTGCTGATGCCCTTTATCGCCGTGGAACGGATGATCGCCACAAGGCGGATCAAGTATGGCGGGTTTCCCTATCACCTTGTCCTGCTGCAACTGGAACACGACGCCAGTTTCCTGATGCATTCGCCGTTCAAGTCGATGTCGGAATTCGTCGAACTGGTGATGGACGGCTTTGCCAAGGGCGCCCCGTCCCACCATCACATCGTGTTCAAGGCGCATCCGCTGGAAAACGGACGGTCTCCCTTGCGCCGGATCATCTTTGATCTGGCCCGCAAACACGGGGTGCTGTCGCGGGTGCATTACCTGCGCGGGGGCAAGATGGGCCCGCTGCTCAACCACACCCGCACCGCCGTCACCGTCAATTCGACCGCCGCCCAGCAGGCGCTGTGGCGGGCCATTCCGATCAAGGTGTTCGGCCGGGCCGTCTATGCCAAGCCGCAGTTCGTCTCGATCCAGCCCTTGCCCGACTTCTTTGCCCAGCCGACCAGGCCCGACAGCCGCGCCTACAAGGACTATCGCCGGTTCCTGCTGGAAACGAGCCAGATCCCCGGCGGGTTCTATTCGGCCCGGGGGCGCAGGCAGCTCATGCGCGAGGTGGTCGATCTGATGTTGTCGGATCAGGACCCTTACGATGCGCTCAAATCCGGCAAAACCCCGCCACGGCAGCCCTTGCGCATTGTCTCGTGACACATACTAGGGATTGCGGCCACATCCCCGCACGCGACTTGATCGCAACACATACACCCGACCACCCAGCGACCGCCTGACGAAAGTCTGGCAATTTGCAATGGATTCCGATACCTTGACCCCAACCGCCAGCATGGGCGGACCCGAGGCAGATCAATCAGGTCGAGGAGACCGAACAGTGACATCCCCGTTTGTGCGCCTGGCGCAAGGGTTTTCCCTTGTTGCGGCCGTTGCCCTTGTGGCCTCCTGCGCCCTCGTTCCCCGGTCGGGCCCCAACAAGAACGAAATCTATGCCGGATCAGTCCTGCGCGAGGGAGACGCATTTGTCCTGACGGTGGACGACCGGGTCAACCAGATCGCCAGCGTGAGCGAGATTCTGGGTTTTGCCGCCGGTTTGGAAGGCGCGGATGTGCTGGGCTCGGACACGATCAACCCCGGCGACAAGCTCGGCCTGACAATCTGGGAAAACGTCGATGACGGCCTGCTGGTCCCCCAGGGTCAGAACGCCACAGTGCTGGACGAAGTACAGGTGGACGGAGCGGGCTTCATTTTTGTCCCCTATGCGGGCCGGATCAAGGCGTCGGGCAACTCTCCTGATGCCATCCGTCGCCTGATCACTGAAAAATTGCAGGACCAGACCCCCGATCCGCAGGTGCAGGTGCGCCGTCTGGCGGGCGATGGATCGACCGTGTCGGTCGTGGGATCGGTGGGGGCGCAGGGTGTCTATCCGATCGAACGGCCCACGCGCACCTTGTCGTCCATGCTGGCCCGTGCCGGTGGCGTGTCGGTCAAGCCGGACATCGCCAAGATCACGGTCGTGCGGGGCGGACACACGGGGTCAGTCTGGTTCAACGACCTGTATCAGCATCCGGGCAACGACATCGCCCTGCGCAACGGCGACAAGATCAGCGTCGAACAGGACACCCGCAGCTTTACCGCCCTTGGGTCTACCGGCACCCAGAACCGGGTTCAGTTCGAAAGCCAGTCCATATCGGCCATCGAAGCCATCGCGCAGGTCGGCGGCCTGACCGCCAATTCGGCCGATCCGACCGGCGTCTTTGTGTTCCGCAACGAACCCGAGGCGATTGCCCGCCAGCTGATGGCCAACGACAGCCTGATCGGCACCCAGCGGGTAGTCTATGTGCTGGATCTGACCAAGCCCAACGGCATGTTCATGGCCCGCGATTTCGCGATCCGCGATCAGGACACCGTCTATGTGACCGAAGCGCCGCTGACCCAGTTCAACAAGGTCATCGCCTCGATCACCGGATCGCTGGGGGGTGTCACCGCCGCCCGGAACCAGCTGACCGGCAACTGATCCCATGTCCGACGGGACAGATACCGCCGCAGGGGAAACCCTGCGGCGGCTTTACGTCTACAACGGCGGTTTCCTGACCCAGCGCCGGGTGCGGCGCATTCTGGAACTTTCGGGCTATGATATCAGCCTTGGCAAACCGGGCGACGGCGATCTGGTCGGCGTCTGGGGCCAGTCCCCTACCAGCCCGCGGGGCGAATATGTGGCGGACAAGACCGGGGCGCAGGTCCTGCGGGTCGAGGATGCATTTCTGCGGTCGGTCCTGCCGGGCCGCGATGGCGCACCGCCACTGGGCCTGCATCTGGACCTGAACGGCGTGCATTTCGACCCCGCCACGATCAGCGATCTGGAACGGCTGCTGACAGAGAACCCGCTGGACGACACTCCCCTGCTGGATCGCGCCCGCGCCGGGATCGACCGGCTGCGGACGGGTCATCTGACCAAATATTCTGGGGTGGACCCTGCCCTGCCCCCGCCTGATGCCGGCTATGTGCTTGTCATCGACCAGACTCGCGGCGATGCGTCGGTCAAGTCCAGCCGCGCCGACAGCAACACGTTCCGCGAACTGCTGTTTCTGGCGCAGGACGAACACCCCGGCGCCCGCATCGTCATCAAAACCCATCCAGAGTCGGCGCAGGGCCACCGGCAGGGCTATTTCAGCGCCGCCGATGCCTCTGACCGGATCACCGTCATCGACGCCCCCATCTCCCCTTGGGCGCTGTTCGAAGGGGCCATCGCGGTTTACACCGTGTCATCGCAGATGGGGTTCGAGGCCATTCTGGCAGGCCACAAACCCGTGGTTCTGGGCCAGCCGTTCTACATGGGCTGGGGCCTGACGGATGACCGCACCCCGCTAGACCGGCGTCAACGCCGCCTGACGCGGGCGCAACTTTTCGCCGCCGCGATGATCCTCTATCCCAAATGGTATTGCCCCTATCGCGACCGGCTATGTCCGTTCGAAGAGGCTTTGGCGGGGTTCGAGGCCGAAACCCGCGCCTGGCGCGAAGATCATGCCGGTTGGGTCGCCACGGGGATGCGCCTGTGGAAACGCCAGCCCCTGCAACAGGTATTCGGCCAGACCCGGCGGGTGGTGTTCGACGACAAGGCCCCCGTCGCCCGCGCCAAGGCCGAAGGTCGTCGCCTGATGGTCTGGGCGGGCAAGACGACGTCCGATCTGGACGTTGCTGGCGCCGTCCGGGTCGAAGATGGGTTCCTGCGGTCGCGCGGGCTGGGGGCCGACCTGATCCCCCCGCTCAGCCTCGTCTGCGATGATCTGGGCATCTACTATGATGCTACCCGTCCCAGCCGGCTCGAGGCATTGATCGCCGCCTCGGTCGACCTGCCCCAGACCGCCCGCGACCGGGCCGACCGCCTGATCCGCCGGATCGTGAAAGAGGCGCTGAGCAAATATAATCTGGGCGGGGCCGACCTGCCCCCCGGCCTGCCGATGGGGCGCCGCATCCTTGTACCCGGTCAGGTCGAGGATGACGCGTCGATCCGGCTGGGCTGCCCCGATGTGAATAGCAATCTGGGCCTGTTGCAGGCCGCCCGCGCGGCCAACCCCGCCGCCGTGATCCTGTATAAACCGCACCCGGATGTCGAGGCCGGGCTCCGCCCCGGTGCCGTCCCCGAGGCGGCCGGGATCGCCGATGCGGTGCTGACCCGCACCGATCCGATCACGGCCCTGTCCGTGGTGGACGAGGTCTGGACCCTTACCTCGCTTCTGGGGTTCGAGGCGTTGATCCGGGGCAAGCGCGTCACCTGTCTGGGCCAGCCCTTTTATGCCGGATGGGGGCTAACTGACGATCGCGCCCCGCCGCTCGACCGCCGCCTCGCTTCGCCCGACTTGACCGCGCTCGTCCACGCGGTGCTGATCGCCTATCCGCGTTACCACGATCCGGTGACCAACCTGCCCTGCCCGGTCGAAGTGGTGGTGGATCGGCTGGCGACCGGCGACATCCCCCGTCCGGGCCGGTTCAACCGGACAACAGCGAAATTGCAGGGGCTATTGGCCAGCTACGCGCATTTGTGGCGGTGATTGCGGCTGTTTACCGCTGTGCTATCCAGCGGGTCAGCACATCCGCGCCCACCTGTTCCAGATCGGCAAGCTGGAACCGGGGCGCCTCGGCCAGCCTGTCCAGCCCCAATGCAGCCAGTGACGGCGTGCCTTCGGCCCCGATGGCAAGACCGGCGCTGAACATCACCAGATCGTCCACCAGCCCGCCCTGCAACAACGACGCGGCCAGCCCGCCACCGCCTTCACAGAATACCCGCGTCAGGCCGCGTGCCCCCAGTTGGGCCAGCACATCGGCCATGTCCAACTGCCGCCCTTCGACGGCACATTCGATGCACACCGCCCCCCGCGCCTGCCAGTCCGGCACCCGGCCCGCGGCCTCGGCCCCGTGACACAGCCACAGCGGAATGTCGCGGGCGGTCCGGGCCAGTTGGCCGTCTTCGGGCAGGTCCAGCCTGCGGGACGCCACAATGCGCACCGGCTGCCGGTCGATCCCCAAGCCGCGCGCGGTCAGCGACGGATCATCGGCCCGCGCCGTCCCGCCCCCGATCAGAACGGCGTCATGGCGGGCGCGCATCATATGGACGGCGCGGCGGGCCAGCGGGCCGGTGATCCACTGGCTTTCGCCGGTCGCCGTGGCAATCCGGCCATCAAGAGACGCGGCGAGTTTGAGGGTCAGCATTGGGCGGCCATGTGTGATCCGCAGCAGGAATCCGGCATGATCGGTGCGGGCCTGCGCCTCCAGCACGCCGGTTTCGACTGTGATCCCGGCCGCTCGCAGCATGGAAATGCCCCGGCCCGACACGCGAAGATCAGGGTCGCCGCAGGCCACAACCACGCGGGCCACTTTGGCCGCGATCAACGCCTCGGCGCAGGGTGGGGTCTGGCCGTGATGAGAACAAGGCTCCAGCGTGACATAGGCCGTGGCCCCCCGCGCCGCCGTGCCGGACTGTGCCAATGCGCACACTTCGGCGTGGGGCCTGCCGCCATCGGCGGTCCAGCCGCGCCCGACGATGCGGTCGCCCTGCACGATCACGCAGCCCACCGCCGGATTGGGCCAGACGCGGCCCATACCGCGCCGGCCCAACGACAGGGCCAGCGCCATGAACCGGGCATCTGCCCCGGCGGTCACTCTTTGGATTTGTCGTTTGGCCGCAATTCGTTGACGAATTTGTCGAAGTCGTCGGCGGCCTGGAAGTTCTTGTACACGCTGGCAAACCTGACGTAGCCCACTGTGTCGATCCGGGCGAGGCTCTCCATCACGATCTCGCCGATTGTCGAGGACGGGATATCGGTTTCGCCCATGGACTCGAGTCGCCGCACGATGCCCGACACCATCTGGTCGATGCGTTCGGGTTCGACGGGACGTTTCTGAAGGCTGATGCGCACGGACCGCTCCAGCTTGTCGCGGTCGAATTCCTCGCGGCGGCCAGATGATTTGATGACCACGAGGTCGCGCAACTGCACGCGCTCATAGGTGGTAAAGCGCCCCCCGCACGCCGGGCAAAACCGGCGGCGGCGAATGGCGACATGATCCTCGGCGGGCCGGGAATCCTTGACTTGTGTATCGACGTTTCCGCAAAACGGGCAACGCATGGTCCTGTCCTCGTCTCTGCCTCTGGGTATTTTGTCCCAGTTATCCACAGGCACTATAGGTGGGGTGGCAGAGTTTGGGTAGTAGGCAAATTCCAGCCCTACATCCTGAGTCTATGTGGTCACACTGAGGGGATGTGCCAATCTCGCCCGCGTGCCGTTTCCACATATTCCGGCCATTTGAACTGGATCGGCGGGGGATAATCGCAGAGCGGGGGGATGTCGCTTTCGGCCTTGCGGCTCCGGAATTCCTCCATCGCTGCGTGTCGCGCATCCGCGTCTTCCAGCAGGCGCAGGGCCGAGGCAGCCAGCACCTTGGCCGCTGTCTGCACCATCGGGTCGATGGTGGCCGGGATGCCGCCCAGCGCATTCATCGCCCATGCCGGATAGGGGCCACCGCGCAGCGCGGGACGCGCGACATAGAACCGGGCGGTGGGTGCGTGCCAGCACATGTCGGTGTAATCGTCCGAGGTCGAATTGATCTGGCTTGGCGCCAGATCGCGGCGCAGGATCGCCTCGGCCTCTTGCGGGGCGATAAGGGCCTCGCAGGCGGGCAGGATCGGGTCGGTCATCGGCGTCACCCCGCAATTGCGCTGGACCTGCCGCATCACGTCCTTGGCCGCTTTGTCCCATATCGGCGCACCCACTGCCTGCATCTGGTCCCAGACCAGCGCGGCCATCGCGTGATTGGCCAGACCGGGGCGGGATTTGCAGACCCAGTGCCGTTCGACCCGACAGCCCGTCAGGGCGGCGGCGGCTTCGGCTGCCTGCATCAACTGGCCCGACACCCGTTCGGCCATCGCAACGGTTGGCACCCGCATCATGTATTGAATTTCGGCCAGCGTGGCGGGCAGGTTGTCCGCCGTGGCCTGCCCGGTGGACAAGATCGCCTCGGAGATCGACCAGCCGCCCTGATGCGACAGCATGGAATCGCGCAGGAACCGCCCCGACTGGTACATCTGGATCAGCGCATCATTGGCCCCCGGAGCGCGGACATCGGAATGGCTTTGCGGGATCGGAGCGCCGTCGGTCGCCCCCCACAGATGCGCCTCGTCACAGATAAAGCGAAAGATCATGCTGTAGGCGGCCCCACAATGGGTGTCCCAACGGACGGTATTGCACAGAGGCAGCATGTAGAACGGATGGAACGACAGCATCCCGGCCAGCCCGTCGTAATATCCGGCGGCGGCATGAATCGGTTTGGACCCGCGCACCTTTTCGGCAGGTTCGCCCATGAAACGCAGTCCGCCCGTGATCCCGTGCGCCTGCATCGCCGCCTTGGTGGCCAGCAGCCCGCCCAGACCGGACATGCCCAACCCCGAATGGGGGTCGGTGTGGCCTCCTGCGGCGTAGCCCAGCCCGTCGCGGGGGGCGCGCTCTGGCCGGGCGGCCTGACAGTTGGCGGGGACGGCGTCGTATTCGGCATACATCCCCACGACCGGCCCCGGCCCGTTGGACCATTCGGCGCAAAAGGCGGTCGGCATCCCCCCCGATCCCGCCTCCACCTCGAACCCTTCGGACCGCAGCCGGTCCACATACCACGCGGCCGACCGGTATTCACGCCACGCCGTTTCGCCAAAATCAAAGATCGTGGTGCAATCAGCAGACAGGCGGGCGGCGTTGGCCGCGACATGGGCAATGGCGGTGCTTTGGGCAGGGCTAAAGGGCATCGTGACCTCCGTTTGCGCGACAGGGGACCCCTGGCAGGATCGCCTGTCAATGCCCTGACATCTTGCCCTTGGTCGCCAAACATGGTGGGAAAGCCCTTGGACAGAAAAGGCAGACAAGATGGCAAAGACGCCCTCAGGAGCGATCCACCAGGCTAAGATGCTTATGGCGGCCGGAAAATGGCCGGCCGCCGAGGCCGCGCTCAAGGCGCATCTGGCGGTCAAGCCAAAGGACCCCTTGGCACTTCTGCTTTTGACCCGGATCTATAATCGCCACCTGCGACGGCCGCGCGAGGCATTGCTGGTTGTCGAACGGCTGCTCAAGGTGGCTCCGGCGGCCGCCACCAGCCACCAGGAAGCGGCCGAGACATTCTGCAACTTGCGCACCCTGGACCAGGCGGTCGCGCATGCCGAAAAGGCGATGGCGCTGGCCCCTCGCAATCCGGACGTTCTATATGTGGCAGGCACCGTCTATGATATGGACGAACAGTTCGAGACGGCGATCCGCATCCTGCAAAAGGCTCTTGCCATTCGGCCCGACCATCTGGAATCCCGGCTCTTGCTCGCGTCGAGCCTGCGCGGGGCCGGGCAGATGGATGCCTGTCTGACCCTGTGCCGCGAGATTTTTGCCGACAATCCCGACAACTTCCACCTTCAAATGATCTATAACCGGGCCTGCAAGCAGTCAGCGGACGATCCGATCTTTCAACATTTGCGGGATAACCTGGTCCCCGGCGCACGGGCGGCCAACAGCCGGTTCATGGCCCCGCTTCTGAAATATCTGGCCAAGGGCGAGGACGATATCGGCGACTATGACGCCGCCTTCACCCACTTTACAGAGGCCAAGAAACGGGCGGCCCAGACGCATGATGCGTTTGCCTACGCCCGCTTTGTGTCGGACCATCTGAGCCTGACGCGGGGCGACTTTTTTGGTTCGACGGGGGCGGCCGGGGAAAGCCCGGTCTTTATCGTGGGCCTGCCCCGCTGTGGCAGCACCCTGTTGGAACAGATCCTCTCGAGCCATCCGCAGATTGCGGGCATCGGCGAATCCACCCTGCTTCGTTCGATTCGCGACCAGTTGGGTCCGCAGGATGGCGACGGGGCGGGCATGGTCCGCCTGATCCGCTCTATGACCGCCGAACAGGCCGTCGAGGCCGGGCAGGCCTACCTGTCGGGTTCGGCTCGCAAGGCGGGCCAGCCGCAGGCGCAGCGGATCGTTGACAAGCTGCTGCACAATTACGAGGTTCTGGGCCTGATTGCCAAGCTGCTGCCGAACGCCCGTGTCCTGCATGCCACCCGCGATCCGATGGATCACTGCGTGTCGATGTATATGCAGCCCCTGTCGGAGTGGCACAGCTATACGACCGACCTGACCAGCCTCGGCCGCTATTTCGTGCAGTATCGCCGCCTGATGGCCCACTGGGAAACCGCCCTGCCGCTGAAAATGATGGAGGTCCCCTACGAGGGGGTCGTCGCCGATACCGAAGGAATGGCCCGCAAGGTGATCGCGTTTCTGGGGCTGGAGTGGGACGATGCCTGCCTTGACTTCCAGAAATCGGAAAAGCGGGTCAAGACTCTGTCGGTCGCTCAGGTCCGCCAGCCGATCTATTCCAGTTCGGTCAAGCGGTGGAAGCGGTACGAGGCGCATCTGGACCCGCTCAAGGCCGAGCTCAAGGGGTTCTATCCGGACGGGTTCTGACCGGGTGTTCGCGCGCGAACGTGTATCATACCATTGATTTTATTTAATAAAAGTATTAACGCCCCGTTAGGCGCTGTCCTGTCCCGGCCTATTGGTAGGACTGGACGATGGACAGGTCGCCCTGAACCGTTCCACGGTTGCACGACAGCGCTGCAATGGTCTGACCGCCTTGCAGCACGTTGATGCCGCCTTCCATCACTGACTTTGGGTCCATCCGGTCGATGGACGACCAGACCTCGTAGGTGACGTCCCGGTTGTAAAAGGCAAGCGTGTCCCACATCGCCCGCCCGATCCCCGGCCACGGGGTATAGTCGGCGGTGGCCAGTGGGGTGGCAAGGTCCAGTTCGGACCGGCCGGGCGGCCCGTAACTGTACATGACCGCTCCCTTCCAATAGCAGATTTCCAGAACCTTGGTGCCGATCTGGCAGGACATGACCTCCATATCACCGGGGCAGCGGGCGGCGGCGGTGGTGGGGATCAAGGCGAGGGCAAAGAGGGCGGCGCGCATGGGGGGTCTCCCTTGGTCAGTAGTGGTAGCGGCACTGGGTGATTTCGAGGGTTTGTCATGGCACACGATAAACCAAACGATGTTCTCGGTCGATCCGGCGCGACCTCCAGCCGGACAGGTCGCCCCCGAGCGTTTCGGGTTTGCCCGTCCCGTCGGACGGCTGGTGCTGAGATTTGGCAATCGGGCGATTAATGAGCGTGCGGCTCGTCAAGACGGGTGGCGGCGGGGTGAACCCGCCTTACCGCTTACGTACCCTAGGATACACATGGTGGATTTGGTCCGAAAGCTGGTGTCGAGGTGAAAGACCCAGTGCCTGATCGGCCGCTTGGAATGCAATTTCCCAGTGCGCTGACGACGCTGGCCCGGCCATGTCATCATCGCCGATAAAACTCACAAACATCAGATGCGCATTTACTTTCATGCTTCTCAGCCAGCAGAGGTGAGCAAGTCGATTGGCATATTGGTAGTAGGTTCCGGACCAGTCATTCGTCGCGCCAGACGCAAGGCTGTCACGAGTCTTGTTCAGGGCCACTGAAATCTTTTGACGAGAGGCGGGACCAGCTTGCGTGGCGGGTGATTTAAATTCAGCCAGATGTGCCTTGGCCTCGACAAGTACAACGCCGCCATCCGGCAGAGTCCCCAGAGCATCCCATTGTGGGCCGCGCTGAGGCCAAAAGTCCTTGAGGTCAGACGCAAGGCGAGACAACCCAACCCGTTCCAGAAATCGGGCATCCCGGTATTCGGCATAGTCATCAGCTGCAAGTGGAGAAACCCAACTTATTGCTGGCAGCGATTTGGGTTGTAAGTCTGGCCAGTCTTCATTTATGGCACGCTGAATCCATTTCAGACTGCCACGCGTTCCAGCTGGCTGGACAACCCTACTCACTGATCCAGGAAACTCCGCAGCTTCCTTGACCTGCTCGGATGCTTCAACTTCCGCAGTGCCTTCGCCTCGATCTGACGAATCCGTTCGCGCGTTACGCTGAACTGTTGACCGACTTCCTCGAGCGTGTGGTCGGTGTTCATGCCGATACCAAAGCGCATGCGCAGGACCCGTTCTTCGCGGGGGGTGAGCGACGCCAGAACGCGGGTCGTGGTTTCCTTGAGGTTCTCCTGAATGGCGCTGTCCAGCGGCAGGATCGCGTTCTTGTCTTCGATGAAATCGCCAAGCTGGCTGTCTTCCTCGTCGCCGATGGGCGTTTCGAGCGAAATCGGCTCCTTGGCGATTTTCATCACCTTGCGAACCTTTTCCAGCGGCATTTGCAGCTTTTCTGCCAATTCCTCGGGCGTGGGTTCGCGGCCGATTTCGTGCAGCATCTGCCGGCCCGTGCGGACCAGTTTGTTGATCGTCTCGATCATGTGGACCGGGATACGGATGGTCCGGGCCTGATCGGCAATCGACCGGGTGATCGCCTGACGGATCCACCAGGTCGCATAGGTCGAAAATTTGTAGCCGCGACGGTATTCGAATTTATCTACGGCCTTCATCAGGCCTATGTTGCCTTCCTGAATGAGATCAAGGAATTGCAGGCCGCGGTTCGTGTATTTCTTGGCGATGGAGATGACCAGACGCAGGTTCGCCTCGACCATTTCCTTTTTCGCCTGACGGGCCTCTTTTTCGCCCTTTTGCACCTGTTGGACGATGCGGCGGAATTCGGTGATGTCGACGCCGACGTATTGGCCGACCTGCGCCATTTCGGTGCGCAGCTCGTCGATCTTGTCGGACGAGCGTTCGACAAAAGCCTGCCAGCCGCGTCCGGCCTTGGCCGCCATTTCCTCGAGCCAGTTGGGGTCAAGCTCGCGGCCCCGGTATTCGTCAATGAATTCGCGGCGGTTGATCCGGGCCTGATCGGCCAGTTTGACCATGTTGGAATCGATGGCCATGATACGGCGGTTGATGCCGTAAAGCTGGTCGATCAGCGCCTCGATCCGCAGGTTGTGCAGATGCAGCGAGTTCACCAGTTCCACGATTTCGGACCGCAGTTTCTGATACTTGGCCTCGTCCTTGTCCGAGAAACTGCTGTCTTCGTTCAAGGTGGCGGACATGCGGGCGTCCTGCATGTCGCTGAGTTTGGCAAAGTCGCGGGCAATGACCTCGAGCGTTTCGAGCACGCGGGGTTTGAGCGCCGATTCCATCGCGGCCAACGACATGTTGGCCTGTTCGTCGTCGTCCTCGTCATCTTCGCGCTGAATGGGGTTGCCGTCGGCGTCAAGTTCCGGGCTTTCGTCGCGGTCCTTGGTTTCGGTGCTGTCGGCCCCCACGACCGTCTCGTCGCCGTCTTCGTCACCCAGTTGGTTGCCGAATGTCGCCTCGAGGTCGATCACGTCGCGCAGCAAAATGTCTTCGGACAGAAGTTCGTCGCGCCAGATGGTGATGGCCTGAAAGGTCAGCGGGCTTTCGCACAGCCCCAGGATCATCGTGTTGCGCCCGGCCTCGATCCGTTTGGCGATCGCGATTTCACCTTCGCGCGACAGCAGTTCGACGCTGCCCATTTCGCGCAGATACATCCGCACGGGGTCGTCAGTGCGGTCGAGCTTTTCGGTTTCGGACCCGGCGAGCGCGACGTCGCGGTTGCCGCCGACTGTGGCAACGGCGGTGGAGCCTGCGGGTTCTTCGCTTTCCTCTGACTCTTCCTCTTCGGTCACCTGGATGCCCATTTCAGAGAGCATCGACATCACGTCCTCGATCTGGTCGGACGAGACCTGATCGGGCGGCAGCACCTGGTTGAGCTGGTCGTAGGTGATGTAGCCCCGTTCGCGCGCATCGGCGATCATCCGTTTGACGGCGGCCTGCGACATGTCGAGAGAGATGTCGGAGTCCTGATCGTCGTCCTTGGTGTCGTCGTTGTCTTTCGCGGCCATGGAGGGCTCCTGCTTGAGGTCGATCTTGTCAGGGATCGCGGCTGATTCGGGCGATTCGGAATTCCTACGAATCAATCTGCCGGACGGGTGATTCGCAACCACCCCGATCCATTATTCTGCTGTCTGTGTCCCCGGATAAGGTAAACAGACTATGATTTAGGCCGCGCGGACCCTTTCGCAAAGTCGATCTGGCCCAGCAGATCGTCCAGCGCCGTCTTTTCGTCCCGCCGGATGCGGGCTCCGTTTGGGCCGATATCGTATTCCGCCCGGTCGGCGGTATCGCCCAAGGCCGAGCGGTTGAGCGCCGCTGTGGCCTGTTTAAGCCGCCATGTCACCCCTTCGTCGGCAAGTCCGGCGATATCTTCCATCGCGTCCTCGATTTCGCGGGCGTGGCCCCGGCGGGCGTTGAGTTTGGCAAGCTCTTCGGCCAGGCACATCCGGGCGACGTCGGCATCCCCGGCCCTGCGCACGGCCGGGCTGATGGCGACATGGCGCTGGGCAAAGAGCTTTTCAAGGGGGGCGGGCCCCAGATCGCCCTGAACGGCCGCCCGCAGGTCGGGTGCCGTCGCGTGCCGCAGGATCGCCGCCCGCAGGTCGTGGTGGGCGGGGTCGGCGCAGACCATCCGCTCTACCTCGCCCTCAAAGGCGGGCAGGACCGCGGGGGTGACAAGCAGCGTGGCAAGGATCACCGCCTCGCGCAGGTGGTCCTGATCGGTCCCGGCGGCCAGGACAGAGCTGACCGAGCCGGGGGCTGGCGCCACGTCGCGGTGCCAGGGGTCCTGTGGTCTGCCGGTCCAGCGGGCTTGGGGGCCGCGCCGGGTCGCTGTGGGCCGCTTAGGTCCGAACGCCGCCCACTTGAGATCCTTGAGCGCGGTGTCGTAGTGGCCGCGCAGGCCGGGGTCCTTGATCTGGGCGGTGGCATCGCGCAGCGCCTTGTCCAGTGCCGCCTTGCGTTCGGGGCTGTCGAACACCCGCCCTTCGGTTTCGCGCCGCCAGAGAAGTTGGACCATCGGCAGCGCGCCGTCGATCACCGCCTTCATCGCACCTGCCCCCTGCCCCCGGATCAGGTCGTCGGGGTCCAGCCCCGCAGGCATGACCGCAAATCGCAAGGATTTCCCCGCCTCGAGCAGCGGAAGGGCGAGGTCCATGACCCGCATCGCCGCGTTGATTCCGGCCTTGTCCCCGTCGAGTGCAATGATCGGTTCGTCCGCCATCCGCCACATCAGCGCCAGTTGATCGGCGGTGACGGCGGTGCCAAGAGGGGCGACGGTGGCTGTGAACCCTGCCTCACTCAGCGCGATAACGTCCATGTAGCCTTCGGCGACGATCAGCGGCTGGCCCTTGCCCGCCGCCTCGCGCGCGGGGCCGTGGTTATAAAGGCTGCGCCCTTTGTCAAAGAGGGCGGTTTCGGGCGAGTTGAGGTATTTTGCACTGTCCGCCGGGTCCATTGCCCGCCCACCGAATGCAATCGCCCGGCCCCGCACGTCGCGGATCGGGAACATGATGCGGTTGCGGAAGGTGTCGTAGGGTTTCTTGCCCTTGTCCGACGGTTTGACGAGGCCCGCGCCGATCATCAACTCGTCGCTGACCCCCTTGGCCGTCAGCGCATCGTGCAGCGATTGCCAGCCGGAGGGCGCAAAGCCGATGCCCCAGCGGTCCTGCGCCGCCTCGGACAGGCCGCGTTTGACAAGGTATGCCCGCGCCTCGGCCGCCGCACCCGTTCGCAGCTGCATCCGGTAGAATTGCACGGCGAGGTCCATCACATCGGCCAGTTGCGTCCGTTTGTCCGCCCGCGCCTGCGCCTGCGGGTCGCGTTCGGGGATCGGCATCCCGGCCTCGCGCGCCAGAATCTCGACCGCCTCGACAAAGCTCACGTTTTCGGTTTCGCGCACAAAGGAAATCGCGTCGCCTTTGGCGTGGCAGCCAAAGCAGTAGTAGTAGCCCTTGCGGTCATCGACGTGGAAGCTGGCCGATTTTTCCTGATGGAACGGGCATGGCGCCCACATGTCGCCCTTGCCCGGATTGGATTTGCGGTTGTCCCACATGACCTTGCGACCGACGACCTGAGCGATCGACAGGCGGTCACGAAGTTCGTCGATGAAACCGGGTGGCAGACTCATGGGGCATAGTATCAGGCGGGGATGGCGGAGAGTCTAGGAGGGGAGCGGCGGGTCGCGCCCCCCCTTGGATCGGGTGTTCCGCACGGCGGACTCGCCAAGCCGCGCCCGACCCTCCCCCGAGGGAGGGCGCGGCCCTTTCACATCGGTCACCGCGGACTACCCCCGTGCCGCCAGATGCTCCATCGCCTCGTGCACTTCGTGCACCAGCGTCTGCGTCATGGACCGCATGACCATCAGCCGGAACGTCTGATCGCCGGTGCGGGTGATGGAGGCCGTCATGTGCCCGATCAGGCTGCGCACTGTGCCGCCCGTGCCCAGCGCCCGCAGGTCCACCGGCACCAGCCGCGCCAGTACGTCCAGCGCCCCGGCCCCGTCGATCTGGACCAGCGCCCAGCCATCGGTCTGGTCTGTCACAGCGGCAAGGCCGGAAAGATCGGGCAGGTCGGCGTCGATGGACAGCGCCTTGCCCATGCCGAACCAGACCACTTCGCCGCCTTTGCCGGTGACGCTTTGCCCCGGTTTGGGCCAGCCCAGCCCGGCCTTTTTGAGGGCCGCGCCAACGGCCTTGTCCTGCCCCTTGAACGGGGCCACGGACGTCAGGCGGTCCGCACTGATTTCAGACAGTGTCACGCTGCCCGCGCTGACCGGCAACAGCCCCGCGCCGGGGGTGAGGGCGATGAGTTTAGCCACGCAAGCGTCCTCCGTCCGGGTCAAAGAACACCGGGCTGACCACTTCGCACAGCGTGCGGACCCCCCGCATCTGGTCGATCAGCATGATCTTTTGCCCCAGCCTGTCCGGTCCATTCTTGAGAAAACCCAGCCCGATATAGCTGTTCAGCGTGGGCGACCAGCAGACCGAGGTGACATAGCCCTGATCGTTGGCCCGCACGGGGTCGGTGCAGGTGGTATAAAGATGCGAACCAGCGGTCAGGGGTTCGGTTGCGGTCACGGGGCGCAGGCCGACAAGGCGTTCGCGGTCGGCCTCGAGCAACCCTTCGCGCCGCGACATGGTCTGGCCGATGCAGTCCTTTTTCAAGGACACCATACGGTCCATGCCGATGTCGTAGGCTGTGGTGCGCCCGTGGATTTCGGCGTGGGTGATAAAGCCCTTTTCAATGCGCAGGACGTTGAGCGCCTCCATCCCGTAGGGGCCGCCGCCCAGCACCTCGGCCTGGGCGAGCAGCAGCCGGTACAGGCTTTCGCCATAACGCGATGGAACCGCCACCTCGTAGGCGTGTTCGCCCGAAAACGAGATGCGGAAGAGTCGGCCCGGAACGCCCGACACGCCCACCGCCCCGCAGCCCATGTAGGGGAAGGTGGCGTCGTCGATCGGGGTCTCAAGCACACCGTTCAACAGGTCGCGCGATTTGGGGCCGACCACGCTGAACTGCGCCCACTGTTCGGTGACCGACATCACCTGCGCGTCCAGATCGGGCCGCAGCACCTGAAGCGTGTGTTCGAGGTGGCGCATGACCAACCCGGCCGCCGCCGTGGTCGTCGTCATGACATAGTGGCTGTCGCCCAGCCGTGCCGTCGTGCCGTCGTCCAGCACATGCCCATCCTCGCGCAGCATCAGGCCATAGCGGACCTTGCCGACGGGCAGGGTTGACATCGTGCCGGTATAGACGAAATCGAGGAGTTTGGCCGCGTCCGGCCCCTGAATGTCGATCTTGCCCAGCGTGCTGACGTCGCAGATGCCGACGGTCGAGCGGACCATGCCCACCTCGCGGTCGCACGCCTCGCGCCAGGTGGATTCGCCGGGTTTGGGGAAATAGCTGGGCCGGTACCAAAGCCCCGCCTCGATCATCGGCGCGCCGCGTTCGACGGATGCCTTGTGCGAGGTGGTATAGCGTTCGGGGGCGAACCCTTTGCCCTGCGCCGGGCCGCCGATGGCGGCGACAGACACGGGAACGTAAGGCGGGCGGAAGGTGGTCGTGCCGGTCTCGGGGATGCCCCGCCCCGACACGTCGGCCAGCACGGCCAGCGCCGCGACGTTCGAGTTTTTCCCCTGATCGGTCGCCATCCCTTGGGTGGTGTAGCGTTTCATGTGTTCGACCGAGCGGAAGTTTTCCTGCACGGCCATCTTGATATCCTTCACATGGACATCGTTCTGGAAGTCGAGCCATTTGCGGCCCTTCCCCTCGACATGCCAAAGGGGCGTGATGCGATAGGGCGTGTCGTCGGCCTTTGGCAGGTCGGGTTTGGTGACGGACAGGCCGAGGTCGGCCGCGGCGTCGCCCGCCACCCGTGCCCCGTCGGCCAGACAGGCGGCGGTGGTGAACTGGCCGTTGCAGGCACCGGCGGCCGTGAGGCCGGGGATTGCGCCGGGGGTCGGCACGAACGACGCGATATCCTCGCGCCACTGGGGCCGTCCGTTCATGTGGCAGGTCAGGTGGACAGTGGGGTTCCAACCGCCCGACATGGCAAGGCAATCGGTGCGGATGATCCGCTGCCCGCCGGAATGTTGCACGGTGATATTCTCAAGCCCCAGCCGCCCGGCGGTCTGGATCACGCGGCCGCCTGTATAGACCGGGAAATCGCCCGAGACCTGCGCGTCGTCGCGGCTGTCGATCAGGCCCGCAACCTTGACCCCTGCCGCCACCATATCACGGGCGGTGCGGTGGGCGTCGTCGTTGGTGCCAAAGATCGTGACCTCTTTGCCCGGGGCCACCCCCCAACGGTTGAGGTAGGCGCGCACGGCCCCGGCGGTCATGATTCCCGGCCGGTCGTTGTTGGCAAAGGCGATGGGGCGTTCCAATGCGCCTGCACACAGGATCGCCCGCTTGGCCACGATCCGCCAGAAACATTCCAGTGGCAGGTGCGGCTGGCGCGGCTGGTGGTGGCCCACCTTTTCCAAGGCGCTGAACGTGCCGCCGTCATAGGCCCCGGTGATCGTCGTACGGGTCATCAGGCGGACGTTGGGCATCTGGGCCAGTTCCGCCTCGATGCTTTCGGCCCAGACCGCGCCGGGTTGGCCCGCGATGGTTTCGGTTTCCGCCAGCAGGCGGCCGCCCATGCGGGTGTCCTCGTCGGCAAGGATGACGTCGGCCCCGGCGCGGGCGGCGGTGAGTGCCGCCATCAAGCCGGTCGGCCCGCCGCCGATCACCAGAACGTCGCAAAAGGCAAAGGCGCGTTCATAATCGTCCGGGTTGGTCTTGCCCGACAGGGCGCCAAGGCCAGCGGCGCGACGGATGATGGGTTCATACAGCTTTTCCCACCACGGCGCGGGCCACATGAACGTCTTGTAATAGAACCCCGCGCCAAGAAAGGGCGAGATCAGGTCGTTCACGCTCATCACGTCGCGGGCCAGCGACGGCCAGCGGTTCTGGCTGGTGACGGTCAGCCCGTCATACAGTTCCTGCGTGGTGGCGCGGACGTTGGGGTCTGCCTGTGCACCGGTGCCGATGGTCATCAGCGCGTTTGGCTCTTCGGACCCGGCGGTCAGGATGCCGCGCGGGCGGTGATATTTGAACGACCGGCCCACAAGGCGGATGTCATTGGCCAGCAGGGCCGAGGCGACAGTGTCGCCCGCGAACCCTTCGACCCGCTTGCCGTCAAAGGTAAAGGCGATCTTGCGGGTGCGGTCGATCAGGCCCTTGTCTGCGACCCTCATGATGTGGCCCCCGCCAATTCGACGGAATGGATGGCGTGGGTGACCGTGTTGCGGTGGATGACCAACCACGCGCCACACCCGGCCTCGTGGTGCCACAGGTCGGTCGTGTCCCCCGCGGGGTTGTCGCGCAGGTGAACATAGTCGTCCCATGCTTGTGGACCGGCGTCGGGCGCGGGACGGGTCAAGGCCGCGCCCTGATAATAGAATTCGCGCCGGTCGCGGTCGCCGCAGAGGGGGCAGGAAATGCGCATCAGATATCCTAGTGCAGATTGTGCTGAGAGCCTGTGCCCTCTTCATCCATGATCCCGCGCCCGGTGCGGAACCGGTCGAGGCGGAAGCGGGCGGCGGGGGCGTGGTGGTTTCCCGTGGCGATCAGGTGGGCAAAGGAAAAGCCCGAGCCCGGAACGGCCTTGAACCCGCCATAGCACCAGCCGCAGTCGATAAAGAGGCCTTCGGTATCGGTCTTGTCGATGATGGGCGATCCGTCGGGGGTCATGTCCATGATCCCGCCCCAACTGCGCAACAGCTTGGCCTTGCCGATCATCGGCATCAGCGTCATCGCCGCCTCCATCACATGTTCCTGCATAGGCAGGTTGCCGCGCGCCGCATAGGAGCTGTGGAAATCGAGGTCGCCACCAAACACCAGCCCGCCCTTGTCGGACTGAGAGATATAGAAGTGGCCCATGCCAAAGCTGACGACGTGGTCGATGACGGGTTTGAGCCCTTCGGTGACAAAGGCCTGAAGGATGTGGCTTTCGATCGGCAGGCGCATTCCGGCCATCGCGGCCACCTGGCCCGACCGACCGGCTACCACAATTCCAACTTTCTTGGCCCGGATCGCCCCGCGTGAGGTCTGGACCCCTGTCACTTTTCCGTCCTGAATGTCGATTCCGGTGACTTCGCAGTTCTGGATCAGGTCGACGCCGCGCTGGTCGGCCCCGCGGGCATATCCCCATGCCACGGCATCGTGCCGGGCGGTCCCGGATTCGGGGCAAAAGAGCGCGCCATAGATCGGAAACCGGGTGTTGTCATAGTCGAGGTAAGGCAGTTCGCGGCGGACTCGTTCGCGGTCCCATAACTCGGCCTTGTTCCCCTGCCCCGCGATCATGTTGCCCCGGCGCACCCCGGCATCGCGCTGGCCGTCCGAATGAAACAGCGTGATCTGCCCGCGCTGGGACAGCATGACATTGTAGTTGAGGTCCTGGCTCAACCCTTCCCACAGCTTCAGGGAATGAGAGTAGAATTCCGAGTTGCCGGGCAGGAAATAATTGGCCCGCACGATGGTCGTGTTGCGGCCGACATTGCCGCCACCCAGATAGCCCTTTTCCAGCACGGCGATGTTTTTCAGCCCGTGTTCCTTGGCCAGATAATAGGCCGTAGACAGGCCATGCCCGCCGCCACCGATGATGACGATGTCGTATTCGGATTTGGGTGAGGGGTCGCGCCACATGGGTTTCCAGCCGCGCTGGCCCATGAGCCCTTCGGCGATGACGCGAAATCCTGAAAATCCCATGCTGTGCCCCCTTTGGGTTCAGCGTCACTCTATCAACTGCGGCGGGGGCGAAAAGGCCGATTGCGGCATTTCGTGTCGGACTTGGGCAGCATCTGGAAATGCGAACCCCCGGGACGGTCTGTTCCGGGGGCTTTGGGCAGGCGGGGTCTAGCGGGTCTGGCCTTTGCCGGGGGCTGACTTGCCCTGATCGGGGCGCTGCGCCTGCTGCTGGCCGGGTTTGGCCGCAGTGGCATTGGGCTGACCTGCGGGTTTGCCCGCCTGCTGCGGAGACTTGGGGGCGTTGCCCTGAGGATGATGGGGGGTTCCGTGCGACTTGTTGTCCATGACGAGCAATCTCCTTCGTCAATCGGGGCGGCGGCAGACCATCTGCCGGGGTTGCCCGACGCCTGTTCTGTATAGCCCCGCTGACCGTGACCCGCCCGACACGTTTGCGGGAGCGGGCGTGAGCAGCGGCTGGAACTGGCCGACGCCGATCAGTCCCCCATGACAGTTTGGGCGGGCGCAGCAGCATGATCGCTTTGGCACAAACCATGATCGGCCAGACAGGCAATGACCCCGCAATCTGCCACAGTTCCATGAGTGCATGCCGACACCATCCGCGCAAGTTCTGCCCGAAGGGTCGCCAGTTGTTCGATCCGCCTGTCGACCTTGGCCATTTGGGCCTTGGCGATGGCGTCCACGGCGGCGCAGTCCTGATCCGGTTTGTCCGAGAGCGACAACAACGCGGTTATATCCTCGAGCCCGAAGCCGAGGTTGCGCGAATGCCGGATGAACTGCAGGCGCGCGATGTCGTCCGGCCCATAGTGCCTGCGGTTGCCCTCTGACCGCGTGGCCTTGGGCAAAAGCCCCCGCTCTTCGTAAAACCGGATCGTCGTCACCTTGACGCCCGATAGTCGGGCCGCCTGCCCGATGGGAACAATCTGCATGGAACCGCTTGCTCCTCTAGTCGCTGTAGGATGTAGGTAAAGAGGTGAGACCCGAATCGCAAGACACAGGAGACCCACATGTCCGGCCACCACACGCATGACCACGACCTTAATTTCGACGGGATGACCCCCGCATATCGCCGTGCGCTATGGGCCGTTATCGCCATCAACGCGGTGATGTTCATGGTCGAGATATCGGGCGGCGCACTGGCGGGGTCGCAGGCGCTCAAGGCGGATGCGCTGGATTTTCTGGGCGACAGCCTGACCTATGGCCTGTCGCTGGCGGTGCTGGGGATGCCTTTGGCACGGCGGGCGAATGTGGCGCTGATCAAAGGGGTGAGCCTGCTGCTGATGGGGCTGTGGGTGTTCGGCACGACCCTGTGGCAGGTGACCGTGCTGGGCGTGCCAAGGGCCGAAGTGATGGGCCTGATCGGTCTGCTGGCGCTGGCGGCCAACGTGGCGTCGGTCATAATCCTGATGCGGTTCAAGGACGGCGATGCCAATGTGCGGTCGGTCTGGCTGTGCAGCCGCAACGATGCCATCGGCAACGTGGCGGTGATGTGTGCGGCCCTGCTGGTCGGCGTGACGTCGACGGCCTGGCCCGACCTGATCGTGGCGGGGATCATGGCGGGGCTGTTCCTGACTTCGGCCCGGTCGATCCTGGTGCAGGCCTGGGCCGAGCGGGCCCATGCACACGAGCACGATCACGCCTGATCGTCAGATCCGCCGCCGGGGAAGCGGTGGCAGGTTTTGGCGGGCAAGGGCACATGCGTCGTCCCATCCCCCGACATCGGCGAAGGACCTGCGCGGCAGGATCGAGAACACCCTTTGATCCCTGACCAGATAGAGGTGGGTGTCCGTGGCAAGGTGATGCCGGTAGAACGCCCAACTCAGCGTCTGGCTGGTCAATTGTGAAGTGGTGGTGACGTCAGCCTCTGTCAGGCCAAGCGTGAAGGGACCGTTCGCGGCATGGTAGGTCCGAAAGTACCGGCGCCAGTTCCAGTCGCGCCAGGCAAGAAGTCCCGGCGGCACGCAGGCGGCCCCGATCAGGATCCAGCCAAAAACCGGAACCCCGCCCAACCCCAGCAGTCCCAACCAGCACACCGCCACGCCCCCCGACGCGATCATCGAGCCTGACCAGCCAAGCCCCTGCCACGCCCAGAAGGCGCGGCAGGCGGTGATATAGTCGGCCTCGGTCATGTCGTAGGTGATCGAGACAGGGCGCAAGCGTCAGAGGCCCTTGGCGCGATAGCTGGCTGCGACCTTGCCGATCGATACCAGATAGGCGGCGGTGCGCAGGTCGGTCACATCCTCGCGCCCATGCCAGACCTCGCGCATGGACTGGTAGGCAGACCGCATGGTGTCATCCAGACCCGACCGAACCAGTTCCAATTCGCCCGCGCCGCGTAGGTAATTCTCCTTGAACCCCGGCGAGAGGGTCCAGCCAAGGTGCTTGTCCGCCGACAGTCGTTCAAGTTCGTCGACCAGCAGTTGATGTCGCGCCTCTTCCTGACGGCGCTGCATCCGGCCAAAGCGGATATGCGACAGGTTCTTGACCCATTCAAAGTAGGACACGGTGACGCCGCCCGCGTTGGCATACATGTCGGGGATCAGGACGCAGCCCTTTTTGCGCAGGATGTCGTCGGCCCCTGCGGTGACGGGACCATTGGCGGCCTCGACGATCAGGGGGGCTTTGATCCGGGCGGCGTTGCCCAGATTGATGACCCCTTCCATCGCGGCGGGGATCAGGATGTCGCAGGCTTCCTCAAGCACGCTGGCGCCGTCGGCGACATAGGTGGCGCCGGGGAAATCCTTGATCCCGCCGTGTTTGTTGATCCACTGGCGCACCGCCTCGACCTCGAGCCCATCCTTGCTGACCAAAGCGCCGTCGCGTTCGATGATGCCGATGATCTTGCACCCGTCCTCTTCGGACAGGAATTTGGCGGCGTGATAGCCCACGTTGCCCAGACCCTGCACGATCACCGTCTTGCCGTCGAGCGTGCCGGACAGTTTGGCGGCCTTGATATCCTCGGCGTGGCGAAAGAATTCGCGCAAGGCGTATTGAACGCCCCGCCCGGTCGCTTCGGTCCGACCCTGGATGCCGCCGGCGTTGATCGGTTTGCCCGTGACGCAGGCGGCGCTGTTGATGTCGGTGGTGTTCATCCGCCTGTACTGGTCGGCGATCCAAGCCATTTCGCGTTCGCCCGTGCCCATGTCCGGGGCCGGCACGTTCTGGGACGGGTTGATGAGGTCGCGTTTGATCAGTTCATAGGCAAACCGCCGGGTGATCTGTTCAAGTTCGTGTTCTTCCCATTCGCGGGGGTCGATCCGCAGCCCGCCCTTGGACCCGCCAAAGGGCGCATCGACCAGCGCGCATTTGTAGGTCATCAGGGCAGCCAGCGCCTCGACCTCGTCCTGGTGGACGCCCATGGCATAGCGGATGCCGCCCTTGACCGGTTCCATATGTTCGGAATGGACGGCCCGGTAGCCGGTGAAGGTGTGGATCGAGCCGCGCAACCGCACACCAAAACGGACGGTATAGGTCGCGTTGCACACCCTGATCTTTTCCTCGAGTCCCGGGGACAGGTCCATCAGGGCCACGGCCCGGTTGAACATCATGTCGACGGATTCACGGAAACTGGGTTCGATCATCGTGGCGGTATTCATGTCATTCCTTCCTGACCGGTTTCTCCGGTTTACGGGGGATTTGGTCCCCTTCGGGCCATCTTAGCCCTGATTCGTTCAATATCGGCTCAAATTCCTGCCAAAGTGTCAAAACGGGCCATCTGGCTGATCTGCGACAGGCCCACAGGCGGAACGACCACGCCGTCGTCGTTTTCGGGCCAAGAACAATAGCCTCTGCGAGGATGAATTGGCCCCGGCAATGCTGCCTAATGGCCGTTTCTCCGCCTCAGTTCGCCCAAATTTGGTCACAGGTTCATGACATCAAGGGCAAGGCGAATTCCGCCCGCACGACTTTTGGAGCGGCCCCAAAACCGGGCCGGCCCAGCATGAAGGACCTAGTGATGAAAACGGATCAGAAGAACCGATTTGCCCTGACGGACCGCCTGCGTCGCAGCGGGACAGCCTTTCGTTCGGACGAGGACGGCGGGATCATCATCTTTTCGCTCTTCATCATGGTTCTGATGCTGATGGTCGCGGGCATGGCCGTGGACCTGATGCGGTTCGAGACAACCCGCACCAAATTGCAGGGCACGCTGGACCGCGCCGTTCTGGCAGCCGCCGATCTGGACCAGACCCTGCCGCCCAAGGACGTGGTGCGCGACTATTTCCGCAAGGCCGGAATGCTGAGCTTTCTTCAGGGCGATCCGACCGTGCAAGAGGGCCTGAACTATCGCGTGGTCCACGCCGATGCCGAGGCCCGCGTGCCGATGCTGTTCATGAAGCTGATGGGGATCAACACCCTTCAGGCCCCCGCCACCGGCACCGCCGAGGAACGGATCACAGACATCGAAATCTCGCTCGTCCTCGATATGTCGTCGTCGATGCAGCAGAACAACAAGCTGGTCAACCTGCGCACCGCCGCCCGGGATTTCATCACAACCGTGATGAAGAACAACCTGTCGGGCGAGGGCCTGACCACGGTGTCGTTGGTTCCCTATTCGGCCGTTGTGAACATGGGTCCGGACCTTGCCACCTATTTCCCGCTGACCGCGCACCACACGAAATCATATTGCGCGTTGTTCGGCGATGCCGAGTTCAACACCACCGCCATCAGCCGGACCATCACGCGGACCCGCGTGTCGGACTTTGACTACGGCGCCGAAACGAACACCAGCGTCGCACCGATCACCCGCCCCTGGTGCTTTCGCCCGACCGAGAACCCGATCATCGTTCATTCGACCAACGAAACGGGTTTGAAGAACGCCGTCACCAACCTGGTCAGCTTTGGCAACACCGCCATCGACGTCGGCATGAAGTGGGGCGCGGGCCTGCTGGACCCTGCTGCGCAAAGCGTGGTCACCGGCTTGATCGCGCAGGGCAAGGTTCCGGCCACCGCTGTGGGCCGCCCGCTGTCCTATACCGAACCGGACAACGCCAAGATCATCGTGCTGATGACCGACGGGGAAAACACGCAGGAATACGACCTGGCCGAACCCTACAAATCGGCCCTGTCCACCGTCTGGGTGAACTACAAGACCAGCACGCAGACGCTGTCGTCGTCGGATTTCAGCACCAACCAGTTGTCGGTGCAGTATGCGGGCCTGGGCACGCTGACGCGCAACGACGACATGTTCTTCTGGCTGGGTCAGACCTCGACCAACCGCTTCATGACCTATCCACAGGGATTTCCATCGGGCCAGTCCGGCTATCGCAGCCTTGGCGCCGAGGTCAATTCGGCTGGTCAGGGTATCAAGTACGGCTCGACCGTCGCCCACCTGAGCTGGCAGGACATCTATTCGACCTGGGTGCGGACGGTGATCTACAACAAGATCTTCAACGAGCCCTATTCGCGCGGCGCCATCGACTACAACACCTACGTGGCCACCTACTATGGCCTCGAGGAAGTTGTGGGCGACACCGCAGCCAACACGCGGCTGGCCAACATCTGTGCGGCAGCGAAAAACAACGGTGTCATCATCTATACCGTCGCGTTCGAGGCGCCATCGGGCGGCAAGAATGCCCTGCTTAACTGCGCTTCGTCGCCAGCTCACTATTTCGATGTGGCCGGAACCAACATTTCCACCGCCTTTGCTGCCATCGCCAGCGACATCGCGAAACTGAGGTTGACCCAATGACCCGCATCCTCGCCCGTTTGTTCAGACGGTTTCGGCGCGATGAACGCGGAACTGCGACGCTGGAATTCTGTCTGGTCCTGCCCGCCTTTCTGATCCTGTTCGTGTCCTCGTTCGAATCGGGCATCCTGATGACCCGGCACGTCATGCTCGAACGGGGGCTCGACATGGCCGTTCGCGCCATCCGCCTGAACACCACGCACAACTTTACCCATACCGAAGTGAAGCGGATGATCTGCAACAGTGCTGCGATCCTGCCCAACTGCATGACCACGCTCAAGCTTGAGATGACCCCGACCAACCCGCGCGCCTGGGTCGATGTGCAGCGGGCGGCCGACTGTGTCGATGTGCAGTCGCCCAACGCCCCGGTGCGGGAATTCCAGAATGGGCAGCAGAACCAGCTGATGGTGTTGCGCGCCTGCGCCCTGTTCAAACCCCTGTTCCCGCGCTTTGGCCTGGGGAGCAACCTGCCGCACAAGAGCGGCAACATGTACGCGCTGATTTCGACCAGTGCCTTTGTGATGGAGCCACGCTGATGCTTAGGTCCGTCTTTCAATCCCTGCGCCATTTCCTGCGCCGCGAGGATGGCACCGTTTCGGTCGAAGCCGTGCTGATGTTCCCGATCCTGGCCTGGTGCTATATGGCGACCTTCGTCTATTTCGACGGTTTCCGCGCACAATCCACCACGCTCAAGGCCGCCTACACGGTCGCTGATGCGCTAAGCCGGGAAACCGACCCGATCACGCCCAACTACCTGTCGGCGCTATACCGTCTGCACCTGTTCCTCACGACGTCGGACGCGCCAACCCGTCTGCGCGTGACCGAGATCGTCTATAACCGCTACGGCGAGGACGACCACGACGACAACGATCACCGCGGCCGGTTCGAGGTGGTGTGGAGCCAGACCAAAGGTAACGTCACACCGATGACCACATCGACGCTCAAGTATTTCCGCGACCAGATCCCGACCATGCCCAATGGCGGCAAGACCATCATCGTGGAATCCTGGGTGGACTATTCGCCGATCTTCAACGTGGGTCTTGACGATTTTACCTTTGAAAACTTCATCGTCACCCCGCCCCGCTTTGCCTCCCAGTTGTGCTGGAGCACGCGTAATACGGGCTGGACCTCGGCCAGCCTGACCTGCTGATCCCCTGTCGCCCGCTATGTGCGGGCGGCTAGCCAGCTGGCGATGATTTCGGCCATGAATTTGGCCTGGGCCGAGGGGATGACCCCGCCGACCCCGACCCGCCTGCCCACACGCCACCACAGCCCCGGTTCCCAGGCCCGGTCGCCCCGCGTGGACAGAACCAGCGTAAAGCCGTTGGATGGCTTGATTGCAAAGACGCCGCTGTCAACCGACCGGATGTCGGCCACCCGTGCCAGCACCCGCCCGGCAGTGTCGCGCACTTCGTCCGCCGTGAGTTCGATCATGACGGACGTCGCCCGTCGCAACCGTTCACCCAGATACAGCGCCAGCGCCCCCGCCCCGATCAGCACCACCGACCATACCGCCGACACGGGTTCGAACAGGGCCAGATAGATCAGCATCCCCCCCAGCAAGAGCAGCACCACATAGGCAAACGTGCGCCGGATGGGCGAGGCGGCGATAACCGCATAGACCCCTTTGTCGTTCGGTTCGAACATGGACGATCCCCCCTGATTGGGCCGTCCCTATCCCGGCTTGCCCGATTTCGGAACCCCCTAGCGCAGCGGCACGACCTCGTATCCCGGTTCCTCGGGTTCGTCGTCGATCATTTCGGACGGAAAGCCGGGGGCGGTGATGTCCAGCCCTGTCGCCTCTTCCAACCGTTCGATGATCCGGTCCGACTGCGCCCGTGGCCCATAGCGGCGGATGCCGTCGTCAAAGATCGACACCATCAGCGGGCTGATTTCCAGCGGCACGCCGTGGTCCTGCGCGATCTGGTCGAACAGGCCAATGTCCTTTTTCACAAGGTCCATGGTGAAATTGATATCGCGGCAACCGTTCAGGATCATCTGGCTTTCGGTTTCGTGGACAAAACTGGTGCCGGACGAAATCTTGATCGCCTCATAGGTGGTGGCAAGGTCCAGCCCCGCCGCCTTCATCGTCACCATCGCCTCGATACAGGTCAGAAGGTTGGCCGTGGCAAGATAATTGGTCATCACCTTGAGCGTGCTGGCCGACCCCAGCGGTCCGGTGTGCAGGATGCGCCGCCCCAGCACCCGCAGCAGCGGGAACACGGCGTCGAACGTGGCCCGGTCGCCCCCCATGAAAATGCTGATGTTGCCAGTGGCCGCCCGGTGGCAGCCGCCGGACACCGGACATTCCGCCGCCATCCCGCCCGCCGCGATCACCTCGGCCCCCAGCCTTTGCATGTCGCCTGCGTCGGTGGTGGACATTTCCATCCAGATCTTTCCGGTGGTTACATGGGGGATCATTTCGGTCACGACCGCCTGACAGATTGCAGGCGACGGCAGGCAGGTGATGACCACGTCGCAGTCCTGCATCGTCTGTGCCGGGCTGATCCCGTCGCGGGCGCCGGTCGCCACCATTTCAGCCACCGCCGCCGGGTCAAGGTCGTGAACCGACAGATCGAATCCGTTGCGCAAGACGCTGCCTGCAAGTTTGGCCCCGACATTTCCCAGACCGATAAAACCGACTTTCATGGTGTCCCTCTTCCCTTTTGACTTGGCGCACCGTGGCGCGGGGCTGGGGCCGGGTCTGATCCCAAAGCGACATCGGCGCGGCGGGAAAGGACGCCCCACCTTGCCGTTGGCCGGGGCAGACGGATAAGGTTGCCGGGTAAAGCCAAAGGTAGTGCATCACATGCGCCTGATCCCCCTGATCGTGATATCCGCGCTGTCGGGCTGCGCGGCATTTCCGCTGCTGGACACCCGCATCGACCCGGCTGCCGCAGCCGCCCCCTATCCGGCCCTGATTCCGCTGGGGCCGCTGTTGACGCAGGCCGGAACGGGCGGCGTTGCCCCCTTGGCCAGCGCGGGGTTGAGCGGCCGTCTGTCAGCGCTGGCCGCCCGCGCCGCCGCTCTGCGCGGACCGGTCATCGACAGTGCCACACGCGCGCGGATGCAAGAGGGGGTCGATACCTCTCGCGTTGCAGCGGCGGCGCAGGCGGGGTAACAGCGGGCCAGAGCCATCAGAACCCGGACCTGAACGATGACCCAGCCCCTTCGCCTTGGACTTGCCGGACTTGGGACCGTGGGAACGGGCGTGGTGCGGATCGTGCAGACGCACGCCGACCTCATTGCCGCCCGAACGGGCCGCCCGGTCGTCATCAGCGCCGTATCGGCCCGGTCCAAGGGCAAGGATCGCGGCGTCAAACTGGACGCCTATGGGTGGGAGGATGATCCTGTCGCCCTCGCCCGCCGCGACGACGTGGACGTGTTCGTCGAACTCATGGGCGGCTCTGACGGCCCGGCCAAGGACGCGACCGAGGTTGCCATCGCCAGCGGCAAGGATGTCGTCACCGCCAACAAGGCGCTGCTGGCCGTTCATGGCCATGCGCTGGCCCTGTCCGCCGAGGCGGCGGGCCGCGTGATCCGGTTCGAGGCGGCGGTGGCGGGCGGAATCCCCGTCATCAAGGCCCTGACCGAAGGGCTGGCAGGCAACCAGATCGCCCGCGTGATGGGCGTGATGAACGGCACCTGCAACTATATCCTGACCCGGATGGAAGAGACCGGACAAGGCTACAACGTGTTGTTCGACGAATGTGCCAAGCTGGGCTATCTGGAGGCCGATCCCAACCTTGACGTGGGCGGCATCGACGCGGGCCACAAGCTGTCGCTGCTGGCTGCCATCGCCTTTGGCACGCAGGTCGATTTCGATTCGGTCGAACTGGAGGGAATCCAGTCCATCACACTGGAAGATATCCGGCAGGCCGCCGACATGGGCTACAAGATCAAGCTCTTGGGCGTGGCGCAGATGACAGGGCGCGGGCTGGAACAGCGGATGTCGCCCTGCCTTGTCCCCGACACCTCTCCGCTTGGCCAGTTGCAGGGGGGGACCAACATGGTGGTGCTGGAAGGCGACGCCGTGGGTCAGATCGTGCTGCGCGGGGCGGGGGCCGGGTCTGGCCCGACCGCAAGCGCGGTCATGGCTGACGTGATGGACATCGCCCGTGGCCTGCGCCTGCCCACGTTTGGCCAGCCCGCCACGACCCTGCGCAAGGCGCGCGCCGCCCGCGCCGCCGTCCCTGCCCCCTATTATCTGCGGATGCAGCTATTGGACAAACCGGGGGCGCTGGCCAAGGTCGCCCGCGTTCTGGGCGACAGCGGCATCAGCATCGACCGGATGCGCCAGTACGGCCATCAGGACACGACCGCCCCTGTCCTGATCGTTACGCACAAGACCACCCGCAGCGCCTTGGACGAGGCATTGGCTGCCTTCGGAGCGACAGGCGTGGTCGCCGCCGAGCCCGTCGCCATCCGGATCGAGGCCGTCTGACTCAGGCAGAATCCCCCTATTCGCAAGCGATCCCGTCCCCATCCCGGTCAAGGTGGCCACTATAGCCATACGTACCGACCCGCATCCGCCGGTATCCCGCCGCTCTGGCATCGGCACAGGTGGCAAAATATCCTGTGTTCGAGTTGAGAAGCGGCGTTCGCGTCGCGGTCTGAGCACGGTGGCAATGATAGTTGCCGGTACTGCGCTGAGTGTGACATCCCCGGGAATCCAGTCCTCCGCCGTGGGCGGAAGCTGGCGTTGCACCAAATGTCACAGACAAGAGCCCGAAAACCGCCAGACCTGTAGCGCAAATCCTGTCCACGTACGCCTCTCCCTAACTGATGCACTCATGCATACTTGCATTAACACTTTTTTAACTAAGATCACGAGCGCGTGATTGAAGATGGTGTCGGCCATCAGTTGTGTTTTGTCGATCGGCCTGTCGACCGGCCATGTTAGCGACAAAACTCGGACCGGGATGACTTGCGGCTGTCATGATCGACAGAGTAGGCATGACGGGACTTTGACAAGGACCTTTGCAATGCCCCAAGCCCCCGATTTCAATGACCGCATGTTATCGCTGGGCCTGTCCCGCGTGTCCGAAGCCGCTGCCATCGCCTGTGCCGACCTGATCGGGCGCGGCGATGAAAAGGCCGCCGATCAGGCCGCCGTGGATGCCATGCGCACCCAGCTCAACAAACTGGACATCCAGGGCGTCGTCGTGATCGGCGAGGGCGAGCGCGACGAAGCGCCGATGCTGTATATCGGCGAAGAGGTCGGGAACGGGAAAGGCCCGGCGGTGGATATTGCGCTCGACCCGCTCGAAGGGACCACACTGACCGCCAAGGACATGCCCAACGCGCTGGCTGTGATCGCCATGGGACCGCGCGGGTCGATGCTGCACGCGCCCGACGTCTACATGGAAAAGCTGGCGATTGGCCCCGGGTTCCGCCGCGGTGTCGTGACACTCGACATGACACCGTCCGAACGGGTGTCCGCTCTCGCCTCGGCCAAAGGGTGCAGCACCAAAGACATCACCGTCTGCGTGCTGGAACGGCCCCGCCACGAGGACCTGATCGCCGAAATCCGCTCGACTGGCGCGGCCATCCGTCTGATCACCGATGGCGATGTGGCAGGCGTGATGCACTGCGCCGAACCAGTCCGCACCGGTATCGACATGTACATGGGATCGGGCGGCGCGCCCGAAGGGGTGCTGGCTGCGGCTGCTCTGAAATGCATGGGCGGGCAGATTTTTGGCAAGCTGTTGTTCCGCAACGACGACGAACGGGGCCGCGCTAAAAAGGCGGGCATCACCAATTTCGACCGGGTCTATACCCGCGACGATCTGGTGACCGGCGACGTGATCTTTGCCGCGACCGGTGTCACCGACGGCAGCCTGCTGCCAGGGATCAAACGCGAGCCGGGCTTTGTCACCGCCGAGACGATCCTGATGCGCTCCAAGACCGGATCGGTCCGCCGGATGCAGTATCGCAATCCGGTCGCCTGACGCCGCGATTGGCGTGGTCAGGCGGGGTCGTGTCGCATATGGTAGCTGTCGATGACAGATACACAGCATATGGGGCCGGCCTTTCTTGGGGTCGCTGAATCGCTCAAGGGGCGCCGTTGGGTTGGCCCCTCGACCGAAGAGGACCGGCTGTCTGCCGCGATGGCGCAGACCACCGGCCTGCCGGCCCCTGTCTGCCGGGTGCTGGTGCAGCGGGGCGTGACACCTGACGCCGCCGACGCTTACCTGACCCCGACCCTGCGCGACCTGCTGCCAGATCCGCTGTCCCTTCGCGACATGGGTGCTGCCGCCGAGCGGTTCAGATTGGCCGCCCAGCGGCGCGAGCGGATTGCCGTCTTTGCCGATTATGACGTGGACGGCGGGGCCTCTGCCGCCCTGCTCATGGTCTGGCTGCGCCAGATGGGCCACCGTGCCACGCTCTATATTCCCGACCGGATCGACGAAGGGTATGGCCCCAACGAACCCGCCATGGCGGACCTTGCCGCCCGTCACGACCTGATCGTCTGCGTCGATTGCGGGACGTTGTCGCATGGCCCCATTGCCGCCGCCGTCGGGGCGGATGTCATCGTGCTGGATCACCACCTTGGCGGCGAAACCCTGCCCCCCGCGCTGGCCGTGGTGAACCCCAATCGGCAGGACGAATCCGGCGATCTGGGGTATCTGTGCGCGGCAGGTGTCGTGTTCCTGATGCTGGTCGAGGTGAACCGGCAGATGCGGAATGCTGGGGCATCGGGGCCACCCTTGATGGACCTGCTCGACCTCGTGGCGCTGGCAACGGTAGCCGATGTTGCCCCGCTGACGGGCGTGAACCGGGCGCTGGTCCGGCAGGGGCTGACGGTGATGGCCCGGCGCGACCGGGTGGGGCTGGTGGCCTTGGCCGACGTGGCGGGCATGGACAGCGCGCCCAGCCCCTATCATCTGGGCTTTTTGCTGGGGCCGCGCGTCAACGCAGGCGGTCGGATCGGCAAGGCCGACATGGGGGCCGAACTGCTGGCGACCGACGATCCTGTCCGCGCCCGCCTGCTTGCCCTCGAACTCGACCGCCTGAACACCGAACGCCGCGCCATCGAGGCCGAGGTGCGCGACGCCGCCCTGTTGCAGGCCGAGGCGCGGGGGCTGGACGGCCCGCTGGTCTGGGCGGCGGCCGACGGCTGGCATCCGGGCGTGGTGGGCATTGTGGCCGCGCGGGTGAAGGAGGCGACCGACCGCCCCGCCGTTGTCATCGGCTTTGACGGTGACATCGGCAAAGGGTCGGGCAGATCGGTTGCCGGTGTTGATCTGGGTGCCGCGATCCACCGGGTGGCGGCCGAAGGGCTGCTGATCAAGGGCGGCGGGCACAAGATGGCCGCAGGGCTGACCGTAACCCGCGCCAATCTGGAACCCGCCATGGCCCGCCTTGCCGAACTGCTGGCCCGTCAGGGTGCGGGGGCGGGCGGGCCGCGCGACCTGCATGTGGACGGGGTCCTGATGCCAGGGGCGGCCACGGCGGATTTGCTGGACCAACTCGATCAGGCGGGGCCTTACGGGGCCGGGGCCCCTGCCCCCCGCTTTGCCTTTCCGGATGTGAAGATCCTGTTTGCCAAACGGGTCGGGGCCAACCACCTCAAGGTCAGCTTTGGCGACGGGCTGGGCGCCCGGATCGACGCAATTGCCTTTGGCGCCATGGACGAGTCGTGGGGGCAGGCCATCGAGGCGCACGGCGGCGCACGCTTTCATCTGGCCGGACGGCTTGAGGTGAACGTCTGGCAGGGACGGCGGTCTGTTCAACTGCGGCTGGAGGATGCGGCGCGGGCAGGCTAAGCCGCGTGGCCAAGTTTCCTGTCACCTGCCCCAGATTTCGACAAAAACCCCCTTGCCCTTGGCCAAGCCTTTGCCTAATAGACCCCTCACCACGCGTGGCCCGTTCGTCTATCGGTTAGGACGTCAGGTTTTCAACCTGAAAAGAGGGGTTCGACTCCCCTACGGGCTGCCACTTCCTTCTGTAAGGTATTGATTTCGCTGCAAGATTTCTAACGGCCAAAATCCTACTACAGAACTACTACAGCTAAAAATCATCCCCTTTTGGCCTTCCGAAGCGTCGGAACTGATCACGCATTCGTGAACGGCTTGCTTGCCTCAATCGTCGGCAAGGCTGCATAGTGCGGCGAAGAACAGGGGGGAAAGCATGACGATAGACCGCAAGACTGTTGATGCGATGGAAGCTGCGGGCATTTCTTTGGTCGGTTCGGTGCCCGCGCCTTGGGGCGGGATAACGGTAACGCTTGCGCCGGAAGATGTGCAGCCCTTCGTTCAAGACCGCGAAGAATGGTTCGCCCGAAAGAACGGTGCCTTCAAGCAACAGTATCTTGATTGGGTTGCGACAAGCGGCGAACCACGTTGCGGCGCGACTACTTCGAAGGGAACGCGATGCAAGAACTCTGTCAGCGGCGGCATACAGCGACCGTTTGAAGTTTGGCTTCAAGAAGACGGCGGGTTCTGCCATGCTCACGGAGGCGCATCTAGCAAGGAAGCGCGGGAACTTTAGAGGGGCGAAATTTGGAAGACCGCGACGAAATTCTTCTGGAAGTTGCCCGCCTGATTTGGCGGCGCAAAATCACTATTGCCGAATTTTACGAAGTGCTTGGCGTTGATCTTGACGACGTTCAACATAGCGACCCTAGCAACGTTGTGACCGAACTAGCGGGCATCTTCACAGGCTGGCACAACCCGCCGCCGCAAACTTGAACTTTGAGGGAAAAAACAATGGTAGATGAAGCGCAAATTCAGGCGCGTTTGACCCAAATATACAACCGTATCCAATGGCTAGCGGATACAGAAGCAAGAGCCGCTTGGGTCAATGGTGCCGCTGCCGACGGCAGGTTTTGGCCCGAAAAGGTTAAGCTTCTAGATGAAGCGGACGCCCTTCTTGATAAACTTGAAGCTGGCATCCTGACCAAGAAGTAGAAAAAAGACCCCCGAAACCTTGCGGCAACGGGGGTCAGGCGGCTTCCATAGTGGCCCTGTGGAAGATGGTTAGAAGGCGGCTGCGGGGATGCCCACAAGGGGCGCGTCGGGGGCGATTCCCGCAGCGGTGCAGGCTTGGCGCATGGTGGCCCCTGCAACGACCCGCAGCACGGTAACAGCGGGGAAATCGGGCCGTCCTGCCCCTGCGAGCCAAGCGACGTGCTGCGCCCTGTCTGCAAGGCGTTGCTGGCCTTCGGGCGCGGCCCATGTGGGCACATACCCCGGCGCAAGGGTGAACAGGGGCAGACAGCCCGCAGGCGCTTCCGGGGGCACGTCGTCAAGCCCGACCGATGCCAGTTCCCCGAACGGCCTCCGAAGGATCAAGTCACCCTTGGGGCTGCGATCATTCTGCGACGACTCGGCAAGCCATGCGGCGATTTCGGCGGCGGCAGTCTTTGCCCTTCCCCGGTCGAAAGTGAGGCATCAACTTCGACCCGCGACGCCATGCCAGCTTCAACGCCGGGGCTATAGAACGAACGCGGAATTTCCATGGCGACGCTGGCAAGGCTGCGGTCAAGCACGGCGATTTCCGGATGCTACGCGAACATGTTCCGAAGGTTCGGGGGACCCTCGCTGTCCGATCCGCACTCGCCTCTACCACCTCGTCGACTTGACGTGATGCAACCTCCAGCGTCTCGCGCCCGGCCGCCCGCATTCCTGCCGCAATCCCCCCGCCAATGTTCAGCGCGCCGCGTGCCAGATCGGTGGCGTTGGCGATCCGCTCGGTGATTTCAAGTATGGGCACCATGTGCCACAACCACGAAAATCTGCCTGCCGAAATGCGGGATCACGGATCTCTCGATTGTGCCTAATCGCCTGCGAATACGTCACCTGATCCAGTCGCCGCACTTCCCCCGCAGGAAATCGCATCACCGATACGCCCGACCGGCTTGCCATTGACATGGACCGATCCGGACCCGCCTGACAGACTGCGTGGATGGGGGGGCGCGGGGCATGTCGGGCAGGCGTGGGGCAGATAGGGATCGCCCTGACGCACGACCGCAATCCCATTGACAAAGACGTCCGGCGAAGCGCCTGTCGCGGGAGTGGCAGGGAAATGGCAGGAATGGCCTTCGCCGATGTCGCCAAGTCGGGTTATTTCGGGCATCACGACGCTCCGGCCAAGGCGTTTGAATATGCCATCTGTGTGCGGATGCGCGACTTGATGACGTCGCGCACGGTCGGTTCGGCAGCTTCGATCTGGTCGTGGTCGATATCGATGTCCAATGGAGCGGCCATCGCCGAAATACATACGCATATCCGCAAACTGAGGTTGTCACATGCCGTGACAATCTCGCTGAGCGCGGTCGATGCCGGCAGGATTTCGGGGTTGATGAATGTGCAGGGTCGCTCTGCGGCATCTTCCGGCCGCAGGTCGTATCCGGTCAGGTCCCAGGCATGCCATAGATGGTCAGCCGTAGCGCCGTCACACCATGATAACGCGACCGCCCCGAATACTGTCCAGCCTGCCGCGTCGCACAGTTGGAACCACCGTTGAACCGGCACGTCGCGCAAGGCCGCTAGCACATAGGCCATTTCACCAGCCCTCCGCGCCGTTTCGCGCGACAGGCGTGGGTTTGCCAGTGTTTCCTGCTCCATCTGGGCATTCAGATGTAACGAGGTCCAGATATAGGGAAGGGTCAGATCGTCCTTGGGCTTGAGGCTTCCCAATGAGTAATCAATTGTCATGAGCGTCTCTCTTTCTGGGGGCCAACGACCCCGACAGCCGACGCCAAAGCCACATCAACCCTGCACAGTTGAGGACGAAAAGGGTCAGGAAACCGACCACAAGCCAGCTTCCTGTCGCCTGGGACAGAAGGTAGCTGCCTTCTAAAATGGCGAGCGGGATGGAGATCCAGAAGCTTGCAAGCAGGACCAGATTGTCCACAACGACCTTTTTCATGGCACCGTTTCCTTCATTGCCGGTTTGCCCTGAGCCATTCGTTCATAAGCCGGTTGTCTTCGGAAATCGCGTCGAGCGCGTTGGTTTCATAGCCAACGGGGATGCCGCCCAGGACCGCGCGCGGGCGGTCCGATGATACCTGTCCGACGGGGACGGTGCGGTGCAGGCAGGCGTGCGACCACTTTGTTAGCCATCCCGCCAAACTCTTGATCGTTGGGTCATGGCATCGAACTTGCGCGACGACCGGGGGCAAAAATGGCCAAATTGTCCCCCAGATAGCGGCGCCCCCACCCGCCTCGCGCATCTCGGGCGGAGTGCATTTCATTCCAGACTGACCGGGTGGAAGGCGATTTGCCGGTCTCTTGCCGGACATCGATCGGACCGCCCGTCACCTCTGCATAATCAAGCGACACATAGCAGGTCAAAGCCGACGAGAGTTTGTCGGCGTCAAATGCCACTTCGCCGGTCCCAACGGCCATGGCAATCCTTCGGTCGCCACGCAACTGCGTCAACGCCGAACCCACACGGCGATGTGTGACCAACATCAGCGGGGCAGATGTGCTGTCGAGCAAAAACGCTTCGGCGTTGGGAAACCCATCGCCTGTCATCCGAAACGCAAACGACATCTTCTTGTCATCACGGTCGACAGTCAGGTGCAGGGAACAGGTGACATCCAGAGCAGGGACAGCGTGTTCCCACAGAAGTTTGCGCGCGGTTTCGGAATCCCCCATCGGCATGGCAAAGTTCTGCCCACTGTATGTCAGCATCAACTGGGCACCTTGATCGCCGTTGTCTCGATACGGATCTACCTGACCCGAGGCGCGGGCTTTAGGCTTGGTCCCTGGCTGGCTGTAGTCTTGGTGCAGGATACCTCCCAACCCGCTGCTGGGATCAGACTCGACTTTCTCAAGGACGACACCGGGTGTCGTCAGTCCGATCCGAACGATCGCATATATGCGGGAGGTGACCCCGGTGCTGTAGCTGAACCCGCGATCGTCGCCGTGATAGCCGAGGCCGGAAATACCGAAATTGGCCATCGGATGGAAAGATCTGACATAAAGGCGAAGAAAACTCATGGCTCCAAATGGTCCTGGCTGGCGTCACAGACCTGTACCGCGGCATATTCGACGCAATCATAGCGATCGCTCAGAAAACCCATGTTCAATTCGGCTCGGGCTGCCCTGCTTTGTGCAATCGTCCAGCCGCCTCCAGTGTCGATATGGTGGGTCAGGACCAGGTCGTAGGCTTCCGTTTCGCCCGTCACGGGGTCGACGCCGGTCCCCGACCCCACACCGATCCGGTCAGTCAGAATGTTCTGCGCATTCAGGCCCGGATCGTCGGTGCGGAATCGATAGGTATAGTGGGCCCCGGCCGGATACTGGAAGGTAATGACCGTCTTCTGTGCGCTGACCACAGCACCAAGGGCCAGGTCACCTGGCTCGGCGGGAGTGACCCGTCCGTTGGCGGGATTGATGGCATCATCTGGCAGGACAAACTGATCGGCAGGGATTTCTTCTGGCAGGATCAGGACGACACCGCCTTTTGTTGCAATGCTCCCAGCCAGAAATATCGTCAGGTCAACGTTCATCGGGGTCTTTCCAGGTGAGAAATGAGCATAGGTCGCCACCACGCCCAGTGTCAGCGCGGCTCCGGTCACGACTATCGCAAGAAATGGTCTGGACAGCGTCAATTGAGGTCGATCCTGTCAGCAGTCATGGTGATCTTGTCGGTTTGGGCGACGGTCAGGGACTTTCCGTTCAGGGTCACCGTCCCATCCGATTTCATGGTCAGAACCGCCGAACCGCATCGGATCATGATTTCATCGTGGGCATCGATGACCTTTTTGCGCCCGATAACTTCTTTGGAATTTCCCCCGACGGATACTTTCATATCCGTCGCGACGTTGGAAACCATGGATTGGCCGACCCGCTCCATCGCGGCGCCCTCTACGTCCAGGGTATAGGCTGAATCAGTATCCAGCCGGATTGCCCCCGAAGCAAAGACCGAGTAATTGCCCGATCCCACCCCTACGGCATCCGAATTGATAGAATAGGCTGCTGGTCGCAGGCCAAACGGATCCTTCCGGTCATCGCCAGCGATGACCACGCCCCCAGGCCCGGTGCCGACATTGATCGTATGATTGGCCCCGATATTGGACACCCACGACTTTTCGATTTCTGTCAGGTAATGCCCGCCAATCGACAAGATTGCATTGTCGTCGATCCGGGTTGTCGAATGTTTGTCAATCTTCGTCGTCATGTCCCCACTTGCGCGGACAAAGATTTCCTGACGGCCTTTCTGATCTTCAAAACTGATTTCGTTATAGGATAGTTGATCTCCGCCAAGATGACTGTCACTTCTAAACACCGATTTCGTCTTATGCTCTGGCAACGGATAGGGCGTATCGTTCTTGCCGTTGTAGACGCAGCCAGTGACCAGGGGTTTGTCGGGGTCGCCTTCGAGGAATTCGACGACCACTTCCATTCCGATGCGGGGGAT
>JAHEBU010000015.1 GCA_024642115.1 Marivivens sp. | reverse complement strand
CCGGATCCTCGTTTTCGTTACAGGCGGGTGCCGGTGTGGCTATCGAAAAGATGGCAGATGGCGGCGGGAACGGTCGCGGCGACAGGGCTGCCAATGTCGGCGCGGTAGTCCTTGTGCGCCTTGACGGCGACAAGCGCCCCCCCCGCCTTGACCGTGACCATCGTGGCATCGCCCAACAGTTCGAGCGAATAGATCGGCGCGGCAAGTTCGCCCGTCGGGGCGAGTTGGGCATCCTCGGCCCGAAAGCCCAGTGTCACTGGCCCGTCGGCGCAGGTCAGACCCGCAATCGTGATGTTCCGGGCCGAAAACACGCCGCTTTGCACCGTGCCTTCGATCAGGTTCATCGCCGGGCTGCCGATAAAGCTGGCCACGAACGCGTTGGCCGGGCGGTCGTAGATTTCGGTGGGCGATCCGACCTGCTGCACCACGCCTTTGTTCATCACGACGACCCGGTCGGCCAGCGTCATCGCCTCGATCTGGTCGTGGGTGACATAGATGGTCGTGACCTTCAGCTCGTGGCTGAGGTTCTTGATCTGCGCCCGGGTCGAGACGCGCAGCTTGGCGTCCAGATTGGACAGCGGTTCGTCCATCAAAAAGACGTTGGGTTCGCGCACGATGGCACGGGCCAGCGCCACCCGCTGCCGTTGCCCGCCCGAAAGTTCAGCCGGGCGGCGGTGCAGGAAGTCGTCCAGTTCGACCATCGCGCTGGCCTTGCGGACGCGGGCATCGTGTTCGGCGTCCGGGATTTTGCGGACCTTGAGCGGAAAGCGGATGTTGTCGTACACGTTCATGTTGGGGTAGAGCGCATAGCTTTGGAACACCATCGCCACGTCCCGGTCTTTGGGGTCGAGATCGTTGACGCGTTTGCCGCCGATCAGGATGTCGCCCTCGGTCGCCTCTTCCAGTCCCGCGATCATCCGCATGGTCGTCGTCTTGCCGCAGCCGGACGGACCCAGAAGCACCAGAAATTCGCGATCGGCAATGGTCAGGTCAAAGTTCGCCACACCGACGAAGCTGCCCCAGCGTTTCGAGATGTTGCGAAGTTGGACCTCGGACATGGCCTGCCTTTCTGCATACGAATGCACTGATTGAATGCAGAGTTCGTTTCGTTACACAAGCCCTTTTTGTTTTTGGGATTTGGAAACGCGACTCAAGAGAAATTGCTTGCCAGATGCGGTCACATCAGACCTAAATTGCAAACGTATGCATCAGGTGACTGATTCGGAATTTCGATGCGCCAGCCCCAGGGCCGGTGCCAAAACAACGTCCTGGGCGCTGTGACATGGGGCGCCAGAACCATAGGGAGTAGAACGATGACACTATTCAGGACTGCGGCCTTGGGCTCGGCGCTTGCCATTCTGGCGGGCACGACCGCGATGGCCGGATGCGGGATCGGCGCGGGCAATGTGTCGATCATTGCCAATGACTTTCCGGCGATCCACACCATCGCCGAAGCGGCCGAAGCCTGCGCCGGGGACGGGCTGACCGTCACGGCCAATATGACCAAGGATCACCAGACCCTCAACCTGCCCGGTCTGACCAGCAATCCCGCGCAATACAGCGTGGCCGTCATCGCAAATTCGTCAATCGTTCCGTTGATGAGCGATGGCCTGATCCGTCCGCTGGACGACCTGATTGCCCAATATGCCCCGAACCTGCCGGATCAGAACAAGGTCACGGTCGATGGCAAGGTGATGGCCATCGCGTTCCAGGCCAATGCGCAGCACCTGTTCTATCGCTCTGACATGCTGGAGCAGGCCGGGGTCGCCCCGCCCACCACCTACGAAGAGGTTCTGGCCGCTGCCGAAGCCATCAAGTCCAAGGGTCTGATGGAATATCCGCTGGCGCTCAATTCCGGGGCGGGCTGGAACCTGGGCGAAGAGTTCATCAACATGTATATGGGGGAAGGTGGCGCGCTGTTCGAGGCAGGCACCGCCAATGCGTCGATCGAGAACCCCAAGGCCGTTGCAGCCCTGGAAATGCTCAAGAATCTGACCGCCTATTCCAACCCCGACTATCTGACCTTTGATTCCAACGCCACGCAGGCCCTTTGGGAATCGGGCAACATCGCCCTGGCCACCCTGTGGGGATCGCGGGGCGGGGCCATTCTGGACGCCGAAGGATCGACCGAGGATGTGGTCAAGTCCACTGTTCTGGCGGCGGCCCCTACGGTCGGAGGCGGCAGCATCCCGGCCTCGACCCTGTGGTGGGACGGGTTCACCATCGCCACCAACATCTCGGACGAAGACGCGGCCGCCAGTTTTCAGGCGATGATGGCGGGCATGTCGGACGAGGTAATCAAGGCGCACGAGACCGACGCCCTGTGGCTAAGTCCGGCCTATACCCCCACCCCGGCCTCGGTCGGGGTGATCGAGACGGTCAAGGCGGGCGCCATGCCCTATCCGATGCTGCCGTATGTCGGTTTGCTGCATACGGCCTTGGGCGACAACCTTGCCCCGTTCTTTCAGGGATCGCAAACGGCTGAACAGGCTCTTGCGGCAGTGACGGCCGCCTATACGACCGCAGCCACGGAAAAAGGGTTCCTCAAGTAAGGCGCCCCAGACGGGGGCGGACCTGGGCCGCCCCCACCCCCCTGCCCCAACCTGAGGTCGGAGCCGATGCCGCATCGCACCTTTTTCTGGTTCATCCTTCCGTCGGCCCTTGCGATGCTGTTGTTCATCGCGCTTCCCATCGTTTCGGTGGTCATCCAGTCGCTGTATGTGGACCATGATCAGGTGCTGGTGGTGTCCGAGAACTGCGGCCCTTTCGGCTGCACGCAAAGCACATCTGTTGATGCGGCCGCGACCGCCAAACTGAGTGAAGCGGCACCTTTGGGACGGTTCAACGGTCTTGGCACCTATTTGAACCGCGCCCATCTGGCGACGGCCGAAATTGCCCAAGCCTGGCGCACATCCGGCGGGATGGCCGGGTTCCTGTCGCAGGTCATGAGCCTGCCGTTTTACAAGGCGCTGTCCTTTACCGTCGCCTATACCGCCATCGTCACGCCGCTGGTGATCCTGTTCGGGCTGGCTGTGGCGCTGGGTGTCAACGGATTGCCCCGGATGCTGAAAGGACCAACGATCTTTGTCTCGCTGTTGCCGATGATCGTGACGCCGCTGATCGGATCGCTGATCCTGTACTGGATGATTGATGCGGACGGCATTCTGGGCAAGGCGCTGCAATGGATTTTCGCGGACCCGGCCCTGTCTCTCAAGGCATCGCCGACCCTGACATGGCTTACCCTGTTCATCTATGGCATCTGGCACAGCACGCCCTTTGCCTTTGTGGTCTTTTATGCTGGTCTTCAGACCGTCCCCGAGGACACGCTGGAGGCCGCGATGATCGACGGTGCCAGCCGGTGGGAACGCATCCGCTATGTCGTCGTCCCCTACATGTCGCCGCTGCTGGTCTTTGTCGCCCTGATCCAGTTGATGGACAATTTCCGGGTGTTCGAGCCGATCGTGGGATTTTCGGCACAGGCCAATGCGACGTCCCTGTCCTATGCCATCTACAGCGACCTGCGCGGCGACAATGCGCAGTATGCCTCTGCCGCGACCACGTCGGTTCTGACCGTGCTTGGGGTGGCGATCCTGCTGACGCCGGTGCTGATCCGCACCTGGCGCGATTTCAACCGCAAGAGGGCCTGAGGCATGAGCATTGCAGCACAACGCCGGTCCGCCCCTCTTGTCCTGATATCGAGCGCGCTGGTCGCCGTCTGGATCGTCGTGGCGGCCTTTCCGTTCCTGTGGACTCTCTGGGGGTCGTTCAAGGTGCAGGGCGATTTCTTTTCCAAGGCCGATTGGATGAATGCCCTGTGGGGCACCCGAACGATCGTCGAAACCGGCGGGCCGTTCACCGGCGCGGGCTACGAGGGCGCGTGGGTCGAGCAGGCATTCTGGAAGGCGGCGCTCAACACCGGGATCGTGGTGATCTTTACCGTCATCATCTCTCTGACACTTGGTACTTTGGGTGGCTATGCGCTGGCCCGGTCGGGAAACCGCTATGCATTCTGGATCCTGATGCTGGCGCTGGTGTTCCGGGCGATGCCGCATATCACGCTTGTGTCGGGCTATCTGCTGCCGTTCTTTGAATGGAACCTCTGGGGGCATCTGCCGACCGCGATCATTGTGCTGGTGGCGATCAATCAGCCCTTTACCCTGTGGATGCTGCATTCGTTTTTCCTGAACATCCCCAAGGATCTGGACGAAAGTGCGATGGTCGATGGCTGCACCCGGTTTCAGGCGTTTCGCCATGTGATCGTGCCGGTGATGTGGCCGGGGGTCATCACCACCGGCCTGTTTTCGTTCCTGCTGGCCTATAATGATTTTACTGTCACGGCCCTGCTGCTCAATCAGGACAATCAGACCATGATCCCCAAGATCGCGAGCTTTCTGGGATCGACGCAGGTCGAGGGCAAGGTGATGTATGCCGTGGCTGCTGTGGTTTCGGCCACCGCACCGCTGTTCGTACTGATCCTGTTTTTCCAACGCCAGATCGTCAGCGGACTGACTGCTGGCGCCGTCAAAGGGTAATCCATGTCAGACCTTCAATCGGCAAAGGCCGTTGTTCGCGCCTGTCAGGCCGCTGTGGATGCCGCCGGTCCCGACACCATCGGCGCCGCCCTGACCTCCCATACCGGGCCGTCCTACCTGTGGCGCGGGATGCATCCATTTGACATCCGCCATGGCGCAACAGAGGTGGGAGAGGTGTTCTGGGCCCCGCTCAAGACCGCGCTGACCCGCATGCAGCGCCGCGAGGATGTGTTCATGGCGGGTCGCAACCAGATGGACAGCTTTGCGTCCGTCTGGGTCGTGTCGATGGGGCATCTGATGGGTCTTCATGATGCGCCGTGGCTAGGCATTCCACCGACGCGCAAGATGGCGTTCCTGCGATATGCCGAGTTCAGCAAGGTCGAGGACGGACGGATCACCGAAACCGCCCTGTTCTGCGATATTCCGCATCTGATGATGCAGGCCGGGGTCAATCCGTTTCCGCCCCAGACCGCCGCCCATCTGGTGCAGCCCGGCCCGATGACCCATTCGGGCATCATGGACGCCCCGCAAGACCCCGCAAGCGGGGAAAAGACGCTGGCCGCGATCAATGCCATGATCACCGATCTGGGGACTTGGCAGCTGGGTCTGCCGCTGGAGGAAGAGCTGGCAAGAACGTGGAATGACGACATGATCTGGTGGGGTCCGGCGGGCATTGGCGCCACTTACACGATCGAGCGCTATGCCAAACAGCACTCTGGTCCGTTTCGCGCCGGGTTCAAGGATCGCACCGGAACGGGGCACCTGTGCCGATTGGCCGAGGGCGAATTCGGCGGCTTTTTCGGTTGGCCCAACTTTACTGCCGTGGCGACAGGCGGGTTCATGGGGATGCCGGCCACCGACAAACCGGGAGAGTTCCGCGTCGTTGATATCTACCGGCGCGGGGGCGATAAACTGTCCGAAAACTGGATCTTTATCGACTTGCTTCACTGGCTCAAGACGCAAGGTCTGGATGTTCTTGGTCGGCTGAACATGGCGTCCGATCCGGACTAGGATTATTTTACGAGGGATTTGTCAAAATTCAGACCTGGCAGGTCGGTCGCCGTCGTGAATTGCCCCTGTCTGCGGCGAGTGGATGATTTCAAGGCCCCCGATCCACAGGCAGTCGCAGCCCAATTCCGGCATTTCGCCAACCAACTGACGTGATACCACGGCGGACGCGTCGTGCTGGTGGACCGCGCCTTTGCCCGTGGCACAGGCGCAATCGTTGGGCTGGCCTGACACGGACGGGATATGCGGATGCCGGGTGGCCCTGCCCCGTGCCAGCAGATAGTCTGGACCGCGCGGCACCGTTTCCTATGTCAAGGCAATCGTCTAGGGTGATCGAAACGGAGCCTGCCCATGCCCGCCGACGCGCCGCGTTTACCCCTGGAACTTACGCTGCGCGGTCTTAGGGTATTTGTTGCGCTTGAGGAGGCGGGTTCGATTGCCGGGGCGGCCGGCCGGCTCAGATTGTCACCCTCGGGCGTGAGCCAACACATCACGACATTGGAAGCCGCAATCGGGGCCAGATTGTTTGACCGCCGTGCCAAACCCGTGACGCTGACCCCGGCCGGACAGGTTCTGCGGGCCCATGCCCACCGTATCCTGTCGGTCGTGTCCGAGGCGCAGGCGGACCTGGCCGACATCAGCCTGACCAGCCTGCCCACCTTGAATCTGGCCATTATCGACGACCTTGACGCCTCGTTGACGCCGGTTCTGGTGGCAGCCTTGCAGGCGCGGTTCCGCGACTGCTTTGTCTATGCGTTTTCCGGCCGCTCGGACCAGATCGTGGAACGGCTGCAAAGTCGGGCCGCCGATATCGGGGTTACTGCGGTGTTGCCTGCCGACAGCGCCACGTTCCTGTCGGTGCCGATCCTGCGGGAGCAATTCGTTCTGGTCACGGCCAAGGGGGCCGTCACCTCCGGCGCAGATGTGCGCGCCCAGCTTTCAAGACTGCCGTTTGTTCAATACTCCGAAACGATGCCCATCGGGCAGAAGGTGGCGCAACACCTCAAGCGCGTTCGGATGAACGTGCCACGCCGGTTTGCGTTTGAGGCGACGCGGTCGGTGCTGGCAATGGTGGTGCAGACGGGGGGGTGGACGCTGACCACGCCGCTCAATCTGCTGGATGCGGAACGCCTTGTCCCGATGCTCGATATCCTGCCCCTGCCCTTTGCGGGCGAAACGCGGCACATTCATCTGGTCGCCCGCAGCGACGAAATGGGCCAACTGCCGCTCGCGCTTGCGCGCGATTGCCGTCGCATATTGCGGGACGTGCTGATACCCCGCTTTGCCGCCATGGCGCCGGGATTCGAGGGCGCGATCGAGGGTGCCGAGGACGAGATCTAGTACCCGGCCAAGTTTAACGTATCTGACGGCGCCCTTCCATATTCTTGAACTCCCCGACGGTCGATTGACTCGATACGCGCGCCCGGCGTTTGATTTTTGCAGCACGCCAAGGAGCAGCAATACCATGAAAACCCAGACCCGCGTCGTCGTGATCGGCGGTGGCATTGCCGGATGTTCGACCCTGTATCACCTGACTGAAGAGGGCTGGACGGATGTGGTGCTGGTCGAACGCAACGAGCTGACGTCGGGGACCACATGGCATTCCGCGGCGCAGGTCACGAATTTCGGGATGACGCAGACAATGGTGGGCCTCAAAAGCCACTCCATCGCGCTGTACAAAGAGCTGGCGGCGGACCCCGACTATCCGATCAACTATCATCATGGAGATGGCGGCATCCGCCTTGCCAACGACGAGACGACGATGGACGGCTATCGCCATTTCGCGAGCCAGGCACGCGTGATGGGAGTGGAATACGAAATTCTGGATGCGGCCGAATGCGCCCGCCGTCATCCGCTTATCACCACTGACCGGCTGATCGGGGGCCTTTGGGACGGCGAGGATGGAGACATCGACCCTGCCCAACTGTGCCAGGCTCTGGCCCGGCGCGCCCGCAAGGCAGGGGCCGAGGTTTATCGCAATACGCCGGTGACCGGGCTGACCCAACTCAAGGACGACAGCTGGATCGTTCACACCGCGCAGGGCGATATCGCCTGCGAGATCGTGGTCAACGCTTGCGGGTACCGTGTGAACGAAGTCGGCGCGATGATGGGCGTGCATCATCCCGTGACGTCGATGGAGCATCAGTATTTCCTCACCGAACCCATTCAGGGGATCATCGACTTTGGCAAACGCGTGCCGCTGCTGCGCTGCCCGATCGACGATTTCTATTCCCGGCAGGAAAAGCAGGGACTGCTGGTCGGCTTTTACGAACAGGATTGCCGGACCTGGGGGATGGACGGGGTGGACCCCAACTTTGTCAACGCGCTTTGCCCCAGCGACACCGACCGTGTCCTGCCGGTGCTGGAGAACGTGTTCAAACGCATGCCCGCGCTGGAGGAGGTGGGGATTCATACCATCGTCAACGGCCCTATCACCTATACCATCGACGGGGCGCCCCTGGTCGGGCCCATTCCGGGCAAGCGGAACGCCTTTTGCATCATCGGCCTGCGGGCGGGGATCGGCGAAGGTGGCGGGCATGGCTGGCTTCTGGCCCAGCAGATCGTACATGGCGAGGCGCAGTACGACACATGGGTCACCGACCCGCGCCGGTTCACCGGGCACGCAAACGTGGAATTGTGTGCGCTCAAAGCCATCGAGGATTACCGAAACGAGTTCCGCTTTCATCTGCCGCACGAACATCGTCCCGCTGGTCGGCCCGTGAAAACCACCCCCCTCACGCCGATCTTGGCCGCCGAAGGGGCGGAATTTGGCGTGGTGAACGGCTGGGAACGCGTCGCCTATATTAAGCCGTCGCCCGAGTTTCACGAAACTCACAGCTTTCGGTTCAACGAAACCTTCGATGTGGTCGCCGCCGAAGTCCAAGCGGTGCACACTGCCGTCGGGCTGACCGAGGTCAACGGTTTTAACCGGTTCGAGATTACCGGGCCGGGAGCGCAAGATTGGCTCGACACCATGTTGTGCGGTCGCATCACGCGAAAGGTGGGCAAAGTCGGACTTGGCTATCTTCTCAACCACCATGGAAACATCAAAAGCGAGGCGACGCTGGCCAATATCGACGCCGACACGATCTGGTACGGGTCGGCTGCGGCGTCGGAATATCACGACATGGACTGGCTGACAGGGAATTTGCCCAAAGACGGATCGGTCAGTATCCGGTCCCTGACCAACGACTATACCATCCTTGTACTGGCCGGACCGAAATCGCGCGATGTCCTGTCGGCAGTCGCGCGCGGGGATTGGTCGGCACAGGCGTTTGCGTGGTTATCGGTCCGCCGCACCTTTGTGGGCATCGCGCCGGCTGTCGTGATGTCAGTCAGCTTTTCCGGCGAGTTGGCCTATGAAATCCATGTCCCAAATGCGCAGCTTTACGCGGCCTACCTCGCGCTGCGAAAGGCCGGGGCGGTCCACGGGCTACGCCTGTTCGGGTCGTATGCAGTCGAGTCGATGCGGATGGAAAAGGGCTATCGCCATTGGAAGGCCGATCTGGTGACAGAGTTCAATCCATTCGAATCCGGCCTGACGCGGTTTGTCCGGATGGACAAGCCCACCTTTGTCGGCAAGGCGGCGCTGGAAAGGATGGTTGCCGCCGGGCCGCGTCGGCTGTTCGTTTCGATGGTGATCGAGGCTACCCACGCCACCGCCCACGGCGGGGATGCGATCCTGGCAGAGGGCCGGATCGTGGGATCTGTCACGTCGGTCGGCTGGGGCCACCGGGTGGGACAGAACATCGCGATGGGGTTTGTCGAACCCGGGTTCGCGACGATCGGGACACCCCTTATGGTCGAGGTGATCGGCGTCCCCACGCCCGCGACAGTGGTGTCGGAATGTTTGTTCGATCCCGAAAACCAGCGCGTGCGGGCCTGAACCTCGTCAGGCCAAGCGCGGGCGGTGTTCTGACCCTGTTCGGCGCTGCCGGAAACCTTGCGCCCATCACGCAGACCGGGTCAGCGGCGGCCGAACAGACGTGCGATCAGACCACGACCATGCTCGGCGTCACGGGCCGGTGCGGCGATGGCATCAAACCGGACCTGGGCCGTGGGCGTGAACGTTTGTTCGGCGGTCGAATCAGAACTTGGGGATGGCATGGACAGTGCCGCAGGGCGCACCCGAGGCGGGATAACTGCCTGCTCGGCCTTAACAGGGGCGGGTTCTGCCGGGGCAGAGGCCGGGATCAACAGGTCAAGATTGCCCGTCTCGGCCAGGATTTCCTTGATCGTCCGCAGTGTCACCCCTGTCGGTTCAATCACCGGTTCACTTTCGATCGTTTGCAGGCGCTGATATTCCATGTGCATCCATTCCTCGAACCAAGCCCCCGCGCGACCCAGATTTCCCGAAACGTTAATAGGGTTAATTAACGGATAATCCGGGCCAAATTGCGAAGGGATCATGGCAAACATGGCCACATGATGTCCGTGACAAGGCAGCACAGGATGGGGTCAATGGGTGCGCCAACCTTGCCGTGGACCGGACGATTTCCGCGGTGTCAGAGCCAGCAGGTGAACCGTTCCTCTGACGGGACCAGCCTGTCGCCCTGCATCAACCGAAGCATCGGCGTCTTGATGAAATCAATCGGTCCCTGCGTATACTTCGGCCCGCCAAAGGCCCGCAGATTGTCCAGTTGGGCGGCGATCATCGCCTGATCCTGCCCGATGATCTGCCGATGAAACGCCACCATCGCCTGCCCCTTGAGCCACGCAGGAAGTCGCCCCTTGGGCGTGGAAAAGATGGCAAATGCTTGCACGTCCTCGACCGTCTGGGGCGAAAAGACGGCGGTGATAAACAGCTTTGGTCCGTCCTTGCCGATGAACCCCAACTGACAGGTTGTGGGGCCGTGGAACAGGCCGACCCCGTTCAGCCGCTGCCCTTCAAGCAGGGCAGGCAGCCAGCCGCGCCGCCGCTCGGCCTCGTTATAGGTGCATTGGACATGATCCGCGAACTGCTGACGTAGGACCTCGACCCGGATGCGCTGGGGGTTTCGCCCGACGATGCGCGGATGCATGAGGTGCGGATGCGCCGGATCAAGCAGGTTTTCCATCCCGTCGATCAGGCTGCCCCGGTACCGCGTGGGCCAGACGTGATGATCAAAGCTGTCGTCGTTCACCGGAAAGGGCAATGGCGCAAAATCGCGGGGCGTGGCGCTGGGGTTGGCAAAGACGAGGCCGTTTGCGACGCGGCACGGCACCGCCTCGGCGCATTGGCCGTCAGGCCCGTCGGCCCCGGGGATCGCGGTGCAGGTGCCATCGCCCGAAAAGGCCCAGCCGTGGTAGGGGCAGACGACGTTGCCGTTTTCGACCCAGCCATTTGACAGTGGCACATTGCGGTGCGGGCAGCGGTCGCGCAGCACGGCAGGGCCAGTCGTCCCCTCAAAGATCACCAACGGCTGTCCATGCAGCAGGCGGCGCTGCGGCTTTCCCCGCAATTCCCTGACCGCGCAGACCGGTAGCCAGGCATCGTGGATGGCTTTGGGATAGGCGATCATAGTTGATACTTTCGCAAAAGCGGCACGCCGATCCGGTCGGCGACCAGCCCCAGCAGGCCAAACGGCAGGCGGCGGTGTAGGGCCAAATGGCGGATATGATAGGCCGTGTATTCGATCTCGGGCGTGGCCCCCCGCGTGATCTTGAACGGCCCGGCCCCCGAGGACATGTTGTAGCGCAGGCCATGATCGGCCGCGTGCAAAGCCCCCGCGTGACAGACCAGCCGATAGAGCCCCTGATCGCGCGGCAGGCCCGTGTCATAGCCGATCAGCGGCATCGTCGCGTACTCTCCGAACCGGTGCAGTCCCCCGAACCCCTGAATGACCCCCTGCCCATCCCGCAGAACCAGATAACGGATCATCCCGATCTGGTGCGTCATCTTGATGAAGCGGGGTGTGAATTGTGGGTTCAGGTGTGAGTATTTGTCGAGATAGAGCAGGCGGTAAAGCGCCGCGATCCGGTCTGCATCCGCGTCCGTCATATCTGCCAACTCGGCATGGCTGAACGCGCCGCGCCGCCACAACCGGTCGTCATTCCGCGCATCGGTGCGGCGCAGGCTGTCGCGCGGCACGTCATCGACCACAAAGATTTGCCGACTGGGCAGCAGCAGCCACCCCGCTGCCGCAAGCGCCGTCATGACACGGTCGCTGTAGCGCCGCACGAGTGAGCGCATGGCGATCAGGTGGCGCGGAAAGAGTGCGGTCAAGACTTTGGTCTGCGTCAGGACCTCGGTGGGGTCGAGGTCGACCGGCAAGTTGGTGGACATCATCCAGTTGTTGACATGAACGATCCGGTTCACATCCGAAAGCGCCATCGCCGTCCCCATCCCGCCCAGCACGGCCCGCAGGACCGGGACCAGCCTGCGGTCCGGAAAATGGGACAGCTCTTCGAGGGTGTAGTCGATGTAGCCGACGCGCGGCGAGCAGACGAAACACTTTTGCGGCTCGCCATCATTGACGGTCATCGGCAGCAGGTGATTGCCCCAGCGATGGACCTCGACCTGCGTGTTCAGATTGGCGATATGCGCCCGCGACCCGTCCTGAGCAAACGCCGCGACATAGTCGGTTACGACCTGATTGCGGTCGACCTCCACCCTCAGTTCACCCGGTCGATCTGTCCCGCGCGGATGCGGTAGATGATCGAATTGTCGGTCAGGGTAAGCTTTGCTGACAGGTCCGCATCGGCACGGATTTCGCGAAACGGCAGGTCAAGATCGTTCATGAAGATCCGTTCGCAGAACCCCGCACCGGGGCCTGCCACCGACAGGATGCCCCGCCAGCAGGCTGCATACACTTCGGCCCCCGTGTAGGATCCGAAATCGGACAGGGAAAACCCGTCAACAACGCCAAGGCTCAACTGGTCCAATTCGGTCAGCCCGCCCTGCACGATCCGCAGTTTCGGCAGGCTGTCCCGCAGCCGCTGGTAGTGTTCGGGGCGCAGATGGACCGGCATCGCCCCGCCCGGATCAAGCGCCCCGCGAAACACCAGCGTGGCGAAATCACTGTCGCGGAACAGGTATGTTTGGGCAGCATGCGCGAAATCCGAGGCCAGCCTGTCGGCCACCTGCGCTGGGGGCGGCAGGAATTCACCCGCCGGTTCGCGGATCACCCAGCGCCAGATCCAGTCGCGGCCGATCATCTCGATCGAGCGGCGGATCTTGCTGTCGGTAAAGCGGTCTTGCCAGACGGCGGCCTGATCGGCGACCGTGGGGGCGGTCATCAGTGCGCCAACCGCCCGACCCCGGAACAGCCGCAGAAACCGGGCGTTCCAGCGCAACAACCGCTCCCATTTGCCCGCATACCAGACGCCAGAGTTCAGGATCCGGCGGTGGCTGTCCCAATACCCTTTTACGTCGGGCGCGAGGCTGTCGCGCAGGCTGTCATAAACCGCCAGCCGGGTATCAGAGGGCGCGATGCCCAGAAAGGCCAGATAGTCGGCATGGCTCAGCCGTTCGATTGCCGCCACCTTGAGCGAGAGCAGCGCGTTCTGCGCAGGGTTGAGGTCGATGGCGATGACCTCTTCCGCGTCCGAAAACAGCATGTCCAGCGGGCGTGTCCCCGACCCCGTCAGGCAAAGGATACGTTTGGCCCCGGCAAGGGCGGTCAGTTCGGTCTGGCCATCCTCGTTTGCCGAGGAAAAGTTCAGATTCTGAAAGAAATCCGCCATCTATGCCGCTCACCCCTTAAAATCCCGCCGCACCCGGCGCAGTTTCCCGCCTGCGTGACGGGTCAGTTCGGCAATGTCCAGACTGTAGCCCGGGGCCACACCGTGCCGGTCCAGCACGCGGCGCAACCGGGCAAGGGTCTTGTCCCCAACCTGACCCAGATTGGCCTTGGGCAGATGCAGGACCATGGCCGCGGGCCCGGTCTGCACCAGCAGAAAATCGTCGATGCCACGGTCGGCGTCCACGATGGCGTTGCGCAGGATGTCGGGGGTCAGCTCTACCCTGCCCTGCGGCCCCGGCAGGACAAAGATGTCATCCGCCCGCCCCACGACCTCGGCCACGACCTGCAAGGGCGAGCCGCAGGGACAGGGCGCCTGGTCCAGACGCAGCAGGTCGTTCAACCGATACCGCGCCATGATCTGTGTCCGTCGGCTGAAATCGGACAGGATCGGCGAGACGAGGCCGCCGCCCACAGGTTCGAACGCAAAGTGCAGGCAATCCTCGGCCAGATGCAGGCGGCCCTGGGCGCAGGTAACCCCCAACAACCCCTCGGTCGCCATGTAGATCTGGCCCAAAGGCACGCCGAACCCTGCCTCGATGGCGGTTCGGTCAAACTCCTCCAGCTTTTCGGCAGCCGAAAAGACGCGGCGCGGGATCAGGTCCAGACCCGTCAGCCGCCGCAGGATACGGGGCGGGGCGACAATGATCGTTGGGGCAAAGCCCACCAAATCGGCGGCAAAGCTGTCCACCGGACCGGTGATGTCAAAGAACCGAAGCCGCAGCCGCCCGGTCTGGTTGGCGCTGTCGTAAAGTGGCGTATCGAGGGGCAGCAGGACGGCGACCCTGTCGCGTCGGCGCCAGACATCAGGCACCGCCTTGGCCAGGATCGCGCCCAGCCACGCGAACCGCTCGGCCTCGGAAATGACGAACAGTCCCCGGTTCCCGCTGGTCCCGGTGCTGGCCCCGATGGTCAGGTCGCCCATCCGCCGCGTCCCGTCAAAGGCCGCCCAGCCCTGAGCATTGGTGATCCGGGGCAGCGTATAGCGCGAGAAATCCGCCATGAGCGTGGCCTTGTCCATCACAGGCAGGTCGGCCAGGGACACCGTCTGCCCCCGGAGCTGGGCAAAGGCATCGACCCGTGGCACATCCTTGGCCAACCAGGCGGCCAGCCTGCGGTCCTGCCAGAGTGCAAGCGCCGCACGGTCCCGGACCCGTCCAGAAAAGGTCCGCACCCGCAGATAGGACCAAAGCGCGGTCAGCAGGGGCGGGATCACGGACCTACCTCGCCATCCAGATCACGATCACGCACCTGTGGGTCATGGCACAGCATGACGTCCCCCCCGGCATCGGCAAAGGCGCGGATGCGCCCCACGCTCTGCATCGCCGCCGTCCAGTTGTGGAAGATCAACTTGGCTGGGGGACCGGGGCAGCGGTCCTGCAAGATCGCGGGCAGCAGCCATTGGGCATCGGTGGCATAAAGCAGCGGGGTGGGCAGTTTGGCAAAGCACAGGCCGACATGCCCGGTCAGATGCCCCGGCAAATCCACGATCAGGACTGACCCGTCGCCCACGATGTCGTGCGCCTGACCCAGACCCAGCGGTGCGGGACCCACCGGGGCATCCTCGAAAAACGACAGCCGGCTGGGCAGGTCCTGGGGCAGCAGTTCGGCAAAGACGCCCTCCTTGGCGTTAGCCACGGGGCTTTGTCCCTGCATCGCCTCCCACGCCTGACGGCTGCACAGGACCCGCGCCTGCGGCACTTCGGCAAGCCCGCTGATGTGATCGGCATGCAGGTGGGACAGCAGAACCGTCTGGATGTCGCCCGTCCGCAGACCCAACCGGCCCAAGCCCGCAGCGATCGGCCAGTCGGTCAGCGTGTCCGGCCGCAGAAGGGCGCGATAGAGCCGCAACAGCAGGCTTTGCCGTTTGGTTGGTCGGGTCAGAGCCGCGCCATAGCCGGTGTCGATCAGGGTATGCCCCAGCACCGGATGATGAAAATAGCCGATCCGCACACGCAGCGGCACCCGCCGCCACACGCCCCCCTTCAGCAGCAGCCGTTCGGGGACGCGCAGGATCGACGACGTAAAGAATCGGGGATCGACCTTGGTCATGGTGCCTCCTTGGCGAACAGGGTCATGTCCAGCCCGTGCTCGAACGACACCTTGGGCGACCAACCCAGCAGGTCACGCGCCCGCGACAGGTCGAGAGTCTGAGAATAGGCAAATATCCCAAGGCCGTAGGCGGTGACGCGTGGCTCGGGCTGACCGGGGCGCATGCGGGCGACGGCCTCGGCCAGACGAACGGCAGCAAGGGCCGGTCCCACGGGCAGGCTTCGCCAGCGGACGGGCTGACCCCAGGCTGCACAGACCCTTTCCACCACGTCGCGGATGGGCGTCGCCTGCCCGCCCGAGATGTTGAATGTTTGCCCTGCCGCCGCGTCCGGCTGATCCATGACCGCCCGGATTGCCGCCACCACGTCGGACACATGGGTCAGGTCCGTGGCGGCGCACCCCTGCCGGAACCGGGGCAGCGGGCCGGTGGCTGCTGCCCGCAGTAATCGGGGCAGCAGGGCGGTGTCGCCTCGGCCATAGATCGCGCGGGGACGCAGGATCGTCTGAGGGAAAGGGCTGGCGCGGACGCGCGCCTCGGCCTGCGCCTTGGTCCGGGCATAGGCATTGACGGGGGGCGGCAGGGTCTGGTCCTCGGTCACGCCGATCTGGTCGGCAAAGCGGAAACAGACCGAAGGGGACGAGATGTGGATGAAACTGCGGACCCCAAGGCGGCCCGCCAGCGTGAGCAGGTTTTCGGTCGCCGTCACGTTCGCGGCGACAAACGCGGCGTCCCGTCCCCAGGCCGAGGACAGGGCCGCGCAATGAACGATGGTCGTGACCCCCGACAATCGGGACAAGACATCAGAGATCTGGAATTGGCTCAGGTCAAACGCGATCCGGGCCTGTTCGGGCAACGACAGCCGATCCAGCCTGTCCCTGTCCCGCCCGGTCGCTACCACATCGACCCCGTCCCGACCCAGCGACCGGATCAGGGCGCCGGCCAGAAATCCCGTGGCCCCGGTGACCAGAACCCGGCCCACCGCTCAGACGTCCATCACAAGGCCGCCAAACGACACCCCTGCCGACGTGCCCAGCAGGGCGATCCGGTCGCCATCCCGGACCAGTCCCGCCTGCCGCGCATGATCGAGGACGAAAGGGATCGAGGCCGCGATCTGGTTGCCATGATTGGCAGAAATGTCGATCACCTGTTCGGGGCGAAACCCGCATAGGCGGATCATATGGGCCAGGGCTGCGGGGCTCGCCTGATGGGCGATGACGCGGTCAATCCGGTGGCGCGTGGTGTCGGCGCGGTGCAACAGGTCATCCACGAAACCCGCAAAATGTTTAACTGTGACACGGAACAACTCCTTGCCATCCATTGCGAATTTGCTGTGGGCGACGAACTCGGCCGTCTGGGTGTCGTAATCGATTCGGGTGCCGCCGGAGCCGATCGAACAGGCATCATAGGCCGAGGGGTAGGTGCGAAAATCAGCGGCACGGATCCCACTGTCCGCGCCAACCGCGACCACCGCAGCCCCTGCCCCATCGCCGAAAAGTCCCGCCACGTCCGGTTGAGTGGCCCATGGCAACCCGCGCGAGGCGACCTCGGCCGATACGATCAGCGCCTTGGAATACCGTCCCGAGGCCAGCATCCCCTCCACCATGAGCAGCGCCACCGGAAATCCCAGACAGGTGCAGTTCACATCCGTCGCAAAACACGCCCCGTCCGCGATGCCCAGCGCACGCTGGATCGCCGGGGCCGTCGCCGGGATCGGCTGATAGGGGACTGCAGCCGCGCTGACGATCAGGTCGAGGTCAGAGGCTGCAAGCCCCGCCGCGTCCAGCGCCTTGCGGGCTGCCGCCACGGCCAGGTCGATCTGGCTTTCCCCATCGCAGATATACCGCAGGGTGACGCCTGTCGTCTTTTGCAGATAGCCCTCGGGCAGGCCGTGCCGGCGGTCCAACTCGTCTGATGTCACGGCGCGGGCAGGCAGCGCCCTGCCGGTTCCCAGAATTTTCAACCCGCCCATGCGCTCCGTCCGAAAATACCAACACACAATATCGTCGGGAAAGTCATACGGGACCGGCGTCGCTATGGCCAGAGTGACAGAGCCCCCAACCTGCCTGCGTGAAGGCAGGTTACGAGGCGAGCCGAACCCGGTGTCCCGGCTGGCTGACGATGCCTGCATCGAACAGCGATGCGATCTCGCCTGCGGGCAGGCCCGCGATATCGGCCAGAATCTCTTCGGTATGCTGGCCCAGTTGGGGGGCGGGGCGGGCAGTCTGCCGATCCTGCCCGGCAAAACCGAACGGCGACCCGGGGGTCAGATAGGTGCCGATGCCGGGCTGATGCACCGGCTCGAACAGCGGGTTCTCGGCGGACAGGTCGGGGTCCTCGGCCAGCGCCTCGGCAAAACTGCGAAAGACGGACCAGGTCACGCTCAGGCTATCGAACACGCGGGCAAAATCTTCGACGCGTCGGGCCGCGAACCACGGGGCAAGAAGCGCCGTAATGTCCGCCCGTGCATGCCACCGCGCCCCTTCGTCGTCCAGATCGACGGCCAACCGGCGGCCAAGCTCGCCCATCTGCTGATCCATCCCCGTCGCCTTGACCAGATTTCGCCATTGCCGCGCCGTGAGGCCGATGACCATCACCCGGCGACCATCGGCACAGACGAAATCCTGCCCGTAGGCACCGTACAGCGCATTGCCCGCCTTGGCCCGTCCGGCGCCGTTCACCGTCACATCACCGATAATCCCAAGATGGCCCAGCATCGCCGCCGCCACGTCCTTGAGCGTCAGGTCCACCGCCTGCCCTGCTCCGTGCCGCAACCGGTGCCGTTCGGCCGCCAGAAGGCCCGAGACGACCATGTTGCCCGCGATGCAATCCCAGGCGGGCAGCACATGGGCTATTGGGTCGACCGATCCGGCCGGACCCGTTGCATCGGGAAACCCGACCGACGGGTTGACGGTATAGTCCACGGCGGGCCGTCCGAACCTGTCACCCCTCAGTGTGACCGTGCAGATGTCGGGCCGGTGCGCGGCCAATGTGGCGTAATCCGTCCAGCCCTTGACCGCCAGATTGGTGATGAACAGGCCCGCATCGCGGCCCGGCGCACAGATGATCTGGGTGGCTATTTCCCGTCCTCGCGCCGATTTCACGTCGATGGCGATGGACCGCTTGCCCTTGTTCATTCCGGCCCAGAACAGGCTTTGCCCGCCGGGTGCGACAGGCCAGCGCGTATGATCCATCCCCCCTTGCGGCAGGTCGAACCGGATCACGTCGGCCCCCATCTGCGCCAGCGTCATCCCCGCCAGCGGCACCGCCACAAAGGCCGAGCTTTCAACGACGCGCATACCCGCCAAAATACCCGCCATCATGCCCACTCCACCCGGGCCTGCATGCCCAGATGTCCGGACGGGGTCGCGGTGCACAGGTCCATGCCGGTGCTGGCGGGGTCGGTCGTGCCCACCAACCGGACATCCTCGTCATGAAACATCGGATGCACTCCGCGAAAGTTGAAGGACTTGGGCGTGGCGCCGGTGTGCCGTTGTGCCGCCTCGATCAGCATCGTCGCTTGCATGGGGCCGTGAACGATCAGGGCCGGGTATTTCTCGACCTCGCGGGTATAGGTCAGGTCGTAGTGGATGCGGTGCGCGTTGAACGTCGCCGCCGAATAGCGAAACAGCCGCGCCTCGTTCACCGGGACGGTCTCGTCAAAGATGGGGGCGCCGGGGACGGGGATCTTTTTGGGCGGCGTAAACTGGTCCGGGATATCAAGATAGACGATATCCTGCCGCTCTTCGATCCGCCCGCCGTCCGCGCCCGTGGTGACATGGGTAACCGACACAAAGACCATCGGACCGGTCGCCCCGGCCTTTTCGGCAATCGATACGATTTCCGACCGGCGGTGTAACGGCTCTCCGATCCGCAGACGGCCCGCAAATTGCAACTGCCCGCCCGCCCACATCCGCCGTTCCAGCCCAAGCGGGGGCAAAAAGCTGCCCAGTGCCGGATGCCCGTCCCGGCCCAGATCGCTCAGCGGGACAAATTCGGGAAAGGCGGCCCAGTGCCACAAGTGCGGCACGGGATCGCCGTCGCGCAGACTGTGCCTGACGGACAACTTGTGCGACGTGGCCGCGCCCAGCATCCCGGCAAGCTCGGTCGTGAGCCTGCCTTCGCGGTCTTCGGTTCGGCCGATCCAGCCAGAGGGGTCGGTACGGACCGGGTCCATCCGGCTCATGCCGCCAGTTTCCGGGCCAGCACAGCCGCCATCGTGGCCCCCATCGCCGAGGGGTTGGGGGCGACGGTGATACCAACCGCGCTCAGCATTTCGACCTTTTCCTGCGCGCTTTCGCCAAAGGCCGAGATGATCGCCCCCGCATGGCCCATCTTGCGACCCTTGGGCGCAGACAGACCCGCGACATAGGCCACGACCGGCTTGGTCATGTGATCGCGGACATAGGCTGCGGCCTCGGCCTCTTGCGGGCCACCGATTTCGCCGATCATCATGACGGCGTCGGTATCGGGGTCGGCCTCGAACAGTTCCAGAATGTCGCGGAAGGATGATCCGTTGATCGGGTCGCCACCGATCCCGACCGAGGTCGAGACGCCGATGCCCAACTCTTTCATCTGGCTGGCCGCCTCGTATCCCAGAGTGCCAGACCGGCCCACGATGCCCACCCGGCCCGGCATGTAGATGTGCGGCGGCATGATCCCCATGAAACCTTTGCCGGGGCTGATGATGCCCGCGCAGTTCGGGCCGATCAGGCGCATCTTGCGATCGCGGGCATAGCGGCGCAGGAACCGTTTGACGCGGATCATGTCCTGCGACGGGATGCCGTCTGTCACGCTGACGGCGGTCCGGATGCCCGCATCCGCCGCCTCCATCATGGCGTCGGCGGCAAAGGGGGGCGGGACGAACAGCAGGCTCGCCTCGGCCCCGGTGGCCTGAACGGCCTCGCGCACCGTATTAAAGACAGGGCGGCCCAAAACGGTCGTGCCGCCCTTGCCGGGGGTGACACCGGCGACGACATTGGTCCCCGCCTCGATCATTTCCTGGGTGTGAAACTGGCCGATGCGGCCGGAAATACCCTGCACCAAAACCTTGGTCGTCTCGTTGATGAGAATGGACATGGGCGTGCTCCTTCAGGCGGCGGCTGCGGTGGGGCGGGCGGCGACGGCGGCCTGTGCCGCCTCGGCCAGCGTATCGGCGGCAAGAATGGGCAGGCCCGAATTGCGGATGATCTCTTGCCCTTCCTTCACATTTGTTCCGGCAAGGCGGACGACCACGGGCAGGGTCAGCCCGACTTCGCGGTAGGCCTGCACGACACCGTTGGCGATCCAGTCGCAGCGGTTGATGCCCGCAAAGATGTTCACGAGGATCACGCTCACGTTCTTGTCCGTCAGGACGGTGCGGAACGCCTGACACACCCGTTCGGGGCTGGCTCCACCGCCGATATCAAGAAAATTGGCAGGCTCGCCGCCCGACAGTTTGATCATGTCCATCGTGGCCATGGCCAAGCCCGCGCCGTTGATGATGCAGCCGATATCCCCGTCAAGGCCTACATAGGCCAGGCCATTGTCGGCCGCCGTCGCCTCGCGCGGGTCCTCTTGCGACGGGTCGCGCAGGGCGGCGATCTGAGGATGTTTATAAAGGGCGTTGGTGTCGAAACTCATCTTTGCATCCAGCGCCACCAGATCGCCCGTCCCGGTGATGACCAGCGGATTGATTTCGACCATCATGGCGTCAAGATCGCGGTAGGCGCGGTAGCAGGCGTGCAGGACGGTGACCATCTGCGCCACCTGCCCGCCCGTCAGACCCAGCGCAAAGGCCAGTTCGCGCGCTTGATAATCCGCAAGTCCGACCGCCGGATCAACGACCATCCGACGCAGGCTGTCGGGATCGCCCTGGGCCAGATCCTCGATTTCCATCCCGCCGTGGGCGGAGGCCACGATCATGATCCGCTCTGACGTGCGGTCCATGACAAAGCCCAGGTACAGCTCTTGGCGGATGTCCGACGCACCCTCGACCCAGACGCGGTAGACGCCCTTGCCGGCGGCATCGGTCTGCTTGGTGACAAGGTTCTTGCCGAACAGGGTGCCTGCATAGGTGCGCACCTCATCCTCGGACTTGCAGAGTTTTACGCCACCCGCCGCCCCGCGCCCGCCCGAATGGATCTGCGCCTTGACGACCCAGGCCTGTCCGCCCAGTTCGCGGGCGCGGTAGCCCGCCTGTTCGGGGGAATAGGCAAGGCCCCCGCGCGGGACCGGCACGCCGAACCCTGCGAGGATTTCCTTGGCCTGATATTCGTGAATGTCCATGTCAGCCTCCCAATTGTGCGGTTCAGACCTTGGCGGCGATCGCCTTGGCCATGTCGATCACGTTGCGCGCCATCTTTTCCGAGGCCGCGTCGATCATCTTGCCATCAAGCGAGGCGGCGCCCCGCCCCTCGGCCTCGGCCTTGCGCAATTCGTCGATGATGCGTTCGGCCTTGGACACTTCGGCAGGGGGTGGGCTGAACACCTCGTTGGCCAGCGCCACCTGACTGGGGTGGATCGCCCATTTGCCCTCGCAGCCCAGTGCCGCAGCGCGACGCGCCCCGGCCTTGTACCCTTCGGGATCGGAAAAATCGCCGAACGGCCCGTCGATCGCCCGCAGACCGTAAGCGCGGCAGGCAATCACCATCCGGGTGATCGAGGCGTGCCATTGGTCGCCCGGATAATCGGGGTTCAACCCGCCGATGTTCACCGTCCGCGCCCGCATCGACGCGGCATAATCGGCCACGCCGAAATGCAGCGCCTCGAGCCTGCCGCCAAACTGGGCAATCGCCTCGACATTGGCCATGCCAAGCGCGGTTTCGATCAGCGCCTCAAGCCCCACGCGGGTTTTCAGTCCACGCCCCTGTTCGATCTGGTTGACCATCGCCTCGACCATATACAGGTCCGACGTGACGCCTACCTTGGGGACCAACAGGGTGTGTACCTTGTCCCCGGCTTGCTCCATCACGTCGACCACGTCGCGGTACATGTAATGGGTATCAAGGCCATTAATCCGCACCGACACGGTCTTGCCCTTGCCTGCCCAATCAATGTCGTTGAGCGCCTGAATGGCATTGCGCCGGGCCTTTTCCTTTTCCGGCGGCGCGACGGCGTCCTCCAGATCAAGGAACACGAAATCGGCGGCGCCATCGGCGGCTTTGTCGATCATGCCGGGATTTGATGCCGGAACGGCAAGTTCAGAGCGTTGGAGCCGCTGCTTGCGCAGCGGGTGAAGCGTGTGGGACATTTTGACGTCTCGATCTGTAAAAGGGTTATTCGGCAGCGATGGGCATCTGTTGGCGCACCTTTGGGCGGGTCGCATACCAGTCCTGTGCGGCAGCCACGCCCGATCCGAACTGCACATCTGCCCCGGCCCGCACCAACGCCATTTCGGCCAGTGACAGGGCAGTCAGGCACATGCCTTCGTTCATGTCGCCCAGGTGGCCGATGCGGAACACCTTGCCTGCAAGCCGGGCCAGACCCGACCCGAACGAGGCGTTGAAATCTTCATAGGCGATGCGGATCACCTCGCGGGCATCGACGCCTTCGGGGACGCGGATGGCGGACACCGTGTCGGAATACAGCGTGCGATGTTCGGCCACCAGTGACAGCCCCCAGGCCGCAATGCCCCGGCGCACGCCTTCGGCCAGCCGGTGATGGCGGGCGATGACATTGTCCAGCCCCTCGGCCGCGATCCGGTCCAGCGATTTGCGCAGCCCGTGCAGCAGTTGTGTGGGCGGAGTATAGGGGAAGTACCCATCGGTATTCAGCCGCAGCATGTCCGAGAATTCGAAATAGGCGCGGCGCATGGTGGCGTGGCGCGATGCCTCCAATGCCTTTTCACTGACAGCCAGGATGCCCAGACCGGCAGGCAACATCAGCCCCTTCTGGCTGCCCGTGACGGCCAGATCGACGCCCCAGTCATCCATCCGAAAGTCAATCGAGGCAACCGAGGACACGCCATCGACAAACAAAAGCGCGTCATGAAAACATTCGTCCATCACCCGGCGCACGGCAGCGACGTCGGACGTGACACCGGTGGCCGTTTCGTTGTGGGTGACAAAGACCGCCTTGATTTCGCTGGCCTTGTCCGCGCCCAGACGGCGAGCGAATTCGTTGACGGGCACACCTGCGCCCCAGGGCACGTCGATCACCTCGACCGTCAATCCCAGTCGTTCGGCCATTTCGACCCACAGGTGGGAAAACTGTCCAAAGCGGGCCATCAGCACCTTGTCGCCGGGGTTGAGCGTGTTGGTAATCGCCGCCTCCCATGCTCCGGTCCCCGAACCGGGGAACATCATGATCTGACCCGTCTTGGTGCGGAACACATCCTTGAGGCCTGCAAACAATCCCAGCGTCAGGTCACCGAAATCGGGGGCGCGCATGTCCTGCATCGGCACGTTCATCGCCTGACGGACCACCTCGGGGACATTGGTGGGGCCGGGAATGAAAAGGTGGGTCTGTCCTGTGCGCATGAAATGTCCTCCCTCAAGGTTGTCCCTTGCTTAACTGCCCTAGGGTCAATCCTGAAACGGAACCGGGTCACGCTGTGAACGCGAATGTTTACAAATCTACAAATTGTAAACTTGTGTTATTTGCAGTAACAGTTTTCCATGAAAACCTTCATCGGACCCCGCCTGCGCCGGATGCGCGTCGATCATGGGCAGACACAGGCCCAGATGGCCCGCGCGCTGGGGATCAGCACGTCCTACGTCAACCTGCTGGAAAAGAACGAACGCAGCGTGTCGGTGCCTGTCCTGCTCAAGGTGATGGAGGCTTATGGCGTCGACTGGCGCGACATCGCCAAGGATGACGAGACGTCGCAACTGGCCGATATCCGCGCCGCCCTGCAAAACCCGATCTTCGAGGCCGTGCGGCCCGACCTGCCGCAACTGCGGGCGGCGTTGACCCACAGCCCGGACCTTGCCGACAGTTTCCTCCGGCTGCACCGCGCCTATCTGGCGGTGTCGGACCAGCTCATGAGCCTTGCAGGGACCGCCGACGCCTCGGACGCGGTTCTGCCGACCTCGCCCGAATCCAACGTCCACAACCTGTTTCGCAAGAACCAGAACCACTTTCCGGTGCTTGAATCCGCCGCCGAAGAGTTCTGGTCCGGGCAAAACGTCCCCGCGGACGAGGTCTATACCGCGCTGAAATCCCGCCTGCGCGACAAACTGGGCCTGATGGTCCGGATCCTGCCCACCGACGCGATGCCCAACACCCTGCGCGAATACGACGAGGCGGGGCACGAGGTCCGTCTGTCCGAGGCGATGGATCACCCCAACCGGGTCTTTCAACTGGTCCATGTGGCGGCGCTGATCGAACAGCGTGACCTGCTGGACGGGTTGCTGGCTCAATCGGGGCTTGAGGACGCGCGCAGCCGCGCCCGCTACAAGGTCGAGCTGACCAACTATTTCGCCGCTGCCGTCCTGATGCCCTACCGCGCCTTTCTGGCAGAGGCCAAGGCGAGCAAATATGATTTCGACCACCTGGCCACCCGGTTTGGCGTCAGTTTCGAACAGGCCTGCCACCGAACCACCACCCTGCAACGGCCCGGCGCCAAGGGTGTGCCGTTCTTTTTCCTGCGCATCGACAAGGCGGGCAACGTCACCAAACGGTTCAATGCCACCGATTTCCAGCTGGCCGAATACGGCGGGGCCTGTCCCCGGCTCGAGGTGCATACATCCTTCCGCACACCGGGCCGGATCGTGCCGCAGTTCGTCGAATTGCCCGACTCGACCCAGTTCTTTGTGTTTTCGCGCACCGTAGACCGCCCCATCTTTACCCGCCATTCGCAGGACGTGCGGTTGGCGGTGGCGATGGGGTGCAGCGTCGAACATGTGGCGGAAATCGGCTATGCCGAGGATCTGAGCATCACCCCCGCCCACATGACCAAGATCGGGATCAATTGCCGGTTCTGCCCACGGATGGATTGCGACCAGCGGGCGCATCAGGCGGTGATCCTGTCCGAACCTGTCGATGAAACCCGGCGCGGGGCGACCCGCTATTCGACCTGAGCGTCAAGTGCCGGGGGCGCGCAACTCGGCATAGCTCGTCTCGATATGCCTCTGAAATGCAGGTCGGGCCCTAAGGCGCTGATGCCATGCCATGACATGCGGACGGGCCTCGACCAGATCGGGCGCGATGTCGGTCAGACGAAACATCAGGCTGCCCAGCCCGATGTCCGCAATCCCGAATTCATCCCCCGCAAGCATTTGTCGTCCGTCACCCAAGCCCCGCTCGATAATGTCCAGCGCCTCGGCAAGGGCGGCCTTGTGCCGGGTCATCGACCCCGCATCCCGCTCCTCGGGGCGCATTCGGACCAACTGCCAGAACAGGCCGATAAAGGGCGGTTGCAAGGTCGTGGCCCCGAACTCCAGCCACGGATCGGTGCGCGCGGCTCGGTCCGTGTCCGCCATCGGCGCGCCCAACGGGTGGTCCGGATGGCGTCGGGCCAGATGGCGCAGAACAGCATGGCTTTCCCAGACCGCCACCGCGCCATCCTGCAACACCGGCACCCGGCGCACCGGGGTCAGGGCGGCAAAGACCGGGTCGTCCAGCCCGCCATATTTGCCCCCAACGACCCTGTGGTCATAGGTCAGCCCGAATTCGTCCAGCGCCCACAGGACCTTTTGCACGTTGACCGACGTCGGACGACCCCAAAGGATCACTTGATCGCCTGCGGATTGATCGGCGACCCGGCGGCCCCCGGAATGTGCAGCGGTGGCGCGGTGAAAAAGAATTCGTACACCTTGTCCTCTTCGCAATCCTCGGCCAGATCCTTGAGGTAGAAAATCTCGCCCATCGAAATGCCGATGGCCGGGATCACGACCCAGTGCCACGGCTGGTTCGCCTCGTCCGTCTCGTTCGGACGCACTTCGCAGCCCCAGGTATCGGCGCAGATGGCCGCGATATCGTGCTGTTTGATCCAGCGGGCGGTCTCGAAACTCAGACCCGGGGCGTCGCCGCCCGCGTAGCCGGTCCAGTCCCCCTTGGCGAGGCAGCGTTCCTGATGACCGGTGCGGACGATGACAAAATCGCCCTTGCGGATTTCGACCCCTTGGGCAGCCGCACAGCCATCCAGATCGGCGTTGGTGATGCCATAGCCATCGGCGAGGCTGTCCAGCCCTTTCCACCGGGCGATGTCCAGCAAGACCCCACGCCCCACCATCTTGTCCCGCACATTCTCGATCCCCAGACGGCGGGCGCCGGCGACGGTCACGTCCGTCGCGGGATACCCGTTGTACATCTTGTCATCGAGAAAGATGTGGCACAGGGCATCCCACTGCGTGGACCCCTGACAGGGCAGGTTGATCGCATCGTCGGCATAGCGCAGATAGGCCTTGCCATCGCCGTCCTGCGCGCCGATCACGGCGTCCGTTCCGGTGGCCAGCATCTGGTGGATCATGTTCCAGCGGCCGCCGAACAGGCCCGACTGGATCTTTTCCTTCAGGTCCAGACCCAAGGCAAAGGTCTTGCCCTTTTTGATCAGCTTGCCCGCCCCCACGATATCCTCGGGGCTGATGTTGTTGAGCGTGCCAATCTGGTCATCCGGCCCCCAACGGCCCCAGTTCGAAAGCTCCTTGACGGTGTCGTAAATGTCTTGGCGGGTCAATTTGGCCATTGGTCGTCCTCCCTGTTATTTATCAGTTGAAAAATAAACCTGTAGACTGTCAATCGGGAAAAGGCTTGTGAGACAGGCTTGGGCCAGATTAGTTATCAGGTGATAACAAATCAGGGGGCCACCATGCCGGACGACCAGATCAAACGCTTTGACGTGATCTTTGAAGGGGTCGGTCGCGCCTCGGGCAAGATGCGCAACGATATCTTGGTCGAATGGCCAATGATGAAGGAGCGGTTCGAACTGGCCACCGACGAAGGGCCGTTTCACGGCGGCGACGGCACCGCCCCGCCCCCACTGGCGCTGTTCACCGCTGCACTGACCGGCTGCATCATGACGCAGATCCGGGCCTTTTCGAAACGGATGAAGATTCCCATCGGCACGGTCGAGGTGCGGGCGAAACTGCACTGGACCGGCGAACAGACAGGCCACGACCCCTATGTGACCGCGCCCGTGGGCTTTGACTTGGATGTCGATCTGGACAGCGACGCCTCGCCCGAGGATCAGCACCGCCTGCTCGACGCCGCCAAAAAAGGCTGTTTCATTGAACAAACGCTGATGCAGGGTTTGACCGTTGGTCACCGCTTGCGTATTGGGGCGGACTGGCAGGACGCATGAACGGGGCCAAGATGGACGACAGCAGCGACAAACCGGGGCGGCGGCGTCTGCCTTCTGGCGAACGGCGGGCCGAGTTCATTGCCAAGGCCATCGAATTCTTTGCTGAAGAAGGCTTTGAAAGTTCGACCCGAGGGCTGGCCAAGAAACTGGGCGTGACCCAGCCCTTGCTCTACCGCTACTTCCCCTCCAAGGACGACCTGATCGGCGAGGTTTACGAGGCAGTCTATGTCAACCGCTGGCGGCCCGAATGGCCCGACCTTCTGACCGACCGCAGCCGCCCGCTGCGCGACCGGCTCAACACCTTTTACAACGTCTACACTGATGTGATCTTCAACCGCGAATGGATGCGGATCTATTTGTTTTCCGGGCTCAAGGGCGTGGACATCAACCGCCGCTACATGAAACTGGTCCGTCAGCGCATTCTTGAGCCGATCCTGGCCGAAGCGCGGGCAGAACTGGGCCTGCCCCCCGCCCCCGCGACAGATGCAGAGGTCGAATTCGCCTGGGTCATGCACGGTGGCATCTTTTACTACGGCGTGCGCGACCTGATCTACGAAAGCAGCGTGTCAACGGACAAGGCCACCGTGATCGCAGACGCGGTGGCGGCGTTCATGGCCGGCCTGTCGATCAAGCTGACCCCGCAGGGCTGAGGCGTCAGACCGACGTACCACCCCGCGCGGGGTAGGCGTTTTCGGTCGCGAACTTGACCTTGGACAACAGGAATTCCACATCCGGGCGCGACCAGGGCATGTTGGAAATGTCGATGAGGTACAACCGACCATCCGGGCGGACCCAGAACAGGCCGGGTTCGGCGAATTTCGTGTTCTCGGCGTCCTTGATGGCCGTGGACAGGTAAAGACCCCAGTTTGCCACGTCGCCTTCGGTCATACCATAAGCCACGTCGAGGTTGGTCAGGCCCCACTCGTCTTTGGACATCTTTGCCCGCTCTTCGGTGTCCATCGACACGGCGACGACACCCACCCCGGCCTCGCGGGCCATGTCGGTCAGGCCGTTCAGCTTGGTCAGATACATCTTGCAGACCGGGCAGTGATAGCCGCGATAGACGACGATCATGGTAAAATTCTGTGGGATCTGATCGGCCAGCGACCAGGCTCCACCACCTACCAGCGGCAGTGTCAGGGCGGGCGCCTGCGTATCGGGCATGAGTTTCTGGGACATCAGTTATTCCTTTTCGCAGTTTTCGGGGTGGCACGTCGCCGTCTGCAAGTCCCGGCTTGATCCTAATTTATAATTCGATAACTTAGCTTGAGACAACAGTAAAAGGGCCGCCCGAAAATGGCAAGGCCCGCACCCAACAGGGAGGACGGACGATGAAGGCCGCCGATTTCGACTATCTCCGGCCATCGTCCCTGGCCGAGGCGCTGACCTGCCTGAGCCAGAACGTAGGGGTGGCGCAACCCTTGGCTGGCGGGCAGAGCCTGATGCCGATGATGAATTTTCGGGTGGCCACGCCCGAGGTGCTGATCGACCTTGCCGACATTCCCGACCTGCGCGGCGTGACGGAATTGGATGGGATGCTGCGGATCGGCGCCATGACGACCTACCGCGACCTGACCCGGATCACCGACCGCGTCCCCCTGCTGGGCCTCGCCCTGCCCCACATCGCCCATGATGCGATCCGCAATCGCGGCACCATCGGCGGGTCGGTCGCCTTGGCCGATCCAGCGGCGGAAATGCCTGCGCTTTTGTTGGCCCTTGGGGGGGTCATCGAACTGGCCGGGCCGGACGGACAGCGCGAGGTTGCCGCCGATGACTTTTTCCAGGGCTATTATGCCACCGACCGGGCCGAGGACGAATTGATCGTGGCGATCCGCTTGGCCGTGGCCAAACCGGGCGATAGCTTTGGCTTTTACGAACTGACCCAGCGGCACGGCGACTATGCGCTGGCCGGGGTCGCCATCGCCCACGCACCCGACCTGCGCATCGCCTTCTTTGGGATCAGCGACAGGCCCATCCGCCTGCCCGAATTAGAGGCAGCGCTGACAGCTGGAACCGACCCCGGCCCCGCCCTTGACCAGATCGAATTTGAAGGCGACCTCAAGGCCTCTGCCGCCACCCGCCGCCATTACGCCCGCGTCGTCCTCGACCGCGCCCTTGCAGGAATGACGTCATGAAAACCAAGGATATTTCCGTCATCGTGAACGGGGAAGAGGTGCGCGCCAGCGTGCCTGTCCGGCGCAATCTGGTCGATTTCCTGCGCACCGACGCGGGGCTGACGGGCAGTCATGTGGGCTGTGAACACGGGGTCTGTGGCGCCTGCACGGTCGAAGTGAACGGCGCCACCGTGCGCGGGTGCCTGATGCTCGCCGTTCAGGCAGACGGGGCCACGGTCACAACGGTCGAAGGATTTGCCGCGTCTGGCCGATCCGCCGCCCTTGCCGCCGCGTTCACCCGGCGTAATGCGCTGCAATGCGGATTTTGCACGCCCGGGATGCTCGCCTCGGCCTTGGGGTATATCGACCGCGGCGGCACCGCCGACCGCGCCGCCATCCGCGAACATATCAGCGGGAATTATTGCCGCTGCACCGGATATCAATCCATTGTCGAAGCGATCTGCGACGTGATCGAAGAAAGGACCGCGCCATGACCGGACCCGCGACGATCTTTGACCGGCCCAACCGCTATATCGGGCAGCCGACCCCCCGCGCCGACGCGGCCCGCCTTCTGGCCGGGCGGGGGCGGTTCGTTGATGACATCCAACTGCCCCGCATGGTCCATGCGGCCTTTCATCGATCACCTCACGCGCATGCCCGCATCGTATCGGTCGATGTGACGGCGGCCCGCGCGGCCTCCGGCGTTTTGGGTGTGTGGACCGGGGCCGAGATGGCCGCGCTGGTCACACCCTATGTCGGGGTCCTGACCCACATGGCCGGGCTGCGTTCTGCGCCCCAGCATCCGCTTGCCGTCGATGTCGCCCGCTGGCAGGGCGAACCGCTGGTGATGATCGTCGCCCGCAGTCGGGCCGAGGCCGAGGATGCCGCCGAACTGGTTGAGGTGGATTACGAAGAACTGCCCCCCGCCTGCGACGCCACCACCGCCTTGGCCAAGGACGCGGCCGTCATCCACGCCGACTTTGGGTCGAACCTTGCGTGGGAGCGCAAGGTCGACGTGGGCGATATCGACGCGGCCTTTGCGCAACCCGGCGTGCAGATCGTCGAACGGGAATTCCGGTTCGGGCGGCACACCGGGGTCACGCTGGAATCGCGCGGCACCGTCTGCGAATTCGATCCGTCCGAAGGGTGCCTCACCATGCACTACTCGGGTCAGGCGCCGCACATGATGCAGGTGATCCTGTCGCGGCTGATGTCCCTGCCCGAGGAAAACGTGCGGGTCATTTCCAATGACGTTGGCGGGTCGTTCGGGATCAAGATTCACACCTATGGCGACGAGTTGGCCGCTGCCGTCGCCGCCCGCGCTCTGGGCCGCCCGGTCAAATTCGTGGCGGACCGGATGGAAAGTTTCCTGACCGACATTCATGCCCGCGATCATGTGGTCAAGGCCCGGATGGGTGTGACGGCGTCGGGCACGATCGTCGGCATCGACATGCACGACCTGACGGGCATTGGCCCGTTTTCGATGTATCCCCGCACCTCGGCCATCGAATGCAATCAGGTGCTGAACCTGACCGGGGCGCCCTACACGATGCAGCATTACCGCGCCCACGGGCAGGTGGTGTTCCAGAACAAGAATCTGATGTGCCAGTATCGCGCCGTGGGCCACCCCATCGCGATGGCCGTGGCGGACGGGCTGCTCGAGGACGCCGCGCGGGTGATCGGGATGGACCCCGTCGAGCTGCGCCGCCGCAACCTGATGGCCGACGACAGCTATCCCCGATCCAGCACGGCGGGGATGAAGCTGGACGACCTGTCGCATCAGGCCGCGCTGAAAAAGCTGTGCGAGATCATGGATTATGACGGGCTACGGGCCGAACAGGCGCGCTTGCGAGAACAGGGTATTTTTCGCGGTATCGGTTTCGTCTCGATGGTCGAGGTGACCAACCCCAGCCCGATGTTCTATGGAATCGGCGGCGCGCCTATCGCCAGCCAGGACGGGGCAACCGTGCGGCTGGATGCGGGCGGGGCGCTGCATGTGTCCTCGTCGATCACAGAACAGGGTCAGGGGACGAACGGGATTCTGGCGCAGATTGCGGCGGGGGTGTTTGGCGTCGATATCGACCGGGTCAAGGTCACCACCGGCGACACCGGAACCGTCCCTTACGGCGGCGGGACATGGGCGTCGCGCGGGGCGGGGATCGGCGGCGAGGCGATGTTGCTGGCCGCGCAGGCCCTCAAAGAGCAGGTGCTTGATGTGGCCGCCGTCATGCTGCAATCGGAACCGGGCCTGCTGGATATCCGCGGCGGCGCCGTGGTCGATGCTGCCACCGGGGCGGAACGGATGGGTCTGGCCGACCTCGCCCGCACCGTTTATTACCGGGGCAACGAACTGCCGTCTGATCTAAAGCCCGAACTGATCGCAACCCGGCATTACCGGGTCACCGATTTTCCCTTCGTGTTCACCAACGGGGCGATGGCGGCGCATGTCGAGGTCGATCCGGAAACGGGCTTTGTGAAGGTCCTGCATTTCTGGGCGGTCGAAGATTGCGGGCGGGTCATCAATCCGATGCTGGTCGATGAACAGGTGCGCGGCGGTGTCGTCCAAGGGATCGGCGGGGCCTTGTATGAGGAGTGTCTGTATTCGGACGATGGCCAGCTTTTGAACGCGACTATGGCCGATTATATGGTCCCGATGGCCGCCGAGATGCCCGAGATTACGGTCGCGCATATCGAGACCCCGACCAAAACGTCCTTTTTGGGGGCAAAGGGGGCGGGCGAGGCGGGGACCGGGGGAGCGCCTGCGGCGATCCTGAATGCGGTCAATGATGCCTTGCAGCCGATGGGGGCCACGATCTGGCAGATGCCGATGACGCCCGAGAGGATTTTGAAGGTTCTGGGCAAGGTCTGAGCCAGGCGTTCATGCGTGGACGCCAAATACAATGTTGAAACCAAAAGGAAATCCGGAAAGCGGGATTTCGACACGCCATACGTTACATTCCTGCGGCCGCCGATCACAGGCCCCGCACGGACAACCCCGGAGGACGACACTTGACCACACTCTGCTACGCCAAGGCCACCTGTGCCATCGGCATCCACGTTCTGATGGAGGAAGTGGGTAAACCCTATGACCTGCGGATCGTGGATTTTTCCAAGGCCGAACAAAAGACGCCGGAATACAAGGCGATGAACCCCAAGGGCAAGGTGCCCGCGCTGATCCGCGACGACGGGTCGGTTCTGACCGAATTCGCGGCCATCGCAAGCTGGCTGGCGATGACCAACCCCGACAAGCACCTGATGCCCACAGACCCCGAAGGATTCGCCCGCACGCTTGAGGCGCTGGATTTTGTCGTCGGTACGCTGCACATGCTGTCGTGGCGCGTGTTCCGCCGCCCCGATGCCTATTCCGCCAACCCCGCCGAACACGACCAGCTGCGCGCGCGCGGCAAAGAGGCGGTTCTGGCGGGCCTAGAGATCGTCAACGAACAACTGGCGGGCAAGGATTACATGGTCGGCGATTTCTCGATTGCGGATGCGGCGATGTATTACGTCGAATATTGGGCGTCCGACATCGCCGGATGGCCCCTGCCCGCCAACGTTCAGCGGCATTTCGACCTGATGAAGACGCGCCCGTCGGTGCAGGCGTCGCGCAAACAGGAAGGCGTGGCCTGAGCCTCGTCCTAGTCCCGCAATGCACTAGGGCGGCCCGTGAGGGGCCGCCCTTTGGCTTTGTGCGATACGGTTGGTCAGTTGCAGAAATGGGCCGCGTCGCGAATGGCGAGGTTCAGCCGGTTGGCCGCGACATTCAGGTCCCCGGCGAACGCATTGCAGTTTGGAACCGGATCGGAGGCTTCGGCCGAGCCATAAATGTCGAACCCGCCGCTGGGACCGAACGGACCCGGCGCCGTCTGGGGAAGGCTGGAGAGACACCGTCCCAAAGCCAGCAAAGCCGCCTCGTAATTATTCTGGGCGGTGTACATGGCCGTTGTCGCCCGGACACAGTCCGGTGTGGGTATCTTGTTTGTCCTTTCTTCACCTTCGATCAGCGCCCCGGCAATGGCGGTAGCGATGCGGATGTCGATCCCGTCCCAATGCGCCTCGGACTTGGAAGGGATGGCGGCGGCGTGCAGTCTGACGGCCCGCATGAGTGCGGCTGACAGCCGTTCGGCCTTGTAGGTTTTGCGTGACGTGACTTTTCGCGCATAGGTGGTACCACCGATCTGGGCCAGCGCCGACGCCGGGTCCTTTTTCGCCAGCTTGAGGAAGGCGTCGGTGCCACCCTCTTTGCGAAGTGCGATCAAGTTTTTCGCTATCGTGAAATAGATCGTTTTCATTCTAAAATTCCTTACCAAAACAAGCGCCGGACCGAAATTGACTCGGCGCTGGGTTGAACCGTCACCCGGATTTGTAGAGCGATCAAGTCTTTTGGCGCTTGGCGTCACAAATTCGCACAGAAATGGGGTGCTCGGCGATATGGTCAGACCGGATGTCAGGGACGGGGTTTTGATCTGAAGGGCCGGGGGCTGGGTCCTATCGGTTAGTCCGCGACCTTTTTCACGAACTGAGATTTCAGCCCCATCTGCCCGATGCCGGGGATCTTGCAGTCGATGTCGTGGTCGCCATCCACCAGCCGGATATTGCGCACCTTGGTCCCGACCTTGAGCACGGACGACGATCCCTTGACCTTGAGGTCCTTGATGACCGTGACCGTATCCCCATCTGCCAGCGGATTGCCCACGCTGTCGCGCACGATCGCCTCGGCTTCGGCGGGTGCATCGGCCGCCCATTCATGTCCACATTCCGGGCAGGTCAGCAGGGCGTCCACCTGATAGGTGAAGATAGAGGCACAGTCGGGGCACGGTGGCAGGGTATCGGTCATGGCCGGGGCTATAGTCCGATAGGCGACCGAGGGCCAGACTGATCCGACCCGAACCCGCCGTTTCGGGCTATTATTTATAACTAAATGGTTATATAACTGATTTGTGAATTAAAGGATCTTTGCCATGACCCGCCTCGATCTATCCTTTGCCGCGTTGGCCGACCCAACCCGCCGGGCAATCATCCTGAAACTGGCGCAGGGCGAAGCGACGGTCCAAGACATTGCCAGCCCGTTTTCGATCAGCCAGCCTGCGATCAGCCGCCACCTGAGGGTGCTGGAGGACGCGGGCCTGATCGAAACCCGCATCCAGGGCACCGCCCGTCCCCGCCGCCTGAAACCGGACGCTGTCCAACCATTGTGGGATTGGCTGAGCCAGTACCGCGCGGTTCTGGAAGAGCAGTTCGATAAACTGGACGCGGTTTTGGACGCCCTGCCCGACACAGATGCCCCCACACAATCAACTGGCCCTGAAAGGAGCGAGTCATGACCCTGGATCTGACCAATTTGCAGGTCACGTTGGATGGTGACACAAACATCATCGTCCGCCGCGATTTCACCCATTCCCCCGCCCGCGTCTGGCGCGCGATCACCGAACCGGCCCTGATCCGCCAGTGGATGGCGGCCCATGACCACCCGATGACCCGCTGCGAAATTGACCCGCGCCCCGGGGGGGCATTTCACTACGAATGGGCCAATGCGGATGGCCATTCGTACTTTTTCTCGGGTCCGATCAAGGCGGTCGATGCACCTTTTCACATGACCCATGTCGAATACTTCAACGGTGATACATCGGCAGGTTCGACAGTCACAACGGACCTGGCCGTGCGCGGCACTGGCACGCGGATGACCATGGTAATGCGGTTTGATACCACCCAGATCAGGGCGGCAGCGATTGCAACCGGGATGACCGACGGGATGGATGAAGTTTATCGCAAGCTCGAGGCGCTCGAATTCCCGGACTGACCAGCGGACCGATCGTCGAATGGGCCTGCACGACCCCCGGTGTGTCTGCCATCGCGATCGGGGCGAGTACTGGGATGCAGGAAGCGTCCGCCCGATCCGTGTGGCCGACATCGTTGTCAAAGTAAAAGGGCGGCAGGTTGCCCTGCCGCCCCTGTCATTCCAACGGGATGAGATCACTCGATCTTGTATTCGACCGGCCAGGTGTAGCCCGCATCGGTCGCTGCCTTTAGGTAGGCGTTCATGATCTCGGACCCGGGCATCCCCCGTCCGTCGGCATCCTTGGCCTGCTGGTTGGGGAAGGGGATGAGCGAGGTCGCCCATTCCGCCCGCACGTCGTCGCCCAGCGTCTTGATCTGTGCGCCTGCGGCGGCCAACCCTTCGAGCGCCTTGGCCTGCGTGGCGTTGAGCGAGGCCCCGGCCCCGTCCTCGTACTGCCGGCCGACCTCGACGATGATCTTCTGCACATCCTCGGGCAGGCTGTTGAAGGTGTTGAGGTTGATGGTCAGCGCGTTCACCCCCATCGAGCCAAAGCCGATCAGTGTGTAATACGGGGCCGGTTCATAGAATTTGTACCCCAGATAGGCCGAGGGGAACATCAGCCAGCCGTTATAGACGCCGGTCTGCATGGCCATGTAGCCGTCGGGCAGAGTGGATTGCACGGGGATCGCGCCTGCAAATTCCAGCCATGGCAGGTTGGGCCCTGCCCCGCCGATCTTGACCCCCTTGAGGTCGGCCACGGTTTCCCACGGATCGGTCGTGCCAAGGTGGTAGTTGTCCCACCCGTGCAGACCCAGCAGTTTCTGCCCGTATTCCGTTTCGAACTGTTCGGTCAGCCACGGCACCTGATCATAGACGGCGCGGACGGCCTTCATCTCCATCGCGGAATCGGTCGGGCCGAAGGGCGCGTAGTAGGGAAAGTTGTGCATGAACAGTTTGGCCGGTTCGAAACAGACGCAATAGGCCCCGATGTCGAGGATGCCGTTCTGCACCGATTCCAGCACTTCGGACACGCCCGCGATGGACCCGCCGTAGCCTTCGACGAATTCGACCTGATGATCGGTCTCGGCCTCGACGCGGCGCTTGACCTCTGGCACGAAAAAGTTTGCAAGATCATTGACATAGACGGTGGGCCCGTTGGGATGCCCGGCGCCGACGCGCAGTGTAAAGGTATCGGCCATGGCCGGCAGAGCCAGCCCGGCGGCGATCAGGGTCGCGCCAAAGGTCGTGATGGTCTTCATAGAGTATCCTCCCAGATATGCGGCGTGGTGCCGCTGTCGCATTCGGATCAGCCTCCCCGCCGATCTTATTTATCAGTCGCTAACCGGATCAATCACTGCACATCGCGGGTCGGTCGGTCAAGCGGTCCGACGGGCCGGAGCGGCTTTATTTATCGACTGCTAAATTTGAGGCTTGACGGTCCCCTGTCATGGGATAGCGTTTGGTCCACAGCTGCAAGGCAATGAAATTCGGGGAAAATCGGGGAGGATTTTCGTGGGGATTCAGATCAGGACAGCGCGGTTTCTGCATATCGTGTCGGCAGGGTGGACGCTGGCGCTGGCATTTCTGGTGTTTGGCGATGTGATCGGGCGGGTCGGGTTTTCCGCCCCGATCCCCGGCACCAAGGAAATCCTGCAAAATTCGGTCGTCACCATCACGTTCCTGCAAATACCCCTTGCCATCTATTCGGGGTCGATGCTGCGGACGTCCATCCTGGCTGATCTGCTGCCTCCGGTCGGTCGCCGCCTGTTGCGGACTGTCGCCGCCCTGCTGGGCTGCGCCCTGTTTCTGGGGCTGGTCTATGGCACCTGGCCATCGTTTCTGGATGCCTACCGGATCGGCGAATACGAGGGAGAAGGATCGCTGCGCGTGTCGACGTGGCCGGTGCGCGGGGCCATCGTGGCAATGTCGGCCTTTGGCGCGCTGGCCTATCTGTGGATGATCGTCCTTGATTGGCGCGGATTGCTGATCGAGGAAAACGAAGCCCCCGGCGCGCTTGCCCGGATCGTGGATTAAGGGAGCACGATCATGGGAGGAGATATCGTTCTTTACATGCTGGCCCTGCTGATCGTCATGATCCTGCTGGGCGTGCATATCGGGGTGTCGCTGGCGGTCTGTTCGGGCCTTGGCGTCTATATCATGTTTCGCGGCAATACCGAGGCGGCCGTTTCGCTGATGTCCAACACCGCCTACGAGGCGATCCGCAAGGATGTGTTCGCGGTGATCCCGCTGTTCGTGCTGATGGGCGATTTCATATGGCGATCCGGGGCTGCCGGGGACCTTTACCGCATCTGCGACCGGACCCTGCGCCGCCTGCCGGGCCGTTTGGCCATTGCCACCATCGCGGGCAACACGGTGTTTGCCGCCGTCACTGGCGTTTCCATCGCCTCGGCCGCCGCGTTTTCGCGTATCGCCTACCCCGAAATGAAAAAGATGGGGTACAAACAGACCTTTGCCTTGGGTGCGGTCGCGGGCTCGGCCTGTCTGGGGATGTTGATCCCGCCCTCGGTCCTGTTGATCGTCTGGGCGATCCTGACCGAGATGAGCGTAGGCGCGTTATTTGTGGCGGGGATCATCCCCGGCATCATGCTGGCCCTGCTGTTCAGCGCCTATGTCATCATCGCGGCCATCCGCGACCCCTCTATCGCCCCACCCTATGACAAACCGCTGGTCGAGGCGACACCCGAGGAAAACCGCGCCGAACTGATCGGGGGTCTGGGCATCCTGTTCCTGATCCTGACGGTGATCGGGGGGATCTGGCTGGGTTGGTTCACCCCCACCGAAGCCGCCGCCGTGGGCGTTCTGGTGGCCTTGCTGCTGGGCGTGATCAAGGGGATGGGCTGGAATGACGTGGTGGAATCCATGTATCAGGCGGGCCGCACCACGGCCCCCATCATGTTCCTGCTGATCGCGGCACAGATGTATTCCCGCCTGCTCGCCCTTGGCGGTGGGGTCAATTACATCCAGGGCATGTTCATGAATTCGAACCTGTCACCCTTTATGGTGATGGCACTTATGACGGTGATCTGGCTGGTGCTGGGGATGCTGATCGACAGCGTTTCGATCATCCTGTTGACCGTGCCGATCTTTTCGCCGCTGGCCGTGGCGCTGGGGTATGATCCCATCGCTTTTGCCATTTACGGGATTCTGGTGATCGAGGCGGGGCTGCTTACGCCGCCCTTTGGCCTGCTCGTCTATACGGTCAGGGGGTCCGTGCCGGACCCAACGGCCACCTTGCAAAAGATATTCATTGGGTCGTTCCCCTATTTCCTGCTGATCCTTGTGGCGGCGCTGATCGTGATCCTGATCCCGCAGCTGGCCACATGGCTGCCGCGCGAGTTGATGTAGCCAGCATCAGATTTGGTGATAGCCGGAACCCGAAATCATAATTTTATTCGCTCGAACGGGCTGCCTATGTTCGGGAAAAGGTGTTTGGAGGTCTGTCAATGAACCTGGGTTTCTTTACCATGCCGATCCATCCGGTGGACAAGGATTGGCGCAAGTCCCTGCACGAGGATCGCGCCGCCTTTCTGCTGGCGGACGAATTGGGCTTTACCGAGGCCTATGTGGGCGAACACACCACGGATGCTGCCGAAAACATCACCCATTGCATCAGCTTCATCGCGTGGATTGCCGCGGCGACCAAGCAGATCCGGCTGGGCACCGGCACCGTCAACCTGCCCAACACCCACCCCGCCGCCGTGGCAGCGCAGGTGGCGATGCTGGATCACATGCTGGATGGGCGGTTCATCTTCGGCATTTCCCCCGGCGGTCTGGCCACAGATGCCGAAGTGTTCGGCAGTCTGAACGCCGATCGCGCCGCGATGTTTCTGGAAGGGATCAACACCGTCCTGAAAATCTGGGAGTCCGAGGCCCCCTATAACATCGAAGGCAAATTCTGGAACATCACCACCGAAACCCAGATGATGACGGAAATCGGTCAGGGCATCATGCCCAAGCCCCTGCAACGCCCGCATCCCCCCATCGTCGTCACCGCCGTCGCCCCCTTTTCCAAGGGCGTGACCGAGGCCGCCGCCCGTGGCTGGGACCCGATTTCGGCGAACTTCCTGCTCAAGAAATGGGTCAAGACGCATTGGCCCAAATATGTCGAAGGCTGCGAAAAAGGGGGCCGCCCCGCCGATCCCGCCAACTGGCGCGTGGCCCGGTCGATCTTTGTCTGCGACGACATGGACAAGGCCCGCGATTATGCTTTGGGTCCGCAAAGCCCCTATCGGTTCTATTACTCTCAGCTTTTGACCAAGATGAAAAAGCATGGCCGTGCCAACCTGTTCAAACCCGATCAGGCGATGCACGATGACGAGGTGACGCTGGACGGTGTTCTTGAGGAATGCGTGATCTGGGGGACCCCTGACAAGGTAGCCGACGAAATCCTCGCCCTGCGGGACGAGGTCGGCGATTTCGGCACCCTGCTCTATGCGGGCAAGGATTGGGCCGATGTCGAACTGGGCCGCAAGTCGATGATCGGGCTGGCAGAAAAGGTGTTGCCGCGGGTCAATGATGCGATCGGGTCCGCGACCATGGCGGCGCAATGACCAGCCGCGTCCGGGTTCGTCGCGACGGATTTTCCCTAAGCGCGATGGAAAGTGGACAGGGCGCGGGCGCGCCGGTCGTTATCCTGTCCAATTCGCTGGGCGCCACGCTCGACATGTGGGCGCCGCAGCGAAAACGGCTGGGCGGCCATTTCCGGGTGATCGGCTATGACACGCGGGGGCACGGGGCGTCGGACACGCCTGCCGGTCCCTATTCCTTTGCCGATCTGGTGGCCGACGGGGTCGCTGTGATGGATCATTTCGGGGTGGAGCGCGCCCATTGGGTCGGTCTGTCGCTGGGTGGGATGACTGGCCTTGGCATGGGGCTGGATGCGCCGGGACGGGTGAACAAACTGGTCTGCTGCGCCGCCCGCGCCGATGCGCCCGAGCCGTTCCTGAAAAGCTGGGACGACCGGATTGCGGCGATCAAGGCGGGGGGGATCCGGTCGATATGGCCCGGCACGCTCGAGCGGTGGCTGACCGCGGATTTTCAGGCGGCCAATCCCGAAATCGTAGACCAGTTGACCGAGGATTTTGCCGCCACAACCGGCGAAGGCTATGCCGGGTGTGCCGCCGCCCTCAAAGGTCTGGACTACCTGCGCCGGCTGGGCGACATGACCGTCCCCACCCTGTTCATCGCTGGCGAGGCCGACATGGGCGCCCCCGTGGCCGCCATGCAGGCGATGCACGCCGCCACCCCCGGATCGCAGATCGCCGTCATTCCGGATGCCGCCCATATCATCAACCTCAACGCGCCCGCCGCCTTTGACGCCGCGTTGACCGAATTCCTGTTGGCCTGATCCATGCGCCTGACCGACCGTATCCCCTATGTCGCCAGCGTGGACCGCCCCCGCCTGCACTTGCCCGATGGCAAACGGATCGCAGTCTGGGTGATCCTGAACGTCGAGGAATGGCAGATCGAACGCCCCATGCCCCGCACCGTGCTGCCCCCACCGATGGGCGTGCCGTTGCTGCCAGATGTCCCGAACTGGAGTTGGCATGAATACGGCATGCGCGCCGGGTTCTGGCGGCAGCATGCGGCGCTGGTATCGCGCGGGATTCCTGTGACGTTGGCCTTGAACGGTCATGTGTGCCAGTCCTATCCGCGTGTCGCTGAGGCCGCGCTGGAGGCAGGGTGGGAGTTCATGGGCCACGGCCACCTGCAAGGCCCGATGCACAAGCTCGACGATCAGCGGGCCGCCATCGCGCAGGCCATGCAGGCGATCGAGGATTTCACCGGCACCCGCCCCCGCAGTTGGGAAAGCCCCGGCCTGACGGAAACCGACGAAACGCTCGACCTGTTGCGCGAGGCGGGAGTCGAATATGTCGCCGACTGGGTGATCGACGACCTGCCGCAGTCCGTCGATACCCCGCATGGGGTCATCACCACCCTGCCCTACACGGTCGAAACGAACGACATCACCGTCTATGCCCTGCAACAGCACCGGTCCGATGAATTCCTGACCCGGGGCCGCGACCAGTTCGACCGGCTATATGCCGAAGGGGCGGACAATGCGCGGGTCATGGCCATCTCGATCCACCCTTATGTGACAGGCGTGCCGCACCGGATCAAGTATCTGGAACAGTTGTTCGATTACGTGCAAGGCCACGACGGCGTGGCCTGGATGACAGCCAGCCAGATCGGCGACTGGTACACCTCAGAAATGGCCCGTCTTGGGTCCTAACCCGGCGGAGACTTC
>JAHEBU010000011.1 GCA_024642115.1 Marivivens sp. | reverse complement strand
CGTGCCGGAAGCGAGCGAGGTTCCGAGCCACGCTTGGTTCAAATTCCGGATATGCCAATACATAGATAATCCTGCGACGCTGACGAAATTGATCCCGAAGTTCAACGACAGCTTCGTCCGCAAAGCCGACATTGACATGCCCCAAATAGCGGCTCGCGCCTCAGCTTCCCAAAATTCTCCAGAACCTTCACCTCCTCCAATCCGCTGTGCAAACAGGCCCGCCGGTGTGATCTGCGGCAAACAAAAAGGGCCCGGAATGACCCGGACCCTTGGCACACGATCGGCTGACGCGATCAGGCGCTGGCGGTGGCCTTTTTCGCGCCGTCCGCGTGGATCATCAGGGGCTGGGCATCGGGGCCGACAGCCTCTTCGTTCACAACCACCTCGGTCACGCTGTCCAGTCCCGGCAGTTCGAACATGGTTTCCAACAGGATTTCTTCCATGATCGACCGCAGGCCGCGCGCGCCGGTCTTGCGCAGGATCGCCCGCTTGGCGATGGCCTTGAGCGCGTCATCGGTGAACACCAGCTTGGTGTCCTCCAATTCGAACAGGCGCTGATACTGCTTGACCAAGGCATTCTTGGGTTCGGTCAGGATGGTAATCAGGGCGGCCTCGTCCAGATCTTCCAGCGTGGCGATCACGGGCAGACGGCCCACGAATTCCGGGATCAGACCGAATTTAAGCAGATCCTCGGGCTCCAGCTCCTTGAAGATTTCGCCCACGCCCCGGCTTTCCACGTCGCGCACATCGGCGCCAAAGCCCATGGCAGACCCCTTGCCGCGCTGGCTGATGATCTTGTCCAGACCGGCAAAGGCCCCGCCGCAGATAAACAGGATGTTGGTCGTGTCCACTTGCAGGAATTCCTGCTGGGGATGCTTGCGACCGCCCTGCGGCGGAACGGACGCCACGGTGCCTTCCATGATCTTGAGAAGGGCCTGTTGCACGCCTTCGCCCGATACGTCGCGGGTGATGGAGGGGTTGTCAGACTTGCGGGTGATCTTGTCGACCTCGTCGATATAGACGATCCCGCGCTGGGCGCGTTCGACGTTGTATTCGGACGCCTGCAACAGCTTGAGGATGATGTTTTCCACATCCTCGCCCACATAACCGGCTTCGGTCAGGGTGGTGGCATCGGCCATCGTGAACGGCACATCAAGGATGCGGGCAAGGGTCTGCGCCAGCAACGTCTTGCCGCAGCCGGTGGGGCCGATCAGCAGGATGTTTGACTTGGCCAATTCGATATCGGCGGCCTTGGCGGCATGGTTCAGCCGCTTGTAATGGTTGTGAACCGCCACCGACAGCACGCGCTTGGCATGCATCTGGCCGATGACATAGTCATCCAGAACGCCACAGATTTCGCGCGGGGTCGGCACGCCGTCCGACGATTTCAGCCCGGCTGTCTTGGTTTCTTCACGAATGATGTCCATACACAATTCGACACATTCGTCGCAGATGAACACGGTCGGTCCGGCAATCAGCTTGCGGACCTCATGTTGGGATTTTCCGCAAAAACTACAGTAAAGCGTGTTCTTGCTGTCGCTGCCGGAAGTAGTGGCCATCATCAAACCCCTTGGCTCAGGTCGCACAGGCCAGTTGCCTGTTTGGTGTTGGTCGGGCTGTCCTTGCCTAAACAGTAGGACAGCCCGCCGTGGTCCACAACGCCAAAATCACCCTTGGCGTTCACGCTTTGGATCACTCTTCCGCCTTGGGACGGCTTGTCATGATCTCGTCGATCAGGCCCCAGTCCTTGGCCTCTTCGGGCGACATGAAGTTGTCGCGCTCCAGCCCGGCCTCGACCTTTTTGAGGGTCTGGCCGGTATGTTTGACGTAGATTTCGTTCAACCGGGTCTTGAGCTTCTGCGTCTCGGCGGCGTGAATCATGATGTCCGTCGCCTGCCCCTGATAGCCGCCCGAAGGTTGATGAACCATGATGCGAGAGTTCGGCAGCGAAAACCGCATCCCCGGCTCGCCCGCGGTCAACAGCAGCGACCCCATCGACGCGGCCTGCCCGATCACCAGCGTGCTGACCTTGGGGCGGATGTACTGCATCGTGTCATAGATCGACAGACCAGCGGTCACGACACCGCCGGGGCTGTTGATATACATGCTGATTTCCTTCTTCGGGTTCTCCGATTCCAGGTGGAGCAACTGCGCCACGATCAGCTGGCTCATCCCGTCATGGACCGGACCGTTCAGGAAAATCACCCGCTCCTTGAGCAGGCGCGAGAAAATGTCATAGGCACGCTCGCCCCGGCTGGTCTGCTCGACCACCATCGGGACAAGGTTCATGTAGTGCTGGGTCGGATCTTGCATCGGGACTGCCTCGATTGGGGGACGGTGTCGTCGTTACTCTGAATTTCCTGCCAGAGTCTTAGTGTCGCCCGGCAGGGGCTGCAAGGGCGGGGCGGAAATCAACCAGCCCCGATTGACTTTTGTGTAAGTCATCGCTTACGGTAAGACATGACTAACGCAGATGCAATATCCTTGACGATGGCCGCCCTTGCCGACCCCACGCGTCGGGCGATCCTCGACCGGTTGCGGGACGGGCCACGGGCGGTGGGCGATCTGGCGGCGGGGCTTCCAGTCAGCCGGCCCGCCGTCAGCCAGCACTTGCGTGTGCTGTGCGATGCGGGACTGCTTGCCGTGACGCCAGAGGGCAACCGCAGGCTGTATGCGCTGGTGCCGGGTGGCATTTCCGACCTGCGCTATTATCTCGATGGCCTGTGGGACGACGCGCTTGATGCCTTTGCCCGCGCCGCCCGGGCCGAGGGCACCCGCAAACCAGACCCCAAGCCTCAAAAGGAGTGACCCAATGCCCACATCTGACCCGATCCTGAAATCGGTCACCGTCCCGCTCGGCCCCGAACAGGCGTTCGACCTCTTTGCCCGCCGGATGGACAGCTGGTGGCCCGGCGACAAACACTCCGCCTCCGCCCGCACAAGCGCCCTGCCCCGGCAGATCACGATCGAGCCCTACAAGGGCGGCACGATCAGCGAACTGACGGCGGACGGCAAAGTCGTCATCTGGGGCCGCATCCTTGCCTGGGACCCCGGGCGTTACCTCGCCTTCACCTGGACCCCCGACAGAAAAGACGACGACGACGCTGAAACAGTTGTCGCCATCAGCTTCACGCCCACCCCCGACGGCACCCGTCTGGACCTGACCCAAGGCGCCCCACAAACTGTTCTGGGCGATCTGGCAGACGCGGTCAGCACAACCCGGCTGCGCGGTTGGCAGCTCGTGCTGGGCTGCTACCACAGCCGGGCCTCTGCGACGGCTTGCGTGGCTGTGTGATCCACGCTTGGTTCACCTTGCCATAACAACTCTCGGGGGGTGAATGCGCTGCAGGCGCAGAGGGGGGCGGACAGCCCCCCTTCTTCCGGCGACCGGACGCAGTCCGGGCGCAATCCCTCAGCGCTCGCGCATCGCCTCGGACGACCGGTAAAGCGGCTTGGTCAGATACTGCAACACGGTCTTTTCGCCGGTATGCATCTCGACGGTGGCCTGCATGCCCGGGCGGATCTCGATCTGCTTCTGACGGTCGGACAGATGCGACAGGTCCACGCTCAGCGTGACCTTGTAATGGGGGTCGCCATCGGCGCGGCGCTCGTCCTTGAACGTGTCGGACGAGATCACCTGCACCACGCCCTCCAGCGATCCAAAGATCGTGTAGTCATAGGCGCTGAGCTTGATCGTGGCAGTCTGGCCCACGGCGATATTGGCAATGTCCTGCGGCTTGACATGGGCCTCGACGAACAGGGCGTCCCCCAAGGGGGTGATCTGGAAAATCTCCTCGCCGGGGCGGATGACGCCGCCGATCGTCGTGATGTTGAGGTTGTTGACGATCCCATGCATGGGGGCGGTAATGACGGTCCGGGTCAACTGATCCTGCGCCAGCCGCAGGTTCTGGCGCATGGTGGCCAGATCCTGCAAGGTCTTGGAATAATCCGTCGCGCGGTCCAGTTCGGCCCCGGTGACAATCTCGCTCAGCTTGTTCTCGGCCTCGGTATTGGCCTGACGGGCGCGGGTCAGTTCGATCAACGCAACGATCTCGCGCTTGTACATATCCTCCATCGAGGCGAGCTGTCGGCTCGTCTCGTCCAGCTGCCGTTGGGCGCCATCGCGGCGGCTGTCATAGTCCGACAGGCGGGCGTTCAGCAGGGCCATCTCGCTGTCGGCCATATCGGGGTTGCGGGCCAGAATATCGGCGGGGACATCGAACAGGTATTGGCCGCGCATTTCCGCCTCAAGGCGCAGACGGCGGACTTCGGCGGCGTCGATCTGATCGCCCAGATCATCGACAGCCGCCTGAAACTGGGTGTCGCGCAGGCGGGCCAGAACCTGCCCCGGCTCGACCACCTGACCTTCGCTGACCATCAGTTCGGCCAGAATCCCGCCTTCAAGGTTCTGGATGATCTGCGGACGACTGGCTGACACGACCTCGCCCTCGGCGCGGACGATCTCGTCGATCCAGGCAAACTTGGCCCAGACGATGAACAGGATCACCACCAGACCCACCAGCCAGATGATCAGGCTGGGGCCACGCAGCTTACCCGAAAATTCCGCTTCGACAGTGGTCATGCGCCGACTTTCTTCTTTTGCAGATGGGCCAGCACTTCATCGCGCGGGCCGTCCACGGCCAGACGGCCGTTTTGCAGGATGATGGTGCGGCTGGTGAGGTGCAGGATCGGCACGCGGTGGGTGGCAATGACAGCGGTGCGGCCCTGCAACCATGTCTCAAGCCTGCTGACCAGCGACGTCTCCAGCCCCTGATCCAGCGACGCGGTCGGTTCGTCCAGCAAACACACCACCGGGTCCTGCAACCACAGGCGCGCCCAGCCGATCGACTGGCGCTGGCCGATCGACAGACCCGCACCCGCGTCATTGATGGGCAGGTCCAGCCCCTTGGGATGGGACCGCACGAACGGACCCAGACCCGCGAAATCGAGCGCGGCCATCAGCCGGTCATCGTCGCGCTCCAGCAGGGTCAGGTTGAGGTTCTCGCGCAGGGTGCCTGCGAACAGGCGCACCTCCTGGCTCAGGTATCCGATGCCCCGGCGCAGGTCGCGGGGCATCACCTGCCCCATGTCCACGCCGTCGATCATCACGCGGCCTGCGGTCGGCTGATAGATGCCCGACATGACCTTGAGAAGGGTGGACTTGCCCGACCCGTTGGCCCCCAGCACGGCGACGCGCTGACCCGGTTCGATCTTGATGCCGGCGATGTCGATGGTCCTCTCGCCGTCCTCGTCGTACTTGAACACCAGATCGCGCAGCTCGAACGCCCCGCGCAGCTTTTCGCGGCGCAGATAGGTGCGGTCGTCGGCCTGATCCTGCGGGGCGGTGGCGACCTTGTCCAACGCCTCAAGCGCAGATTTCACGTTCGACCAGCGGGCCATGGTGGCGGCCAACTGGGTCAACGGCCCCAACGTGCGCGAGGTCAGGATGCCCACAGCGATGATTGTGCCCACGGTGAACTGCCCGCTGAACACCAGAAACGTGCCGGTCACGACGGCGGCGACATAGGTCGCCTGCTGCACACCCTGACTCCAGAATTGCAGGACGGACGCAAGGCGGCGCTGTTCAGACGTGGCAAGCGACGTCAGCGCGGTCAATTCCGACCACACCTGGCGGAACCGGTCCTCGCCGCGCTGCGCCTTGATCGTGTCGGCCTCGTAGATCACCTCGTGCAGCACGCGCGACGCCTTGGACGACGCGCCTTGGGTCGCCTTGGTCAATTCGATCATCCGGCGCTGCATCAGGAACGACGGGGCAACCATCAGGAACCCACCGATGAACAGGACCCAGACGACATTGCCACCGATGGAGGCGACCAACGCCAGAAACAGCACGATGAACGGCAGGTCGGTCAGCGTGCCAATGGTCGAGGCGGTGAAAAACTCGCGGATCGACCCGAATTCGCGGACGGCGCTGAACAGGGCGGATGAGGATTGCCCCTTCAACCCCGCCTGCATCCCCAGCAGCTTGTCCATCAACAGGCTCTGGATCTGCAATTCGATCTTGCGCCCTGCGGCGTCCATCACCTGCGCACGGGCGATGCGCAGCACCGCCTCCATCAGCATTGCCAAAGCGGCGCCGATGGACAGCACCCACAGGGTGGCGACGGACTGATGCGGGATCACCCGGTCATAGACCTGCAAGGAAAACATGGCGACGGCCACGGCCAGCAGGTTGGCCACAAAGGACGCGATGGCGACCTCGCCGATGTGGCGGCGGGCCTTGGCCAACTCTCCCCAGAACCAATGGCTGCGGCGGCCCTTTTCGGCATGGCGACGGGTCAGTTCGCTGACCGCGAGGTCGGCGCGGATGATCGTGCCTGCATAGAACGGCAGGAATTCGGCCAGCGGCACCTCGGCCCGGTTGTCGGGGCAAGTGGTGTCATAGACCTCGACCGCCTCTTCGGCCTGTTTGAGGACCAGAACAACCTGTCCGCTGGTCATCTCGGCCAGGGCGGGCCAGACCTTGGCGGTGGGCTTTGTCACCCGCTGCACGCGGGCGACCAGACCAGCCTCGGACAGGGCATGGGCGATGGCTTGCGGGGTGGGGTCGGACCCTGCGGTGGCGGTCAGGCGTTCCAGCACGTCCGACCGGACGATCTCGACCCCAAGCAACCCGGCATAGACCGCGGCCAGATCGGCGCGGCTGCGCGATTTGGGGGCATGAGGGTCGCGGGCCGGGCCTGCGGGAACAGCGCCGATCAGCGAAATCGTTTCGGCCAGCGGCGGAGCCGAGGTGTTGGCAACGGGGGGGGCAACGGGCGGGGCTTCGGCGGCGACAGGTTCGGCGGCCTGTCTGCGGACGATCCGTCCGCCCTTTTCGGCACTGATGTCAAAGGCCAACACTGGTCCACTCATATCTTGTCCCCATCCACCAACACACCCAAGGCCGCGGCCAGATCCACCTGAACACCCGCCACCTGATACTTGATCATCACCGCGTCGCGCTCGGCGCGAACCTTGGTTTCGAACACTCCCACCACTTCGGGGACGGTCCGCTGGCCTTCGCGCAACTGGGCGGCAAAGGCTTCGAAATTCGCATTTGCCTGCGTGGCAATCGCCTGGGATTCGGTCTGCTGACGATTCAGGGTGGCCAGCTGACCCTCCAGTGCGACACGGGCGCGGGTGGCGTCCTCTTGGGCCTGGCCCACCTTGGCAGCGGCAGATTGCTGTTCCGCCTCAATGGCTTGCAGCGCAGCACCCAACCCAAGGCCAATGCCGTTGGGGGCGGCAACCTGGGCACCGATATCGGACCCGTTCGACCCCACGGTGCCGCCGACGGACAGGCCCGGCAGGTATCCGGCACGGGCGGCGCGGGCTTCGGCCACGGCGCGGGCGCTTTCGGCCCCAGCCTTCATCACGGTCAAAGGGGTTTCACTGCTCGACATCGGGGCGAACGACCCCAGACCGCTAATCCCGTCCAGCGACCCGTCGGCCATCGCGGCCAATTCGGCCATGGCAGAGCGGGCAGCGTCCTGATCGGCGGCCATGTCGGCGCGCATCTGGGCGGCACGGGCCTGCACGACCTGCAAATCGGCCATGTTGCTGACGCCCCCGCGGACGCGTTCGGACATGACGTATTCAAAACGATCCATCTGCGCCATCGAGGCGGCATTGACGCCGGCCCGGGCGCGGGCGGCCTCGGCGGTCAGATACAGATGCAGGGCCTGCTTGACCCGCGCATTGCTGTCCTGCGCGAGGGCAACGGCGGCCACTTCGACATCGGCCTTGGCATAATCGCGCTCGGCCTTCTTGCGACCGTTGTCAAAGATCACCTGCTCGACCAGCATCGAGGTCACGACCGCCCCCAGCGAGGTCAGACTGACCGACGGACCAAGGGTGGGCAGCCAGTTCTTGGCACGGGCTTGCGATCGCAGCATGGCGGCGCGCAGATCGGCCTCGGCGGCGCGGGAATTTGCGGCCAGAACGGCGCTGGCCACGCGGTCAAAGGGGCCGGACAGCACCGACCGGCGGTCCAGCAACCCGGAAATGAGCGGAGAGGTCGTGCCATCCTGCATCTGCGGCTCAAGGGCGACAGGGGGGACATCGGCCCTCGTGGCAGCGCTGTCGGCAGCCGGTGTGCCCAGACAGCCGGACAGGACCATAAGTGCGGCCATCACTGCCGCATTCTGTCCCCATGTCCCTGCCTTGCTCACACCCTACCCCTGCACGATTGGACTTTTTTTGTTGGCAGCGGGCCGCGTCTAGCGGCGGCCCGCCACAGGATCGTCAGACGATGACGTGAATATCCTCGTGAATGATCAGGCTCGCGCCCTCGGTGCCCAGGCTGTAGACGTGATAGGTCTGGTGGTCGATGGTCTGGACCCCACCGGTGTTGACGGCCCCGGTGATGGTCACGGTATCGTCCGACCCGCCCAGAATGGTCACCGTGTCCGACGTCTGGGCCAAATCCTTCAGATCGGTTTCGGTCAGGGTCAGTTCGGCGTTCTTGGCAGCGCGCAGGTCGATCGTTTCGATGTTGAACCGATCCAGACCCGTGTTGTGCAGATTGACGAGGTTGGTTCCCGCCTGATCCAGCACGAACAGGGTCGCGCCCTGGTTGCCCGCCGTGTCGGTCGAGGTGACGACCAGTTGCTTGCCGTCCGACACCGGAGTGTCAAAGTACAGATCGACCTCATAGAACCGGGTATCGGCAACCGGGTCGATGCCCAGTTGCTGAACAGTCCCGTTGGCACCAACCCGGTACACCTGAAGGCTCACATCCGCCTCTGCGACCGAAATCGACCGAAGGCCCGTGCTCAGGCTGATGTCGGTTGCAGTGATGTGGGGCGCCTCGGGGGCGATGGTGTCCACTGCAAAGGTTTGGGTGATGCTTGCGGTGTTGCCCACCGCATCGGTCGCCGCAATGACGGCCTGCGCGGTGTAGTCGCCGCGCGGGATTTCCGCCCCTGTAAAGTGGACCGTCCAGTTGCCCACGCTGTCCACGGCGGCGGCATGGGTGACCCCGGCCATCGTGACCTGCACCGTCGATCCGACCTCGACCCGGCCGCCCAGGTTGATGCCGTCGGCGGCTTCGGCAGCGTTGACGATATTGTCCGTCTCGACCGGACCGGGGGCGGTCAGGCGGTTGACAACCGTATCGACCCGCACGTCCTGCGTGATGTCGGCGGTATTGCCGGCCCGGTCGGTCGCTGTGGCCGACATGGTCAGGTTGGTTTCGCCCTGCGGGATCTGCCCTGCGGTAAAGGTGGTGGTCCAATTGCCGTCGGCCCCAGCCAGGACTGTTCGGGTGGCCGTGCCCAGATGGACGACAACGGTCGATCCGGGTTCGACCGTGCCGCCGACGCTCACTCCGGCAAGGCGCTCGGCTCCGCTGATGATGTTGTCGCCCGCGATCGGGCCAGCGGCAAAGCCAAAGTTGTCGACCTGCGTGTCGATATGGACGCTGTCGGTCACCAGTTTGGTGTTGCCTGCGTCGTCGGTGATCCGGGCGGTGATCGGCGTGTCATAGGTGCCGTCCGGAATTTCGCTGTGGGCAAAGACCGACGACCAGGTGCCGTCAGGTCCGGCCAGAACCTGATGGGTGGCCGCGCCAAAGGTGACCGTGACGGTCAGGCCGGGGGTCGCGGTGCCAAAGACCCGCACACCGTCCGACACTTCGACCGCGTTGACCACATCGTCGCCTTCGATCGGCAGGTTCGACAGGGTCAGATCGCCTGCGATGGTGTCCACGCGGACGCTTTCGGTCAGGTTGGTGGTGTTGCCCGCCCGGTCAGTCGCGTTGACGACCATCTGGGTGGTGTATTCGCCGCCGGGCAGGCTGCCCGCCGGGAAGGTGACAGTCCAGGTGCCGCCCTGCCCCACGGTTGCAGCCAGGGTCTGGCCGCCAAGGCTGACGTTGACCGACGATCCGGCCTCGACCACACCCGACAGGGTGATCGGCTGGGCTGCTTCGGTCTGGTTGACCACGCCGTCGCCCCCGGCCCGGGCCGACGTGACCGACAGGCTGTTGACATAGGTGTCGATCTGCACGGCCCCGGCGGTCGTGGCGACGTTGCCTGCCAGATCGGTGGACCGGACGGTGACAGCGGCGGTGGTTTCGCCCTGCGGAACTTCGTTCGTGGACCAGGTGGCCGACCATGTGCCGGTGCTGGTGGCGATCACGGTGTGGGTGACAGCACCCATGGTGACGGCGACCGTAGCACCCGGCTCGGCGGTGCCGGTCAGGGTCAGACCGCCGGCCCGCTCAGCGGCGTTCAGAACGCCATCGGCGCCTGCGTTGCTGCCGGTCAGGGCGACGCCCGTCTGGGTATCGACCTGGACGGTCATCGTCGCGCTGGCGGTGTTGCCCTGCGGATCGGTGGCGTTGGCGGTGACGGTGGCCATGTATTCGCCGCTTTGCATCGCCGAAGAGGGCATGGTCACCGACCACTGACCGCCCGCGTTGACGGTGGCAGGCAGGCTTACACCGCCCATGGTGATGATGACGGTCGATCCGGGCTGGGTCGTCCCGGTCAACAGGACCCCGTTGGCGGCCTCGACCGCATTAATGATCCCGTCGGTGGCGACCGGCGTGGTTGAGAAGGCGACCGAAGCTTCGGTATCCACCTGCATCGTGGCCGTCAGGCTCTGGCTGTTGCCAACCGCATCGACGGCACTGACCGACACCGGGGCGGAATAGGTGCCGGGCGGGATTTCAGACGAGGTAAACGTGACCGACCATGTGCCCTGCGCCGTGGCCGTGGCGGTATGGGTATGGCCGTTCATCGAAACGGTAACAGTCGCCCCCGGCTCGGACGTGCCGGTCAGGGCGACGCCCGCTGCGGCCTCGGCGGCATTGATGACACCGTTTCCGGCGGCATGGGCGGTATCGACGGTCAGGGTCATCTCGGTATCGACATGGACCGTGCCGGTGGCGGTGGCATGGTTGCCAGCCGCATCGGTCGATACAGCCGTGACCGTGGCATTGTAGGTGCCGGTCGGGATCTGGGCCGGAGTGAATCCGGCTGTCCAGGCGCCATCCGCACCCGCAGTAACGGTGGTATGGGCGGTGCCAAGGGTGACGACAACGCTGGCCCCCGCTTCGGCAAAGCCGGTGACGGTCACACCTGCGGCCTGCTCGGCGGCAGAGATCACGCCATCGCCGCCGATGAATCCGGTGGCCATGACAATCGTCGTCTCGGTGTCGATGCGAATGGTGTCGGTAACGGTGGCTGTGTTGCCCACGGCATCGGTGGCAGTCACGGTGACCGGCAGAGTGTATTCACCAAAGGCGACATTGGTCGCAGGCAGGGTGACAGTCCACGTGCCGCCGGTGACAGTGGCGGTATAGTCCATGCCGCCAGTGGTGACGACGACAGTAGACCCGGCCTCGACCGTGCCCGTCAGGACCACACCATCGGCGCGCTCTTCGCGGTTGACCACGCCGTCACCTTCGACATGCGACGCGTCAAAGCTGACGTGGGCCACGGTATCCACGACCAGGGTGTCGGTGACAGTGGCCGAACCGTTGCCGTTCGAGATGGTGACCGTGACAGGTTCGGTATATTCGCCGGGGGCCACCTCGTCGGTCGTGAACACGACTTCCCAATGACCGTCTTCGGTGACAAGAGTTTCATGGCTTTTGTCGCCGATTGTCACGGTGACAGTTGCGCCCGGATCGCCGTTGCCGGTGATTTCGACGCCATCGCTGTAATCGACCTGATTGACGACATCGCCCGCGCCTTCGGTCCCGCCGGTGATCTCGACATGGGGGGCCGGATGGGGGCCGCCATCGCCGCCGCCACCTCCTCCACCGCCGCCACCGATGATCGCCGCCCCTGCGGCCGCACCACCGATGCCCAGCCAGGGGAACAGGCCGCCAAGGGCGCCCATGACAGGGGTCGCCAACATGCCCGCGTGATCGTCCGCGACGCCCGCTTCGGCATCATAGGCCATCTGGATATCTTCGCCCCGGATGAAATAAAGCGCGTCATCCGGGCTCCATTTGCCAAAGGGGTCTTCGTCGTTATAGGCGACCTGCATCGCCCCATCGGGCAACTGGGTCAGATCGACCGCGCTCAACTGGCCATCGGCCGAAATGAACAGCTTGTTTTCGGCAACACCGTCGGGGCTGTAGAACCCTTCGATCACGATGACCCGGCCATCGACCAGATGGACCTCAAGCGCCTGACCATTCCGGTCATACTCGGCTATCTGGTTTTTGTAGAGGTTGAGCGAGATATCATCACCCGCCCCGACGATAACGGTCCCTTGCGGCCCATCACCGGCAACCGAACCACGCTGCAAATTGCCCGCAGAATCACGGACAACGAAATCAATCGCTGACATATTACTCGCTCCGCCTCATGCCCGAACATTGATGTCGGGCGTTTTTTGATTGAGATCACAATATCTGGAACGAATCACTGAATCTAGGGGGAATTTTACCTAAGGGTCAGCTCGAGGCAGAAAAGACTCATTTCAGTCCCAAAATGACCACATTTAAGGCGGCGCCCAGCAACATCAGGTAAGCACTGATATATAACCACATTAAAAGAGCGATCACCGCGCCAATTGATCCATAGATTTCATTGTAACGGCCAAAGTTGGTCAGATAGGCCGAAAACGCGACCGACGCGGCCAGCCAGCACAGGATGACGATGATGGCTCCGGGCGTGACCCAGGGTAATCTGCGGCCTCGGCGATTGGGGCCATAACGGTACAGAATTCCGATGGCCACCAGCAGAACGGCCAACGACACGGCCCAGCGGACGCCCTCCAATATCCAGCCCGTCGCGGCATCCAGCGGCAGGAACGCCATCGCGATGGGGGCGACGATAACGCTCAGCAGGGCCACCACGGCCACCCCGATCAGGGCAAGGGTCAGGGCAAGGGCTGCCAGAATATGATGCACACCCGCGCGGTGCCGGTCGCCCATGATCGTGTTGAGCCCCGTCATCATCGCCGCAACCCCCGATCGGGCCGACCACAGCGCCACGACAACCGACAGCGCCGTGGCCCAGCCCAGCGTGTCTGTGCGGGCCGCCAACAGGCCAGTGATCTGCGACCGGAACAGGGCATAGGCCTGTGACGGGATCACATCCTGCAACAGTTCCAGTTGCAATTCGACGACGTGCGGATCGGCCAGCAGGCCAAAGATGGCGATCAGGGCGGCAATCGCGGGAAAAATGGCAAAAATCCCGAAAAATGCGACACCTGCGGAAATGAGTCCCAGATTGGTTTCGGTCACCACGTCCGAAACGTCACGCAGCAGCCGCCAGACCTTCCGCATCAATCCCCACACCTGCACACCCTGCCCCGCTATTGTCCGGCCATCATGTCAAATGCGGATAGGCTTGCCAACGGCGGGCGGTTCACGCGGCCTCGGTCCGGGTCTGATCGCCCAGAACCCGCAGAAATGTATCGGTCCACCAGCCGATGTCGGTCTCGTACAACCGGGCCAGCAAGGTCGCATGACGCTCCTGCCGTTCTTTCAGCGGCATCGACAGTCCCCGGTCGATAGCGGCGGCCAGGGCGTTGGCGTCATAGGGGTTGACGATCAGCGCCTCGGTCATGTCCTCGGCGGCCCCGGCGAAATGGGACAGGATCAGCACGCCCGGATCGGCGGGATCCTGGGCGGCCACATATTCCTTGGCGACCAAGTTCATGCCATCTGCCAACGGGGTGACCAGCATCAGGTCGGCCCGGGCATACAGTCCCGCCAACTCCTCGCGCGGCAGACCCCGGCGAATATAGCGGATCGGCGTCCAGTCCAGCGTCGCATGGGCACCATTGATCCGTCCCGAGGCAAATTCCAGCGCCTCGCGAATATCGCGGTAAGCCTCCACATCCTCACGGCTGGAGGGGGCGATCTGGATCAGCGTGGGACGAGCAGCATCGGGCGGATGACGCTCCAGATAGCGACCAAAGCCCTCGAACCGCTGCACCAGCCCCTTGGAATAATCCAGACGGTCAACGCCCAGCACCAACCTTTCGTCGGCCCCGAGATTCACGACCGGGGCGACGGCCTCCCGGGCCGCCGCGACAAATCCCGCCACATCTATGCCGATGGGAAAACTGCGCACCTCGAACATGCGCTCGCCCAGCCGCAACCGCCCTTTCAGGGTCATCTCGGCATCGGTGTCCTGCCGCAGGTATTCCAGACAGTTGGCCACATCCCGGCGGGTCTGAAGGCCCACGATGTCATACGCGGCCAGCCACCTCGGCATCTCGCCCCGTTCGGGCAAGGCAAACATGTCAGAGGCATTGGGGAACGGAATATGGAGGAAAAACCCGATCCGGGCGGTCACCCCCCGCTCGCGCAGCGCCTGCGCAAGAGGCAGGAAATGATAATCATGCACCCAGATCATGTCGCCCGGCCGGATCAATCCGGCAATCAACCCCGCCACGCGGTCATTGACGGCCCGATAGACCGTGGCGTGGTCGGTGTTCACCTCGACCAGATCGACGCGGTGATGGAACAGGGGCCACAGCATCGCATTGGCATAGCCAAGGTAATAGCCGTCGTATTCCTCTGGGGTCAGGTCAAAGGCCAGCTTGGTATAAGGCGCATCCGCCAACTTGGTCAGGCCAATAGAGGCGCCCTGCACCGGACCACCCGATGCGCCAATCCACAGACCGCCGCGATCCTGCAACGCCTCGTGCAGGGCAACAACCAGCCCGCCCTGCGGCTCGGCCTCGGTGGGGATGCGATTTGATATGACAATCAGACGACCCATCAGTTCCGCTCCAGCCAGTTGGACAGGGCGGCGCGCACGGCGGCGGGATCGGGCAGACGGCACGGAGCGACCGTCGGGCCTTCGCCCACCTTGACGGCCACGCCCCCTGCCCCGGCAACCCAGGCCAACGCAGGTTCATCCGTTGCGTCATCCCCGAACATCACAGGCACCCGGCCGGCAAACTGGTCGCACATCCAGCGGGCCAGCGACACATCCTTGGCGACGCCATCGGGGCGCAACTCCACCGCCATCTTGGCATCGTGGCGGGTCATCCTGGTAAATCGGTCTGCCAGACCGTCGATCATCGCCCCCACCTCTGCGGCGCATTCGGGAACCGCCCGGTAATGCAGGACAACGCCGGTCGGTTTCGGTTCGACCAGAATACCGGCGCGTCCAGACGCAAAGCCGGTCGCAGCGCGGACCAGTTCCTCAACAGTCAACGGATCGACGGCGACGGTCTCGGCGATGACGCCCGCCACCCGCTCTTCGGCACCATGACCACCGACAATCGGCCCGGTATATCCCGGCAACCAACCGGCAATATCGGCCACCGAGCGGCCCGAAATCAGGACAAGTCCCCCTGCCGTCGCCCGATCAAGGCGCGCCAGAAGTCCGACCAGATCTTTCGGCACTTCGATGGCACCGGGCGCGGCGGCCAGATCGACGAGCGTGCCATCAAAATCCAGAAACAGGGCGGTCTGGTGCGGATCAGGCAGGGTCAGGTCAGACGGCGCGGCGGACAGGGCAGGATGAATGGCGCTGTATGGCATCAGGACTCCTTTGCGGGACACGGGGACAACGTGGGGTCGGGATGTGGGTTCCGGCGCAGGGGCGACATGTCGCAGTCAATGGCCCGGTCCGGCTTGCAACCGATTGCAGAATTCAGACCGCGCTGGCACAGTAGGCGCTACAGTCAAGGACAGGGCAACGATGGCAATCACGCTTCGGGATGTGGCCGCACGGGCGGGGGTTTCGACCTCGGCGGTGTCGCGGACATTCACCGCCGGGGCGTCGGTGTCCCCGGCCACGCGTGACCGGGTCCTGCGGGCGGCCAAGGCGCTGGGATATCAGCCCAACGTGCTGGCCTCCGCACTCAGTTCGGGGCGGACCAAACTGATCGGTCTGGTCGCCAACAACTTTCACAACCCCTACATGCTCGAGGTGTTCGACCTTTTCACCCGCGCGCTTCAGGCGCGAGGGCTCAGGCCGCTGCTGGTCAACCTGTCCGATGACCGGGACCCCGGCGATTGCGTGCAGATGCTGCGGCAGTATTCGGTGGACGGGGTCATCCTGGCCTCCTCGACGCTGCCCACCAGTTTTGCAGCGGCATTCCGGGCGGCAGGACTGCCGGTGGTGCATTGCTTTGGGCGGGCGGCGGACCAGCCCGATGTGCATGTGGTTGGGATCGACAACGACGCCTGCGGGCGGATGGCGGCGCGGGTTCTGGCCGATCGGGGCTATGAAACCGTTGGATTTCTTGGCGGTCCGGCCACGGCCACCTCGACGCAGGACCGACAAAACGGGTTCGTGGCAGGCTGCGCCACACTCGGGATTTCGGCGCAGGTCAGCCATGCCGCGGCGTATAGCTTTGCAGCGGGACGGGCGGCCATGCAGGGGCTGATCGAGGCTGGACCGGCGCAGGCCTATTTCTGCGGCGACGATGTTGTGTCGATCGGGGCGCTGTCGGCAATCCGCGACGCGGGGCTGGTGGCGGGGCGGGACATCGGCGTGATCGGGCTGAACGACATGGAAATGTCGGGCTGGAACGGCATTGACCTGACCACCATTCGCCAGCCCATGACCCGGATCGTGGGGGCGGCGGTGGACATGGTCGGGTCGATCCTGAACGACCCCGACCAACCGCCCGAAACCCGGCTGTTTCCCTGCGATCTGGTCGAACGGGCGACCCTGCGCCCGTTAACCCTTCGCTAAGGGGGAGTTCGCCCTGTCTGTACAGCCGGTGTACAGCATGTGTACGGCCAGTGTACGTCGTTTACCGGAACATCGGCGGCCTTGCATCGAGCCATTGTCCCTCGGCCTTGGCGCTGGCCACGGCGGCATGAACGGCGGCCATCGACCGCAATCCATCTTCGGCCTTGGGGTACAGATCGGCCGCCGGATCAGCCTCGCGGCCGTCCTTCTTTGCCCGAATGACTTCGGCCAAGTCACTGTATATATTGGCAAATGCCAACGGCATCCCTTCGGCGTGGCCCATCGTGACGCGGGACGCGCGGTCCGCCTCGGGCGACAGGCCGGCCTCGCCGCGTTCGATGATCTGGTTGCGGCCGCTGACCGGGGTCCAGATCAACTGGTTCGGTTGCTCCTGCGCCCAGCGCAATCCGCCCTTGGATCCAAAGACTTGGATGGCAAGTCCATGCATCCGCCCGACCGCAACCGAGCTTGTCCATAGCCGTCCCACGGTGCCGCCGTCCATGCGGAAACTGACCATCGCGTCATCCTCCAGCACCCGGCCCGGAACGGTCGCGGCAAAGTCGGCCGATAGGCGCGTAACCTCTTGTCCCGTCACGAAACTTGCCATGTGCAGGGCGTGGATACCGCAATCTGCAAACTGCGCTGACACACCCGCCTGCGCCGGATCATAGCGCCAGCGGACGCGCGGGTTTTCCATGTCGGCGGCATTGGCGTGGTGGCCGTGGGCGAATTCGGCGACCACCAGGCGCACATCGCCCAGATCGCCCCGCGCCACCATGGCCCGCATGTGCCGGACCAGAGAATACCCTGTATATCCGTAGTTTACACCGCACAGTTGCCCCGTCTTGCGGGCAATCTTGACGATCTCTTCACCTTCTTCGACCGTCATGGTCATCGGTTTTTCACACAAGACGTGGAAACCGTTTTCCAGAAAGGCTTTGGTGATTTCAAAGTGTGTTGCGTTGGGCGTGGCCACGGTGACCAGATCGCAGCGGTCGGCGCGGTTCTTTTCGCCCTCCAGCATCTCGCGCCAATCGCCATAGGCGCGGTCCGGGGCGACGCCCAGTTCGGCGGCAAACGCCTTGCCCGCTTTAGGATCGTGGTCCAAAGCCCCGGCGACAAAGGAAAAATAGCCGTCCACGGCCGCCCCAAGACGGTGCGCCGGGCCGATCTGGCTCCCCTTGCCGCCGCCGACCATACCCCAGTTCAAACGCGCCATCTGCGCCTCCTCAGAAGTTTGAAATATCCTGCCATGTCATGGCTTTATCCGACGCTCTTGCAGCGGCAATCACGCGATTGACCTCGTGCCCTTCGGCAAATGTCGGCCAGACCGGCTGTCCGGTTTCGATGGCCCGCAGAAAATCCCGCGCCTCGATGATGATCTGATCGTTATACCCCGTCCCATGCCCTGGCCCCTGACAGAACGGAAGGTAGTCGGGATGGGCCGGGCCGGTCAGGATCTTGCGAAACCCGCGCTGCGCCTCTGGCCCTTCGGCAAGGTAGAGGTGGACCGCGTTCTGATCCTCTTGATCGAACCGAATCGCACCTTTTGTCCCAACGATTTCATAGACATAACCCATCTTGCGCCCGTGGTAGGTGCGGCTGAAGAACAGATGTCCCGCCACCCCGCTCTCAAATCGGACCATCATTTGCGCCTGATCGTCGTTCAATACGGCAACCCCGCCCCGCGTCTTGTGGATCGCCTGCGCCTGCGCCATGACGCTGACAATCGGCCCGATCAGGGCGCGGGCGGCGTTGATCATGTGCGGCGCCAGATCGCCCAGCGTCCCCGCCGCCTCGGTCTCGGTCCGCCAGTTCGCGGGCAGGTCGGGGTCGGCCATGAAATCTTCGGTATGTTCCCCGCGAAACCACGTCACGTCGCCGATCACGCCGTCCGCCACCATCTGCCGCGCGAATTGCGAGGCGGGCGTGCGGATGTAGTTGAAGCCGACCATGTTGGCTACGCCTGCCTTGGCCGCAGCATCCACCATCGCCTTGGAATCGTTCAGCGATTCTCCCAAGGGCTTTTCGCACAGGACTGGCTTTCCCAAGCTCAGAGCCGCCAAGGCAATCTCGCGGTGGGTCGCCTGGGGCGAGGCGATGACGACCGCCTGCACCTTGGGATCGGCCACCAAAGCCTGCCAGTCGGGGGCCGCCCGCGCAAAGCCCAAAGCGGCGCGGTGCCGTTCGGACGAGGCGGGCGAGGTGCCACAGACCATCTCCAGTCGCGGCCTCAACGCGGTGTTGAACACGGCCCCCACAGCGGAAAAGGCGATCGCATGGGCCTTGCCCATATAACCGCCGCCGACAATCCCGATCCCGATGTCCGACATGCACCGCCCTCCCTCAAATGGCTTTGCAACCGCTTGCAAAACATCTATCGTCTCGGTGACCCTGTCGTCAATCGGGATCGGAGGATTTGGTGACGCCGCTCATCGACAAACTGCAAACCGGGCCGTTTCTGGTGATCGGGCGGGCGGGCATGGACCTGTATCCAGACCCGCCCGGCACCCGGACCGAGGACGCCACGCGGTTCACATCCGGTCTGGGCGGATCGGCAGCCAATATCGCGGCCGCCCTGACCCATGCCGGGGCCAGGGCCGCGCTGCTGACCTGCGTTTCAGATGATGCTGTGGGGCGGTTTGTCCTGAACCAGCTTGCCAGACACAAGATCGACGCGACCCTTGTGCGCCGGGTCGGCGGGCAGGCCCGCAATTCGCTCGCCCTCGCCGAAAGCCGGACCGTGGATCACCAGTCGGTCATCTACCGCAACGGCGCGGCCGACCTGCACATGGCGGCGGCGGACGTGGCCGTCGATTATACCCCCTATGCCGCCGTTGTCACCGCAGGCACGGTGCTGGCAGCCGAACCCGCCCGCAGCGCCGCATTTGATGCCTTTGGCCGGGCCAAATCGGCGGGCAAGCCGGTCATCTTTGACATCGACTATCGCCCCTATAGCTGGACCTCGGCCACAGAAGCCGCAGATGTGCTCAGCCGGGCGGGCGCCGCGTCCGACATGATCGTCGGCAACGACGAAGAGTTCGGATTCATGGCAGGTGACCCGGTCAAGGGCCGCGATCTGGCGCGCCGAATGGCAGACGAGGGCAAGCTGATCGTGTACAAGATGGGTCCGAAGGGGTCTGTCACCTTTATCGGCGACCGGGTCATCGACACCCCGGTCTTTCCTGTCACCGCCCTCAAACCCTTTGGCGCGGGCGATGCGTTTCTGGGCAACCTGCTGGCCGCCCTGTCCAACGGCACCCCCCTACCTGACGCCCTGCGGCGCGGATCGGCTGCCGCGGCGATGGTGGTGGCCACCGTCGGGTGCGCCGATGCCATGCCAGATCCCGATGCCCTGACCCGTTTCATGAAAGGCTGACCCATGCACATCCCCCCCTACGAGAACCAGAACCAGCCCATCGTCGATGTGGATGATCCCACCGTTCCGCTGACCTATTTCAACATCGTCAAACTGCGCCGGGACGAGGCGTTTGAATATCGGGTGCCGGGGTACGAGACCTGCATCGTCCCGGCCACCGGCACAGTGGACGTCACGGTCGAGGGGTTCGCCGCCACCGCCATCGGCGGGCGCGGCGTGGACGTGTGGGATGGAGAGCCGGAAGGGGTCTATGTCCCGACGGGTGCCTTGGCGCGGATGGTCTGCACGTCGGACCGGGCCGAGGTGTTCGTTGCCGGGGCGCGGTTTGCCGAAACGCTGGAGCCGTTTGCGGTCCGTCATACAGACCTTGATATGGTCCAATACGGGTCCGACAACACCAAGACCCACCGCAAGATCAAACATATCCTTGGCACGAAATATCATGGAAAGGTCGGTCGTCTGCTGGTGAGCGAGCTGTTCACCGTGGGCGCGGGTGGCTGGTCGGGCTTTCCCAGCCACAAGCACGACACCGACCGTCTGCCGTTGGAAACCCGCCACGACGAGACCTACAACTTTCGCTTTCGCCCCAATCACGGATCGGGCGTGCAGATGTTGCAGCGCGAGGATGGCAAGCCCGGTGATGCCTATCACATCGTCGATGGATCGACGATCTGTCTGGATCGCGGATACCATCCTTGCGCCGTCCTGCCCGGATACGAAATGTATTACTTCACCATCCTTGGCGGGTTGAGCCAGCGGTCGCTGGTCCAGTATTTCCAGCCCAGCCATGCGAACCAGATCGAAACCATCCCGGGAATCAAGGACATGATCGCCAAGTTCAAATGACCCGTGCGACGTTGACCGAGGTTCTGGGCGCGGCCAATGCGGGCGGCTATGCCGTGGCGGGCCTTGTCTGTCTGGGGTGGGAGGATGCCCGCGCCTATGTCGCGGCCGCAAAAGCTGCGGGTGCGCCCGTCATCCTTCAGGCAGGTCCGGGGGCGCGGGCGCACATGCCCCTGCCCGTCTGGGGCGCGATGTTCCGGCATCTGGCCGAGGACGCGTCGGTGCCGGTCGTGACCCATCTGGATCACGGCCGCACGCTGGACGAGGTCCGCGCGGCCATTGATGCGGGGTTTTCCAGCGTGATGATCGACGGCTCCGCCCTGCCGCTGAGTGACAACATCGCCCTGACCGCTGCGGCTGTCCGGCTGGCCCATGGTGCGGGCGTGTCGTGTGAGGGTGAATTGGGGCAGGTCGGCTACGACGAAGGCGCGCCCGGAGTGGGCACCGATCCGGCCGAGGCCGCCCGGTTCGTGACCGAGACCGGTGTCGATGCGCTCGCCATCAGCATCGGCAACGTCCATTTGCAGCGCGGCCCGCAGGCGGTGATCGACCGTGACCGGCTGGCCCGGATCATGGCGGCGACCCCGGTGCCGCTGGTCATTCACGGCGGGTCAGGCGTGCCGGGCGAGGTGCGCCGCGCCCTCGCCCGCGAAACGACCGTGGCCAAGTTCAACATCGGGACCGAGTTGCGGCAGGTGTTCGGGGCGTCGCTGCGGGCGGCCTTGTCCGACGACCCGTCCGCATTCGACCGCATCGCCATCCTGTCGCAGACGGAACCGCCGCTGCGGGATGCCGCCGCCGCCCTGTTGCAGTCCTTTGGTCCGGTTTAGGCCGACAGCCCGCCGTGGGTGTTGAGCAGGAATTGTGAAAAGATCGGCGCGGTCGCCGCGCCCAACGCCCGGGCATTGCCGCCCACTGCCCCTGCTTCGATCCGGGGGATGAAAAGGCCCCTCGTATCCAGTTTGTCGAGCGCCTCGGCCGTCCGCTGAACAAGCCGGGACCGCACCATCGGGGGAAACCCACCGTCGATCAGCACAGCCTCGAAATCAATCACCGCGCAGACGGTCAGCGCCGCACGGGCAAGGTGCTGGGCCGTTTTTTCGATCCATCGTTCCAGTATTTGAGGAAAGCCGGACCAGTCCTGCGGTTGCGCCCACAGGCGGGCCGGTTCGATGCCTGCCGCGTCGAGCTCGGCTTCGAGCAGGTAGAGCGAGGCGAGGTCGATCAACTGCCGGTCCGACCCGTCCGGCCCGCGTGACGGCAAGGACCCGAAGGCCCCGGCGTTACCGCTATGCCCCTCGAAAACCGAATTGTTCAGAACAATCCCGCCGCCGATGAACGATCCCACGAAGAAATAGGCGAAATCGCGGAATTCGCGGCCCCGCCCATAGATGTGTTCGGCCCGGCAGGCCGCTGTTGCATCGTTTTCGATATAGACAGGCAGGTTGGAAAACCGGGCGACCTCGGCCTCGAAATCTATGTCGCGCCAGACAGCCAGCCGGTCGGCGGGCGCACCGATGGTGTCGTGCCAGTTCCAGATTTCAAACGGTTTGGCGATGCCGATGCCCGCAATCCGGTGGGCGGAGTCGGGCGACAGCGTTTCGCGGATCGCGGCCAGGCCGGCCTTGAGAAAGCCAAAGATCGTGTCGGGCATGGGATAGCGATAGGTGGTCTGCACCTGATGGCGGATATTGCCCAGAAAATCGGACAGGACCAGGTCGGCGCTGCGTCGCCCGATCTTGAGCCCGATCGAATAGGCCCCGTCGGCGGCAAGGGCCATCGGGATCGACGGTTTACCCACCCTGCCCCGTTGCGGATCGCCCCGTTCGATGAACCCGTCCGTCTCGAGCCCGCGCAGGATGACCGACACGGTCTGCGGAGACAGCCCCGCCATACGGGCAAGGTCGCTGCCGGGCATGGCGCCGTTGCGCTGGATCATCGACAGAATCAGCCGTTCGTTGTGCTGCCGCACGCCCTGCTGGTTCACGCCTGCGCTTAGTGTTCGCACCTCTGCGCGGTCCATGTGCCATCCTCCCGTAGGGGAGTGTGGACCGATCCCGATTAATAAATCAACTAGATTTATTTATTGACGCAGACCGCCGAATCATTGTTACCTAGGGTCATTCCCGAGCCACCAGTGCGAGGGACCGTGCTGCCGCCAAGACTGGCTGCCACTGATTTTTTGGGAGGATACCATGAAGAAACTGCTCGCTGGGTCGGCTCTGGCCCTGATCGCGTCTGTCGGCATGTCGCAGGCTGCTGATCTGACCTGCCTGATCACCAAGAACAACACCAACCCCTTCTTCGTGAAGATGAAGGAAGGCGCCGAAGCCGCCGCCAAGGAAGCCGGGATGGATTTCCAGGCCTACGCTGGTGTGACCGATGGGGACGCTGCCCCGCAGATCACCGCCATCGAAAACTGCGTCGCCGCTGGCGCCAAGGGTATCCTGATCACCCCGTCCAACGACTCGGTCGGTCCGGCCCTGATCGCTGCCCGCGCTGCTGGTATCCTGGTTATCGCCCTGGACACCCCGCTGGCCGATCCCGAAGCCCAGGACATGACCTTTGCGACCGACAACTTTGAAGCCGGTCTGCTGATCGGTCAGTGGGCTGCCGCCACGCTGGGTGCCGAGGCTGCCAATGCCAAGATCGGCATGCTCGACATCAACAAGGACAACATCTCGGTCGACGTTGCCCGCGACACCGGTTTCCTCAAGGGCTTTGGCATCGAAGTGCCGAACCTGGCGGTCATGGGGTCGGAAACCGATCCCCGCGTGATTGGCCACGAAACCTCGCAGGCGTCTGTCGAAGGTGGCGTGACTGCAATGGAGAACCTGCTGGCCAAGGACCCCGACATCAACGTGGTCTACACCATCAATGAACCCGCAGCCGAAGGTGCCTATCAGGCGCTGCAAACCGCTGGCAAGACCGGCGTGTTGATTGTGTCGGTTGACGGCGGCTGCCCCGGCATCGCCAACGTGGCCGCTGGCGTGATCGGTGCCACCTCGCAGCAGTATCCGCTGGATATGGCCGCCAAGGGTGTTGCCGCCATCGCCCAGTTCGCCAAGGACGGCACCAAGCCGATGGCGTCGGACGGCCTGACGTTCTTCAACACGGGTGTGAACCTGGTCACCGACCATCCGGTTGACGGCGTACCGTCGATCGACAGCGCCAAGGGCACCGAACTCTGCTGGGGCTAAGACCCGGGCGGGTCTGACGGCCTGAACATTCCTGAAAATTCAAAGGGCGACTTCTGTCGCCCTTTGTATATCATCGACCCAAACCCGAGGGGGAGTCGGGGTTCGCTTAGCAGGGGGACGTGCAAACGATGAGCGACGCATCCACACCAAGAAAACCCATCAACGAGTTCGAGGCAAAGCTCAGCGAGGCCGATAAGGCCGTTGCGTCCTTTGCCGCCGATGACAAGACGTTGATGTACCGCCTGCGCGGATTCCTGCGGGACTATCCGACGTCGATCCCGGCCATGGTGCTGCTGATCAGCGTCATCATCTTTGGCCTTATCGCCAACAATTTCATGACTGCCGGGGTGCTGTCGCTGGTGCTCAAGCAGGTGACGGTGACGGGGATCGTGGCCATCGCCCAGACCCTTATCATCCTGACCGCAGGCATCGACCTGTCGGTCGCGGCCATTCTGGTCTTGTCGTCGGTCATCATGGGCAACCTTGCGGTGAACGTAGGTCTGCCGCCGTTCTTCGCCATTTCCGTCGGCCTGTTCTTTGGTGGCCTGATGGGGTGGGTCAACGGGGTGCTGGTCACCTTTGTCAAACTGCCCCCCTTCATCGTGACGCTGGGCACGCTGAGCGTCTTTACCTCGCTCAAACTGTGGTATTCCGGGTCGCAGTCGATCCGGGGCGCGGACATTCGCGAAACTGCCCCCAGCCTTTTGTTCTTTGGACAGTCGGTCAATCTGGGCGGGTTCACCGTCACGCTGGGCGTGGTTGCCATGATCGTTCTGGCCGTCGTGGTCTGGTACATGCTGAACCACACCGCCTGGGGCCGCCATGTGCATGCCATCGGTGACGATCCCGAAGCGGCCATGTTGTCGGGTATCAAGATCAACCGCACCCTGATTTCCGTCTATGCCTTTGCGGGCCTGATCTGCGCCTTTGGCGGCTGGGTCGCGGCGGGCCGGGTCGGATCGATCAGTCCGATCGGGTTTGAAGACGTGAACCTTGGGTCCATCACCGCCGTGGTGATCGGCGGCACGTCCCTGTTCGGCGGCCGTGGGTCGATCGTCGGATCGGTTCTGGGGGCTGTGATCGTGGGTGTGTTCAACACCGGCCTGTCGCTGGCAGGCGTGGACGACTACTGGCAGATGTTTGCCGCGGGCAACCTTGTCATCATCGCTGTCGCACTTGACCAATGGCTGCGGAGGGCCACGAAATGAGTGATGTCCAACCGATCCTGACCGCCCGCGGTCTGATGAAGCGCTACGGAACTGTCGTGGCCATGAACGGGGCGGATTTCGACCTTTACCCCGGCGAGATCACTGCCGTCATCGGCGACAATGGTGCGGGCAAGTCCACCCTGATCAAGGCGATTTCCGGCGCGGTCATTCCCGACCACGGCGAGATCACGCTGGAAGGCAAGACCCTGCATTTCAAGTCGCCCGAGGATGCCCGTAACGCCGGGATCGAGACGGTGTATCAGAACCTTGCCCTGTCCCCGGCCCTGTCCATCGCGGACAACATGTTCCTGGGCCGCGAAATCCGCAAAACCGGCCCGATGGGCCAGATCTTTCGGATGATGGACCACAAGAAGATGCAGGATTTCGCCCGCGAGAAACTGTCTGAACTGGGTCTGATGACGATCCAGAACATCAATCAGGCGGTCGAAACCCTGTCGGGTGGCCAGCGTCAGGGCGTCGCCGTGGCCCGCGCCGCTGCGTTTGGGTCCAAGGTCATCATCCTGGACGAACCGACAGCCGCATTGGGTGTCAAGGAAAGCCGCCGGGTGCTGGAACTGATCCTGGACGTGCGGTCGCGGGGTATCCCGATCGTGCTGATCAGCCACAACATGCCTCACGTCTTTGAAGTGGCCGACCGCATCCATATCCACCGTCTGGGTCGGCGGCTTTGCGTCATCAACCCAAAGAATCATTCCATGTCGGACGCCGTCGCATATATGACTGGCGCAAAGGTTCCAGATGACGAAATGGAAACCATCTGACGAGGCGCCCGTGCTTGATATCACCACTCACGTCAATGCATTGGCCGATCTTGTTCATGCAAAGCGCGAGGGGCAGGCGCGGGTTTTGGTCGCCATAGCCGGAGCCCCGGCCAGCGGGAAATCGACCCTTGCCTCGGAACTGGCCCGCCGCCTGCGGTTGCAGAAATGCCCCGCAGAGGTGGTGCCGATGGATGGCTTTCACCTCGACAATGCGGTGCTGGACCAGATGGGGCTGCGCCCGCGCAAGGGTGCTCCGGAAACCTTTGACGTGCTGGGCTTTATCCACACCATTCGCCGTCTGAAGGCCGGGGGCGAGGTGATCGTGCCGCTGTTTGACCGCACCCGCGATCTGGCCGTGGCGGGTGCCCAGGTGGTTCCCGCTGCCTGCCCCGTCGTCATCGTCGAGGGCAACTATGTCCTGTTTGACGAGGCACCGTGGTCGGACCTTGCCCAGCTGTGGGATATCTCGGCCCGCCTTGACGTGCCGATGCCCGAACTGCGTGCCCGGCTGATCCAGCGCTGGCTCAGCCTTAATCACAGCCGCGCTGTGGCCACCCGCCGGGCCGAAGGCAACGACATTCCCAACGCCCAACGCGTCATCGACCGCGCCCTGCCCTGTGATTTGGTTTTGGACGGTCAACCGGGGCGTTAGCCCTAACATCCAGCTTGTGAGACACAATAAAGGCGGTATGGTCCGGGTCATGAACACAAAAAGCGCCCCAGATACTTTGCCGTTGGACGTCGTGCATCGGCTCGCCTCGGCCAGCCATGACGACCCTTTTTCGGTTCTGGGTCCGCATAAATCGGGCCGCGCGAATTTTGTGACGGCGATTGATCCCGGCGCCGATACGCTGGCTGCCGTGGTCGGAGGCAAGACCTATCCGCTGGACCGCATCGACGGCCCGGTGTTTCGCGGCAAGGTCCCCGCCGGCCCCTACCGGCTGCGCGGCACGGGTCTGGGGGGGGCCACGTGGGACTATGACGACGCCTATCGCTTTGGCCCGGTCCTGACTGATCTGGACGAATACCTGCTGGGCGAAGGGACGCACCACAAGTTGTGGAAGGCGCTGGGCGCCCATCTGATGACACATGAAGGCGTGGCGGGAACCCACTTTGCCGTCTGGGCCCCCAATGCCCGCCGTGTATCGGTCGTGGGCGATTTCAACGCCTGGGATGGCCGCCGCCATGCGATGCGCCGCCGGGGTGGAACCGGCGTGTGGGAGATTTTCGTGCCCGGCGCTGTCGAAGGTCAGGCCTATAAATACGAGATCATCAGCCAATATGGCGAATTGATGCCCCTGCGGGCCGATCCCGTCGGTTTCGGGTCGCAGCATCCGCCCGAGACCGCCAGCATCATCCGCGACATTGGCGGTTATGGCTGGAAAGACGCCAAATGGATGACGGACCGCACGCTGGCCAACCGCCGCGATGCGCCGATTTCTGTCTACGAGGTGCATCTGGGGTCGTGGAAACGGATCTGGGATCAGGGCGGTCGCCCGCTGTCCTATAAAGAGGCCGCCGTCGATCTGGTGAAATACGCCGCCGACATGGGCTTTACCCATATCGAACTGATGCCGGTCAGCGAATTCCCGTTCGACGGGTCGTGGGGCTATCAGCCGGTGGGTCTGTATGCCCCCACGATCCGGTTCGGCCCACCGCACGAATTCCGCGATCTGGTCGAGGCCGCGCACGAGGCGGGACTGGGTGTGCTGCTGGATTGGGTGCCGGGGCATTTCCCGACCGACGCGCACGGTCTGGGCCGGTTCGACGGCACGCATCTGTATGAACATGCCGACCCAAAGGAAGGGTTCCACAACGACTGGAACACCCTGATCTACAACTATGGCCGGGCCGAAGTGGCCAATTTTCTGGTTGCCAACGCCCTGTATTGGCTGGACGAATACCACATCGACGGGCTCCGGGTCGATGCGGTGGCCTCCATGCTCTACCGTGACTATTCGCGCAAGGCGGGCGAATGGATTCCCAACCGCCACGGCGGGCGCGAGAACCTCGAGGCGATTTCCCTGTTCCAGCGGATGAACACGGTGGCTTACGGCGATCATCCCGGGATCATGACGGTGGCCGAAGAATCGACATCTTTCCCCAAGGTGTCTGCCCCGGTCGATGCGGGGGGCCTTGGCTTCGGGTTCAAGTGGAACATGGGGTGGATGAACGACACCCTGCGCTACATGGAAAAGGACCCGATCTATCGCAAATACGATCATCACCTGATGACGTTCGGCATCCACTATGCGTTTTCCGAAAACTTTGTCCTGCCGATCAGCCATGACGAGGTTGTTCATGGCAAAGGGTCGATGATCGAAAAGATGCCGGGCAACTGGTGGGAAAAATGCGCCAACCTGCGGGCCTATTACGGCTATATGTGGGGCCATCCGGGCAAGAAGCTGTTGTTCATGGGCTGCGAATTCGGCCAGCCGTCGGAATGGAACCACAACGCGCAGGTCGATTGGGACGCGGCCCAGCGCCCCGAACACAAGGGAATCCAAAGCCTTGTCCGCGATGTGAACCATATCTATCGCGCGACCCCCGCCCTGCATGTCAAGGATTGCGAGGCTGACGGGTTCCAGTGGATCGAGGCGACGGACGCCGAAAATTCGACCTATTCCTTTGTGCGTCGCGGCGGGCCCGATGATGCGCCGGTCGTGGTCGTGTGCAATTTCACCCCCGTCGAGCGATCGTCCTACCGCATCGGCGTACCGGGCATGGGCCACTGGGCCGAGATACTGAACACCGATGCCGCGGTTTACGGAGGAGGAAACCGCGGCAATCTTGGTGGGGTGGAGGCGGTCGAGGGCGAGTATCAGGGCCAGCCTGCCTCCATCCGCATAACGTTGCCGCCGCTGAGCACGCTGATGTTCAGCCTGGCTGAAAAATAGGGACGGGAGGCCCGATCGACATGGCACCAGAAAACCGCAGACTGACCCAACGATCCATGGCCTTTGTCCTTGCCGGCGGACGCGGATCGCGGCTCAAGGAACTGACCAACAGCCGGGTGAAACCGGCGGTCTATTTCGGGGGCAAGACCCGGATCATCGACTTTGCCCTGTCCAACGCGATGAATTCCGGCATCCGCAAGATGGCTGTGGCCACCCAGTACAAGGCGCACAGCCTGATCCGCCATTGCCAGCGCGGCTGGAACTTTTTCCGCGCCGAACGCAACGAATTCCTGGACATTCTGCCCGCCTCGCAGCGGATGGACGAAAGCAGCTGGTATCGCGGCACCGCCGACGCCGTGACCCAGAACATCGACATCGTGGACAGCTACGGCGTTGATTACATCATCATTCTGGCGGGCGACCACATCTACAAAATGGACTACGAGGTGATGCTGCGCCAGCACGTCGATACCGGCGCGGATGTGACCATCGGTTGTCTGACCGTGCCAAGGATGGAGGCCACGGCCTTTGGCGTCATGGCCACCGATGCCACGGGCCGGATCACATCGTTTCTGGAAAAACCCAAAGACCCGCCCGGCACGCCCGATGATCCGTCGGTCGCCCTTGCCTCGATGGGAATTTACGTCTTTAACTGGAAATTCCTGCGCGAACTGCTGCTCAAGGACAATGAGGATCCCAATTCGAGCCATGATTTCGGCAACGACCTGATCCCCGACATCGTCAAGAACGGCAAGGCCATCGCCCACCGGTTCAACGACAGCTGCGTGCGCGCGCCCGGCGCCCCCGCCTATTGGAAGGATGTCGGAACGGTCGATGCCTTTTGGGAGGCGAACATTGACCTCACCAACTTTACCCCCGATCTGAACCTGTGGGACAAGTCCTGGCCGATCTGGACCTATTCGGAATCCGTCCCCCCCGCCAAGTTCATCCACGACGAGAAAGACCGCCGCGGAATCGCCATTTCGTCGATGGTGTCAGGCGGCTGCATCATTTCGGGGACCGAAGTGCGCAATTCGCTGCTGTTTACCGAAGTGCATACCAATTCCTATGCCGTCCTCGATCACGCCGTTGTCCTGCCGTACGTTACCGTTGAACGTCACGCCCGCCTGCGCAACGTGGTGATCGACCGGGGTGTGGTCATCCCCGATGGACTGGTCGTGGGCGAGGATCACGACGAGGACCGCAAGTGGTTCCGCGTGACCGAACGGGGTGTCACCCTTATCACCCAGGACATGATCGACAAACGCGCGGCGTCGCTGTGAGGACGCACGGCTGATGCAGGTTCTGTCCGTCGCTTCGGAATGTGCGCCGCTGGTGAAAACCGGGGGTCTGGCGGATGTGGTGGGCGCATTGCCCGCCGCATTGGCCGCCCAGGGTGTGACGATGCGGACCCTGCTGCCGGGCTATCCGGCCGTGATGAAGGCGCTCAAAGACCCAAAGGTCGTCAGCACCGAGCCCGCGCTGTTCGGCGGGTCCGCCCGATTGCTCGCGGCGACCGTTGCGGGGCTGGACCTGTTGGTGATCGACGCGCCGCATCTCTTTGACCGCCCGGGGTCGATTTATCTGGGGCCGGATGGCCGCGACTGGCCGGACAATCCCGAACGGTTCGCCGCCCTGTCGTGGATCGCGGCCAAGATCGGCAGCAACGGCATCGACGGGTGGCGAGCCGACATCCTGCATTGCCACGACTGGCAGGCGGGACTGGTGCCGGAATACCTGCACGGGATGGGCGGGACCGGCAAGGTCGGCACGATCCTGACCATTCACAACATCGCCTTTCACGGGCTGGCCGATCCGCACAAGATGGCCGCGCTCAAACTCAGCCCCTATCGCTATACCGCCGACGGGTTCGAATTCTGGGGGCGGATTTCCGCGCTCAAGGCCGGGCTGGTGGGGGCGGACCGGCTGACCACGGTGTCGCCGACCTATGCCGCCGAACTGATGACCGACGCGTTCGGTATGGGGCTGGACGGGGTGATGCGGGCGCGGCGTGGCGTCGTGTCGGGGATCATCAACGGGATCGACGAAGTGGTCTGGAACCCTGCCACGGACCCCGCGATCGCGCCCTACAAGACGCCCAAGGACAAGCTGAAAAACCGCGCCGACCTGCGCGCCGAATTCGACCTGCCCGACGCCCCCGGCCCGTTGTGCGCCGTGGTGTCACGCCTGACCGAGCAAAAGGGGCTGGACCTCTTGCTTGAGGCGTTGCCAACGCTGATTGGCCGGGGTGGGCAACTGGTCCTGCTGGGGTCGGGCGATGCCTGGCTGGAACAGGCATGGCGGGCCGCTGCCCGCGATCCCAACATCGCCGTCCGGATCGGCTATGACGAGGGGCTGAGCCACCGGATCATCGCCGGGGCCGATGCGATCCTTGTCCCGTCGCGGTTTGAACCCTGCGGGCTGACCCAGCTTTATGGTCTGCGCTACGGCACCGTGCCGGTTGTCGCCCTGACCGGGGGGCTGGCCGATACCGTCATTTCCGCATCGCCCGCCGCTTTGGCAGTCGGGGTCGCAACCGGCCTGCAATTTCATCCTGTGACGACCGATGCCCTGTCGGGCGCCCTGTCGCACCTGTGCGACCTGTTCGCCCAGCCCGAAACGTGGCAGACGCTTCAGACCAATGCCATGCGCCAGCCGGTCGGCTGGGGGCCGTCGGCCCGCGCCTATGCCGCGCTTTATCAGGATACGATACCGAAGAGATGAGCGGCAACATTGCCATCAACCCTGGCCGCCCCTATCCACTGGGCGCTACCTTCGATGGCGACGGGGTGAATTTCGCCGTCTTTTCACAGCATGCCACCCGGATGACTCTGTGCCTGTTCAACGACGAGGGACAGGAATACCTGCTGATCGACCTGCCCGAACATGACGGCCATGTCTGGCACGGCTATCTGCCGGGCCTGCGGCCGGGACAGCGGTATGGTTATCGCGCCCACGGCCCGTACCGCCCCGACGAAGGCCACCGGTTCAACCCGCACAAGTTGCTGATCGACCCCTATGCCAAGCGGTTGTCGGGCCACCCGGTCTGGCACGACGCCCTGATGGGTTATGACGTGAGCGCCAAGCACGGCGATCTGACCTTTGATACCCGCGATTCTGCCCGCTACATGCCCAAAAGCATCGTCACTGACCCGGCCTTCAGTTGGGGAGAGAGCAATCATCCCCGCCGCCCGATGGAAGAGTCGGTGATCTACGAGGCCCATGTCAAAGGCATGACCGCCGGGCGCAAGGACGTGCCGAATGCAGGCACCTATCTGGGCCTTGCCTCGGACCCGATCCTGGACCACCTGACCAAATTGGGCGTCACCGCAATCGAGTTGTTGCCTGTTCAGGCCTTCATCAACGATCGGTTCCTGATGGACAAGGGGCTGACGAACTACTGGGGTTACATGACCTACGGGTTCTTTGCCCCCGAACCGCGGTATATGGCGACGCAGGATATCGCTGAATTCCAGCACATGGTGGCCCGGTTTCACACCGCCGGGATCGAGGTGATCCTGGACGTGGTCTACAACCACACCGCCGAGGGCAACCAGATGGGGCCGACCCTGTGTTTCCGGGGATTGGACAACCACAGCTATTACCGGCTGGCCGAGACCAAACGCTATTACATCGACGACACGGGCACGGGCAACACACTGAACCTGAACCACCCGATGGTGTTGCGCATGGTGATGGATTCGCTGCGCTACTGGGTCGAGGTGATGCATGTGGACGGGTTCCGGTTCGACCTGTGTTCGTCGCTGGGCCGGGTCGAAACAGGGTTCGACCGCAACGCCCCGTTCTTTCAGGCGATCCGGCAGGACCCGGTGCTGGCGCAGGTCAAACTGATTGCCGAGCCGTGGGATATCGGGCCGGGGGGGTATCAACTGGGCGCCTATCCCCCACCCTTTGCTGAGTGGAACGACAAATACCGCGACCAGATCCGCAAATTCTGGCGGGGCGACACCGGGCTGGTGAACAAGCTGGCGACACGGATCAGCGGATCGGCCCTGCGGTTCGATCACGATGCCAAACCTGCCACCTCGTCGGTCAATTTTCTGACCGCCCATGACGGGTTCACCCTGATGGACGTGGTCAGCTACAACGACAAACACAACGACGCGAATGGCGAGGACAACCGCGACGGCCATTCGGACAATGCGTCGGACAACATGGGCGTCGAGGGGCCGACGACCGACCCGGTCATCGTTGCAGCCCGCGCCGCCCGCCGCCGTAACATGATGGCCACGCTGCTGTTTTCCCAAGGCACCCCGATGATCCTGGGGGGGGACGAGCTTGGCAATTCGCAGGGCGGCAACAATAACGCCTATTGCCAGGACAGCCCGATCGGCTGGATCGACTGGGATACGGCGGACACCGCATTTCTGGAGTTCTGCAAGACGCTGATCGCGTTTCGACGGGATCACCCGATCCTGCGGCAGAAACGGTTCCTGCACGCCCGGTCGCGCCTGATCGACGGCGTCCCGGATATCTATTGGCGCCGGGCCGACGGGGCGACGATGACCGATGCGGACTGGGCCAATGCCGACCAGTGTCATCTGGCCGTGGAATTGCGCACCGCCTCTGGCACGCCCGAATACGCGGCACTGGAATCGGCGATCTATCTGGTCTTCAATGTGGGCGAGGCGATCACAGCGATCCTGCCGAACCCGGCCATGGGCCAGCACTGGGTCCGGCACATCGACACCAGCCGCCCCTCGGCCCCCTTGTCCCCGGCGGGAGGCCGGATCAAGGTCAGCGCCAATTCGGTCGTGGCACTGGTCCTGGAACCCAAGACCGTAGCGGACCGTTAGAGAGGATCCATGCAAAAGCTTACTATCCAGACCAGCCCGATCGACGGCCAAAAGCCTGGCACCAGCGGATTGCGCAAGAAAACCCGCGTGTTCATGGGTCCGCATTTCCTTGAAAACTATGTCCAATCCATCTTTGACGGGATCGGCGGGGTGGTGGACAAACGTTTGGTCGTGGGCGGCGACGGGCGCTATTTCAATGCGCAGGCCATTCAGGTGATCCTGCGAATGGCGGCGGCCAACGGAGCGGCGGCCTGTATCGTGGGCCAGAACGGCATCCTGTCTACCCCCGCCGCCTCGCACCTGATCCGGCTGCGCGGCACGGACGGCGGGCTGATCCTGTCGGCCAGCCACAACCCCGGCGGGATCGACGCGGATTTCGGCCTCAAATACAACACACCCAACGGCGGCCCAGCCCCCGAAGGCGTCACCGACCGGATCTATGCGGCGACCAAGATCATCCACGAATATCGCATCCTGGAAGGGGCCGATGCCGACCTTGGCACCCTTGGCAAGACGCGGATGGACCAGATGGAGGTCGAGGTCGTCGATCCTGTGACCGACTACGCCGCCCTGATGGAAACCCTGTTCGATTTCAACGCGATACGGGCACTGTTCGCCAGCGGATTCCGGATGCGGTTCGACGCGATGCACGCCGTGACAGGCCCCTATGCCACCGCGATCCTTGAGGGAACACTGGGCGCGGCCAAGGGAACCGTGGTCAACGGCACCCCCTCGCCCGATTTCGGCGGCGGCCACCCCGATCCCAACCCGATCTGGGCCAAGGACCTGATGGACACGATGATGGGGCCGGACGCCCCTGATTTTGGCGCGGCCAGTGATGGTGACGGCGACCGCAACATGATCGTCGGGCGCGGCATCTATGTGACGCCGTCCGACAGCCTCGCCCTGCTCGCCGCCCGCGCGACCGCAGCCCCCGCCTATCGCGGCGGTCTCAAGGGCGTGGCACGGTCCATGCCCACCTCGGGTGCTGTTGACCGGGTGGCGGAAAAGCTGGGCATCGCCTGTTACGAAACGCCAACGGGCTGGAAATTCTTTGGCAATCTTCTGGATGCGGGGCGGGCCACCTTGTGTGGCGAGGAATCGGCGGGCACCGGTTCGGACCATGTGCGCGAAAAGGATGGGCTTTGGGCGGTTCTGCTCTGGCTCAATATCCTTGCGCAAACAAAGACATCGGTGGCCGACCTGATGGCGGCGCACTGGGCGGAATTTGGACGCAACTACTATTCGCGGCACGACTACGAGGATGTCGAGACGGACAAGGCCAATGCGCTGATAACCGCTCTGCGCGCCGCCCTGCCCGGCCTGCCGAGGCAGGCCTTTGGCCCGCTCACGGTCAGCAGCGCGGACGAATTTGCCTATGACGATCCGGTCGACGGGTCGCGCAGCGAAGGTCAGGGGATCAGGGTCAATTTCACGTCCGGCGGTCGGGTCGTGTTCCGCCTGTCGGGTACGGGAACGGTCGGCGCAACCCTGCGGGTGTATCTTGAGGATGTCGAGACCGATCCGGCCAGGATGCACCGCGACGCGCAAGAGGCGCTCGCCCCGATCATCGCCGCCGCCGACGCCATCGCGGGGATCAGGAAATATACCGGACGCACGGCCCCTGACGTGATCAGCTGATCCCGTTCACCTTGCAATAACAACTCTCGGGGGTCCGGGGGCAGACAGCCCCCGGTCTTGGCCCCGACGCTTCTTGCCGGGGCTATGCCACCCGGTCACCCTGCACCCAAAGTCCGCGGGTGACGGGAATGCCTCCCACCACAGCGAACCGCAGCAGATCGGCGCGTAAACCGGTCGAAATCTCGCCCCGGTCGGCCAATCCCACGGCGCGGGCCGGGGCCGAGGTTACCGTGGCGATCCCCCGCGCCATGTCGCCCCACCGCGCGCCCAGTTGCACCGCTGCGGCCAGCAAGGCGGCGGGGACATAATCGGACGACAGGATATCCAGCAGCCCCGCATCAGCCAGATCGGCCGCGGCGACGTTGCCGGAATGGGACCCGCCCCGGATCAGGTTCGGCGCGCCCATGATGACCTTGATCCCCGCAGCGCGGCAGGCGCGGGCGGCGGTCAGCGTCGTCGGAAATTCGGCCATGCTGACGCCGAACCGGGCCGAAGTCGCCACATGCGCCTCGGTCGTATCGTCGTGGCTGGCCAGCGTCGCCCCCAGACGGCGGGCGGCAGCGACGGTGGCCTCTTCATGCTGAGGCCCAAGTTTTCCATACAGATCAGAGAGATAGAGAACGTACTCGTCGAACACATCCTTTTCCATCCCCCGCTTGCCGCGGACATAGGCCTCGAATTTGGTCACATCGGCAAACTGGCGCTGTCCGGGGGTGTGGTCCATCAGGCTGACGATACCGATCCGGTCGTCGGGGCCAAATTCGTCCAGCTCTTCGATCAGGGTTTCCGAACAGGTTTCGGCCCGCAGGTGAAGGTGATGGCTGATCCGCAGCACCCCCTTGGCCCGCATTGACAGGATTTCATCCACCATCGACCGGGCATAGCGGTTATACCCGGACGAGGCTTGCGACAGGATCGACCCCACCCGCACCGCGTCGAACACCGTCGAAATGCCCGCCCCCGCCAGTTCGGCGTCATGGGCCACGATGGCCGCATCGTGGGGCCAATCGACCTTGGGCCGGGGGCTGATGTGCCGTTCCAGGTTGTCAGTGTGCAATTCGATCAGCCCCGGCGACAGGTAATCGCCCGCGCAATCAACGGCAGGGCTGGCGACCGGCCCGGTGCCGATCTCGGCAATCTGTCCGTCGCGGATCACCAAATGGCCTGTCACCACGGCGTCGGGCAAAACAAGGCGGGCATTGGCAAGGATCGTCTCTGCTGTCATCTCTGGGTTACTCTTTCGCGGCAGGAGGGGGCGATCAGGGGGGCGCCATGACCGAATTTCAGCGATACGCGATCTACTACATCCTGCCCCCCGGCCCGCTTGCCGCGTTCGGCGCCGCATGGCTGGGCTGGGATATGGAAGACGGGCAGCCTGTGCCGCATCCCGACCTGCCCGACTTGCCCCGTCCGGTGGCCGAACTGACGGCGACGCCCCGCAAATACGGGCTGCACGGCACGCTGAAACCACCGTTTCGGCTGGCCGAGGGGTTGGATGCAGCGGCATTGACCGATGCCATCGACGCCTTGGCCGAACTGGCCCGCCCCGTCACGCTCGAGGCGCTGCGCCTTGACCAGATCGGTGGGTTTCTGGCCTTGACCCCGGCCGGCGATACGGACGGGCTTGCGACATTGGCCGCGAGCGTCGTCGCCGACCTCGACCCGTTCCGCGCCCCGCCCCCGCAGGCCGAACTGGACCGCCGCCGCGCGGCTGGCCTGACCGCCCGACAAGAGGCGCTGTTGCGGCGCTGGGGCTATCCCTATGTCATGGACGAATTCCGGTTCCACATCACGCTGACGGGGAACCTGCCCCAAGATGTGGCCGATCAGACCGCCGCCGTGCTGGCCCCGGCCCTTGCGCCAATGCTGCCCGCCCCCTTTGTGGTGGACGAAGTGGCGCTGGTGGGCGAACGGTCTGACGGGTTCTTTGAACTGATCCACCGTTACCCCCTGTCCGGATAAAGTGCCGCCAGCGCCGTGGCGACAGTGTCGGCCAGCGGGCCATCGTTGGCTATGGTGACGACATCCAATCCTGGCGGAAGCGGCTTGTCCGCCTGTGCCAGTCGCCCGCCGATCTGGTCTGCGTTCTCCCGCCCCCGCCCGCGCAACCGTTCGGCCAACGTGGTTGATCGCGCAGTCAGGTGCAGGACCGTGAGGTTGGCAAACTGATCGGCGGCCTTGGTCAGAACCCCGCGGGACAGGTTGACGATGGCGTCTTGCCCTTTGGAAAGCATAGACATCTCTGACTGAGCGATTCCATAAAACAAACCATGAGCCCCCCAGGACAGGACAAAATCGCCATCATTCTTGCACTTTTCAAACATCTCTAGAGAAACCTCGTCGTGATCCTCGCCGTCCGGTTCCGCCGGGCGGGTGATACTGCGCCGGATCCGGACAAGACCAGGCTGTGCCGCACACAGGCCATCTATGACCGAATCCTTGCCCACGCCCGAGGGACCGACAACCGCGATCACCCGCCCCGGTGTCATGCCGCGACCGGGGTGAACCGGGCCACGTCAATCACACGGTCGCAGACGCGGTTCCGCGCCTCGACATCGTGGAAAATGCCGACGATGGCGGCGCCCCGCGCCTTGGCCTCTTCGATCAGCGACAGCACGACTTCGCGGTTGATGGCGTCCAGGCTGGCGGTCGGTTCGTCCAGCAGCAGGGCCGGATAGGCATGGACGAAACCACGGGCGATATTCACCCGTTGCTGTTCGCCGCCCGAAAATGTCGTGGGCGACAGCGACCAGAGCGTCTGAGGGATATTGAGTCGACCCAGCAACGCCCGCGCCCGGTCCCGCGCCACCTCTTCCTCTACCCCAAGCGTCCGCAGCGGTTCGGCGACCACATCCACCGTCGGCACACGGGGGACGACGCGAAGGAACTGGCTGACATAGCCCAGCACCTCGCGCCGCAGGGCCAGAATCTCGCGTGGGGCCGCGCGGGCCACGTCCAGATCGCCCACCATGATCGACCCCGACGCCGCCAGATAATTGCCGTAGATCATCCGCATCAGCGTTGATTTGCCCGCACCCGACGCGCCCACCAGCGCCACGCATTCGCCCGGTGCCACCTCCAAATTGGCCCCGCGCATCACCTCGATCACGGCAGAGCCTTGATTATGAAGGGTGAATGTCTTGGACAGGTCGGAAATGCGGATCATAGCCATCGCTTCCATTTGAAATAGAGGTAGGTGAACAGGGCCGAGCCGACCATCGCCGCCAAGGCCAGAGGATAGGCGTAGGGGGTGTGCAATTCGGGCATGTCGTCAAAGTTCATGCCGTAAATCGACGCGATCAGCGTGGGCGGCAGGAACAGGGCCGCCACGACCGACACGATCCTGACCGTGGCATTCTGGGCGAGGTTGATCATGCCTAGGGTGGTGTCGGAAATCAGGCTGACCCGGTTGGACAAGAAATCGGCGTGCACTTCGAGCGCCTGAATATCCCGCATCATCCCCTTGATCAGGGGGCGCAGGGAATGGCTGTCTTTCTTGGCTTCGGTCCAGACACCGAACATCGACAGCATCCGCTCGACCGTCAGCAGGCCAAGACGGACACGGGCCTGCACCTCGCCCTCTTTGCCCAAAGCCTCCAGCGCCTGCTGAAGCATGTCCGGATTGGTCGCGCCCTTGTCATCATAGACCCGCTTGGCCGTCGCATCGAGCATCTTGCCCGAAGATTCCAGCAGATCGGCCATGCGGGCGATGATTTCCTCGACCAGCCCCAGAAACACCCGCACATGGCTGGCGCAGCCCGCGCTGGACCGGTCGGCCCGGTCGGGAAAGGTACGGAACGGGCGGGGTTCGTGGTGGCGCACGGTAATCAGCCGTTGCGGCGTGAGGATAAAGGTCACAGGCCCCGAGGTTTGGTCGCCGTCGGGCATCTGCCCCGGCAAAACGACGGTCATGTAGTCGATGTCGCCTTCGCGGTAGAGGCGGTTGGAAATTTCGATCTCTTCCATGTCCTCGAGCGTCGGCACGGCGACGCCCAACGCCTTTACGCGGTCGACCTGTTCTGGCTGGGGCCGGAACAGGTCGATCCAGGCCGCAGGGGCCAGATCGGCGTCGACAGGCAGACGCACGAGCCGCCCCAAGTCCAGAGAATAGGCAAACATCATGGGGTCAGACCTGTAGGACAGAGGATACCAGAAGCTGGGTATACCCGTGCTGCGGATCGTCCAAGACCTGATCGGTCAGTCCCGTTTCGACCACCCGCCCATCCTTCATCACCATCAACCGGTCGGCCAGCAGGCGCACGACGGCCAGATCGTGCGTCACGATCACCGCTGACAGCCCCATCTGCCGGACCAACCCGCGCAGAAGATCGAGCAGACGCGCCTGCACACTGACATCCAGCCCCCCCGTCGGTTCGTCCATGAAAACCAGCCTGGGTCCAGTCACCAGATTGCGCGCAATCTGAAGCCGCTGCTGCATCCCCCCCGAAAAGGTGGACGGTCGGTCGTCGATCCGCCCGGTGTCGATTTCCACCCGGCCCAGCCAGTCGGTCGCCGCCGCACGAATATCGCCGTAATGGCGCGCGCCCACGGCCATCAGCCGTTCGCCCACGTTGCCGCCCGCGCTGACGCCCATGCGCAGACCGTCGCGCGCGTGCTGATGGACAAAAGCCCAATCGGTGCGGCCCAGCATCCGCCGTTCGGGTTCGGACATGGTAACTGTATCGCGGGGGCCTTCGGTCCGGGTGTCGAACATCACCCGGCCTGCGTCGGGGGGCAGATGACCGGCCATGCAGTTAAGCAGGGTGGATTTTCCCGACCCGGATTCCCCCACGATTCCCATGACTTCACCGGGAAACAGGTCGAACGATACATCCGAACAGCCGATGTGGCGGCCATAGGTCTTGGTCAGGTGCTGGACCGAAAGCAGGGGGATCATGCCGCGTCCTTTCCTTTGAACCCAGCGGCCTGCCGTGTGCTGCAATAATCGGTGTCCGAACAGACGAACATCCGCCCTCCCTGATCGTCGGTGATCACCTCGTCCAGATAGCTGTCGGTCGATGCACACAGACCGCAGGCATGGTTGGCCTTGGACGCCTCGAACGGATGATCCTCGAAATCGAGGCTCATGACGCGGGTGTGCGGCGGCAGCGCATAAATCCGCTGTTCCCGGCCAGCACCAAAGAGCTGGATCGCGGCCATCTCCATCTTGGGGTTGTCGAATTTCGGGATCGGCGACGGGTCCATGACATAGCGGCCCTGCACCTTGACCGGATAGGCGTAGGAGGTGGCGATATGGCCGTGGCGGCTGATGTCTTCGTACAGTTTCACATGCATCAACCCGTAATCCTCAAGCGCGTGCATCTTGCGCGTCTCGACCTCGGACGGTTCCAGAAACCGCAGCGGTTCGGGGATCGGCACCTGATAGACAAGGATCTGGCCCTTGGTCAGCGGCTCCTCTGGGATCCGGTGGCGGGTCTGGATGACTGTCGCCTCGGCCGTGCGTTCGGTCACCGCGACCCCAGCGGTGCGTTCAAAGAACTTGCGGATTGACACGGCGTTGGTCGTGTCATCCGCCCCCTGATCTATGACCTTGAGCGTATCTTCGGGCGTCAGCGTGGCGGCCGTCACCTGCACCCCCCCGGTTCCCCAGCCATAAGGCATGGGCATTTCGCGGCTGGCAAAAGGCACCTGATAGCCGGGCACCGCCAGCCCCTTGAGGATCGCGCGGCGGATCATCCGTTTGGTCTGTTCGTCCAGATAGGCAAAGTTGTAATGCTCTGTCATGACGGCTGCTTTCGGGGTAGGACGGGGGCATGGACATGCGTTTGGGCCTTGGCGTGGCGATCCTGCTGGTCGTGCTTGTGGTGCTGGCGCGGGTCAGCAGCTATCTGCGCGGGCGACGCCGTCCGGCCAAGTCCGACCCCGCCGAACGCTGGCTTACCAGCGAGGGCAGCCGATCCTCGGGGCCGGATGCCCCGGTGACCGACAGCACGGACGGCGACGGTGATGGCGACCTCTGACCGCGCGGGAGTGCGTCGGGGCCAAGGGGTCATGATTTTGCCCCTTTGCGGTGCGACACTACCCCCATGTTCGACGATCTTTACACTCTGATCACCACCCTCGCCGCCCATCCACGGGAGGTGCTGATCTGCATCGCATTCCCCGTGGTCCTGCACCTGCTGTTTGGCGGCGATGGCCCGGACGCAGGCAGTTGGTCGGACGGCGGTGATGGGGGCGACGGCGACTAGGGTCATTCTGCCGCGTCCTGCCTTGCCTCGGCCCCCGCCTCGCGCCGCAGTTTGCGCACCAATTCCAGTTCGGACTGGAAATCGACGTAATGTGGCAACTTGATATGTTCGAGAAACCCGGTCGCCTGGATGTTGTCGCAATGGTAGAGGACGAATTCCTCGTCCTGTGCAGGCGCACCCTGATCGTCCTCGCCCAGTTCGCGCCACCGCAGCGCCCGGTCCACCAGCGCCATGGAAATCGCCTTGCGCTCGGTCTGCCCGAACACCAAGCCGTAACCGCGTGTGAATTGCGGCGGCTCGGTCTTTGACCCCTTGAACTGGTTGACCGTTTCGCATTCGGTCAGGGTCACTTCGCCGATGTCGATGGCAAACCCAAGCTCGGGGATTTCCATTTCGACAGAGCAGGTTCCGATCCGAAGCTCGCCCACAAAGGCATGGTTGCGGGCATAGCCGCGCTGGGTCGAGTAGGCCATGCCCAGCACAAACCCTTCGTCCCCGCGGGTCAGCGATTGCAGGCGAAGGGCGCGGGAGGCGGGCAATTCCAGCGGGTCGCGGGTAAGGTCGGGCGGCACCTCGTCCGTCACGGGCTCTGCCTGAATCAACCCCTCGCGGTTGAGGAAATCGGAGACGTGGGGGACCGACCCCGCCGCGGGCGCCCCACGCGGGGCGGGGTCCACGCCCCCATCAGCCGCCAGTCTGAAATCCAGCAGTCGGTGCGTATAGTCGAACGTCGGTCCCAGAACCTGCCCGCCCGGCAGGTCCTTGAACGTGGCGCTGATGCGGCGGTCGCAGGCCATCGCCCCTGTCTCCACCGGCAGAGTTGCGCCAAACCGGGGCAAGGTGGTCCGATAGGCGCGGATCAGAAAGATCGCCTCGATCAGGTCGCCGCGCCCCTGTTTGATCGCCAGTGCCGCCAGATCAGGATCAAACAGGGACCCTTCGGCCATGACCCGGTTGACGGCCAGCGTCATCTGTTCGCGGATCTGCGCCACGCTCAACTCCGGCACCGCCGGATCGCCGCGCCGTTCCTCGGCCAGCCAGGCATGGGCATTGTCGATGGCCCGCTCGCCCCCTTTGACCGCCACATACATCAGAGAGCCTCCACTTTGGTGCTGCGCGGCAGGGCGCGGACCTGCGCCCCATCGGTGAAATAGAAATCGAGACCAAGGGGGTAGAGCCGCGCATTGGCCTGCATCGCCGCAATGTCCGGCAGGTCCATCATAGCTGTGTCCTTGATGCCGGGGCCGGTGAGACGGGCGGGGGTGCCGCCCGCCCCTTGGACGATCAGGGTGGCCGAGCGGTCGGGATATTCGGGCGTTCCGGCCAGATAGGCCGACAGCGGTCCCAGATCGGCCCATGTCCCCACCGCAAAGGCGCAGTCGGCGGGGGCGCAAAGCGGCGCGCCCGTATGAAACGTCACCCAGTCGCGCACGGCGGCCGTGTCGCAGGCCCCGGCCAGATGCAGCGGCGTTTGAGGGTCGCACAACGTCAGGATCAGAGTGCCAGCCGCCACCGACAGCGGGGCGGGCGGTGTGGCGCCCTGGAGTGGCCAGACGGTGCCGGGCCGCGCCATCGCCTCCATCATCGACCGGAACGCGTGGGCCGCGTCATGCGAGGCATGCGCGAACCCGCCCGAGAGCGAGCCCAGGTCCATCAATCTTCTCCCCTGACCAGCGTAAAGAATTCGACCTTGGTGGCTGCGGCCTTTTCCGCGCGGGCGGTCTGGCGCGCCGTCGCCTCGGCCGCCAGCGGGTCCAGAACGGCCCCGCGCAATGCCCCTGCCCGCCCGGTCTGCATCAGCGCATCGACCAGCGCCGCCCAGCCTGCCGCCTGCCGGTCGCGCCCCTGCACATAGCCGTGGCCGACAGCCCCCTCCGGCAACCGGACCGACGCCCGGGCGACCGTCATCTCGCCCAGATTGAATGGCGCGCCCGTGCCGCCCATGCGACCGCGCACCATGACGCTGCCCACCTCGGGCGGGCGCAACCAGTCGCCCGGCCAGTCCAGCCCCGCCTGCTGGCACAGGTCCGCCAGACGGCCCGGCGGGGTCTTGGCCATCAGGCTCATCCAGTCCTTGCGGGCGCTTTGGTCGCTGCTGATTTCGGTCATCTAGACACCTTGCCGAGTTGTCTAAGTTACTATACAACTAGACAAATTCTAACCTTGCCGTCCGAGTCGAACAAGCCCCCTTTGCGTGAAGTTTTGATGACATGAGCCCCACGCGCACCCCGATCTGGGAGGCCATCGCCCGCACCCTGACCAAAGACATCGGCGCCGGACACTACGCCCCTGGTGACAAACTGCCGACCGAGGCGGCGCTGGCCATCCGATTTGGCGTCAACCGCCACACGGTCCGCCGCGCGCTTGCCCAATTGGCCGAGGATGGGCTGGTCCTGCCCCGGCGCGGGGCGGGGGTGTTCGTGCAGGGTCGGCCGACCGATTACCGGTTGGGCCAGCGGGTCCGCTTTCATCAGAACTTGGCCGCCAACGGGCAGTTGGCCTCGCGCCAGGTGCTGTCGCTGACCACCCGCCCCTGCGACAAGGGCGAGGCGGCGGCGCTGGGGCTGGCACCGGGCGATCCGGTCCATGCGTTCGAAGGCGTATCGCTGGCCGATGCCCAGCCCATCGCCCTGTTTCTGAGCGTGTTTCCCGCCGACCGCCTTGCCGCCCTTCCCCCTGCGCTAAGGGCTGAACCGTCCGTCACGCGGGCGCTGGCCGCCTGTGGTGTGGCTGACTATGTGCGGCAATCGACCCGTCTGACGGCAGTTCTGGCCACGCCGACCCAGGCGATCCACCTGCGGCTGCGCGAAGGCGCCCCGCTTTTGCGGTCGGTGGCTGTGAATACCGACATTGCCGGGCGGCCTGTGGAATTCGGGACGACGTGGTTCGCGGGCGATCGGATCACGCTGACACTGGGGCCAGATGCACCGCAACGCGGCGTAGAATAAGGCGGAATCTGTCATACCGCCGAAACATGGGGCAGTTATCCACAGCAAAAATCCCTCTGTGAGACGACCAACCCATGGACACCTGCCTGCCCCCGCTGCGCCTGACCGGCGCGACCGTCCTGCGCGATGGTCACCTGTCCGACCGGACCGTGGCGATTGCCGACGGGCAGATCAGCGCGGGGCCGTTTCCGGCCGTGGACCTGAGCGGATATTACATCCTGCCCGGCATCATCGACCTGCATGGTGACGCATTCGAACGGCACATCGCCCCCCGCCCGTCCGCCCCGTTTCCGATCCAGACCGGCCTGATCGGCGCGGACCGCGATGCGGCGGCCAATGGGGTGACAACCGCGTGGTTGGCCCAAAGCTGGTCGTGGGAGGGAGGTATGCGCGGCCCGGATTTCGCCGAACAGGTGATGGCGACGCTGGCCGCCTACCGACCCCGGATGCTGTGCGACCTGCGCCTTCAGATCCGCTATGAAACCCATGCCCATGACAGTGCGGACCGTCTGCTGGCCGCCGTCCGCCGCTATGACATCGACTATGTCGTATTCAACAACCACCTCGACGAGGCGGTCGAGATGTGGGCGGTCAACCCCTCGGACGTCGCCGCCTGGGCCCGCAAAAGCGGCAAGTCCGGCAAGGAGTTGATGGCCATCGTGGCCGAGGCCAAGGCCCGGTCGGGCGAGGTCCCCCGCCGTCTGTGTCGTTTGGCCGAGGCGTTCGATGTCCTGGGTGTTCATTATGGCAGCCACGACGACCCGGACGGCGAAACGCGCGAGATGTTTTCGATGTTGGGGGCCAAGATCTGTGAATTCCCGACTTCGTCACACGCCGCCAAGGTCGCCAAGGCGGTCGGCGATCCGGTTCTGATGGGCGCCCCCAACGTGGTGCGGGGCGGATCGCAGGCAGGCAATATCGCGGCGGTCAGCCTGATCCGGGCGGGCAAGTGCGACGCGCTGGTGTCGGACTATTTCTATCCGGCCTTGGCGCAGGCCGCGTTCCGGCTGGTGGATGACGGGGTCCTGTCGCTGCCCGCCGCCTGGGCGATGATTTCGACCAATCCGGCCCGTATCCTGCACCTGCCCGACCGGGGCGAAATCGCTGCGGGCAAGCGGGCCGATCTGGTGATGATCGACAAGGAAACCCGGCAGGTCGCGGCAACCATCGTGGCCGGGCGTCTGGCCTACCTCGGCGGGGCGGCGGCGCTGCGGTTCATGGCGGCCGGCTCCGCCGTCAGGATCGCGGCCGAATAGTCATTCATAGCGATCCAGGAACGCCTCGGCCTTGAGCGTCCGAAAGTCCGTCAGCGTCTCGCGCAGCCGATCATGGCTCCAGTCCCACCAGGCGAGCCGGATCAGCCGGGCGGCGATGTCGGGGGGCTGGCGGTCGCGTATTTTTCGCGCCGGATTGCCCGCGACGATCGTATAGGGGGCAACGTCGCGGGTCACGATGGCCCCCGATCCAATGATGGCACCGTCGCCCACCGTGACCTCGGGCTTGATCATCGCCCCCCCGCCGATCCAGGTGTCGTGGCCGATGTGGGCGAGGCGGGACCGGCGGTGATCGAACCACGCCTCATCATCGCCCGCGTCGTCCCAGTAAGAGGCCGAGCGATACATGAAATGATGCAGGCTCGCCCGGTCCATCGGGTGGTCGGTCGCGCCGATCCGGACGAAGGCGGCGATGTTAGCGAACTTGCCGATCCGGGCGTTGGCGATGTCGGCCAGACGGTCGCAGTAGGAATAATCGCCAAGGATGGAATGGGCGATCCGGCTGCCCTGCCCGACCTCGCAATAGCGGCCAAAGGTGACGTCGGTGATCTGACAATCGGGGTGGATGAGGGGGGTATCGGGGTCGAGTCTTGTCATCATCAGGGACACCGTCAAAGGGGCGTTCAAACGTGAACGCTTTCTAACATATTGATTGATTGTAACAATTCAAAGCAAGGCCTTTTCACTGCCCCGGCCCGCCGTGATCTGGATCAAAGACACATGCCCCATATACTGCCACGAGGGGGGCAACCAAGAGAGGCCCCGGATGACCCTTTTACCGCTTGTCGACTGGTTGGGCGATGCGCCGACGGGCGCCCTGTTCGGGGTCATCACGGGCATCCTGTTCGGGGTGGCCGCCCAGCGATCGGCGTTTTGTCTGCGGGCAGCCACGGTGGAATTCGCCCGGGGGCAGATGGGGCCGCGCATGTCGGTCTGGCTGCTGACCTTTTCCACCGCGCTGGTCTGGGTGCAGGCGGCCATCCTGACAGGCCTGTTGCAACCGTCCGAGGCGCGGATCATGGCGGTCGCCGGATCATGGTCGGGGGCCATCATGGGAGGGCTGATGTTTGGCGTCGGCATGGTGCTGGCCCGGGGCTGTTCGGGCCGGTTGCTGGTGCTGGCGGCCACGGGCAACCTGCGGTCGCTGGTGTCGGGTCTGATCTTTGCCGTAGTGGCGCAGATGGCGTTGGGGGGGTGGCTGGCCCCGTTGCGCACAAGGATCGCCGCGATGTGGGTCACGCCGGGCGGGCATAACGTGAACCTGATCGAGGCGGCGGGTCTGCCAGATTTCAGTGGGTTGGCCCTGGGCCTTGGGCTGGCGGGGTTTGCCATCGTGCTGGCCCGGCGCAACAAGATGGGGCTGGCCAAACTGATCTTTGCCTCGGGCGTGGGGTTTGCGGTGGCAGTGGGATGGGTTCTGACCTTTGCCCTGAGCCAAGTCGCCTTTGACCCGGTTCTGGTGGAAAGCGCCACGTTTACAGGCCCTTCGGCCAAGACGTTGATGTATCTTTTGACCGAAGGGTCCGGGCTGAGCTTTGAAATCGGACTGGTGCCGGGGGTGTTTGTCGGGGCATTTGTGGCCAGCGTGATGGCGGGCGAATTCGCGTTTCAGGGATTTCAGGACGCCGACAACATGAAGCGGTCGATGTTTGGCGCGGCGCTCATGGGGTTTGGCGGCATGCTGGCGGGGGGATGCGCCATTGGCGCGGGGGTCACCGGCGGGTCGATCTTTGTGGCGACGGCATGGGTCGCCCTGACGGCAATGTGGGCGGGTGCGATGCTGACCGATCTGGTGGTCGATCAGCCGGGCGTGCGGGCCGCCCCGCAAGGTGGGGCGATGGTCCCTTAGGTAAATGCTAGATGCGTATTGGGCCAACATGCGTCTTGGGAACGAACGATCGGGACGCAGAGCGGTGATTTGGTCTGTTTCCAACGAAAAGAGGTGGAAAACGAACACCGCACGCCCCCGGCACGTCGTCTTTTCCGGCAATTTTCAGGATGATCCTGTGCCAAGGCCGCACCCTTAGGCCTATTCGTCCGCCTTTTCCCGTGCCAGTCGTTCGAACACAGCCAGAATCTGCGGTGTTGTCGCCCCCACCGGCACACCGTCCGAAATCCGGTCGCGCGGCCAGAGCCAGGAGGTTGCGGGATCGTCGAGCATGGCCCACCGCCCGAACATCCGGTCAGTTATTTTTCGGTTCATGTGTTCGACCACGTTGAGGTGCCGGTCGTCGCGTTTGATCCGGTCGAGCGTCGCCCGCACCGCCAACTCTGGTCCTTCGAGAAGTTGCAGGTAGATGTCGTCGCGGCAGATCAGTGCCCCGGTCACGTCGTTGCGGGTGTTGCACCGCCGCGCGTCCAGCAGGATGCCGATCAGCATCCCTGCGTCATAGCCGAAGGGTTGTGAGGAATAGACGATCTGTAACATTTCCATGGGGCCTGCCTTTGGTCAGAGGATTGGCCTTTGTGTCGTCCAAGCCTGCCCCGACCCTAGCGCGGCTATTCGCCAGAGTCCCGGTGAAACCAGCGGTCAGCCGCCGCTGCCCTGAATGAGCCGCCGCCGCAGCATCCCCGACAGCCAGTCCATCGCAATGACCATCAGGATGACGAGGATGATGTAGAACGTCACCTCCTCCCAGTCCTTTTGGGTCTGCATGGCCTGGGTGAGCAACAGCCCGATCCCCCCGCCGGTGATCGCCCCGATGATCGTCGCGCTGCGGGTGTTGGATTCGAGGAAATAGAGGATCTGGGACAGCAGGATCGGGGTGATCTGCGGGATGACCCCGAACCGGTAGCGTTGCACCGGTTTGGCCCCGGTCGAGGCGATCCCCTCGATCTGTTTGTCGTCCACGTTTTCAAGCGCCTCCGAGAATATCTTGCCAAAGGTGCCGCTGTCCGTCACGAGGATGGCAAGCGCCCCGGTCAACGGGCCGGGCCCAAAGGCCCGCGACAGGACGATGGTCCAGATCAGCGCGTCCACCCCCCGCACAAAGTCGAACAGCCGCCGGATGCCGAACCGTGCCACCCTATTGGGCGTAAAGTTCCGCGCGGCGATGAACGCGAGCGGCAGGGCGATCAGCGCCGCCCCGAAGGTGCCCAGAAATGCCATGAGGATCGTTTCCGATATCGCCCAGGCCGTGTCGGCGTGCCGCCAGACCGGGTTCATCCAGAAATCGTTCCACATGCCCGCGATATTGGACCGCGCGGGGTCCAGTTGCGGCCCGGTGAGCAGGCTGACGACCCCGTGGTTGGCATAGGGGCTGTCGAGGGCGAACCAGAACATCTCCCACCCCCAGAAATACCGGAACACTTCGGTTTTCGACCGGGTGATGGTCAGCCGCCCGGTGTCAGTGGTGATGGCGATGCGGGTGCCGGACGCGTTGATCCAATCGGGGATCGGTTCGGTCAGGTTCGAAGTGATCCGGCCGTTTGACAGTTGCGCCTGAATGACCCCGTAGCCGGGGATGACGTAGGTGACGGCGTTGTCGGGCAAGAGTGTGATCGTCTGCCCCTGCCCCATGTCGATCACCGTTCGGTTCCCCTGCACCTGCACCCAGTCGGGTGGGGCGTCCGCGGGGTATTGTCCCTTGCGCTCGCCCTCGATCGCGACGGTGGTGGCGCCGGTGCGGTGGTCGCGCGTGACCTCGGTCTTGTAGCTGTAGCTGTCGGCGATGAGGGTGGCCGCGTTGTCGAGCCGCAGTCGCTGGCTGAGACCGGCGATGTCGAAGGCAAAGAAGATATAGATGAAATAGGCGAGGATGACGGTGGGGACGGCGATGGCCGCCAGCCGTTTGCGGGCCAACAGCCCCTCGGCCTGTTGTTTAAGGTCGGTGCCGGTCAGCAACATGGTCATGTCCGCGCCCCTTGCGTCAGTCGGTTGCGGTAGTGCGACGACAGCTGGTCGACCGCCATGATCGTGGCGAAGAGGAGGAGGAAAATTGCCGCCGCTTCGTCGAATTTGCCCATGCCCCAGGACATGGAATTTTTCAGCTCGTAGCCGATCCCCCCTGCCCCGACAAAGCCGAGGATGGCCGAGGCGCGGATGTTGATCTCAAAACGCAAAAGCGCGTAGCTGAGGTAGTTGGGCGCGACCTGCGGAATGACGCCGAGCCACATCCGCTGGAACCACGTGGCCCCCACCGAATGGAGCCCTTCAATCGGTTGGAGGCTGGCGTTTTCGTTCACTTCCGAAAACAGTTTGCCCAGCGCCCCGCCCGTGTGGAACGCGATGGCCACGACCGCAGGCACCGGCCCGCCGCCCATCATGTAGATCAGCACCAGAGCGATGACGATTTCGGGGACCGCCCGCATGATGTCCATGATCCGACGAAACGCGGGCATCAGAGCGGGCCAGAGCGCCATGCCCCGGGTGGACAGCAGCGACAACACCAGCCCGAGCAAGGCCCCGATCAGGGTCGATACAGCTGCGATGTTGATCGTCTCGACCAGCGCCGGGACATAGTGGAGCATATGCGCGGGAAGCTGGTCGCGTTTTGCCCATGCCTCGGACACCACGGCATAGGGGAAGTCGAAGATGTTGTGCAGCCCGTCCCAGAACCCGCCCGCGTTGCGCGCGTCGGCGATGTTGAACCCCGACACCATCAGAAGGACGAAGATCAGGAGGGTGATCCCCGAATACATCCGTTTGCGCCGCACCTGCGCCATGTAGCTGGTCTGCGTCGCGGCAAGATCGCCTGTGGCAAGGGCGGTGGTGGCGTCGGTCATGGGTTTTCCGTCCGTCAGATAAAATGCGGGCCCCGGCAGAACCGGGACCCGCGATGGATCAAAGGCTTAGTTCGACTGCGCCCGGCGCACGGCGATAATGGTTTCGTAGAAAGAGGGGTCGATCGGGACGAACCCGGCGGTGTCCCCGGCGGCGACGCCATAGGCGCAATCGGGGTCCTTGTCGTGTAGACCTTTGACGAGGTCGATCATGATCGTCTTGACCTCTTCGGGGAGCGCGTTGCGCACGACGACGGGGCCTTCGGGGATCGGTTTGGAAATCCAGATCTGCACGAGGTCGTTCATGTCCACCAGACCGGCATCCACGGCCTTGCGCAGGGCGCCGGAGTTGTAGCCGTCTTCCCAGTTGCCAAGGCCATCGGCCCAGGTCACGCCGCCGTCGATGTCGCCGTTGTTGACCGCCACGATGGTCTGTTCATGGCCACCGGTGAACACGACATCCTTGAAATAATCGCCCGCCGTCACGGAATAGCCATCGGCGGGCAGTTCGACCGAGGGGATCAGGAAGCCCGAGGTGGAGTTCGGATCGCCAAAGCCCAGAACCTTGCCCACCATGTCGGCCATCGAGGTGATGCCGCTGTCTTTGCGGGCGATCCCGATGGAATGGTAGGTGTAGGATCCGTCAAGGTTGGCCTTGACCAGAACGGGGGTTACGGCGGTCGGGTCCTGCACATAGACGCCGGCATAGGACGACGCCCCCAGCCACGCCATGTCGATGGTGCCGCCCAGCAGCCCCTGCATCACACCGTTGTAGTCGGCGGGGGCGAACAGGCGGACGGGGACGCCCAGAGCCTCTTGGGCATAAGCGCGCAGACATTCGTTGGAATTCAGCCGGTCGGTGGCGTTTTCACCGCCCAGCAGACCGATGCGGAATTCGCTGATGCCGTGGGCATCGGCATGGGCCATTGCGGCCATCGAGCCGAGGGCGGTGGTGGCAAGCGCGAGGGCGAGCAGGTGTTTCATGGTCTGTCTCCGGTAGGTTGGGGTTAATGAGCAGCCACGCGGGGCCGGGTCCGGTCGAGCGTGTCGATTTGGGTCGAGGTGGCGGATTCGCTGAAATCGGCCCCGGCCCCGTAAATTTCGCGTGCCATGTCGGTGGTCAGCTGGTCAGGCGTGCCGTCGAACACGATCCGCCCCGCCCGCATCCCGATCACCCGGTCGCAATAGCGCCGCGCGGTATCAAGCGTGTGCAGGTTGGCGATGACCGTGCGGCCATCCTCGTCATGGATGCGCCGCAGGGCGTCCATGACCATCTGCGCGTTCATCGGGTCGAGCGACGCGATAGGTTCGTCGGCCAGAATGATTTTCGGGTCCTGCATCAGCGCCCGCGCAATCGCCACCCGCTGTTGCTGGCCGCCTGACAGCGCCTCGGCCCGTTTGGGGGCGTGTTCGGCGATACCGAGCCGGTCGAGGATGTCGATAGCCCGGTGGATGTCCGCCGTCGGATAAAGGTTGAAGAGCGTGGTAAAAGCCGATCGCCGGTTGAGCGTGCCGTGCAGCACGTTGGACACCACATCCATCCGGGGGACGAGGTTGAACTGCTGAAAGATCATCGCGCATTCGGATTGCCAGCGCCGTTTGTCCGCCCCGCGCAGCGCCGTGATGTCGCGCCCTTCAAAGGTGACGCTGCCCGATGTGCAATCTGTCAGCCGGTTGAGCATCCGCAGAAGTGTGGATTTGCCCGCCCCGGATCGCCCGATGATCCCGATCATCGCCGGTTTGGCCACATGCAGGGTCGCGCGATTGACGGCTGTGTTGGGGCCAAAGACCTTGGTCAGCGCGGTGATATCCAGCATCGTTTCATCCCCGTTTGTTGGCCGGGGTTTAGGGCGGATGGGATTCAGGGAGGTGTCAGTTTTATGAAGTTCCCGTGACTATCAGGCCGGATTGGCCGGGGACTCGGGGGACTGTTTACGCTATCATTAGGGCGGGAATCACATCAGGCCGGGGGATGACTTGATGCAGACTGTCGACAGTGAAAGCCTTGAAATCATTACGATGATCGAAGGTCTGGCGCAGGCTGACGTGCCGGAATTCGTGCGCCGGTCGGTTGAAAACCGGCGGCTTCACCGGATCGTCACGACGCTCAACCGCGATACGCTGTCGCGTGACACCGCCCGCCGTGCGGCAGCGCAACGTGCGCTGAACCGGATCGGGTTCATCTGACGGATGGTCAGCCGCTAAATCGTCTGCGGCTCCAGACCCAGGCGATCCCGCTCAGGGTGATCAGAACCCAGACAGCCAGAATAGCCGCGGCTGCGATCCTGTTCGCCGGGAGCCTGCCCATGGTCCCGGCCCGGTCCAGAAATTCGCGCAAAAGGTCTGCCGGGATCATTCGTATGACGATCATCAGCCCGAGCGGCACAACGATCAGATCGTCGAGATACCCCAGCACGGGAATGAAATCCGGGATCAGGTCGATCGGGCTGAGCGCGTAGGCGACCGTGATGATGGCAACGACCTTGGCCAGAGGCGGGGTGCGCGGGTCCCGCCCCGCAAGGTAGACCGCGACCAGATCGGTCTTGACCGCCTTGGCCCAGTCCCTGAGCCGACCGATCATCCTGCGTCGCGCTGTGCGATCCAGTCGTGATCGGGGTGGTTCTTGAACCGCCATTTGCGCAAGGGTCCGGCCATGACGTTGAGATAATACATCTCGTACCCGTGCGGCACGCCGCAGGGGTGGTGCCCGCGCGGGACGAGAACCACGTCGTGGTCGCGCACGGTCATGGTTTCGTCGAGTGACCCGTCCTCGGTGAACACCCTTTGATGACCATATCCTTGGGCCGGGTTGAGCCGGTGGTAATAGGTTTCTTCCAGATAGGTCATGTTGGGGTAATCGTCCTCGTCGTGCCGGTGCGGCGGGTAGGACGACCAGTGGCCGGAGGGGGTGTAAACTTCGGTCACCAAAAGACTGCCCGCCACGTCCCGTTCCTCCATCGCGATGGGGTGGATGTAGCGGGTGTTGGTCCCCTTGCCCCGACTGACCATGCTGATCCCCGCAGGCCCGATGATCTGGGCGTCGTGGGTGCCTTTGCCGGGGGCGCTGCACACGGCCAGAGTGCAGGCGGTGGTGGCCGTTGCCGACCAGTCGGCGGTGTCGGGGACATAGACGCAATGCGGCGGGGTCTTGTCAAAGCAGGACATGCGGTCGCCGAGTTCGCCAAACGGTTTGCCCGCTGCGGTGATGTCTGCCTTGCCCTCGACCAGAACGAGGATCACCTCGCGGTCGTGGGTCTGTTCGCTGACCCGTTCGCCCGCCGCCAAGCGGTACAGCCCGAAACCCACATAGGACCAGCCCGCGTCGGCGGGGGTGATGTCGTGGATCTTTCCACTGGCAGCTTTGGGGTGACGCAGGAGGGTCATGGCGTATCCTCGGGCTCGCGCGGGTTGAAGGCAAAGAAGAATGACCAGATCGAATAGGCTGCCAGCGCCCCGAACAGCATCGCCCAGAACGGGTCGCCGGTGTAAAGCTCCAACACCGTCCAGAACACGCAGACCGCCGTCACCAGCACCCGCCGCCAAAGCGGTTTGAACCACGGGTGCTGAAGGTCGAACAGCGGTTTGCGCGGTTTGGGCGGCTCAGCCATTGATTGCCAATCCGGCAGTGCCGCAGACGCTGACGATGTGCTGGTAGCCTTTTTTCGAGTAATCATAGGGGTTGGCCTTGGCCGGGTCCTGTTCAGCCTCGACCACGATCCAGCCGTGATAGTCCATCTTTTTCAGATGGTTGGCCACTGCCTGAAAGTCGATGCACCCGTCGCCCGGCACGGTAAAGGCCCCGGCGATCACCGCATCCAGAAAGCTGCGGTTGTTGGCGCGCACGTCCTTCACGATTTCGGGGCGGATGTCCTTGAAGTGGACGTGCTGCACCCGGTCGCCCCAGCGGTTCAGCGTCGCCATCACGTCGCCGCCGCCGAACAGCAGGTGCCCGGTGTCAAAGCACAGGTTCAGGTCGGGCGTGGACCCTTCCATCAGGGCGTCCACGTCGGCCTCGGCCTCGATGATGGACCCCATGTGGTGGTGATAGGACATGGGCATGCCCTGATCGGCGGTCCATTTGGCAAGCTCGCTGATCTTTTTACCAAAGGAGCGAACGTCGTCGCGGCTGAGTTTGGGCCGGTTGTTGACCGGTGTGCCGATCTGCCCCTGCACCGTGTTGGAACATTCCGCGTAGACGATGCAGGGGCTGCCCAAGGCCACGAACTGTTCGACCTGCTGCCGGATCGCATCGCGTTCGGTGGCGAAATCGTTGTTCAGGCTGTTGCCCGAGCACCAACCACCGCAGAGCGCGATCCCGGCGGCGTCCAGATAGGCCCGCAACCCTTCGGTATCGTGCGGCATCCGCTGACCGCGTTCGACGCCGGTATAGCCGATCTCGACCGACTCGCGCAGGGCCTGTTCCATGGTGAAGCCCGCCGTGAGGTCCGGCAGGTCGTCGTTTTGCCAGGCGATGGGGGAGATGCCGATTTTGACGCTCATGATATCCTCAGACGGTCCGTTGTTGTTTGCGTTTGGTGTCGTAGTTGGCGCGGGCGGCGGTGACTTCGGCCCGGGTCGAGACTTCGGGAATTCCCACCTCCCACCAGCTACCGCCAAAGGGGGTGCTGGGATAGGGGTCGGTGTCGATGACGGCGACAAAGGGGCCGGGACAGGTTTTGGCCTGTTGCAGCGCCTGTTCAAGTTCGGCGATGGACCCCACCTTGACCGCCGTGGCCCCCATCGAGGCCGCATGCGCGGTAAAGTCGATGTTGGACGGGTTGACGTGGTGCGACTTGTCCAGAAGGTTGTTGAATTCGGCCCCGCCGGTGCCGATTTGCAGCCGGTTGATGCAGCCAAAACCGCGGTTGTCGGTGATGACCAGCGTGATCTTGATCCCCATCATGCAGGCTGTGGCAAGTTCCGAGTTGGCCATCATGTAGCTGCCATCGCCGATCATGCAGATCACGTCGCGGTGGGGTTCGGCCATCTTGATCCCCATCGCCCCCGCAATCTCGTAGCCCATGCAGGAAAACCCGTATTCCATGTGGTAGGACATGGGGCGCGTGGCCTTCCAAAGCTTGTGCAGCTCGCCGGGCATGGTCCCTGCGGCGGACATGATGACGGTGTCGTCGGTCGCCGACCGTTGCACGGCGCCGACGACCTGCATGTCGGTGGGCAGGGCGTTTGTATCGGTGGGCGGGGCGGTCAGCGGGTCCACGTCTGCGAACCAGTCGGATTTCAGGCTGGCGGGAGGCGGGGTAAACCGGGTGTCGCCGAGTTCGTTCGACAGCGTCTCGAGCCCCGCGTCTGCATCGCAGCACAGCGGCAGCGCCCCGTGCTTCATCGCGTCATAGGCCGCGACGTTGAGGCTGACCAGTTGCCGGTCGGGGTTGGAAAAGACAGACCAGGATCCGGTGGTGAAGTCCTGAAACCGGGTCCCCACGCCCAGCACCAGATCAGCCCGCGCGCAGACCGCATTGGCGCTGGCCGCGCCAGTCACGCCGATCGGCCCAAGGTTCATCGGGTGGTCCCACGGGAGCGCGGATTTACCCGCCTGCGTTTCCACGACCGGGATGCCATAGGTCCGGGCGAACCATTCCAGTGCGTGGGTGGCGCCCGAGTAATGCACGCCACCGCCCGCGACGATCACTGGCGATTTGGCGGATTTGAATAGTTCTGCCACAGCGGCCAGTTCTGCCGGATCGGGCTGCGGTTTGCGCCGGGACCAGGATTTTTCGTCGAAGAATCGTGTTGGCCAGTCATAAGCCTCGGCCTGCACATCCTGGCAAAAGCTGAGCGTCACCGGCCCGCACTCGGCCGGGTCGGTCATGGTGCACATGGCGCGCGGCAGAGCGGTAAGGAGCTGTTCGGGCCGGGTGATCCGGTCGAAATAGCGGCTGACCGGTTTGAAACAGTCGTTGGCGCTGATCGTGCCGTCGCCGAAATCCTCGACCTGTTGCAGGACCGGATCGGGGCCACGGTGCGCAAAGACGTCGCCCGGGACAAACAGGACGGGGATCCGGTTGACATGCGCCACCCCCGCCGCCGTCACCATGTTGAGCGCCCCCGGCCCGATGGACGAGGTCACCATCATCGCGTGCCGCCGCCCCAGTTGTTTGGCAAAGGCGATGGCTGCGTGCGCCATCGTCTGTTCATTGTGCCCCCGGTAGGTCGGCAATTGGTCGCGGATGCCGTGCAGCGCCTCGCCCAGACCCGCGACGTTGCCATGCCCGAAGATGCCCCAGCAGCCGCTGATGAAGGGCATTCCATCCTCGGCCAGTTGGGCGGCGAGGTAGCGCACCATGGCTTGGGCGGCGGTGAGGCGGATCGTGGACATTTTGAGCTCCTGCGGGTCGGTGGGTGGGGCGGTCGAGGGGGGCTTTCCGCCCCCCGCCTTCGGCTCCCCCCGAGAGTTGTTATTGCAAGGTGAACGGGGTTTGGGGGAATCTTGTCATGAGCGGCCAGCGGTTCGGGCTGCGTCCCAAGTGGCGCAGAGGCTGGCGTAGGTTTTGGCCATTTGGGCGATGGCGGTCTGGTCGTCGATCTGTCCTGCCAGCCATTCGCGGGCGGGCTGGCCGAAGATGGTCCGCCCGACGGCGAAGCCTTTGACCAGCGGGTGTTTTGCGGCCATCCGGAAGGATTGTTCCAATTCACCCTGCGGTGCGTCGAGGCCCAGGACGACGATGCCGCGCGTGTGCGGGTCGTTGGCCGTGATCGCATGGGTTGCGTTCGTCCAGGCGGCGTCAGTCTTGAACGGCTCGAGCTTCCACCAGTCGGGAAAGACGCCTGCGTCATAGAAGCGCTGGATCAGGGTGGCGCTGGTCACGTCGTCCACTGGCCCGACCTTGGAGGGGATGATTTCCAGAAGGAATTCCAGCCGGTTGCGCCGGGCGGCGGTGTAGAGCCGTTTGACCGTGTCGATCTGGTCCGCCCACATCGCCGCGTCGTCGTCGGGGTGGCAAAAGCACAGCGCCTTGACCACGTGATCCAGCGGCCATTCGGTCAGCCCGCCGAAATCGGCCCCGATCTCGGGTTCTGTCCGCAGGGGCCGCGAGCCGGGCAATTCGACGGGCCGCCCGATCCAGAGCCCGGTGCCAGCGGCGCGGTAGAGCGCGTCGCGCCCGAGCCTGCCGTCGCAGAGGATGCCGTGGCCGGGTTGGTTATCTGCAACGTGCAGCGCGGCTGTCAGGCAAAGCTGTTTGAACGCGCCGATCTTGGCGGGGGTGGCGCCGGGCATGTCCTCGAGTTGGGACCGGTGGTCGAAGGCAAAGACCCGCATTGTGGACCAATCGGTGTGCCGGTTGGTCGCCCAGTGGATCTGTTCGAGGGTCGCGTCCTTGCGCAGGGCGGAGGTGACGACGCCGCGCCCCAAGAAGAATTGCAGTTCTTCCCACGACGGATAGGCGGGTGTGCAGCCGTGCCGCGACACCGCGAAGGCCCCGCAGGCGTTGGCATATTGCAGCGCGGTGGGCCAGGGTTCGTCGTCGAGCCACCCCTTGATCAGGCCGGACATAAAGCCGTCGCCAGCGCCAAGGACGTTGAACACTTCGATGGGGAAGCCGGGGCCGGATTGCCCGTCGTCCAGACTGTCGGGGATCGCGCCGGTAAAGGCCGCAGCCCCCATTGGTCCGCGTTTGCAGACCAGCGTGGCGGTGGACACGGCGCGGACGTTGCGCAGCGCCTGAATGGTGTCGGTGGTGCCGCCTGCGATGTGGAATTCCTCTTCGGTGCCGACGATGAGGTCGAAGAGGTGCAGCGTGGTTTGCAGTTTGGCGGTGACGGCGGCGGATTCGATGAACCGCGATTCCCCGTCGCCGTGCCCCGCCAGCCCCCAGAGGTTGGGCCGGTAGTCGATGTCGAGCGCCGTGCGCGCGCCCATGTCGCGGGCAATGTTCAGGGCCTTGAGCACCGCCGCTTCGGTCCGCGGGTGGCTCAGATGCGTGCCGGTGGCCACGACCGACCGCGCCGAGGCGACAAAGGCGGGGTCGATGTCGTCAACATCCAGCGCCATGTCGGCGCAGTTTTCGCGGTAGAAGATCAGCGGGAACTGGTGGTCGTCGCGGATGCCGAGGATCACGAGGGCGGTCAGGCGGGCGGGGTCGGTTTTGACACCCCGCACGTCCACGCCTTCTTTGACCAGCTCTTCGCGGATGAAGCGGCCCATGTGTTCGTCGCCCACGCGGGTGATGAGCGCCGATTTCAGCCCGAGCCGCGCGGTGCCCGCCGCCATGTTGGTGGGCGATCCGCCGATGTATTTGTTGAAGGAGCCCATATCCTCGAGCCGGCCACCGACCTGTGCGCCGTAAAGATCGACGGAGGACCGGCCGATGGTGATGACGTCGAGTGTCTTGGTCATTGCAGGATTTCCGAGACTTTCACGGCGCGGCCTTCGGCCACGGATTTCAGCGCGGCTTCGGCCAGAACCAGGGCTTGCAGCCCGTCCTGCCCGGTGGTGGGCGTGGCGGTCTTGGTCGACATGGCGGTGATGAAAGCCGCGATTTCGTTGGCGTAGGCGGCGACATAGCGCGACATGAAGAAGTTGAGCAGCGGGGGCCGGGTGAACCCCTTCGCATTCGCGATCTCGATGTTTGCCTCGCGCATGTTTTCAGCGGAAACACAGCCTTCGGACCCGTGCACCTCGATCCGCTGGTCGTAGCCGTAGGAGGCGCGGCGGGTGTTGGTGATGATCGCCTGCCGGCCAGACGCGGTGCGCAGGATGACGTTGACGCTGTCGAAATCGCCGGCCTTGCCGATTGCGGGGTCCACGAGGACCGAGGCGGCGGCCAGAACCGTTTCGGGTTCTTCGCCCAAGAGCCAGCGGGCCATGTCGAAATCGTGGATCGTCATGTCGCGGAAGATGCCACCAGACCGGGCGATGTAATCGACAGGCGGAGCGCCGGGATCGCGAGAGGTGATCGTGACCATCTCGACCTTGCCCACGTGGCCTGCGTCGATGGCGGCCTTGACCGCCATGAAATCGGGATCGAAGCGGCGGTTGAAGCCGACCATCAGCGTGGCCTTTTCGGCCGCCACGACCTTGAGGCAGTCGCGCACGCGCTGCACTGACAGATCGACCGGCTTTTCACAAAACACGGCCTTGCCCGCGCGGGCGGCCTGTTCGATCAGGTCGGCGTGGGTGTCGGTGGGGGTGCAGATCACCACGGCGTCGATGTCTGCCGACCCGATGATCGCGTCGATTGTGCGGATGTCGCAGCCGTAATCGGTGGCAATCGCCTGAGCCGCGGCGGGCATGGCATCGGCCACCGCCACCAACGTGGCGTTCGCGTCGTTGGCGATGGCCCGCGCGTGAACCTTGCCGATGCGCCCTGCGCCCAGAAGTCCGAACCTGACAGTCATTTTTTCCTCTTGTTCTGGCCGCTCTGCGGGCCACTGGGTCACTCGGGGTAGGCCCCGGCGACGTTCTGGTCAAAGTGGATCACGGCGCCGGTCATCACACCGGATTGCCCTGACAAAAGATAAGATGCAAGGCCCGCCACATGGTCGGGTTTCACCAGCATCCCCATTGGCTGACGCGCCTCGGCCAAGGCCAGCCAGTCGTCGCCTGCGCCGTGGAACCGGCGCTGGGTTTCGTCCTCGCCGGGGGTGTCCATCCAGCCGCAATTGATGGCGTTCACGCGGATGCCTTTGGCCCGCAACGCCTGTGCCGAATTGCGGGTGACGTTGGCCAGCGCGGCCTTGGACGCCGAATAGGGGGCAAGGAAGGATTGCCCGCAATGGACCACCATCGACAGGATGTTGACGCAGGTGGCCGGGTGGCCCGCGTCGATCGCGCGGTTGGCCCGCCCAAGCCCCTGAGAGCCGCCGGTGATGACCGCGATGGTGTCGGTGTGGGTCATGTCTTTGTTCAGATACTGGCCGTTGCGGTATTCTGGGATTTGACCCCGGTGATGTAGGACACGATGTCGTTGCCATCGGTTTCGTCCTTGTTCAGCGAGGCCACGATATGGCCGCGCCGGAACACGATGATCCGGTCCACAAGGTCGATTACCTGCCGCAGATTGTGGCTGACGAGGATCAGGGGGATGCCCCGGTCCTTGAGCGTGCGGATGATGTTTTCGACCTGTGCCGTTTCCTGCACCCCCAGCGCCGCCGTGGGTTCATCCATGATGATGAGTTTGGACGCGAAAGAGGCCGACCGCGCAATCGCCACGCACTGTCGCTGACCACCCGACATGTTCCGGATCGGGTTGTCGAGGTTGGGGATTTTCACCCCCGTCCGTTTCAACCCCTCTTCGGTCGCGGCCCGCATGGCCTTGCGATTGAGGATGGAAAACGGCCCGAGGTTGAACCGAATGATCTCGCGCCCCAGAAACAGGTTGGACGGCACGTCGAGGTCATCGGCAAGGGCGAGGTTCTGGAACACGCATTCCATCCCGGATTCCCGCGCGTCGAGCGGGCCGGTGAACGACACCTCGCGCCCGTCGAACCAGATCTTGCCCTTGGTCCGGCTTTCGACCCCGGTGATCTGCCGGACAAAGGTGGATTTGCCCGCCCCGTTGTCCCCCACGATGGCGATATGTTCGCCTGCCCGCAGTTCAAAATTGGCGTCGTTGAGCGCGTGGACCCCGCCGTAATGTTTGGTCAGCCCTTCGGTTTTCAGGACGATATCGGTCATGGCTTACCCCTCCAGCGCGCGGCGGCGTTGCCGCCATTGATCGAGCACGACAGCCCCCACGATGATCGCGCCCTTGACCATTTCCTGGTAGTAGGCGTCGAGCCGGATCGAGGTGAAGCCCGAGATGATTACGCCAAAGATCAGCGCCCCGATGACCGTGCCGATGATCGACCCGCGCCCGCCCGACAGCGACACGCCGCCGATGACGGCCATTGCGATGGCGTCGAGTTCGTACATCACCCCCATACCGGACTGCGCCGTCAGATTCTTGGAGCAGAGCACCAGTGCTGCAAATGCCGCCAGTGATCCGGCGATGGCATAGACCAGCACCTTGTGCCGGGCGACGTTGATGCCGGAAATCCGCGCGGCCTCTTCATTTGATCCGATGGCATAGCAGCGTTTGCCATAGAGCGTATAGGTCAGCGCCAATTGGAACAGCGCGGCAAGCGCGATAAACAGCAGGACCGGGTTCAGCCCTTGCCCCGGCAACGCCCCGAACGTGATCCAGCCCAGAAAGTCGCCGTTGGACAGCGCCCCGAAACTGTCGGTGGGAAACGAGATGGGGTTGCCGTTGGACCACCATTTGGCCACCCCGCGGGCAGACACCATCATGCCCAGCGTGGCGATGAATGGCGGGATTTTGGTGTAGGCAATGAGCAACCCGTTGATCAGCCCCGCAAATATCCCGCAGGCCAGCCCGACAAGGATCGGCACGATCACCGGCAGGTCCATCAGTTCGGGGCCAAAGATGGCCTTGGGGTTGGGGTTGCCGTTGACGAGGGCCACTTGGGCGAAACTCATGGAAATCATCGCCGTGGCGCCCACGATGGACCCCGACGACAGGTCGATCCCGCCGATGATGATGACTTGGGTCACCCCGATGGCGATGATCCCGGTGATCGACACCTGAAGGATGATGATCTGCAACCGCGCCTGATTGAACAGGCCCGGCACGTTGTCGCGGGTGTTGAACAGAAACGACCCGCCTTGCCAGCGGTTGAGCAGTTCAAAGACCAGAGTGATCAGAACCAGCGCCAGAAAGATGTTCAGTTCAGGCGGGCGCGCGCGGCTTTGCGCGCGGGGGGCCATTGCGGCTGTCATGTCGGTCATCCTTGGGCCTTGGGGGGCGGGGACGGGCGGCGCAGGGAAACGCCGCCCGCAGTCATGCGTGAACCGGGATCAGTTCCGGGCCAGGAATTCGGCCACGTTGTCGGGTGTCACCAGCAAGAACGGGATATAGACCTTTTGATCGACAGCCTCGCCCTTGGCCAGTTTCAGCGCCGCATCCAGCGCACCGGCACCCTGACCGGCTGCATCCTGGAACACGGTCGCGTCCAGATCGCCAGCCTGCATGGCCACAAGCGCGTCCTGCGTGGCGTCAACGCCGCCGACGATGACGGTCGCCATGTCGATGCCTGCGGCCTTCATCGCCTGAATGGCACCCAGCGCCATTTCGTCGTTGTTGGCGATCACGGCGTCAAAGGGGGTGTTGGTGGACAGCCAGTTGGTCATCAGGTTCTGCGCCTCGTCGCGCGACCAGTTGGCGGTCTGTTCGTCGATGATGTTGAGCGTGGCCCCGCAGTTGCCGGACGCCATCACATCATGAATGTCGGCGGTCCGCTGGACGGCGGCCTGGTTCGACAGCTGCCCCATCATGACGTAGATATGCGCGTCGGTCTTGCCTTCGGCGACCAGCAAGCGGCACACTTCCAGCGTTTCCAGCGTGCCGGAGTCCACTTCGTTCGAGGCAACAAAGGCCTGATTGTCGGGCAGCGTGTCCACGTTGATCGGCTGGCGGTTGACGTAGACCAGCGGGATGTTGGCGGCAGCGGCGGCATCGGACATGGCCTGTGTCGCGGACGTATCGACCGGGTTCACAACGATCGCATCGACGCCCGAAGCGATGAAATTGTTGATCTGGTCCAACTGCTTGGCCACGTCATCGGTCGCGTCTTCGACCTGAAGGGTGACATCGGTCATGCCTTCGGCCTGCTTGACCATGCCGTTGCGCAACACGGTCAGAAAGTTGTCGTCGAACCGGGCCATCGACACGCCGATGGTTTCGGCCATCGCCGTGGTGGACATGAGCGAGACGAGGCCCGCCGCAAAGAGATACTTTTTCATGGTCTTCCTCCCAAATCGGGTGTCCGGCGCACCCTGAATTTCGTGCCGGAAGGCCCCCGATGGATCGGGTGGCCGGTCGCTCTCACCGGGTCAGGCCGCTTTGGCCAGTCCTCCGCCGATGAAGTCGAATGAGGTGGCGATGGCCGATGCGGGATCGGACAGCGCGTGAATGTCGGGCGAGAACGCCTCGAAACTGATGGGGCCGGTGTAGCCGCCCGCGGTCAGGGCCGCGATTTGCGCGATGTTGCCCAGACGGTCGGACGCATCGACCAGAACCCGGTGCTGGTCGCCCATCTGGTCGGTGCCAAGGTCGGGATCGGTCACGCCGGAAATATGAATGATCCCCGTGTGCTGCGGATAGATCGGGCCGCCGTGGGCAAGATGGTGGTGAAACGTGTCGTGGACCAGTTTGAACCGACCTGTGGCGCCCAGCGCCTCGATCGCCTCGACCGCTTCGGATTTGTAGCGCAGTGCGCAGATTTCAAAGCCGAGCGGTTCGACGAGGCCGATCAGGTTGTGATCCTCAAGCATGGGTTTGAGGTCGCGCAGGGCGATGCGCAGGTTCGCCTGACGTTCGCCGTTGCCCATTCCCAGATTGTCGTTGCGCGGGATCAGGCTGACCGCCTCGGCCCCGCAGGCCACGGCGATCTGCATCAGCGCCAGCGCCTCAGCCGCCTTGGTGGGGGACCAGTCGTTGAACCGCTTGACCTCGGCCAGGGCCAGGATGCGCAGACCCCGCGACCGGGCGAGGTCACCCGCCGCCGCCGGGTCCATTCCATCGAACAGGGGCTGGGGCAGATCGTTGCGCACCTCGATTCCGGTGCAGCCCAGTGCCGCGGCCGTTTCGACCAGTTGGCGATACGACATGCGGGCCACGGTCATGTGGTTGAGCGCCTTGGGTAGCATCTGGGTCTCCTCCCCGGTGACAGACAGAACCTGCGGCGCTGCGGCCCGAGTCGTCAACGGAAGGGACGAACTTTCCATCATCCCTGATAGATGGTCCATCACAAATTGATGTAATTACATCATCAGACGGATTCGGGCAGGATCAGCGTCGCGGGCAGGAAATGCTGCCCTGTCAGGTCGGTCATGCCCTTTTGCGCCGCGTCCGACATCAGCATCACCAGATCGCGGAACATCACCTGAAGCGGGGTTGCGATAACCATCGTCACGTAGCGGTCGATCAGGGCCGACCGGCTTTCCGGCGTGATTTCGTTGACGACCAGAATGACCTCGCCGGGGGCGCGGGCCTCGCGCACGGCGGCGATGGCCCCCTCCATCCCGCCGCCTGCGCAATAGATGCCGCGCAGATCGGGATGGCGCTGTAACAGGTCCAGCGTCGCCTCGTACGTCAGTTGCCGGGTTTCCAGGTTGACCAGCGTGTCCAGCACGGTGAACTGCGGCGCGCTTTCCCGGAAATAGCTGCGGTAGCCCGTCTCGCGCAGTTCGTGCCCGTGCCAGCGGTAGCCGCCGACGAACAGCGCCAGCTTGCCCGGGCGGTGCGCGGCCATGGCGATGACAGAGGCCGCAATTCGACCTACTTTCAAGTTGTTAAGTCCGACATAGCTTTGCCGGACCCCTTGGGCGAAATCATTGAAGATGGCAAAGGTGGGGATACCGTCGGACCGCAGTTGCGTCACTACATCGGTGATTTCGTGGTGGGTGACAGCCGAGGCTGCGATGGCATCGACCCGCCCCCGCATCCCCAGCATCAGCCGCCCGAAATCAGCGGGCGATTGCGATACGGCGAATTCGACGGTGCAGCGCCCCCGGATATGGGTGGCCTGATGGACCGCCCGTTCAACCTCGGCCGCGACGGATTGCCAGAACGCCTGTTTCTCTTTGTGCAGGACAAAGCCCAGGCGCACCTCTGGCACGTCGCTTTGGAGCCGCTGACCGATCAGGGGGGCCGCGTGATAGCCGATCTGGCGGGCGGCGTCATAGACCCGCCGCGCTGTCTCTTCGCGCACCTTTTCGCGCCCGTTGAGCACGCGGTCGACCGTGGCCACGGAGACGCCTGCGGCAGTGGCGACGTCGGTGATGGTGGGGCGATTGGCCATGTGATGTTCCGATTGTGATGGAAGTCCCTCAAACTGTCTATCATCCGATGAGGGGTTTTGACGATATCCAATCGGTTCCGCTTTGTCCGCGCCACAGACGCTCGTATGAAGGTGGCACCGAGGAGGACCACCATGACACACCGCGATTACAGTTTGCTGGGCGCTGACGCCGCCCGCGCCATGGACACCGGCCTGGCCGCGGCCGAATGGTATCATACCGACATCCCCCGCAAGGAGATGAAGGCGCTGATGGCCCGCGAGGATGGCCCCGCGATCCGCGACAGCGTGATCCTGTTCGGTTGCATGATCCTGTTTGCAGGCGTCGGCATCGCCCTGTGGCCGTCGTTGTGGTCGGCCCCGTTCTGGCTGGCCTATGGTGTGCTTTATGGGTCGGCGATGGATAGCCGCTGGCATGAATGTGGTCATGGCACCGCATTTCGCACCGGCCGGTACAACGACATCGTCTATCAGATCGCCTGCTTCTGCATCGTGCGCAATCCGGTGACCTGGCGTTGGAGCCACGCCCGCCACCACACCGACACCGTGATCGTGGGCCGTGACCCCGAAATCGCCATCATGCGCCCGCCGGTGTTTTTCAAACTGATCGCCAACTTCTTTGGCCTGTTCGACATGTGGGCCGGGATGGGTCGGATGCTGCTGAACGCCAGCGGACGGCTGGACCCCGAAGAGGCAACGTTCATCCCCGACAGCGAAAAGCCCAAGGTGGTGCGGGTCGCCCGGATCTGGACCGCGATCTATGCGGCGACGATCCTGCTGGCCCTTTGGATGGGGTCGATCCTGCCTCTGATGGTGATCGGTCTGCCCCGCCTTTATGGCGCGTGGCACCATGTCATGACGGGCCTGTTGCAGCATGGGGGGCTGGCGGACAATGTCATCGACCACCGTCTGAACAGCCGCACCGTTCTGATGAACCCGGTCAGCCGCTTTATCTACTGGAACATGAATTACCACGTCGAACATCACATGTTCCCGATGGTCCCCTATCACCGCCTGCCAGAGCTGCACGAGCGGATCAAGGATGACCTGCCCGCCCCGACCCCGTCGATCATCGCGGGGTTCCGCGAGATGTGGCCGGCGCTGAAGCGGCAGTTGGCGAACGAGGAGTATTTCATCCAGCGCGCCCTGCCCCCGACCGCCCGCCCCTACAAGGTGGGACTGCACGAGGCGCAGATGCAGGGCGCGGCCGAGTGACCGCGCCCCGACAGGATCACGCGCTGCGGCGGGCCTTGACCTGAGGAAGGTCGCTCCGGGGTCCGGCGCTGGCATAACTGTCGCTGCCCGCCCCTAGGTCGAGCGCGGCGTCCGTGTCCGCCACCGCGCGGCGCAGTTTTTCCCGAAGGCCGGGGACCGTGACCGCGCGGCCCGGGTTCGGTGGCTGCGGCTGCGCGACTGCGGCGGTGTCCGGGGCGCCTTTGGCCAACAGAGCCACAAGCAGGTGCATCGTGATGGCGGCAACGCCGACCAACGCACCATAGATCGACAGAAGCATCAGCGCGGGCACCTTGAAATTCAGCTGGCTGAACGCCCCCAGCGCCACTGGCACATACCACGACACCGCCGAAATCGACCCCGACAGGATAAACATCGATCGCCGCACGGGACCAACCCCGTCAAACAACGTCTTGCCGATCTGGGCGCGGACATGGGGCAGGATGACCTGATGGATGAACACCCCGTTCAGCGTGAGGATGGCGACGATCACCAGCTTGGCGTGGACCTTGGGGTTGGTCAGCTTTTCCACGTCGAACAGCGCATAGTGGAACAGAAAGCCCAACCCCGTGAGCCACAGGATCTTGAGCCCCAGATCGACCACCCCGGTCGAAAACCGGAAGATGCCGAACGTGCTTTCGTCGATCCGGGACCGCACGAAGAACCGCAGCAGGATCAGGTCGAGCAGGGTGGCCCCGCCCAGACCGATGGCGAGGCCGATAAAGTGGACAAACCGCAGGCCCGTCTTGATCGAGGCGATTGGATCTGCGGTAAACAAGCTCTCGAAGGTGAGGAGGTTCATGGCACAACTCCTTGTGTGCGGATTGCTGGACTGATCGGGACACAACGAACAGATCACTGAGACGTGACCAGGACCGTGGTGCCGCACCGAACCGAATCGGGCAAGAATCATTCACACGCTAAAGGCGAGTGTGGGGCCGGTTTAGCCCGCGAGTTTATGGGGGATTCGGGTCGGTTTATGGCAGATTCCTGCCACGGGACCGAACCTTTCGCTTGACCCAGTCAGTCGGCCCCGAATCTCAGGCGCCGGGACCGATGGTCACCGTGATCGGGTCCAGACCGCCAATTCCACCGGCCAGACGGTCACCCGGCTGCACCGGCCCTACGCCCGCAGGGGTTCCCGTCATGATGATGTCGCCGGGCATCAGGTGGTACAGGGTGGACAGGTGCGCGATGATTTCGGCCACCGACCAGACCATGTCGGCCAGCCGCGCGTCCTGCCGGGTCTGCCCGTTCACGTCCAGATGGATCCGCTGCGGCCCGATGTCGCCCAGCGCTACGGCAGGCGTCAGTTGCCCCACGACGGCGCTGTGTTCGAAATCCTTGCCGATGTCCCACGGCCGCCGCTTGTCCTTGGCCTGCCCCTGTAGATCGCGCCGGGTCATGTCCAGCCCGCAGGCATATCCCAGCACCATATTGCTGGCCTGATCGCGCGACACCCGGTAGGCGGGGGCGCCGATGGCCACGACCAACTCCATCTCGTGATGGAAATCCGCGGTTCCGGGCGGATAGGGAATCGTGCCGCCCGAAGGGGTCAGGGCGGCGGGCATCTTGGTAAAGTAGAAAGGGGCCTCGCGGTCCACCTCGTTGCCCATTTCGGCGGCATGGGCGGCATAGTTGCGCCCGACACAGAAAATCCGGGTCACAGGATACAATGCCTTTTGCCCGCGGACCCGCAAGGCAGCCTGTGGCGAGGGAGGAAAGAGGTATTCAGTCATAGCGAGGTCCTCGTCATATGGGTCAGTTATAACTCTTCCTTGTCCCGCGACCAGAGGCTGCATGCGATTGGATGCCGTCACCGCACGAGGCCGAACATCGCCAGAGCGCCACAAATGAAATAAAACATTTGCATGTTTTGATGTATTGTCATATCTGACCCAAAACCGGCCGATGCCCGGCCCCATCCCAGACCTGAAAGCCGTTGCCATGACCCTGCCCCCGCTGTCCAAGTTTCTGCCCATCCTCGACTGGGGCCGAACCTATGACCGGAACGCCCTGACCAGCGACCTGATCGCGGCGGTGATCGTCACGATCATGCTGATCCCGCAATCGCTGGCCTATGCTTTGCTGGCCGGGTTGCCGCCCGAGGCGGGGCTTTATGCCTCGATCGTGCCGATCCTGCTGTATGCCGTGTTCGGGACCAGCCGGGCGCTGGCCGTTGGACCTGTGGCGGTGGTGTCGCTGATGACCGCCTCGGCCATCGGTCAGGTGGCGCAGGCGGGCACGGCGGATTATGCGACCGCTGCCCTGACGCTGGCCTTTCTGTCGGGGACGTTCCTGATGCTGCTGGGTCTGCTGCGGCTGGGGTTCATCGCCAATTTCCTGTCGCACCCGGTCATCGCGGGGTTCATCACCGCGTCGGGCCTGATCATCGCCGCCAGCCAGGTGGGCAACATCCTGGGCATCAAGGCCGAGGGCGAGACGCTGACCGGTCTGGTCTGGTCAATTGGCACGCATCTGTCGTCGATGAACTGGATCACGCTGGTTCTGGGGGCCTCGGCCACGGCGTTCCTGTTCTGGGTGCGCAAGGGGCTGAAACCCCTTCTGCGGTCGATGGGCGTCGGGGCAAGGCTTGCAGATATCATCACCAAGGCAGGCCCTGTGGCCGCTGTCGTCGCCACCACGCTGGCGGTCTGGGGCTTTGGCCTTGACGCGCTGGGGGTCAAGATTGTGGGCGAGGTGCCGCAATCGCTGCCGCCCTTCACGCTGCCTTCGTTCAACCTTGACCTGATCCGGCAACTGGCGATGCCTGCGGTCCTCATCTCGATCATCGGCTTCGTGGAATCGATTTCCGTGGCGCAGACGCTGGCCGCGAAAAAGCGGCAGCGGATCGTGTCCGACCAAGAGCTGATCGGTCTGGGGGCGGCCAATATCGGCGCTGCCTTTACTGGTGGCTATCCCGTCACGGGTGGGTTTTCGCGGTCTGTCGTGAACTTTGACGCAGGCGCCGAAACACCGGCCGCAGGCGCCTTTACCGCCGTCGGGCTGGCTATTGCCGCGCTGTTCCTGACCCCGCTGATCCACGACCTGCCCAAGGCCACGCTGGCCGCGACGATCATCGTGGCCGTTCTCAGCCTTGTCGATTTCGGCATCCTCAAGCGGGCCTGGTCCTATTCCAAGGCCGATTTCTGGGCGGTGGCCGCAACGATCCTGCTGACCTTGGGATTTGGGGTCGAGATTGGCGTGTCGGCGGGGGTGGGTGTTTCGATCCTGCTGTATCTCTACAAGACATCCCGCCCGCATGTGGCCGAGGTGGGCCTGATGCCCGGCACCCAGCATTTCCGCAACGTGCTGCGCTATGACGTGCAGACCGCCCCGTCGCTGGTCACGCTGCGGGTGGACGAGAGCCTGTATTTCGCCAATGCCCGCAATCTGGAGGATACCGTCTATGACCGCGTCCTGCCCGACAAGGCCGTGCGCGACGTGGTGCTGATGTGTTCGGCGGTGAACGAGATTGATCTGAGCGCGCTGGAAAGCCTCGAGGCGATCAACGCCCGCCTCAAGGAGCTCAACATCCGGTTCCACCTGTCCGAGGTGAAAGGGCCAGTCATGGACCGGCTCAAGACCACGCATCTGCTGCACGATCTGACGGGCGAGGTGTTTTTGTCGCAGTATGACGCCGTGCGCAAACTGACCCCGCTTCTGGGGCCAGACCTGAAGGCGGCCGAGTAACTCTGGTAGGCCCTGAACTCAGCCCCGACCATCTGGCCCGGCTGGCGGACACGCCGGGCCGCGCCCGACCCTCCCCCCCGGGGAGGGCGCGTTTGCACCGTCACTCATTGAAAGACGTCTGGCTACTTGATCCCGCCCGCACCGACCAACTGACGTCGCGCCCACCCCGAGGGTCGGGCGCGGCCCTCTTTCCGTCGATCAGCCTGCGATGATTTCAAAGGCGGTCACGTCCACAAGCCCCCGGTCGGTGATCTTGAGCATGGGGATCACCGGCAGGGCCAGAAAGGCCAGTTGCAGGAACGGTTCGTCCAGTGTCACGCCCAACGACCGGGCGGCGGCGCGCAGGGCGACGAGTTTGGCGCGGACCTCCTCGAACGTCAGCAGGCTCATCAGCCCGGCCACCGGCAGCGCCAGTTCGGCCAGAACCTTGCCCTGTGACACCACGACAAAGCCGCCTTCGATTTCGCCCAGCCGCGTGGCGGCCAGCGCCATGTCGGCATAGTCGATCCCCACCACGGCGATGTTGTGGTGATCATGGCAGACGGTGGATCCGATTGCCCCCTGTTGCAGCCCGAACCCCCGCACGAACCCGTTGGCCCGGTTGCCGTTGCGCCCGTGCCGTTCGATGACGGTGATCCGGGCGAGGTCACGGGCCGGGTCAGGCCGTTTGTCGCCGTCCTGCACTGCGATATCCTCGTGCAGGTGGTCGGTGATGATTTTGCCGGGAATGATCCCGATCACGTCCGTCGCCGTCCGGTTGGACGTGGTGCGGAAATCGGCGGCGGTGACGGGCGGCGCATTGACCGAGTGCCTGCCGATGGGCGGAATGGTTTGCCGCGCGTCAAAGGCGGCATCGCTCACCTGCACCCCGCCGGCCCAGACATGGACCGCATCGCAGGCCTCAAGGCTACGCACCGCCACGATATCCGCCCGTTTGCCGGGGGCGATCTGGCCACGATCCTTGAGCCCGAACGCCTCGGCCGCCGACAGGCTGGCGGCACGGTAGATGGCCAGCGGGGGGACCCCGTGCGCGATGGCATGCCGGATCATGTAATCCAGATGCCCGTGTTCGCCGATATCGAGTGGATTGCGGTCATCCGTACACAGGCACATGTACGGGCTGGTGCGTTCGGTCAGCAGCGGGATCAGCGCGTCGAGGTCTTTGGACACCGACCCTTCGCGGATCAGCACGCGCATCCCCTTTTGCAGCTTTTCGCGCGCCTCGGCCGCCGTCGTTGCCTCGTGTTCGGTGCGGATGCCGGCGCTGATATAGGCGTTCAGGTCGCGGCCCGACAGCATCGGCGCGTGACCGTCGATGTGGCGCCCCTGAAACAGGCGCAGCTTGTCCATGGCTTGGCTGTCGCGGTGGATCACGCCGGGATAGTTCATGAATTCGGCCAGACCGATCACCTTTGGGTGGGTCATCAGCGGGGCGAGGTCGGCGGCAAGGATCTCGGCCCCGGCCGTTTCCATGTGGGTCGAGGGGACGCAGGAGGACAGGTTGACGCGGATGTCCATGACCGTGCGCGTAGCCGCATCCAGGAAGTATTCGACCCCCGGCACCCCCAGCACATTGGCGATTTCGTGCGGGTCGCAGATGCAGGTCGTTACCCCACGCGGGGCGACGCAGCGGTCAAACTCGAACGGCGTAATGAGCGAGGATTCGATGTGCAGGTGGGTGTCGATGAAGCCGGGGACGAGAGTGAGGCCGCTCACGTCGATGACATTGGGGCCATCGTAATCGGCCCCGATGCCGACGATGGTATCGCCACATATCGCCACGTCGCCGGGGATCAGGTCGCCTGTCACAACGTCGAACACCTGCCCGCCACGCAGGATCAGGTCGGCGGGTTGGTCACCGCGCCCTTGGGCGATGCGGGTTTCGAGGGTGTCCATCAGGCCTCCTGCGGTTTTGGGCAGGATGCGGGTTTGGATGCGGGAGGTCCAGCCCCTGACGGGGCTGGTTGGGGGGCGCTGCCCCCCGTCCCGGTGGGACTCCCCCCGGAGTTGTTACTGCAAGGTGAACGGGATCAACCGAGCGTGACGATCTGCGCGACACCCAGGTTTTGCGCCTGTTCGGCGGCCACGCGGGCGACCGCGATGTCCTGAAGGCCCACACCGGTGCCATCAAACAGGGTGATTTCGCTGTCCGAGGTTCGACCCGGATGGGTGCCGTTGATGACAGCGCCGATTGGAGTGATCTGATCGGCGGTGATCAGGCCCTGAGCGATGGCGTGCTGCGCCTCGCCAATCGTGATCGACTGCGCGACCTCGTCGGTGAAAACGGTGGCTGCGGCCAGCAGGGCCGGGTCAACCTCTTGTTTGCCCCTGGTGTCGGTGCCCATGCAGGCAATGTGCGTGCCGGGTTTGATCCAGTCGCGCATCATCAGCGGTTCGAAAGCCGAGGTGATGGTGATGATGACGTCGGCCTGCGCGCCCAAGTCTTCACGGTTGACTGCCTCGAACGGCAGGCCGAGTTCAGCGGCGACGGCGCCGAGTTTGGGCAGCATGTCGGGGTGGGGGTTCCAGGCGACGACCTTTTCAAACTGTCGTTGGGCCACGGCGGCGCGCAATTGGAACGTGGACTGGTGCCCTGCCCCCACCATGCCCAGCACGCGTGCGTCCTTGCGGGCCAGGTGCGCGATGGAGACCGAAGAAGCGGCAGCCGTGCGGATCGCGGTCAGGTAGTTGCCACCGACGAGCGCCTGCAACTGCCCGGTGTCGGGGTCGAAAAGGAAGATGGTGGATTGGTGGTTGGTCAGCCCCTTGGCCATGTTGCCCGGCCAGAAGCCACCCGATTTGACGCCCAGCGCGGGGGCGGCGGCATCAAAACCGGATTTGAAGCCGTAGAGGGCGTCTTGATACCCCAAGGCTTCGCGCACGACGGGGAAATTGCGGGCCTTACCGCTGGCCATCGCCGCGAACACGTCCCGGACGGCATCAAAGGCCGCGGCGGCGGAGACGGCCTGCGCACAGGCCGCCTCGCTCACGATCAGGATTTGCGCCATCAGTAGGCCTTGCCCCGCGCCGACACCGGCCAGACGGATTCGACCTTGCCGCCGCGCACGCCGACATACCAGTCGTGGACGTTGCAGGTGGGGTCGCAGTGGCCGGGGACCAGCCGCAGCTTTTCATTGACCTTGAGCACGCCTTGCGGGTCGGAGATGACGCCGTGCTCGTCCGAACATTTGACGTAGCTTACGTCTGTCCGGCCAAAGATCACCGGCAGGCCGCTGTCGACCGACTGCGCCTTGAGGCCCGCGTCGCAGATCGCCTTGTCCGCCTTGGCATGGGACATGACCGAGGTGAGGATGAACAGCGCATTTTCCCATTCGCCCTGGTCGATCCGCTGGCCGTTTTCATCGAGGATGCGGCCATAGTCGGCATCCATGAAGGCGTAGCTGCCACACTGGAGTTCGTTGTAAACACCAGAATTCCCTTCGAAATAGTAAGACCCGGTGCCGCCGCCGCCGACGATGTCGCAGGTCAGCGCCTCGGCAGCCAGACCGCGCACAGCGTCGCGGACCTGATCGACGGCAAGTGCGATTTTTGCCTTGCGATCCTCGAATTTATCCAGGTGCTGCATGGCCCCCTGATAGGCCTGGATGCCGGCGAATTTCAGGCCGGGGGCGGCGTCGATGGCCTTGGCGATGGCCACCACCGCTTCGGTCGTTGTCACACCGCAGCGACCCGCGCCACAGTCGATTTCGACCAGGCACTCGATCTGGGTGCCGTGCTTGATCGCTGCCGCAGACAGGTCGGCCACGTTGGCCACGTCATCCACACAGCAGATCGTGCGTGCGCCCAGTTTGGGCAGGCGGGCCAGACGGTCGATCTTGGCCGGGTCGCGGACCTGGTTGGACACCAGCACGTCCTTGATGCCGCCACGGGCAAACACCTCGGCCTCGGACACCTTCTGGCAGCACACACCGCAGGACCCGCCAAGGCTTTCCTGCAACAGCGCGACGTCCACTGATTTGTGCATCTTGCCGTGGACCCGGTGGCGCATGCCGTGGGCGCGGGCCCAATCGCCCATCTTTTTGATGTTCCGCTCCAGCGCGTCGAGGTCAAGGACCAGACAGGGGGTCTGGATGTCAGCCTCGTCCATGCCGGGCAGCGCGGGGATGTCATAGCCCACTTCGAGGTCGGCGAATTTTGCATGCGTGTTCATGGTGTTATCCTTTGATCCAGGGCAGTTTGCCCATGTCGACGTTGCCGCCGGTGATGATGACGCCCACACGTTTGCCCGCGAACACCTTTGGGTTTTTCCAGATGGTGGCAAGCGGCACGGCGCAGCTGGGTTCGATGACGATCTTCATCCGTTCCCATGTGATGCGCATGGCGGCGATGATCTCTTCTTCGGAGGCGGTGAGAATGTCTGTCACGTGATTGGAAACATAATGCCAGGTGTTTTCCTTGAGCGGCACCTTGAGCCCGTCGGCCACGGTGACCGGCGCGTCATCGGCGATGATATGCCCGGCCTTGAAGCTGCGGTAGGCGTCGTTGGCCTGATCGGGTTCGGCCGCGTAGATTTCGACGCCCGGCGCGATGTTCGACACGGTCAGGCAGGTGCCCGAGATCATGCCGCCGCCACCGATGGGGGCGACGATGGCGTCCAGATCATCGACCTGTTCCAGCAGTTCACGCGAACAGGTGGCCTGCCCGGTGATGACCCGCAAGTCGTTGTAGGGATGCACGAATTCGGCGCCTGTTTCAGCCACGACCTCGGCAAACTTGGCCTCGCGCCCGCTGGTCGAAGGTTCACATTCCACGATCCGCCCGCCATAGCCGCGCACGGCGGCCTTTTTCGCCTCGGGGGCGGTGCGGGGCATGACGACGGTGCAGGGGATACCCCGGCGTCCGGCGGCATAGGCCAGCGACAGCGCGTGGTTGCCCGACGAATGGGTGGCGACGCCCTTGGCCAGCTTTTCCTTGGGCAGGCCGAACACCGCGTTGCAGGCCCCGCGCACCTTGAACGCCCCCGCCTTCTGGAAGTTCTCGCACTTGAAATACAGATCGGCGCCGGTCAGTTCGTTGAGGTAAGTCGACGTCAGGATCGGCGTGCGGTGTATGTAGGGCGCGATCCGCTCGTGCGCGGCGATCACATCGTCGAAAGTTGGATAAGTGATATCTTTCATGCCGCAGCCGCCATCGATTGCGCCCGCGATGTGCGAAAATGTTCCTGCGCGGCGGCGACGCCCGACCCCAGTTTGACCGGATAGCCCAGATCGGCCATCGCCATTTCCACCGTGGCCAGCCCCGACAGGACCATCACGTCGGTCAACATGCCCAGATGGCCGATGCGGAAGGCCCGCCCCTTCATCTGGCCCAGACCCACGCCAAAGGACACGCCGTAGGCATTGTAGATGTGGTTGGTCAGCAGGTCGCTGTCGAACCCCTTGGGCACGTAAATCGCGCTGACGGTGTCGGAGTAGAGATCGGGCGACTGCGCGACCAGTTCCATCCCCCAAGCCCCAACGGCCTTGCGCACGCCGGTGGCAAGACGCGTGTGGCGGGCATAGACATTGTCCAACCCTTCCTCGAACAGCATCTTGAGCGACTCGCGCATGCCACAAATAAGGTTCAGCGGCGGGGTGTAGGGAAATCCGCCGGTGGCGTTGGTGGTCAGCATGTCCTTGAAGCTGAAGAAGGTGCGCGGCAGCTTGGCCGTTTCCATCGCGTTCAGCGCCTTGGGCGAGACGGCGCAGATCGCCATGCCGGTGGACAGCATGAACCCCTTTTGACTGCCGGAAATGACAATATCGACGCCCCAGCGGTCCATCTCGAACGGCATCGAGGCGAGCGAGGACACCGCATCGACCATCATCAACGCGGGGTGGCCAGCAGCATCCATCGCAGCGCGGACGGCGGCGATGTCGGATTTGACGCCAGTGGCGGTTTCATTGTGGGTGACCAGAACGGCCTTGATCTTGTGGCCCTTGTCGGCGCTCAGGATCGATTCGAACGTGTCGGCAGGGGCACCGGCGCCCCAGGCCACATCGACGATTTCCGGAACAAGGCCAAAGCGTTGGCACATGTCGATCCACTTGTGCGAGAACATGCCATAGCGGGCGATCAGAACGCGGTCGCCGGGGGACAGGGTGTTGGCAATCGCAGCCTCCCACCCGCCAGTGCCGGACGCCGGGAACAAAATGATCTTGGCCGTGGTCGAACCGAACACCTTTTTGGTGTCCTCAAGGATCGGCAGCAGGGTGTCCACGAAATCGGGGGCCCGGTGATCCCGCGTCTGCACGTTCATGGCATGGCGCAGGCGGTCGGGGATGTTGGTCGGGCCGGGAATGAAAAGCGGGTTCTGGTCGGACATTGGGACAGCCTCCTCTGCTGGTTGACCCAAAATGACCCGTTCCGCAGCGTCATGCAATTTTTTCAGAAATATTTTCCATAACTAAAAAAAATTCCGCATACCTTTGCTTTACATATATAAAACTGATTTCATCTGGCGCAGTATACAATCGTATTGAAAAATATTTTCATTTCAGTGTTGTTCGCAGGCGCAGCATCGGTCACGCTGTGGGCATGGCAACGATACCCAAGAAATCCCGCGGCAGGCCCAAGTCGGTGTTCACCGAATCGACCGCCCCCACCATGCAGGCGCTGGACCGGGCGTTGATGGTGCTGGCGGCCCTTGCCCGACAGGATCGCGCCACACTTACCGATCTGTCCATGGCCGTGGGGGTGCCGCCGCCCACCACCCATCGCATCCTTACCACGCTGCAAAAGCACGGCCATGCCCAGTTTGACGAGGCGACCCAGCACTGGATGGTCGGGATCGAGGCGTACCGGATCGGCGTGTCCTACCTCAAGCAGACCAGCCTTCAGGATATCAGCCGCCCCGTCCTGCGCGGCCTGATGGAACGGACGGGCGAGACGGCCAATCTGGCCATCCCCGACGGGGCCGAGGTGGTGTTCGTGGGCCAGATCGAGACGCCCAACCCGATCCGCGCCTTTTTCAATCCCGGCACCCGCACGGCCATGCATGCCTCGGGCACGGGCAAGGCGATCCTTGCCGCCCGCGACGACGCCCGTGTGCGCGCTCTGTTGCAGGGGACCGGCCTGCGCCGGTTCACCGACCGCACTCTGTCCACCCCCGCCGATTTCTTTGCCGATATGGCCCTGACCCGCCAGCGCGGCTGGTCCTATGACCGCGAGGAACGGTTCGACGGAATGTGCTGCATCGGTGCCGCCATCCGCGACGCGCAGGGCGAGGCGGTGGCGGGCGTGTCGATCTCTGGCCCGGCCAATCGCTTTGTCGATTCTCGTGTGCAGGAATTCGGGGCCGCCGTCGTGCGGGCCGCCGCCGAGATCACCGCAGGGATCGGCGGGCAGGCCTGACGGCTTGCGCCAACCCTTGAAGCGCCAGCCTTGCCGAGGCACAAGCAGGGACAGGGAGAACATCCATGACAAAACCTTGCATCCTGTGCGTTGCCATCACCGGGTCGGTCCCGACCAAGGCGGACAATCCGGCCGTGCCAATCACCATTTCCGAACAGGTCGACAGCACCCACGAGGCGTTCGAGGCGGGGGCGACCATCGCCCACTGCCATGTGCGCGATGACGACGGCAAACCCACCAGCGATCCCGAGCGTTTTGCGAGGCTCAAGGAAGGGATCGAGGCGCATTGCCCCGGCATGATCGTGCAACTGTCCACCGGCGGCCGGTCGGGCGCGGGTCAGGCCCGGGGCGGCATGCTGCCGCTGCGGCCCGACATGGCGTCGTTGTCGGTGGGGTCCAACAACTTTCCCACCCGCGTCTATGAAAATCCGCCCGATCTGGTCGATTGGCTGGCGTCCGAGATGATCCGCTATGATGTGAAGCCCGAGATCGAGGCGTTCGACCTGTCCCATATCTTCAAGGCCAAGCTCATGGCCGACAAGGGGCAGTTGGCCGGCACCCCCTATGTTCAGTTCGTCATGGGCGTCAAGAACGCCATGCCCGCCGACCGCGAGGTGTTCGATTTCTATGTGCAGACCGTCAAGCGCCTGTTCGGCCCTGACGTGCCGTGGTGCGCCGCCGGGATCGGTCCGCAGCAGATCGTCCTGAACGACTGGGCGATTTCCAGCGGCGGCCATGCCCGAACGGGGCTTGAGGATAACGTGCGACTGGACCGTGACACCCTTGCTCCGTCCAATGCCGCCCTTGTGCGCCGCGCGGTCGAGATTTGCGACAAACATGACCGCCCCGTCGCCACCGTGGCCCAAGCCCGGTCGATCCTCGGATTGCGCCCGGCCTGACAGGATCGCCGCCGCAAGACGGCGACAAGCCTCTGGCGGTGGTTTTTTTGCTCTGAGAAGGGGTTTGGGGGGGCAGGCGCGAATCGCCTATCCAGACTATGCCTTTTTTTCAGGCAAACGCACCAGCTTGCGCCCAAAGACTATGCCGTTGAGCCCGCGATGCGGTGCCTGTCCCGGCGCGTCCTTGTTCCGCTCTCTCCCCTGCGCTTGGCTGATCTGGCAGGGCGTTTAGGGTTCCGCCCCCGTCGGGGGGTCTGGTCCGAGAAACGCCGCCGCTGCGGCCAAATCCGCATCGGTACACGGCGGGCTAAAATCCCGGGAGGCTACTGCGCTGGTCCGTGCCCCGCCTCTCTATCGTTCCGCCAGCGGGCCGGCATCCTTGTAAGGCGGGACGTATTCGGGGGATCAACCCATGACCACACTTACCCGCCTGCTGGGCACGACCATTATGGGCGTGGCGCTGGCCACCGGCGCCCATGCCGAAGCCAAGACCGATTTCAAGATCGCCTGGTCGATCTATGCGGGCTGGATGCCCTGGGGCTATATGGCCAGTTCTGGCATCATGGACCGCTGGGCCGAAAAATACGGGATCACGGTCGAGATCACCCAGATCAACGATTATGTGGAATCGATCAACCAATACACCGCCGGTCAGTTCGACGGCGTGACCGCCACGAACATGGACACCCTGTCGATCCCCTCGGGGTCGGGCGTGGACACCACTGCCCTGATCGTGGGCGATTATTCCAATGGGAACGACGCGGTGATCCTCAAGGGCGACGGCGATCTGGCGTCGCTGGCGGGCAAGCCGGTGAACCTCGTCGAACTGTCCGTCTCGCATTACCTGCTGGCGCGGGCGCTGGATTCAGTGGGGATGAAGGAATCGGATCTGGGCGGCGTCATCAACACATCGGACGCGGACATGGTGGCCGCCTATGCCACCGACAGCACACAGGCCGTCGTCACCTGGAACCCGCTGGTCAGCACCATCATGGAGGAGCCCGGCGCCAACAAGCTTTTCGATTCCAGCCAGATCCCCGGCGAAATCCTCGACCTGCTCGCTGTCAACACCCAGACGCTGGCCGACAACCCCGATTTCGGCAAGGCGGTCGTAGGGGCCTGGTATGAGACGATGGCCCTGATGACATCCGACACGCCCGAAGGGGCCGCCGCACGCACGGAAATGGCCGAGGCGTCGGGGACCGATCTGGCAGGCTATGACGCGCAACTGGCCACCACCGCGATGTTTTACGACCCGGCCAGCGCCGTGGCGTTCACCCAGGATGCCAAGCTCAAGGAGATCATGGTCAGCGTTGCCAATTTCCTGTTCGACAAGGGTATCCTTGGCACCGGCGCGCCCAGCGCCGATTTCGTGGGCGTTGCCTATCCCGACGGTGGAACCACGGGCGATCCGGCCAACGTGATGCTGCGCTATGACACGACCTACATGCAGATGGCCGCCGACGGCGCACTGTAACCGGCCATGCGCCTGATCAACCGCCACCCCGACCGCGTCGGCCTCGTCTTTCTGGCGGCGGTGCCATTCGTGCTGGCCTTTATCGCCTATGCGGTGGGGTCGGGGATGCGGTTGGCGATCAATCCGGCGGACAAACTGCTGCCAGCGCCGTCGCATATCGCGCGGACGGCGCTGGCGCTGTTCACCGAGCCGGACAAACGGTCGGGTACGATCCTGCTGTGGAACGATACGCTGGTCAGTTTGCGGCGGCTGACGCTGGGCGTCGGGATTTCCACCCTGATCGCGCTGGTCACGGGGCTGCTGATCGGCCTTGTGCCCTATATCCGCGCCACTCTGTCCGGCTTTGTCGCGGTGCTGTCGATGATCCCCCCGCTGGCTGTGCTGCCGATCCTGTTCATCACCTTCGGGCTCGAGGAATTGTCAAAGGTCGTCCTGATTGTCATCGGCATCACCCCCGTCCTGATCCGAGACACGGCGGGGCGGGTGCTGGACATCCCCCGCGAACAGATCGTCAAGGCCGAGACTTTGGGGGCGTCCTCCCTCACCATCGCGCTGCGGGTCGCGCTGCCCCAGATATTGCCGCGCCTGATTGCCTCGGTCCGGCTGGCGCTAGGCCCGGCATGGCTGTTCCTGATCGCAGCCGAGGCTATCGCCGCCGAGGCGGGTCTTGGCTACCGCATCTTCCTTGTCCGTCGCTACCTCGCGATGGACGTGATCCTCACTTACGTCGTCTGGATCACGATCATCGCCTTTGTCATGGACCGCCTGCTGCTGACCCTGTCGCGCCGGGCGTTCCCGTGGTCAGGGGCGGGCCTATGAGTTTTGTTCAGGTGCGCGGGGTATTCCAAAGCTACGGCAACCGCCCGATCATCGAGCGGATCAACGTGGACGTCGCCGAGGGGGAGTTCATCTCGATCGTCGGCGCGTCGGGCTGCGGCAAATCAACGTTCCTGCGTCTGCTTTTGGCCGAAGAAACGCCATCCAAGGGGTCGATCAGTATCGACGGCGCGGCCCCCGCAGTCGAGCCGGGGCGCGAACGTGGCGTGGTGTTCCAGCGCTATTCGGTCTTTCCCCACCTGACGGTGCGCGAGAATATCGTTGCGGGGGAAAGCTTTGCCGCACCTTTGGGCCGGTTCTGGGGGGCCAGGCGCCGCGCTGCGTTAGAGCGGGCGGATGAAACTCTGGCCCGGATCGGCCTGAACCACGTCGCGCAGAATTACCCGGCCACCCTGTCGGGCGGGATGCAGCAGCGCCTTGCCATCGGTCAGGCGCTAACCGCCCGCCCCCGCATCCTGTTGCTGGACGAACCGTTCGGTGCGCTCGACCCCGGCACGCGGTTGCAGATGCATGATTTCCTGACCGACCTGCGCGCGCAGACCGGCATGACGATTTTCATGGTCACCCACGACCTGTCCGAAGGGTTCAAGCTGGGCGACCGGGTTCTGGTGTTCGACAAGATCCGCTGGGACCCGCACGATCCCGCCGCCTATGGCGCGACGATCACCTACGATTTTGACGCCCGCGACGGCGGCATTCCCTATCAATTGAAGGAGGACACGGATGTTCTGGAAACCGCCTGAGCGGACACGCTCGCACCACCCCGCCGATATGGGGCTGGTCGACCGCCGCCTGCACCACCCGGACCTGACCAAACTGCGCGGCTGGCAGGCGATGCGGGCCGAGGCCGAGATTCCCGGCAACCGCTGGGACGAGGAACGCCGCTGGGCGCTCCGCATGGGTCTGACCGGGGCCGACAGCATCGAGGACAAGTCGATCCCGACTTTTGCGCGGGGCGAATTGCCCCACTATGCGGGCATCAACACGTTTCTGAAGGCGCCTTACGCCGAGGATGTGACCGAGGTGCAGCATTACGATGCGACCGTCCTTGGCATCCCATTTGACGGCGGCACCACCTACCGCCCCGGCACCCGGTTCGGCCCGCAGGGGGTGCGCAAGATTTCGGCGCTTTATACCCCGTACAACTACGAACTGGGCGTCGATCTGCGCGAACAGATGACGCTGTGCGATGCGGGGGACGTGTTCACCATTCCGGCCAATCTGGAAAAGTCTTTTGACCAGATCAGCCGCGCCGTTTCCCACGTGTTTTCAAGCGGTTCTCTGCCGATCATGATCGGCGGCGACCATTCCATCGGGTTCCCTTGCATGCGGGGGATCGCCGAATGCACGTCCAAGAAAATCGGCATCGTCCACTTTGACCGTCATGCCGACATTCAGGAAAAGGACCTGGATGAACGGATGCACACAACCCCTTGGTTTCACGCAACAAACCTGCCGAACGTGAACCCCAAGAACCTTGTGCAGATCGGCATTGGCGGCTGGCAAGTCCCGCGCGAAGCCGTCAAGGTCGCCCGCGAGCGCGAAACCAACATCATCACCATGGGCGACATGGAAAAGATGGGCATCGACAAGACCGCCGAGATGGCGCTGGAAATGGCGTGGGACGGGGTCGACATGGTCTATATGTCCTTCGACATCGACAGCATCGACTGCGGGTTCGTGCCGGGCACGGGCTGGCCCGAACCCGGCGGGTTCCTGCCGCGCGAGGCGCTGGCCTTGGCGTCGAAAGTGGCCGCCGAAGGCATCTGCGGGATGGAACTGGTCGAGGTCTCTCCCCCCTATGACACGTCCGACATCACCGCCCTGATGGGGACACGGGTGATCGTGGACGTTCTGGGGTCGATGGTAGCGGCCGGAAAACTGGGCGCGCACAAGCGGCACATCGACAAGCCAGTGACGATCCCGCACGGGGAATTCACGGGGCGGAGGTGGTCCAATGCCCCATGATCTGGCTGATCTGAGCGGGCTGGGCTATCAGCCGCCCCACTCCCACAATCATTCCCACGAGGATGCGTTTCACACCCACATGCACCCCGCGGACGAGGCGGGCGACGTGCAGGTTCTGGCCACGCAGTTTGTCGACGGGTTCGTGCAGGCGGGGGACAAGACGGCCTATCTGCGGCTGGCGGGGGTGCCGTTTGAGCGGCCCGGCGCAGAGGGGCCGACGGCGCTGAAACTGGTCGATGTGGAGTTGAAGACGGAGTGGCAGGTCGGCACAGCCTCGCCTTCGTTCGGCTCGCCTGAACTCAGCTATCTGCCCTATCCGGGGCAGATGGTGACTGAACGGACGAATATGGCGTTGATCTACGTCTCCAAGCGGGAAAAGGTCAGCCTGGACGTCCGCGACTTTCTGAAATCCAAACTGGAGGACTATTCAAAATGACCCGCATCCTGTTCACGTTCGGGGCCACGATGGCCGCCTTGCCGGCGTCGGCCCACACGATTCCGGGCAATCCGATGCATATGAATCCGCATGGGTCCGAGCTTCTTTTTCTGGCCCCGTTCGCGATCGGGGGGATGATCTGGGCGCTGGTGAAGGCCCGCAAGTAAGGCGGGTTGCAACCCGCCTTGCCCGATGTGTCCAAGCGTGAACAGGCTATACTGCACTGAATTCATTAGAAAAAAGTGTTAACGCTTGTTCGATCCCGAGGTGTAAGGTGGGTCTTGACCCACCTTACCCGGGGGTGGCGATGGGCCATTGCGTCGCGGCCATTCCCTGCCCCAGCATCCAATCCGAAAACTGTCGGTGCAGGTCGCTGATCTGGTGATCCTGGGTTAAGCGCAGCCACAGGTAAACGCGGCCACCTACGTCGTTCGGGGTCGGGTTCACGTAAGCGCAGCCCATATAGCCGCCCTCCTCGGACCGGATGACATAGGCAAAGGCGAATTTGTCGTCCCATTCGCGGGCGTGCCGGGTCAGGTCCTCGTGGTTGCGGGCATAGGTCAGGCCGCGCGGCCATTCGCTTCCAAAGAGGCCATGCAGCAGATCGGCCGAGGAGGTGACCGCCACGAAGTCCGCATCGCAACACTCTGGTCCCAAGGGGGAAAAGTGGAACGGCCCGAGGGCAAACGTGCGCGGCAGGTCCATCATTCGGCCGGGATCGGCTTGGCGTCGCGTTTGAAGGGATTTTCTTCGGGGACCAGATAATCCGGCACGAACACTCCCTTGTCCCGCGCGTCGGCCATGTAGCGGAAGGCGTTGATCGTCATGCGCATCAGGTGTTCGCCTGCCTTCATGGGGGGGTATTTCGCCATCACCTCGGGCGTGCGGAACTTTTCCAGCGGTTCGACGACTGTATGGTAATCGAGCCCAAAGAACAGCGGAAACGAAAACCGTTCGCGTCCGATGTTCGTCACCCTGTGCTGGGTCGATTTGAACTGACCGCCCGACCACGTCTCGAAAATATCGCCGATGTTGACGATGAAACAGCCGGGGATCGGCGGGGCTTCGATCCAGTGATCCTCGGCGTTCATGACCTGAAGGCCCGGCCCGCCCTGCAAGAGTATGGTGAAACATTCGAAATCCGAATGGGCGCCGATCCCGACAACGTCCTTGGTCGCGGGCATGTCGTTAGGCACATAGCGCAGCAGGCGCAGTTGGGACGTGGGGCAAGTGATGTGCTGCCGCAGGACCGCCGGATCGACGCCCAGCTCGAGCGCCAGCGCATCAAGCATCTTGAGGCCCAGGTTGAAGATCGCGTCGTAATAGCTTGAAATCGTGTCTTTCCAGCCGGGGATGTCCGGCCATACATTCGGCCCGGTCATCCGCCATCCCGCCAGCGTGTCGGGGTGATCGGCGGGGGCCTCGAACGACATGTCCCAGGCTTCGTTGAAGTTGATGACCTTGGGGAAGTTCGATCCGTTTTCCTCGAACGGGACATAGCCGCGGTGGTGGGTGGTGAACCCGCTCCAGTATTTCATCTTGAAACTGCGGGGGCGCGAGTGGAAATCGCGGCTGGCCGCCATCGTGGCGTCGATCAGCGATTGCGGGACACCGTGCCCGGTGATGTAGAAGAAGCCGGAGGTCCGCGCCGCCTCGCCCAGTTTGGCCGCAACCGCCGCCACATCGTCCGGCTTGCCCGTGAATAACCCGGCAAGGTCGATCACCGGGAGCGTCGCATCGTCCACCGTCAGCGCCTTTTGATCATCTGTCGTCATCGTGTTCATGGTGATCCCCTGTTGTTGCCTGACAGTTGGGTCGGTCGGCACGACGGCCAAGGTTTGGCCGTGCTGCCCACCGGTGAAAAGTTAACGCTGTCTGAATTTTTGGGCAGTTGCGCCGCACCTGCCCCAAGATTGGGCATTTTCATGCATGACCCGTGCTGGCCCGGACCGAATCTGTGGACTCTGCCCCGGTGCAGTCAACGTCATGGCTCAAGACGCCTGACGTAGGCGCAATTCACGGGGAGACGACCGCAATGACACTCACCAATCGCACCATCACCCGCCGCACGATCCTGAAAACCGGGGCCGCGAGCGCCCTTGTCAGCAGTTACGGGATGCCGTTGCTGGCGCAGGATCGCAGCCTCAAGATCGGGTCCTATGGCGGCTATTTCGAGGACAGCTTTAAGAAGTATGTCTATCCGGCCTTTACCGAGGCGACCGGCATCGCAGTAGAGAGCGTGACCGAGCCGAATTCGACCGACTGGCTGGTCACCATGCAGCAGGGCATGGCCGCCGGCACCGTCCCCGCCGACCTGTCCCTGTTTGCCCGCGACAGCATGATCAAGGCCAGCCGGATCGGGGGCCTGCTCAAACCGCTGGATCTGGCCGCGATGCCTGCCACCGAAAAGTTCGACCCCTATTTCGTGTTCGAGGATACCACCGGAAAGATCGGCGTGGGCGCGATGGGCTGGTTCACCGCCATGGTCGTCAACCCGCAAGAGGTCGACGTGCCCACGTCCTGGGCCGATTTCTGGGATACGTCCAAGTTCGAGGCGTCGCTGGGCCTGTCCAAGAATTTCAATTCCCAGTTTCTGGATATCGTCGCCGCCACCTTCTTTGACGGCGAGGCGACGTTTGCCACCCGCGACGGGATCGTGGCCTTGGTCGAGAAGGCCGCCGAGATCAAGCCCAACGTTGCCTTGTGGTGGTCTGCCGAAAGCCAGATGGAACAGGGGATGAAGAACACCGATATCGTCGGTGGCCAGTATTACTATGACGTGGCTGGGTTAATGAAGGCGGACGGGTTCCCCATCGAGCCCGTGTTCCCCAAGGAAGGTAATCCGCAGGATTACGGGTCGTGGTGTCTGGCCGCCCTGTCTGACAAGGACGCCGAGGCGGCAGAGTTCATCAACTTTTCCTCTTTGCCTTCCACGCAGGCCCTGATGTCCCGCAATATCGGTACCGCCCCCTTGCTCGACACTGCCATGCTGGACCTGACCCCCGAGGAATTGGCCGGTGTGACCGGCACCCCCGCCATTCGCCCTGCCTATCAGGCTTATCTGGATGAAGAGACATTCATCAAGGAAACCTGGGACAAGATGCTGGCGCAGGCGTAGCCCTGATGCCCGAGCTGGTCGTCAAGTCCGTCACGATGGAGTACGGCACTGTCCGCGCTGTCGATGCGGTGTCGTTGTCCTTTGCCCATGGCGAGTTGACTGCGTTGCTGGGTCCGTCGGGCTGTGGCAAGACGACGTTGCTGCGGATGATCGCGGGGTTGGAGGCGCCCAGCCGGGGCCAGATCCTGCTGGACGGGGCGGATATCACCGCCCTGCCCGCCCACAAGCGCAAGTTCGGGATGGTGTTCCAGAGCTTTGCTCTTTTCCCCCATCTGAGCGTGGCCGAAAACGTGGCCTATGCGTTGATGATCGACGGTGTCCCCAAGGCCGACCGCGCCGCCCGCGCCGCCCGGCTGCTGGATATGGTGCAGTTGGCGGGTTATGGCGACCGCCGCATCGGTGCCTTGTCCGGTGGTCAGAAACAGCGTGTGGCGATTGCCCGCGCGTTAGCCCAAGAGCCATCCGTTTTCCTGCTGGACGAGCCGATGTCCGCCCTGGATGCCAAGCTGCGCGAAGAGATGCAGGTAGAGTTGCGCCTGTTGCAGCAGCGTCTGGGTATCACCACCATCGTCGTGACCCACGACCAGCGCGAGGCGATGACCATGGCCGACCGCGTGGTCGTCATGTCCAAGGGTCGCGCCGAACAGGTGGGACCACCGCAGGACATCTATCAGCGTCCCGCCAATGCCTTTGTCGCCGATTTCATTGGTCGGACGAATTTCTGGGATGCCCGCGTTTATGGCGGCCGTCTGATGATGGGCGATCTGTCCCTGTTCATGACTCCATCCGCCAATTTCATCGACGGCGCCCCCGTCCGCGCCGCCTGCCGCCCGGAAAAGGCGAGCCTGACCGCGCCCGAGGGCGCGGCAAACACGGTGCCCGCCAAGGTGACGTTCGTGCGCACCATCGGCCCCACCCGCGACGTGCATCTGTCCACGCCGCTGGGTCCGATCGTGGTGGAGAGCCCGGTGACGGCAGACAGTTACGCCGTGGGACAGGTGGTCAGCCTGCACATGCCCCCCGATGCCATTCAGGTGTTTCCCGCCGAGGTTGCGGCATGAGCGCCCCCGAGGCAGAGCTGTCAGCGGATTTCGCGGCCTCGTCTTCGTCCCCGGCCCCGGTCCGGGCCCTGCCCCGTTTGCCCATCGCAAAAGCGCTGATGGCCTTGCTGATCGCGGGTCTGTGCATCGTGCCGTTCGGGCTGATCTTTGCCATTTCGCTGGGTCACAAGGTCGAAGGCGCTGCCTGGGTCTGGGGGTTTGAGGGGGCCAATTATCAGCGGTTTTTCGTCGGCGCGATGTGGCCGGACGAGGTGTCGTCGATGTATCTGCAAAAACTGGGATATTCGCTCTACTATGCGGTCATCGCTTCGGTTCTTGCCGTGCTGACTGCGTTTCCGTTCACATGGTTCCTGACCCGGCTCAGCCGCGCCGCGCAGGCGCGGTGGCTGATCTTTCTGTTGTCCACGCTGTCGCTGTCCGAAGTGTTTGTGGTGATGGGCTGGGACATCCTGCTGTCGAACAAATCGGGCCTGCCGATGGTCCTGCGCGAGTTGGGGATCACCGACTGGGCCAAGGGCAACGGCCTGTTCGACTGGGCGCGGTCGCAGGGGCTGGCCAGCCCGCGCGATTTCAAGTTCAAGACGTCCGTGTTCGCCACAGTCCTGACGATGGCCTATCTGGTGTGGCCCTATGCGGTGATCCTGCTCTATCCGCCGTTGTCGCGCATCGACCAGTCGATGATCGAGGCGGCGCGGACGATGGGCGCGACCCCGGCCCGGGTGATGCGCACGGTCATCCTGCCCACGGTGCGCCTGCCGCTGATCGGCGCGGTTTTGTTGCTGTTCGTGCTGCTGTTGGGCATCTACGTCGCGGTATCGGTCTTTGCCGATCCGGCCCAACAGACGCTGGCGATTTCGATCTATGACGAGGTGCGGGGCGCGACCCTGAACGCGCCGTTTGGGGCCGCCCAATCGGTCATCCTGCTGGTCACGGCGGGCGCGTTCCTGTTGATGGGCCAGTTGATCCTGAACCGGAGGACAACATGAGGCTGCACTGGGCTGCCCGACTGTTCATGGGCCTGTGCGCCATCGGCGTGGCCCTGCCCATCGTCGTCGTGATGGCCGCCGCCCTGAACGGGGGCCGCACGATGGCCTTTCCGCCCGAAGACCCGACACTGTCCCGGTTCACCGAGTTTTTCGTCAGCGAACCCGTCTGGCGGGCGGCGTTGTGGAATTCGGTGGTGATCGCCCTGTCGAGCGCCGCGCTGGCCGTGTTGCTGGCGTGGCCCATCGCCTATTGGGTCTGGCGCGAGAATGACCGCGCGTCCAAGACGCTGGCCGCGATGGCCGCCCTGCCCTTTGCCCTGCCGCCGATCGTGTTTGGCGTGGGGTTGGGCTTCATGTGGGCGGCTGTGGGCGGATTGGGCAGCTACTGGGCGGTAATCCTGAGCCATACTGCCCTGTTCGTGGCCCTGCCGCTGGTCACGATCAGCATCGGGTTGCAGTCCATCGACCGAGCCCATCTGGACGCCGCAGCCACGATGGGGGCGACCCCCCGTGTCATCCTGCGCACGATCATCGTGCCACAGGTCCTGCCCTATACCGCCTCGGGGTTCTTTTTCGCCATGGTGCTGAGTTTCAACGAATTCATCGTGACCTTTTTCGTCACCTCGTCGTCGTTTTCCACTGTCACGCTGCAAATCTTCAATTCGTTGCGCAACGGATTCACCCCCACGATGGCCGTCGCCGCAGTCACGTTCATTTTTGTTTCAGCCCTTGGGTTCAGCATCGTCGCACGGTTTAGCGACCTGCCCCGCCTGATGGGCGCGGATCAAAGCAAGTAGGAGAGACCCCATGCCCAGACAGCCAACGCTTGTCGGCCAGACCGTGCTGATCGTGGTCGATATTCAAGGCGGCGCTTTTGCCAACCACGATGGCGGCATACCCCATATGCCCGGCTATTCCGACAACATGCGCCGGGCGTTGTCCGTCATCGCCGCCGCCCGCGGGGCCGATATTCCGGTGGTGTTTCTTCAGGAAATCCACCGCAAGAGCATGGTCGATTATGGTCGCGAGCTGGACGGGTCCGAAGGCGTCCATTGCCGCGAGGATCACCCTGCCACTGCCCTGCCCGTGGCCGAGTTGGGCATCCTGCCCGATGATCCCATTGTCCCCAAACGCCGCTATTCCGGGTTTTTCGGCACCGATCTGGAGATCGTGCTGAAAGGTCTCAAGGCGCAAACCCTGATTCTGGTGGGGGGCATGACGGATGTCTGTGTTCACTACACCTTTGCCGATGCGCACCAGCACGATTACTATGTTCGCGTGGTGTCCGACTGCGTGGGTGGCACCAGCCTGCCCGCCCATCAGGCGTCGCTGAACGCGATGGAGTATCTACAGACCGGTGCCTGTCAGACCGCCGATCAGATCATCGCAGCGATGGGCCATCACAAGGCCCGCGCTGCATGATCCACGCCCCCGATCTGGTCGGCCACTGGCGCCGTGACTGGCTGCGTGCGCCCGGCCACGAGGATGCGACCACCCGCGTTCACTGGATGCAGGCCCCCACGGGCTATGTCGATATTCGCATCCCCGTCGATCAGCCCAAGGTGCCGCTGGGCCAGCCGTTGTCGGCGCTGGACGACTGGACGTTATTGTCGCTGATCCGCGCCGAAGGTTTTGCCGGGACCATTGCGGTCGCGGACGGCGTGTGCACCTGGGACCGCGCCATCAACTGGCACGGTGTGCCTGAATCGGTGGATGCGGGGGCGATGAAATGGGACGATCAGGGCCGCCTGATCGAAACCGGCGTTCATGCCGATTATGCCGAACAGTGGGTGTGTCTGCCCGGTGCGCCCAACGCTGCCTGGGTGTTCGCCTGTGGCGAGGCGCGGATGCATGTGGTGTGGTCCGACATCGCCTTTCTGATTGGCATCGGCCGACCGGCTGCTGCCTCGACCGCCCCGCTGCGCACCGCACTGGCCAAGGGTCGCCGTCCGGCCGCACTGGCCGATCATTTCGCCGGTCTGTACGCGATGGGCCGTTGGGAGGAGGGTCAGGGCATTCTCACCCTGTCGACCCATCCGGGGCTGGTGGGCACCGCCCTGATCGACCGCTCGGCGCTTGAGCTGGGCCGGATGACAATCCGCCGCCCGGATTTCCACGGCGCCGTTCTGACCGAGGAGTGGGTGGCCTAGACGCCCCAAAGCCGCAGGTAATGGTCGCACATGGCCTGCAACCTGTCCCGCCCGAACGCCGGGTCATGCCCGCCATGAACGACCTGAACAGGCAGCGCCAGCACCCGCCGCAGGCTGGCGGCGTAGTCGGTCACGTTCATTCCCGCACCGTCCCAGATCAGCGGGCCGTCATAGACCGCATCGGCCCCGAAGAGCGTGCCGGACGGTTCGTGCCACAGCCCGACCTGCCCCGCCGAATGCCCGGGCAGATGCAGGATTTCGCCCTGCCAGTCGCCAAGGTCGATGATCTGCCCGTCCTCGACCAGGCCTGTCGCAGGGGCGGGTTTGAGAGTGTAGCCGTCGATGTCATAGTCGGGCGACGGCAGGGCGTCGATGATGACGTCCCACAGGTCGGGATAACCGGCGCGCGCAAACATGGCGCGGGCGGCATCACTGACATCCGCGCTGCGCAGGGTATAGCGGCCGGGGGCGGCCTGCGCCTGAGCCTCGACCGGGTGCACCAGCCGAGTCTCGAATTCGTACGCGGCCCCGATGTGATCGACATGGGTGTGGGTGGACAGCAGGATCAGCGGCTTGCCCGCATCCCTTCGCGCCGCATCCACCACGGGGGCAAGCGGCGCAATCCCCATGCCGGAGTCGATCAGCAGGTCCGCATCGCGCCCGTGCACCAGATGCATGTTGGCCGACCAGATCGGATGGACGTGGGGTTCGGTGATCAGGGTGATCCTGTCATCCACACGGGTGACATGATACCACCGATCGGCAAGGGGTAGTTGCGTCACGGGGAAACCTTTCGCGCTTGGCAGTGTTGGCACGAAGCTGTCGCGGATCCTGGCTCGGGGCAACTGCAATCCGAAGGTTTCGAAGTCAGTGCCACAAGTTTGGGCAAACTGCCCGTGAAAGGTCATCATGCGTCGTTTTACCTGTCAATCGTGCGGCAGCGAAGTCTACTATCGCAGCGGATTCTGCGTGACCTGCGGCCACCGCCTGGGCTTTTTGTCCGAGCAGTTGACCATGACCGCGCTGGAGCCGGAGGACGATGGATGGCGGGCGCTGGCCGGGCCGGGGCATTGGCTGCTGTGTGCCAATTCGGCGGCTGTGGCTTGCAACTGGTTGGTGCCGGCGGATGATCCCACCGGGTTCTGCCCCGCCTGCGATCACAACCGGACCGTCCCCCACCCCGACCTGACCAGCCCCGGCGTCACCCCGACCCAGCGCCGTTGGCGCGACATAGAGACGGCAAAGCGCCAGTTGTTCTGGTCGATCTATCGCTGGAAGCTGCCGCATCCCTTGTGGACCGACGAAAGCGTCGAGGGGCTGGGCTTTGATTTCCTCGCCGATCCCAAAGGCGATGTTTTGACCGGCCATGACAACGGGATCATCACCCTGACGCTGGCCGAAGCCGATGCCGCCGAACTGGCCCGTCGCAGATTAACGATGGGCGAGCGGTATCGCACCCTGCTGGGACATTTCCGTCATGAGGTCGGCCATTACTACTGGGACATCTTGGTGCGCGACGGAGGCCGGCTAGAGGAATTCCGGTCGGTGTTCGGCGACGAGCGCCCCGATTATGGCGAGGCTCTCAAGGCGCATTATGAAAACGGCCCCAAACCCGACTGGGCGCAGTATCACATCAGTTCCTATGCCGCCGCCCACCCGTGGGAGGATTTCGCCGAGACCTGGGCGCACTGGACCCACATGGTCGACGGCCTTGAGACGGTGCAATCCTATGGCCTGTGGGCAGGCGATAAGTCGATTCTGATCGACCCCTACACGAACCCCGATGCCCAATCGGTGATCGACGCCTGGGTCCCCTATACCATCGCCCTGAACGCCGCCAACCGGAGCATGGGTCAGCCGGATCTCTACCCCTTTGTCCTGTCCCGTCCGGTCGAGGCCAAGCTGGCCTTTATCAACGCGCTGATCCTTGGGGCCTGATGTTATGCCTGAAAATCGTGCAGATGACCAATTTCCGGCAGATGCGGTCCGCAGGAGGGTTTAACTTGTGGGCAAGCCGCGGCAAGTATGAAACCACTGAGGGCCAGAAGCCCGGAGAACGGACCCCATGTCGATCCTTGCCAGCATCCATCACCTGACCCATTACAAATACGACCGCCCGGTGACGTTGGGCCCGCAGGTTATCCGACTGCGTCCTGCCCCGCATAGCCGGACGCGGGTGGTCAGCCATACCCTCAAAGTCAGTCCGCAGCCCCATTTCGTAAATTACCAGCAGGACCCCTATGGCAACTGGCTGGCGCGCTATGTGTTTCCCGAGCCGGTGATGGAGCTGAAGATCGAGGTCGATCTGATCGCCGACATGACCGTCTATAACCCGTTCGATTTCTTTGTGGAGGATTCGGCTCAGCAATGGCCGTTCGAATATCCCGAAGATATCGAGCCGGATCTGGTCATCTATCGCACCCCCGAACCTGCCGGCCCGTTGTTGCAGAAATTCCTGGACACCATCCCCCGTGATCCCACCGGAACGGTCGATTTCGTGGTGGGCCTGAACGCGAGGCTGAGTCAGGAAATCGGCTATATCATTCGTATGGAGCCGGGGGTGCAGACCCCCGAGCAAACGTTCGAACGGGCCAAGGGATCGTGCCGCGACACGTCCTGGACGTTGGTGCAGGTGCTGCGTCACCTGGGTTTTGCCGCCCGGTTCGTGTCGGGCTACCTGATCCAGTTGAAACCGGACCTCAAGGCGCTGGATGGCCCGTCAGGGACCGAGGTCGATTTCACCGACCTGCATGCGTGGTGCGAGGTCTATCTGCCCGGTGCGGGATGGATCGGCCTGGACCCCACGTCGGGCCTGCTGACCGGTGAATCCCATATCCCGCTGGCCGCCACCCCGCATTACCGCAACGCCGCCCCTATCAGTGGCATGGCCAGCTTTGCCGAGGTCGAGTTCGATTTCGACATGACCGTCACCCGCGTGGCTGAACATCCCCGGATCACCAAACCCTTTTCTGATGAAAGCTGGACTGCTCTCAATGAGTTGGGCCACAAGGTTGATGCTGCCCTGGAGGCAGGCGATGTGCGCCTGACCATGGGCGGAGAGCCCACGTTCGTCAGCATCGACGATTTCGAGGCGGGCGAGTGGAACACCGATGCGGTAGGTCCAACAAAGCGCACCTTTGCAGATCAGTTGATCCGGCGGTTGCGCGACAAGTTCGCCCCGGGCGGGTTCCTGCACTATGGGCAAGGCAAATGGTATCCGGGCGAAACCCTGCCCCGTTGGACCTTTTCCCTGTACTGGCGGCGCGACGGCAAATCGGTCTGGTCTGATGCCGACCTGATCGCGGTCGAAGGCAAGGACGCCAAGGCCACCAAGGAACAGGCGCAGTCCCTGTTGCAGTCCATCGCCAGCAATCTGGGTGTGGCCACCGAAAACGTGGTCCCCGCGTTCGAGGATCCGGCTGAATGGGTATTGAAAGAGGGCAACCTGCCCGAAAACGTCACCCCCGAGAATTCCAAGCTCAAGGACCCCGAGGAACGCAACCGCATGGTCCGCGTGTTTGGTCGGGGCCTGACCGAACCATCCGGCTATGTGCTGCCCGTTCAGCGATGGCAGGCCAAGGCTGCCAAGGGCTGGGTGTCTGAAGTCTGGGCCTTGCGCCGGGGCCATCTGTATCTGGTGCCGGGCGACAGTCCGGTGGGGTACCGCCTGCCCTTGGGTGCGTTGCCTTATGTGCCGCCGTCGCAATATCCGTTCATCAATCCCGCCGATACGTTCGATCCTTTGGGTGAGTTGCCCGAGTTTCAGGCCGCCCCTGAGACAGTGTCCGAGCGCGACAATGCCGTGTCGTCCTTTACGGCGTCCGAGCCGACGCAGGACCAGATCGAACAAAAGATTTCCGACGTCAAAGGCGTCGTTCGGACTGCCATTTCGGTCGAACCCCGCGACGGCCGGCTCTGCGTGTTCATGCCCCCCGTCGAACGGGTCGAGGACTATCTGGAACTCATCGCCGCTGCCGAAGCTGCCGCCAAGGAACATGGACTGCCTGTCCACATCGAAGGCTATGCGCCCCCCCATGATCCCCGCCTCAACGTTATCCGTGTCGCCCCCGATCCGGGCGTGATCGAGGTGAACATCCACCCCGCCTCTACCTGGGACGAATGTGTCGCCACGACCGAAGCCGTCTATGAAGAGGCCCGTCAGTGCCGACTGGGTGCTGACAAGTTCATGATCGACGGCAAGCATACCGGGACTGGCGGCGGCAACCATGTGGTTGTGGGCGGGGCCACCCCGCCCGACAGTCCGTTCCTGCGCCGTCCTGATCTGCTGGCGTCGTTGATCCTGTATTGGCAGCGGCATCCGGCGCTGTCTTACCTGTTTTCCGGCCTGTTCATTGGCCCCACAAGCCAGGCCCCCCGCGTGGACGAGGGCCGCAACGACGGCCTGTACGAATTGGAAATCGCGCTGGCCCAGATCCCCGACCCCAGCCGGGGCGAGCCGCCGTTTCCGTGGCTGACCGACCGGTTGCTGCGCAACCTGCTGGTCGATGTGACGGGCAACACCCACCGGGCCGAGATCTGTATCGACAAGCTCTATTCCCCCGACGGCCCCACGGGTCGTCTGGGTCTGGTCGAATTCCGCGGGTTCGAGATGCCCCCCAACCCGCGCATGTCATTGGCCCAGCAGTTGCTGATCCGCGCCATCATCGCCCGGTGCTGGGCCAGCCCCGTCACGGGCAAGCTGGTCCGCTGGGGCACCACCCTGCACGACCGGTTCATGCTGCCGCATTTCGTTTGGGACGATTTCACCGAAGTCCTGAGCGACCTGACCCAGCACGGGTTCCCGATGCGCGCCGAATGGTTCACCGCCCAGGCCGAATTCCGGTTCCCGTTCTGCGGTGAGGCGACGTTTGAAAACGCGACACTTGAGGTCCGCCAGGCGCTGGAGCCGTGGCATGTGCTGGGCGAGACAGGGGCGATTGGCGGGACGGTGCGTTATACAGACAGTTCCACCGAGCGGTTGCAGGTCAAACTGACCTCGACCGATCCGGGCCGTTACACGATCACCTGCAATCGCCGGCAGGTCCCCATGACCCAGACCCGCACCAACGGCGTGGCGGTGGGCGGCGTGCGGTTCAAGGCGTGGCAACCCGCCCTTGCCCTGCATCCGGTATTGCAGGTCGATGCGCCGCTCACGTTCGACATTTATGACACTTGGACGGGCCGCCCCTTGGGGGGATGTGTCTATCACGTCGCCCATCCGGGCGGGCGCAACTATGACACGTTCCCCGTCAATGGAAACGAGGCCGAGGCCCGCCGCCTGGCCCGGTTCGAACCACAAGGCCATACGCCACATGGCTATGTCCCCGTGCCGGAACAGCCTCATCCCGAATTTCCGATGACGCTGGACCTGCGTCGGGCGCCGGGGCTGTGACACATGCCTGAAAGCCGCGCCAAGCTGCGGTCCGGACGCCTGTTGGCGGGCTATCGCCCGTTGCCCGGCGTGCCGGACGAGTTGCTGGATGCGGCAGGGCAGATGCGCCCGGTCTGGGCCGATCTGATCGCACATCTGGAGGCGCGCACCCCCGAAGAAATCGACCAGAAATTCGCGCGGGGCGACCAGTATCTGCGCGATGCGGGCGTTTATTTCCGCAGCTACGGCCAGACGCGCCCCGCCGGCCGCGACTGGCCGTTCAGCCCCCTTCCCATCCTGCTCGAAGAGAGCGAGTGGGCCGAGATTGCCCGGGGCCTGACCGAACGCGCAGATCTGCTGGAACAGGTAGTGGCCGATCTGTATGGCCCCGGCCAGTTGGTGGCCGATGGCCTGCTTCCCGCCGCCCTGATCGCTGAAAGCCCGGAATGGCTGCGCCCGATGGTGGGTGTCACCCCGCGCGGCGGACATTTCCTGCATTTTCTGGCCTTCGAGATCGGCCGTGGCCCCGATGGCCGCTGGTGGGTTCTGGGCGACCGGGCGCAGGCCCCGTCGGGCGCGGGATTTGCGCTGGAAAATCGGGTGGCCGCCACCCGTGTGTTTGCCAATCATTATCGCAGCGCCAACGTGCAGCGTCTGGCCGGATTTTTCCGGTCGTTCCGCGATGCATTGGGCGGCCTGCGCGGCCCCGAGGGTGGCAAGGTCGGCATCCTGTCGCCGGGGCCGATGACCGATACCTATTACGAACATGCCTATATCGCCCGCTACATGGGTCTGACCCTGCTGGAGGGCGGCGACCTGACGGTCGAGGATGGCGTCCTGAAGGTGCGCACGATCACCGGGCCGGACCCCATCGACGTGGTCTGGCGCAGGCTGGACGCCCAATGGGCCGACCCTCTCGAGTTGGAGGAATCGAGCCAGATCGGGACCCCCGGTCTGAACGGTGCCATACGGGCGGGCAAGGTGACGATGGTCAACGCGCTGGGCGCGGGCGTGATCGAGACACAGGCGCTGATGGCGTTCCTGCCCAATATTGCTGAACATCTGACCGGTGCGCCGCTGGCCCTGCCCAACATCGCCACATGGTGGTGCGGGCAAGAAGCAGAGCTTGCCCATGTCCGCGCCAATGCCGAGCGGATGCTGATCGGTCCCGCGCTGGCCACTCGCCTGCCGTTTGAAATTGACGGACCACATGCTCTGGCCGGGAAGTTGAAGGGCGCGACGGGCGATCTGGATCAATGGCTGAGTGCCAATGCGGCCGGGTTGGTCGGGCAGGAGTTGGTCACGCTGTCGACCGCTCCGGTCTATGAAGACGGCGCTTTGGTGCCTCGCCCGATGTCGCTGCGCGTGTTCCTGGCCCGGACTCCACAGGGTTGGCAGGTGATGCCCGGAGGGTTCGCCCGCATCGGCACGTCGTCGGACGCCAGCGCCATCGCCATGCGGGCGGGCAGTTCGGTGGCCGATGTCTGGGTGGTGGGCGATGGTCCTGTCGCCCAGGAATCCATGCTCGCGCCGCCGTCGGAACCGTTCCGCCGTGCCGAAAGTCCAGTGTTGCCAAGTCGCGCCGCCGACAATCTATTCTGGCTCGGCCGTTATGTGGAGCGGACCGAGGGCCTGCTGCGTCTGACCCGCGCCTGGCACGGTCGTCTGGCTGACCGGAGTGCCGATGACCTGATGGAGCGGATCACCGAATTCCTCGAGGTGTATGGCGTCGATCCGTCGGACGCCCTGCCCGATGGCCTGATGTCGACCTTGTCGGGCGCGGTCAGTAGCGCGGGCCAGATCCGCGACCGCTTTTCGGTCGATGGTTGGGCCGCACTGGCCGATCTGGACAAATCCATGCGCCGGATCGCCAGGAAGCTGAGCCCCGGCGACGATGCGGCCGGGGCAATGGGGGTCTTTCTGCGCAAGATCGCGGGATTTTCCGGACTTGTGCATGAAAACATGTACCGCGGCCCGTCGTGGCGGTTTCTGACCATCGGTCGGTCGCTGGAGCGGGCCGCCACCATGGCCGAGGTGCTGGCCGTCTTTGCCGATCCGGACGCGCCGCAGGGCAGTCTGGATCTGGCCATCGAGATCGGCGACAGCATCATGACCCATCGCCAGCGCTATCCAGTCATGGCCACCCGCGACAGCGTGGTGGACCTGCTGGCGCTGGACGCCCAGAACCCCCGGTCGGTGCTGTTCCATCTGACCGAAATCCGCTCTCAGGCCGAGGCGCTGGCCGGAGGCCCGGACCGTCCCATGACCGAGGTCGTCCGCAGCGCCCTGCGGGTCGAAACGCAGGTCGCCACGATGACGTCCGCAGCACTGGACACCGAGGCTTTAAACGAGATCAGAGCCGATATCCTGTCCCTGTCCGGCCTGCTGAGCGATGCGTATTTGTTATGATTTATGACGTGACCCTGCGGATTACCTACGATTATGCCAATCCTGCCACAGGGGGCCGCCATCTGGTCCGCCTGCTGCCCCGCGACCTGCCTGCCGAACAGCGCCTGATCGCCGGTCATATTGACATCCAGCCGCCCCCGTCCGAACGGTCGGACCGGGTGGATTTCTTTGGCAATCCGGTGACCGAATTCGCCTTTCGTCACCCTTATGACGAGGTGGCGCTGACGCTTCATGCGCGGGTGGACCGCCGACCGCTGCGATCGGTGTCGCGGGGCCACACCGCCCTGTCCGGGATGGCCGGCGCGGTGGCCGATGTGCAGACCATCGCCCCCGATGCCCCGGGTCATTTCACCGCCCCCTCGCCCCGGGTGCGGCCCGATCCGGCAATGACCACCTATGCCCGCGCCCTGGTCCATCCCGGGATGAGCGCCGAAGCGACCGTTCAGACAATTGGCGCGGCCCTGCACCGCGACATGACCTTTGATCCCGATGCAACCGAGGTGGACACACCTGCGTCCGATGCCTTTGCTGCCCGGCATGGCGTCTGTCAGGACTACACCCATATCATGATCGCCTGCCTGCGGGCAGTGGGTGTGCCTGCGGGCTATGTGTCGGGATTTCTGCGCACCCTGCCCCCGCCCGGTAAGCCCCGGCTGGAGGGGGCCGACGCGATGCATGCCTGGGTGATGGCTTGGGCCGGGCCGGGGGTGGGCTGGATCGAATACGACCCCACCAACGGCATCGCCGCCGGGACCGATCATATCGTTGTCGCCCGCGGGCGCGATTATTTCGACGTTGCCCCGATCAAGGGCATCCTGCGCATCGCGGGCGAACAGACCAGCGAACAAGCCGTTGACGTCATCCCTCTGGAACCGTGACGATCTGGGGAAAAGACTGGATTAGCGGCGGCCCGTGGTCCATCGTGGCGTCTGTCAAAACGGTGGTCAGCCGGTCAGTTGGACAGCCACCGCGTTCATCATCCGGCGCCGCAGATCTTTCGCCTGATTGGGTTATGCGGCATTGGCGTAGATCCTGAATTCGGGCGCGTTGCCAATGGGCCTGAGATCCAGGATGGAACCGTCCGAAAGTTCGCCGCGCAATCAGTGTGTCCGGTCTATCGCAGTTTCAGTTCCGAATGGGGCAGGGAAATCAGCGCGCTTCGCCTCGGTTTTGGACAGGCCCCGAAGAACCGCAGCGCTGGTCTGGGTCCGTGTGTCGGTCGGCCTGTCGTCGGCCAAGGTCCCGGCGGGCGCTGAAATCATCAACGGCGCTGCCACGATCACCATGTCGCGTTTGCCCATAGGTCTGGATGTCCCTGCCACCGCAAGGGCCGCCAATGCAAAGCTAGCGGGATGCAGGATCCTCTTTGGCCCCGTGGAACGGTGGGACCGGAGAGCAATGGGTGATCCGCACGCCTGTGGAAGAGGTGTCAGACCGTCAGGCAGATCGTGATCTTCACCCCTTGGCCCCCGGCCCACGGGCGTAGACGTCTTCGTAGCGGATGATGTCGTCCTCGCCCAGGTACGAGCCAGTCTGGACCTCGATCAGGACCATCGGGACCTTGCCGGGGTTTTCCATACGGTGGACAGCGCCCAACGGAATATAGACGGACTGGTTTTCGGACAGGAGCCGCACTTCGGTGTCCACCGTCACGCGGGCCGTGCCAGAGACGACGATCCAGTGTTCGGACCGATGGTGATGGCTTTGCAAGGACAGGGCCGCCCCCGGTTTGACGACTATCCGCTTGACCTGAAACCGGGTATCGAGCGCCAGCGTCTCGAAATGGCCCCAGGGGCGGTGGTCGCGGGCAAAGGCTTCGGCCTGCGGTGCACCTTTTGATTTCAGGCGTTCGACGGCGATCTTGACCTCTTGGGCGCGACTGCGGTCGGCGACCAGAACGGCGTCGTCCATGGCAACCGCGATGATGTTGGTCAGGCCGATGCCCACCAGTTCGACCCCGTCGCTGTCAGACCGCAACAGCGAATCGCGGCAATCAATCGCCGTGACGGCCCCCGATGACGACAGGCCCTGCGCATCCGCCCCCATTTCGCGGGCGACGGCATCCCAGCCGCCCAGATCGTTCCACCCTGCATCATATGCCACAACCGACAGGTTGGTGGCCCGCTCCATTACCGCGTAATCGACCGAAATCGAAGAAACCGCCTTCCACGCCTCGGGGTCCAGACGAAGGAACCCCAGGTCCGGCCGCGCCTTGTCCACGGATTGCCGGACCGGAGCCATCAGATCAGGCGCATGTTCAGCGGCCGACGCGATGAACGTTGACGCGGTGAACAGAAAGATGCCCGCATTCCAAAGGAAATTGCCCGCCCCGAACATCTGCGCGGCGGTCGCCGCATCGGGCTTTTCCACAAATCGGGTCAGGGGGACGGGATCGGCCACGACGGCCTGTGACAGTTCAAGCCATCCATAGCCTGTTTCGGCATGGGTCGGCGTGATGCCGAACGTCACGATCCGACCTGACCGCGCAGCAGGGACCGCCCGGGTCACAGTTGCGCGAAACGCTGCCGGATCACTGATCGCGTGGTCCGAGGGGGCGACCAGCATCAGCGAGTCCGGATCAGTCCGGGCGAGCATCAGCGCGGCGGCAAGGATTGCAGGGGCGGTATTGCGGGCCGAAGGTTCAATCAGGACCGTCCCCGGATCGATTCCGGCCGACAATAACTGTTCGGTCACGATGAACCGGAAATCCGACCCCGTGACGACCACGGGTGCCGCGAACTCCGGCCCGCTCAGCCGCGCCGCAGAGGCGGCAAACAGGCTTTGTTCGCCCGTCAAAGGCACGAATTGCTTGGGGTAGCTCTTGCGCGAAATCGGCCAAAGCCGTGTCCCGGAACCGCCACAGAGAAGAACTGGTGTGATCAACTGGTGACGCCCCCAAGTGAAATGGTACATATCGCTTGCCGCAAATCATTTGCTGCATGCCCGCGAGGCTTTTTAAAACACAACCGAAAAATCCAAGTGCCAGCCTCCGAGGCAGCGGTATGTTTTTGAAATCGCGAAATTCTTTTGCAAAATGGTCCGCGGTCGACTTACTTTCCGGACAGAATGTCGATGGGTTAGATTTCGGTCAAGTACGAACGCGTATCAGTGAGCTGCTGCCGGTTTCGTGGACTGGTCGTCAAGCTAACCTGGCCCTCTTTTCGAACGCGACCGGGCTGAGATGGCCGACGGCCGAGTTGTCATTACACCTCCATTTGCCTGTCATCGACGCTGTCGGCCCATGTTTGCGCAGGATTTTCTGATAATCGCGTGAACAATATTGGCTGCCCCTGTCAGCGTGCTGGATGCATCCATGTGGCGGCCTGCGCAGAGCCCCGATGGGCGAATACCTGTATTCGCCTGCTGGGCAGTGGAAGGTCATGTTCAGGGCGCGCATCGCGAGGTCTTTTTCCGAACCTGTTCTGAACACTGGATCGGCACCTGCGGGCTGAACCACATGGACCAGTGGATCGAAGGATTTCGGCGATCGGCGTCGCCCTCCACAGCGTCCCGAAAGTTCACAGCATGGTCGTGACCCTCGATGAGTTGCCGCTATGCGCTGGATCATTCAACTGGCTTAGCGCAGATCGAAGCGGACAATGCGCACGGCACGAAACTTCCAAGGTCTACCGCAGCACACGTTTTGAAGTCGAAAACAAGACAATCCGGAATGGCCCCACACGACGCGCAGAGTGGCAATTGCCTGAAATCAAGTCATAAGTCTCAAGTAAACCAGGGGCAATTCACAATGGCTCTAGACTTACACCAACGACCGACCGAACATGGGTCCCGGCGGCTCCCCCCTTAATGCAACTGAAAATGGCTGCATAAGTTCTGCAAATCTGTCCCGTTGAAAACGGAAGGATTGCCCCGCCAAAATGAATTCTGAACGAAGGACGAACATGACAACTTCTGAATTGGTGTTTTCGGACAAGTCGCAGCTAATTGTGGTGTTTGGGGGGGCAGGATTTATCGGGGGGCACCTCATCGAGAGGCTTAAGTCCGAGGGTTTCGAGCGTATCGTCTGCGTCGATATCCGGGCGCCCAAGCGGTCAATCGAAGGGGTAGAATATTTGCAGCATGACGTGCGTGCGCTCGACCATCTCGATCTTGGTGAGGCGGTTCCGGTCCTGTTCAACCTTGCGGCGGTCCATACCACACCAGGTCATGAGCCATGGGAATATTATGATACGAATGTGATGGGTGGGATCGGGATAACGCGTTTCGCGCGGCGCCATCAGACTCGATCCATCGTGTTTACCAGTTCGATCTCGATCTACGGCCCTGACGAAGTCGCCAAGGACGAGACCACCCCGCCGACGCCGGTTTCGGATTACGGTCGCTCGAAATTCATGGCCGAGCAGGTACACCTTGACTGGCTGGCCGAAGACGATGGGCGCAAGCTCGTCATCGCGCGTCCGGCTGTCGTTTTTGGCCCGGGTGAGGGCGGCAATTTTACCCGGCTCGCACGGATGTTGAAAAAGGGGTTTTTCCTCTATCCTGGGCGCAAGGATACGATCAAGTCCTGCATCTACGTGGGCGATCTGGTCAGCTGGCTCCTTGATGCGGGCTCGCGCCAAGACAAGTTCATCCTGTTCAATGGCGCCTTCTCGAACCGCTATACGATTGAGGAAATCGTCGAAACCTTCCGCGAGGTCGCCTATCCGCAGGTCAAGGCCTATACGCTTCCGGCCGGGGTTCTAAAGACGGCGGCAGCGATACTGCGCCCCCTTTCGGTGGCCAATCTGGGCATTCATCCAGATCGGATAGACAAGTTGATGGTCTCGACAAATATTTTGCCGGGATGGGCCGAGGGGGCGGGTCTGGAGACACGCGACCGCTTGAGGGCAAGCCTCGAAGAGTGGAAATCGGTGGGCAAAGGCGAATTCGTTTGACCTCGTTGGTGCGGGAAGAGAGTTCAGGCTGCGATGCCTCATCAACAGGTCCGATGGAGCGATTTCAGCCATGACAGCACCGCTCAAGATCCTTCACACCTGCGAAACGGCTATGGGCGGTGTCGGGGTCTATCAGAAATACCTCGCTGGGATGAGTCCTGAGGAGGCGACGCAAATCTTCCTGATGCCGTCAGAGCATGCGGCCATCATGGAAGGTGATACGCGGGTGCAGACTTACAGTTTGGGCAAGCGCGGCCTTACCGGAGTTTGGAACCAGATCCGCGCGGTGGGCAAGGCGATCAAGCGAGAGGCCCCGGATGTCGTGGTGTTCCACTCGACCTTTTCGCTTTTGGCGTTGGCGGCGACACAGCTGCGTCGCGGGCGCAAAAACCGTCCAAGGCTGTTGTATATTGCCCATTGTTGGGCGGGCGATCAGTATTCCGGGATCAAGCAGCGCCTCGTGCGGGCGGTAGAGGGGCGGCTGAGCGGTCATGCCGATCTCGTTGTCAACATTTCGCGTAACGACCTGCAAACGGCGAAAATCCATAGCTATCGCGGACGTCATGCCTTTATCGAGAATGCGGTTCCGGATGTTGTCAGCGCCGGGCACGGCGATTGTTTCGATGCAGATCCCGACGCGCTGAACTTGCTTTTCGTGGGTCGGTTTGATCGTCAGAAAGGCCTCGACATTTTGGTTGCGGCCATGGAGCAGGCGCGAAAACAGCGCCCGAATCTGAAGGTGCACCTGATCGGCAGCGCAGTGCGCGACGGCGGGGAAGTTGAATTGCCCGATGGTGTCGAAGCTATCGGTTGGGTGCCGCGCGATGAGATCGACCGATGGTATCGCTCGGCCGATGCGCTTGTGGTGTCATCGCGCTGGGAGGGGCTGCCGCTGGTAATCCCCGAGGCGCTGCGCAACGGCACACCAGTGGTGGTCTCGCAACGTTCCGGGATGGAACAGCTTTTCGATGAGGGAGTGGAAGGATTGAGCTATTCACTCTCCGTCGAGGCATTGGCCGGGCGGCTGGCAACGCTTGACCGCGCAACCCTGCGTGCAATGCGCCCGGCCTGCCGGGCTCTTTACGAGAGCCGATATTCGATGCCGCGTCTGTATGCCGAGATCCTGCGGGCCTATCGGGACGAACCCATTGAAGCCTGGGAACCGAACGCGCAACGTTCGATGGAGCATGAATAAATTTACCGACTGCGGGCATCCCTAGGCAGACAGCAAAGGAGACCTGAAATGCCTGCAGTTGATTCCCTTAATGGATTTTCCTACACCCGCGCGGGCGGGCCTGCCAACCTTGCGTTGGTAACGCCAAGCGACAGTACCGATCTGACCCATGTGAGCCAATGGGTCTACTTGAGCGTCGCTGGTGTGCTAAAGGTAAGCACCAAGGGGGGACAGACCCTGACCACCCCCACACTGTTCGCGGGGTGGCACCTGATGGAACTGAACCGGATCCATGCGACCGGCACCACAGCAAGCGGGATCATGGTGGGTTGGTGATGAACACCCCAATCCGCTACATCATCACAAGCCCCCGTTTGGGGCCGTCGCCTTTCGCAATCAACTGGATTGAACCGGTCAGTGTCTGGGATTTCGATGGAGGGCTCTTTCCGTCAGGGTTCGTGATTAGTCGTGCGGCGTCGGCATTTGGCTATGATGGGGCCGGACGGTTCATATCCTATTCCGCGGGCCTCCTTCGGTATGACGCGCGCCGACTGCTGCGGACGGCTGTCATTGAGCCTGCCGCGACAAACTTGTTGAGTCGGGCGATTGCAAGCACGACAATCGGTTGGACCCTGAGCGGGGCGAGCGGCAGCAACCTGGCCCTGAATGCGCTTGGTCTGTTTCCCGGCGTAACGGTCACCTCGAACGGGGCAATTTGGCATCGGTTGAACCATACCGACGAACCCGCCGTTACAAATGGTGCAAGCTATCACCTGCGGACGTTCTTCAAGTTCGGCACGTCAGGCAAAATCGTGGCAACGCTGCGCAATATGACAGGAGCGGTCGAAAGCCGGGTCGAAGTCAGCACCACGACGAACACTGTTCTTGGGGCTGGCGCAGGGGGGCTGGACAGCATCACCCTGACCGATCTTGGTGTTGACGGCGCCTACCGCCTCGGCATGAACATCACTCCAAATTTCACCGGCACGTTGAATATCGGACTTGGCCCGGGCAGCGCAACCACGGGGGCGACCGTGACTTTGCTGGGAGCACAGTTCGAAAGCGGCACCACGGGGTCGAGCCTTATCAACACCACCGGAGCGACATCGACCCGACCAGCCGACGCTGTAACTTGGGCAGCCCCTGTCGGGACCTACGATCTTCGGATCGTCGATGGTGCGGGCGCAGCAATCGACAGCCGTTCGGTCTCTGTCTCTTCCGGTTGGGCGCCGCAAGCCTTGCCGTTTTATCCGGCGCGCGTACTTCTGTACCCAGTGGGCACGCTCTAAGGACAGCGGAATTTCGGCCATCACAAAAACTTGGCGGCGCAGGCGTTCACGCGACGGCGCCGCCGCTTGCGTTTGCAGCCTTGGCGAGTTGCAATTGTAAGCTGGTTGTGCATTCTGCGAGACATTGCTGCAGCGCCGCATTCGGGGCTCTGACCAGACAAGCAAATCCGATACCGGACTGTGAGCCGAATGCAAAAACTCCAAAAACCATGTGTTTTGCCCGACCTGATAATTTGTGGGGTTCCGAAAGCTGCGACGAGTTCACTCTTTGACTGGATCGCTGCACATCCCGACGCATCGGGCACGATCGAGAAGGAAACCTATTTCTTCGTCGATCCGGGTACACACATGTATCGGGCCGATTGCCATGTCAGCCGCGGTCTGGAGAGCTATGGGGCGCTTTTCCCGCCCCTGCGTCCCACGGATCGCGCGCCTCTGGTTCGGCTCGAGGCCACGCCCGGATATATCTATTCCAAGACAGCCCTGGAGCATATCCCGGACCTGCCAAATGCTCCCAAATGCCTGTTCGTGCTGCGCGAACCGGTGTCACAAATTCGGTCCCTGTATGCCTACTTTCAAGGCAACTGGAACTGGATTCCCGCCGGTATGAGCTTTGCGGACTATTTGGCGGCCGTCGAGGCAGGCATGTCGGATTTCAAGGGTAACGAACTGGCCCGGAACGCGTTGGGCAACGCGGAATATGTCAAATTCCTCGAGGCTTGGCGTTCACGGTTGGGGCCAGACAGGATGAAGATCCTTTTGTTCGAGGATCTCCGAGCTGATCCTCGTGCAGTGACGCAGGAAGTTGCCCGCTGGGTTGGGTTGGCGCCAGAATTTTACGCAGATTTCGGTTTCGATGCTCAAAATGAGACCTATGTGCCGCGCTCGCGACTGCTGCATCGCGTCAATATTGCGCTGCGCGCGCAAGTCCCGAAGGGGCGGTTGTATAACGGTCTGCGCGAGATCTATCACAAGCTGAACACCACCCGGCGAGACCAAGCCCCGTCCGGCGGGCAAGATGTGGTCGACGACTTGCACGCGCGGTTTGTTGAACCGAACCGGCGCCTATCCGAGCGGTTCGGACTCGATCTGTCCAAATGGGAGACCCTGCCCAAAGATGATTGACCGTATGAAAGCACTCCACCGGAGACTGGATGAATGGGTGCATCCCAGCAGCGTGGTTTTCCATCATGTGCCGAAATGCGGTGGCACATCGGTCGGGCGAGCCCTGCGCAAACGCTATCTGCTATCACAGGCGACGGTGAAGCCTGAGGAAAGTTTCCGCGCCTTTGAAGCCTACACCGGGCGCACGGACCGAGAAGAAATGTTGATCGACGTCGCAGCTCTTCGCGAGCAGATGCTGCTGTATCACCTGTTTGACAACACGCGCTGCCTCGCCGTTCATGTGCCGTATTCCGAAGTGGTGCATCGGTGTTTCACGCCCAGATACAAGTTCATTACCATCCTGCGCGAGCCGGTGTCGCGATTCGTGTCCCATTATTACTGGAGTTACGGTAAACCGGCGGCCCACGCCCGGATCGAGGAGGATTTCGCGACATTCCTCGGCACCGACCGGGCGCGTCGTCTAGGGGCAAGTTATGTCGAATATTATTCTGGTGCGCCGATGGCTGCCGATCTGTCTGATCCAGAACTGATCGCGCGGGCCATCGCCAACTTGCGCACACGCTTCGATCTGGTCGGGCGGCTGGACGATCTGCCTGCTTTCCAAATGGGGCTGCGCCAGGTTTTGGGGGTCCGCGTCAAGGTCGGCCACGAGAACAAGGCGCGCCAGCCCACTGATTCCCGAAAATCGGTGGTGACGCCCGAACTGATGGCGCAGGCACGCGACCTCTGCGCCCCCGACATAGCCGTGTGGGAGGCGATGTTTGGCGCGGGCAGAAACGATGGTTGACGCACCGCAGGGCGAGGCCCGCGTCAGCTTGCGCCGACTGGTTGGATGGGGCCTGATCGGGCAGATGTCCTATGTGGTCAGTCAGTTTCTGTTGCTGGTGGCACTCGCACGCTACTCTTCAGTCGCTGATGTCGGCCTGTTTGGCCTAGTCAGCGCGATTACCCTGCCGATCTACTGGTTTTTCAATCTTGGCGTTCGCGCCAATCAGGCGACGGACACGCGTGGCACGTTCCGTTTCCACGAGTTTCTGGCCCTGCGGATCATGGGGAGCATCATTGCGTATGGTCTGATCGTCGTTCTGGCCTTTACCGTCGTCGATCCGGCAGCGCGAATCGTGATGCTGGTTTTTGGCGCGGCCAAGGGCGTCGAGACATATTCCGAACTGTGCTATGGGGCGTTCCAGCGTGCCGACCGGATGTCGAGCGTCGCGGTCTCGCTGATCTTGCGCGGTTTTGGTGGCACGGCGGTCTTTTGGATCGTGATCGCTCTCACCGGCTCGACCTCTGCGGCGTATGGCGGGCTTTTGGCGGTCTGGGTCTTGGTCGCGGGCGGGGGAGATCTGAGGCAGGCCCACCAGATGGCCCGAGCTGCAGGCGACGTCGGCCCGGTGCGGGCAAGCATGTTGCGCAGCCTTGTGGTCAGCTCTTTGCCATTGGCATTCAACGCGCTGCTTGCGGCATTTCAGGGCGCGATGCCACGCTATGTCATCGGCCATTTCCTCGGCCTCGTGGCGCTGGGCCATTTCACCGTCGTTGGTTATGCGATGCAGGCCGTGACCACGATCGTGACTGCGATAGGACAGTCGATCGTGGCCCGACTGGCGCATTATTGGGCGATAGGCAACCAGAAGGCCTTTTTGCGAACGCTCAGCCGTCTTGTCATGCTAGTCGCCGCTGCGGCAGTGACGGGATCGCTGGTGATGCTGGCAATCGGCAACTGGCTTCTGGAGCTGATCTTTGGGACCGAATACGCAGGCCAGGGTCAGCTTCTGGCGCTGGTGATGATTGCAGCCGGCACCATCGCAAGTGGGACGATTCTGCAATCGGGGTTGCTGGCGACGCGGCGTTTTGGCCACAACTTGCGGATCCGGATGACGAGCGTTGTTGCACAAGTCATTGGCACCTTGATCGGTGTGCTCACTTTAGGCCTGCCGGGGGTTGTGCTGGGAATGATCGCCACCGGCATGTTGCAGAGCGGTCTGATTTGGCTGACGCTTCGGCGGGCTCGTATCGAACCGGGAGAGACGGTTTGACCAAGCCAAGGCTCTGTTTCGTCTTACAAGATGCCTTGGGCTGGCGCACCTACCGCGCCCGGCTAGAGGCGGTTCTGGCGACGCGTGACGATATCGAGACGTTGCTGATCCCGGTCACGATGACGCGGCGCGATACCTTGTTCCACAAGCGTAACAACATGCGCCCGCGCGACCATCTGTTCCGCCGGATCGACCCCATCGACGCCTTTGCGGGCCGCGCCGGTCGTGCAATCCGGGCCGGGTTGGCCAAGTTTCGGCCCGAAGCCGTGCATTTCGCAGCGCATTGGCCCGCGGGCGCACTGGCCGGGCAGCCTGACGCCGCGCCGTTCACCGTCACGCTCGACAATACCCGCGCCGGGATCGAACGCGATCTGCCGCGCGGCGCGTGGACAGCGGCTGACATGACCCGCGAGGCGGCGCTGTTGCGCGCGGCCGCGCATGTCTTTCCGATGAGCCAGTGGGCGGCGGGTTCGGTCATTGCCGATTGCGGTGTGGCGCCTGGGTCGGTCAGCGTGATCCCGCCCTCGATCGACGTCACGCGGTTCACGCCCGCACAATTGGCCGGGCGCGTCGGGCCGTTGCGCGTGATCTTTATCGGCAACGATATCGCGCGCAAGGGCGCCGTCGATCTGGCCAACTGGATCGCCGGGCCGCTTGCAGGGCTGGCAGAGTTGCATGTGGTGTCTGGCGATCCGGCAGCACAGGCGCTCGCCGACCGTGCAACCGTTCATGGACGGGTTCCGAACGACCGGCTCGTGAGCGAACTTTTACCCTCGATGGACGTGCTCTGCCTGCCGACCCGGTCAGACATGTCGCCGCAAGTGCTGGCCGAGGCGGCGGCCGCCGGGCTGCCCGCAGTGGCTAGCCGGATCGGCGGCATTCCCGACATGATCATCGAAGGCAAGACCGGGTTGACCGTACCAGCAGGCGATAGCGCGAGGTTTGTTGCGGGGCTTGTGCGGTTGGCTGAGGATCGCGGGCTGGTGGCCGCGATGGGGACAGCCGCGCGGGCGCATGCCATCGAGGCGTTCGACGCCGATCGCAATTTCAACCAACTGATTGATCTGCTCGTAACTTTAGCACGGCCAACTGGGGGCAAAGGTATATGAGACCAAGAGAGCTTGCCCATCTTCTGGGCTACGGACGGCGGTATTTCTTTTCCTTTTGGGATCGTGATCTTTCTATCTACCGGGCTCCTCTGGCGGTGCAGGACGCAGCGGGTGTACTCTTTGTGCATATTCCGAAAACGGCGGGCATCTCTGTCTGCCAGGCGATATATGGCACCAAGGCTTTGTTCGGGCACGCACCTGCATCAGGATGGCGGACGTTCGATCCCGAGCGATTTGGACGCCTCTTTACCTTTTCATTGATGCGAGAGCCTTCGGATCGTTTCTTTTCGGCATTTTATTTTCTGCGAAATGGCGCTCTGACCGAAAAGGACAACGCGTTCGGGCAGCGGGTCATCAAACCATTCGACAATCCCGACGCCCTGCTGATCGCGATGAAACGCAATCCGGTCCTACGCGCGCGGGTCATGAGTTGGGTGCATTTCACGCCGCAGACCTGGTATCTGACGGACCGTGCGGGACAGGTGATCGTCGATTACATCGGCCGGGTCGAAACATTTGACGACAGCATGGCCGAGATTGCCGCCCGGCTCGGCAAACCCTATACGCCGACACATTCCAACGCCTCCAAACGGCCTCGGACGCTCGATCTGTCGCCGCCCGCGCGGGCCATGCTCGATCATCTCTATGCTGACGACTTCGGCCTCTATCGGTCGCTGTTCGGACAGACCACATGAGCAGGCTCGACACCGTCGTCATCGCGACAGACAGCGCACGGCTGAACGGCGGCACCGCCAAGGTCGCCTTTACCGAGGCGGCCGGTTTGGTCGCGGCGGGCTTTCGGGTGATCTTTTTCGCGCCCACCGGCCCGGTCGATCTGGCACTGACGGCAAGCGGGGCCGAGGTGGTCTGCCTGAATGAACCCGATGTGCTGGACGATCCGAACCGGTTGCGGGCGATGGGCCGGGGGATCTGGAACGGCGGCGCGGCACGGGCGCTGCGCGAAGTGCTGGCCCCCCTCGACCCCGGGCGCACCGCGATCCATGCCCACAGCTTTTCGCGGGCGCTCTCGCCGGCCCTTGGGCCGGTGCTGACCGGGGCGGGCTTTCCGGCACTATTCACCATGCACGAATATTTCCTCGCCTGCCCGAACGGCGGCTTTTACGACTACCGCAAAGAAGAGATCTGCACCCGTCGCCCGCTGGGCCTGTCGTGCCTGAGCACCAATTGCGACGCGCGTTCTGGTCTGCACAAGGGGTGGCGGGTGGCGCGGCAGGCCATGCTATGGGGGCCGGGCGGGATGCCGCGCAACCTGCGCGACATCGCCTATATCTCTGAAACCCAACTGGCCGCGATGCGCCCCTATCTGCCTGCGGCTGCACGGCTGCACCACATCCTTAACCCGATCGAGATGGACCCCAAAGCGCCCCGCGTTCAGGCCGAGGACAACGATGTATTCCTGTTCATCGGGCGATTGATGCCCGAAAAAGGGGCGCTCGATTTTGCGCGGGCGGCCAAGGCGGCCGGGGTGCGGGCGGTGTTTCTGGGCGCAGGCCCCCAAGAACAGGCGATCCGCGCCGCCAACCCAGAGGCCGAACTGATGGGCTGGGTCACCCCCGCCGAGGTGACCACGTGGCTGGGGCGGGCGCGGGCGCTGGTGTTTCCTTCCGTCTGGCCCGAACCGTTCGGGCTGGTCGCGGCCGAGGCTTTGTCCCGCGGCGTGCCGGCAATCGCCGGGCGCTGGAATGCGGCCAGCGAGATGATCGCGGACGGAACAAACGGGATCGTCTATGATCGGCGCGAGGCGCTGAGCGATACGCTCAGCACGCTGCGGGATGACGACAAGGTTGCGGCAATGTCGCGGGCGGCCTATGCGCATCGGGACAGCTATGCGGCGACGCCGCAGGCGCATTGCGCGCAGGTTCGGGACGTTCTGGAAGGGATGTTGAGTAAATGACGGCACAAGTGGACATGATGGGCCACAGGCGGGGTCGCAAGGCGATAACGCACGAAGGGCTCGTTTTGTTGTGTATGCAACTTTTTCTAGGCTTCCTGTTCGTCGTTATAATCGAACCTGCGCCATCTGATCTTTTTTTCGCTCTCGGCTTCGGTCTCTTCCTGTTCACCGGGAAATTGGCCTTGGCGCCCATTCTGCGGCCGATCTTTGTTGCACTCTTGCTGTTCTTTTTCACTAACCTGATTTCGGCTTTCGCGTGGAAAAGCGCAAGTTTCGGAGCGAATTACTTAGCAATTACCATTTATATGCTCCTGATCCCGATGATGATGTCCCATTTCGCCGCGCGATACCGGGAGGAAACGATCGACAGTCTTTACAAGGCGTTTTTTATCGCAGCGTCGATTTCGGCAGTCATTGGTATCCTCGCGGTCTTTCACCTCGCGCCCGGTCCGATCACCCTGTATTTCCGCAGCGACGATGGACTGCGTCTTTCTCCGTTGTTCAAGGACCCGAACGTGTTTGGTCCTTTCATGGCGATGGCGGGAACGCTGATGATCGGGTTCAACATGCGCGGCAGCGCCGCGAATAGAACTCGCGGATTGCTCCGTGCGCTGATTATCCTTTTGGCGATGTTTCTGACATTTTCGCGTGGCGCGTGGCTAGGGACCGCAATAGCTGCGGGAGTATTTTTTGTGCTGATGGCGCTCTTTTCCCGCGAGCGTCGCGCCTTTATCAGTTTTGCGTTGTTCAGTTCGTTGGGGAGTCTGGGCGTTCTGGCTGCTGGTACCTTCATGCTCGCCAAACTGAATCTTACCAGCTTTCTCGCCCATCGCTTTGCGCTCCAGTCTTATGACGCTAACCGATTTTCAAACTGGTCAAATGCTATCGAAGTCATCCGCCAACAGCCCTTCGGCGTTGGGCCAGGACATTACGTTGGTCGCACGCATTTCGCAGAAAGCGATTTCGGTTTGGCGACCCATAACGTATTTTTGAAGGTCGCTGTCGAAAACGGGTGGCTCGGCTTTATCGCGTTTTTTGGCGCGATCACCATTCTATCGGTGCAACTGTTGCGATCAGTTAACAAGTTGGATGATCGTCAACCGTTGCGCATTGCAATTTTGGCTGCAATTTTGGGTCAATTCGCCAATAGCGTCGTAGTCGACTCCCTGCATTGGCGGCACCTGTTCGTGCTAATCGGATTTGGCTGTTGCGAACTCGTCCTTTATCAAATGGCCCGAGGGCGACGGGGCTAGGACATTCGCACAGCCTGAGACAGTCAAAGTGGCAACCCAAAGTGCACTCAACAATAGAGCATTTGAAACCAAATCCCAAACTTCATCACCGAACCAGGTTGAGGGAAATGGTTCGTCAAGGCCGAGGAAATACAATAATGGCCGGACATATACCATTATCGACATCAGAAGACACACGACCATTCCAGCGATCCAGCGCTTGCTGAAGAAAACACAAGTGCATGTAAAGTGGACCAGCGCAGCAGCCAGCCATGAAATGAGAGCGATTTGCATTCTTAGTCCACGCGCTGAGCAATCAGCTATTGATATCACTACCCTTCGGCCATGGCGATAGCACGGTTTCGCCCTGCGCCGCTGATCTGATCCCCAGATTCTGGACCGTTTGAAGCTGGAGTTTTTCGCGAAGCTTTCCTGGCTGGGAGAGGAGCTTGACCTGCCCCCCGGTCGTCCCTCGTTCATAACGAGAGTCCTTGGGGTTGACCTAGGTTTCGGTCATGCAAAAAGCCCCGCGGTTGGCGGGGCGTAGGGCATTGTAGTTATTTGTTTTTTTGGTTGCGGGGACAGGATTTGGCCTTAACCGAACAACAACGACGTTGTGACAGTCACACGAAACCTGCCTTCGTAGGCTAGTCCAGAACGACTTTGTGAAAAAGCTTAAACGGTCGAATGCGCGATGACCTCTTTAACAAAAGCCTCTTAGATAACTTGCGCCATGCCCGCAATTTAGTGGCGGCATGGCGCAACGACTTCAACTATCACCGCCCGCATTCAAGCCTCGCTGGCCTGACACCGGCGGAATGTGCTAACCGGTCACAGGAGGACCGAAACCTGAACAGGGCTAACTCATAAACGAGGACTCTTAGTGGAGCAGGTCATGATCTGGCAACCAGTGAGCGCTCTTCTTTGTTTATCCAAATTTAACGAAGTCTCTGCATGATGTTCGTCAAACGTCGGGGGTCGGGTGATGTGGACGGTCTTATTTTCGGGAGTGGCGGGTGCGGTTGCTCTTTTTATTGCCTTTTTCGCTGGCATGACATTTGGGCAATTGCTGGTAGTGTATTACGGAACGTCTGCGGTTGTAGCGATAGGATCGCAGACCCATTCATCTTTTTGGGTGAATAGCCCCTAGTTTACCGGAGACCATCATCCTTACCTAAGTTGATGGTCTCCGGTAAACTCGGGGCGATTGAGTCCGCACCCTAGTCTCGACCGAGTCACTGGGCGTGGGTGACAAGGTTCCGGCCGAGCGCCACTTTGCATCCGTTTTTCCGCCAGTCGCAAAACCTTCCGCGAAGCCATGCGGATGCTCAAGGCGTTTGGAATTGTCGAAGTGCGCCCAAAGATAGGCGCGACGATCGTGTGGACTGATCCATTTCGCGTGATTGGTCCGAGCGACGATGGCGAGGGGCGGAATCGGCCAAGATCAGTTGAAGCGGATGAAAGAGTTGGAAGTCGAAAACTCCAAGCTGAAACGTTACAGTTTTTCCTAGAAAGCTTACTCCGAATGTCTTTGTTTAAACTTTGCTAATTGTTCAGGTGCCATAGGAGAAGGGCGCTAGGAAGAGCCTGCACATGATACCTGCTCAGATATTCGGTCAAATCAACGAAAAATGCACCGAGGGCCTCGCACTCGCTTTGGCGTCGAATGATGACGGAGCAGTCATGGTATTTCAGTGGTGTAACAAAGCCTTTACGAAGATCACCGGGTACTCAGCATCCGAGGCTATCGGTCAACGTGGAACCATACTGATCGGCTCTGATTTGGAACAGGGCGTTCACCTGTATATTATCGAAAAACTGATGAACTGGGAAAACTTTTCCACCAAAGCGATCAATAACCGCAAAAACGGCGAAGTTTACTGGCAGCGGATGAGTTGGATCCATCTATCCGATACCGAGTCCGGAAATCACTGGTGGCTCTGCTCGATCATCGAACTGGAAGACCAGCGCGCTGAGCCGGCAAAGCGTACGAAAAAAGATCCGGCGATGACAGATCAAGAGAACTATTCGATAGTCGTCGAAAAGGTGCACCGTCTAGAGAAAGAAAATATGCGCCTGCATCAACTTGCAAAGTCCGTGGCCAAGGATGCGAACGAAGACGCATTAACGGGCCTGTCCAACCGGCGGCACTTCGAGGTCGAGATGAGGACTTGGATAGAGAACCTAAAGAAGCACGGAACAGAGTTTGCGGTGCTCTACATCGACCTGGACCGCTTCAAATTTGTGAATGACTCGCTGGGTCATGATGCAGGAGACCAATTGTTGGTTTCCGTCGCTAACATGTTGCGAAACCTAACTGACAAATCTGATCTGGTCGCCCGTCTTGGTGGTGACGAATTTGTTATCTTGAAGCCGTTGGGGAAGAGCGCCCTAAATATTAGCAGCCTGGCCGACGCCATTGTTCAGAGAATGAAGGCACCATTCACTTGCGATGGTAAATCAACTGCCTGCAGCGCAAGTGTCGGTGTAGCAATCGCCAGTGCTAATATGAAAGATCCAGAGCAGGTCGTCGCAGATTCTGATGAGGCGCTTTATCATGCAAAAACGAATGGGAAGGGACGGTGGTCATTCTTTACCAAAGAGATGCACGCCAATTCCATTGCCACTAAGCAACTGGCATCAGACCTCCTCCTTGCCTGTGAAAGGCGTGAGTTCATTCCCTATTTTCAACCGCTGATTGATGTCGCGACCGGTAAGATTGCATGTGCCGAAATGCTTGTTAGGTGGTCTCATCCAACCAAGGGCATTCTTGCGCCAGCTGAATTTCTTGAGACTGCATCGAACATGGGAATCCTAAAGAGGATTGATGAAATCATCTTTGGCTGCCTGCGTAGGGCTTTATCTCATTTTGACGAAGCGGGAGTCGACCTCCCTCGGGTTTCCATCAACGTCTCCGCCGCAAGGTTAGCAGATCCAAGCTTCATTCATCACATCAAGAGTTCGGGGATCAGTCCCGAAAGGATGATAGTTGAAATTCTTGAGTCGGTTTACCTAGATCGAATGGGTGAGATCGTTCGATGGACCATCGACGAACTTGCTGAGTTGGGTGTAACGATTGCGCTCGATGACTTCGGAACAGGGCACGCTTCAATACGCGGGCTTCTAGAGATCAGACCCGCGATCCTAAAGATTGATCGCCATTTCATCCAACCTATTGTTGCGGACGTGAGCGCGAGACCGCTCGTCGAATCTATCATTGGCATTGGCAAAGGGCTCGGAATGCGAGTCGTTGCTGAAGGCGTTGAAACTGAAGAGCACGCCCACATCGTTAGTGAAATGGGCTGCGACTATCTTCAAGGATTTCATTTTGGTAGACCAATGAGTGAAAGCGATCTGCTCAAAAGACTCATTGAAACGGGTGGTAATTTTTGGCCCAATTTGCCAAGGGAGCCAGATGACAAGTTGGTGCCCCTAATCAGTCGCGCTATTTGAGAGTGCCCATGAGACTAAGGAATTGTTGACCGGAGTCGTTCAGTCATCCAATTTGAAGCGCCAACGCTTCCAAACGTCTATCTGGTTAAATTTGTTTTGTTCGGTTTGGCGGAATGGTCAATGTCTCGATCGTCCTTCGATTGGACCTAAGAGGCAGCGACCACAGCGAGTTCAACCGCTCGAGCAAGCGCCTCGTCCACGCAATAGGTGGGAAGGGTGGAAGCGCAAACCTGCCTGCGGCCAGGTCCTACTTCATAAACACAAGACACGTATGCACCACTTGCAAGGGCTGACGCGCATGGGATCCATCTACCTCCGGGGCCTCTTACCGCATTTCCTATGCGCACGTTCACTGATCCTGGCGGTGGACCGAATACAATAATTGACTTGTCAAACAGCCTATCGAGATTCATTACGACTCCTTTTGCTAGTTTGGATAATTCAATTTGGACTTGACCAAATTATGGCAGTACTCGCGCTCCTGCCTTCGGCATGCCACAGTGTCGGCAAGCTTGGAGCCTGAGTGGAGCATCAGTCTCGCTCGGAATGTCTGTCTCAGTGCGGGAAATCCTCAGAAACGTCTTGAAAATATGCGACTTTAGCGATCGAAAGACATGAGATGGGGTTCTCTCAATTCTATGAGTTTTCCTTATTTTGGTCACTTTCGGGTTGGAGTTTGGAGTGCCCTACTGAAGTGGTCCACCTTTTGGGATAGAATTATCCCGTTTTCAGGAGGGCGACGAGATGGCCGGGAAGCGAGATAAGCCCGAAGACACCGTGCTAAAGCTGCGACAAGTTGATTTGCTGCAAGGGCAAGGGAAATCAGTTCAGGAGGCAACGTCAATATTCAAGAACGATCCGGGTCTACAATGGCAGCGAGTTCATCTCTCGCGATCTCGTTCCCTGGACCTATACCAACGACGTCACCCTGGACTTCTCACGCCCTAGCAAGCCTACAGACAACGCCTTCATCGAGGCATTCAATGGGCGCTTCAGGGCCGAGTGCCTGAACCAGCATTGGTTCCTGTCCCTAGCGGATTCGGCGGAAAAGTTGGAGGCTTGGCGTAGATACTACAACGAAGAACGGCGACACGGCGCGATCGGCAACAAAGTCCCTATCATGCTGACGAAATCAAGGGGCGTCACAAGCCGGTCACCCTGAGCTCCAACTGGAAAAGACCGGTAACACATCATTAACCACTTGATGAGAGTTTCGATCCTGAATGGGGAACAGGGGGCCAGTGGGATGGTGTTGTCACCAAGTAGATTGTTTGAGTTGACAACGCACCTTTCGGGCATCTTCCGCGATCTCAAGGATGCGGGACTTCACCTGGAGATTGGTGACGACTTCGCCAAGTACCGCGCTTACCGGAGCCAGCTGCAAGATCGCAGCCCAATCTATGCGATGTTCGATGTGGCGAGTTCGTATATCGACAGCAACAACGGATTTTGGGTTTGCGGGTTTAACCCAAACGGTGAGTTGGTTCACACGCAGGCAGTGCGTCTTCTTGATCTATCAGGTATGTCGCTCGAAACACACCTTCGCACCCACCGCCACAAATACATCACACCTGATTCAACACCTGACCCGGATCTAACCTTTTACTCCGGCCCAGAAGGGCTCCACACGATCACGGGTAAAGTTTGCTATCAAGGCGACTTTTGGCTTCGTGCCCAAGGGCTTGGCGGTCCGCGGAGCCAAGGGGCAACTTCACTTCTGTCACGCGTTCTACTCGAAATTATGATCAGTTCTTGGGATCCTTCTTTTGTATTCGCGCTGGTACCTAAACAATTGGCCGCGAAGGGTGCCCATCTCCGCTACGGCTACTGTCATTGTGAACCGGGCCGTTGGCTTGGTCCGGACCAACAGGTGACCGATGAAGACTATTTGATCTGGATGGGAGCTAAAGACATGGCCAATCTAATTTCGCAAGTGCCACAAAGTCTCCAAACCGCGAATAGCGTTTCAGCAGTCCAGTCTATCACCGTTTCCACTGACGCAATGGCCTACCTGGACGCAAAAGCGAATGTCTAACTGGCGGTACTTGAAGATGAGTTCTCTTGCCCAGGAAATCGAGAAGGCTGACACGGTGACCGTGTTGCCCCACACTGCAGTCTTGGGGCCAATGGTAGCAAACATTGCGTTTGTAATTGAGCTCACGCTAGTTCCACTCCTATTGCCAGCTATCCAGCTCAACTTCAGCCTGACGATCGGTGATTTGGCTTGGGTCTTTAACTCATACGGTATCGCGGTTGCGGTCGGGGTTATCCTTGGCGGTTGGTTTGGCGACGCCTTTGATACGAAGAAGGTCTTCCTTTGCGGAATTGCCTTCTTCGTTGCAGGATCGTGTTTGGTTGCTGCCGCACACAGTTTCGAGGCGCTCCTAGTTGGGCGTGCGCTTCAGGGCTTTGGCGGCGGCGTATTTTCGCCTCTTGTGCCTCTCCTTCTGACACTCGCCTCGCCCAGGAAACCGGGAAGGGCGCTGATTGTCTGGGGTAGCATTTCCGGCTGCTTCGCCGCATTTGCGCCGCTTATTTATGGGAGTTTTCTTGGTAGCTATGGCTGGAATTTAGCATTTTTTTGTATCGCGGCCCTGGGGGCTGTCGCCTTTGTTATCTTGCACAGAACGGCTATTACCGGTGCTCCAGCACTAAACTGCCGCCCAAGGATGGACTATTTGGGGCTCTTTCGAGCCCGAAACCTTTGGATCACATTCGCCTATGTGTTCTGCACCTACGGATCGATTACTTACTACCTTTTCAAGCTCCCAGTCTGGCTATCGAACTATCAAGTCCAGGCGGCCGACGTCGGTCTTGTCCTGACGATCATGTGGCTGACCTTCGCCGGCTTAAGCTCGCTCTTGCGAAATATGGTGGATACACCTCACATCCGGATCATAATGGTTGTTGCGCCCCTCCTGATCGCTGCTGGATTATTTCTTTCGTTCCGTAACGACAACCTCACTCTCCTCGCATTTTCATCAGTTCTAATCGGTTCTGGTCTGGCTTGCAGCAATGCTCCGTCGACGCAAATGGTATTGCGGTTCGCGCCGAAAGGAATGAGTTCAATCTCGACAAGTCTTGACATCACTTTCGCACGACTAGGGGGCATAGCGACCGTTGCAATGCTAGCTGATACGGGAGTCGCAGTTTCTAGGGATGCAATCTTCTTAGTGTCACTCGTTTCAGCCATTTGTGCACTGACCACAAGCAAGGGACTCGCTGACATTACGTAGTATTTCAACCGGTCGCATTTTTGTGCCCCCCTAAATCGCGAAGGTTTCAGGGGAGCAAGTCAGGATGGTAGTCATCGATCACGATAGGGTGGCTGTGTATCAAAGCGCATTCGAGATGGGGATGATCTTTTGGCAAATCATTGTGGGTATGCTCGATCGCCCTGTCTTGCTCGGGCGGCCACAGAAAGATGCAGCTGAGAAGTCCAAGCCCCGCGACAAGGGCAAGGCAGATTAACGAAATGACTGGACCAAAGGCTGTGATCAGCCACCCAGAAAGGGGATAAGTCAGTAGCCAGCAGGCATGGGACAGCGCGAACTGGGCGGCATAGACCGCAGGACGATCCTCGGGATTGGTGGATCGCTTCAGGAGCCTTCCAGATGGCGTTAGGATGGCAGAATAATCGATTCCGATGGCAATCCAACCGACGAGAAGTAGCTTCCAAGTCGGACCAGACAAAGCCATCCCCAAGGCGAGCCCGAGCATGACAACGATCAGGCACGATGCACCTGCAATCATCACCGGACGGTCGGGCCGAACTTCGAGAAGATGGGGAAGGCCAAGGGCCGCCAGCACGGACTCGCCCCCGAAGGCCCCAAGCGCCATCGCAACTTGGGCATTGCCAAGGCCCAGATCCGATTTGACCAAGACGACTGTGTTCACCAACACTATTGCCCTGGCAGAGGCAGCCGCGAAGTTCAGTGCCAATAGTCCACGCAGCCGAGGGGTGGCCAAGTAGAGCCGCACCCCTCTTGTGGTGCGGTCATAGATTCCACGCGGGATGGATACTTGCGGACTGGGCAAAAGGACCGAGATGACCAAAAGGGCCGATCAGATGAACCCGATAACAGTGCCAAGGAACAGCACCTGATACCCGACGAAGGTCAGCAGGATCGCGGCTAGGGACGGACTGATGATGTTTTCCAGATCATAGGCTAGGCGCGACAACGACAGCGCTCGGGTATACCTATCTTCTTCCGGAAGGATGTCGGGGATTGTCGCTTGAAAGGTCGGTGTGAAGGCGGCCGAGGCGGATTGCAGCACAAAGATCAGGACATAGACCTGCCATATCTCGCTGACGAACGGCAAGCAAAAGGCTCACCAACATCGCACGCCGCGGCCAGCGGTTTGCAAAAGGCTCCGGCGATTGGCGCAATCCCGACGTAGGCAATCATCTTGTTGGCGAACACGGCCCCTAGGACCAACGCAGCCCGGTCCCCCGCAAGGTCATAAGCCAACAACCCGAGCGCGATCGTTGCCAAACCGGCGCCAAGTAGGGCCACGATCTGCGCCAGAAAGAGATGTCGATACGTCCGGTCGGCAAGGATCGAGAGCATGGTGATGGCCTTACAAGGCGCTTTCTCCGGATATACAGCTTTATGAATAATCCGCAAAACTAGAAGCACGTCGTGACGTTTCTGGCATGCCAACGGGTTTGTGACCGAGACTGCCCGGGAGGTCGGGTGGGCCTTTCAGTGCCTATTCAAATCCCATTCGTCCGTTGAACAGCCCTGACGTAGGACACGATATTGGCCACGTCGACCCCGGTCAGGCCAGCTTGTGGAGGCATGTTGCCGAACGGCCAGTGATGCGCCCGGACCCCATTCTGGACGGCTATGGCAAAGGCCATGTCGCCATGATGGGACGGTTCGTAGATCACGTGGACAAAGGGCGGACCCATACCTTTGCGTCCCGCACCATTTTCACCGTGACACGCGGCGCACACAGCATTGTAGGCGGTCTGCCCCTGCTTCTCTTGGTCGGTCAACGAGGTTGGGATCGTGACTGCTACGATGGCATCGCCGGTCGGGGTCGGTTGAACCGAGGCTGTTTCGGTCCCGCCCTTGAGATTCAGCGCGACAACTGCACCGAGGCCGATGACAACGAGACCCAAAACGATCTTCGTAATGGTATTCATGAGATTTCCTTTCTGTCTGTTCTGCATTTGATGTCGGCCAAGACGCCGCAATGGGGCAGGATGGCTCCGGCCCCATGGGATCGCTTAGGCCGACCGCGGTTGGACAAGGAACTCCGTCATCATTCCGCTGGCCAGATGCGGCATGTGGTGGCAGTGCAGCATCCAATGCGCAGCTTCGCCCGCGTCGATCGCGATCGTCACCCGCGCCATCGGTGGGACGTAAACCGTGTCGCGAACGGCGCCGGGGAAGCGTTGCCCGTTCACTTCTACCACCTGAAAGGCATGGCCGTGCAGGTGCATCGGGTGCCCCATCATCGACATGTTGTGAAATGTCAATTCCACTCGGTCACCGCTTTTGGCGGTGATCGGCGTGTGAGTTTCCCAGGTCTGGCCGTTGATGGTCCAGATATAAGGTGACATCGCCCCGGCGAGCATGACCATTTCGGCTTTGGCGACTGGTCGATCGTCGAGGGGCGTGACCGCCCGCAGTCCGGCCTCTTGGGCCAAGTCAAGGTCGAACGCGGGCGTCTCGGCCTCTCCCTTCTCGTCGAGACGCGTGATGGTCGCGTTGGCTGTGGCAAGGATCAACCCAGACCGCTCGCGCGTTCCTTCGCGCAGGGCCAGCACTGGAAACGCGCCCTGACCTGCGGGGAGGTCCAGTAGGATGTCGAGCCTTTGGGCCATAGCAATCCCAAAGCGCTGACCCTGGACCGGCTGCACGTCATGGCCATCGACCGCGACCAGCGTGCCCTCAACCGCGCCAGTGTCGATCCAGAACGTCGTGGCGGCTGAGGCGTTGATGATCCGCAGCCGGACACGTCCGCCGACATCCACTGAGACCACTTCAGGATCGGCCAAAGTGCGGTCATTGACGAGATAGGCGTCGAAGTTGAAGTCGTTGAGGTCCATGGCCATGCCCCCCATCGCCATACCGCCCATATTCATGCCACCGGAACTCGTCCCGCTCATGTCCATTCCGGCCATTACACCTGCGCTTGCTGGACTGCCTGTGATTTGCGCCAGCACCTCCTCGGGGGACAGGAAAGAAAAGTCGTGCAGAAACATGATGACCTCCTGTCGGTCATCGGCGACATCTTGTGCTGACCGCACGATCAGTGGGGCAGACAGAAGCTGCATTTCCTGCACCGGGATATGGCTGTGCATCCAGTGGGTGCCCGGCTGTGGCGAGAAATCATAGCTGCGCATCTCAGCCGGGGCGAGCTTGGCCATCGGCATATCCGGCACGCCGTCCTGAACATTGGGCGGGATTTGCCCGTGCCAGTGGACCAGCGTTTCGATGTCCAGACCGTTGGTCAGGTCGACGCGAAACCGTTGGCCGGGATCAAGGATGAGGCCCTGGCTTCCGGCGGCATTTGTCAGACCATAGACCGTCGCGGCGCGGCCATTGATGTCGAGAGTCCGGTTGCCTGCGGTCAGTGACATGACCGAGGATTGCGCCCAGGATGCGCGCGGAAGCAAGGAGGTTGTGGCCAGCGCCGTGCCGGCGGCGAGAAAGCCACGTCTTGTGAATTGATGTGTCATGATAGCTCCGATTGGTCCCATTAGGGGACCGTGCATAGAAACATACGCCGCAGATGCAGCGCGCTTTCAGGCGATCGGGGTGGTTCGGGGAGGGCGCAAAGACGGGTCGGGACTGAACCCTGCGACCTGTGTTGGCGGGGTGGGTGCAAAAACGGTCAAAACCAGACTCGAGATGGCTTCGGGCATCGTCGCCGTCTCTGCCGCCGTGGCCCCGGCGCAGATAATCTTGCAGGCCGAATGAGCGGGACCCTTTGACATGGTGTGATCCGCAGCCCTGGTGCCCATCGACATGGACATGTGCGTGTCGTGTGGCCCTGCGGCCATCAAACTGTCCATGCGATCCAGCGTGAACGTTCCAACAAAGGCGACCGCAATCAAAAGCAGCATCGCAATGCCGCGGATCAGGCCATGTTGAAGGGAGGAACGATTTTTCATCCTGCTCAACTAACGCACGTTTATCTCACCGGCAATATCCATGTCCGGAACGTGATCAGAGAAAATTTGCAATATTGGGGAACCCTCCTGCGCTGGACTCTTGTTGACCCAGCGAATGCACTTACCCGGAGGTCCAGATGTCGTATTCCCGCTTCGCCCTCATGATCGTCACCTCGACCATTGTGATGTTTGGGTTGATGTATTTGAACACCTACGCTCTGGAACATGTGTTCTTCAGCCAGACCCGCGCCTGGATGGCCCTGTTAATGGGGGCCGTCATGGCTCTGATCATGCTTGGTTTTATGTGGGCGATGTATCAGGGCCGCGGCACAAAGATTGCCATCCTGCTTGGCAGCGTCGTCGTCTTTGCCCTGTCGCTTTGGCTGGTCCGCAGTCAGGCGACCGTCGATGGCGTCAGCTACATGCGCGCGATGATCCCCCACCATTCCATCGCCATCATGACCTCGGAACGGGCCGGGATCGTGGATGCTCGCAACCGCAAACTGGCCGACGGCATCATCGAGGCGCAAGAGCGCGAGATTGCCGAGATGCGTTATATTATTGCGGATATTTCCAAGAACGGTGTGCAGCAGAGGACCTATCAGGACCCGGCACCGCACACCGGAACTGTGGCCGATGCGCTGTCGAACACGTTGCTCGCGCAGCTGGACCCCGCCCAGATGACCGCCGATGAGATCGCACAGATCGCCCCCGGTGCCACATGTGCCTTTCGTCAGACCGAGGTTGCCCCGCCTATCCTTGCGACTGCGGAAATTGCCGCAGGGATGAAACTGAACGGTGTTCTTCTCGCCCTGACCAAATCCGACGATACCACTTGGTCAGCGCCCGGCGTCACCATGACGGTGATGCCCGACGCCGATGCCGGACCCCGGGCGAACGCTGATTTGGTCTTTGCGCTTCAGGACGGTCCGACGATTGGATACCGCGGGTTTTGGTCCTGTGAGGGGTGACGGATCAGAACACACAACCATTCGGTTCCATCAAGGCCCAGACTCCGGATCGTCGTGCCAGAAACAACCCTTGACCCTACAGTTACTGGAAGGACTAGATCATCCCTCGCGACAGCAGCCACCACAGGAGGCCACCATGTCCAACGTCCATGATATCCATGCTGAAAGCGGCCCTGCCACGGTGATCCGCGATCCAGTCTGCGGCATGACGGTCGATCCGACCAAGGGCAAACCGACAGCGGATCATGAGGGGCGGACGTTCCATTTCTGCTCGGCTGGGTGTCATGACAAATTCGTAGCCGCACCCGCCGAATATCTGTCCGCCAAAGACCCAGTCTGCGGCATGACAGTGGATCGAGCGTCAGCCCGTCACATGGTCAAGCATGAAGGGCAGCGGTTCTACTTCTGTTCGCGCGGATGTCAGTCAAAGTTTGCAGGTGATCCCGCCAAGTATCTTGGCGATGCCCCGGCCCCAAAAGCTCCTGAAGGGGCAAAATGGACCTGTCCGATGCACCCCGAAATTGTCCGCGACGGCCCCGGTGACTGTCCGATCTGCGGCATGGCGCTTGAACCGATGATGCCTACAGGGGATAGCGGCCCTAATCCCGAGCTTGTGGACTTTCGCCGCAGACTTAGGATCGCAGGGCCGTTGGCCGCCGTAGTTTTCGTTCTGGAAATGGGTCAGCACATCGGCTTGCCGTTCCGGGATCTGCTGGGACCAGCCGTCTTTGTCTGGACGCAGGCGATCCTGGCCACTGCAGTGGTTTGGCTGACGCGCGTGTTCTTCGGCCGCGGCTGGAACTCGATCGTCAACCGCAGCCCGAACATGTGGACCCTGATCGCCATCGGCACTGGCTCAGCTTGGGCGTTTTCGATTGTGTCCTTGCTGGCACCCGGCATCTTTCCCATGGCCATGCGCCACGACGGGACACCGCCGATCTATTTTGAAGCGACGGCGGTCATTTTGATCCTCGTGCTGATCGGACAGTTGATGGAGCTTTCGGCTCGCGAAAAGACCGGAGACGCGATCCGCGCCTTGATGGACCTCGCGCCCAAGACCGCGCGGAGAGTAAAGGATGGCAAGGACGAGGATGTGCTATTGGACCAAGTGCAATCTGGCGACATTTTGCGTGTCCGTCCTGGCGAGGCCGTTCCGGTGGATGGCAAGGTGATTGAAGGACATTCTGCGGTCGATGAAAGCATGGTCACTGGCGAGGCGATGCCCGTCGAAAAGTCCGATGGCGACGCCATTACAGGCGGCACACTGAACCGAACAGGAAGCTTCCTGATGACGGCCGAACGTGTCGGGTCGGACACTACGTTGTCGCGTATCGTCGCACTTGTCGCGCAGGCCCAGCGCAGCCGGGCCCCAATTCAGGCTTTGGCAGACCGCGTCGCGGCTTATTTTGTGCCGGCGGTCGTGGGCGTTGCCGTCCTCGCGTTCCTCGCCTGGTGGATCTTTGGCCCCAACCCCGCTCTGTCCTACGCCTTTGTCGCAGCGGTCAGCGTCCTGATCATCGCCTGCCCCTGCGCCCTTGGCCTTGCCACGCCGATGTCGATCATGGTGGCGACCGGCCGGGGCGCGCAAGCAGGTGTCCTGATCCGCGACGCCGAGGCGTTGGAACGGTTGGCAAAGGTCGATGTGTTGGTCGTGGACAAAACCGGCACTCTGACAGAAGGCCGCCCGTCGCTGACCGAGGTTGTTCCCGGCACCTTGGCCGAAGCGGATGTGCTGGCCCATGCCGCCGCTCTCGAACGCGGGTCGGAACACCCGCTGGCCGAGGCGATCACGCGCGGCGCTGAAGAGCGGGGTGTCCCTAAACTGACTGCCAGTGATTTCGAAGCCGTCACAGGCAAGGGCGTCACCTGCATTATCGACGGAAAGCGCGTGGCGCTCGGAAACAAGGCGCTGATGGACAACGAAAATGTCGATCTGGGTGATCTGGCCCACCGTGCGGCGGATCTTCAGGCACAGGGTCGCACGGCCATGTTCCTGTCCGTCGATGGGAAGGCCGCAGGTCTTGTCGCTGTCGCTGACCGGATCAAAGATACGACCGCTGACGCCATCTGCGGCCTACACAAGGCCGGTATTCGCATCGTTATGGCCACCGGCGACGCCGAGGCGACAGCGCAGGCGGTGGGCAAAACTCTTGGCATCGATGACATCCGGGCGGGCATCAGCCCCGAAGGAAAGGGCGAGCTGATCTCGGCGCTGCGCAAGGAGGGACACAGTGTCGCGATGGCGGGCGATGGCGTCAACGATGCGCCTGCCCTTGCGGCGGCCGATGTCGGCATCGCGATGGGAACCGGCGCGGATGTAGCTGTGGAAAGCGCGGGCGTGACACTGGTCAAAGGAGACCTCACCGGCATCCTGCGGGCGCGGCATCTGGCCGAGGCCACGATGCGCAATATCCGGCAAAACCTGTTCTTCGCCTTCTTCTACAACGCCGCGGGCGTGCCGCTGGCCGCGGGTATCCTCTATCCGTTCTTCGGTATCCTTCTCTCGCCGGTCGTCGCAGCCGCCGCAATGAGCCTAAGTTCGGTGTCCGTGATCGGCAATGCGCTCCGGCTGCGGTCTGCCAAATTGTGAGCTCGGTCAGCCGTATTGCGTGCCTATTGGATGGCAGGTTCGCCGGACTGACGAAGTGGCTTTGCCCGTTCCTTGATCTGTCCAGATGCGATGACATCGACAACTTTCATGCGGACAAGATCACACCCGCGCAATTTGCTATCGATAGCCATATTGAACAGAGCCAGATCGCGAAGGTTCTTGGCCATTTCCAGCCTGACACGGATCGCCCAGAAATGTTTGGGCTTCTGTGGTCGCTTTTCACCAACGATGCGCCCCTTATTCCGCGCGGCGCGAACTGCGCGAATGGCCGGTAAGTCCGGCTAACCGACGTTTGAAACTCCAAAATGCTGCGAAATGCATGATTGACCACTTTGACGGGCCGAAGCGCAGTATTTGGAATGCACGGTGAAGGTCCAGTTTGGGCCGATAGTGCCGCTCAATACTCGGGGCGGGAAGCGGCCGCTTGCCGCAACAGTCGTCAAGGTCTGCTGTGCGGACAAAGCGACATTTCGCTGCGCTCGATCCGAGCGACCGCTTTTTGGAACGACCATTCCTGAAGAAGGCCATGAAGACATATGATCCGATTAACAGCTAAACAGACGCAATAGCTGGCGGGATGGAAGCCGCTCGGTCAACCTTCGGAGCGTTGCGATGCCCTACGCGCGGGCTCTCGCATGACGCTGAGAAACAGGACCGCGATGCAGCCAACCAGCAAGACCGCGCCCCCTACAAGATCGGGAAGTCGTGTCAAGTTGATCAGCAACGCAGCGATTACGACCGTTGCCAGTATGGCACCTGTCAGGCGCGCGTCGGCAATGAACATACTGAACAGCTCCGACAGGACGTCCTTGAGGATATTCATTGCATCGCCTCCTTTAATGGCTGCCGCACCATGCGCGCGGCCATCAGCCCCGCGACTAGGAACAGCACCGCGAATACGAACAACGCCAGATCATGCCCTGGCCAGTCCACACCGAGCCCCTCGCCGGTCCAGAACACGCCGAAGGCCGAAAGCATGACCCCGACACCGAACTTGAGCGTGTTCTCCGGCACTCGTGCCAGCGGACGGTGGGCGATGGCCCCGATCACGAGGACCAGTGCGCAGGCTGCAAGTGCGCCGAGACTTGCTTGCCAAAGAAGCCCACGTCCAGCACCGACAGCGATCACGATGAAGATGACCTCTAGTCCTTCAAGAAGCACCGCTTTGAATGCGGCGATCCCCGCGATCCAGTCCTGCGACGTCTTTTGGCGTTCGACCTCTGCGCTCAGCCCCGCCGATTCCTTCGCGAAGATCGCGTCCTCGTCGTGCAGGGGAATGACGCCGCCCGCGCGCAGAGCAGCCTTGCGCAGCCAGCCGATACCGAAGAGCAGCAGAAGCACCCCGATCACCAGTTGCAAAAGGTGTAGCGGCACTTGGTCCAGCAGAGGGCCCAAGATCACAACGACCGCAGCCAGAACGAATAGCGCGGCCCCCGTGCCAAGTACAGCGGGCTTCCAGCCGCGCAGGGTCGCTACCACAAGGACAATGGTAAAAGCCTCCACGACTTCGACAATCGAAGCCAGAAAAGCTGCCCCGACGGCGGGGCCTGCGGTGGACCATTCAAGCATAATGGATCACCTCTCCGACCGGCACGCGGTTCAGTCCCATCGACGTGCCTCCCTGACTGCTTCGACGCGGCTTACGGCGATGTCGTCGAGCAGATAATCGTCGAGACGGGCCAAGTGGACGCGTTGCCGTTGCCGGTCGAGCCAGAGGGCGAGAGCCGTTGGCCCGGCTGATCGTGAAAGATATGGCGCGAACCTCATCAAGGGAACCGGCCGTTGAACTGTCAACTGATTCATTGCTTTGACCTCATTTGTTTTCATCATGGGCGTCGAAGACCTTGCGCGCGTAATCGTCCAGCACGGCAACGCAGCCTTTCAGCCGCTCCTGTGCTTCGGATGCTCGGTCGGCACCGTAAAAATCGAGTTTTTGGATTTTCGTTAGCCAGCCCTGGAGCTTCTTGAGATCGACGTCGTTCTCTTCCAGTTCGGCATAGGTGAAATGGTTGGCCGTCACCTCCTTGGCGACTTCGGCCTCAAAGTCATCGCACTTGTCGATGAACTCTTCATAGGCGTCGTCCCGCTCTGCCTTAAAACGCGCGAGAACCTTGGCTTCCTGACCGGGGTCGAGGGCTACGGTCTCAAGGATAACCGACTCGCCCTCTGCTTCGTCGATATCATTCTCCAGCATCTTGAGCCGCCGGACGTGATCGTCGGTCTTGGGCAGCAAGCAAACCCCGTTCTGAAGATAGATCGCACCCATTCCCTTGAGCTTGCGCCAAAGTGAAACCCGCTTGGCGGCAGGTTCCGGTGGGACCTTATAGGTCAGCAGTAGCCAAGAAATGTTTTCCATGGAACGAACATGATGTAACGACCGTAACATGTCAATAGGATCTGTGGAACCATGCTCCTCTGGCCGCTGTGGTAAAGCGGTCACTCGAACAGAACGCAGCATAGGTAGGATTGGGCTCTAACCTGCCGTTCGCCGCCTGTGCGCCATTTGCTGAAAAGGGGCGGCTGGCCAGCGGGATGCGCAGGCCAAAGGCCGATCTGGCTGCGCGACCTGATCTGTCCTGCGTGGGTAT
>JAHEBU010000004.1 GCA_024642115.1 Marivivens sp. | reverse complement strand
TTGGCTCCGACGGTAGGGATCGAACCTACGACCAATTGATTAACAGTCAACTGCTCTACCGCTGAGCTACGTCGGAACAACGTGGGCGATATAGCAACCGGGTTCGGGCGCGTCCAGAGCCTTTCGTCAGTTTTCTTGGTCTTGGGTCAGATCAGGGAAAATCGGGCGTCAATCGCCAGGGGGCCGGAGCAGGCTACGCTGTTTCGCTCAACAAGATCAAGGAGATGGGCGAATATGTTCCGTTCGGCGGCGGGCAGCAGGGCAGGGGCGAGGTCGGTATAGATCAGGCGGGCGAGGCTGGCGGCAGTTGCGGCGCCTGCCTCCAGGGCCGCCAAAATCTGTCCCTCGCGCCCCCGTCGATGGGCAATCAGTGCCTGCGCCCGGCGACCCACTGACGTAACCGGATCGCCGTGGCCCGGAAACCCCGACCCGGCCCAATCGGCCACCTTGGCGCAAGAGTGCAGAAAGGCCGTCATGTCCCCGTCAGGCGGCGAAACGAGCGAGGTGGACCAGCCCATCACATGATCTCCGGTGAACAGGGCGTCGCCCCAGGCCAGACAGATGTGGTTGCCGAAATGGCCCGGGGTGTGGAGCACATCCAGCGCCCAGTCCGGCCCGTCAATCCGGTCGCCCTCGGTCACGGTCCTGTCGGGCTGAAAGGCGTGATCGACCCCTTCGCCCCCCCCCGCCAGCCCAGAGGCTGCCAGCGTCTCCATCACCGGGCGACGGCCCGATCGGCTGTCGCCAAAGGCCAGCACCGGCGCCGATACGGCGGCAGACAGCCGCGCAGCCAGCGGCGAATGATCCAGATGGCTATGCGTGACGATGATGTGGCTGACCGGGCGCCCGGCGATCACTTCCATCACGCTATCCAGATGGCCCGAATGATCTGGTCCCGGGTCGATCACCGCCAGAACCCCGGTCCCCAGCACATAGGAATTGGTCCCGTCCAGCGTCATCGGCGACGGATTGGGCGCCAGCACCCGGACCAGATCGGGGCGCAGGGGCAGCGCGGGGCCGCTTGGACGGTCATTGGTCATCCGATCCTGCTTTCCCTTGGTCCCGGCCATGGTTAGCTTTAGCCCGACATGTTCAGATGGCTCAAACATTATATGCCCAGAGGGCTTTATTCGCGGGCGGCGCTGATCCTTGTGCTGCCTGTGCTGACCCTGCAACTTCTCGTGTCGGTCGTGTTCATCCAGCGGCATTTCGAAGGAGTGACGCAGTTGATGACAAAATCGGTCCTCCTCGAGCTGACTTATCTTGAGGATGGGCTGGGCGATGCCCACTCGCCCTCCGACGTCAGAACCCTGATCGACGAATTCGCCAAGCCGCTCAATCTCGACGTCGTCGTGCCGGTGCGCGACCCGCCCGCCGCAGACAGTCGCCCCTTTTACGACCTGTCCGGTCGCGTGGTTATCGAAACACTGCGCAAGGGATTGACCGGCCTGCGGGCGGTCGATCTTTCAGACCGGCGCGAGGTCCTGCTGTGGCTGGATACGCCGCAGGGCATGGCCAAGGTCAGTTTTTCACGCACCCGCGTCTCGGCGTCGAACCCGCACCAACTGCTTGTCATCATGGTGGTGATGGGGGCCTTCATGACACTGGTGTCCTACGTCTTTTTGCGTAACCAACTGCGCCCGATCAAGCGGATGGCGGCAGCGGCGGCGGAATACGGCAAAGGGCGGTTGGTGCCATATCATCCCTCGGGCGCGATCGAGGTGCGGGCAGCAGGGGCGGCCTTTCTGGATATGCGCAACCGAATTGAACGGCAAACGCAAAGCCGGACCATGATGCTGTCGGGGATCAGCCACGACCTGCGCACGCCGCTCACCCGGCTTCGGCTTGGCCTGTCGTTGATGGACGAAGAGGAGGCAGCGCCGCTGATCCGCGACGTGGACGACATGCGACGGCTGGTCGATGCCTTTCTTGAATTCGCCCGCGAGGATGCCAGCGACGAAGTGGAATCTGTCGATCCCGCGGCGCTGGTCCGGCAAATCGTCACCGATGCCCAACGGGCCGGACAGGCGGCGCGGCTGGGCGAAATAGAGGTCGAAACGGGGCTGGTACCGTTGCGGCCCATGGCGATCCGCCGGGCGCTCGAAAATCTGATCGGCAATTCCCTGCGCCACGGGACCCTGGCCGAGGTAAGTCTGACCTTTCAGGACCGGTCCCTGCGCCTGACGGTCGAGGATGACGGCCCAGGCATCCCCCCCGATCAGCGCGAAGAGGCGATGCGCCCCTTCACCCGGCTGGACCCCGCCCGCAATCAGGACAAGGGGACGGGGGTGGGGTTGGGCCTTGCCATCGTGGCCGACATCGCCCGGTTGCACGGTGGCGTTCTGCGGCTGACCAGCAGCGACCGGCTGGGTGGGCTGAGGGCTGACCTGGTGCTGGCCCGATAGGGCCGTTCAAGCCCGACTGGGCAACCTTACAAACTCGTATGATAGACGTAATCCGGCCCCTCTCCCCGCTGCACGTCGGCGCCATATCTGATGGGACAAGGCCGGATGCTCCGACCTGACGAACCCGCAACAGTTGTTGGTTTGCCTGACCCGAACCGGTCCGATCCCGGACCAAGGAGCTCAAGATGCGTAAGATGATTCTGCCGATAGCTGCCGCCGCGATGCTGTTTTCCGTTGGCGCCGCCTTTGCCAACACCGAAACCACTTCGGGCGTCGTGCAAAGCTATGACAAGGCCGCGATGACGATCACGCTCAACGACGGCAAGACCTTCCACCTGCCCTATGGATTTGACGAGGCCGACCTCAAGGCTGGCTCGACCGTGGTGCTGATCTGGGACCACATCCCCGACGCCAAGATCGACCAGAACACCGATCAGGTGACGCACATCCTGGTCAAGAACTGACACGGTCTGTCGCACGACCATTTTCGGGGGGCTTTGGCCCCCCGTTTGCTGTCTGATTTGGCCCCGTCGAATCCAAACCCGACAATTCCGACCGATTTTTGTTGAGCCGGGACAAGGACGCGTCCTAAACCGGATCCATGATTACGCAAAAGATGAAATATGCGCTCAAGGCGCTGACCGAACTGGCGGTGGAAAAGGCGGGGGCAGGCGCACCCCTGTCGATCGAGGAAATCGCCCGGCGGTCCGGCACGCCCAAACGATTCCTGGAACAGATCCTGCTGGAGATCCGCAAGGCCGGGATCGTCGCCAGCACGCGGGGCCGAACCGGTGGCTACGTCCTGCTGCGCGAGGCGCAGACGATTTCGCTCAGCGAATTGCTGCGCCTGATCGACGGGCCAATTGCCCCCCTGCAATGCCTGTCACAACGCGCCTATCAGCGCTGCGAGGATTGCGAGGACGAGGCAACCTGCAAACTGCGCCGGGTCTTTTCCGAACTGTTCTGGTCTTATCTGATGCTGATGGAGTCGCTGACCTTGGCCGACCTTGCGGCCAATCCGAAAATGGCGGCGGTGGTAGGCCCGGAGGGACTTGAACCCCCAACCAAAGCGTTATGAGCGCTCTGCTCTAACCATTGAGCTACAGGCCCGCCTGAACCCGTTGCTAGCGGGCAGGGGGGCGGGGGTCAATGTGCTTTGCATCCGGGCTTTGCGGACAGGGGGGCCGTTGTCAATGATCGCAAAGGCAGCCCAAAGGAGCCACAATAAACACCCTCACTCCGGTCACACTTGGCTTTGCCGCTGGCATATTTGTCGTCTACGCGATCCTGATCCGTATTGTGCGGCCCTTTGGGGTGGATTTCGATCTGCCCTTGTTGGATCTGGTCTATCCCGTGGCCGTCCTGCTGGCGGCGGGCGGGGCGGGGATGATCTGGGCCGACAGGCGGCAAGAACGGCCGCAGGCGGCAGAGAGCATGGTGATGGCACTTTGGTTGACCCTGATCAGTGGCCTTGTTTTGATCGTGCCTGACGTTCTGGCCAACCGGGGGGTGCGCCCCGACCTTTGGCCCACGCCCGACCAACAGGGCAGGGTGGCGCTACTGGCTCTGCTTGCCTTTGGGTTGTGCCTGATCGGCTTGTGGGCGGGCAGCCGATTTCAAACTGCGTCCTCTGGCAGGTCAAAGTGACAAGGCAAACCGTGTCTTTGCGGAAAAGGATTGGATTTTAGCCGTTAATGCCGCACCGTAAGCCATTAAGGTTCATCATCGTTGGAGTCTTGCTTCGTGAAATTCCTCACCATTGGTCTCCCCTTGCTGTTCTTGGCGCCAGCCGCCGTCATGGCGGGCGCTCAGGTGTCTGTTCCACCTGCCAGCGGCAGCAGCGCCGACAACGGGCTCATTGTCCTGGCCATCATCGCGGCGGTGATTTTCCTGTCCAAGAACGTGGGTGGCAGCACGGCGACCCGGTCCGCCACCGACCCGACGACGCCCGCGACATCGGACGAATCGAACGTCATCATGAAATTCTGAACGGCGGATCGACCCGGTCAGCCTGACCGGGTCCACATTCGCTGCAAGGGCGACCAGAAACTCGGACCCAGCATGTGGGTCCGCAGTGGCGCGTCGCGCTCGCCTGTCAGGCCAAAGGTGACCACTTCGTCCGGCTTCGGCGGATAGAGCGTGCCGAACATCCAGTCCCAGACCGCCAGAAACGTCCCGAAATTCTTGTCGTGATGGGCGGGCAGGGTGCTGTGGTGGATCTGGTGTTGCGCGGGCGATATGAACAACCGCCCGAACACCGGGCCATAGCTGATCCGGATATGGCTGTGATGAAAGTTCGACATCGCGAAATTGCCGAACACGATGAACGCGTTGACCCCGGCAATCTCGGTCACGGTGGCGGACGGGTCCAGCGTGCCGATCAGCAGCCCCTGAAACACACCGATGATGGCAGCGTATCCGACAGAGGCCAGCAGCAGGCCCACCGGATGCTGCCGATAGGCGGTCAGCGGCGTCATCACCTCGGCGCTGTGGTGGACCGCGTGCAGCGGCCAGATCAGGCGGGACCGATGAAATACCCTGTGAATCCAGTAGAGCGTGAAATCCCCTGCGATCCACAACAGCAGGGCCAGTACCACGGGTGACAGCGACGTCGGCCCATCGGGCGAGGTCGCAAAGAGGGCCGCTATGGACGTGGCAACCAGTGTGGTGGCCGACAGCCTGCCGATCACGCCCGACAGGGCCAACGCCCGACCGATCAGGAAAAGCCGTAAATCCAGCATCAAAGAGGGGTGTCGGTAAAACTCGGCCGGAGCCAACCAGCGCCAGAACCCGCCGGTCCGGCCCGTCGCCCGATAGATCAACCAGCCCAGCACCACCGCCGCGGCCAGATATTCAGGGGCGACCGTGATGTCGGCTGGAAACAGGGCCGAATACATCTGACTGGCCTTGTCCACATTCCGACCCTTTTCCAATCTTTGAAAGAGGCTATCGGGGGGGTTTTGGTGGGTCAAGCAGCGGTCGGTCTGTCACACCGGAACCGGGTTCGAAACCTGGATCGCCATCGGTCAGATGCCATCCGTCTTGCACCTGTCTGCGGTATCCGAGTTGCCAGTCGCCCGCACATGGTCTAACGCAGGGCGACCGCAGGATCGGGGGCTTTTGCGCATGACCACACCGAAAAAGAACGGCCTGACCTACGCCCAGGCAGGGGTCGATATCGACGCTGGCAATGCGTTGGTCGAACGGATCAAACCTGCGGCCAAACGCACCACCCGGCCCGGCGTGATGTCGGGGCTTGGCGGGTTCGCGGCGCTCTTTGACCTCAAGGGCGCGGGGTATACCGATCCGATCCTCGTGGCGGCCACCGATGGGGTGGGGACCAAGCTGCGCATCGCCATCGACACCGGCCATGTCGATACCATCGGCATCGACCTTGTCGCCATGTGCGTCAACGATCTGGTCTGCCAGGGGGCCGAGCCTTTGTTCTTTCTCGACTACTTTGCGACGGGCCACCTTGAGGTGGACAGCGCCGCCCGGATCATTGACGGCATCGCTGCGGGCTGTGCGGCCTCGGGCTGTGCGCTGGTGGGGGGCGAAACGGCGGAAATGCCGGGCATGTATCACGGCGGCGACTTTGATCTGGCCGGCTTTGCTGTCGGCGCGATGGAGCGGGGCAGCGACCTTCCGCAGGACGTGGTCGAGGGCGACGTTCTGCTCGGCCTTGCCTCGGACGGGGTCCATTCCAACGGCTACAGCCTTGTGCGCCGGGTCGTCGATCTGGCGGGCTTGGGCTGGGATGCCGACTGTCCCTTTGGCGACGGCACGCTGGGTCAGGTCCTGCTGACGCCGACGCGGCTTTATGTGAAACAGGCGCTGGCGGCGGTTCGGGCCGGGGGCGTTCACGGGCTGGCACATATCACCGGTGGCGGGCTGACCGAAAATCTGCCCCGCGTCCTGCCCGAAGGGTTGGGGGCCGACATCGACCTTGGGTCGTGGACCTTGCCGCCGGTGTTCCGCTGGCTCGCCGAAACTGGGGGCATGGCCGAGGGCGAATTGCTCAAGACGTTCAATGCTGGGATCGGCATGGTCGCCGTTGTGGCGGCAGAGCGTGCTGATGCGTTGGCCGACCTGCTGCGCCACGCCGGGGAATCCGTGCATCCGCTGGGCCACGTCACCAAGGGCGAGGGCATCCGTTACAGCGGGCGGCTTTTGTGACCAGACGGGTTGCGATCCTGATCTCGGGCGGCGGGTCCAACATGGAGGCGCTGGTCAATTCCATGACCGGGTCGCACCCGGCGCGTCCGGTTCTGGTGGTGTCCAACGATCCGCTGGCAGGCGGGCTGGCCAAGGCGCGCAAACTGGGGGTTGGCAGTTTTGTGGTTGATCACCGGGCCTATGGGTCCGACCGGATCGGGTTTGAAATGGAGCTCAACCGCGTCCTGCAAACCGCCAAGGCGGACCTTGTCTGCCTTGCCGGGTTCATGCGGATCCTGACGCCCGCCTTCACCCAACGCTGGGCAGGGCGAATGCTCAATATCCATCCGTCGCTGCTGCCCAAATACCGTGGCCTGCATACCCACAAACGGGCGATCGAGGCGGGAGATGCCGAACACGGCTGCACCGTGCACGAGGTGACGGCCGATCTGGACGACGGGCCGATCCTGGGACAGGCGCGTCTGCCGATCCTGCCGGGCGATACGCCAGACACATTGGCCAAGCGGCTGCTCCCGCTGGAACACGAACTCTACCCGGCTGTCCTGCGCCGTTATGCGGCCGATGACCGGACGCCGGTCCTGTTGGGCGGGTCGGACCTGACCAGCTGACCTTCGCGCGAGGTGAGGCAGGGGCGCGCTGTCACAGGGGCAGGCATGCCGGCGTGGTCGCCGAACAGCGATGTCAGTTCCGCCAGCGTTGCCGGGTCCAGCGTCGACAGGGCGACCGCACCCAGATGCAGGCTCTCGGTCGCCACACCCTCGGCAAAGATGATCTCGTGCCGGTCGAACATCAGGTGAAAATAGGTGACACTCAGGCAGGGAACCTGGCGGATGGTGGTGTCATTGACCATGAACTTGGCCGCAACCAGCACCTGCGGATTTCCGAAATGCAGGTCGTTGGCCCAGCTGGTGGTCAGCATCCGATGCTGGGGCGACACGCGCAGCTTGCGAAAATTGCCGATGGCGCCGGGTTCGAATTCGACCGGGGCCATGCGCCCCGTCCCCTCGACCGTGCGCTTGCCGATCCAGCGGATCGGCTGCAATCCGTGATCGGCGGTCCCGACCTTGTCGCCCATGCGCAGCGTTTCGATAGGAAGGGGGCCGATCTCGGTTTCGATCAGGGTGCCTTTGACGAAACAGGGAAAACTGGGCGGAGTGGCAGAGAGCGACCCAAAGGTCAGCGGTTCGTACCGGGTCGGGTTGATCCCGGGGCCGATCTGCAATGACCCTGCGGTCACACCATTGAGGTCGATGACGACGCCCGTCCCATTCGGACCCTGCAACAGTGTATGTTCGCCCGATGTCGCCCGCCCGTTGTAGGACGATGTGTTGATGGTCAGCCCGGAATACAGGGCGGGGCCGGTTCCGGGCCAGGCATAGATCGCGACATGCTGGCCCGTGCTGAACCCCGTCGCATTTGGCGCGGCATCGGTGATGACAATCCGAAAGGTCTGTTCAGCCGTGCCAAGCGGTTGGGTGTTCCTGAGGGTCAGCTTGGTTCCATTGCTCGCGCCCGACACTGAAATCGACCCATAGGAACCGATTTCGTCACCCGTCACGTAAAGCTCGAACGTGGCCACACCCGTAGCCCTTCTGCGAGAGGCCCCCCCGGGTGTCGCAGCATTGGGTTGAGCCTAACCCGCGCCGCGAACAGAGGCAACGCCCGGTGGGCCTGGCATGGCTGGTTGTGGTGACTTCGCCACGCCCGGCGGCGGCTTGTTGGCCCGACTACCCTTTTCAATCCGCGCCCCATGTCCTATCACAAGGAACCTGCAAGGACGGCGCGCCGTCAACTCTCCAAAGGCCTGCATGAAAACGATCACCACGACCGAGGCGCTGGCCGCCTTTTGCGCCGAAGCCGCCAAGCGTCCCTACGTCACGGTCGATACGGAATTCCTGCGCGAACGCACCTATTATTCCAAGTTGTGCTTGCTGCAACTGGCCTATCCTGGCGACGACGGTCCGTCTGGGGCGGGGTCTGACGCGGTGCTGGTCGATCCGCTGGTGGAGGGACTGTCGCTTGACCCGGTCTATGACCTGTTTCGCGATCTGAACGTGGTCAAGGTGTTCCACGCCGCCCGTCAAGACCTTGAAATCTTTTGCGTCGAGGCCGGGGTGATCCCTGATCCGCTGTTTGACACACAAGTCGCGGCCATGGTCTGCGGCTTTGGCGAACAGGCGGGCTATGAAACACTTGTCCGCAAGATCGCCAAGGCCGAACTGGACAAATCCAGCCGCTTTACCGACTGGTCGCGCCGACCGCTGACACCTGCCCAATCAAAATACGCGGTCGAAGACGTAACCCACCTGCGCGACATCTACGAATACCTTGAGGCGCGACTGGAAAAATCCGGGCGGCACCAGTGGGTCATCGAAGAAATGGCGGTTCTCAAGGACCCCGCGACCTATCGCACCGACCCCGACGAGGCGTGGCAAAAGATCAAGACACGCACCAACTCGCCCCGGTTCCTGGCCATCGTGCGGGAACTGGCGCGGTTCCGGGAAAATTATGCCCAGACCAAAAACATCCCCCGCAGCCGGGTCTACAAGGACGACGCGCTGATCGAACTCGCCTCGACCAAACCGTTGAACGAGGCCGATCTGGGCCGTTCGCGCCTGCTGTTGCGCGAAGGGCGGCGCGGGGACATCGCCGATGGTATCCTTGCTGCCGTCAAGGCTGGGATCGACGCGCCACAGGACAGTCTGCCCAAACCGGACAAAACCCGCGACCAGCTTCAGGTCAACCCGGCGCTGGCCGACCTTTTGCGCGTGCTGCTAAAAGCCAAGTCCGAGGTCGAAGGCGTTGCCTCGAAACTTATCGCCACGTCCGCCGAACTGGATGCCATCGCCGCCGGTGAACGCGACATTCCCGCGCTGCACGGTTGGCGGCGCGAGGTGTTCGGCAACGATGCGCTGCTGCTGGTCGAAGGCAAGGTCGCCCTGTCGGCCAAGGGCAACACGGTCATCACGATCAAGCTGTAGGTCCTAGCGCGAACTGGCCATCGCGTTGCGGGCACCGCGCACCTGAATCTGGCGCACTCCGGCTAGTTGCTGCATGGTCAGCGTGACCGCCGCCGTGATCTGGCGGCTGGCCTGTGTGCCGATCTGTTCAAAGCCGCGCGGCGTTTCCACCCGGAATTCATAGACCAGCAGACCATTATCGCTGCTGACCAGCACCAGTTGGGCATTGAAATAGCCTTGGGTCGCGGCGACGCCGGTGGCCCGCACGATTCCGCCCGCAGGCGACCGGTCGATGGTCAGGTTGATGATGGTGTCGATCAGGCCACGGGTGTCAGCCAACTGTGTTGTGGCACCCGCCGGAATCAGGGGTTTGCGATCTTCGGGATTGGCCGGGGCAATGACCTGACCTCGGCCGAACCAGTTCAGCGGGTTCAGCTTGGACTGCGCAATCCGCGCGCAACCCGTCAGAGTCAGCGCAACACAGAGGGTCAGGAGGATCGGACGCAACATCGCAGGGCCTTTCGTATCGTTGACCAAGGGGTAGCCGATTGCCTTGGCGTTGAAAAGCACGCTCTGGACCTTTGGCCACCCGACCCCTAAATCCAAGGCAAAGGAAAGGGCAGCCATGGCCACCGAAGCCTTCGAAGACATCGCCGAAACGTTCGATTTTCTGGACGACTGGGAAGACCGCTATCGCCACGTCATTGACTTGGGCAGGGCGATGGAACCGCTAGACGACGCGTTCAAGGTCCCCGCGACCAAGGTCAACGGATGTGCGAGCCAGGTCTGGCTGGTCCCCGAAGTCGCGGACGGCGTGTTCCGGTTTCGCGGTGACAGCGACGCGATGATCGTGCGCGGACTGGTGGCGATCCTCGGCGCGTTGTTCAACGGCGTGCCTGTGGCCGAGGTGGGCAAGATCGACGCCCGGGCAGAACTCGGGCGTCTGGGTCTCAACGATCACCTTTCAGCGCAGCGGTCCAACGGGGTCCGCGCAATGGTGGCACGGATACAAGAGGTCGCAGCGGCAGCCTGACCGCAGACCTTGTGACCCCGGGCCGCGCCGATCAGGCGGGAAAGCGTTCGTCGTATTGGTCACGCAGACTGGTCCATTGGTCCCAGAACGAGACGGGCGTGACGTTGGCCAGCCGCATCCCAAGGACATCCAGATGGGCATGCCACCCCGCCGACGTCATCAAAAGCGACCAACGCTCGATGATGTTGGTGTGGGTCAGCGTCAGCAACACGCGGTCGCCGGCGGGTGCCAGATCGATCGTCACCATCGACGCGCCCCACGCAAACGCCAACCTGTGCGGTGGATCATAGACGGTCACGGTGGTCTGCAACCGATGTTCCCCACCCATGCCGTCCGGTATCGCGCCCGGCGGATCGGTCAGGCTGTCGTTGCGCCAGATCAGTTCAAGGGCACCGCCCACCGTCGGCTCCAACGCGCCAGAGGCCAACCATGTGCCGCGCAAATTGCCATCGACAAGGTAGGTCCAGACCCGCTCGATCGGGCCGGGCAACAGGCGCTGAAGGGTCAGCGTCTGACCGCCGTCCAGCGACCCGAAATCGTCTAATGCGTTCATGTCATTTCTTCCTGTCCTGATGTGGTCGCGGCGTCTTGCGCCAGCAGCAGCCGTTCCAATCCGTCCAATCTGTCGGTCCAAAACCGTTCATACTGACCCAGCCAGTGGTGGGCAGCGGCAAGGGGGGCAGGGTTCAGTCGGCACCAATGGGTGCGCCAGCGGACCTCGCGTTCGATCAGTCCTGCCTGCTCCAGCACCTTGATATGGCGGGACGCGGCGGGCAGGGACATGTCATAGGGCTCTGCCAGCTCGCTGACCGTCTTTTCGCCCAGGGCAAGGGCGTTGATCATCCCCCGGCGGGTCGGATCGCCGAGGGCCTGAAAGATATCGTTCATGGGGCAACCTTTCGTTTAACGCTAATGTTAAACTACGAGATACCACTTTATGAGTAAACAGATTCGTTAAACGAATATCAGCCGCTCATGACGTCCCAGATCAGCTTGATGTTCAGGGCGATGATGATGGCCGCGATCACGGCGCAGGCCAGCGTCTGCCAGCGCGGCGCGGGCAACCCGTTCATCAGGCTCCGGTTGGCGGTGAACGCCACCAGCGGCACAATGGCAAAAGGCAATTGCAGGGACAACACGACCTGGCTTAGGACCAGCAGTTCTGCGGTCCCGCTTTCCCCATAGATCACGCTGACCACGGCCGCAGGGACAATGGCGATTCCCCGCGTCAGCAACCGGCGCAGATAGGGCTTCATGCGAAACCGGATGAATCCTTCCATCACGATCTGTCCGGACAGAGTCGCCGTCACAGTCGAATTGATACCCGAGGCGAGCAGCGCCACCGCAAACAATGTGCCTGCAATGGTCGTGCCCAACGTTGGATCCAGCAATTTATAGGCATCCTGAATCTCGGCCACATGGGTCTGCCCGCTGGTGTGGAACGTGGCGGCGGCCAAAATCAAGATGGCCGAATTGACGAACAACGCAAAGGTCAGGGCCACCGTGCTGTCGATGGTGGCAAAGCGGATCGCCTCGCGTTTGTTCGCTTCGGTCGGACCAACCGCGCGGGTCTGCACGATGGCGGAATGCAGATACAGGTTATGGGGCATCACCGTGGCCCCGATGATCCCCAGCGCCAGATACAGCATGGTGGGATCACCCAGCACGGATTTTTGCGGGATATAGCCCGACAGAACTTCGCCCCAGACGGGGTGGGCATAGGCGATCTCGACGACGAAACAGGCGGCGATGACCAGGGTCAGGGCAACCACGAACGCCTCAAGCAGGCGAAACCCCTTGCCCTGCAGCCACAGGATGATGAACACGTCCAGCGCAGTCAGAACCACCCCGATGGGCAGGGGCATCCCGAACAGCAGGTTCAGCGCGATGGCGGTGCCGATCACCTCGGCCAGATCGGTGGCGATGATCGCGGCCTCTGCCATCAACCACAGGAAAATCCTGGCGGGACGGCCAAAACGGTCGTAGCAGAACTGGGCAAGGTCACGCCCCCCAGCGATACCCATCCGAACCGCCAGCGCCTGCAACAGCACCGCCATGATGTTGGACAACAACACGACCGACAGCAGGGTATAGCCAAAGGCCGATCCCCCCGCCAGCGACGTGGCCCAGTTGCCGGGGTCCATATAACCGACCGCGACCAGAAATCCCGGCCCGGCAAAGGCCATAAGCCGCCGCCAGAACCCGCCGGTGCGCAGGGCTACGGACCCATGCACTTCGGGCAAGGACAACGGCTGCGGGGCGGGGGGCATTTTGGTCTCCGGAGGATTTATTGCGAACGATTATCAATTGCGACTGACAGTCGCAAGAGGTCATAGCGCCGCAAGCGCTCCGGTCAAATCCCCATAGCCGGTAAACCGTCGCTCGAACGCCAACCCCATGCGGGTCGCATGGGTTTGGGCCAGCGCAGTCAGGGCCGGATCATCGGTCTGGGCCTGATAGACCAGGGTCGTGTAATTGCCGAAATACATGTCGCGCAATTGCGGGTGCCGATCCAGCCCAAGGGGGCGCCAGACAAAGGCGTCGAACTGGCGGACCAGAAAATCGGTGAGGTAGAAGCACGTCATCTCCTCCCGTGCGGCAAATTCCGCATTTCCTTCAAAAAACGAATAGCAATGGGGGCCTTGGACCATTTCTATTCCCAATTCATTGCACTTTTCGAACAAATGACCGCCCGTGCCGCAATCGGCATAGACCACGAAAACGTCGTCGTAGTGGGCGCGATGACGGCCAACGGCAGCCTCGACCGCAGGGACGATCTTGTCGGGCGTGTTGTGCAGGATGGCGGGCAGGCATTGCAGGTCCAGATGGTCCCAGCCATTGGCCGCCTTGAGGTCAAGGATCTCGCGGGCCAGCGCCCCGCAGGCAATCAGCAGCACACGACCCTTGCCCGTGGGCGTAAGCCCTTCGGTCGTGAGGGTCGCGTCGGCAATCACACCCGGCGCACCAGCAGGGCCAGCGCCAGAACGACCGGCACCGCAATCAGGGCCAACGACGATCCGGCAAACTGGAACGCGATCCACAACGTCAGGGCGGCCGCGCCAAAGACGACGGCCCAAAGGATCAAAAGGCGGGACAGGGGCATGATGGTTCTCCTTGGTGCCAACATGGGGTGACCCGCGGCCAAAGAAAAGGCCCCGGCGGTTGCAACCGCGCGGGGCCATTCCAAACTGTCAGGCTGGATCAGCCGCGCGCAGCGGCCGCATTGTTGTGTTTGCGGGCCATGAAAGACTTGGCCGTTTCCACGGCAACGGCCGCATCGCGGCAATAGGCATCCGCGCCGATGGCCCGCCCGAATTCCTCGTTCAGGGGCGCACCGCCTACCAGCACGATGTAATCGTCACGAATGCCCTTTTCGACCAGCGTGTCGATGACGACTTTCATGTAAGGCATGGTGGTGGTGAGCAGGGCGGACATGCCCAGAATATCGGGCTGATCCAACTCAAGCGCCTCGAGGTATTTCTCGACCGAATTGTTGATCCCCAGATCGCGCACTTCGAACCCGGCACCTTCCATCATCATCCCGACAAGGTTCTTGCCGATGTCGTGGATGTCGCCCTTGACCGTGCCAATCACCATGCGGCCCACGCGGGGTGCCCCGGTTTCTGCCAGGAGCGGCTTGAGAATTGCCATGCCCCCCTTCATCGCATTTGCGGCCAGCAGCACCTCGGGGACGAACAGGATCCCGTCGCGGAAGTCGGCGCCCACGATGGTCATGCCGCCCACCAGCGCCTCGGTCAGAACGCGATAGGGTTCCCAACCGCGTTCGATCAGGATGTTCACGCCTTCTTCGATCTCTTCCCTCAGCCCATCGTACAGGTCGTCGAACATCTGCGCGACAAGATCCTCGTCGCTGAGTTCGGACAGGATGATTTCGTCGTCGTCGGCCATCGAAAAACCTCCAAGGCGCCAAAGGGGTAGCGGGCGCGTGTGCCTTTGATGTCTCTAATGCGCCTTTGGCGACCCGTCTACCCGACGAATTGCGACATCGCTGACGGTTTCCCCGACAGTCGGGTTCAGATGTGCTGGCGCTTGTTCTTGTTCCGTTCTATATTTGACGAATGGACGAGATTCCGCAGTTTTCATCGAACCAGAGGCGGGGCAGGGCGGCCCTTAGCAATCCAGCAAACCGGTTTGATCGTCTGGCGACGGTGGCCGAGGATGACGGCTGGGCGCGCGACGATGATCTGCCGCCTTTGCGGACGGTCGTGACGGATGAGGTGCCGCGCACCGTCATTTCGCGCAACACCTCGCCCGATCTGTCGTTTGACCGGTCGATCAACCCTTATCGGGGGTGCGAACATGGCTGCATCTACTGCTTTGCAAGGCCCAGCCACGCCTATCTGGGGATGTCGCCCGGGCTTGATTTCGAAACCCGACTGATCGCCCGCCCTGACGCGCCGACGGTGCTGGCCCGCGAGCTTCGGGCGCGGTCTTACAGATGTGACACGATCGCCATCGGGACCAATACCGACCCCTATCAGCCGCTGGAAAAGGATCGGCAGATCATGCGGGGGATCCTTTGCGTCCTGCGCGATTTTCGCCATCCGGTCGCGATCGTCACCAAGGGGACGCTGATCGAGCGGGACATCGACATTCTGTCGGATATGGCCCGCGACGGGTTGGTGCGGGTGGGGATTTCGGTCACGACACTCGACCCCGCCACCTCGCGCGCGATGGAGCCTCGGGTGCCCGCGCCGGCCCGCCGCTTGCGAACCATCGAGCGGCTTTCGGCGGCGGGGATTCCGGTGCGGGTGATGGTTTCTCCGGTAGTGCCTGCGCTCACCGATCACGAGTTGGAGCCGATCCTGACGGCCGCACGGGATGCCGGGGCGATTGCGGCCTCATCCATCGTTTTGCGGCTCCCGAGAGAGGTGGCGGGCCTGTTCCGCGACTGGCTGGTCGAGGCCTATCCGGACCGGGCGGCGCGCATCATGAACCGGGTGAGGGAACTGCATGGGGGCCGCGATTACGACCCGGACTTTGGCCACAGGATGACCGGGCAGGGCGAATGGGCGGCGCTGATGAAACAGCGGTTTGACGTGGCTTGCGCCCGGTTGGGGCTGGCGAAAAAGCTGCCTCCGTTGCGGACGGATCTGTTCGCGCCGCCGCCCCAGACCGGCGATCAGCTGAGCCTTTTTTGACTTTCGAAACAAGGCGTTCACGCCTGAACGTTCTTCAACCTACTGAAATAAAATAAAAATCCAGAAATGAGGATTTTCAGGGTCGGGCGACGATCAGTCCCGTCGGCCCCGCCGCCCCCGCCGTTCAGAGGCCGCCGGCCCCAGGCCGTCGGTGCCGTCAGAAGCCGACGAAAACGCGCCGAGCGCCGAGGTGATCGCGTCCAGCGTCGGGCGGTCGCCGCGCGGCCGGGTTTCCAGCGCCTCGCGCATCGCGACAAGGTGTTCGGGCGTCGTCCCGCAGCAGCCACCGATGATCGTGGCCCCGCTGTCACGTGCCAGCACAGCGTAATCGGCCATCAGCGCGGGGGTGCCGTCATAGTGGATGTGGCCGTCGTGATATTTGGGGATGCCCGCGTTGCCCTTGGCCACGATGGGCTGTTCGGGTCCGGCGGCGGCAAAGCCCAGAACGGTGCGCAACAGGTCCGACGCGCCGGTGCCGCAGTTGGCGCCAAAGGCCAGCGGCTGATTGCCGATCTTGCCGACCATCTTGGCCATATCGGCCGAGGTCAGGCCCATCATGGTCCGCCCGGCGGTGTCAAAGCTCATCGTGCCGACCCACGGCATGTCGGCCAGCGCGAACCCTTCGGCGGCGGCGCGGTATTCCTCGGCGGCGGAAATGGTTTCCAGCCACAGGACATCGACACCGCCTGCCTTGAGCCCTTCGGCCTGTTCATGGAACATCTCGACCGCGCGGGCATGGGTCAGGCTGCCCATCGGTTCAAAAATCTCGCCCGTGGGGCCGACCGAACCGGCCACGACAACCGTGCGCCCCGCCTTGTCCGCCACATCGCGGGCGATTTCGGCGGCGATCCGGTTGAGTGCGATGACCCGCCCTTCGGCCCCGTGCAGTTTCAGGCGGCTGGCGTTGCCGCCAAAGGTGTTGGTCAGAAACAGGTCAGACCCGGCATCAACTGCCCCCTGATACAGCGCCCTGATCCGGTCGGGGTGTTCCTCGTTCCACATCTCGGGTGCTTCGCCCGCGCTCAGCCCCATGTTGAACAGGTTGGTTCCGGTGGCCCCATCGGCCATCAGCCAGTCGCGAGTTTCAAGCAGGCGGGAAAGGGCGTTGGGCTGGGTCATGATCGGGGTCCGTGCCTTTGGCTGAGCGGCTGGCCCCGACACGGGCCAGAGCGCAAGAAGTGTCCTGATCTGTCGCATCGCATGACGGCACCGGGGATTCAAACCCAAAGTGCACGGAATCCGCGTCTGACCCCAGGACCGGGTCGGAGGTGTCGGTGCGCCGGTCGCTGTGCGGTCGTCCGTCGATCCAGCCCGGCCGGTGGACAGCAACCGTGACCAGCCCAAGCCCGATCCAAAGGAGCACCGGATTGGGCGCCGCGCAGTAGCGTGCCGCCCAGGACGGATCAAAGGCCTGTTTGAATTGCCGCAGGCCCCGGTCCCCCCGCATCCAGTCGGGAAGGTCCGGCACGGCCGCCAGGGAAACCCGCCCGATCCCCTGAGACCGCGCAAGGTCGAGCGCCCGTGTGATCAGCAGGTGCATGGTGCCCGCAGGCACCCCCGCCCGGTGTCGCATCAAGTCGAGGGTCCAGCCGTCGCCTCCGCGGTGAAGCGTCACGAATCCGATCATCTGGTCGCCAATATAGGCCGTCAGCACCAGTTGCCCCGCGACAAGCTGTCGGTCGAACCGACCCATGGAAAAGCCGCGTTCGCCGCCGCTGAGGGCGCACCAGTCGCGGTGAACAGCCTCTAGCCCGGTCATGTCGGGCCATCGGTCCTGCCGAATCGTCACCCCCGCCCGCATGGCCGCCGACAGCTTGCGCCGCAGTTGCCGGGTGGCCGGGCCATCCATGTGCCACGCCATGGGGTCGATGATCGCGTCCTGGGCGATCCGCATGACCGACCATCCCCGCTGCCGCAGCCGCGCCGCCGTCCGACCGTCGCATTTATAGGCCAGCGGCCACAGATTTTCGGCCCGGGCGAGGGCCGTAACCGGTTCCAACGGCGCATCCCCCGCAGGCGCACCGATGCTGACCAGAAATCCCGGCAGCGTGCGCAACAGCCATCCGTGCCGCGCCCCCGGTCCGGTGCCAATGACAGCCCCCTGTCGCACCAGCCCCCAGTCTGCCGGTGCCCAGTCGGGCGGTGGCAGGCTGACCGGCCGCAGATGCAACCGCGCCGGGTCCAGTGTGGCCGTTGGCCGGATCAGGGCCGCCATCCCGATCACCGCCGGCCCCAGATAATAGACCACCCGAAAGGCGAGGATACTGCCCATCAGCGCGGCATCCCCGATCTGCGGCAGCAGCGTGAGCAGCGTGAGTTCAAACGCGCCGACCCCGCCCGGCGCATTCGACAAAAGCCCCGCCCCAAGCGCCAGAAGGTAGGCCGCAAAGAGCGCACTGAACCCGATGCCGTGCCCGTCTGGCAGCAGCATCCAGAGCGCCACCGCCGCCGCCCCGGTGTCAAGCAGCGTCCAGCCGATGAGCCGGAACAGGTGCCCCGCCGACAGGTCGAGCCCGCCTGCGGGCGTTGTCTGTGACCGGATCATCAGCCCCGCCACCAGCGCCGCTGCGGCTGCCGTGCCGCCCCAGACCAGCAGTCCGGGCACCGGACCTTCGGCCGGAGCCACCCAAAGCGCCCCAGCCGTCACAACCGCCCATGCCCCCAGAAAGCTGAGCCCGACCAGCATCGACACCCGGGTCGCGCCCCACAGGCTCAACTCTGGCAGGCAGCGCCAGCGCACCAGCGCCCCGGTGATGGTGCCGAATCCCAGTGTCTGGCTGAGCGCGATGGCCCGCATTCCCGCGTGCCGCGCCGCCCGCGCCCGGATGCCGCTGCCCAGCATCCGGTGGACGCAGACGTCATATTGTCCGACCGCGAAAAAGCTGATCCCGGTGGCAAGCACCGCCCCAGTCCACTCCAGGGCCGAGGCGGACCGGAACGAATTGCCGATGGCCGCAAGGTCCAGCGTCTGGACATGTCGCAGCAGCAGCCCGGCAAAACAGATCAGCGTCAGGACGGGAACGGCATGCCCGACCCGCAGGCGAAGCGGGCGGGCGGTCGATGTGGGACGATGGGACATGCAGGCTCCGGACGTGAGGTGCGTCGGGTCTAGCCCCGGGGGGGTGAAGGCCGTGTTAAGTGCCGCCGCCCCGGCCTGCCGAAAATGCCGACACAGTTAATGTCCGGGTCAAAGCTCCGACATCAGCTGCGCCTTGGCCGTGGCCATCAGCGCCACCATCTGGCTGCGAATCTCGGCCTCGGTGGTCAGGTGGCCCACGTCATTGAAGACCTTGCGATAGACGTCCTCGTCCCCGGCCTCTTCGAAATCGGCCTTGACGACCTCCATCGCGTAGGCGGCGGCAGCGTCGCCATCATGGCCCAGAAGGCCCGCGGCCCAGAGCCCCAGAAGTTTGTTCCGGCGGGCTTCGGCGCGGAACTGCATGTCGGCATCGTGGGCGTATTTCGATTCAAAGGCGCGTTCGCGATCGTCGAATGTGGGCATGGGTCTGGTCCCCTTTTGGTGGCGGTTCCCACCCGATATGCCCGCGCGATGCCTTGCCCGCAAGGGGGCGTTGGACTAAGACGCAGGTCTGACGAGCGTGTCCGGGGGCCTGAGGTTGGCCCCGCGCCCGTCCTCGAGGTGACCATGGCACGCCGCAAGAAGATTTACGAAGGCAAGGCAAAGATCCTGTACGAAGGCCCCGAACCGGGCACGCTGGTCCAATATTTCAAGGACGATGCGACTGCCGGCAATGGCGCCAAGAAGGAGGTCATCGAGGGCAAGGGCGTGTTGAACAACCGCCTGTCCGAATTTTTCATGACCGGCCTTATGAACATCGGTATCCCCACCCATTTCATCAAGCGCCTGAACATGCGCGAACAGTTGATCCGTCAGGTCGAGATCATTCCGCTAGAGGTCATCGTTCGCAATTATGCCGCCGGCTCCATGGCCAAGCGGTTGGGCATGGAAGAGGGCACGCCGCTGCCCCGTCCGATCGTCGAATTCAGCTACAAGGACGACAAGCTGGGCGATCCGCTGGTCCCGGAGGAATACATCATCGCCTTTGGTTGGGCGTCGCAGCAGGATATGGATGACATCGTCAGCCTTGCGCTGCGGGTCAACGATTTCCTGTCAGGCGTGATGTTCGGCGTGGGGATCAAGCTGATCGACTTCAAGATCGAGACGGGCCGGATCTGGGACAACGAATATCCCCGCCTTGTGGTGGCCGACGAAATCAGCCCGGACAGCTGCCGCCTTTGGGATATCGAGACGGGCGCGCATCTGGACAAGGACGTGTTCCGCCGCGATCTGGGTTCGCTGACGGATGCCTATACCGAGGTCGCCCGCCGACTGGGCGTCCTGCCCACCAATGTCACCCACCGGCCCAAGCCGACGCTGATCAACTAGAACTGCGATCCCGGTTGCCTCAATCGATTCTCCGGCGCAAAATCGCGCCGGGAACCGGAGGGGATTTTTCGGGGATGGACCAACCCGTCAGCACGGATGCGATGCGTAGCAGGCTCCGCCGCTATGTGCGGTGGTTTCTTTACATCTTTGCCTTTCCGGCCCTGATCTCGGTCGGGATTGGCGGCCAGATGGCCCTGCGCACATGGCTGGCGATCCATGCCGCCGATCTGGTTACGGCAACCGCACTGGCACCGACGCAGGACGCCATGCGGGTCAACATGACGTCGCACGCGATCTATTACGCCAATTTCGAATATATCGACGCCGCCGGGCAGACCCGGCAGGCGCGGACGCCCGACTCGTCGAATCTGTACACGTTCGCGCCGGGGACCAAGGTGCAGGTCTACGTGAACCCGGCCCAGCCGCAGGTTGCGCGATTGCCGGGGTTTTGGTCGTTATGGATTGGCCCTACGGCGATGGCCGCACCGGGGCTGATTGTGCTGCTCGTTCTATTCGGGCTGTACCGTTTGTTTCGCCGCTTTGTCTGACCCTCGATTGCAGACAACTTGTCCCCGCAAGTCCTGCAGGCTAAAGCGGGCATAGTCCCGAACCGAAAGGCCTTGCCCATGAAAGCCCGCATTCACGTCATGCTCAAAAACGGTGTCCTTGATCCGCAGGGCGAGGCGGTGCGCCATGCGCTTGGCACGCTTGGGTTTTCCGGGGTGAACGGCGTCCGCCAAGGCAAGGTGATCGAACTGGATCTGGCCGAGGGCACCACCGAGGACACCATCCAGGCCATGTGCGAAAAGCTGTTGGCCAATACGGTCATCGAATCCTACCGGATCGAGATGATCTGATGCGCGCGGCGGTCCTGCGCGCCTATAATCAGGACCCTGTGATCGAGGATGTGCCGCATCCCGACTGCCCCGATGACGGTGTCGTCCTGCGCGTTCTGGCCTGCGGCGTCTGCCGGTCGGACTGGCACGGCTGGGTGGGCGAGCATCCCCGCGTCAAGCCCGGCGCCATCGGCGGCCACGAATACTGCGGTGAGGTGGTCGAGCACGGCTCCCGGTCCCGCTGGCAGTTGGGCGACCGGGTCGTGGCCCCCTTTATCCTGTCGTGTGGCGTCTGTCCGACCTGCATGAGCGGCGAAAGCCATACCTGTCCCAACCAGCGTCTGCCGGGGTTTACCCAGCCGGGCGCCTTTGCCGAATATGTTGCAGTTCCACACGATCACAACCTGGCCCGCCTCCCGGACAGCCTGTCGCCCGCGCTGGCTGCGGGTCTGGGCTGTCGGGTCACGACCGCCTGGCATGCCCTGACGGGCCGGGCTGCGTTGAAGGCCGGGGAATGGCTGGCCATTCACGGCACCGGCGGCATCGGCCTGTCCACCCTGATTCTGGGCCGCGCCTTGGGCGCTCGTGTTGTGGTCGTGGATATTGTCCCTGAAAAGCTGACCCATGCGCTGAGCCTTGGGGCCGAGGCAGCGGTGGACGCCCGGGACGGCACCGCCGCCACACAGATCCGTCAGATCACCGGCGGAGGTGCGCATGTCAGCGTCGAGGCGCTGGGGATTGCGGCCACGACCAACGCGTCGATCGAATGTCTGCGCCCGCTGGGCCGTCATGTGCAGGTGGGCATGCCGCTGGGCCATACCGCCCGGATGGAGATCAACATGAACGCCGTCTACATGGGCAATCTGGCCCTGTTTGGCACGCGTGGCATGCCAAGCTGGCGCTATCCGTCCCTGTTGTCCCTGATCGAGACGGGCCGTGTCGATGTATCCCCCATCGTCGCCCGCGACGTCGCCTTGTCGGACCTTGGCCGTGAATTGGCCGCCTTCAACGGGCCGACCCTGCCAGGTGTGGCGGTCATCACCGATTTCAGCCGTTAGGCCGCCGTCTGCGTCCGGATGCCGAACCTTTTGAGCAAGTCGCGCCATTGCTGCGCGGGGGGCAGGTCGCGCGGGTTGATGTCAACAACTTCGCCATCGGTCAGGACGATGCTGGCCGCTGCCGTGTCGGACCGACCTGCAAAGCGCACGGCGAGGATGTCGGGCAGGGCAATCGTGCGGGGATGTTTCCACGCGGACAGGATCAGTTTGTCCCGGTCCAGGATCAGTCCGTCGATCGGATCAAAGAGCAACACCCGGATCACCGGCATCCCCGCCCCAAGCCACAAGACCCAGAGCGGGTAGGGCGCCCCGTGCGCGAGGCCAGTCGCGGCCATCACGCCCAGCGTTGCCCCAGCCAGCCACATGATGGGTCGCCGTCCCCGGCGTTTATGGATGAATTCTTCGCTCATGCGGCACAGGTAGCGGTGGACTGAGGCCGCAATTTGGCCGGATCGCAGCGCCTTATTGGCTTTGCGTTCAGACGCGAAACGGTCTATCGCCTGCGGCGTGCCAATTCAGAGGATCTGCCCGCCATGAAAGCCGCCGTCGTTGTTTTCCCCGGATCGAACTGCGACCGCGACATGGCTGTCGCCTTGCAGCAGGCGGGGGCCGATGTGACGATGGTCTGGCATAAGGACCATGATCTGCCCGCCGGTGTCGATCTGGTTGCCGTTCCGGGTGGATTTTCCTTTGGCGATTACCTGCGCTGCGGGGCCATTGCCGCCCAGTCGCCCGTCTGTCAGGCCGTCGTCGCCCATGCGGGTCGGGGTGGCTATGTTCTGGGCGTGTGCAACGGGTTTCAGGTGCTGACCGAGACGGGATTGCTGCCGGGCGCGCTGATGCGCAATTCGGGTCTGAAATTTGTGTGCAAGTCGGTGGGTCTGAATGTCGTGACCTCTGACAGCGCCTTTACCGCAGGCTATACTTCGGGCGACGTGCTAAGCGTGCCCATCGCTCATCACGATGGCAATTATTTCGCCGATGAGGACACCCGCGCCCGGTTGCGGTCCGAGGATCGGATCGCATTCACCTACACCGCAAATCCCAACGGCGCGATGGATGACATCGCGGGCATCCTGTCGGAAAATCGCCGGGTTCTGGGCATGATGCCCCACCCCGAACGGGCGATTGACCGCTTGCAGGGGTCCACCGACGGGCAGGCGCTTTTCCGCGCTGTCGTGGACCAACTGGCGCACGCGTGATCGGCGGGGTTCAGCCCGTGCTTGCCGTGGGTCAGGGCAGGCCCTAGACTTCGGCCATGGCGGAACGCGCGCAGGACCAACGGGATCAACGCAGGCTGGGCCGCTGGCTGACGCGGGCGGCGGTGGCGGTGTTCTGCGCCGTGGCGCTCAGTGTCATCTATTTCACCAATCAGTTCCTGACCGAACGGTTCACGGAATCGACCCGCAACCGGGCCGAAGTCCGCATGACCCTGTATGTCGGCAACCTGATGAGCGAGTTGCAGCGCAATTCCATCGTGCCGCAACTGCTGGCCCGTGACCCCGAACTGATTTCGGCCCTCGAGAACAAGCAGTATTCGCTGTCCACCCAGCGCCTGTTGTCGTTCGTGGACGAGATCGGGGCGGCGTCGCTGATGCTGCTGGACAAGGAAGGCCGCACGGTGGCCGCCACCGACCGCAACCGGCTGGGCGAAACCCATCGCGGCGCCCCGTATCTGGTCAATGCTTTGCGGGCGAACACGACAATCTTTACCACCTTTTCGCGCGAGGGCGGTGGCAATTCGTTCATCTATTCCCGCCGGATCGACAGCGCCGGATCGCCCATCGGCGTGATCATGGTCGAGGTCGATCTGCAAAAGCTGGAGCGGGGCTGGGCGGGCATTTCAGATGCCGTGTTCGTCACCAATTCCGAAGGCAAGATCCTGCTGTCCACCGAACCGCGATGGCGCGGACTGGACGAGGCGACCGCGCTGTCGCTGCAATCGGCCCCCTCGGCCATCGAGCGGGCGCTGCGGGCAACGCAGGACTGGACCGCGCTGCCCATCGACGCCTACCTTTCGGGCGAGGCCGTCATGCGCCGCGAAACGCGCATCCCGTTCCAGGGTTGGAAGATGGTCAGCTTTACCACCTATGCCTCGGTCCGCGAGCGGGTGAACGGGGTGCTTGCCCTCGAAATCATGGGATTCGCGATTCTGCTGGCGCTGGCGTTCTGGGTGATGAGCCGCAAGACCGCCTCTCGGCTTGTCTTTTTCCAGCGGGAATCGGCGGAATTGCGCGCCCTGAACGTTCGTTTACAGCGGGAAATCGCCGAACGGGAAAAGGTCGAAAAGACGCTGGAAGTGGCCGAACAGACGCTCGCGCAATCGTCCAAACTGGCCGCCTTGGGCGAGATGTCCGCGGCTGTGTCGCACGAGTTGAACCAGCCGCTCGCGGCGATGAAAACCTATCTGGCAGGCGCCCGTCTTTTGCTTCAGCGCAAGCGGCCCGACGAGGCCCTGTCGTCGTTCCAGCGGATCGACGATCTGATCGAACGGATGGGCGCGATCACCCGCCAGCTCAAGTCCTATGCCCGCAAGGGATCGGACGCGTTCGAGCCTGTAGATGCTAGGGCTGCGGTGTCATCCGCACTGGCGATGATGGAGCCGCAACTCAAGGTGCGCCATGTCGATATCACCCGCACGCTACCCAACCATCCCGTGATGATCCTGGGCGACCGGCTGCGGCTGGAACAGGTCATCATAAACCTGCTGCGCAACGCGCTGGACGCGACCAAATCGGCCAACCGGCCGGCCATTGATATCCTGCTGGCCGCCGGCGACATCATGCGCCTGACGGTGCGCGATAACGGCGAGGGGATCGAGGATCTGGATGCCCTGTTCGAGCCGTTTTACACCACCAAGCAGCCGGGCGACGGGGTCGGGCTGGGGCTTGCCATTTCATCCGGGATCGTCAACGACCTTGGGGGACGCCTGACCGCCCGCAACGGATCGTCAGGGGGGGCTGTATTCGAAGTGCAGTTGCCTATCTTGAAATCAGAAGTCGCCGCAGCGGAGTAGGTGAGAGCCATGAGCAAAGCCATGAAGATCGCGATTGTCGACGACGAAAAGGACATGCGCCAGTCGATCAGCCAGTGGCTGGCCCTGTCGGGGTTCGACACAGAAACCTTTGCCAGCGCCGAAGATGCGCTCAAAGGCTTGGGGGCCGATTATCCGGGCATCGTGGTCAGCGACATCAAGATGCCCGGGATGGACGGGATGCAACTGCTCAAAAAGCTCAAGGGCGTGGACAGCACGCTGCCCGTCATCATGATCACCGGCCACGGCGACGTGCCCATGGCGGTCGAGGCAATGCGGATCGGCGCGTTCGATTTTCTGGAAAAGCCGTTCAATCCGGACCGGATGACCGAACTGGCCAAGAAGGCCACGCAGGCCCGCCGCCTGACGCTGGACAACCGCGCCTTGCGCCGGGAATTGTCAGACGGCACGGCCCTGATGAAGAAATTGATCGGGGCCAGCCCCGCGATGGAGCGGCTCAAGGAGGATATCCTCGATCTGGGGCAGGCCGATGGGCATGTGCTGATTGAAGGGGAAACCGGCACCGGCAAGACGCTGGTGGCCCACGCCCTGCATGCCGTGGGGGCGCGGGCGGCCAAGAAATTCGTGCTGATTTCCTGTTCCGCCTATGACGAGGACACGCTAACCCGCCGCCTGTTCGGCCCTGCTGCCGATGACGAGCCGATCCCGGCGATGGAAGAGGCGCGGGGCGGCACCCTGCTGCTGGAAGATATCGAGGCGCTGTCGCCTGCCTTGCAGGCCCGCCTGCTGACCGCGATCAACGATCAGGGGACCCCGGCCGAAACCCGCATTGTCGCCATTTCCAACCTTCAGGACGAGGGCAAGACGATCGAGGCGGTGATGCGCCCCGACCTGTTCTATCGCCTTGCCGCCCTGCGGATCACCGTGCCGCCGCTGCGCCAGCGGGGCGAGGATATCCTGACGTTGTTCACCCGCCTGAGCGATCAGTTCGCCGATGAATATGGCTGCGACGCCCCGCAGGTCAGCGCACAGGAGGCCGCACAACTGTTGCAGGCTCCCTGGCCGGGCAACGTCCGCCAGCTTATCAACGTGGCCGAGCGGGCCGTGTTGCAGAACCGGCGGGGGACGGGCACGATCGCGTCGCTGCTCATGGCTGACAGCGACGACAGCCGCCCGGCGATGACCACCGAGGGCAAGCCGCTCAAGGAATTCGTCGAGGCGTTCGAGAGGATGTTGATCGACAACACCATGCGCCGCCACAAGGGCAGCATCGTCGCGGTCATGGACGAATTGTGCCTGCCGCGCCGGACGCTGAATGAAAAGATGGCCAAATATCAGTTGCAGCGCTCCGATTATCTATAAGGGACCGGAAAATGCACATTTTCCGGGGCGATTTCCGCGCGGAAATCGGTATACGGCATCTGCGGTGTGCGCCTTGGCCCATCTTGACCATTGTGTTGTGCGGCCCCTGTCCCTTATGAAGGAAGAACGGGCGTTCGCACGAAGGTTGTGCGGGATCGTCCGGAGCAAATTTCGCTTTTGACTGGTGCGGGCGTGTCTGCCCCCCGCTTGAAAGCGGTGAGATTTGACCTTCGGGTCAGAGAAATGCCCTGGATCGCACGGGAAATCGGACGCGCCGGGCTATGAATGGGCCTCTGTCATGCAGGGGTCGGAGCAGAACCGCGATGCAACGCGCGCTAAATACAGGCATGGACGCGGAGGCCCCGAGGGGCGCCGCCACCTGTCTCGCGCGGATCGCCCTAATCAGACATGCCACCCGGATGAACGCCCCGCCAGGGGTGCCGTTCGGCTGCCATGCAGACGGACATCATGAAAAAAATGCTGATCGATGCCACCCACGCGGAAGAGACCCGCGTCGTGGTGGTGGATGGAAACAAGGTCGAAGAGTTTGATTTTGAAAGCCAATCCAAACGCCAACTGGCCGGAAATATCTACCTTGCAAAGGTAACCCGGGTCGAACCGTCGCTTCAGGCGGCCTTTGTCGACTACGGTGGAAACCGCCACGGTTTCCTCGCTTTTTCGGAAATCCACCCGGATTATTACCAGATCCCGGTCGCCGACCGTCAGGCCCTGCTGGCCGAGGAACGCGAATACGCCGAATCGCTTGCCGCTGCCGAAGAGGAAGAGGACCGACCAAAGTCGTCCTCCTCGTCCTCCTCGGGGGCTAAGCGCAGCCGTTCGCGGTCGCGCAGCCGCACCAAGTCGGCCGATGCCGCCCAAGGCGATGCCGTAACCTCGGCCGAGGCCGAGATTTCGGGGATGGAAGTCCTCGACATGACCGACGCGGACGAGGATTCGGACGAAGGGCTGAGCCCGATGGAAACCGTCGCCGAAACCCCGGTCGAGACGCCCGAAACGGACGATCACGATGACGATGCCTCCAGCGACGACACTGACAACATCGTCGCCGTCGTCGAAAAGGACGACACCATCGAAAGCGTGTCAACCGCCGACGACAGCGACGACGTCCGCCCGGTGCGCAAGCCCCGCGCCAAGCGTTACAAGATCCAGGAGGTCATCAAGGTTCGCCAGATCCTTCTGATCCAGGTCGTCAAGGAAGAGCGCGGGAACAAGGGCGCGGCCCTGACCACCTATCTGTCGCTGGCCGGTCGCTATTGCGTGCTGATGCCCAACACCGCCCGCGGCGGAGGCATTTCGCGCAAGATTACCAATGCCGTGGACCGCAAGAAGCTCAAGGATATCGCGGGCGAGATGGAGGTGCCTGATGGCGCCGGTCTGATTATCCGCACGGCGGGTAGCCAGCGCACCAAGGCCGAGATCAAGCGTGACTACGAATACCTGCAACGCATGTGGGAACAGATCCGCGAACTGACCCTCAAATCCATCGCACCCGCGAAGATTTACGAGGAAGGCGACCTGATCAAACGGTCGATCCGCGATCTGTATTCCAAAGAGATCGACGAGGTCATCGTTGCGGGCGAGGGCGGCTATCGCACCGCCAAGGACTTCATGAAGATGATCATGCCGTCCCATTCCAAGAACGTGAAGTTCTATACCGAACAACTGCCGCTGTTCGCCCGCTATCAGGTCGAAGGCTATCTGGGCGGCATGTTCAACCCGACCGTGCAACTGCCCAGCGGCGGCTATATCGTCATCGGCATCACCGAGGCGCTGGTCGCCATCGACGTGAACTCGGGCCGGGCCACCAAGGAAGGGTCGATCGAACAGACCGCCCTGAAAACCAACCTTGAGGCCGCAGAAGAGGTCGCCCGACAGTTGCGCCTGCGCGACCTTGCCGGGCTGATCGTCATCGACTTTATCGATATGGACGAGCGCAAGAACAACGCCGCCGTCGAAAAGCGGTTCAAGGACAAGCTCAAGACCGACCGCGCCCGCATTCAGGTGGGCCGGATCAGCGGCTTTGGCCTGCTCGAGATGTCCCGCCAGCGTTTGCGGCCAGGTATGCTCGAGGCTACGACGCAGTCTTGCCCGCATTGCCACGGCACGGGTCTGCTGCGGTCGGACGACAACGTCGCCCTCAACATCCTGCGTCAGCTGGAAGAAGAAGGCGTGCGCGGTCGGACCAAAGAGGTTCTGGTGCGCGCCCCGGTGGGCATCGCCAACTTCCTCATGAACGGCAAACGCGAACATATCGCCGCCATTGAGGCGCGGTATGGCATGGCCGTGCGGATCGAATGTGATCCCACCCTGATTTCGCCCGATTTTGCCATCGAAAAGTTCAAGACCGCCACCCGGATCGTCCCGGAACCCGGCCCCGTCATCACATCGAATGCGTCGATGATGGAGGACGAAGACGAGGATATCGTCGAGGAGGTCGAAGACGAGGATGACGAGGCAGAAGTCATGGCCCCAGTGGCCGAGGCCAAGTCTGCCACGCCTGCGGCAGCCAGTGCCGAAGCCGAAGGCGACGACAAGCCCAAGAAAAAGCGTCGTCGGCGTCGTCGGCGGCGGGGGGGAAGCGGTGCCGAGGGCCAGACGGCTGACGCCGCCGGGTCGGATGATGCCGAAAGCGACGAGGGTGACGAGGGAGCGGCCACCGATCAGCCCGACGTCGCAGCCGAGGCCGAAACCAAGCCCGCATCGTCCCGCACCCGGTCCCGGTCGCGGTCGCGCAGCAAACCTGCCACGCCGGACGCCGCAGATGCGGTTGCCACAGAGGCGCCCGCAGCGGATGCAGTCGTGACGCAAGAGGCCCCCAAGCCGAAATCGTCCCGCTCGCGGTCCCGCTCCAAGCCCAAGGCAGACACCGCAGAGGCCGCGCCGACCGAGGCAGACGCCGCCCCTGTGGCAGAGACTGCGCCAGAGACGTCGACAGAGCCCGCAGCCAAGCCCAAGACGACCCGGTCGCGCAGCGCCAAGCCCAAGGCCCCCGTCGAGCCAGTTGTTGAAGCTGTGGCAGAGGCCGCGCCTCAGCCAGAGCCAGCCTCAGAGCCAACTGCGCCCGCGCGGCAAGAACCTGCTGCCGAACCTGTTGGCACAGCCGAACCGGCCGAGGCAGACGACAAGCCCAAGCGCCGCGGCTGGTGGTCCCTGCGCTAAGACTGACCCTGGTTTGAACAGATTGACGCCGCCCCAACCGGGCGGCGTCGTCATGTCAGCCCCGCCGAATGACGTAGGTCTGGTGGCTGCCATTGTCGGACTGGTTGATCAGATCATGTCCGGCCTGCCCGCAGAAATGGGGCATGTCCACCTGCGCCATCGGGTCGTCTGCCAGCACGGTCAGCACCGCGCCGGGGGCAAGTCCAAGCAGCCGCTTGCGCGCCCGCAGAACGGGCAGGGGGCACAGCAGTCCCCGCGCATCCAAAGTCTCGTTTTCTTCGGTCATAGCTGACGATTAGGCCCGATGTTTCACTCTGTCCACAGACCTGTGACCCCTTAGACCCGTGACGTGAGGGGCTGCCTGCCCTAAGACATAGGCAAAGGGGACAAACATGTTTGAAAGTGCGACCTTGCTGGATGCCAGCCTGCTGCCCGCGATGCTGATCGCGCTGACGGCGGGGCTGTTGTCGTTCCTCAGCCCCTGTGTGCTGCCGGTGGCGTTGCCCTATCTGGCGTTCATGGGTGGCGTGTCGGTGACTGACATGGCCGAGACGGGCCGCGCCCGCCGCAAGGCCCTGTTGGCCGCTGCGTTCTTTGTTCTGGGTCTGTCCACCGTTTTTCTGGTGATGGGATTCGCTTTTTCCGCCGTGGGCAGGCTGCTGCTGCAGTACCGCGACTGGTCGACGATGATTTCGGGCATCGTTATCATGATCTTTGGCGCACATTTCGTGGGCGTATACCGCATCGGATTTCTGGATCAGGAGGCGCGGGTCGAAGTGGGGCAGGGCGGTGGTTCGGCCTTTGGTGCTTACCTGCTGGGGCTGGCCTTTGCCTTTGGATGGACGCCTTGCCTTGGGCCGATCCTGGCCACGATTCTGGGTCTGGCCGCCTCCGAGGGCGACATTGGCCGGGGTACGGCGCTGCTGTTGGTCTATGCGTTGGGGTTGGGGATTCCGTTTCTGCTGCTGGCCGCGTTCCTGCCCGCCTTGTCCGGACCTATGGCGTTGATGAAGCGGCATCTGGACCGGATCGAGCGGATTTCGGGGCTGCTGCTGTGGACGGTGGGTATCCTGATCCTGACCGATCAGTTCACCGTCATCAGCAACTGGTTGCTGGATACCTTTCCTGTGTTCCAGTCCCTGGGCTGAGGGGAGAGGGGGTTTTGCACCCCCGCGCCTGCGGCGCCCCCCGCAGAGTTGTTATTGCAAGGTGAACGGATTTCACGGGCTTATTTTTGCCGGGATTCCGGGGTAGCCTGCGCCAAAGCGCGAGGCAGGCCGCATGAGCGACGAGGACATCACGGAGGTTCCGACAGGATCGGTGCGCAGGCGGCGGGTGTTCTACATCCCCGGCTACGACCCCATTCATCCGCGCCGCTACCGCGAGCTGTATCGCAAGGAGGGGGCCGATCAGGCCGCCCTTTCCGGATATGATCTGGCCCTGTCACCCAAGGCCAAAGGGTCGAGCACCTATGGCTGGCGTGTGGGGGCCACGATCGGCGGGCAGGCGGTGCACGCAGATGTCGATGTGCTGATCTGGTCGGATATCGTGCGCGACAGCATGGAGACGTCGATTGCGGCGACCTATGGCCAGTTGATCCGAACGGCCTGGACCTACATCGCCTCGGGTGCGTTGCGCCGGTTGATGTGGCTGCGCAAGGGGCCGGTGATTGCGGCCCTTTATCCGGTTGGCATGTTGATCCTGCAACTGGTGCTGGCCCTGATCGGTGGCGCGGTGCTGGGCGGGCTGGCGGTGCGGCTGGTCAATGCGGCCTTGGGTCTGGTGGGCTGGTCGCTGGGCCAGTGGGCCGGGCTGGTCTGGTGGCCGCTGTTTCTGGGCTTTGCGGTCTTTGCCCTAAGATGGTTCAAGCGCAAGGATGGCAAGTTCTTTGCCTATTACCTGATGCACGACTACGCCTTTTCCGCCCGCTGGAACGGCGCCAATCCTCCCGCGCTGGAGGGTCGGATGGCCGAATTCGGTGCGGCCATTGGAGCCGCGTTGCAGGCGGACGTCGACGAGGTGCTGGTCGTTGGTCATTCGTCGGGTGCCCACCTGGCCGTGTCCGTTCTGGCCGATCTGATCCGGGCGGGCCATGCCCCTGCACGGGGGCCGGTCCTGTCGTTCCTGTCGTTGGGGCAGGTGGTGCCGATGCTGTCGTTCCTGCCCGATGCGCACCGCCTGCGCGCCGATCTGGCCTATCTGTCCGCCCGACCCGAGGTGACGTGGATCGACGTGACAGCCCCCGGCGACGGCTGTTCGTTTGCGCTGTGCGATCCTGTGGCAGTGTCGGGCGTCGCCCCTGTGGATCAGAAATGGCCGCTGGTGTTCTCGGCGGCGTTTACCCAATCGCTCAAGCCTGAGACGTGGAAGGCCCTGCGCTGGCGGTTCTTTCGCCTGCATTTTCAGTATCTGTGCGCCTTTGATGCACCCAGGGACTACGACTATTTCCAGATCACCGCTGGGCCGCTGACCCTGTCCGAACGCTATGCCGACCGACCGCCGTCGCGCAGCCGGATCGACGTTCCGGCGTCGAAATACACGTCCGTGGCCGCATGAGCCTTCCACCCAAGCCGGTCCCACGGCCCGACAAGGTGTCGCTGTGGCGCTATGTGCGGCTGTTTCGCGAGGATATCCTGTCGGCGCAGCCTGCGCGGCTTTACCGCGCGTGGATGGCCGAATTTCGCACGCCGTTCTTTCGCAGCTATCTGGTCAACGATCCAGAACTCGTGCGCACGGTTCTCAAGGACCGGCCCGACGATTTCCCCAAATCCGACCGGATCGGGGCGGGGTTGCGCCCGCTTTTGGGTAACTCCGTCTTTCTGACCAACGGCGCAGTTTGGAAACGACAGCGCCGGATCATCGACCCGGCCTTTGAGGGCGGTCGGCTGCGCGACACCTATCCGGCCATACTCGCGGCGGCCCAGGCGGCCGGGGACCGCATGGCCCGACTGGCCGATGGCACCCCGCAAGAGGTCGAGGCGGAAACCAGCCATGCCGCCGCCGACGTGATCTTTCGCACCCTCTTTTCCATCCCGATCGAAAACGAGGTTGCCGCCCGTGTGTTCGACCAGTTTCGCGCCTACCAGCGGTCGCAGCCGATCCTGAACCTGGCCGCGTTCATTCCGGGACCCCGCTGGATGCCCCGGTTCTTCAAGGGCGAGACGAGGCGGACGGCCAAGGCGATCCGTGGCCTGATCGGGCAACTGGTGGCGGAACGGCTGGCCGAGATTGCAACGGGAACGGCCCCCGACGATCTGGCGACCAAGATCATGACGACGACCGATCCCCAGACCGGGGACCAGTTCGACCAAGGCGAAATGGTCGATCAAGTGGCGATCTTTTTCCTTGCCGGGCACGAAACCAGCGCCTCGGCCCTTGCGTGGACGCTGTTCCTGCTGGCGCAGAACCCGGATTGGCAGGACAAACTGGCGGCGGAGGCCGCAGCCTTTGACGGCGGATTTTCCGACCTGTCCCGCCTGCGCCTGACCCGGGACGTGTTCCGCGAGGCGCTGCGCCTGTATCCGCCCGTCCCGATGATGGTGCGCGAGGCGACACGGCCCGAACGGTTCCGCGACCGGATGGTGCGCCGCGGATCGCAGATTGTGCTGTCGCCCTGGCACCTGCACCGGCAGGAACGGCTGTGGGACAACCCCGACGGGTTTGATCCCGCCCGATGGCAGACTGAAAACGGCAAGACCTGCGCCCGCGAGGCTTATATGCCGTTTTCCAGCGGGCCGCGCGTGTGCACCGGGGCGGGATTTGCCATGGTCGAGGGGGTCGTTCTGCTGGCTGTCTTGTTGCGCCGATACCGGTTTGATCCTGTGCCTGACCGTATTCCGGTCCCCGTGGCCCACCTGACTGTTCGGGCCAAGGATGGCATCTGGCTGCGAATCGCCCCCCGACAGAATTAAGGCAGGGTCGTTTCCGTCCAGCGTATGATGCGGCGCTGCAGGACGGATTGAAACCGGGTGCAGAACGGCGCAGCCCTGTCCATTGGAACCCTGTTTCTGACAATTGTATTAATTTGCAAAGGGTTAACTATTTTCATGTCAGAATGAGACCGAAATAAGTCAGCACTGTGTCAACGGTCTTGGTATGACTGTGGGGCGGTGGGGGCTGCGGTAGGGAATATAACATGGCTATGGTGATGGACTTTGCTTCGACGGTGATCGCAACGGTCAAGTCGATCCTTTATCCCCAATCCGAAGGTCCGGCCTATGGGTTGGGCGATGCGGTCGCGCATGACGCCGGGCCAAGTCGCCCCGCCTTGCGTCCGGTCCGCGCGATGAGTCCTGCGGAGTTGGCAGAGAAACAATTCCTGTCGTCGCTGCGCCACTCGATCTACGACCGCGCCGCCTGAACCGCCCGCAAAACCGTTACCCGAATGGCCGAGGCGAGGCCGATATCGCCCCGGCTTTCGTCGATTTCCGCCGCAAGGACGTTGATCGGCACCCCCCGTTCCGCTGCCAGATCGCGGAACGCTTTCCAGAACGCATCTTCCAATGACACCGACGTCCGGTGGCCGCGCAGCGTGAGCGAGTGTTTCACGGGGCGGCCGTCGGGGGTCATTCGTCGTCGAACTTGAGCTGATCCAGCCGTTTGCGGATCATATCGGTCTGCATTGCCTCGGCCAGGCGCTGGACCTTTGTGCGGCCATGTTTGACCGCGTTGGCGTCCGCCTGCGCCTTGTCTGCGGCGCGGTCGCGGTCCTTGCGCACCTTGTTCAGGCTGACGACTTTCGGGGTTTCGGTCATTTCGGACCGATCATGTCTTCGGGTCGGACGACCCGGTCAAAGGTTTCGCCGTCAACGAATCCCAGGGCAATCGCCTCTTCCCGCAGGGTCGTGCCGTTCTTGTGCGCGGTCTTGGCGACCTTTGTGGCGTTGTCATAGCCGATGGTAGGGGCAAGCGCCGTGACTAGCATCAGCGATTCCTTCATCAGCTTGTCGATGCGCGGGATGTTGGCCTGCGTGCCGACCACCATATTGTCGGTGAACGACCCGGCCGCATCCCCCAAAAGCTGCATGGATTGCAAGACGTTATAGGACATCATCGGATTGTAGACGTTTAGTTCGAAATGCCCCTGAGACCCGGCAAAGCCCACGGCGGCGTCGTTGCCCATCACCTGGGCGCAGACCATCGTCAGCGCCTCGGCCTGGGTCGGGTTGACCTTGCCGGGCATGATCGACGAACCGGGTTCGTTTTCCGGCAAGATCAGCTCGCCCAGACCCGACCGGGGGCCAGAGCCCAGCAGCCGCAGGTCGTTGGCGATCTTGAACAGCGACGCCGCCACGGTTTTCAGCGCGCCCGAAAACATGACCATCGCATCATGTGCCGCCAGCGCCTCGAATTTATTGGGCGCGGTGACAAAGGGCAGGGCAGTGATGTCGGCGATCTTGGCCGCGACGCGGGTGTCCCACCCCTTTTTCGTGTTCAGGCCCGTGCCGACGGCGGTACCGCCCTGCGCCAGTTCATAGATGTCGGGCAGGCACATCTCGACCCGCTTGATCCCCTTGGCGACCTGTGCGGCGTAGCCCGAAAACTCCTGCCCCAGGGTCAGGGGCGTGGCGTCCTGCGTGTGGGTGCGCCCGATCTTGATGATATCCTTGAATTCGACCGCCTTGGCATCCAGTGCGGCATGCAGTTTGCGCAGGCCGGGCAGCAGGACATCGCGGGCCATCATGCCGATAGCGACGTGCATGGCGGTCGGGAAAGTGTCGTTGGACGACTGGCCCATATTGACGTGATCGTTGGGGTGGACCGGCTTTTTCGACCCCATGACGCCGCCCAGAACTTCGATGGCGCGGTTGCTGATGACCTCGTTGGCGTTCATGTTCGATTGGGTGCCGGACCCGGTCTGCCAGACGACCAAGGGGAAGTTGTCGTCGAATTTGCCCTCGATGACCTCGGTCGCCGCCGCCGCAATGGCATTGCCCAATTCGGGGCTGATATCGCCCTGATCAATATTGACCAGCGCGCAGGCTTTCTTGATGACCCCCAGCGCCCGGATGATGGCGACGGGCTGCCGTTCCCAGCCGATGGGAAAGTTGATGATCGACCGCTGGGTCTGCGCGCCCCAGTATTTGTCTGCGGGAACCTCGAGCGGGCCAAAGCTGTCGGTTTCTGTGCGGGTCTGGGTCATGGGGTCATCCTTGGGCTTGCAGATGATCGCGGTTTACCGACCACCGGAGGGTGCCGCAACGGCCCAAGTGCCGAAAATGCTATTTGCGGAACTTGTCGAGGCTGACAACTTCGGCCTCGCCCCGTTTGGGAGCGATGGATTCGACCATTTCCTCCATCGGCGCTTCTTCCTCGTCGTCGTCCTCTTCAGACTCGGGCTGGGTTTCGAACCGCAGGCCGAATTCGACCGACGGATCGACAAAGGTCTTGATCGCGTCATAGGGAATATACAGCGGTTCGGGCTTGTCCCCGAAATTGAGCGTGATGGCAAAGCCATCGTCGGTCACGTCCAGATTGTCGAACCAGTGCTGGATCACGATGGTCATTTCGCCCGGATAACGGTCCGACAGCCGGTCGGCGATCTCTACATCGGGGTGCATCGTGTCGAAGGTGATGAAAAAGTGGTGTTTGCCGGGCAGGCCCGTCTTGGCGATGCCCTGCAACACCTCTTGGATCAGGCCACGCATGGCCCGGTGCATCAGGTTTCCATAATCAATGGCACGGGTCACGGGAACATCATCCTTCGCAGCGTTGGGTCCAGCATACGGGATTTGAAACCGGAGGGAAGGGGTCAGAGTCCGTTGATGAGCAAGCTCCAACCTACCGAAAGCGCCGCCATGACCGCCAACGTCACCGGAAGCGACAGGTGCCGCCAAAATATCAGCAGGGCCGCAATGACCGCGAGGCTGAAGGCCAGCGGGTCCACGCCGGTTGGCCGCAACAGGTGTATCGGCCCCGCATCGACCTGCCCGACTGACCGGAAAAAGACATGGGCGGCGAACCAGACCGACAGGTTGGTGATGACCCCGACCACGGCAGCCGTGATCGCGGCCAATGCCCCGGTCAATCGTTGCCGGCCCTCCAGCCAGCCGATCAGGGGGGCGCCGGCAAATATCCACATGAAGCAAGGCACAAAGGTCACCCACAGGACCATCAGCCCCGACAGCAGGCCCAGCGTCACGCCGCCCTGCTGCGCCCCCGCCACGATCCCTACGAACTGGGTGACAAGGATCAGCGGGCCGGGCGTGGTTTCGGCCAGCCCCAGCGCGTCCATCATCTGTCCGGTTGTCAACCAGCCATAGCCCGACACGACCGATTGGGTCATGTAGGCCAGAACAGCATAGGCCCCGCCAAAGGTAACGACCGCCAGCTTGGCAAAGAACAGCCCCAGATCGACAAGGAATTTCTGGTTCAGAAGGGCGGCCAGCGCGACAGGCGCAGCCCAGACCAGCGATCCAACCGCCAGAACCCGAAGCGGCGGCCCAAGGCCAAGCGGCGCTGACGTCACGGCCGCCCCGCGCGGCGTCGTGACAAATCCCCACAGGGCCGCCACCGCGATGACCAGTGGAAAGGGCAGGCGGAACACAAAGAGGGCGACAAACGCGGTGCAGGCGATGACCCAGTGTTGGCGCGCTTTCAGCGCCCGTCGGGCGACCCGCAGGATCGCCTCGATCACGATGACAACGACCGTTGCCTTGACCCCCAGAAATAGCGCCTGCACCCCCGGCAATTGACCCAGCGACAGATAGCCGAACGCGAGCACCAGAATGACCAGCGCACCGGGACCGACGAACAACCCCCCTGCGATCAGCCCGCCGGGGATGCCGCGCAGTTTCCAGCCGGCATAGGTGGCCAGCTGCATCGCCTCTGGCCCCGGCAAGAGCATGCAGAGCGAGAGAGCGCGCAGAAACTCCGCCTCGGTCAACCAGCCGCGCTGTTCGACCAGTTCACGGTGCATGAGGGCGATTTGCGCCGCCGGGCCGCCGAACGACAGCAACCCGATGCGCAAAAAGGCAGAGACCAGAGTGGACAGCGGGATCATGGGTCCATCAGACATGGGCAGGCAGCCGGATCAATCCGCAAAACAGGCTGTCATCAAACCTTTACCCGATGACCCGCGCCAGTTCGCGCAGGATCTTGGCCCGGATCGTACGGGGATAGTCACGGTGGGTCCGGGCCGTCATGACGAACCCGTTCCGGGTGATGATCGCCCGCTGGTAAAAGGTGCTGATCGCCAGCCCCATCGATTCGATGGCGACGCCGTTGATAGTGACGCCCGCGGTTTCGGCGGCATTGCGGGCGCCGCGCGTGTCGCTGCCGGAATTCGGGGTCCCGTCGCCGGAAATGTCGATGACCTGCCGCTTGCAGGGCGGGGCCGAGACGAATTGATCCATCGCGAAATAGATCGCCTCGGCCGGAGCGGTGTCTGACAGGACAAAGGCGCGGTCGATGCTGCGGGCTCGGGCGGCAAAGGCTTGCGCCTCGACTCGGGTGCTTACCAGCGTCCAGGGCAGGACGACCGCCTGCTTGTCCACGCCGGACCATTGCATGACCAGGAACGCCGCCCCGCCATCCACGATGGCATCGACGATTTCGGGATCGGACAGGGCGTCGGCCATCCCATCGACCTGCACCCGGTATTCGGCGGGGTCGATAGAGTTGGACACGTCAATGGACAGGATCAGGGCGGTTTCGCAGGCGTGGACCAGACCGCCCCAAAGAGCCGCGACCACAGCACCCGCCACCACCGTCGAACATGCTTTCATAGGGTCCACAGTGGGTGTCCAGCCCTGTCCGGTCAAGCTGTCAGGTCGGCGCGCCGATCACGATGGTGCCACCGATCTGCCCTTCGAGAACGCCTTGTTCGGCGGGGGCCGGTTTGACCATCGCATCCAGCAGGACCGGCACAGGTGTCCAATAGGGCACATACCATTCCTGATCGACTTCAAGGATCAGGACCCTGTCCTGCGCGGCATCATAGGCACCGATCAGACTGATATGCGGGCCATCCCAGTCGCCCGTGACGACTCCCTGATTGAAATAGATCATGACCGCATCGTCAGCACTGGCTTCGTTGTCGGCAAGGATCTTGCGCAGGGCGGTCAGTGTGTCGTCGGTCGCGGCGCCCGGTTGCCAGGGCGTCACGGGTCGGTTTGTCATGCCCGTGGCGGTCATGGCGGCCAGGGTAAAGGCGGTGAACTGATCGAACGTCACTCCATCGCCGTCTTCGGCTGACAGGGCCGCCCATTCGGGACTGCCTGTCAGGTCAAGCAGGTTCTGCTGGGTCATGATGGTTTCAGAGGCCATCGCGGGTTGGCCCCGCAATCCGTTCAGGGCCGCCGTTACAGTGGCGATAGAACAGGCCGATGATGTGAACTGCGGCTTTACGAACGGCGCAAAGGCCCAGTAGTCGGGCGCAGGCGCTGTCGTCAGATAGGCATGGTCGGCCAGGATGGACACGGCATTTGGCCCCAGTTTTGGATAATCCTCATCCTCGGCATGGGCCGCGACAGGCATTGTGAGGAAACTGAGCAAAAGCATGATGCGCATGGGGAACCCTCTGGTGATGACCTTAGGGAAACGGTGAACCGCGGTGAACGGTCGTGCAATCGGAATGTTGGGAAAGTGGAGGTTTCTGTTGCCAGGTACCTCCGAACCCCGCCTTACGCTGCTAGGCGCAAGGGCTTAGTTTCGGCGACTCGAACTGCTTACGCAGCCAGAGCCATTGCCGGAGCACGGTTGTCATTGGCAACTGTACGTTTTGGACCGATAACGGTGGTACCTCACCGGGACAAAGCGGTCCTTTTTACACGTTCGTCGATCCTGTTTCGGCCCCATTCACCCCCAATGAAGGGTTTTTGGTGGAGCCGCCGGGTACCGCCCCCGGGTCCGATCCGCTTATTATAGGTGCGTTTATGCCCATAGTCCCGAAGGACAGACCAGATATAGGGGCAGGGCGGGCCGTACTCAAGTGCAAAGCATCTTGCCCGGTTCGTGGTCCTGCGCATAGCCTGCCATTGCCGGGTCTGGCCCGGTTCATTTCAAAAAACCGGGGTTGTCCCATGTCATATTTCAAAACCACGATCGCGGCGTCTGCCGCTGTTTTCTTTTTCACGCAGGTGTCTCAGGCCCAGCAGGCCTGCGCCACCTATCCCAAGGGCGCGACAAGTTACAGTTGCACCTGCCCGCCCGGCCCGGCGAGTGGAGCCGTCTGGGGCACTGGCCCCTATACCACCGATTCCAATCTGTGCGCGGCGGCCCAACATGCGGGGGCCATCGGGGCCAATGGCGGCGATGTCACCGCGCTGGCCGCGGATGGGCAATCGAGTTACGCGGGCAGCACGGTCAACGGGATCACCACGCGCAGCTGGGGGGCCTATCCCAACAGCTTTGTCTTTGCCGCAGCCTCGACCGTCGAAGCCTGCGGGGCCTATCCGGTGGATCAGGACAGCTATGCCTGCCAGTGCGATGCGGGACGGCCCCAAGGGTCGGTCTGGGGATCTGGCCCCTATACCGCAGACAGCGACATCTGTTCTGCGGCCATCCATGCAGGGGCGATCGGTGACAAGGGCGGCGTGGTCAGCGTGCTGCGCACGGCGGGTTTGCCGGGATATTCCGGATCGACTTACAACGGGGTCGTCACCCGCGACTGGGGAAGCTACGGAACCAGTTTTGCGGTGAATTACAACCGTTAGACCTGACCGAGGTTGCCCAACAGTGCAACCGTTGCAACGGCCGCCTCACAGGCGAAAAAGCCCAGCTTCTTGGGCGTCGACCCATCAACGATGATCGACGTGAGGCGGCCTATCGCCGCCCCGCCCCAACAAAATCCGATCATCGCATAGGCGGCTGGCCCCCCAAGGGTCAGCGCCCCGATGCCCATGCCGACAAAAAGCGCGCCCGACGCCGCCCGGACCTCGGACTTGCCCATTGGCGTCTTGCCGGGGTGCAGGTCGATCACCTGCATCGTGTAACCGGGGGCCAACCAGCCCACAGCCCCCAAGGCAATCGACACGATGGCCAGTGCGGGATTGAGCAGGGAAATATCCATGGCAGCCTCATCAGAGTTTACACAGATACGTGTCAGGTTGGCGTGACGGATCACATGTCGCCCAAAGAAAACGGGCGGCCCCAAAGGACCGCCCGATGTCATGATCGCCAGAAAGGTATCAGAACCCGGCCTTGATCATCTCGAACGTTTCGGCCTGCTTTTCCCGCTGAGCATTGGGGATGGGCAACTGGGCCAGAACCGGAACGGTGATCGGACCCAGACCTGCGGCTTCGACCTCTTCCGCAGGGATGCCTTCGATCCCCTTGGTGTTCGAGGTGCCGAAACCGGCGGCCAGCAGAGGTTCTGCCGAGGCGGGGTCGAGCATGGCGTTGATGTAGGCGTAACGCTTTTCCTGCGGGCCGGCGCCGTCCTTGAGGTTCACGTACCCGCACAGCCACAGCGACGATCCCTCGGTCGTGTTGCGCTGGTAGGCAATCGGGCGGCCTTCGCCGGTCATCGTGGGATAGGTTTCGTTCCAGGCCCAGCCGATCAGAACCTCGCCAGAGGACAAAAGCTGTGCCAGTTCGGCCGGATCGGTCCAGTAGGTGCGCAGGTTGGGATGCACGTCGCGCAGCCATTGCGAGGCCGCCTCGAATTCGGCGTCGGTCGCAGCCGTCCAGTTGGTGACACCGGTCGCGAGATAGGCCAGCGCATAGGCGTCATCGACGTTGTCGGGCAGGGTCAGGCGGCCCGCATATTTCGGGTTCTTGAACACCTGAAGGCTGGCCACATCCTCGGCGGGCACCTGATCGGGGTTATAGGCGATGGCGGTCGCACCAAAGTCGGTCGGGATGAAATAGGTATCGGCGGCACCTGCCGACACGGTGGTCCCGGTCAGATCCTTGTTCAGATCACCATAGGCCGGGATCAGCGACGTATCCCAAGGCTGCAAGATGCCGCTTTCGGCCCACTTGGTCACCGATCCTGCGCAGATATGTGCCACGTCTGCCCGGAACCCGGACCGGATTTTCTGGAACGCCTCTTCTTCATCGCCAAAGAACGAGAACGTCGGTTCCATTCCGTATGCGGCGGCATAGGCGGCGTGGTAGGTCGGCTCTTCAAAGCCGGGATAGTCGAGGATCAGAAGTTCGGAATCCTGAGCAGCGGCAACCGTAGCCAGAACGACCAGCGAGGCCGCGCCCAGAAGGGGGGTCAATTTCATTATGGAAGTCTCCCTAGGTGAGTGGTGGGTCGCAAGCTAGGACGCGCCGTTTTAGGCTGCAAGCGGGAATGTCTGCCCCGTCCGATCAAAACTGCCCGCAAGTTGGGCAAACTTGCCCGATTGCTGCAAAAACGGTCAACTGTCGCCAGGCAGTGCCTTGGCCGACCTGTTTGACCGGGGCCGGACGATGGGCCAGACAGGGGGCGATCCATTGACCAAGGAGGACACATGCCCAGCCTTTCCCTAGCCAATCTCACCCGGAGCGTTCTGTGGATTGCCTTTTTCGTGGCGATCATCGTGTCCTGGGTCTGGCTGTACGGCATGGCCTGGATGACGGGGGTGGACTGGATCGGCCGGCCTGGCACGCAGATGGTGATGCCGATGACCACCCTGCGGGCGCTGATCCCGATGTGGGCGGTCATGATGGCCGCGATGATGCTGCCGACGATGGTGCCCACCCTTCGCGCCTATGACGATCTGATGGTCAGTGCCAACGGGACCCGGGCGGGCTGGATCGGCCTGCTGGTCGGCTATCTTGCCGTCTGGGTCGTCTTTGCGGTGGTGATCGCACTGGTTCAGGCGGGGCTGATGCGGCTGTCCATTGTCGATGACTACGGCATTACCCGGTCGCGGTTGGTGGCAGGCGGCCTGCTGATCGTGGTGGGTCTGTATCAGTTCAGCCGGACCAAGGCGGTCTGCCACGGCGTCTGTCACAGCCCCACGATCTGGTTTCTGGGCCATTGGCGCCCCGGCACGCTGGGCGGGCTGCGCATGGGTGTCGCGCTTGGGACATTCTGTGTCGGCTGTTGCTGGGGATTCATGGCGCTAGGCTTTATTGGTGGGGTTATGAGCCTCTTGTGGATGGGGCTGGCCACTGTCTTTATGGTCTTGGAAAAATTGCCGCAGGTGGGCCACCACCTGACCCGCCCGATGGGGGCGGCTTTGATCTTTGGCGGGCTGGCCGTCGCGATCACCTGAAGGAGGACAAGCATGGCTGAGACTGCAACCGCCGACCATCCGCTGCGCCGGAAATCGAGCCCGACTGACTGGGCGATCAAGGGAGAGTTGTTCCTCAACTGTTCCTGCACCGTGTTCTGCCCCTGCGTGGTCAGCCTTGGCGCGCATCCCCCGACCGAAGGGCATTGCCACGCCTGGATGGCCATCGCCATCGACGACGGCCATTTCGAAGGCGAAAGCCTGTCGGGCCTGAACGTCGGCCTGCTGGTCGATATTCCGGGCCGCATGGCCGAAGGCAACTGGCGCGTCGGCGCCTATGTCGATGAACGCGCCACCGACAAGGCCTATGACGGACTGCTCAAGATTTTCAGCGGCGCTGCGGGCGGCACCACGGGCCTGTTCACCATGCTGGTGTCCGAAATCATCGGGGCAGAACGCGAAAAGGTCGAGATCGTCCGCGACGGGCGCAAACGCAGCCTGATGATCGGCCGCAAGATCCAGGGCGAGATCGAGATGATGGCGGGCAAGTCCGACGATCATCCGGTCATGGTCAGCAATTCCAAATACTGGATGGGCCCCGACATCATCGCCGCCCAAGGCGTCAAATCCAAGGTGCGCGATTATGGCCGCGTTTGGGATTTCGGCGGCAAATCCGCCGAGATATGCCCGATCGACTGGAAAGGCCCGCGTGCATGATCACGCCCGAATACTGTCGCACAATGGCGCGGTATAATCTTTGGCAGAACAACGGGTTGCGGCGTGTTGTTGAGGCCATGCGCGACGCCGACCTGCGCGCCGACCGGGGCGCGTTCTTTGGGTCGATCCTCGATACGCTCAACCATCTGCTCTGGGCGGACCGGATATGGATGTCGCGGTTTGCCAGACATGCCAAACCACCGGGCGGGATCAAGGACAGCGTGACGCTCACGCCCACCGTCGCGGTCTGGGGGGCCGAGCGGTTTCGCACCGACGGGGCGATCCGGCTTTGGGCAGATAGCCTAAAGTCGATTGATCTGACGGGCAATTTATCATGGTTTTCCGGGGCCTTGGGCCGCGATGTTACAAAGCCGCGCAGCCTGTGCATCGCGCACATGTTCAATCACCAGACCCATCATCGCGGGCAAATCCACGCGATGCTCACCGCCGCCGGGCAGACTCCGGCCGATACCGATCTTTTCCTCCTGCCAGAGAGTATCTGAATGGCCACCATCGCCCCGTCCCGCCGTGTCCGCCGCACCCCGTTTTCGGACGGGGTCGAGGCTGCGGGCGTCAAAGGTTACACCGTTTATAACCACATGCTGCTGCCCACCGTGTTCCGCAGCGTGGTCGAGGATTATCATCACCTCAAATCCGAGGTGCAGGTCTGGGATGTCGCCTGCGAACGGCAGGTCGAGCTGCGCGGCCCGGATGCCGCCCGCCTGATGCAGATGCTGACCCCCCGCGACCTGCGCGGGATGCTGCCCGGTCAGTGCTACTATGTCCCGATGGTGGACGAGACAGGTGGGATGCTGAACGATCCGGTGGCCGTCAAGCTGGCCGAGGACCGCTGGTGGATTTCCATCGCCGACAGCGATTTGTTGTTGTGGGTCAAGGGGATCGTTCACGGCTTTCGTCTGGATGTGCTGGTCGATGAACCCGACGTTTCGCCCTTGGGCGTGCAGGGGCCAAAGTCGGACGACCTGATGGCGCGTGTTTTTGGCGACAAGGTCCGCGACATCCGCTTTTTCCGCTTTGGCTGGTTCGATTTTCAGGGCCGGTCCCTGGCCGTGGCCCGGTCGGGATACTCAAAGCAGGGCGGGTTCGAGATTTATGTCGAGGGGTCCGACATCGGGATGCCCCTCTGGAACGCGCTGTTCGAGGCGGGCAAGGATCTGAACGTCCACGCCGGTTGCCCCAACCTGATCGAACGGATCGAGGGCGGATTGTTGAGCTATGGCAATGACATGACCCGCGATAACACCCCGCACGAGGCGGGTTTGGGCAAGTTCTGTTCGACCCAGACAGCCATTGGCTGTGTGGGCCGCGACGCCCTGCTGCGCGTGGCCAAGGAAGGCCCGACCCAGCAGATCCGCGCCATCAGCATTGACGGAGACATTCCCCCCTGCGACCGCGCCTGGCCGCTGATGGCGGGCGACAAGAAGGTCGGGCAGGTCACGTCCGCCGCCCGCAGCCCCGATTACAACACCAACGTGGCCATTGGCATGGTCCGCATGACACACTGGGACGCGGGTACCAGGCTGACCGTCCACACCCCCGACGGGCCGCGCGAGGCGACCGTGCAGCCGAAATTCTGGATCTGAAGGAGACCGCGATGTTCAAAGCCCTTGTCGTAGAAAAGGACGAGGCTGGTCAGACCAGCGCCAGCGTTCAGGACCTGTCCGAAGATCGGCTGCCTGCCGGTGATGTGACGGTCGCCGTCGAATACTCGACCGTCAACTACAAGGACGGCCTTTGCATCGGTCCGGGGGGCGGGCTGGTGCGCACCTATCCGCATGTGCCGGGTATCGACTTTGCCGGCACCGTGACGGCCTCGGACGACGCGCGCTATGCGCCCGGCGACAAGGTCGTCTTGACCGGCTGGCGCGTGGGCGAGGCCTGGTGGGGCGGCTATTCGCAGGTCGCAAAGGTCAAGGCTGACTGGCTGGTCCCGCTGCCCACCGGCCTGACCACCCGTCAGGCGATGGCCGTGGGCACCGCCGGGTTCACGGCGATGCTGGCTGTCATGGCGCTTGAACACCACGGGCTAACTGTCGGAACAGGCGAGGTTTTGGTGACAGGTGCCGCGGGTGGGGTGGGATCGGTTGCGACCGCCATCCTGGCCAATCTGGGCTACGAGGTGGCCGCCGTGACAGGCCGTCCGGAAACCGCCGATTATCTGTATGATCTGGGCGCGTCCCGGATTGTCCCGCGTGAAGAGATCAACGAGACGGTCAAGCGCCCGTTGGAGGCCGAGACCTGGGCTGGATGCGTCGATGCCGTGGGCGGCGCGATGCTGGCCCGGGTGCTGGGGCAGATGAAATACGGGGCCTCGGTCGCGGCGGTCGGATTGGCCGGCGGGGCCGCGTTGCCTGCGACCGTTGTGCCGTTCCTGCTGCGTGGTGTTAACCTGCTGGGGATCGACAGCGTGATGCGTCCCTATCCCGATCGCCTGAACGCCTGGACCCGCATCGCAGAGGATCTGCCGATGGACAAACTCGAGGCGATGATCGTGCCAGCCACGCTGGCCGATCTGCCCAGGCTGGGGGCCGACATATTGAAAGGTCAGGTCAAAGGCCGTGTCGTCGTCGATGTGAACGCGTAAAGGACGTCATGCAACAACTTGATATTGAATGGGTTCGGTCCCAGTTTCCCGCGTTTTCCGAACCGTCTCTGGCCGGGCAGGCGTTTTTCGAAAATGCAGGTGGGTCCTACACCTGCAAGCCCGTCATCGACCGCCTGACCCGGTTCTACCATCAGCGCAAGGTGCAGCCCTATGCCCCCTATGCCGCCAGCACGCTGGGCGGCGAAGAGATGGACGAGGCGCGGACGCGGCTGGCCGCCATGTTGGGTGTCGCGCCGCACGAGTTGTCCTTTGGCCCGTCGACCACGCAGAACACCTATGTTCTGGCGCAGGCCGTGCGGGCATGGATCAAGCCGGGGCAGGCAGTGGTGGTGACCAATCAGGATCACGAGGCCAACTCTGGCCCGTGGCGCAGGCTGGCCGAGGCGGGAATCGAGGTGCGCGAGTGGCAAATAGACCCTGACTCGGGTCATCTGGACCCCGCCAAATTGCCCGATCTGCTGGACGGCGCGGCCCTGCTGTGTTTTCCGCATTGTTCCAATGTTATAGGCGAAATCAACGATGTAGCGGCCATTGTCAAGTTTGCAAAGGCGGCGGGCGTTCGCACTGTTGTCGATGGCGTGAGCTATGCGCCGCACGGATTTCCGGATGTGGGCGCGCTGGGGCCGGACGTCTATCTGTTCAGTTCCTACAAGACTTATGGCCCCCATCAGGGGATCATGGTGATGCGCGAAAACTGGGGGATGGAACTGCCCAATCAGGGCCATTACTTCAACGGCGATACCCTGTACAAACGGTTCACCCCCGCCGGGCCTGATCATGCGCAGGTCGCCGCCTGTGCCGGAATGGCCGATTACATGGATGCACTGGCCGTACACCACGCGTACACCGGGCGTACAGACACAGCGCGCGTTGCACATGATCTGATGCGTGAACATGAGTGTGCTATCCTTCAGCCATTGCTGGATTTTCTGTCTGACCGCAACTCGGTCCGGCTGATCGGCCCGCGCAACGCCCAAACCCGTGCGCCGACGGTCGCGGTGGAACTGGACGGCGCGGGCGAGGACGCGGCGCGGCAACTGGCCAAACATGGCATCATGGCGGGGGGCGGCGATTTTTACGCCGTCCGTCCGCTGACGGCGATGGGTGTCGACATCGACAAGGGCGTCTTGCGGCTGAGTTTCGTGCACTACACGACCAAGGCCGAGGTTGACCAACTGATTGCGGCGCTAGATCAGGTGATCTGACCGCTGCGAGGGCCAATGACCGACAAAACTCCGATCCTGTTGTGGTTCCGCCGCGATCTGCGGTTGGGCGACCACCCCGCCTTGACCCAAGCCTGCGCCAGCGGGCGGCCGGTGATCCCCGTGTGGATTCATGACGAGGTGGTTGAAACCCACGGGGCCGCGCCAAAATTCCGCCTTGGGTTGTCGGTGGATGCCTTGGCTGCCGATCTGGCGGACAAGGGCAGCCGGTTGATCCTGCGGCGGGGCAAGGCGCTGGATGTGCTGCGGGAGTTGGTCAAGGAGACGGGTGCGGGCGCAGTCTGGTGGACGCGGCTGTATGATCCCGAGAGCAAAGCGCGGGATACCGGGGTCAAGTCAGCACTCAAGGCCGAGCGCATCGACGCCCGCAGTTTCGGCGGTCATCTGTTGTTTGAGCCGTGGGAGGTTGAGACCGGAACCGGCGGATATTACAAGGTTTATTCGCCAATGTGGCGGGCGGTGCGGGACCGCGATGTCGGGGCGGCCCTGCCTGCGCCCGGCAAGATCCCCGCGCCCGACGCATGGCCCGGAAGTGACGATCGCGCCGACTGGCGCATGGCCGCGGACATGCAAAGGGGGGCGGAAATCGTGGCGGCCCATGCGGTCGTGGGCGAACGGTCGGCCAGCAGCCGACTGGGTGCGTTCATTGCCCACCGGATCGACACCTATAAGGCCGAAAGGGACTTTCCCGCGATCCCCGCAACCTCGGGCCTGTCGGAAAACCTGACTTATGGCGAGATCAGCCCGCGCAGCATCTGGCACGCCGGCTGGCGGGCCCTGCATGAGGACAAGGCGGGGGCGGAACATTTCCTCAAGGAGTTGGTCTGGCGCGAGTTTGCCTATCATCTGGTCCATCACACGCCGCACATCACCACCGCCAACTGGCGCACGGAGTGGGACGGATTTCCTTGGAAAACCAATCCCGAGGCGCCCGAAGTTCAGGCATGGAAACAGGGCCGCACCGGAGTTCCTTTTGTCGATGCGGCCATGCGCCAGATGTATGTGACTGGCACGATGCACAACCGGGCGCGGATGATCGTGGCGTCCTACCTGACCAAGCATCTGATGACTGACTGGCGTGTGGGTCTGGAGTGGTTCGCCGAGTGCCTGACCGACTGGGACCCGGCCAGTAACGCGATGGGCTGGCAGTGGACCGCCGGATCGGGACCGGATGCTGCCCCCTATTTCCGCGTATTCAACCCGGTCAGCCAGTTGGACAAGTTCGACCCTGACCACGCGTATCCTCATGCCTGGATTGCCGAAGGCCAATCGCGCCCACCCAAGACCGCCACCGACTATTTTGCGGCGATCCCGAAATCCTGGGGCCTGTCGGCAACCGATCCCTATCCCAAGCCGGTTGTGGCCATCGACGAGGGGCGCAAACGCGCCCTGGAGGCCTATGAAAGTCGCCGCGCGTGAGGGTGCCGCTACGGCACGTTGAAACCAATTGTTAACGTAATCCGTGACTTCCCCGGTGCTCGCATTAGACTTGACCCAAACCGGCCATGCAAAAGCGGCCAAGGGACACGAACGGGAGACAGGATGATCCTGACAACGACCAAGGGGCAGTCGAACCTGCCGCGCTATTTTGCGCCGGTGTTCGACGTGGTTAAAACGCTCAAACGTGGGCGAATTGACATCGTTCTGCCGGACGGCCGCACGTTCCGGGCCGAGGGGCCGGATGCGGGATATGTTGCGGAATTGCAGATTCACAACGCCGATCTGTTCGCCCGGATCATCCGCGAAGGCGATCTGGGGTTCTGCGAGGCCTATATGGACGGCTGGTGGTCGTCGCCCGATCTGATGGCGTTCATGGACCTGATCCATGATGATGCCGAGGATATGTATGACGGATTTCCAGGGCAGATGCTGGTGCGCGCCTATGAACGGCTGCGATTCTGGTTGCAGAGCAATTCCAAGCGGCAGGCCAAGAAGAACATCAGCTATCACTACGATCTGGGCAATGATTTCTACGGTCTGTGGCTGGACGAGACGATGACCTATTCCTCGGCCAAGTTCGTCACCGGCCAGGAACCGCTGGAAAAGGCGCAGATCCAGAAATACGCGAGCATGGTCGACCAGATGGGCGCCCAACCGGGCGATCATGTGCTGGAGATTGGCTGTGGCTGGGGCGGCTTTGCCGAATATGCCGCCAAGGAGCGGGGCCTTCAGGTGACGTGCCTGACGATCAGTCAGGAACAGTTCAAATATGCCGTGGACCGCATTGAAAAGGCGGGGCTATCGGACAAGGTGACCTTCAAGTTGCAGGACTACCGTGACGAAACAGGCACCTATGACGGCATCGCCAGCATCGAGATGTTCGAGGCGGTGGGCGAAAAATACTGGCCCGTGTATTTCGAAACCCTGCGCAACCGGCTCAAGCCCGGCAAGAATGCCACCTTGCAGATCATCACCGTGCAGCACCGCCGGTGGGAGGTTTACAAGCGGGGCGTCGATTTCATCCAGAAATACATCTTTCCGGGGGGGATGCTGCCCAGTCCCGTGGTCCTGCGCCAGCAGATCGAAAAGGCGGGCCTGAGCGTCGCCCATTCGATCGAGTTCGGCGAAAGCTATAGCCAGACCCTGCGCCGCTGGCATGACACGTTCAACGCCAAGTGGGATCAGGTCGCCGCTCTGGGGTTTGACGACCGATTCCGCCGGATGTGGAACTTTTACCTCACCTCTTGCGCGGGGACGTTCCATAGCGGAAACTGCGACGTGACGCAGATCACGGTGACCCGGCCCATCTAGAAGGCCACGCCCCACCGGGCAGGCACCGTCCAACAGGGGAGCAGTGCCATGCCAACAATGGGCCGTCTGGTCGCCGCCGTGCTGTTTGGCGCGCTGGCGTATTATGTATCAACGCTTGTCATTCCGTTGTTCGAGGAGGGGACGGTGCCGGGCGGTTTCGCCCTGATCAACACCGGGTTCGGCATCCTGATGGGCTGGATCGTGGCCGGCAAACGGGCGGGCGACGGGTATCGCGCGGCCATCGGTTATGGTCTTACGGCGATGGCGGCGATGGTGTTCTGGGTCCTGTTTGCCCATTCGTTCATTCAAATGATCAAGCTGTCGCTGCGCAAATCCTATGATGGCCCCGTCGAGGCGGTGACGGATGTGTTCAACCTGGCGATCAAGCTGGGCCTGATGGCCGCCACCCCCGAGGTGCTGACTGCACTGGTGGTGGGGGGCATCGCCGCAGGGTTGGTGACCGAGTTCTTTGGCCGCCGGTTCCCCTGATCCATGGACCTGTTTTTGTACGGCACGTTGCTGCACCCCGATCTGTTTGCGCTGATTGCGGGGCCGGGGCCGGGGGTGTATGTGTCCGCGACCTTGCCGGGATATGCGGTGGACCGCGAACGGGACGGCGTGCTGCCGATGATCGTGGTCCGACCGGGGGCGCAGGCACAGGGAACGCTGTGGCGGGGTCTGTCTGAGGCGCAGCAGGCGCGGCTGGATGCCTATGAGGTCCCGTTTGGCTATGCCCTGCGCCCGGTGTCCGTTGTATTGGCGGATGGGACCGGGGTTCAGGCCCGGTCTTATTTCCCGCCCGAGGGCCAGGCGCCATCGGGCGAGCCATGGTCCTTGGCCGAGTGGACCGCTGCGGACGGACCCATCACGCTGGAGGCTGCCACCGAAATCGCCACCAACGATCCGCCCTTGCCTGCCGCCGATCTGGTGCGGCAATGGCCGATGATCCGGCATCGCGCCTCGGCCCGGGTGCGGGCGGGGCAGGCGGCAGCCCCGGCGGTCGTGCGCCGCACGCCCGGCGCGGCCCCTGCGGGACAGGCCCCCCGTATCCTGTTCGAACGCGGACGGGCGGGCGGGTTTTACAAGCTGCGCACGCTGGACATCGACCATCCGACATTTGACAATGCCACGTCGGACCCGCTGACCCGCGATGTGTTTGTCGGCGTCGATGCGGCTATCGTCCTGCCCTATGATCCGGTGCGCGACCGTGTGCTGCTGGTCGAACAATTCCGCGTGGGTCCGTTCGTGCGGGGCGACCGCAATCCGTGGATGCTGGAACCTGTCGCCGGGCTGATCGACGCGGGCGAAACCCCCGAGCAGGCCGCCCACCGCGAGGCGCGTGAAGAGGCGGCGCTGACCTTTTCCCATCTGGAGGAGATGTTCCAGATGTATCCGTCCCCCGGTGGGTCCACCGATCATTTCCATTGTTTCGCGGGGTTGGCGGACCTGCCTGATCTTGGCGTGTATCATGGTGGCCTGCCCGAGGAACACGAGGACCTGCGTCTGCATGTCCTGCCCTTTGACGACGCCTTTGCCCTGATCCAGAGCGGAGAGGCGCAGGTTGGTCCGTTGATCGCCATGCTGTTGTGGCTGGCCGCCAACCGCGCCCGGTGGCGCACCACCGCTTGAGTTAGCCGCGCCAACCCAATACGAAAGGGGCAACGCAGGAAAGGCCCGTCTTATGTCCATCAAATCCGATCTGGCCGCCGCTGTCGGCAACACCCCCCTGATCAAGCTGCGCGCAGCCTCCGAGGCGACGGGCTGCACCATTCTGGGCAAGGCCGAGTTCATGAACCCCGGCCAGTCGGTCAAGGATCGCGCGGCCTTGTTCATCATTCGTGACGCCATTGCCAAGGGTCAGCTCAAACCCGGCGGCACCATCGTCGAAGGGACGGCCGGGAACACCGGGATCGGCCTTGCCCTGGTTGGCGCGTCGATGGGGTTCAAGACGGTCATCGTGATCCCCGAGACCCAGTCCCAAGAGAAAAAGGACATGTTGCGTCTGGCCGGGGCCGAGTTGGTGCAGGTGCCTGCCGCGCCCTATCGCAACCCCAACAACTATGTCCGCTATTCCGGCCGTCTGGCCGAGGAATTGGCCCGCACCACAAACGAAGGCGTCATCTGGGCCAACCAGTTCGACAACGTCGCCAACCGGCAGGCTCATATCGAGACCACCGGCCCCGAAATCTGGGACCAGACCGGCGGCAAGGTGGACGGGTTCATCTGTGCGGTCGGGTCGGGCGGGACGCTGGCCGGGGTCGGCATGGCGTTGCAGCCCAAGGGGGTCAAGATCGGACTGGCCGACCCCGATGGCGCCGCGCTGCACAGCTATTACACCACGGGCGAGTTGAAGTCGCACGGCGACAGCATCACCGAGGGGATCGGGCAGGGGCGGATCACCGCCAACCTCGAAGGGTTCACCCCCGATTTCAGCTATAACATCCCCGATGCAGAGGCGCTGCCGATTGTCTTTGACCTGCTCCAGCACGAGGGGCTGTGTCTGGGCGGATCGTCCGGCATCAACGTGGCTGGCGCGATGCGCATGGCCCGCGACATGGGGCCGGGCCATACCATCGTGACGATCCTGTGCGATTATGGCACCCGCTATCAGTCGAAACTGTGGAACCCCGCGTTTCTGCGCGACAAGGGTCTGCCGGTGCCGGGCTGGCTGGATGTCGGCCCGTCGTCCATCCCGGGCGTGTTCGAGGACGCATGAGCCCGCTAAGGTCGCTGATCCTGACGCTGTGGACGGTGCTGGCGCTAGCCGCGCCGGTCATGGCGCAGCAGATCGGTCCGACCCAGCCTGCTCCGGTCAAGACGGTTCAACCGACCGGTCCTGACTATGCCGCCTGGCAGCAAGTGGCGACCCGCGCTGAACGCGCCGCCGAAGATCAGATCGCGTCGAACTTTGCGCTGGAGCGGCTCAGGCTGGAGCTGGTGTCGTGGCGCGATCAGTTTCTGGCGGCCCAGTCGGTCAATGGTCCGCGCATCAACACCGTCCAGGGCCAGATCGCCGCCATGGGGCCAAAGCCGGACGGCGCGGACGAGGGTATTCTGGTCACCGCCCGCCGCATCGCGCTGGACCAGCAATTGCGCCGCCTGCGCGCCCCGGTCCTGATGGCAGAAGAGGCCTATGCCCAGGCCAACGGTCTGATTGGCGAAATCGACGCGCTGATGCGCGTGCGTGATGCCGAACGGCTGACCGCGCGGGGGCCATCCCCGCTGGACCCTGCCAACTGGTCGCGGGGGCTGGACGCATTGTGGACCGGGTTCACGGCCATGGTCATGGAGAGCCGTGCCGCCCTGACAACCAAGATGCGCGTGGGGACCGCCTCGCGGTCGTTGCTGCTGGTGCTGGCGTCGCTGGTAGTGGCGGTCATCCTGATCAGCCGGGGCCGCCGCTGGGTTGAACAGGGCCACAAGGCGATGATGGCGCGGCCGCGTCTGGGGCAGGGGGTCTGGGCCTTTGTCATCTCTTTGGGCGAGATCGCCTTGCCCTACGGCGGGCTGTTGCTGCTGTCGGAGTCGATCGTCCAATCGGACCTTGTCGGATTTCGCGGGGCGCAGCTGGCGCAGGTTCTGCCGCAGGCCGGGCTGCTGGTCATTCTGGCGCGCTGGCTGTGCACCCACTTCTTTCCGGCGGGCGAGGCGCGGGGGCCGCTGGACCTGGACGAAACCTATGACCGGCGCGGCCGTTCAACGCTGATGGGGCTGGGCTGGACGCTGGCGCTGGGGGCTGTGATGGTCACCATGGTCAATGCCGCCGACACCTCGGCCGCGACGGCCGCCGTCATCGTCCTGCCGATCGAGATTCTGGTATCGGTGTTCCTGTTCCGGCTGGGTCAGCTTTTTGTCCTGCACGCCGAGGCGTCCAAAGGCACGATGAATTACCGGGCTTCGGTCATCGGCCTGCTGGGCCGGTTCTGCATGGTGATTGCCGTGGCCGGGCCATTGCTGGCGGCCGCGGGATATGCCACCGCATCGCAGGCCCTGCTGTTTCCAGCCATTCGCAGCCTTGCCGTTCTCGCGGTCATGGTGTTGCTGCAAAGGTTCCTGACCGATCTGTACGGCTATGTCTCGGGCAACCCGGATGGACAGCGAGACACGTTGATCCCAGTGCTGATCGGGTTTGTTCTGCTGGTGGCGGCCCTGCCGGTGCTTGCCCTGATCTGGGGGGCGCGCACCACAGACCTGATCGAGATCTGGGCGCGGTTCCGCGAAGGGTTTTCCATCGGCGATACCCGCCTGTCCCCAACGGCCCTGCTGACTTTTGCGGTGATCTTTACCGTCGGCTATACCCTGACGCGGCTGGTGCAGGGAACGCTGCGCACGACCGTCCTGCCCAAGACGCGGATGGATATCGGCGGCCAGAACGCCATTACCGCAGGGTTGGGCTATGTGGGCATCTTTCTGGCGGCCCTGGCGGCCATCACCGGGGCGGGGATTGACCTGTCGTCGCTGGCCATCGTCGCCGGCGCGCTGTCGGTGGGTATCGGCTTTGGCCTTCAGAACATCGTGTCCAACTTTGTCTCGGGCATCATCCTGCTGATTGAACGCCCAATTTCCGAGGGCGACTGGATCGAGGTGGGCGGCCACATGGGCTATGTCCGCGATATCAGCGTGCGGTCCACCCGGATCGAGACATTTGACCGGACCGACGTCATCATCCCCAACGCCGATCTGGTCAGCGGGCAGGTGGTCAACTGGACGCGGGGCAATTCGGTGGGCCGGGTGATCGTGCCTGTCGGCGTGGCCTATGGCACCGACACGGCCATGGTGGCCGGTATCCTCAAGGAGATTGCCGACGCGCATCCCATGGTCCTGATGTCGCCGCCGCCCAACATCATCTTTATGGGGTTCGGGGCGGATTCGCTGAATTTCGAAATCCGGGCGATCCTGCGGGACGTGAATTTCAGCTTGAATACAAAGTCTGAAATGAACCACGAAATTGCCAAGCGCTTTGCCGCCGAAGGGATCGAAATTCCGTTTGCCCAACGTGACATCTGGCTGCGCAATCCCGAGGTGTTGCGCCCGGCCGCCCCGCAGCCCCCCAAAGGCCCAGAGGAGCCCACCACATGACCGTCCTTCTGTTCCGTGACGATGCCTATCTGCGCGATGCGCCGGGGCAGGTGGCCTCTCTCACGGATGAGGGCGGGATCGTGCTGGACCAGACGATCTTTTACGCCACGTCTGGCGGGCAACCGGGGGATTCGGGCCAGCTGGTCTGGTCGGGCGGGACGATCCGTATCGCCACGGCCATCAAAGGAGAAGGCGACACAGTCATCCTTTTGCCTGCGGAACCGGCCCCGCTGCCGCCTGTCGGGTCACCCGTCATGCAGCACATCGACTGGGACCGCCGCCACCGCCACATGCGCGTCCACACGGCCTTGCACCTGTTGTCGGTTGTCATCCCGATGCCCGTCACGGGCGGGTCCATCGGCGCCGACAAGGGGCGACTGGATTTCGACATGGCCGAGCCGCCCGAGGACAAGGACGCGCTGGAAGAGACGCTGAACCGTCTGATCGCCTGTAATTTTGCCGTCACCCAGGAATGGATCACCGAGGCCGAGCTGGATGCCAATCCCACCCTGGTCAAGACGCTGTCGGTCCGGCCGCCGCGCGGGTCCGGCCGGGTCCGGCTGGTGCGGATCGGGCAGGGCGAGGATACTGCCGATCTTCAGCCCTGTGGCGGGACCCATGTGGCCAATACATCGGAGATCGGCCGCGTCACCCTTGGCAAGATCGAAAACAAGGGCAAGCAGAACCGCCGCGTGACACTGTTGTTGAGTTGATGAGTTCACGCTGCTAGCCTGATCCCGTTCATCACGGGGTCGGTCATGATGCGTCGCTTCTGTCTTGTCGTTGGGCTGTGGCTGATGGCCTCGGTCAGCCAGGCCTACACGTTCCAGCAATGCGGCAAATCCCAGCAGTCCCAGATCATCGACGCCCTGAAAGGCGCGCAAAAGCTGGTGCTGGGTGCCGCCGTGACTGTCGGCGACACGCCCGAATATGCCCGTTGGTTCGGCAAGTATTCGCAACCCAATGCCGAGCGGGTCCGCGCGAATTTCAAGGCGATCTACCGGGCAATGGCCACGGGCAACGTCAAGGGCTACTGCGGCCGCCAGAACGAGATGGACTGCACAGGCGACACCTATGCCTTTGTCCAGCCGGACGATCCGTTCGTGGTCTATCTGTGCCCCAACTTCTTTGGCCAGATCACCATGTCCCAATTCGAACCCGATACACCGCAGATCGAAAACGGCACCCGCGAGGGGACACTGGTCCACGAGATGAGCCACTTTCTCGACACGGCCAATACTGACGACAATTGCTACAGCCGGGGTGTGTGCACAGACATGGCCCTGACCGATGCCCAGTCGGCGATCCAGAACGCTGACAGCTATCAATATTTCGCAGAAGATATCGCGTTTTTCGTTCGATCCAAAGACAACTGAGAAACCGCGTTTTCCGCCCTTGCCATCGCCCTACGGTTACGGCTAAACCGCGCCGAACGGACAGTTGGCCGAGTGGTCGAAGGCGCACGCCTGGAAAGTGTGTAGGCGGGAGACCGTCTCGAGGGTTCGAATCCCTCACTGTCCGCCACCCACCCCGATCGGGACGGCCTGCATTGTCAATCAACCGACTGGATGGGGCTACGGGCCATGATCGGCGCCGGACTGGCCCCTCAACCGGGCCATTGTTCAATGCGGACATGATAAAAGCCAAACCTCCAGCCTGACGCGCGTGTCATGGCTGGATGCAGGACTGTTTATTGGGTGCAGATGGATCAGTCAGGCGATGCCTGCGACCTAGCAGCCTGTTCTTTTCAGAACCACACCTACGGTGCGCTTGAGAATGACCAGGTCGCTCCGCAGGGACAGATCCTCAGCGTAGAGCCGATCATAGGTGACCCGGCTTTGAAAGGTGCTTTCGTTCCGGGCGTCCACTTGCCACAGACCAGTGATGCCGGGGCGCAGCTGGTAATAGGCTTCGGAGCCCGGCTTTTCGTCATAAAGCGGCTTCTGGTCGGGCATGAAGGGGCGGGGTCCGATCAGGCTCATATCGCCCATCAGGACGTTCCAGAGTTGTGGCAATTCATCCAGCGACGTCTTGCGCAGGATTTCCCCGATCCGCGTGATGCGGGGGTCCTTGGCCAGCTTTTGATTGACCGCCCATTCCCACGCAACCACGGGATCGGCTTTGGTCATCGCGTCCAGCGCACCCTCGGCATCGACCACCATCGTCCGCAGTTTCCAGCATCTGAAAATGCGTCCGTTCATGCCGACACGGTCCTGGCTGAAGAAACCGGGGCCGCCGTCGCGCCGGACCAGAGCGCAGAGGAGGCCCATCAAAGGCACAAGAATCGGCAAAGCCACGACGATCAGGGTCACGTCCAAAAGACGCTTTCCGACCGATGCGTACAACTTTGGCTTGGGCCGAGAGGATACGTCCGCCTGAAGCGGTATTCCAGAATCGTAGGTCATTATCTTTCGTGGCCCCCACCACATCGTTAAAGGGCACCGACCTGATGCTCTAGGCATCAGGAGTCAGTCACCCAATCATCAAATTCTCTATTATCATTTTGTATCAGATTTCTGACGTTGCCGCAGAAACTGGGGTACCAACCAACCGGCATAAGTTGAATAACCGAGCAGTGCTCAAATTTAAAGCGCTTTTTAGAGAGTATGGCGAAAACATAATCATTGCCTTTTTATCAAGAAATTAACGATTTGCCGGGCTGACCTCGATATCCGAATCAATTCGTTAACAAGAGATTAATAACTTTCCGGATCAAGCGACGCATCCGAGCAAAAATGTTAAATCAAAGCCTTTCCAAATAGTTTGCGGCAGGGTCCGTCAGATAAGTCAGCCTTAAGCAGCTCATGGTCTGATGCGGTCAGACGAGACGTGGGTCTCGGGAAAGCCGCCAGAAGGCAGCATCACTTGAACGAGTGGTCATCATGCCTTCTTCTCTCACTATCGGTCTTTTGCGCGCGCGCGCCGCATTGCGGACAACCGTCATGGGCTTTGCCGTTTCGATGTCAGTCGTTTCGCCTACAGCAGGCGTTGCTCAAGTCCAGCTCGCCTCGGCAACCGATGCATTTGTGGTCAGGAACGATTATGGGGGGCGCATCTCGGCCCGTGTGGCACAGATCGAGGCTCTCAGACAAAGCGGGGCGACTGTCAGGATCGAAGGCAATGTCTGCCTGTCCAGTTGCACTATGTTCTTGGGATTGCAGGGAACATGCGTGAATCCGAACACGTCATTCGGGTTTCACGGGCCATCCTATTACGGCGTCCCTCTGTCCCAGCACGATTTCGATTACTGGTCGCGTGTTATCGCGAGCTACTACCCGGAACCCATAAAACGTTGGTACATGACTCGGGCGCGCCAGCAAATCTCGAGCTATATGACGCTGTCAGGAGCCGAACTCATTCGGTTGGGGGTAAGACAGTGCAGCGGTGCATAATGACCGCTGCACACATGCCTATTCCGTTTGAAACCTGATCCCGACGGGTCAGTTGGTACCGGTCGTGCTGGTCGTGCCAGTGGTGCCGTTGCCGCCACCTCCGCCGCCAAGCAGACCAATCAGGGCGAGGCCGCCCAGAGCCGGCCCGATAAATGGCACGAAGTTGGTGGCGTCTGATACGACCGGCACTTCAATACATTCATCATTGTTGTTGGTTTGATCGCCAGCGACGGCAGGCGGCGCATTCGGATCCGGGTTTGAACAATTGTCATTGGCCGCCTGGTCCGTTGTTTGATCCGTTGTCGGCGGATTGGTTTGGCTCATTGCGGGCACGGCGCCAAAAGCAAGGGCCAGACCAAGAAAAATCGGCGATAGTTTCATCATAAGAACTCCTGCTTCTGGAATGTCTGACTAGTCGATCAAAGGTTCAAAGTCCAGCAGCGCAAACCCTCAATTGAAAATGCGACCCAGAATCTTTGTGTGGGGATCAAAAAAAAGGCGTTACTGACCGTCAGAGGGCAGAAGGCAAATCCGACGAGGCCCGTGACAACGTGATCCGCTCGCGCCAAATCAAGACTTGGCCTTCTTGCCAAGCCCCCTTATTGCATAGTTTGCTATGCATCAGGGTTTTGTGTCGCGAAGGATTGCGAACAAATGGTCAAGGCTGAATATGAATTTTACTCCCCCATCTGAACACAGCCGCGAACGATCGGACGTAGCTCAGGACGACGTCATCGACCTTGGCGCCATCGTCGCCACTCTTTGGCGGGGCAAGCTGTGGATCGCTTTGGTCGTCGTGATCTCTGTCCTGATCGGCGGCTTCTATGCATTTTTCATGGCCGTCCCGATCTATCGGTCGACGGCTGTTGTCGTCCTGGATTCCCGTCAGCAGCAGGTGGCTGGTCTGGATGCTGTTCTGGGCGGGCTGTCTGGCGATTCGTCCGTGGTGAATACCGAGGTCGAGGTCCTGCGAGCACGCGGTTTGATCGAACAGGTTGTGCAAAAACTAAATTTGACCGAGGACCCCGAGTTCAACACGGACCTTCAACCGCCCGGCCTGAAAAGCCGGGTGCGGTCATTGCTGCATCTGCCCGGATCCACGCCGGCCACCGACCCGTCTGAGCAAGATGTCCTGGATGGCACCGTTGACGGGGTGTTGGGCGTCATGACGGTGCGCAACGTGCCGCAAAGCCTAGTGTTTCAGATCACCATCGAAAGCGTTAGCCCACGCAAGGCTGCCCTGATAGCCGATACATTGGCCGAGCATTACATTGAAAATCAGATCAAGGTGAAGTTCGAAGCCACGGAGCAGGCAACCCAGTGGCTCAGCGACCGGGTTGTAGAGCTTCAACAGGCTCTGGAGACTGCGGAAGGCAAGGTTCAGGATTTCAAATCGAACACGGATCTCGTGGATTCGGAGTCGTTGGCTCTGATGGACAAGCAACTCAAGGACACCCGTGACCGGATCGACAGCGTTGCACAGACGGTGTCGACTACCACGGATCGGCTTGCGTCGTTGCAGGCGGCCCAGGGGCGCGACGCACAGGCTGCGGTTGCCAACGATCAGATTCTGAACCGGGCACTGGCGCGGGTCCAAAATGATCAGTCAGGTGTGGCCGGATCCGATTTTGACGCCCTCTTTGCCCTGATTTTGACCCGGGCCCAAACGGATATGACGCGGGCGACCGAACAACTTGCCGCGCTCAGGTCGTCCGCCGTGGAACTGGAAGCCCAGATCCAGAGGCAATCGAACGATCTGATCACACTTCAGCAGTTGACGCGGGAAGCAGATTCGAGCCGCCAGATCTATGAATTCTTTCTGGCCCGGCTGAAAGAAACGTCAGTGCAGCAAGGCATTCAGCAGGCCGACAGTCGCGTCCTGTCTTCAGCCGTGGTGCCAAGTGCGCCCTCGGCTCCGCGCAAATCGTTGATCATGGCGCTGTCGTTGATCCTGGGCTTTATGGTGGGTATCGCGCTGGTGCTTCTGCGCGAAGCGCGGCAGAACACCTACCGGTCCGCCCGCGAAGCGGAACAGGGAACAGGTCTGACGGTGATGGGCCAGATTCCTTTGATTCCGGTCAAATCCCGGGACAAGGCGCTGGAATACCTGATCGCCAAGCCCAGCTCTGGCGCGGCCGAGGCGGTGCGCAATTTGAGGACATCCATTCTGTTGTCCAACGTCGATCTGCCCCCGCGGGTCATCGTCACCAGTTCGGCCCTGCCGGGCGAAGGCAAGACGACGACCGCCCTGGCCTTGGCCCAGAACATCACCGCGATGGGCAAAAAGGTGATCGTGGTCGAGGGCGATTTGCGGCGGCGCGTGTTTGGCCGTTATTTTTCGCTCAAGAGTGACAAGGGGATCATGGCCGTCCTGTCGGGAGCCGCCCAGCTGGACGAGGCCGTCAACCATGTTCCGAATGTGGGCGACGTCCTGATCGGCGAGGCGTCGAACACGAACGCAGCCGATGTGTTCGCCTCGGCCGCGTTCGCCGGGTTGGTCGATACGATGCGGTCGCGCTACGACTATGTCATCATCGACACCCCGCCCGTTCTGGTGGTTCCCGATGCCCGTGTGATTGCCCAACAGGCGGATGCAATCGTGTTTGTCGTAAGGTGGGACAGCACGTCGAAATCCCAGGTGGATGACGCCTTGTCCATGTTCCGGACGGTCAACCTCAAGGTCACCGGGTTGGTCCTGAGCCAGATCAGTGCCGCAGGCATGAAACGCTACGGCTACGGCGGCAAATACGGGGCCTATTCGTCCTACGGCAAGAAATACTATCTGGACTGAGGGGAGGGGGTCGTCGGACCCACCCCCCGGTCGGTCAGTTGCCCGAAACGCTGTTCACGCCCAATCCGATCAGGCTTGGCGTGATTTGCGTCACCACGCGACTCCAGCGTGTCACCGGCTGCTCGGCCACGAACACCACGTCATTGGGCCGCAATTCAAAGCGGGTGGCCAGGATCAGGTTTGCTGCGTTGCGCGCATCAAGCTGCCAGGCGGTTGTCGCGCCGAATTCCCGCGGGTCGGTTGACCCGCGCAGGACATAGATCTGGGCTACGTTGGCGGTTGTGGTCGGCAGGCCGGACCCTTGGCCCCAGATTGCATCGGCCAGCACGGCCTTGTGGTCGAAGGGCAGGGGGTAACGGCCCTGCTTGCCAACTTCGCCGGTCAGATAGACATAGTCGCGGTCGACCGAGTCCAGATCAATCCGCGACTGGAAATTGGCGCGCGCCTCGGCCATGTCGGCCCGGCGCAAGGACACGGCTGTCTGCAATTCCGACAAGGCCTGCTGGCGCGATGAGTTCCGGAAACTGGCCAGTTGGATCTGCTCGGCAAAATAGCTTTCCGCCTGTGCCAGGTCGAATTCGGTATCGACAAAGATGCTGTCGCCTTCGGCCAGCGGCACTTTCTGAAGGTTGGCCCGGGTGTAGAGATCCTTGAGCGGGATCTGATAGATCGCCCCATCCCGGTAGATGCGGATGGTGGTATAATCCCTGTTGGCTGTGGTCGCCACGCCGCCGGCCGCCGCAAGGGCCGCATCCAGCGTCAGGGGCGTCAGGGTAATCGGCACCACCGTAGGCGATTTGACCGCGCCACCGATGGCGACCTTATGGGCGTTGAATTCGGCGATTTCGAGGCTGAAGGCCGGGTCAATCTGGTTTTCCACCAGTTTGGTGAACAGGGCTGCCTCGGCTTCCTCGAGCGTCATGTCGGCGATCTGCACGCGCCCGACCTCGGGGATGGCAATCGCGCCATCGTCCTGAACGGTGTAGCCTTGCCGCCGGTTCTGCGCCGCCAGAAGGCCGCTGAGTTCGGCAACTGTCGATCCGCTTTGGGGTGTGGCAAGGATGACCACGTCGCCCACCCCGATCTTGTAAGGGCTGCGCGGCGGCGTGGGCGGCAGGCGGGTTTCCATGCTGGCCGGTCGCGCCTCGGGCAACGAGGCCGGATCGGGCAGGGCGCCGGTCCCGCGCAAGGTTCCGCCGCTACCGGCGGTCGCGAAAAAGACCGAAGGCAGCCCCTGTGGCTGATAGGCCGAACTGTTGGCGATCAGCACGGTTTCGCCCGTGATCGGCATGACCCTGACCTTGCTGTCCGCGCTCGAGACATCGCGCACGGCCGGGCTGTTGTAGCCGACCCCGCACCCTGAAAGAAGCAGGACAAGGCTGGCGGTTTTCAGAGCATGCACGGGCGGGTCTCCATCAATTGCGGATACAAGGCAGACAGGGCGGTTCTAGCGGATTACGTCACGAAGAGCCAAGGCGCCAGTATCGCCGCTCACCCATTGGCGCGACTGTACGATGCGATTGCCGGACACCCAGTAGAGGTTCTGAAAGCTGTCGCGCGGACTTTGGCACTGTTCTTGCATAAGAACTGTCGCAAAGGTCCGGCCATCAAAGCTGATGTCGCGCGGTCCGCGCGGCGCGATGTCACAGACATAGGCCGAAGCGGCAATCGCGTCCTGACCATCAAGATATCGCAGCACCCGCACCGATTGCCCGGATGCAAGGCCCAGGACCAGTGCGCGGCTTTCGGTGACGTCCGCGCTCATCAGGTCACCGCTCAGCCCGCGGGTGGTGACAAGCAGGCCGTCCTGAAACCCCAGCGTCACGTTGTCGATACTGCGCCAGGTCTGCATGGGCCCTGTTCCGGCAACCTCGACAAAGGCTGATGTGGTGCGGTCCGTCACACGGGTCACCAGCAAAAGCGGCGCACCGGACTGGACCCGGGCAGCAGAATCGTCCGCCATCGGCGGCGGCGGCTGTTGATACCCCGGCAATAGCGGCGCCAGTCTGGACCCGCTGGTGGAATCACACCCGGCAAGAAGAAGGATCAGGGGAACAAGGAAGCGTTTCATCGCCAGAACCGCCCCCACCGTTGACGCAGGATGGGGTCCTGTTCGTTTCGCACCATCTCGTACAGCCGGTTGCGGATATCAAGTCGGGCGCCGCCATCCCTGTAAATGGGCCGGATCGTGGTGCCAAAATTGTTCTGCGACGGATCACCCGACAGCCAGCTGACAGGGATCGTGATCCGAATCCCCTTGTCGAACGACCCCTCGCCGAACTCCTTTGCCGACACATCCGTCAGGGTAAAGAAGGCCCCCACGCGGAAGCCATTGCCGAATTCCCGGTCCAGCGAGAACGTCGCGCCATAATCCCCGGCAAGATACCGCCCCACGTCCACCTGTCCCAGATACCCGCCCCCGAAGTCATAATAGACCGACCCATGTCCGGTCAGGACCTCGTAATCCTGAAAGCCAAGACCGCTTTCAAAGGCGCGCTGGCGGACATAGTTCAGCTCGGCCCCAAACGCGAGCCGACCCGCCGTGGGTTTCCACAAAAGCTCGGTCGATACCCCGCCATACATCCGCTCAAGATAGCCGACCGTCAGCCGCCCGAACAGGTCGGGGCCCGGTCGCCAGAAGTATTCGGTGGTCAGGTATGTGATTTCGGGATCGTCCTGTTTGTCGTACAGCACGACATCGGATCGCACACGCGGCAGGACCGAATTGGATAGCCGTGTTGAGGTGTTCCGGTTGCCAAGAATGGTTTTGCGGACCGACCCGGAAAAGATCAGTCCGGGGCTGGGCGAATAGGAAAACGACGCCTGCGCCCCGAAATCCGCGCGCACCGGGTTGTCTGGATCGAACAGCGATGGCGACAAGAACGGAGAGATCGACCAATTGAAATCCGGATAGGCCCCGGCGATGATCCCTTGGGTCTGGTTTGTCCCCGGATCGGTAATGTCGGCGCGGGCATAGCTTTGCCAGCTTCCGTCCGGCGCGCTTTCCAGTTCCTCCAGGTCCGAGCGGTGAAGCGTGACCTCGGTAACGGCCACGCCGTTGACCACTGTCAGGATGTGAAACGTCTCGATTTCGGGGGGAAGGGTCTGGGTCAGGACGCGGGCCGCTCGCCCCAACGCCTCGGGCGTCGCATCATAGGTCCGGTTTTGCAGTCGGACCGTGACTGCATCTTCCGATATCTGAAGCGAATCGATGTCCAGGTCCTGCACCGCCATCGCGGCCGTGACCCGATTTTTCGTGGTCTCTGGCGCGGGGTCGAGCCGATCCAGACCCCAGCTTGCCGCAGCAGACCGCTGCGCGACGGGGGGCGGGGCGGATTCCCGCCCACTGGGTTGGGCCGGATGGGCCGGATTGAACGCGTAATTGAGGACAAAGCCCAATTCGGACCCATGCAGCAGATAACCCTGCGCCTCGACCCCGTTATCGAACCGATAGCCGACTGCCACGTTGAAAGGCGTGTTGCCCTCGAACCCCAAACGGGCCCGTTCCTGAACATAGGCATCCGAGGAATATTCGAGTTTGACGTCAAGGCGGTCGTTGGGTTGCCAGGACACCCCGCCAAAGAGTGCTGCCGGACCACGGAAAAACCGGTCAAAGGCCAGTTGGCCGGTGACGCCGCAGCATTTTGGTCGAGACTCAAAACCGGAATCAAGCACGCCAAGGGGGTTGTCAAAGCCACCAAAGCTGCCAAGCCGCCCCCAGCCGATTCCCCCGGATACACTGATGTTGTCGCGGATTTGTTTGGTGGCGACGAGATATTCGCTTTCGAAAATGCCCGTTCCGCCAAAGTCCCGAAGTCCGAAGGCCAGTTCGGGCATATACTGCCCTTCGTCTGTCAGACGGTATTGCAGGTCGAACGATCGGTCATAAAGGTCATTTCCCGGTCCGAAAAATCCTTTGAGAGTCGAATACCGGAAACTGCCGGACAGCCGGGGCGTGATCTGGAAGGTCAGAGTGTTGCGCAGCACGCCCCCATAAAGGCTCGTGGTCAGGTCCATCTGGCCGTCTGGCTGGCTTTGCGCCGTCGGCATGTCGATCAGGCCGCTCGTGCCAAAAGTGGACAGGCTGACGGGCCGGTCGGTCTGTGCCGCCGCTGCACCGACCTGGAGGCCCAGGGCGATCCCGGCCAGAGCCAGTCGAGGCACCAAAACGGAACGAGAGGTCAGTCTGCGAGCAAGCGTCATGCGTTTCCGTCTCTAGATAACTGTTGAGAAATCGGGCCATTGAATTCCACCCAAATCTCGCCCCATGTAAGGTATGCCAGTGACTTCAATGATGCGTGACTCGGGTACAAGTCACAACCCTGATAGTCAATTCTCGGACAGCAATGAGCCGCCGCAACCAGCGATTTGGCAAGTCTGTCGCCATGAGGTCTGATCCGGGACCAGACCGGCCTGCGCGCGACCGCACGTCTATGGCCGGGATCGGGTCGCATGAACATCGTAGGGATTGTTTGGAGAACCTGATTTCGGTTGCCGGGCGCAGGTTCACAAGGTGTCCCGCACACGTTTGCCGCAGCAGGGGTGGACTTGCCTTTTGGCGCAACATGCTGGCAGGTAACAGCCATGCCATCGCTTTTGACCCGCCTTTTTCGTCGGCCAGGCCACAAGATCGCCGGACAAGGGCCGCTGACACCGCCACAGCCCCAAGAGACCCTCTATGTGATCGGGGACATTCATGGTCGCAGGGACCTTGTCACGTCCTTGCTTGGGCAGATCGAAAAGGACGTGGCCGCCCGGACCATCCCGGATGCGCGGCTGGTCTTTGTGGGGGATTACATCGACAGAGGCGACGAGAGCGCCGCCGTGCTATTCTACCTTTACCAATTGTGGAGCGAAGCGGATGGGCAGGTCATTTGCCTGCTGGGAAACCATGAACGGATGATGCTGGATTTCCTCGACCATCCGGACGGGTCAGCCCGCCGATGGTTGTCCTATGGTGGCTTGCAGACGCTCGCCAGTTTCAACCTTGGCGGCGGGTTGAGCGAAACCAGTTCGGCATCGCAGATGGTCTCAGCCGCCCAAGCGCTTCGTGCCGCCTTGGGGGATGGGATCGAACGCTGGCTCCGCTCTCTCCCGCTGGTCTACAACAGCGGCAACATCTGGGTCACGCATGCCGGTGCCGATCCCGCGCTGCCCATGCCGGATCAATCGCGCCAGAGTTTGCTTTGGGGGCACAAGAATTTTAGCGGCACGCCCCGCACGGATGGCCAATGGGTTGCTCATGGTCATACGATTTTTGATCAACCAGAGGTGCGGGATGGTCGGATCGCAGTCGATACCGGGGCCTTCTTCTCGGGTCGGTTGACGGCGGCGCGGCTGAGCCCGTCGGGCGAACATGGCTTTGTATCGACCTGAGGGATGCGAAAAGTCCGGGGATCGCCGTCGCAGCGGATCCCCGCCTGACCAAGGCCGATCAGCCCCAGACACCTTGCAGAAAGAGAATGGGCGGCAGTTCAGTGCTGGTCGCGGACCAAGGATGACAGATATGCCCCGTAGTCGTTCTTTTCGAACATTGCCGCCCGACGGGTCAGATCCTGTTCGGTGATCCATCGCTGGTTCCAGGCAATCTCGTCGGGGCTGCCGGTCTGAAGCCCCTGTCTGAGTTGAAGCGTGCGGACAAAGTTTCCCGCATCGAGCAGGCTTGCGTGGGTGCCGGTGTCCAACCAAGCGTAGCCGCGGCCCATTTTCGTGACCGACAAGAGGCCATCAGCCAGATACGAGTCGAGCAAGGTCGTGATTTCCAGTTCGCCGCGCGCTGACGGCCTGATCTTTTTGGCGCGCTCCGGCGCCGACCCATCCATGAAATAGAGGCCGGTCACCGCATAGTTCGACTTGGGCGCCTTCGGCTTTTCCACGATGGACTGCACGTTGCCCGCCGCGTCAAAGGTCACAACCCCGTACCGTTCAGGATCGGACACACGGTATCCAAAGACACAGGCGCCCGTGGTCTGCTGCCCCGCTCCTGCCAACAATTCTGGCAAACCATGTCCGAAAAAGATGTTGTCGCCGAGGATCATCGCCGAGGGTGCCCCGTCCAGAAAATCCTCGGCCAGAAGATATGCCTGCGCCAACCCGTCCGGGCTGGGCTGCACGATATAGGTCAACCTGATCCCCCATTGCGATCCGTCCCCCAGAACGCGGATGAACTGATCCTGATCCTGCGGCGTTGTGATCACGGCAATGTCGCGGATCTGTGCCAGCATCAGGGTCGACAGCACATAGTAGATCATCGGCTTGTCATAGATCGGCAAGAGTTGTTTCGACAGGCCGATGGTGACCGGATAGAGCCGGGTCCCCGATCCACCGGCAAGGATGATACCTTTGCGTTGCATGCGCGTCTCCTCAGGGTGTCGGGGCTGAAATCTCTGCCAGAACCTTGGCAAGTCCACCCCGCCAGTCGGGCCGGGCAATCCCAAATTGCGCCAACAGAGTCTGGCAGTCCATCCGGGAATTTGCCGGCCGCTGCGCCGGGGTAGGGTAGTCGCGAGCGGGGATGCCGGTCACCGTAACGGGCAATCCCGCCATGACAAAGATCGACTGCGCGAACGCGCACCAACTGACATCGGGCGCTCCGGAAAAGTGGTAGGTGCCGCGTTTTCCGGGCTCTGTCACCAAGGCGGACGCGATCGAAAGGCATACTGCGGCAACGTCCGCCGCCGGCGTGGGGCCGCCGACCTGATCCTCGACAATGCCGAGTTCGGTCCGGGTCTGGCCCAGCCGCAGCATGGTCTTGACGAAATTGGACCCATGAGCCGAAAAAACCCAGGACGTGCGCAGGATGGCGTGGACGCAGCCGACCTCGCGTATGGCCAATTCGCCCGCCAGTTTTGTCCGGCCATAGGCACCAAGTGGACCTGTGGGGTCGGTCGGTTGCCACGGAACCGATCCGCCTCCATCGAACACATAGTCGGTCGAGATATGAACCAAGGGGATGCCCAGTGTCAGGCAGGCCCGGGCCATTGCCGCAGGGGCATCTGCGTTTACCAGACGCGCGATGTCTTCCTCGGCCTCGGCCTTGTCCACAGCCGTATAGGCGGCAGCGTTTATGACGGCCCGCGGTCTTTCAGACAGGATCAGCGCCGAGCACGAGGCAGGGTCGGTCAGGTCAGCCCGGTCCCTCCCGACCGCCATGACAGTCGAGTGCCGCTGAAGTTCGGTCGCCACCTGTCCGGTCTTTCCAAAAACAAGAACCGTCATCTCTGGGTCGACACGCCAAGGCGGTCGCCCACGCCTGACCGGCCTTGCAGGGCCTGCCACCAAGGCGCGTTGTCCAGATACCACCGCACCGTCCGCTCAAGCCCTTCGTGCAACGTCACCGAAGGGCGCCAGCCCAGTTCGGTCCGGATGCGGGTCGGGTCAATGGCATAGCGCAGATCGTGGCCCGGCCGGTCGGCGACAAACGTGATCTGGTCGGCATAGGGCTGGTCCTTGGGTCGCATGACATCCAGAATGTTGCAAATCGCACGGACGATGTCGATGTTGCGCGCCTCGTTCTGGCCGCCGATATTGTAGCTGCGCCCCACCTGACCCTTTGTCAGAACGGTCAGCAGGGCGTCGGCGTGGTCCTCGACATAGAGCCAGTCACGCACGTTTTCTCCTGCACCATAGACGGGGATCTGTTTGCCTGCGAGCGCGTTCAGGATCACGACCGGGATCAGCTTTTCAGGGAAATGGAACGGGCCGTAGTTGTTGGAACAGTTGGTCATAAGGATCGGCAGCCCGTAGGTTTCGTGCCACGCCCGGACGAGGTGATCGCTGGCCGCCTTGGTTGCGGAATAGGGGCTGTTGGGCGCATAGGGGCTGTCTTCGGTGAACAGGCCGGTGTCGCCCAATGATCCAAAGACCTCGTCCGTCGAAATGTGGTGAAACCGAAAGTTGTCGGGCTTGCCTGCGGACAGCCAATAGGCGCGGGCCGCCTCAAGCAAGGTGTAGGTACCGGTGACGTTGGTATCGACAAAAGTCCCCGGTCCGTCGATCGAACGGTCGACATGGCTCTCGGCGGCCAGATGCATGATGGCCGTGGGCTGATGGTCGGCAAACGCGCGATCCAGCGCGGGCCGGTCCCGGATGTCGATCTGTTCAAAGGCGTAAAGCGGGCTATTTGCCACGCTGGCGACATTGTCCAGGCAGGCGGCATAGGTCAGCACGTCCAGATTGACGACTGAATACCCTGCCGCGACAGCATGCCTGACGACGGCAGACCCGATGAACCCCGCACCGCCTGTGACAAGTACCTTCATCCCGTCATCCTGCAAAAACAAAAGGCGACACCACCTCGCGCAGGGGCTGCGCCTTTGCGTCCTTGTCCGACAAAAGCGGTGGCGTGCCGTCCAGCCCCCAGTCGATCGCGAGGTCCGTATCGTTCCAGCGCACGGCCCCTTCGGCCAATGGCGCATAGTAGTCCGAGCATTTGTACACGATCTCTGTCTCTGGTTGGCGCGTCACGAATCCATGTGCAAAACCGGACGGGATGAACAGTTGCCGACCGTTCTCAAAGCTGAGTTCGGTACCAAACCATCTGCCAAAGCTGGGCGAGCCCCGACGCAGATCTACCGCAACATCGAACAGGGCGCCTCGTCCGCAGCGAACCAGTTTGTCCTGCGCGTGCGGCGGGGCTTGAAAATGCAGGCCCCTGATTGTTCCAGCGACCATCGACAGCGAATGGTTGTCCTGCACGAACACCGTTTCAATACCGTGTTTGGCCAACAGCCTTGCGCTGTAACTTTCACTAAAGAACCCGCGGTGATCACCGTGCCGGGTCGGTGTCAGGACCTTGAGCCCTTTGAGCGGAGTATCTTCAACCTGCATGCGGCCCCGGCGTGTTGTGGTCTGGGGCCTCGATAAAACCGGAACCCGGGAAAGTCATGTGGTTTCCTTGTCATCCGGTCTGAACAGGGGTTGTTTTTGACTGCAGGGTTGCAACCGTCGCAACCATGCCTGTCAAGACACAGCCTTGGCGTCATTCCTGTTGCCAGCCCGGTTCCTGGGCAATTAGTCGCGCCAGTTCAATCCTGTGGCGGTTCCGGGACGCGGTTTTGGCCGATGTCGCGCAAGAGCCATCCAAGGCAATTCGTCCCTTTGGCGGGCGCACGAGGCCCGTTTGCCGCCTTTGCGATCAGCACCCCGGGGGCCATTTCGCGGCGGTGGCGCGCGACACCCGGGTTCAGGTCAAGCGGACCGTGGTCGAACCGGGTGCCGCCCTGTCCTTGCAAAGGCATCACCATCGGTCTGAACATGGGATTTTGGTCCATGGTACGGTTTGCCTGATCGTAGATAGCAAGGTGCGGTTCCTGTCCGAAAACCAGTCCGTCCATAGGTCGCAGGGCGCCGTTCACCGCATGGAAAACCCCGTCAAGGTGCCAAGGGCGAGGCCACGCCCCGCCGGTCAGGTCCAGACGTCCATATCAGGTGAGACGGCCCGTCCGTCCGGTTTCGTCCAGCGCATGCAGGATCTTTGCAAGCGCAGGTCGCACCGATCCGGCCACGCTGTCGGAATAGGCCCACGGTGGCGCCTCGTCAGTCAGATAGGCGCGCTGTGCCAGTTCCATCTGGATCGCATGGACCCCGATTTCGGGCCGCCCGTAGTGACGGGTGGTCCAGCCGCCCTTGAAACGCCCGTTGACCGCGACCGACGCCTCCGACTCCCGGCAGATCTGCACCGTCAGGCTTTGCGCCAAGGGCGCACAGGTTGCCCCGCTGTTTGTCCCGATGTTGAAGATGGGCAATTCGCCGTCGAACAGGAACGGGATGTTCGACCGGATCGAATGGCAATCCCACAGGATCGCGACCCCATGCCGGTCGCGCACCCGCGCCACCTCGGCTGCGAGGGCAGCATGATAGGGCGCATGATAGCGGGCGAGACGGGACACGACCTCGTCCTCGTAGGGCTCTTGACCCTCGGCCCAGATCGGATGCCCGTCGAAATCCGTCGTCGGGCACAGGTCGGTCGTGTTCTGACCGGGATAGAGCGACTGGCCTGTCGGATCGCGGTTCGCGTCGATGACATAGCGGTGAAACGTGGCGCGAACGATGGTGGCTGCGGGCAAAAGCCCGTCATAAAGCTGGTCGATATGCCAGTCGGTGTCAGACAACGTGCGCCCCCGGTCATTAAGCCGGGCCAGCAGGGTGTCGGGCAGCCAGATGCCTCCATGCGGCTGCGCAAGGATCACCGGGCTGTCGCCGGGGCGCACGATGACCGGGATCATCCCCAAACCTCGGGCAGGGGCAGGCCGGACGCCGTAGCCAGTTCGCCCGATCCGATCAACCGGGCGGCGGCGGCAAGGTCTGGGGCGAGGTAGCGGTCATCGCCCAGCGTCGCCACATCCTGCCTCAGCCGCGCCACGACGGCCTGTAACGGCGTGCTGGTCCTGAGTGGCGCGCGAAAGTCGATCCCTTGGGCAGCCGCGACCGCCTCGACCCCGAGGATGACATGCAGGTTCTCGATCATCCGGCCCAGCCGGACCGCGCCGTGGGCGGCCATGCTGACATGGTCCTCCTGATTGGCGCTGGTGGGCGTGCTATCGGTCACACAGGGCATGGCGATGTGTTTGTTTTCGCTCATCAAGGCGGCAGTCGTGACCTCGGCGATCATCAGGCCGGAATTGAGGCCGGGGCGGGGGGTCAGGAAGGGCGGCAGGTCATGGCTGAGCGTCGGATCGACCATCAACGCCACCCGCCGTTGGGCAATCGCCCCCACTTCGGCCAAGGCCAGCGCGATCATGTCGGCGGCAAAGCCCACGGGTTCGGCGTGGAAGTTTCCGCCCGACACGATCAGCCCGGCTTGCGTCAGCACCAGGGGGTTGTCGGTGGCGGCATTGGCCTCGATTTCGAGGGTGCGGGCGGCCTGCCGCATCACATCCATCGCCGCCCCCGTCACCTGTGGCTGGCAGCGGATGCAATAGGGGTCCTGCACGCGGGTGTCGCCGTCGCGGTGGCTTTCTCGAATCTCGGACCCGTCGAGCAGGGCGCGCAGGCAGGCGGCCGCCTCGATCTGGCCCGCATGGCCGCGCAGGGCGTGGATGTCGGGGTGCAGGGGGGCGGTTGACCCCATGATCGCATCAGTAGAGAGCGCCGATGTGACCAGCGCCGCCTGCGCTGCCGCCCAGCCGTCGAACAGGCCCGCCAGCGCAAAGGCGGTCGAAAATTGCGTGCCGTTGATAAAGGCCAGCCCCTCCTTGGGTCCAAGCGGCATCGGCGCGAGCCCAACCGCCGCCAGCGCCTCGGCCCCCGGTAGGATGCGCCCGTCCACTTCGGCCTCGCCTTCGCCAATCAGCACTGCGGTCATGTGGGCCAAGGGGGCAAGGTCGCCCGACGCCCCGACCGATCCCTGGACCGGAACCATGGGTGTCACCCCCCGTGCCAGCATCTTTTCCAGCAATTCGATCAGCGCCCAACGCACGCCCGACGCCCCGCGACCAAGGCTGAGAAGCTTGAGCACCATCATGAGCCGGGTATGGCGGGGCAAAATCGCCGCCCCTACGCCGCAGCAATGAGACAGGATCAGGTTGCGTTGCAGGGTGGCCGTATCCGCCTGGGCTATCCGCATCGACGCCAGTTTGCCAAAGCCGGTGTTGACGCCATAGACCGCCAGATCACCCGCCGCCACCGCGTCGATCGCCGCCGCCGCCGCTTCGACCGCAGGACGGGCGTTGCGGTGCAGTTCCACCGGGCAGCCGGTGCGATAGATCATGGCAAGGTCGCGCAGCGTCACATCGCCAGGGGTCAGGATCAAGGGGGTCACACGCAGCCTCCGACGTTCGTTCGGGCCGGGGCCGTCGCCCCGATCATCCGCTCTTGCCTGCCCGATCCATATGCGCATAAGCTTTTTATGTCTACACATAAGGAAAGCGGGAATGATCTTTGCCTCTCATGCGCTGACGCCCACGGGGTGGGTCCGGGATGCGCGGATTACCGTGGCGCAGGGTAGAATCGCCACGGTCGAGGCTGGGTCGGTGGCCGTACCGGGCGATGTTCGGGTGAGCGTCCTTTTGCCTGCATTGTCCAACTTGCACAGCCACACGTTTCAGCGGGCGATGGCCGGCATGACCGAGGTGCGGGCACAGGGCCGTGACAGTTTCTGGACATGGCGGGACCTGATGTACCGATTTCTGGACCGGTTGACCCCCGACGCGGTCGAGGCGATTGCCGCCCAAGCGTTCATGGAAATGCAAGAGGCAGGGTTCGCTGCCGTGGGCGAGTTTCACTACGTCCATCATCAGCCGGGCGGCGCGCCCTATGCGGATCTGGCTGAAACTTCGGTCCGGATCATGGCAGCGGCCCAATCCGCGGGGATCGGGCTGACCCATCTGCCGGTCCTTTACCGGTTCGGCGGGACAGGGGAACAGGCACTGAGCGCGGGACAGGCGCGGTTCGGTTGCACCCTCGATCAGTTTGCCGATCTGGTCGCCGCCTGCCGCAGGGCGGCATCGGCGCTGCCGGGCGACACCCGCGTCGGCATCGCCCCGCATTCCCTGCGGGCGATCGCCCCCGGCGATCTGGCGCAGGTCGTCCCCTTGGCGGCAGGCAACCCTATCCACATCCATGTGGCCGAACAACCCAAAGAGGTCGCGGATATTACTGCCTGGCTTGGCGCACGCCCGGTCGATTGGCTGCTTGACCATGCCCCGGTCGGACCGGACTGGTGCCTGATCCATGCCACCCACATGACCGCCCAAGAGACGGCGCGGGCCGCACGGACGCGGGCCGTCGCCGGCCTGTGTCCGATCACCGAGGCCAATCTGGGCGACGGACCCTTTGACGGGCCGGGGTGGCTGGCGGCAGGAGGGGCCTTTGGCGTTGGGTCGGATTCCAACGTCCGGATTTCCATGGCCGAGGAACTGCGGACGCTGGAATATTCGCAGCGCCTGCGCGATCTGTCCCGCAACGTGATGATCGACCGGGACGGGTCGGTCGGGTCGTTCCTGTATCAGCGGGCGGCCCTGGGCGGCGCGCAGGCCCTGGGTCGGGACGCGGGGCAGATCGCGCCCGACAGGCTTGCCGACCTTGTGGCGATCGACGTGGACCATCCGACGTTGTGCACGCTCACACCTGATCAGCTGCTTGACGGGCTGGTCTTTGCCGCACCCGACGGCGTCGTCACCGACCTTTGGTCTGCGGGGCGACATCAGGTCCGGGCCGGTCGGCATGTCAATCGGGACCGCATCAGTCGGGATTGGCGACAGACCGTTCGTGGGCTAACGCTGGCATGACAGCCGCCTCAGCTCAACCGGATCAAAAGGCCGCTCGCCCCGTCGGCAAGGGTCAGGCTACCGTCCCCAATCGCACAAGCCCCTACAGGCAGCGCCACCCCATCAGCCGTGACCCCATCGGCCAAGGCATAGAGGGCCGTCAGACCCTGAAAGGTCTGCGCAAATGGGCCAACGCGCATCTCGACATGGGCGGTCAGTCTGGTCGCGTCGTAAATCACGTTCAGGTCCCGGACCGGACCGGACAGGCGCACACATTCCACCGGCAGATCCCCGGAAAACGCGAGGGGGGTGAGGGGCAGGGCGTCCAGCCGCCCCGCGGGCGTATGCAGTGCCAGACCGGCCCCGGTGATCACGGTCAGGATGCGGCTCAGCCCTTCGAACCGGGAAAACGGGCCGTCACTGTCGACCTCTGCCACGCTCAGCCGCCACAACAGGCGTCCCTCTTGGTCGGAGCGGGCGATTTCATGCGTGATTCCGCCGCCGTTTTTCCACAGGGTGGTCACATAATCCTCTGGGGTGATCAGCCGGAACATGGGCGGTATTCAGCGACAACCCGTGCTGCGCCGCAAGTCCCAATCGGAGCCTGAGATGTCAGACATCACCACCTACCGCGAGGTGCAGGCCGAAATCGTCCGCAGGATCACGGATGGCCCGTGGGGGCCGGGGACACTTTTGCCGGGCGAGGTCGAACTGGCCGCGGAATTCGGCTGTTCGCGCACCACCATCAACCGCGCGCTACGCGAAGTGAGCGATCTGGGATTGCTCGATCGCAGGCGCAAGGCGGGGACGCGGGTGCGGATGGCCCCTGTCCGGCAGGCCCGCTTTGAAATCCCGCTAGCCCGGGCCGAGATCGAGGCGACCGGGGCCGCCTATGCCTACCGACTGTTGCAGCGTGCAATCGAACAGGGTCCCGATTGGCTGACCGCTCACATGGGGCCGCTCGACAGGGTCCTGCACATCCTTTGCCTGCACAGCGCCGATGGTGTCCCTTACCAAATAGAGGACCGATGGATCAATCTGGGCGCCCTGCCGCAGGCCGCAGATCAGGATTTCGCCGCGACCAGCCCTAACGAATGGCTGGTCGCCACGGTGCCGTTCTCGCAGGTCGAGATCAGCTTTCAGGCGGTGTCCGCCGGGCCGGACGAAGTCACGCATCTGGGGCACTCTCCCGCCGCCCCGGTGTTCCGGGTAGAACGGACCACGTGGTGGCAGGGGGCAGCGATCACCCATGTCCGGCTCAGCCACCGGGCCGGGTACCGCATGACCACCCGCTATTGACGGATGGCCAGCCGGATCGCGTAGGCGACGATCCCAAGTGCCAGAATGCTGGCGACCCAGATCGCGCCAAACCACAGCAGGCGGCGGCCCAGACTTGGGGTGGGCTCTTCGGGGGCGGGCATCAGTGATACCCTTCTTCCGGGTCCAGTTTGCCGCGGAACACCCAGTAGGCATAGGCGGTGTAGCCCAGGATCAGCGGGATCAGCACCACGGTTCCGACCAGTGCGAACTTGAGGCTCGCATCTGGTGCGGCCACCTGCCAGATGGTGAGCGATGGTGGGACCATATAGGGATAAAAGCTGATCCCGATCCCGATGAAACTGACCACGAACAGCGCCAGCGAGGCAAGGAACGGGCGCAGGTCGTCCTTGCTGGTCAGGCCTTTCCACATTTGCCAGGCGATGATCGCCACCAGCCCCGGCACCAACACGCTGAACACCGATCCGGGCAGGTTGAACCAGCGATGGAAATAGACCACGTCCTGAAACGGGGTCAGCAGGCTGACAATCCCGATAAAGGCCAGCGTCGCCAGTCCCAGCCCCTTGGCATAGCCGCGCATCTGGTCGGCCAACGGCCCCTCTATCTTGAGCACCAGCCAAGTGGCCCCCAGCAATGCATAGCCCACCAGGACGGCAACGCCCGTCAGAACCGAGAACGGGGTCAACCAGTCCCACCAGCCGCCCGCATAGGCGCGGTCGACCACGTCGATCCCCTGCACAAGCGCACCCAGAGCGATACCCTGCATCAGGGCGGCGGTGGCGGACCCGCCGGTAAAGGCGACGTCCCAGACCCGCTTCCACCGCTCTGTTTTCCAACGGTATTCAAAGGCCACGCCCCGGAACACCAGCGCCAGCAGCATGATGATGATGGGGATGTAAAGGGCGGGCATGATGACCGCATAGGCCAGCGGAAAGACGGCAAACAGCCCGCCGCCGCCCAGCACCAGCCAGGTTTCGTTGCCGTCCCAGATGGGGGCGACCGAATTCATCATCAGGTCGCGGTCCTTTTCGGTCTTGGCCGTGGGGAACAGGATCCCCACGCCCAGATCAAACCCGTCAAGAACGACGTAGGTCAGGACGGCAAAGGCGATCAGTCCCGCCCAGATGAAAGCATAATCGAGGATCATCGCGCGTTCCTATTCGCTGGGTGTCAGGACATTGGCCATTTGCATGGCCGGGGTGATGCCGGCGGTGCGGGTCGGACCCTCCTCCAGCGTGGTGTCCTGATCGCCAGGCGTTTTGCCCATGCTGCGGACGATGTAAAAGGTCCCTGCTCCAAAGACGAAGAAGTAGACCACGATGAATGCAATCAGCGATGCCGCCACGGCAGGGGCCGCAACCGGGCCAAGGCTGTCTGCGGTGCGCAGCATCCCATAGACGGTAAATGGCTGACGGCCCACCTCGGTCGTGATCCACCCGGCCAGTACGGCGACAAATCCGGACGGACCCATGGCCATGGCCGCCCGATGCAGCCAGCGATCCTGAAACAGGGTCCCCCGCAGGCGTCGCCATGCGCTCCACAGACCCACGCCCAGCATGGCAAAGCCGATGGCGATCATCACCCGGAACGACCAGAACACGATGGCCACTGGCGGCTCCAGATCATCGGGCACCGTGTCCAGCCCCGCCATCGGCGCGTTCAGATCGTGCTTGAGGATCAGGCTCGACAGTTTGGGGATCTGGATGGCATAGTCGATCCGCTTTTCGGCAGGGTTGGGGATGCCGAACAGGATCAGCGGCGCACCGTCCGGGTGGCTGTCATAATGCCCCTCCATCGCCATGATCTTGACCGGCTGGTGTTCGAGCGTGTTCAGCCCGTGCGCGTCGCCCGCGAAAATCTGGATCGGGGTGACGATCAGGGCCATCCACATGGCCATCGAAAACATCCGCCGGGCGGCAGCGTTGGTCTGGTCGCGCAACAGGTGGAACGCGCCAACGGCGGCCACCGCAAAGGCGGTCGTCAGGTAGGCGGCCAGAACCATGTGCACCAGACGGTAGGGGAACGAGGGATTGAAGATGATCGCCCACCAATCCTCTGGCACGAACTGACCCACGTCGTTGATGGAATAGCCCGCCGGCGTCTGCATCCAGCTGTTGACCGCCAGGATCCAGGTGGCCGACATCAGCGTGCCGCCAGCCACCATCGCCGTGGCGAACATGTGCAGCCCGTCACCCACCCGTTTGCGACCGAACAGCATGATGCCAAGGAACCCGGCCTCAAGGAAAAAGGCCGACAACACCTCGTAGGCCATCAGCGGGCCGATGACGGGGCCAGCCTTGTCGGAAAAGACGCTCCAATTCGTGCCGAACTGGTAGGACATGACGATGCCCGACACGACCCCCATGCCGAATGCCACGGCAAAGATCTTTTTCCAGTAGTCAAACAGGGTCAGGTAGGTCTGGTCACGGGTGCGCAGCCACAGCGCGTTAAGCACGGCCAGATAGCTGGCCAATCCGATCGAAAACGCCGGAAAGATGATGTGGAACGAGACGGTAAAGGCAAACTGGAACCGGGCCAGCGTTTCCGCCGCAAAAGAGGTCAACATTGCGCATTCTCCTCTTCAATAAATCTGGCCGGATCGGCCAGCACTCGAACTTTTGGTCTGTTTGCCATGATCAGTCTCTCTGAATTCACATATCTTGTAATCGACATATATGCCCCTGAAAGCAACCCCGGGAAGGGGGCCTTATCGTCGCACCTGTGTCGCACGTCCTGCCGGCAGACGCGGTAAGGATTGCCCGACCCCGGCAAAAAATTCCTTTCAAAATGGTCCATGTGGTGAAAGGATATTCTGATTGTACTGGTTCTTTGTCCGAGATTTTCATGCATCTGGATTACAAGGCGTCCCTGACGGCTGGATATTCGATCGGGATTGATCCTTCGGGTCGGGAACACGTTGTCGTGGCGATCAAGCGCGACCTGGCGTTTCCCGAACAGGACGGAGGGCTGTGCCGCTGGACCGACGATCCGTCATCGCTGTGTCTGGCGGACGAATTTACCGGCGAACCGCCCTATGCCGCCACCCTGCGCGAGGCGGATTTTGCGCTGCGCAAACCCAAATGCGATGTCCTGCTGGCCGGATCGGCCCATGCGCCCGACGGGCGGCCGGTTGACCGTCTGCGCGTAGGGCTTGCCATCGGGCGCTGGACCAAATCCTTGGATGTGGTGGGCGACCGGGTCTGGCTGACCAGCGTGCTGGGCCTGAAACCTTCGGCGATCCAGCCCTTTGTGCGGCAGTCGTTTTCCTATGACACCGCCTTTGGCGGGCTGGATAACCTCGACCCCAAGAACCGCGAACCCGAAGCCTACCGGGCCAACCCGGCGGGGCGCGGCTGGTGCCTGCGGGCCAACCGGGGCCTGGCCGAAGGAATGGCGATGCCCAATACCGAAAAGCCGGGCGAGCCGGTGGAACTGCCGTGGGGCGATTATCTGCCGATGGCGCTAGGCCCCATCGGGCGCAGCTGGACCGAACGCGCGGCTTTTGCAGGCACCTATGATCAGGACTGGATCGACAATACCTTCCCCTTTCTGCCCCGCGATTTCGATGACCGTTATTATCAGTCGGCCCCCGCCGATCAGCAGATCGCCTATCCGACCGGAGGAGAAGAGATCCGGCTGATGAACCTGATGCCGGGCAAGGAGTCGATCGTGACCGTGAAACTGCCCGCTCTTGACCTGCCAGTGTTGTTTCAACGGCGCGGCAAGGATGATTTGCAGGGGACAGCGGTCGTGGACGGCCTGATGATCGAACCCGACCGGCGGCGGATCGGGGTGACATGGCGGGCGTCGATGCCGCTCGACCGGGACATCTTTGACGTTGTGCAATGCATTATCGGCACCCGGTCCAAGGCGTTCTGGCGGGCGCGCGCGTTGGGCAAGGCCTATAACGGCCCGCTTCGGCATATTGGCACCCGTTCCGAGGATGTGGACGCATGAGTGTTGCAGTCCTCGCCTGTGGAATGACCACGCCCATCGGTCTGACCGGACCTGCGGCCTGCGCGGCGCTGCGGGCGCGGTATGACAATTTTGCCGACACGCGGTTCATTTCGCATAGCGGCGACTGGATCATCGGGGCCGAGGTGCCGCTTGACCCGCCCCGCCGCGGGCGCGAGCGGCTGATCGAGATGCTGCGCGGCCCGATCCGCGAATGTCTGGCCGCCGTACCCCCGCCCGAGGCAGCCAACGTGCCCGTCCTGATCTGCGTGGCCGAAAAGGATCGGCCAGGGCGGACGCGCGGCATCGACGAAGGGTTCGTCGAGGATGTCATGCGGGCAGTCGGCATGGCCCCGCACGCCGAGTCTCGCACTATCGCCTATGGCCGGGTCGGCGGGGCCGTGGCCATGCGCGACGCCCGTGACCTGATCGCCAAGGGGGCGAAATACGTGATCGTGGCCGGGGCCGACAGCCTGCTGGTCGGGGAATCGCTCAGTGCCTATGATCGACAGGACAGGGTCCTGACCGCGTCGAACTCCAACGGTTTTGCGGCGGGCGAGGCAGGGGCGGCGGTGCTTGTGGGACCCGCGGCGGCCGGGGGGCTCACGCTGCTGGGGCTCGGGTTCGCCCGCGAAGAGGCGCATGTCACCTCGGGCCAGCCTTTACGGGCTGACGGGTTGGTGGCGGCGATGCGGGCGGGGCTGGGCGAGGCCGGAATCGACTTTTCCGCCGTGGATTACCGGATCAGCGACCTGTCGGGCGAACAGTATTATTTCAAAGAGGCAGCACTGGCCATGACCCGCGTCCTGCGCAAGCGCAAGGAACAGATGGACATCTGGCACCCGGTTGATGGGTTCGGGCATACCGGGGCGGCCGTTCTGCCGCTGATCCTGGGCATCTGCCTGACGGCGGGGCGCAAGGGCTACGCGCCGGGGCCGACCGTGATGGCGCAGACCGCCGACGACGACGGACGGCGCGGCGTCATGATCCTGCGGATGGAGGGGTAGGGGATGGGCAACAACGTATTTGCCAACATGCGCGAGGTGTCGTGCAAGGCCGCCGACGGCAAGGCGATCTGCGCCTTTCCAGACGTCTGCATGACCCCGCCCGAAAACCCCACTACACCCCCCGGCGTGCCGATCCCCTATCCCAACACCGGCATGGCATCGGACACCACCTCAGGCAGCCGCAGCGTCAAGATCACCGGCAAGGAAATCATGCTCAAGAACAAGAGCTACTTTTCCAAAAGCATGGGCGACGAGGCAGGCTGTGCGTCCAAGAAGGGCGTCGTGACCTCGGTCAACCGGGGCAAGGTCTATTTCAATTCCTGGTCGATGGACGTGAAGGTGGAAGGCGAAAACGTCGTTCGCCACCTCGACCTGACCACCCACAACCACGGATCCGTGCCGGGGAATACACCGACGTGGCCGTATATCGACACGATGAACGTCAACCCGCAAGTGATGGCTGACTGCGCGGGGGACATGGCGAAGGAGCAAAAAGCCTGCGAGGATTTTCTTCCTTACGGCGACAAGAACCCCTGCAAGGCATTGGATTTCAACGGCGATCTGAAACACATGACCCAGGATGAGGGCATGGAGATGGCCAAGAGCGACGTTCCGGATAGAAAGCTTTCCAAGACCTTTGAATCGGACACTGACCCCGTCAATCTTACCAAAGCAAAGAAAGAGAAAATAAAGGCAGCAAAGAAGTTTTCCAATAAAGGTGATCTTTCAGAGGAAGATAATAAAAAGGCCAGAGATTGTCTGGCTGCGCGAAAATGCCAATTGGTTCCCATGAAGCCAAACACGTATGAGGCAGGCTGTTGTCCCGGTCAGACCCCACACCATCTAGTGGAAGCCGCGTCCTTCTATGACGATTCCGAGAACCGCAATTCCGAAGAAAAATCCCAAGTTATCGGTGCAGCGTATAAAAAAGAGACCAAGAACGGTAAGAAAAAATATGCTGGTTATAAAGAGAGCAAAGCACCGTGTATCTGTGTCTCAGGTCCTAATCATGGGTGCGGAACTCATGGGATCATGCACGCCTTGCAAAACGAGGAGTCACAGATGAAGCCAAAAGGCACGTCCGTGACGATGGCCAACGGAAAGGAAATTCAGTGTGAGACGATAAAATACTCGGATGCCCGGGATGCGGGGATTGCTGCGGCCAAGAAAACTTTCCCCAAGTCCAACTGCGATGACGATTGCATGAAATCTCAGATGGATGCATATCACAACCAGACTGGTGTATCCGATGATACGCCAATCAGGAGCGTGTCTGCTGGCGCTCAAAGTCCGGAGGCAATAGCTGAAAAGAAAAAAGAACTTGCCGCTATTCTTAAGGGAAAGAGCGAAGCTAAAAAGGCTTTTGGTAAGGCGTAAAAAATGGAAATAGAAGAATTCACTTTTGTCACTGGTCAGGAGTTGGCCGATGGGACCTTAATTGTCTTTGCGCAGGAAACTGAGCTTATAGAGGATGGCCTACATACTATGGTGTTGGTCAAAAAGGCAGACGACGACTGGTCCAATGAAGGCGTTCTAGGCTGGCCGACGATTTCAAGTTCTATCAACGAGGATAGCTCTGCGGCCCTCGCAATCGACAAGGACGGCGAATTCTTTGAAATGACTGCGGATGACGGCGTTTGGACTGGAATTGACCGCATCAAACCATGGCGATATGATTTTCGCTTCATCCAAAATGTCGCCGGCAGAGTCTATGCAGGCGGCACCAAGCGCTTTGTGCACAGGCGACTTGGCTATAAAAGTTGGGAAGAAGTTTCGCGTTCAGACATGCACGAATCCGACACCTCGATCGCCTTCGAAGGAATGGCGGGTTTCAGCGATACAGAGCTTTATGCAGTCGGTTGGAACGGGGAAATATGGTCATTCAACGGTGCGGCTTGGCGTATGCTGGACAGCCCTACCAATCTGATCCTCACCGATGCCACGACGACAACTGACAAGGTGTTTGCTTGCGGACAGATGGGCACGATCATTGAGGGACGCAAAGACAGCTGGAGAATCGTCGAGCATGATGTGATGTCCGACGATCTTTGGTCGGCTGCAACGTTCCGAAATACGCCCTACTTTGCAACCGATTACGGCATTCTGAAGTACGAAAACGGAGACGTAAGCTGGGCGGCTGAGCAAAGTGCTCAGATGCGGACCACCATGTTTCTAAGTGTCGGCCCAAGTGGGCTGTGGTCATTTGGCCCTCACGACATCTGCCTGTTCGACGGCGACACCTGGACGACCATCGCCCAGTCCTGACCTTCATCCCGGAGCATACTGACATGAAACCCAAGGATATTTCCTTCAACCCACCCACACTAGACGGGGTGGTGATCGGCATGGTCATGGGGCTTGACCCCGACCGGTCCGTCCTTGTCGTCTTTCCGGGCAACCCGTCCGACACGGCCATCCCGGCCCGGACGACCCAACCGATGTCCTCTGCCGATATCGGTTGCGAAGTGGCGCTGATGTTCGAAGCTGGCAATCCTGCCGCCCCCATCATCGTCGGTCGCCTCCTGCGCCCCGCGGAGCCCTCCGAGATCGAAGAGATGGAGCAAGTCCCCACAACCGTCCAGATCGACGGCGGCGAAGAGACGACGCTGGTCACCGGCAAGGAAATGATCGTGCTACGCTGCGGTCGCGCCTCGATCTCGCTGACCAAGGCGGGCAAGATCCTGCTGCGGGGCACCTATATCTCCAGCCGGTCCTCAGGGATGAACCGGATCAAGGGCGGATCGGTGCATCTGAACTGACCATGACCCATATCCCCCATATCCTCGACATGCATGTCGAGGACGCCGCGATCCTCTGGCTGCGCCGGAGCATGGCGGTGAACGCCCCGAATTATGCGCCGATGTATCTTGGACGCCTCGACGAGTTGCTCGAGGCGCATCTGGATGGATTGCGCGTGGCCGGCGACGCCGGATGGGAGGCGGCAAAGGCCGGGTTCGACGGTACGGGCGAACCGGGAGAGATGTTCACGCTGGCGGTCCTCGCCTTTGGATCGGACAATTTCGATTGGATCCGCTCTGTGCTCGAGGCGGTTGCGGTCAGCCCGACCACATTGGTCAAACCCATTGCGGCGGCCATCGGCTGGCTGCCGACCTCGGCTCTGCACGGCAAGGTTGATCCGTTGCTTGACGATCCCAACCCGGTCAACCGGTTGGTGGGCATCGGGGCCTGTTCCGTGCACCGAGTCGATCCGGGCAAGCGGCTGGCAGGGTATCTCAGGCAGGCGCCCATGGTCCGGCAGGCCGCGCTTAAGCTCGTGGGGGAACTGGGCCGTGCCGATCTGGTGACCGACGTGACCACGGCGCTGCCCGACGACACGCCGGCCTGCACGTTCCGGCGGGCGCTGACGGCGACCTTGATCGGCGATCGGGGAAAGGCCCCTGAAACCCTGCTGGCGACCGCAGCGACCGGCGGTGACCATGCGCGGCTTGCCCTTGACGTCGGGCTGCGGGCGGTTGGTCCGGTGCGGGCGCGGCAGTGGCTGGCCGGTCTCAAGGGCAATCCGATCGAACTTTGGCTCAAGATTTGGGGGGCAGGTGCGGTAGGGGATCCAGCGGCTATGTCCTGGCTCATTTCGCGCATGCGCGACGGCAAGACCGCCCAGGCCGCTGGCGAAGCCATGACGCTGATCACCGGCTGGGACCTCGATGTGCTGGATTTGAGCGGTGACGCGCCACCCGATGCGCCAACCGGGCCGACAGACGATCCCGCCGATCCGAACGTCGACCTGGATCCCGACGAAAGCCTGCCCTTTCCCGATGCCGACCGCGTGACGGCCTTTTGGGCCGATCACGGCAGCAGTCTGCCCGCAGGGCCGCTGTTTCTGGGGCAGCCCGTGTCGATTGAAGGCTACCAGCGTGCCTTTGCCAACAGTAGCCAAAGACATCGGCGGGCGGCGGCCTACGGCCTCGCTCTCGGTTCGCTAACAGCGCCCTTGCCCAACTGGAAAACGCGACAACCCAAGACGCTGTAAGGCGCCAAACCGGACGACATTGGAAAACCCTGCCTTCGGGCGGTCCAACGTTGGGGAGCGGAGCACCGGGGGATTTATGTGTTTGGGGGAGGCTCGACAGCCTCTGTCACCGAAAATCACCACTCAGTGTGATCTACATCAAAGTGTCGTGCGGTGGCTTATGCGCAGATGCGCAAAAGCTGAGGTATACCCATGATCCTACCAGTACTGGCGGCGCTTGCCGAACCGACACGCCTAGAGGCCATGCGTCTCTTGTCGGACGGCTCGGAACATTGCGTCTGTGAACTGATGCGCAGGCTGGGCGCGACGCAAAGCCGGATGTCGCGGCACATGCATGTATTGAAGCAAGCGGCGCTGGTGGTAGACCGGCGTGACGCGCAATGGGTGCGCTACCGGATCAGGCCCGACTTGCCGCCACACCTGCGCGCGCTGTTGGCGGCGGCGCTGGTTGAAGAGGTGATGGCGTGAACGTTTTCGCCTGGATGAACGACCAGCTTTTGCGGATGCAGTGGCTGTCCGATCTGGTGACAGCGGGGGTGCAGGCTGTGGGGCTGGACCCGGCATCCCGCATCGGCGGTTCGGTGCAGTTCTTTGTCTATGACGTCATCAAGATATTCATCCTGCTCTCTGTCCTGATCTTTGCCATCTCCTACCTGCAAAGCTATTTCCCACCTGAACGCACGCGCCGTATTCTGGGCGGCCGGTCGGGGATCGGGGCGAATATCCTCGGGGCGCTCCTGGGCACCATCACGCCGTTCTGTTCCTGCTCCTCCATCCCGCTGTTCATCGGCTTTACCGCCGCGGGTCTGCCATTGGGAGTGACGTTTTCTTTCCTGATCTCGTCGCCGCTGGTGGACATGGCATCGGTCATCCTGCTTGCCTCCATTTTCAGCTGGCCCATCGCACTGGCCTATGTCGGCGTCGGCCTGCTGGTGGCGATTATCGGCGGCACGATCATCGGCAAGCTGGGGATGGAAGACCAGGTTGCAGGGTTTGTGCGCAACGTGCCGGTGACAGACACGGATGAAACCTTGACCCGCGCGGAACGTGTGACCTTCGCCGGCGATCAGGTACAGGAGATCGTGCGCAAGGTCTGGCCCTATATCCTGATCGGCGTCGGCATCGGCGCTGCCATCCACAATTGGGTGCCTGCCGAGACGATTTCCGTGCTGCTGGGGCAAGGCAAGTGGTGGGCGGTTCCGGTCGCCACGCTGGTGGGTATCCCGATGTACGCCGACATCTTCGGCACCCTGCCGATTGCCGAGGCGCTGGTGGGCAAGGGCGTGGGCCTTGGCACCGTGCTGGCCTTCATGATGGCGGTCACCGCGCTGTCGCTTCCGTCGCTGATCATGCTCAAGCGCGTGGTCAAACTGCCGCTGCTGGCCACGTTCACCGGCGTCGTGACGGTGGGCATCCTGACCATCGGCTTCACCTTCAACGCCATCACTAACTGGTTCATCTAAAGGACATATCATGATCATCAAGATCCTCGGCTCGGGCTGCAAGAAATGCGTGACATTGGGCGAGAATGCCAAGGCGGCGGCGGATGCGGCGGGTAAAGATGCCCAGATCGTCAAGATCACCGACTTTGCCGAGATTGCCGCCTATGGCGTGATGTCGACGCCAGGCCTCGTGGTCGATGAAAAGGTGCTGTCCGCAGGCAAGGTGCTGACTGCCCAAGAAATCGGTCGCCTGCTGTGACTGAATATCGCGTCCATGCCCATCGCATCGACAGCCATGGCAGCCTTGCCGTAGCGAAAGAGGCCGAAGTGCTGCTGGACACCGACATGGCCGGGCGCCGCGATGCGATGAACCCGGTCGAACTGCTGCTGGCGGCCCTGGCCGCCTGCATGCTCAAAGGGATCGAACGTGTGACGCCGATACTGGCCTTTCAGATCGAGGGGGCCGAGGTCGCGCTGGAGGCCGTCCGTCAGGACGCGCCGCCCAAGCTTACGCTGATCCGCTACCAGATCACCGTGGACAGCGCCGAGACGGATCAGCGGCTGGCCCTCTTACACCGCAACATCCTGAAATATGGCACCATTTCCAACACGCTTTCAGGGGCGGTGCCGCTGGAAGGCACGCTGACCCGAAAGGTCTGACCCGATGCCCCACGATCACGACCACCACACGCTTCTTCGGCAACCTCTGCCGCCACCGCGCCCTTGCCACCGCGTTCAAAGATGCCTGTGGCACCCTGCGGCAGCGACCGTTTCCACTGATGGATCATCGTCGGATGGACCTCATAGGCGGTCGCCAACTCCGACACCGTGCGCTCACCCTCCAACGACTAGAATGCCGCGTGAGGGTTCCTGTGTTTCGACAGCACTGTTCGCCTCGTCATTGGAGACCAGCAGGCGTCAGATCGCAGCTTCCGTCGCTGTCCGATTTTCGGGGGGCAGGGCAGCGGGCCGTCCGAACATTGGGCGGAAAACACTCATTTTGGCGAGTTCCCGACGCAGGTGTTCGCGATGGTGTCGCAAAACCGATCGCAAAGTCTGTTTCCCGGACCTAAGAGAATGTGCGGGATGAAAGCTTAGGACTTATGAAAAAATTTGGCCTTGATAGCACGGATATTCGCATTCTCAGCGCGATCCAGCAGCATGGACAATTGAGTAAAACCAAACTTGCCGAGATTGCCAATATTTCTGCTACGCCATGCTGGGCCCGTCTTGACCGCCTTAAGGCGGCGGGGTTCATTCGCGGATATCATGCTGATATCGTCTTGGAGCAGCTTTCAGATTTCACTCAAGTTGTCGTGACCGTCTCGCTGACGCACCACCGAAAGGCGGATTTTGATCGTTTCGAGGCTTTCATCAGGAACCTTGACGAAATCACTGATTGCATCGCCACGGGCGGTGGCATGGACTATGTCATAGAAACGATCACCCCTGACCTGACTTCATTCCAGGCGTTGATGGAGACCCTGCTGGCGGCTGAGTTGGGCATTGACCGCTACATGACCTACATCGCGACGCGGCGGGTCAAATCCAGTAAGCCCAACCTTGCCAAACTGACTGCAAAAAACCGCGGCTAACGTTTTGCGTCCAATCGGTCCAACCGGACCCTACAAAACGGTCTGATCAGTCTTTCCCGGGTATGTTTTCAGTCCACATTCGCGGCGCTCGCCAGACTAAATCTCCGACAGATCATCACATCCGTCGGGCAGATAGGTCCGTGGTCAACAAGGGCGAGGAACATCATGCAGGCAGAAGATTTTGGTTTTGGTACGCAGATCCGCAAATCCCCCTATTTTGACGCTACCGTCCGCTGGGGCGCCAAAGGGTTTTCGGTTTACAATCACATGTATATCCCGCGCGATTTCGGCGATCCGGAACAGAACTTCTGGAATTTGGTGAACGACGCCATTCTGTGTGACGTGGCTGTCGAGCGCCAAGTGGAAATCACCGGGCCGGATGCTGCGAAATTTGTCCAGACGCTGACCTCGCGCGATCTGTCAAAAATGGCTGTGGGTCAGTGCAAATACATTCTGATCACCAATGCCGAAGGCGGGCTTCTGAACGACCCCATCCTTCTGCGTCTGGCGGAAAACCACTTCTGGATTTCGCTGGCCGACAGCGACATCCTGCTGTGGGCGCAAGGTGTGGCGGTGCATGCGGGGCTGGATGTCACGATCGACGAACCAGATGTGTCGCCCGTGCAATTGCAGGGGCCGAAGTCGGGTCAGATCATGCAGGCGCTGTTTGGCGAAAACATTCTGGATCTGAAATACTACTGGCTGCGCGAGCTTGAACTGGACGGCATGCCTTTGCTGATTTCGCGCACCGGATGGTCGAGTGAGCTTGGCTATGAGATATATCTGCGCGACAGCGCGCATGGCGATAAGCTGTGGGAAAAGATCATGGATGCGGGCGTGCCCTTTGGTCTGAAACCCGGCCACACCTCTTCAATTCGCCGGATTGAGGGAGGGATGTTGTCGTATCATGCTGATGCAGACAACAAGACCAACCCGTTTGAGTTGGGGCTGGACCGGTTGGTCAACCTCGACATCGAGGCGGATTTCATCGGCAAGGCCGCGCTGCGCCGGATCAAAGAGCAGGGCGTGGCCCGCAAGCAGGTGGGTCTGGTCATCGAGGGCACCCCGCTAAATGGCCCCAACACTTCATATTGGCCGATCAAGAAGAACGGCGTGACCATCGGCAAGGTCACCTCTGCGGTCTACTCGCCGCGCCTGAAGCGGAACATCGCTCTGGCAATGGTGTCGAGCGAGCATGCGATCGTGGGTTCCGAGGTTGACGTTGTCAACCGGAGCGGGCTTGTCAACGAAGCCGGCACGGAACGCGCGGTCATCGTCGAGCGCCCGTTCTACGACCCGCAAAAGAAAATCGCCGCCTCCTGAACCACCCTTATAGCAGAGATATAAATCATGTCTGATCTTGCCATCGAGTTGCACTGGCAACGTGCCGAGCCAACCCTTTCCCCCGGCAAATACTCTGCTGAGCATCTTGTGCGCTACAATAACAGCCACGAAGTGCACGTCGATGCCGCCCCGGACTGGGGCGGCAAGGCCGAGAACACCAATCCTGAACAGGCCCTTGCTGCGGCCTTGTCCAGTTGTCACATGATGACGTTTCTGGCTCTTTGTGCCAAAGCGGGCTGGCCGGTGGCCAGCTATCACGACTTTGCCGAGGCCCATCTTGGCAAGAATGCCAAGGGCCAGATGTCGGTGACCCGGATTGATCTGCACCCTGTTGTCCGCTTTGACACGGGCTTTAGCATCGATGATGCTGAAATGGCCGCGATGCAGGACCGCGCGCACCGTTATTGCTTCATCGCCAACACCTTGGCAGACAGCGTTGAAATCAACATCCTGTAATAGCTGGTGAGGAAAAACACCCCATGAAAGCAAGTGATATCCTGCTGCGTGATCTGGACGGTGATGGCATCCTGCGCCTGACCCTGAACGACACGCGCCGTCGTAATGCCCTGTCCGAAGCGATGTTGACCGAACTTGGTACAGCCTTTGCCGAGGCTGGTGCCAATCCGGCAGTCCGGGTCATCATTCTGGCAGCCAACGGGCCGGCCTATTGCGCCGGTCATGACCTGAAAGAAATGACAGCGGGCCGCGCTGACGCCGATCGCGGCAAAGCCTATTTTTCCAAGGTCATGAGGATGTGTTCGGGCGTCATGCAGGGGATCGTGAATTGCCCCAAACCCGTCATTGCAGAGGTGACGGGGATTGCGACCGCAGCCGGTTGCCAGCTGGTTGCCAGCTGCGATCTGGCCGTGGCCGCCGATACCGCGCAGTTCAGCACGCCCGGGGTTCACATCGGGCTTTTCTGCTCGACCCCGATGGTGGCTTTGTCGCGCAATGTCAGCAACAAGCACGCGATGGAGATGCTGCTGACCGGTGACATGACATCGGCCGCCCGCGCGGCTGACATCGGGCTGGTCAACCTGGTTGTCGCTGCGGATGCGCTGCATGAGGCGACTATGATGATGGCGCGCAAGATCGCGTCAAAATCCAGCATGACACTGGCCACGGGCAAACGCGCTTTCTACGCACAACGCGAAATGACTCTGACAGAAGCCTATGACTACGCCTCGAACGTCATGGTCGAGAACATGCTTGCCCGCGATGCCGAAGAAGGGATCGGGGCTTTCATCGAAAAACGCGCGCCTGAATGGCAGGATCAGTGACCAGCATATGCAAAACCCTTACAATACCGATCTGGATCGCAACCCGGCGAATTACCAGCCGCTCACACCGCTGACCTTTCTGGAACGCGCGGCCAGCGTATTCCCCAACCACACGGCGATCATTCATGGTGCGTTGAGGCGCAATTATGCCGACTTCTACGCCCGCTCACGGCAACTCGCCTCGGCGCTGACGCAAATGGGGATCAGGCGGGGGGATACGGTATCGGCCCTTCTTGCGAACACCCCTGCCATGCTGGAATGCCATTATGGCGTGCCGATGTGCGGGGCCGTCCTGCATTCGATCAACACGCGGCTTGATGCGGCCATCATCGCCTTCCAGCTTGATCACGCCATGTCGCGCTTCGTGATCGCCGACCGGGAATTCATGCCGCTCTTGCAACAGGCGCTGGTGCTGGCGACGGTCAAGCCAATTGTGATCCAATATGATGACGCCGAATTTGACGGCCCGAGGTCCGAGGTCGCCGCCAAAGATTACGAGGCACTGCTGGCCGAGGGCGATCCGAATTTCGCTTGGCTGATGCCCGACGACGAATGGGACGCCATCTCGATCAACTACACCTCGGGCACAACGGGCGATCCCAAGGGTGTGGTGTCACATCATCGCGGGGCCTACCTTTTGGCACAGGGCAACGCGCTGACCGCCTCTATGCCGAAACACGCGGTCTATCTCTGGACGTTGCCGATGTTCCACTGCAACGGCTGGAGCTTTCCTTGGACGCTTTCGGCCATCATAGGCACCCATGTGTGCCTGCGTCAGGTTCGGGCCGAAGCGATCTGGAATGCGCTGGCAGACGAACGCGTCACCCATTTGTGCGGCGCGCCAATCGTGATGTCGCTGATGATATCAGCCCCCGAAGCAGCTAAGCGTGCGCTTGACCACACGGTGCAGTTCTTTACCGCCGCAGCCCCGCCGCCCGAAAAACTGCTAGCGGATATGAAGATCGCCGGTTTCGACGTGACCCATTTGTACGGTCTGACCGAAACTTATGGCCCGGCCGTTGTGAACGACTGGCATGAAAGCTGGTCCCATCTTCCCACTGCGCGTCAGGCCGCGCTGAAATCCCGTCAAGGTGTGCGGTATTTGCCGCTGGAGCAGTTGGATGTACTGGACCCTGAAACGATGCAACCCGTGCCGCGCGATGGCCAGACGATGGGCGAGGTGATGTTTCGCGGAAACGTCGTAATGAAGGGCTATTTCCGCAACCCTAATGCCACGAAAGCGTCCTTTGCAGGCGGCTGGTTTCATTCCGGTGATCTGGGCGTCATGCATCCCGATGGCTATATCCAGCTCAAAGATCGCTCCAAGGATGTCATCATCTCTGGCGGCGAGAATATTTCCTCCATTGAGGTTGAGGAGGCCCTATATCGCCACCCGGCAGTTGCGGTTGCCGCAGTCGTTGCTATGCCCAGTGAAAAATGGGGGGAAACTCCCTGCGCCTTTATCGAACTGGCACCGGGTCACAATGCTGATGCCGCAGCGATGAAAAACTGGTGCCGCAAAGAGCTTGCAGCCTATAAGGTTCCGCGCTGCTTCGTGTTCACGGCCATCCCCAGAACCTCGACCGGTAAAATCCAGAAATTCGTGCTGCGAGAGCAGGCAAAGACAATTTCGACGGAGTCAATGTCATAGCGACCCGCATCAGCGGATCATTCAGGTTCGCATCTGCAATCGGATGGCATTTGGGCGTTTGGTGACGAAGTGAATGGAATCCACCGATTGCTGCGCCGCAGCATTTTCGACGTTTGGTGAACGGCCGGTAAGGGCCGTCCATCTCGATCGGGCGGCAATCCTCCATTTCAAACGGCTGCGGTCGTAGAAGTTCCGCGGCCATTTTCCGTTTCTGTGCCGGTGTGATTCCGCCGTTGGAAATCATTTGAACAAGCGCCATATGGGAAACGAGGGTGTCGTCCGCATTGCACGCACATCAAAGGGGCAAAAGGTATGGAACTGAACGCCGATTTCAAAGCCCGTGTTCTTGTTCACTCTGATCAGATTGATTGGCAAACATCCCCAATGCAGGGTGTGGACCGGCGCATGCTGGATCGTATTGGCGGTGAAGTCGCACGCGCCACGTCGATTGTGCGCTATGCACCCAGCAGCAGCTTTTCAGCGCACGTTCATGCGGGCGGTGAGGAATTCATCGTCTTGAGCGGGGTGTTCCAGGACGAGCATGGTGATTACCCAGCGGGGACCTATGTACGCAATCCGCCAACGTCATTCCATACACCCAAGTCCGACGCCGGATGTGTGATTTTCGTGAAACTTTGGCAGTTCGACCAGAACGACCGCACCCAGTTCCGCAAGACGATGACGCAGGACCTTGCGGCGCCTGTGGCAGGAGTGGCAACCGCAACGTTGCACCGCGACCCGCGGGAAACGGTGACGTACAGCCACCTTGATGCTGGTGCAACTTTGTCGAACGCCGATGCTGGCGGGATTGAGATGCTTGTCATCGAAGGCTCTGTTGATGAGGGCGGTGACACGCTTGGCAAGGGTGATTGGTTGCGACTGCCTGAGGGGCACGCCTTGTCCGCTGTCGCCGGGGATGACGGCGCAAAAGTCTGGATCAAAACCGGCCATTTGCCACATGCACGGCCACCAGCCGTTTGATGGACCTGCTCAAAAAAGGCAGGAGGTGCGCCACGCGCATTCCGCATAACCCCGACCCAGTCTCCAAAGGTCTGTAAATGCAAACTTTGATCATTGGCGGCGGTCTGTCCGGCCTTGCCCTCGCAGAGGCGCTAGAAGCATGTGGTGAAGACTATATGCTGGTTGAGGCACGCGATCGCGTTGGCGGGCGGATTTTCACCGAATTTCACCAGTCCGGGTATTTCGATCTTGGGCCTGCGTGGTTCTGGCCCGGTCAACCACGCATGGCAGAGCTTGTTGCTCGTCTAGGTCTAGAAAAATTCGACCAACACTCGACGGGCGCTTTGACGTTTGAGGATGCGCACGGGCAAGTGCAGCATGGACGCGGCTTTGCCTCGATGGAGGGGTCTTCGCGGCTTGTTGGGGGTTTACAAGCGCTTACGAAAGCCCTCGCTGATCGGTTGCCGACGTCGAGACTTCGCTTGAACGCCCAAGTGACCTCTTTGTCGCAAACCGAAAAGGCGATCACCGTAACGCTCAGCGATGGGGCCAAGGTGACCGCAAGTCAGGTGGTTCTCGCCATGCCACCGCGCATCGCCGCAAAATTGAGCTTTTCGCCATCCTTACCCGCCAATGCTGTTCAAGCCATGCGGGACGTTAGAACTTGGATGGCCGGACAAGCCAAGGCACTCGCTGTCTATGATAGGCCTTTCTGGCGTGAAGCCGGATTGTCAGGGGATGCAACGAGTCGGTTTGGACCCATGGTAGAAATTCATGATGCGTCCCCTGCGTCGGGCGGACCCTATGGCCTATTCGGATTTATTGGTTTGCCACCTCACGGTCGGGTCGACGAGCAAGCCCTGCGCCATGACCTTATCGCGCAAATTGTCCGGCTCTTTGGCCCCGATGGCGCGCAACCTACAAAGCTTTATCTCAAGGATTGGGCTTTTGATCCAAACACATCGACCCAAGCTGATCTGGAACCGCTTTATTCGCATCCGGATTATGGGATGCCAGAATCCTTGGAGGGTTTGTGGGACAACAAACTCCTCTTTGCGGGAACAGAGGTTGCCTCTGAGTTCGGGGGCTATCTCGAGGGGGCATTGGGCGCAGCTGCGAATGTCCTGACCACGTTGCGAAATCAGCGACTGGCGCGCGATCATGCCAGGTGACAAGCATGCGACATTCGCGTGATCGGCCACGTCAGGGCGCGGATCTGGCGTCACACACGTCATGACCGGTGTCGAGATAACGGCGCCGAAGTAATGCCTCGATCTGGAACAGCAGCTATGGGCGGTCCTTGTCAAACGGCCGAAAAGATTTGATTTCAATAGCTTCCGAAATGACCAAGGCATCTTCAAGTTCAACGCCCAGATAACGAATTGTGATGTCCATCTTCGTATGCCCCAGCAGAGGCTGAACGGCACGCAAGTTACCCGTCTAATTAAAGATTTGGGTGACCTTCGTGCGTCGCATTGAATGGGTGCCATCGGCTGTCACTTCAAGCCAGGTGGACGAAACCCATTCCCGAAGAATACGGGCATACTGGCGCGTTGAGATGTGAAGGCGTTCGTGAAAACATCCAGACCAAAGACGCTCGGACCCAACCATCAGCGGATCTTCCATCCACTTCGCCACCGAGGCGCTCTTGCCCTCAGGAATCTCAAACCGGACCGGCTTTTGGGTTTTGCCTTGCAACACCGATGCCCGTTGCTTGATCTGTAGTTCTACGATCTCGTCCCTTTAAAAACGGGATGATTACCGGGGATAGGAAAATGTGTTTTCGTTTACATTCAATAACTTAAGCATCATAAATGGCGGAGAGACAGGGATTCGAACCCTGGGAACCCTTTCAGGCTCAACGGTTTTCGAGACCGCCCCGTTCGACCGCTCCGGCACCTCTCCGCGCTGGGGTCAACGTCAGGGCGTTTAATCTCAGTGCTTCGGCAGTTCAACCCCAAATTCTTGCGGCGCCTTAGGTACCGGCCCGGGTCGTGACCATCCCGTCGTGCGGCGACAGCAGTTCGACGTGCCAAATGGTCTTTTCAGTGGTCCGGTGCTGGCCCAAATCCGGCTGTTTCGGCCCGTCGATCTGCCCTGTGCAGCGTGTCGTCAGACTCTTCTTCGTGGGCAACCCGTGTTGATCATAGATGTCCGACAGACCCAATGTGCGCGATGGGGCCCGGTCCTTGGTGCGTCGCATGATGCGGCCGCGGCGTGGGCCGTGACAAAGGCCGGCCACAATCCCGTCAGATGGGTTGGAAAGGCCAGGCGGCTGGCCTATCAATAGTTTACTCACCTCTCCCCGGTCCGCTCTGACCGCATCAGGAAATTGTCCATGCTCTCTCGTTTGTTCGTCCCGGTTCTCGCGCTTGGTCTATCGCTTGCCGCTGCGGGTCCTTCCTCGGCCCAGACGGCCGATCCGGGCGCTGCCTTGTTCGAGGCGATGCACATGCCCGAACTTCTGGATGTCATGCGTCTGGAAGGGATCGACTACGGCAAACAGATCGCGACCGACCTCATGCCTGGGGGGGCTAGCCCCGACTGGGACGGCACCGTTTCGGCCATATATGACACGGCCAGGATGCGGCAGGTGGTCGAGGCGGACTTTGCCGCCGCGCTTGCGGGGACGGACACCCAGGCCATGATCGACTTTTTCACCAGTGAACCGGGGCGGACCATCGTCGGGCTGGAAATCAGCGCGCGCCGGGCGATGCTCGATCCCGCAATCGACGACGCCAGCAAGGAACAAGCGGCGATTGCCATGGCCGACGATACCCCCCGGCACCAGCAGATCGCCCGGTTCATCCAGACAAACGACCTGATCGAAACCAACGTGGCCGGGGCGATGAATGCGAACTACGCCTTCTACATCGGGCTGATGCAGGGCGGCGGGCTGGGCGGGGCGCTGACCGAGGATCAGATCCTCACTGACGTCTGGGGGCAAGAGGACAGCGTGCGCACCAGCACGACCGAATGGATGTTCTCGTTCCTGACGTTGGCCTATCAGCCGCTCAGCGACAGCGACCTGGACACCTATATCGCCTTTTCGGAAACCGATGCGGGCCAGCAGCTGAACCGGGCAATATTCGTGGCCTTCGACGGGTTGTTCGAGGATATCTCAAAGGCGCTCGGCATGGCGGCCTCCCAGCAGATGGGCAAGCAGGACCTTTAGCGGCCATAGACCAGCAGGGCGGACACCAGCGCACCGGGATTGACCTCGTATAGCCCCACATTCGACCGGATTTGCGTGGTGCGGGTCGGACGGTCGGCACCGGGGACGCCCGCAAGGTTGAAGGCCTGCGTCAGGGTCGGACCGCCGCCCGCGTCGATGTCCGACAGGATCTGCGGAAAGTACGATTTGACGAACACCTCGACCTGGCCACGGCGCTGGTCGCGGGTGGCCTGTTCGGCTTCGGTCAGGCGGGGCGGAAACAGCCCGTCTCGCAGGTTGTAGTCGGCGGTGCAGGCGGTCAGGGGCAGGGTGCCCAGTGCCAGCAGGATCAGGGAATGTCGCATGGGGCTCTGCCTCTTTTGTTGGTTGACTTTTTTCCCACTTGGTCAGATAAGCCGCCATCTCGGCAAGGGGCATCTGCGTCTGGCTGGGTTGATAGCGAAATGACGCCGAACGGCGCGCAGTCCACGGGTGGCACATCATGTGCCGCGAACGCCCCGGTTCCGGGGGACCTTACGACGCGGAAAATGAAGGAAGACCATATGTTTGCGGTTCTCAAGACCGGTGGCAAACAGTACAAAGTCGCCTCGGGCGACGTGCTGCGTGTCGAAAAGCTGAACGCCAATGCCGGCGACAAGATTCAGTTCAACGAGATTCTCATGGTCGGTGCGACCATCGGTGCGCCCATGGTGGCTGGTGCCGGTGTTCAGGCCGAAGTGATCGACCAGATCAAGGGCGAAAAGACGATCCACTACGTCCGTCGCCGGCGGAAACACTCGTCCAAGCGGACCAAGGGTCACCGTCAGCAGCTGACGCTGGTGCGGATCACCGACATTCTCGAAGCGGGTGCCGATACGTCTGGCGTCATGGCCGCCGTCGGTGCTGCGACCAAGGTTGCCACCACAGAGGCAGCAGCCCCCAAGGCCGCGCCGAAAAAGGCAGCCGCCAAGGCCGACACCGCCGAAGCCGCCCCGAAAAAGAAGCCCGCGGCCAAAAAAGCCGCCGCTGACAAGGAGTAATTCCCCATGGCACACAAGAAAGCAGGCGGTTCGTCCCGCAACGGCCGCGACTCGGCTGGTCGTCGTCTGGGCGTGAAAAAGTTCGGCGGAGAAGCCGTGATCCCCGGCAACATCATCATGCGTCAGCGCGGCACCAAGATGTGGCCGGGCGCGGGCGTGGGCATGGGCACCGATCACACGATCTTTGCCACCGTCGAAGGGTCGGTAAAGTTCCACAAAGGCCTCAAAGGCCGCACGTTCATTTCGGTCCTCCCCGTGGCGGAGGCCGCCGAGTAAGCCGAACCGTTCAGGTGATTGGACAAGGGGATCGGCACCGCCGGTCCCCTTGTTCGTTTTTGTGGTCTGCCTTTTATCCCGCCTTGGCCCTGAAAATGCCTGACATGAATCCTTAGCTGTCCGCTTGTAGGTTGCGGGCGGCCCCGCACCGTCCGGTTTTCGGAGGAGGAAAACCATGATGATCGACACCGTCCGCCCACAGGCAACCATTTCCGCCGACCGCTTTGTGCTGCGTCCGCTGCGCAAGTCCGACGCGGGGCTGGTCCGGCTTTACTCTGCCGACCCCCGTGTTGCGCGGGGTACACGGTCGATCCCGCATCCTCTCCCGCCCGGTGCGACCGAGGCGTTGATCGACCGTGCAATCCAACCCACCCGGACCGAGGATGTCTGGGCGCTGGACGGATCTGCCCATGGCCATGCCGAGGTGCTGGGCCTGATCTCGCTTCAGCGGATGGATCGGGATCAGTCGGAAATCTTTTACTGGGTCGCTCCGGCCTTCTGGAACACCGGTTTCGCCTCCGAAGCGGTTCGCGCGGTGATCGAGGCGAACCCGCACGCTGCCAAACAGATCTTTGCCGAGGTGTTTCAGGACAATCCCGGGTCCGCCCGCGTCCTGACCAACTGCGGTTTCGACTATCTGGGCGATGCCGAGGCGTTTTCGGTCGCCCGCAACGCCACGGTGCCCACATGGACCTACACGCTCAAAACCGGGAAATGACTGTTCCGGTGCTGGTGGCAGGGCACGCGACGCTGCGCCGACTGGCCCCCAGCGATGCCGGGGCCATCGTCACGCACCTCAACGACCATCAGGTCAGCCAGTGGCTGACCATGGTGCCTTATCCCTATGGACGGGCGGATGCCGACTGGTTCCTCACCGATTTTCTCAGACGCGCCGACACCGGGCCGCATTGGGCGATTGACGCGGGGTACGGATTGATCGGGGTCATCAGCGTCAAGCCTGACCTTGGCTATTGGCTGGGCCGCGCTTTTCACGGGCGGGGGATCATGTCGGCGGCAGCGCGGGCTGTGGTGACATGGCATTTTGAAAGGTCCGACGATGCGCTGGTGTCCGGCCATCACATGGGAAATCGTCCGTCGCGAAGCATCCTTGTTCGGCTTGGGTTTGTCGACACCCACATCGACTGCAACGTTCCCCGGCTCAGCGGTGATCCCGTGGACTGTCAAAGAATGCAACTGGACCGCGCCCGCTGGGACAGCCTGCAATGACCATTCTGCGCTCGGCCCGGCTGACCCACAGGCCCAACACGCCCTCCGACCTTGAGGCCATGCACGCCATCGCATCGGATTGGGACGTGGTGCGCAATGTGTCCTCATGGCCTTGGCCTGCTGACCGGGTCTTTACGGCAAGCAGGCTGGACGGGGTGTCGGTCGAGGCGGGGATCGTCGGGGCGGTTTGCCTGAACGGACAGGTCATCGGCGGCATGGGTATCCATGACCGGGGGATGGGATATATTTTTGGGCAGGCCCATTGGGGGCAAGGCTATGCCACCGAAATCGGTCGCATACTGATCGACCATTGCTTTGCCCGCTACGACTGGGACCAGATCACGGCAGACGTCTGGGCGGACAACCCGGCATCGCTGCGGGTGCTCACCAAACTCGGCTTTCGGACCACGGGCATGGCCACCCGGCCTTGTGCGGCGCAGGGCAAGGATGTGGCGGCCATTGACCTTGCCCTGACCCGGCAGGACTGGGTTCTGTCCGGTCAGGTGGCAGAGGTTCAGCCATGACCGAACTCGCCTATCGCCCGCTTGACCCCGCCGACCTGCCTGAATTCACCGAACTGGTGTCCGACTTTGCTCTCGTCCGGCAACTGGGCAGCTTTCCCTGGCCGCCCGAGCCTGACTTTACTGCCAACCGCTGCAAACCCTATGACGGGGACGGGTTTGTCTGGGGGGTGTTTCAGAACGGCGGCCTGATCGGCACCGTGGGCGTCACTGACGCCACGTTGGGGTACTGCTTTGCGCTGCGTACCGCAGGGCAGGGGATTGCGACGCGGGCAGCCACCCATGCCCTGACCCATGCCTTTGCCAACCCTGCACTGGATCACATCGGGGCCAAGGCCTGGGCCGACAATTCAGGGTCGCTGCGGGTGCTGGCCAAGCTGGGGTTCGTCGAAACCGAACGCACCATCGAACAGGCCAAGGCGCGGGGGGTGCCGACACCCTCGGTCACGCTCACCCTTACCCGCTCACGCTGGCACGACACCCGCTTGAGAACTCTCGCCCAATAGGCTATCGCCCCCTCTACCCCACGCCCCGGAAGGCCCGCCCATGAAATTTCTCGATCTGACCAAGGTCTTTGTCCGCTCGGGGTCCGGCGGCAACGGTGCCGTGTCGTTCCGGCGGGACAAGTTCGTCGAATACGGTGGCCCGGACGGCGGCGACGGTGGCAATGGCGGCGACGTCGTGGCGGTGGCGGTGGACGGGCTGAACACGCTCATCGACTTTCGCTACCAACAGCACTTCTTTGCCCAGAACGGGCAGGGCGGCATGGGGCGGCAGCGCACCGGCTTTTCGGGCGAAGATATCCTGCTGCGCGTCCCCGTCGGGACCGAGATCATCGACGAAGACGAAGAGACGCTGATCGCCGACATGACCGAAGTCGGCCAGCGCGTCATCATCGCCAAGGGAGGCAACGGCGGCTGGGGTAACCTGCGTTATAAAACCTCGACCAACCAGGCCCCGCACCGCGCCAATCCGGGGCAGGAAGGCGTCGAACGCACGATCTGGCTGCGGCTCAAACTGATCGCCGATGTGGGGCTTCTGGGGATGCCCAACGCCGGCAAATCGACGTTTCTGGCGGCCACATCGAACGCCCGGCCCAAGATTGCCGATTATCCCTTTACCACGCTGGTTCCCAACCTTGGCGTGGTCGGCATCGACAATGTCGAATTTGTGGTGGCCGACATCCCCGGCCTGATCGCGGGCGCGTCCGAAGGGCGGGGCTTGGGCGACCAGTTCCTCGGCCACGTCGAACGCTGCGCCGTCTTGCTCCATCTGGTCGATGGCACCGCGCCCGATCCCATCGTGGACTACCACACGATCATCAACGAATTGGAACTTTACGGCGGCGATCTGGCCGACAAACCCCGCCTGACCGTGCTCAACAAGATCGACGCGCTCGATGCCGAGGAACGCGTGTTTCTCAAGGCCGAGTTGGAAGAAGCCTCCGAAGGCCGTGTCCTGCTCATGTCCGGCGCCACCCGCGACGGCATCACCGAGGTTCTGCGCACCCTGCGCCTTGAAATCGACGACAACCGCCTGCGGCAGCGCAAGGCCGCCGACATCGAAGCCGGAGAAGAGCCGTGGCAACCCTGACTTCGGCCAAGCGGCTGGTCGTCAAGGTCGGATCGACCCTTCTGGTTGATCGAACCACCGGAGCTTTGCGGTCCGAGTGGTTGAAATCATTGGCAGAAGACGTGGCGCGCCTGCGCAAGCGGGGCACGCAGGTCATCCTCGTCTCGTCCGGGTCCATCGCCTTGGGGCGCGGGGTTCTGGGCCTGCCGCGCACCGCCCTCCCGCTCGAACAATCGCAGGCGGCGGCCAGCGTCGGCCAGATCCGGCTCGCACGAGCGTATGAAGAGGCGTTGGCACCCCACGGCATCATCACCGGGCAAGTCCTTGTCACGCTAGAGGATTCGACCGACCGCCGCCGATATCTCAATTCCCGCGCCACTATGGAAACGCTGATCGGTCTGGGCGTCACGCCCATCGTCAATGAAAACGATACCATCGCCACTGACGAAATCCGCTATGGCGACAACGACCGTCTGGCGGCACAGGTGGCCGTCACATGCGGGGCGGATCAGTTGATCCTGCTGTCCGATGTGGACGGGTTCTACAACGGCAACCCAAACATTGACACCACCGCGCAACGCTTTGACATCATTGATAAGATCACGCCGGAAATCGAGGCAATGGCAGGCGACGGCGTGTCCGGCTTGTCCAAGGGCGGCATGATTACAAAACTCATGGCCGCCAAGGTCGCGACAGAGGCGGGGTGTGCTATGGCGATTACTTTAGGATCGCCGCTCAACCCATTGATGCAGCTTGAAAACGGTGCACCCGCAACCTGGTTCACCGCCCATACCGACCCGCAGGCGGCCCGCAAACGCTGGATCGCCGCGATGAAGCCGCGTGGCGACATCACCGTGGATGCCGGGGCTGAAACAGCACTTGCCGCGGGCAAAAGCCTGCTGCCTGCCGGGATCACGGCCGTCAAAGGCAATTTTGGCCGGGGCGACCCGGTGGCTATCCTGACCGCGACCGGCCAACGGATCGGCCTTGGGTTGACCCGCTACACCGCCGACGAGGCCAAACAGATCAAGGGCCGCCGCACGGCTGACATCGAGGCCGTTCTGGGCTACAAACCCCGGGCAGCCCTGATCCATCGCGACGACATGGTGCTTTGATGAAAGACCTCGACAACATTCCGGCACTCATGGCCGACATCGGCAAACGGGCCAAGGCGGCCTCGGCCGAGCTTGCCTTTGCGTCCTCTGAACGGAAATACGCGGCTTTGGTCAGCGCTGCCGCCGCCATCGACGCCGCCCGGCAGGACATCATCGACGCCAACGCCGAAGATCAGGTTTACGGCGAAGAAAAAGGGCTGAGCCCCGCCATGATGGACCGTCTGATTCTCGACGACCGGCGGGTCGATGCGATGGTGGACGGGTTGCGGGCCATCGCCGCCCAGCACGACCCGGTGGGCGAGGTCATTGCCGAATGGGATATGCCCAGCGGTCTGAATATCCGCCGCGTCCGCACCCCTTTGGGTGTGATCGGCGTCATCTACGAAAGCCGCCCGAACGTGACGGCGGATGCGGGTGCGCTGTGCCTGCAATCGGGCAACGCGGTCATCCTGCGCGGCGGGTCTGAAAGTTTTCACAGTTCAACTGCGATCCACAAGTGCCTGCAAACAGGACTGACACAGGCCGGGCTGCCCACCGACGCGATCCAGCTTATCCCCACCCGCGACCGCGCCGCCGTCAGCGCCATGCTGACAGCGACCGACTACATCGACGTGATCGTGCCGCGCGGGGGCAAGGGGCTTGTGGGGCTGGTCCAGCGCGAGGCGCGGGTGCCCGTCTTTGCCCACCTCGAAGGGATCTGCCACATCTACGTCGGCGCCACCGCTGATCCGGCGATGGCCGTCGAAATCGTGCTCAATGCCAAGACCCGGCGGACCGGCATTTGCGGCGCGATGGAGTGCCTGTTGATCGACTGGCGGTTCTATACGCAGCATGGGTCCCTGCTGATCGACGCGCTGGTGGCTGCCGGGGTCGAGGTGCGGGCGGATGGCGATCTGGCGAAGATCCCCGGCACCGTCCCTGCCCAACCCGATGACTTTGGCCATGAATTCCTCGACATGATCTGTTCGGCCAAACTGGTGGACGGAGTGGACGCTGCCATCGACCACATCCGCACCTATGGGTCCAACCACACTGACGCGATCATCACCGCCGACGATCAGGCGGCCGCGCATTTCTTCGAACGGCTCGATTCGGCGATCCTGATGCACAACGCCTCGACCCAGTTCGCTGATGGCGGCGAATTCGGCATGGGGGCGGAAATCGGCATTGCGACAGGCAAGATGCACGCGCGCGGGCCGGTCGGGGCCGAACAGCTGACCAGCTTCAAATACCTCGTGCGGGGCCACGGGACTGTTCGCAAATAGCTTTCAGAACGTCAGTGTGATGCTGGCCTCAGCAAGGTTCACCGTCATCGTGCGGCTCATCTGCGTCAGGACCTGGGGCAGCAGCGCGAACTGCACGTTGGCCGCGCTGATCTGGGCGCGCTGGCGGGAATTGGTCAGACTGGCCCAAAGGTCGGCATCGACCTTCAGTCGGGCCGCCTCGGCACGCACGGTCCACCGCTCGCCCTGGCGGCTCACTGTGATGTCGCCGCCAAAGGGCATCGCCGTCTCAAGACATTGCAGCATCAGGAACACCACCCGCACGTCGCGGCGGGGCTGGTCGCCCTCGACATCCCAGAAATACGACAGCCGCCCGCCGCGCGCCGCCGCCTTGAGGATCGAGGCAACATCGGCGCGCGACAAGGTCTGATCCTCGGACGAGGTGCCGAAGGCCACACGAAAGAACCGGATGCGGGCATTGGCGTTTTCCACGCTTTCCGTGATCAGCTCCATTTCCGGCCCCGGCGCTTCTCCGGTCATGGCCAGCAATTCGATCCCATTGCCGATTGCGCCCAACGGGCTGATAAGGTCATGACAGATGCGCGACCCGATCAGGGCGGGCAGGTCCAGCCGGTGCGTGCTCACGCGCCAACCTCCAGGGAGCAGACGATGTCCGACATGAATGCGATTCTGGAACCGGGGATGCTGGTGCGCCACCCCGACCGACCCGACTGGGGTGTGGGGCAGGTGCAATCCAACATCGGCGGTCGCATCACCGTGAATTTCCCGGACGAGGGCAAAGTGGTTATGGATGGCAACCGGGTCATGCTGATGATCGTGTCCCTGGATCGTGGCTGATGCAACCCACGGTAGCGAATGAAGTTTCCAAGTCAATCTGCATAAGCTCTCTGGGGCGCTACTCTTGCACCGTCCCCTGCCTTGCTCCTATTAGGGCCGAACCCGACCCAATGCCCCGCCCGAGCACATGACCCAGTCCGATCCCGCGTTTCAGGTGCGCCTTGCCACCACGCCCGACGACCTGCGGGCCGCCCAGCGGCTGCGATATCAGGTGTTCGTGCGTGAATTGGGGGGGGACGGGCCGCTTGTGGATCACGCCGCGGGGCTGGAACGGGATCACCTCGATCCATTCTTCGATCACCTCCTGCTGGTCGATGCGACCCGGCCTCCGGGCGACCATGTTGTCGGCGTTTACCGTGTCTTGCGGGCCGATCAGGCGGTTGCGGCGGGCGGCTTCTATTCGGCGGCCGAATACGACCTGACTGCACTTACCGCCTCGGGCCGCAGGTTGCTCGAACTCGGGCGGTCCTGCGTTCATCCCGACTATCGCGGCGGGACGGCGATGTATCACCTCTGGACCGGATTGGCCTGCTATGTGCAGACGAATGGGATCGAGGTGCTGTTTGGGGTGGCCTCGTTCCACGGCACCGACATCGGCGCACTGGCCCAGCCGCTGTCGTTTCTACATCATCGGCACCTTGCCCCGCCCGATCTGCGCGTGCGGGCGATTGCGCCCGCGTTTCAGACCATGAACCTGCTGCCCGAAGATCAGATCGACCGCGTGCAGGCCATGCGCGACACACCCGCGCTCATCAAAGCCTATCTGCGTTTGGGCGGCGCGGTGGGCGAGGGGGCGTTTGTCGACCATGCCTTCAACACCACCGACGTCTGCCTGGTGATGGACACCACGCGGATGAGCGAAAGTCACAAGGCCATCTATACCCGAGAGAGCCGGGCGTGACTTGGAACGCGGTCCCACCGCCGCCCTATCCACCCATCACGCCGCTGGGTTGGGTGCGGGCATCGCTCAAGGGGGCGGTGCTGATCGTCCTCATCTTCGGCTGCCTCGGCCTGCTGCTGTTGATCCGGCTGATCGAACGGCCGCTCTTTGGTCTGCGTCGCCCGGTCACCCCGTTCATTACCCAATTCGTCTGCCGTTCGGCTCTGTTTATCCTGGGAATCCGCTATTCGACCATCGGGACCATCCTGCGCGGACCGGGGGCGGTCGTGGCCAACCATTCGTCCTGGCTCGACATCTATGCGCTTAACGCCGCCAAACGGATCTATTTCGTCGCCAAGTCCGAGGTGGCCGATTGGCCCGGCATCGGATGGCTGGCGCGGGCGACTGGAACGGTGTTCATCCGGCGCGATGCACGGGCGGCGAGCGAACAGATACAGGTTTTCCGCGACCGACTGGCGGCAGGGCACAAACTGCTGTTCTTTCCCGAAGGCACCTCGACCGATGGCCAACGCGTGTTGGCCTTCAAACCCACGCTCTTTGCGGCCTTCTTTGATCCTGCATTGCGGCAATCTCTCTCAATCCAGCCGGTCAGCGTGGTCTGGCGATCCGCCCCCGGTGCGGACCCCAGCCAATACGGCTGGTGGGGGGACATGGGGTTCGGCCCGCATCTCCTTTCTGTTCTGGCCGCGGCCCGGCAAGGATCGGTGACGGTGATCTACCACCCGGCCCTGCGCGTCGCCGATTTCAAGGATCGCAAGGCGCTGGCCGCCGCGACCGAAGCGGTGGTGCGGGCAGACGTGATGGCGGGGCTGAAAACCACCTGAAGGGACAAACAGGTTTTCGTTTAATAGATGCGGCGGTCGCCCCCCGCAGGGGGGTGGGTCGGCCTCTGCCCGGCATATCGCCGGACGAAGCAACCATTCGGCCCTACGCCATCGCCCTGCGAAACGCGGCCAGCGTCGCGGCTGCATCATCCGTCCGCCAGATCTCGTCGCCGATGCCAAAGAAATCGGTATGCGGGGCCAGTTGCCGGATCAGCGCCTCGTCCAGCGCACCCTCGGCCACGCAGGGGACCTCGATCATGTCGGACCACCACTGGAACAACTCCAGATCGGCGCGGGTGCCGCTGCCCAGCGGTGTCGTCCCAACCGGGCCGAAGCTCACGTAATCCGCGCCCAATTCGCCCGCTGTCATCCCGTCATGGCGCGAGGCGGCGCAGAATGTGCCGACGATGGCGTCCTCGCCCAGATCTTTGCGCACCTTCTTGACCGACCGCGCCCCATCGGTCAGGTGGACGCCGTCCAGCCCCAACCGTTCGACCATCAGGATATGGCTTTCGATGACCAAGGCCACATCGCGGTCATGGGTCACTTGTCGCAAGGCATCGGCGGCGCGGCCCAATCGGTCCTCGTCCCGGCTGGCCAGTGCCATCCGCACGCAGGCGACCGGGACTGCATCCAGACAGGCGGCCAGCCGGTCGGGATAACTCTCAAGCTCGAACTCGGGCGGGGTGATCAGATAGATCTGCGGCAGGTCGTCATCGGCGTCGGACATGGGGGTGGTCCCGTGATTTCAAGGCGTTCGCGCCGCTATAGCGGGGATTTTCGGGCTTGGCTACTTGGGTTCCAAGGTGGCGACAAAGGACAGGGCCAACCGCAGCAGGTCCGCCCGGACCGCATCCTCGCCCAGCATCTCTTCGGACAGGGTCACGAACCCGGCCATCGGCTTGTCCTTCATCGTCATCAGGGAAACGCCTTCATGGGCCAAGGCCGCAAAGGTATTGGCCTTGCCCACCCGGTACATCGCCTCGCCCTGATAGATGCCGCTCACCATATGCCCGTCGCGCAGAAAACACAGGCCGCCGAACATCCGCTTTTCGCGGATACCCGGCACCTCCTCCAGATCCTCTCGCAGCAGGTCTGCCAGTCCTTCGTCATAGGCCACGGCGCTCTCCTTGCCTTGATGCGGGGTCCAGCGTATCACGCGCCCCACCGTCCAAGGAACAGCCCATGCAGCCCCAACCCGCTTTCATCCTCGTGCGTCCCCAGATGGGCGAGAATATTGGGGCAGCCGCCCGGGGGATGTGGAATTTCGGGCTCGACCGGATGCGGATCGTCGATCCGCGCGACGGCTGGCCAAACAGCCGCGCCGTGGCGGTGTCCAGCGGGGCAGGGCGGTTGCTGGACGACGCGATAGTCACCGAAACCACGGCTCAGGCGATTGGCGACTGCGACTATGTCTACGCCACAACGGGCCGCACACGGGACCTGACCAAACCGATCCTGTCGCCCGAGGCGGCGATGCAGGACGCCGCCGTCCGGATCAGGGCGGGGGGCAAGGTGGGGGTGCTGTTCGGGCCGGAACGGACGGGCTTGGAAAACGACGACATCGTGCGGGCCAACGCGATCATTTCTGTCCCCGTGAACCCGGACTTCCCCTCGATCAACCTCGCCCAATGCGTGCTGCTGACGGCCTATGAATGGCGGCGGACGACCGATTCCAGCCTGCCCGACGCCGCCCCCACCGACTGGGCCAGCCAGATCGAGGTCGAAAAACTGTCGGACCATTACGAAGGCGTGATGGAGGAGGCGGGGTTCTTCTTCCCGCTCCACAAGGCCGACAGCATGAAACTGAACCTGCGCAACCTGTGGAGCCGGATGCCGCTTACCCGGGCGGACGTGCAGATGCTGCACGGGATCATGCGGCAAATGGTGCGTTGGCGAAACCGGTCCTGAGGCTTGCCGCCCCCGGCCCCGAGGCTTAGGTTCCGGCGCAAACGAAAGAGGCACCCAATGGCCACAAAACCCCGCAGCATTTTTGAAGAGGTGGGCAGCGCCCCCAAACCCGTCACCGCCCCCGGCGGGATTGACGCCAAGGGGCGCGGGGCGCGACGGTCGATCCGAAACTGGCTTGTGGCGATCTTTGTCCTGACAGCCTGCATCATCGCCGTGGGGGGGATGACCCGGCTTACCGATTCCGGGCTGTCGATCACCGAATGGAAGCCGATCAGCGGGGCGATCCCGCCGCTCAACGCCGCCGACTGGCAGACCGAATTCGTCGCCTATCAGGGCAGCCCCGAATATCAGTTGCAGAACAAGGGGATGACGCTTGAACAGTTCAAATACATCTTCTGGTGGGAATGGGGACACCGGCAACTGGCGCGGACGATCGGCGGGGTCTGGGCAATCGGGTTCCTGTTTTTCTGGGCTACCAAACGCATCCCCACCGGCTGGACACCCCGGCTGTTCGGGATCGGGGTGCTGATCGGCATTCAGGGGGCAGTCGGCTGGTGGATGGTCAGTTCGGGCCTCAAGGGGACAATGCTCGACGTCGCCTCCTACCGGCTGGCCACACACCTGGGACTGGCCTTCGTCATCTTCGGCTTCACGGCCTGGTTCATCTTCCTGCTTGGCCGGCGCGAGGCTGACCTGATGAAGGCGCGGCGTCAGGCCGAACCGAAACTGTTCGGGATGGGCACGGGGCTGATGCACTTTGCCTTCCTGCAAATCATCCTTGGGGCGCTGGTCGCGGGGATCGACGCGGGCCGGGCGTTTCCGCATTGGCCGACAATGGACGGCACCTCCTTCCTGCCGCCGGACCCGTTTACGTTGATCCCCGTCTGGCGGAATTTCTTCGAGGATGCGGGGCTGGTCCAGTTCATCCACCGCATGTCTGGCTATCTGCTGTTCATCTTCGGGATTGTCGTCTGGCTTCGGGCGCGCAAATCGCCCAACGGGCACACAAGGTTTGCCTACAACGCGGTGCTGGCGATGCTGGTGATCCAGATGACGCTGGGGATTTTCACGGCGGTCTATTCCGCGCCGCTGCATATCGCCATCGTCCACCAGTTCGGGGCGGTCGTGCTGTGGGTTCTGATCCTGCGCGGGCGTTATCTGGCCCGCTATCCCATCCCCCAATCCATCCGAGGAACCGCGCGATGATCGCCAATGCCGACGCCTATACCGAATTGATGGAGTTTACCCGCGAGACCGAGGCGCTGGGTCAGATCGCGGGTCGTCTGGGCTGGGATCAGGAAACCATGATGGCCGACGGGTCAGCCCCCCAGCGGGCCGAAGAACACGCGGCCATGTCCAACATCCTGCACGCACGGCGGACCGATCCGCGGGTAGGCGACTGGCTGGCCAAGGCCGTCGCGGCAGACGAGGTTGCCGCCGCAAATCTGCGCCACATCCGCCGCGCCTATGATCGCACGATGAAGGTCCCGGCGCGGCTGGCCGCCGAACTGGCCAAAACCACATCACTCGCCCACCGGGTCTGGGCACAGGCCCGCGCTGACGAAGACGTGGCAGCCTTTCTGCCGATGCTGTCCAAGGTCGTCGATCTGCGGCGGGAAGAGGCCGCATGTTTGGCCTCAGGCGGCGATCTGTACGATGCCTTGCACGACGACTATGAACCGGGCAGCAAATCGGCGGACCTTGTGGCGATGTTTTCGGCCCTGCGACCGCGTCTGGTCGCCCTCAGGGCCGCCATTCTGGATGCCCCCGCACCTGCCGGATTGACCGGAACTTTTGACGAGGCGGGGCAACTGGCGTTGTCCAAGAAACTTGCCGTTGCCTTTGGCTATGATCTGAACCGGGGGCGGATCGACAAGGCGGTGCATCCCTTTTCGTCCGGCTCGGGACTTGACGTGCGGATCACCACCCGGACCAACCCGATCGACCCCTTCAACTGCTTCTATTCGACCATCCACGAGGTCGGACATGCCTGCTACGAACAGGGGATCAACGGCGATTACCTGCTGACCCCGCTGGGCAACGGCGTGTCGATGGGCGTCCATGAAAGCCAAAGCCGGATCTACGAAAACCAGCTTGGCCGCAGCCGCGCCTTTACCGGCTGGCTCTATGGTCAGATGCGCGACACCTTCGGCGATTTCGGCATCCCGTCCGAGGACGCGTTCTATGCCACGGTCAACAAGGTCAACACTGGCTTCATCCGGACCGAGGCCGACGAGGTGCAATATAACCTGCATGTCTTGTTGCGGTTCGATCTGGAACGGGCGCTGATGGCGGGTGATTTGCTGGTGGCCGATCTGGAATCCGCGTGGAACGACCGCTTTAAGGCCGATTTCGGCTATGCGGTGGACAAGCCGTCGAACGGCGTTTTGCAGGACGTCCACTGGTCCGAAGGGCTGTTCGGCTATTTCCCGACCTATACGCTGGGTAACGTCTATGCGGGTTGTCTGCATGAGGCGCTGCGGGCAGCGGTGCCGGGGCTGGACGACGATCTGGCACGCGGGGATACGACGCGAGCGACGGGCTGGTTGCGGGCGAATTTGCAGCAGTTTGGCGGGCTGCACGAACCGCGCGATACCATCACCCGCGCCGCCGGTTTTGCGCCGACCGAAGGGCCGCTGCTGGACTACCTCGAGGCCAAGTTCAACGGCATCTACGGGTTGTAGCCGGGCGGGGGGGCTGTCTGCCCCCCTCGGCCTGCGGCCTCACCCCCCGAGAGTTGTTATTGCAAGGTGAACCTGGGCGTGGCGATATATGTAACAAAGTCTGAATTTTCAGATTTATGTTCAGAAACAATATGTTGTTTGGCGTTCAAACGTGAACGCCTGTCAGACAGGCCAATTCGGGGGCCGCTTTTCGAGGAAAGCTGCCATCCCTTACTTCGTCTCGACCAGCCCCAAATCGCTGACCATCGCCTCGCCGATGAGTCGGTACGCCTCTTCGGGCGGCAGGCCTGATTGAGCGTAAAATCCCCGCTTGCTGATCCCCGCCGCCTGCGGCAGTTTTTTCGGCATTTTTTTGGGCCAGATCGTCGGTGGCGGCATCCAGATCGCAGGTCGCCACCAGCTGGCACCTAACTGCGACGGCAACCCTCTGAACATGAGCGGTGACCGGCTGGGGCAGGCTCTGTATCGTCAGCATCAGGGCCGAGCAGTGGTCGAACAGGTCCTTGAACGCGGCGGTGCCTGGATCGACCGAGTCCCGGGCGGCCTGCATTTGCTTGAGATCATGCCCGGCGCAGAACGCCTTGCCGCTGGCCACCAGAATGATGACGCGGACCGATCAGTCGCGGCCAAGCCCGTCCAGTTCGGCCTGCAAGGCGGCAATCATGGCATCCGACAGGGCATTGAGCGTGGACGGTGATATCAGGGTCAGCCGGGCGATCCCGCCGCTCAGTTTTTTCGTAATCAAGGTCAACCCTTGTCCCCGCATCGTTTCCCCGAAACTGTAGGATGGGAAGCTATACGAGGGAAGCGATGACGGTGAAGATGGACGCAGCCGCGCTGACGGTCTTTTTGCGCGATCAGTTCTCGCAGGTTGCCGATCAGTTTCGGATCGAAGAAATTACCGAGGCCGGGGTGACCATCCGCCTGATTGTCAAGGACAGCCATCTGCGGCCCGGAGGAACCGTGTCGGGACCCGCCATGTTCGGGCTGGCGGATGTGGCGGTCTATCTGGCGATCCTGTCGCGGATCGGTCCGGTCGCGCTGGCCGTGACGACCAGTTGTTCGATGGATTTCATGCGCAAACCGGCGGCCGGCCGTGATCTGTTGGCCGAGGTTCGCCTGCTAAAACTGGGGCGACAGTTGGCCGTAGGCGACGTTCTGATCACCAGCGAGGGCGGCGAGGATCCGGTTGCCCGGGCCAGCTTTACCTACGCGATCCCGCCACGCTGAACCCGTCAGGGTTGGTTGACGTAACGTCATGTGATAGCCTGATCGCCTTCAAGACGAAAATTCGACCTTTGAACGATCAGGAGACAGCCATGGCAGATTTCGCCAACCAAGACCTTATCATGTCCATTTTCAGTGCCGCCGCAGAGGACAAGACGCTTTTGGAGCGCTTGCAAACCGACCCCGCCAGTGTCTTTGCCGAAGCGGGTATCAGCGTCCCGCCGGAAACCCGCGACGCGTTCAACGTCCATGTCGCCATGACGACTGGCCCCGCCTTTGTCGCTATGGCTGCCCAGGGGCCGTTGGCCCTGATGGCGTGGCCCAGCCTGAAATGTTCGGCTTGCACCATCGCCTGCTGGGGGATCGGGGTTGTCGTTATCGGGATTGGCGCGGCGGCGATTGCAACCTTGACGGTCAGTTCGCCGGTCGTCCTGTCGTTGGCATCGTTCGCCGGGGTGTCGGCCGCCGCCGCCCTTGCCTTTGTCAAGACTGTGGCACCTTTGATTGCCCTGGGCATTGCCGCCGTGGCCAACAAGATCTGCGAGTGGTGCGAGGCCTGCCCCTGACGTCAAATCATGGGGTAAAATAATACCTATTTTCTAAGGTCATGAAATCGCTATATAAATCTTTTCAGGTCGCGCTTGACCGTGCGAGTGCAGTGGCTATAACCCGTCCATCCGAATGACGGGCCCGGAAGGGTCCCCAAACCTTTCTGGTGAGATATGAAAACCTTTACCGCTACTCCGGCGGATATCGACAAGAAATGGATCCTGATCGACGCTGAAGGCGTTGTTCTGGGTCGTCTTGCCTCGATCATCGCCATGCGCCTGCGCGGCAAGCACAAGCCGTCCTTTACCCCCCACATGGACATGGGTGACAATGTCATCGTGATCAACTGCGAAAAAGTGCAGATCACGGGCAACAAGCGCACCGAAAAGAATTACTGGCACACCGGCCACCCGGGCGGGATCAAGTTCCGCACCACCGGCGAACTGCTGGATGGCAAGCACCCCGAGCGGGTCGTCATGCAGGCCGTCAAGCGGATGCTGCCCGGCAATGCCCTTGCCCGCAAGCAACTGACCCATCTGCGCGTCTTTGCAGGCACCGAGCATGGGATGGACGCCCAGAAGCCGGACGTTCTGGATGTCAAATCCATGAACCCGAAGAACACGAGGACCGCGTAATCATGGCCGAACAGATCAACTCTCTGGAAGAGCTGGGTGCAGCGACCGGAACCGTGGCCCCCGCGCCCGTGGTTGTCGCCCCGCGCGAACCTGTCCGCGACGCCCAAGGCCGCGCCTATGCCACTGGCAAACGCAAGAACGCCGTCGCCCGCGTCTGGATCAAGCCCGGTTCAGGCAAGGTTATGGTCAATGGCAAGGAGATGGCGGTCTATTTCGCCCGTCCCGTGCTTCAGATGATCCTGCGTCAGGCCTTTTCAGTCTGTGGCGTTGCCGGTCAGTTCGACGTGATGGCGACCGTGACTGGTGGTGGCCTGTCGGGTCAGGCCGGTGCGGTAAAGCACGGCGTGTCCAAGGCGCTGCAACTGTATGACCCCAGCCTGCGCCCCGCGCTCAAGGCTGCCGGGTTCCTGACCCGCGACAGTCGCGTGGTGGAACGCAAGAAATATGGTCGCGCCAAGGCCCGCAAGAGCTTCCAGTTCTCCAAGCGTTAAGGCGCGGTGGGTTTCACCCACCCTACGATACACAAGAGGGCGGTCCATTGGGCCGCCCTTTTTTGTTGTGTGGGCACGGCGGGCGCCTGTGTTCGCCCGGACGACCACGATTGGGCTTGCCGCACGGACAGATTTTGCCCGATACTTGCGCCCTGATTGCAACAGGGTTCGAATATGAATTTGAAACCATTGGATATAACGACTGTGGATCCGCGTCTTTCGGCGGTTCTGGAACCCGGCGAGACGGTGCTTTGGCAAGGCGCACCCAAACCGGGGAGCCTGCCTGGACCGCGCCCGATCATTGGGGCGGCGGTGTTGCTGGCCGTGGGAGTGGCACTGGCGCTGGCGCTTGTGGGGTCAGGGATTCCGCCGCAGACACGGTATGCCTTTGCCGCAGCCTGCGCCGGTCTCGCGGTCATTGTGCTGGTTCAGGCATGGCTGGCCCGGGGAAGCCTCTGGACTTATGCGATTACCGATCGACGGTTGGTGTCGGTCATGGGGGGGCGGTTGATCCGCTCGGTCTCTGCGGCCCAGCTTGACCGCGCTAAACTAGGGATCAGGGGGCAGACGGTGTTCTGGTTCCGCCATCTCAATTCGCGGGGAAACTCGGATCCGGAAAACCTGCCGGGGCCTGACGGGCGGTTGATCGGCTTTCACGGGCAAACGGACCCGCAAGCAGTGCTCGGTCTGATCGAAGAGTGGCGTCTGGGGCTGTCACGCCGGGCAGCGGCCGAGGCCGACGCGTTTGTCGTCGCGATGTCGGGCACATCGGACGCCGACAAGGCAGCTGTCGATGGGACGGTGGCCGCATCCCCGGTCCGAGAGGGCGCAGTCCGGGTCCGGCTGCCTGGGACTGGACTGAGTATTGATGTCCCCGCTGCGTGGAAGATGACCACGCGAACGTCCTATGACGGGCCGCTTCGGATTTTTGGCGTGACGCTGTTGCCGCGTATCATTCGGCCCGGGACCGAAGCCCCCTATCAGACGGGCGCAAGCTGGACCCATTTGCGGGTCACCGCGGCGCCGGAGGCCGGGATCACGATCGCGATCCTCGACCGGCCGCTGGAGACCACACTTGACCAGGTGGTTGGCAGCGCTTGGAACCAGATCACCGGATCCAGGATCATTCGGCAGGACCCCGACATCCGGGTCCCACCGTTCACCGGCTTTGGCGTTGTCCGGTCCTTGCCTGCGGGTGCGGGACTTGCGGGGATCGAGGCGCTTTCGGGGGCGACGATGCTCCGTCAGATGTGGCTCGGCGATCGTGCGGTGTCGATCGAGGTGACGGGCTATGCTTTGGAAGGTCAGGCGTCCGTGCAGACTGCGATCGACGCGGCATTGTCATCTTTGGCCCACGCGGGCTAGGACTTGTCCACGGATCGGTCATCCGCGCCCATCCCCACTGGCAGGCGGCCGCCAAAGTCCTGATGCAAAGGCAAAACTGGCGATTTCCCATTGATCTTTTAACTTTGTCGTTCAACATCGCAAAACGCAGACGACGGGGCAGGGGTGCGAACCGGATGGCAGAGGGTTTCTTCAAGACGGACCGCGGGCGCGCTGTTTTGCTGGTATCGCCGCCGTTTCTTTATGCATTTTTTCTGCTGGCCGTTCCGCTGGGCGCCATCATCCTGTTCAGTTTCTGGACGCAGGATTTCGTGACCGTAAACACGACCTTCACCACCGCAAACTATCAGGAATTCTGGGACAAGCCGATCTACAAGCTGCTGTTGGGTCGGTCGTTGTATGTGTCGGGCATGGTCACGCTGGTCACGGTCCTGTCGGCCTATCCCATCGCCTATTTCGTGTCGTTTCACGTTCACCCGACGAAAAAGTCGATGTGGCTGTTCCTGATCACCATACCGTTCTGGACCAGCTATCTGATCCGGGTGTTCCTGTGGAAGGTCATCCTGGGATACAACGGCGTGGTCAATTCCAGCCTTATGGAACTGGGGATCATCCACGAACCGCTGACGTTCATCCTGTACAACGTGAACGCCGTCATCATCACGCTGGCCCATGCCTTTGCCCCGTTCGCGATCCTGCCGATTTTCGTGGCTCTGGAAAAGATCGACCGATCCTTCCTCGAGGCGTCGCAGGATCTGGGCGAAAGCAAGTTTTCGACCTTCCTGCGGATCACCCTGCCGCTGTCGATGCCGGGCCTTGTCGCCTCGGTCATGATCGTTTTCATTCCAACCATAGGCGACTACGTCACGCCAGAATTGATGGGCGGGGCGGGGGGCAAGTTGATTGCCAACATGATCCAGACCCAGTTCCTGCAACTGAATAATGCCCCCATGGGCGCGACCCTGGCCATCATCGCGATGGTCTGCGTCACGGCCATCTCGCTGTTCTTCATCTTTCTCAACCGACGCTGGTTGCGGGGCCGGGCATGAGGGGGAATGGCGGCGGCCTGCGCGTTTATGCGGTGGCATACCTGATTTTTCTCTATGCGCCGATCATCCTGCTGCCAATCTTTGCGTTCAACGACGCCACCATTATTGCCTTTCCGCTGGCTGGGTTCACGACCCACTGGTTCGATGAATTGTGGACGACCAAGGCCCTGCATGAAGCGGTAAAGAATTCGCTGATGATCGCGTTTGCGACGTCCGTGCTGGCGACTACACTGGGGTTGTGCGCCGCGCGGGCAGGCGCGATGGCCGATTTCCCCGGCAAGAAGGGGATCATCGGCTTTGTCATGCTGCCGCTGGTGCTGCCTGATATCATCGTCGCCGTATCGCTGCTGATCGTCTTGCGGCAGGTGCTGGACCTGACTCTGTCGAACTGGACGGTGATTGCGGCGCATGTGCTGCTGTGCACGCCCTTCAGCATCGCCATTCTGAATGGCGCGTTCCAGAATCTGGACCCCTCGATGGAGGAGGCCGCTCTTGATCTGGGCGAAAACCGCTGGTCGGCGTTCCGCCTTGTCACCCTGCCGCTGGTCATGCCGGGGATCATTTCGTCGATGCTGATCGCCTTTACCATCAGTCTGGACGAATTCATCGTGGCGTTCTTCCTGACCGGATCGAACCCGACGATGCCGGTCTATATCTGGGGCCTGCTGAGGTTCCCTGCCTCGCTGCCGATCATCATGGCGCTGGGAACGATCCTTGTCGCTCTGTCGGTCGTGCTGTTGACCATCGCTGAATATTTCCGCCGTCGCGGGCTCAAACGCGCCGGCCTCAAAGATACCGGAGGGTTCCTGTGACACCCAAACCCCTGATCCAACTGTCGGGCGTGGACAAGTATTATGGCGATTACCATGCGTTGCGGGGGATCGACCTGACCATCAACGAGGGCGAGTTCTTTTCGCTGCTCGGTCCCTCGGGATGTGGCAAGACCACGCTTTTGCGCACCATCGCCGGGTTCGAAGGCGTGTCGGGTGGCACCCTCATGATCGACGGCAAGAACATGGCGGGCGTTTCCCCCAACTTGCGCCCCACGAATATGGTGTTTCAGTCTTACGCGATCTTTCCGCATCTGAGTGTCGCCGAAAACGTTGCCTTTGGCCTGCGGAAGGACCCGAGGTCCAAAGAGGAAAAGGCCAAGGCGGTTGCTGAGGCGCTGGAGATGGTCGGCCTTGGCGGCTACGGCAATCGCGCGGCCCATGCCCTGTCAGGCGGACAGCGGCAGCGTGTCGCGCTGGCCCGTGCGCTGATCCTCAAGCCCAAGGTGCTGCTTCTGGATGAACCCTTGTCCGCGCTGGACAAGAAGATGCGCGAATTGATGCAGGTCGAACTGATCCGCCTGCAACGGCAGGTGGGGATCACGTTCATCCTTGTCACCCACGATCAGGAAGAGGCGCTGGTCATGTCCGACCGGATTGCTGTGATGTTCGAGGGCGAAATCGGCCAGTTGGACGATCCCGAGACCCTGTATCGCCGCCCCAATTCCAAGAGGGTGGCTGAATTCATCGGCAAGATGAACTTTCTGGATGGCACAGCCACGGCCGAAGGCAACCGGATCGCCGTTGACGTGGCCGGACTGGGCAAGGGCGACATCGCCGCCGATCAGGCCCCCGGCGGCATGCCCTTGGGGAAGGTGACCGTCGGGATCCGCCCGGAAACGTTGGCCATCGTTTTCGAGGGAGAGACGACCGACCGCCGCATCTGTGACGCGGTGGTGGACGAAGTCGTCTACTATGGCGACATGACCTACTATGACGTCAAGGTGCCGGGGGTGGACAAGCCGCTGACAATCTCGATGAAAAACATGATCGGTCGCCCAGTTCTGGACGTGGGCGCCCTTACCCGGGTTGCATGGGACGAACGGTCGCTGGTCGTTCTGGCCGCCTAAAATTCTTTGACGAAATACCCTGGCGTTAGGTGTCTGGCGGGATCAGCCCCAGCCCGCGCAGATAGACTCCGATCCCGGATTCCAGCAGGTCCTCGGGCGGAAACGGGCTTTTGGTGCCTGGGCTTCCGCGTGCGAACAGTTCCACGACACCGTGACTGAGCGCCCAGATATGCGCCGAAAACATTTGCGGCGGTGGCCGTTTGTCTGCGGGGATGTGTTCACTGAGGTCAGCAGCGGCCTTTTCCAGGACCCCCATCGCCCGCTTGGCGGCAGTATTAAGTTCGGGCGTGCGCTGGATCGAGATACCGCTTTCGAACATCGCCACATAGTGGCCCGGAAACCTGCGGGCAAAGGCGAGGTAGGCACGCCCCGTTGCTTCGAACGCGGCAAGGGCCGAGGGCTGTCCCTTGTCATAGGCATGGTCCATCAGGTCGCCGAAAATCTCGTATCCCTGACGGGCTGCCTCGGCGATCAGATCCTCGCGCCCTTCGAAATGGCGATAGACGGCGGCGGGTGTCACGCCGGCTTCGCGCGCGGCTTCGGACAGGGTAAAGCCGGTCGGCCCCTTTTCGGCGATCAGGCGCAGACACGCCTCGACCAGCGCTTGCCGAAGGTTGCCGTGATGATACCCGCCCTTAGCCATTCCAGAGGTCGGTGCCCCCGGCGATCTTGGGGTCGATTTCGCCCAATGCCTTTTCGTCCTTTCGGTCGTAGGGGATGCAACACAGGACCGACCTGATGGCGTTCAGCCGCGCCCGTTTCTTGTCGTCGGATCGCACGATGGTCCAGGGGGCAGAAGGCAGGTCTGTGCGGTCCAGCGTTTCCTTGATAGCCTTGGTATAGGCGTCCCATTTGGCCAGACCGTCCACGTCGATCTGGCTCAGCTTCCACTGTTTGAGCGGATCGGCCTCGCGGTCCAGAAACCGTTTCAGCTGCGAGGCCCGGCCGACGTTGAGCCAGATCTTGAACAGCCGGATGCCGTCCCCGGTGATCATCCGTTCAAACTCTGGCACCTGTTTGAACCACGCCTCGCGCTGGGTGGGGGTGCAGAACCCGAAAACATGTTCGACGATGCCCCGATTGTACCAGCTGCGGTCAAAGAACACGATCTCGCCCTTGGCCGGCAGGTGCTGGATGTAGCGCTGAAAATACCATTGCCCGGCCTCAGTCTCGGTCGGTTTGGACAAGGCCACGACTCGGGCGCCGCGCGGGTTGAGGTTGGCGTGGAACCAGTTGATCGTCCCACCTTTGCCTGCCGCGTCGCGCCCTTCAAAGACAATGGCGATCCGCTGTCCCGTTTCCTTGACCCAGGCCTGAAGTCGCGCCAGTTCGATCTGCAAGGCGGCCATCTCGGCGTCGTAGATCTTGTTCTTAATCTCTTCCTTGTAAGGGAAGTCGCTGTCGAGGATGTCGTCCTTGTCTGCCTTTTCGATGGCCTTGCGCACCTCTGCCGGGGCGTCCTCGCGGAAATAGCGGCTGATTTCGCCGTTGAAGGGCAGGTCCATGGTATCCTCCGGGCAATGGGTCCTTTGGGGTACTATGGGGATGGCCCGCAGTCAGCGCAATCCGGCGCGGGTGGCGGCGCGGTCGATGGCGGCGATCACGTCGGGCATGGCGACGTGGGTTGGCATGTGGCCGATGCCGGGCAGGATGGTCAGGTGCGCACCGAGGATTTCCTGGCTGAGCGGGATCGAATGAACGTCGATCGGCACGATGGTATCGGCGTCGCCGTGGACGATTTCGACCGGGATGGTGATGTCTGCATAGTGCGACACCATCGCCCTGATGATCGGCAGGACGTTATTTACCTGCCGCGCGTTGGTGCGAAAGCTGTCACGCCGCACGGTCAGGGGGGCACCGACCGCATGTGCATAGCCTGCGGGGGCCTTTTGCGGCGCAAAGATACCTTCGATGGCCTGTTCCACATACCCGTCCGTTACAAAAGCGGTGACGAGCGGGGCGATGATTGACCCGCCGACTGGGCTGCCGATAACGCGGTACTGTATATCCAGATCGCCCGGCCAAGGGTTCGACACGCCGGACACGTCAATAAGGGCCGCGATGTTGTCCGGCCGTTCGATCGCCCAAGCCAAGGCAACGGCCACACCAAACGAATGGCCCATGACGATGGGTCTATCCGCGCCCAGTTGGGCCGCCGCCGCTTGCAACAGGATCGCCTGTTCGGCAGGCGTCTCGGACGCCCGCGACCACGCGTTCGAATAGGCCGGATCGGTATGCCCGGTATAGCCCATACCCGGTCGGTCGAACACGATCACCCTGTAGCGTTTGGCCAGTTCCGGGGCGAGGTCAAAGGTCAGGTCGCGGGTGTTCCCGCTGGCCCCGTGGATCAACACCAGATCGGGGCCGCTGCCCATGATTACAGCGTGGACCTGCACACCGTTCACTTGCAACACCTGCCCTTCCGGCGGATAGGCGGCCATTCCCACCGCCTCGCGCAGACCGGCGCGCCATTGCACCAATGCGGTCGCAGCAGACACCAGAACGACCAGTCCGATCAGAAGTTTAGCGGCCAATGTCATTCAAATCATACGGCGTTGATTGATAAATCTCGTTTATCCAATTGCCATATAGAAGGTGAGCGTGACTTCTCCAGCGGTTCTGGGGGGGTAACGTCGGGTCATCCTTGGGGTAATAGTTTCGCGGCACGTTGATCGGTGTGCCTGCCGCGATGTCCCGGTCGTATTCCTCTTTCAGCGTCCCCTTGTCGTATTCGATATGATCAAAGATGTAGAGCGCCCGGTGGGCCGCATCCTCGACCAGCGACGGTCCGCTTTCGGGGTCGTCGATCAGGATATTTAGACCGGGGGCCGCCATGATCTCGTCCCGGCGCATTTCCGTCCAGCGGCTGACGGGCACCACGCAATCGTCGGAAAACCCGCGCAGATATGGGCTTTGCGGGGCGTTGTTGATGTGGCGGTAGCAACCGAACACCTTGTGATCCAGCAGGTGCTTTTGCACCCCGTGAAAGTGATAGATCATCGCCATTCCGCCCCAGCAGACCCCAAAGGTGGACTGCACATGGCTCTGCGTCCAGTCGAACACCAGTTTGAGTTCATCCCAGTAGGTCACCTCTTCGAACGGCAGATGTTCGATGGGCGCGCCGGTGATGATCAGCCCGTCGAACTTGTCCCCCGCATCGGCCACTTCGGCAAACGGGCGATAGAATTCTTCCATATGTTCGGCGGCGGTGTTTTTCGTCTGATGTTCAGTCATCCGGATCAGGCTGAGTTCGATCTGGAGCGGCGTGGCCCCCAAAAGCCGGGCAAACTGGTTTTCGGTCTGGATCTTTTTGGGCATGAGGTTGAGAAGGCCGAACCGCAGCGGCCGGATATCCTGCCGCGCTGCCCGCTCTTCGGACATGACCATGACCCCTTCACGGGTCAGAACGTCAAAGGCCGGCAGATTTTCGGGCAGTTTGATGGGCATTTTCGGGTCCTCGGGATCGGCGGAAGGCGACAGATAATCCAGTCAGCCCCGCATCTCAAGGGCGCGGGCAACCAACGCCGTCAGATCGTCAGCACTGCGCACAAGGCCCACATCATGCGCGCTGACAGTCAGCCCCCAGATGTCCGCCATAGCCTTGTACCGCGGCTGGCGATGCGCCAGCGCCTGTGCATAGGTCCAGCGGATGAAGGCATCAGGATCAACGTCGTTCTCGGACACGTTGTTTTCGCTTAGATATTGCGCCCATACCCGCGACAGGAATTCCGGCTGGTAGGCCATCGGTTTGGGCGCCTTGTCGAACCGGCGGATCAGGTCGGACGTGTGTGCCTCTGTCCCTTCGATCCAGATCATCAGGCACTGGTCAGAAAGCGCCGACAGGATCGGATCGGTCGGATCGTCGGGGTTGACCCATTCGCAGATGGATCCGCCCGTGTCGCAGACGAAATGGGGGTATTGGTACAGGGCCTGTGCCCGGTCGATGAAATCTGCGGTGTCCAGCAGCGCTGCCTCTTCCGCGTGGCGAAACTGGGCCTGCCTGTGCGTGTATTCGGCAAAGGGCAGCCCACCCTTGGCCGGGTCGCCGGGTTTGCCCAGATAGGTCGAGACCGGGTTGAGGTTGTCGAAGGTGATGTTCGATCCGATGTAGATCGAATCCGACATCAAAAGGTCCCGCAAAAACGGCACCTTCATCGCTTCGCGCTTGGCATTGTCGGCGATCAGTTCGCCCATGTACCGCGTGCCGATCCGGTAATCGACGGAATAGTGAAACCAGTCGCCCTGTGTTCGCAGGATATTGGACAGATGCGTCTTGCCCAGCCCGGACATGCCGAAGAACAGGATGCGTTTGCGCGGGGCGGACAGCCAGTCCTGGGCGGTGTTATAGATCATGCGCCCGTGCGTATCCGAGGGGCGAAAATTCTTCTAGAAGAATTTTCTGGCGCCCCGCACGAGCCGCCCGTCCAGAATGGCCAGCCCCAGGGCGATTATCCCGAAACCCAGGTAGGCCCGAAATAGCAGCGTTTCCCCCAACAGGATCGCGCCCATGACGATGGCGATTGGCGCGACAAGCAGCGTCACCAGGCTCGTATTGCCCGCCCCCGCCATGCCGATCAACCGGTAATAAATGAGATATGCGATGGCCGTGGACATCAGTGCCAGATGCCCCAGCGCCAGCCAAACATGCCAGCCGTGGGTCAAGCCGGGAACGCCGTCGTGGATCAGCGCCACCGGCACCATGATCAGCGTCGATCCGGTTAGCATCCCCGCTGCCGCGACCTGCGGTTTGACCCCCGCAAGCATTTTTCGCGCCCAGGCCGCCGCAAAGGCATAGGACAGGGCCGCCCCCAGCAGGGCCAATTGTGCGACCGAGGTCGGATCGAACCGGGTAAGGGTGGCGTAGCCGATCACGATCACGACCCCTGCAAATCCTGTGGCCACGCCCAGCCCCTTGCGCAGCGTCAGCGTTTCATCCCGGAACACAATGGCCGCCACAAGCACGCCCAGGATCGCGGTCGAAGCGTTCAGAATGGCCGCCAGCCCGGACGGGATCGTAAGTTGCCCCCATGTGATCAGCGTGAACGGGATCGCGTTGTTCAGCAGCCCCATGACCAGAAACGCCAGCCAGAGGCGCGGCGCCTTTGGCACCGGCAGTTGGGTCGCCGCCACATAGACCCAGAGCAGCCCACAGGCCCCCAGCACCCGAAACGCAACCACGGTAAAGACGCCGAGGTCATCCAGCGCCACACGGTTTGCCACAAAGGACCCGCCCCAGATCAAGGCCAGCAAGCCCATTTCGATCCAGGCGCGCAGGGACATGGTTTTTTGTGGGGGCAAGTTCATCGCTCAGCTCTAGTCGGCGCGGATAGACGTCACAATCCGAAACCTGCGCCAACGAAAAGGCCCCGCCGGTTGGGGCGGGGCCTGATGGCGATCAGCGGGGCTGATCAGAAGTTGTAGGCGACCTTGATCCCGATTGCGACGGCATCGTTGCCGGTGAAGTTGGAGCGGGCAGCGCCGGCTGTCTGCGCATCCGCATCGCCTAGTACGACATAGCGGATACCGCCGGACACGCGCATGTTGTCGTTGACCTTGTACTGGGCGCCAAGAGCGATGGAATAGTTGCCATTGCTGGGCGAGAGGGGAGACACAAGCATGTCGCCAGTCGGTTCGTAACCGATGGTCGCGGACCCGCTCAGCTGGTCGCTGAAGCGACGGCCGATCCCGACCGAATAGCCATAACCGCTGTCGATATCAGTCAGCGAGGTGTTGGTTTCTGCCGGTGTCACCGCATCAAACGTGGCAGGCGACAGGATAACCGTCCCGTAATCCGCCCAGCGAACGCTGGCTAGCAACAGGGTGTCAGCGGCGATCCCGGTCTGGAAATCGATGTTGACCGCCTGCGGCGTCGTTACCTTGCTTCCCGAGACGACGCCGGGGGCAAAGTTTTCGCGGGTGTCAAAGGTATAGTCGATGGCCGAAAAGTAGGTGACAGCGAGCCGCAGGGCGATCTCTGGCTTTTCGTAAGCCACACCGGCCAAGTATCCATACTCGGTCGACGAACCCAGGTTGACGTTATAGCCGTTCAGTCCACCGTATGCCGCCCCGCCCAACGTTACATTGGCGCTAACGGTCTGCGCACGAATACCGGCATGGGCGCTGAACCCGTTGCCGAATTCATAGCGACCAATGCCCGACACAGCCGACGATCTGAGCGTCGCTGCCGTGCCACCGAGGGCAACCGAACCGCCAGCTGCGGCGGTGGGATAATAGATGTCTGCCCCGTAAGGCTGATCGAAGATCACCGCGAACGAGATCTGGTCGTTGAACTGCTGCTTGTAAGCCAGTCCAGCGACGCCGTATTCGGCAGCCACGTTGCCCGTGGGACTTCCGCCGAAGGCCACCACGTCATTGCCCGACAGGCTGGGCATAACGTAGCCAAAGCTGAATTCGGCATAGCTGCCTTCCTCGAACAGCGCACTGATCCCCTGGCCGGATCGATCCAGACCGACTGCGCCCGCCATGGAGGTGCTGACCATCAATGCCGCACCTGCCGTCAGAAACTTTTTCATGTCCTCGCTCCCCGTAACATGAGTGTGTACCTGCGCTGATTTCAGACATCCGACCCCCCTGCGTCAATTTGTGACGCCGCGTCAGGGTTTCGGCGTCTCCGTAGCGTCACAAAATTACACTACGGGCGATTCATGCGCAGGTTCACCCAGTTGCCAGCAAAGATCAGGGCCGCACCGACAAACACCAACGGGGCAATGGTTTCGCCGTAGACCAGTGCCCCCACGACCGCGATCACAGGGAGTCGTACAAAATCCATCGGCATGACGATGCTGGCCGGGGCCAGCGACAGCGCCTTGGTCAGACAAAAATGGGCCAGAAGTCCGGCACAGCCTATCAGGACAAGGAACGGCGCGGTCTGTGCCGAGGGCAGGGCGATGTCCCCGTCAAATCCGGCGCAGACCAGCCCGAAAAGCGCCTGTAGCCCGGTCAGCCAGACCAGAATGCAGGTGATGGTTTCCGTCTGCGTGAGCTTGCGGGTAAAGATGCCAGCCAGTGCAAAGCCGATTGCCGCCGTGGCCGCGGCAACAACCCCGGAATTGAGCCCGACCTGATCGGGTCGCGCAACCAGCAGAATGCCGCAAAATCCGATCACCGCCGCGATCAGTTTGATCCCCGTGATCCGTTCCCCCAACAAAAGGGGTGACAGCAGAATGACCCAGATCGGCGTAGTGAATTCCAGCGCAAAGACCTGCGCCAATGGCAGGACAGTCAACGCATAGAACCACAGGTTCTGTCCGGTGAAATGGGCGACATTTCGGATCAGGTGCAGGCCGGGGGTTCGCCGGGTCACTTGGCCTAGCGTTCCCGCCGCCGAGCCCACCAGCAGAACGATCAAGATACCCGTGAGGCTGCGATAGAGCATGATCTCGAACGTATCGAGTTCAAAGCTGACCGCGCGGCCCGCCAGCGCCATTGACGTGAACGACACGATCGCGCCGATCATCCAGAGTGCCGCGCGCACGACGGGAGAGGCGGGCAGAGGAAGGGCGGTCACTCAGGACACCGGCGAAGCCGGCGCGCTGAGCGATTGCGGCGCGATGGTCTGTTCGGTCTGGTCGCTGCCGTCCAGCCGATCCGCCTGTGCCAGTGCCGGGAACATCTTGTACCAGCCTGCCGTGACAAACAGTGTTCCCACCCCGCCAAATACCGCCGCACCCACCGGGCCGATCAGCCGCGCCACAACGCCACTTTCAAATTCGCCAAGTTCGTTAGAGCCCGATATGAATAGCCCTGACACCGAAGACACCCGCCCGCGCATGTGGTCGGGGGTGACGATCTGCACCAGCGTCTGGCGCACATAGACCGAAATCATGTCGGCCCCGCCCAGAACGGCCAGGGCGGCGACCGACAGCCACATATTCTGGCTGAGGCCAAAGACGATGGTGGCAAGGCCGAATGCACCCACGGCCAGAAACATCCGCGGCCCGGCCCTGGTTTTCAGCGGCCAGCGCGACAGGATCAGTGCCACGATTGCGGCCCCGATGGCAGGGCCGGACCTGAGGATGCCGAACCCCTCGGGGCCGACCTTGAGGATGTCGCTGGCAAAGGCGGGCAACAGCGCTGTAGCCCCACCCAAAAGCACCGCAAAGAGGTCGAGCGAGATCGCCCCAAACACGATCTTGTTCTGCCAGGTATAGGTCAGTCCTTCGCGCAGTTGCTGCCAGCGGCTGCCCGGTTGGGTCTGCGGCGTCGTATTGCCGCGCAGCAGCAGGATCGTGGCCCCGCCTGCCGCATAAAGGATCGAAGCCACAGCATAGGCACTGGCCACTGACACCGCGCAGAGCAGTCCGCCGATCCACGGGCCGATGATGACGGCCCCCTGCCAGGACAGGGATTTGAGCGATATGGCCTGCGGCATGTCGGATTTTGGCACCAGCATCGGCGTCAGGGCCGAGGCGGCAGGCGACAGGAATGCCCGGGCCGCCCCAAAAAAGGCTGCAATCAGAAAAATATGGGTGAACCGCGCCTCGCCTTCCAGAGCCACGCCAACCAACCCCAGAACGCAGACCACCTCGACGGCAAGGGCCGCCACGACGATGGTCTTGCGGTTCATCCGGTCGGCAAGAATGCCTGCAAACAGGGTAAGCGCGAACAGTGGTAGGAACTGAACAAGTCCGACCATGCCCACCATAAACGCGCTTTGTTCGACGCTGCGATCCAGCCGGGCCAACCCATAGATCTGCCAGCCGATCGACACCGCCTCGATCTGCACCGCGACATTGACCAGCAGCATGCCCAGCCAAAACAGGCCAAAGTCGCGGTGACGGAACAGAAACCGCTGCCGCAGGGCTGTCACCGGATCATTCCCATTCGATGGTACCGGGTGGCTTGGACGTGATGTCGTAGGTCACCCGGTTGATCCCCTGCACTTCATTGATGATCCGAGTGGCAGTTTCGCCGAGGAAATCATGGGTAAACGGATAATAGTCTGCGGTCATACCATCGACCGAGGTCACGGCCCGCAGCGCACAGGCGAAATCGTAGGTCCGTCCGTCGCCCATCACGCCCACAGTGCGCACCGGCAGAATCGCCACGAACGCCTGCCAGATATCGTTATAAAGCCCGTGCTTGCGGATCTGGTCGATAAAGACGGCATCCGCCTTGCGCAGGATTTCGAGCTTTTCGCGGGTGATCTCGCCGGGGCAGCGGATGGCAAGGCCGGGGCCGGGGAAGGGGTGGCGCCCGATGAAGCTGTCGGGCAGGCCGAGTTCGCGACCCAGCGCGCGCACTTCGTCCTTGAACAACTCGCGCAGCGGTTCCACCAGCTTCAGCCCCATCTTTTCGGGCAGGCCGCCGACGTTGTGGTGAGACTTGATCGTGACCGAAGGACCACCGCTGAAACTGACGCTTTCAATAACGTCCGGGTAGAGGGTGCCTTGGGCCAGAAACTCGGCCCCCTCGATGCCATCAGCGTATTTCTGGAACACGTCGATGAAGAGGCCGCCGATGATCTTGCGCTTGGTCTCGGGGTCGCTGACGCCTTCGAGTTTGCCCAAAAACAGATCGGATTCGTCGGCATGGATCAGGTTGAGGTTGTAGTGGTCGCGGAACATGGTGACGACCTGTTCGGCCTCGCCCAGTCGCAACAGGCCATGATCGACAAAGACGCAGGTGAGCTGATCGCCAATCGCCTCGTGGATCAGGATGGCGGTGACCGAGGAATCGACCCCACCAGACAGGGCGCAGATGACCTTTTTGTCGCCGACCTGATCGCGGATCGCGGCGATGGCCTGTTCGCGGTAGGCATCCATCGTCCAGTCGCCGGTGAACCCGGCCATGCGCACGAAATTTTCGTAGAGTTTCGCGCCATTCGGCGTGTGGTGCACTTCCGGGTGGAACTGTACCGCATAAAAGTGACGATCGGGGTCGGCCGTGATCGCAAAGGGGGCATTGGGCGAGGTGCCGTAGACCTGAAAACCGGGGGCGAGTTTGGCCACATGGTCGCCGTGGCTCATCCACACTTGTTCGCGGTCGGTCGCAAACCAGCCGTCCAGCAAAGGTAGGCGGTCATTGGCAGGGGTGACGAAGGCGCGACCGAATTCGGCCGTGCCGCCGCCGCCGGAAATCTTGCCGCCTTCGACCTTGCCGCCAAGATCCTCCATCATCGCCTGCTGGCCATAGCAGATGCCCAGGATCGGCACCCCAAGGGTGTAGACTGATTTTGGCGGCCGGGGCGATCCGGCCCGTGTGACGCTGTCCGGGCCGCCTGAAAAGATCACGGCCCTGGGCGCAAAGTCGGCCAGAAAGGCGTCGGTCACTTTTTGATAGGGGTGTATTTCGCAATAGACGTTCAGCTCGCGCAGGCGACGCGCGATCAGTTGCGTTACCTGAGAGCCGAAGTCGATGATGAGAAGGCGCTGATGGTCTGTCATTGCTTCGGAATACGGGCGGCCATGATGACGTGCAAGGGGTGGGTCGGGGCGAAAATTCTTCGACGAAGAATTTTGCGCTCGGTGCGGATGTCGCTTTCGGGCGTGAGAGGGCGCAATCGCCCTTACCGGCGGTAGCGGCCCCGGCTAAACCGGACCCGAACCAGACAGTCAAAGAGGTCGCCATGTCGGATGTCGCAGCAGCAGGTCGCCGGGTACGCGGGGGCGGAGGCGCCGCACGGCGGGCCGAACGCACCGCCGTGAGCGTGGAGACCGCTCGTTTCATCACGCGCAATATCCCGAACTTTGAAGTCCTCAATGAAGAAGCATTGCAGATCATCGAATGGAACGCCGAAACCGTTCTGGAAGAGATTGGCGTCAATTTCGTCGAAAACCCTGCCGCGCTTGACCTGTGGCGCAATGCCGGGGCTGACGTGCAGGGCGAACGGGTGCGCATTCCCCGTGGACTGGCGCGCAAGCTGTGCGCCACGGCACCGTCCGAATTCACCCAGCACGCCCGTAATCCAGAACGAAACGTTGTCGTGGGCGGCAAGAACCTTGTCCTTGCTCCCGTCTATGGCCCGCCCTTTGTGCGCACTGCCGAGGGAGGCCGCCGTTATGCCACCATCGACGATTTCCAGAAGTTCGTGAAGCTGGCCTACATGTCCAAATGGCTGCACCATTCGGGCGGGACGGTATGCGAGCCGACCGACGTTCCCGTGAACAAACGCCACCTCGACATGTTGCTCGCCCACATGACCCTGTCGGACAAGCCGTTCATGGGATCCGTGACCGAACCCAGCCGGGCGCAGGATTCTGTCGATATGGCCGGTATCCTGTTCGGACATGACTTCGTGCGCGACAACACGGTGATGACGTCGCTCATCAACATCAACTCGCCGCTGACGTTTGACGGGATCATGATGGGCGCGTTGGAAGTTTACGCCCGCAACAATCAGGCCGCGATCATCTCGCCCTTTATTGTTGGCGGGGCGATGGCACCGGTATCGGTGGCAGGCACTCTGACACAAGTTCTGGCCGAGGTCTTGGCGGGCGTGGCCTACAGCCAGCTGATCCGCAAGGGCGCGCCGGTGATCTTTGGTGCCTTTGTGACCTCAATCGACATGAACTCGGGTGCGCCGACCTTTGGGACGCCCGAGGCATCGCACATCACCTATGGGGCTGGGCAGCTGGCCCGCCGGCTGAACCTGCCGTTCCGCAGCGCGGGCGCGTTCTGCGGGTCGAAACTGCCCGATGCGCAGGCTGCCTACGAATCCGCCAACAGCCTGAACATGGGTCTGCTGTCCGGCGTGAACTTCATGCTGCATGCCTGCGGCTGGCTCGAAGGCGGGCTTGTCGCCAGCTTTGAAAAATTCGTGATGGATGCCGATCAACTGGGCACCCTGCACCATTTTGCCAGAGGCGTGGACATGTCCGAAAACGGTCAGGCCATGGGGGCCATCGCCGAGGTCGGCCCGGGCGGACACTATCTGGGGTGTGAACACACCCAGGCGAACTTCAAGAATTCGTTCTGGCGGTCCGACCTCTTCGACTACAAACCGTTCGAGACATGGGACGAGGAAGGGGCCCGCGATACGCAGGCCCTTGCCTCGGTCCGGGTGCAAAAGATGTTGGACACCTACCAGAAGCCCGAACTCGACCCGGCCATCGAAGAGGCGCTGAACGACTACGTCGCCACGAAGAAGGCCAGCATGCCTGACGCCTTCATGTGATCAGTCCACGCGGGTGGCCGCGCGCAGTACCTGCACCTCGCCCATGATGGCGATCAGAACGTCGATGTGGTCGGCCACGGAATAATCGGCCGCATGGGCTAGGCGTCGGTCGTTCATGTCCGTCTCAAGTTCAAGCAACTGGAGGATGGCGGGGCCGGAGCGCGGCAGGACCGCAGTCTTGAGGATCCGCCCAAGATGCAGGGCGCGGCTGTAATCATCTATTCCGAACCGGGCGGCCCGAACCAGCAGTTTCGGGCGCGACAGCGCTCCGACCATTCCAAGTATGTCCAGCATCCGTTTCCCCTATTGTCCTAATCTGAGTTGACGAATCGGACATTACACAACCCAGACGTGTGTTGCGCCCCGGCCACGGAGTCCGTTCTGTAAGGCCAGAATTGTTTATCAATTTTCAACAATGATGGCGAAATCGGTTCTTTAACACTTGAGTAACCAATGCAATCTTAGGTTGCAAAAGTGTAAATGGGCCGAAATGGCGTACCGACGTCGAATCGAGGGATCACAGGCAAACATGGCGCTTGCACGAAGCTCTTCAGTGATCGTGCACCTTCCCGATTGGGTTCCGGAGGGGGCGCAGAACTATCTGATCCATACCGTTAGTGGCCTGTCTATTCGTGCGCTCGCTCGGGCGACGGGGGTCCATGCCTCGACGATCCTGCGTCAGGTGCGCCGGTTTGAAAGCCGACGCGATGATCCGCTTGTGGACGGGGCGCTGCGCGTCCTCGCCGACCATATCCCCGGGATCACGTACGGGGGACAGAAGGACACTGCCACAATGAAGATTGAAGTCCGCCCCATTTCGGTGACCGATCCCACCCAGTTGACCGAGTCCCGTATTGAACGCGAAGCGCTGCGCGTCTTGCGCCGGCTGGTTGAACCGGGGGCCGTGATGGCGGTGGCCCGGAACATGGAAATGGCCGTGGTCGTCCGCGATGGTGCCGACGGCGTTTCGGTCCGGACCGCCGTGGTCGATCAGGCCATCGCTCAGGCGATGGCGCTGCGGGACTGGGTCGCAACCGAAGATCCGCAGGCGCGGATCGTCCGGTATCGCATTACCGGCGCGGGCCGGGCGATCCTGAAAAAGCTCATGGCGGCCTCCGAGAACCGGGCGCAGGGCTTTGCCGAAGCGGCCGCCGGCTTTGATGGGGCGGGCAAGGACAGGGCCGACCGTGAGGATATGGATGATCCGGATGGGCGCATGTCACGCTACAGCGCCGCCGAAAGCCCGTTGGCAGGCCTGTCGCGCCGCAAGGACAAGGACGGTCAGCCCTTTCTGACCCGCGAGATGGTCGCAGCGGGCGAACGCCTGCGCGAGGATTTCGAACTGGCCCAGATGGGCACCAGCGTCACCCAGAACTGGGACCGGTTTCTGACCGGGCAGGTGGATGGATCACGTGGCCCCGACGCGGCCACTGGCGGACCGTCCGCCGCGCGGGCCCGCGTCGCCTCAGCCCTGTCCGATTTGGGTCCGGGTTTGGGTGACGTGGTTCTGCGCTGTTGCTGCTATCTGGAAGGTCTGGAACAAGCGGAACGCCGGATGGGCTGGGCCGCCCGGTCGGGCAAGATCGTGCTGCGCATTGCGCTGCAACGGCTCAAGCGGCACTACGATGAACTGGGTCACGCGGGCAAGATGATCGGGTGATGCTGAACCGGGGCCATGCGTCAGTCGCAGGCTCGCCATGCGGCCGCTTTGCCGCATTGGACAAGCCGCGGGCGCAAGCGTAGATATGGGCCGACAGACAGAGAGGCCCCATGTCCCCGCGCGATCTGAAAATTCCGGCGCAGCGCCACCCTGAAAAGGCGCGCCGCCCTGACAACGCCCAACCGAAAAAGCCGGACTGGATCCGGGTCAAGGCACCCACGTCCGAGGGTTACAAGCAGACGCGCGATATCATGCGCGAACACAAACTGGTGACGGTCTGTGAAGAGGCGGGCTGTCCCAACGTGGGCGAGTGCTGGTCTCAGGGCCACGCCACCATGATGATCATGGGCGAGGTCTGCACCCGCGCCTGCACGTTCTGCAACATCGCCACCGGTAAACCGCCCGAGTCGCTGGATGTGTTCGAACCCGGCCGCGTCGCTGATGCGGTGAAAAAGCTCGGGCTCAACCACGTCGTCATCACGTCCGTCGACCGCGACGATGTCGAGGATGGCGGGGCCGAACACTTTGCCCAGACGATCCGCGCTATCCGCCGCCAGGCGCAGAACACGACGATCGAAATTCTGACCCCCGATTTCATCCGCTGCGATCCTTCGGTTCTGGAGGTGGTGGTCAGGGCCAAGCCAGACGTGTTCAACCACAACCTTGAAACCGTGCCGGGTCTTTACCCCGAGGTCCGTCCCGGTGCCCGCTATTTCCATTCATTGCGCCTGTTGCAGCGGGTCAAGGAAATCGACCCCAGCATGTTCACCAAATCCGGCATCATGGTCGGCCTTGGCGAAGATCGTCAGGCCGTCCTGCAGGTCATGGAGGACATGCGCGCCGCAGACATCGATTTCCTGACCATCGGTCAATACCTGCAACCCACGCCCAAGCACCACGCGGTCGACCGTTTTGTCACGCCCGAGGAATTCGCGTCTTATGAAAAGGCGGCCTATGGCAAGGGCTTCCTGATGGTATCGGCCACCCCATTGACCCGGTCGTCCTATCACGCGGGCGATGATTTTGCGCGGCTTCGGGCAGCCCGTCTGGCGAAACTTGGACGGGCGTGACGAACAGTTTTGATCCGGTGCCAGCGGCGACCTCGGCGCGACCGATCCAGCTACTTCGGGACACCGAGCATCCGTTCCGAACCCTCACTGCCTATCTACGAGCCAAGCCCCGCGCGCAGGGACTGCTTTTGTCCGAATTCCTGTCACTGGGGCTCGAATCGCGCCCGACCGAAGAAGCGCAAACCTATTTGGGCGCATACGGCGCGGCCAAGCTGGCCCTTGCGATCAACAAGCTGTCAAACCGGCGCGGCCTTGTGGCGGACAAGCTGCTATTTGATGCGATGCTGCGGGGGGCAGGACTGCCGGTGCCCGACCTGCGCGGGGTCTGGGGACGAACCGGACCGCTTCAAGTGCCGCGGATTACCAGTGCCAGCGGCCTTGCGACGCTCATGTCCCAACCCGGCGCGCTGCCATTGTTCGGCAAACCGGCAATGGGCGAACGCAGCATGGACAGCCTTGGGATCAATCGGTTCGATCCCACAACGGGGGCGGTCGGGCTGACGGATGGGCAAAGCATGGCTCTGGACGATCTGGTAGATCACTTGCGGGGGCACTACAGCAGCAAAGGCTACCTGTTTCAGGGGTTCATTGACCAGCATCCCGCATTGACTCGCATCGTTGGGCCGACCGTCGGCACGGTCCGGCTGGTCACCCTGATCGAAGGCGGAGAGATCCATGTGCTGCGGGCCATCTGGAAAATCCCCCGGCTGGGGACGATGGCCGACAACCTGTGGCGCGGCAACCTGTGCGCCGCGGTTGATCCAGCGACGGGGCAGGTGGGACAGGCCCTGACTGCGTTGCGGAACGACGCCCCTTGGACGGACATCCACCCAGATACGGGCCAGCGGATCGAGGGGATTGCCCTGCCGCACTGGCCCCGTGTCGTGCGGCTGGTGCGTCGGTCGGCAGGGTTGCTGCATGTCATTCCGCTGATTGGGTGGGACCTGGCTATTGGACCGGACGGTCCGATCTTTGTCGAGGCCAACACCAGTCCTTCGCTGGACACCTGGCAATATCCGACACGTCAGGGGGCGCTTGCGGGCGAGGTGGGCGAGCGTCTGCGCCGCGCCTCGGGCGAAACCCTGGCGGGCGAAGAGATCAAGAAGCAGGCGCGCAGTGACCGCCGTCGCAGTCTGGTGCGCCACCGTTTGGGCCGGAATTGACGCACCTTACGGATTGGTGACAGCTGGAACGATCTTGAGGTATGCAGCGATGGCCGCGCGATCGGCATCCGTGAGCTGCGCAGTATTCTTGACCACCTCGGCCATCGAGCCGCCTGCGGTGTCGAATTCCGGGGTAAAGCCGGATGACAGGTATTCCGCGATCTCGCCCTCGCTCCACGTCAGGTTACCGGAGGTGATGTTGGGGATGCGGCCCGGCCCGCTGGGGTTGGGGGCGCCAGACAGCCAACGGTCCCGATCCAACCCACCCAGCGCATTGCGGGGCGTGTGACATTCGGCGCAGTGCCCCAGCGCCTCGACCAGATAGCGGCCGCGCTGCTGCTGGTCGGTCAGATCGCCAGTGACGACCCAGTCGGACCTGTCGAACAGCAGCTTCCAGCCGCCCAGACTGGCGCGGACGTTAAAGGGAAAGGCCAATTCATGAGGCTGGCTGGGGGTGGGATCGGCGGGCAGGGTGCGCAGATACGCGATCAGGTTGACCACGTCCTGTAGGTCGGCCTTGCCATAAGAGGTATACGGAAAGGCGGGATAGAGGTGTTCGCCACCGGCACCCACGCCGCGCAGAACGGCGCTCGCGATCTGGACATCGGTCCATCCGCCAATGCCCGCTTCGGTGTCTTGGCTGATGTTGGGGGCGACAAAGGTGCCAAAGGGGCTTGCGAATTTGCGACCGCCGGGCAGGGCGGGCGCCGGACCGCTGTCCACGCCGGGGGCAAGATGACAAGAGGCACAGCCTGAGGCGGCAAAAACGATTGCGCCTGCCGTCGCGTCCCCGGTGAGACCGTCCAGCGTATTCGCCGCCAACGGCACCGGACGCGTGACATAAAGGCCCGCGGCCACCACGGCGGCCCCGACCAATCCTGCGCTTATCCATCCTCGTGCGGTCAGGGCACATGTCCCGATGTCAGGCTCCTGCATCCGTCGGATGCAAGAGCGTGGGTTTCAAAACTCAGTTATTTGGCTGGCGATAGGTCTTGTGGCAGTCGCCACAGGCGCCACCCAGCGGTCCCATCGCTGCCTTCAACGCATCCAGATCGGTTCCGGCGGCCGCAGCCATGGCATCTGCGGCGGTGGCCATCGCCATCTGCTTGGCATGGAAATCCTCCATCCCGGTCCAGATGGCGGGCAGGGCGCGGCTGCCTTCGGCCATTCCGGCCTCGGACCCTGCGACCCAGTAGCTGGTCCAATCCATGTGCGACAGGGCGGCCAGGTTGGCGGCGGCAGCGGATGCAAGGGTAGCGTCATAAGGAATCTTGTCCTGCGCCATGCCACCCAGCGTGCCCAGGTTGTAGGCCAACAGGTCCATGTGGGCATGGCGAGCCTTGATGGCGGCATCGACAGCGGGATCTGCGCTTTGTGCGGCAACACCGCCTGCAAGGCAGACAACAGCAAAGGTTGGGGCGATCAGTCGGGTCAGTATCGTCATTGGCTGGGCTCCATCAAACAGGAAAACGTGAATATCTAACAAACTAGCGGTGTGTAGACTGATGACCAGTCAGATATTTTGCGGTTAGGGTTGCGAAAAATGCACAAGAACAATTGGGACGATCTGCGATTTGTGCTGGCGGTGGCTGAAACCGGGTCGGTCAGCGCGGCAGCCCGTGATCTGGGGGTGAACCACGCCACCGTTCTTCGGCGGATCGCAGCCTTTGAGGACCGCCAGGGCGCACCAATTTTTGACCGGACGCCGCAAGGCTATCAGGTCCATCCCAGCCGTCTGAGGGTGATCGAGGCCGCGCGAGAGGTCGCGCTGGCCATCGACGCGATGGACCGGATGATCAAGGGGGCACAAGCAGAATTGTCGGGGGTCGTACGAGTCACGTCGACAGATACGTTCTGTGTGGCGATCCTGCCCGAGGTACTGCGCGATATTAAGATCGCATCGCCGGGACTGCGGATCGAATTGGGGTGCAGCAATGCCCATGTCGATCTGGCCCGGCTGCATGCGGATATCGCCGTGCGCCCGGCCTTGCGCCTGCCCGATGATCTGCGGGGCGAGGCGGCGGGTCAGATGGTGTTTGCCGCCTATGCACCAAAGTCTGGCGGGGCCGAGTGGCTGGGGCTGAGGGGGACGCTCGCCCGCTCGGTCGCGGCGAGCTGGATGCAGACCCATGTGTCCCAGTCGGACGCGGCAGGAGCGGACAGTTTTCTGGTGCTGCGCGACATGGCGGCCGCCGGGCTGGGCCGGGCGATCCTGCCTTGCTGCCTGGGCGACGGGGATAGCCGTCTGGTGCGGCTGTCTGGTCTGCCTCCGATCCCTCCGGTGCCGATCTGGGTGGCAGGCCACTCTGACCTGAGCGATGTGCCGCGGCTTCGGATCGTGCGCCGCTTGTTGGCTGCGGGGCTGATGGCGCGGGCTGACCGATTGACCGGCAGCGGATCGACTGACCAACGGGCCTAGCGGACAACCCGCACACGGTCGGTTCGATCCTGATGCATCCAGTCGGGCAGACCGACAAAACGATCTATCCCCGCGATCCCCAGGCAAATGGCGATGACCACCAAGACGAGGATCACGCGGCTTGTTGATGGGGGGCGTCGGGCCCAGCGGCTGGCGCGCAAAAGCCAACGGAATTGGTCCATATCGCCTCCGCCGCGAATAGTGCGGGCCGGTGGTGGATTACCGGCCCGGAATGCTCCTCAAAAGGACAAATTCTCTCAGAAATCGTATCCGATGCTGATCGAGGTGATTGCGTCTGTATTGTTGCCGTCCACATAGGCTGCTTCGACATACGCCTTGTCGAGCACGTTGTACTTGCCCGACACCGAGTAGAGGCTTGCCGTGTCTGTGCCGTCGTAAACGTTGAACGCGTCCAGCCCAACGTCGATCCGGTCTGTCACGGCATAGGCGCCGTACAGGCGCAACACATCAACCGTATTGGTGCCCGTCGCATCGATCACGCTATAGCTGGCCCCCCCTGAAAACTGGGCAAATTCTGCTTGTGCGCCGATTTTGAAACGATTGAGATCGCTTGCGGCACCCGAAACGGTTTCGTAGGCGCCGAAGGCCGTAAACAGGCCCGCGTCATAGGTGCCGGAAACGGCCAGTGCATCCGCGCTGTTTCCCAGCCCCTCGATCCGATGATAGGTGGCTGCCGCCCCAATAGCACCGAAGGTGCCGGAGTAGCCCGCGCCATAGACGTCAATCCCGTCGAGGTAAGACAACAGACTGACCGAGGATTCCGTCAAGGCCGCGACTTCGACCCCGCCCGGTCCGATCACCCGCTTGAGGTCGGGTTCGGACGAAGCGCTGTCAAAGGCACTTCGCGGATTGCCCAGCGATACCTTTGATCCGCCAAAACTGTAGGTCAGCGTCGGATAGAGGGCGGAAAAGGTCAGGTCGCCGTTCAATGTGCCGGCCGCGTCCAGACCCAGGTCAAAGCCGAGATCGCCAGCGCCAAGCGACAAAAAGGTCCCGCCGACATTTACGCTGCCAGCATAGAACCCCTGGGTGTCCAACGACGTGAACAGATTGCCGGCGGCGACATAGCCGTCAAACGTAAAGTTGGGGCCAGATTGGGCTGCCGCCGACGACGCCAAAAGGGCTGCGACGACCGTCGCGCCATAAGTGAATTTCATAAGACTGCTCCGATGCCGGTTTGTTATTGATTACAAAAAACATACCAGATGTGGATAAACGCCGCCAGCCTGACAGTCCAAAAAGTGATCAGATGAACCGAACTTTGCCGATATAGGGCAGGTTTCGATTCCGTTGGGCATAGTCGATGCCATAGCCCACTACGAATTCGTCAGGAATTTCAAAGCCTGTCCAGTGCGCCTTGAACGGCACTTCACGCCGGGCGGGTTTGTCGAGCAAGGCAATGGTGCGCAACCGGGCCGGTTTGCGGGTGGACAGGTATTCGGTCACCTTGGAAAGGGTATGGCCGGTGTCGACGATATCCTCGACGACCAGGACATCGCGGCCCTCGATCTGGCCGCGCAAGTCCTTGAGGATGCGGACCTCGCGGCTGCTTTCCATTCCGTCGCCATAGGACGACGCCTCAAGAAAATCGACCTCGACAGGCAGGTCCAGTTCGCGCACCAGATCGGCGATGAACACAAAGGAACCGCGCAGCAAGCCGACGACCACCAACTTGTCGGTCCCCGCGAATTCGGTGGTGATCTCGCGCGCCAATGCCTCGATGCGGGCGGCGATGGACTTGGCCGAAATCATCGTGTCGATCACATAGGCGGGCTGCGGCATGGGGACCTTTCGATGCGCGAAGCGGTTGATTTTCGTCGCGCACTCTACGACATGGAACACGACTGTCATCCACGAAAGAACACCTATGCCCGCCCATTCTGAAACGAAACTGCTGCCCTATTCGGCCCAGCAGATGTACGACCTGGTGGCGGACGTGACAAATTACCCAAAGTTCCTGCCCTGGACAGCGGCGGCACGGGTCCGGTCGGTGACAGATGCGGGCGATCATCAGGTGATGTTGGCCGACCTTGTGATTTCCTTCAAGGTGTTCCGCGAAACCTTTGGGTCAAAGGTCACCCTCTGGCCAGAAAAACAGCAGATCGACACCGCCTATATCGACGGCCCGTTCAAGCATATGGAGAGCACCTGGAAATTCCGCGATGTCGAGGGCGGGAGCGAGGTGGCGTTCAACGTCGATTTTGAATTCCGTAACCGGCTGTTGCAGGGGGCGGCGGGCATGTTCTTTAATCAAGCGATGACCCAGGTGGTTCGGGCGTTCGAGAGACGCGCCGCCGAGTTGTACGGCAAATCCGCATGAGCATCGAACAGCAACTGATTGATTTTACGAACGGACCTGTCGAACAGGAACCGATCGCCATGATGCGCCTTTCGCTGTTCGACTGGGCGGCCTGTGGGATGGCTGCGGTGAACGAACCCGTTGCCCGTATCCTGCGCGAGAAAGCGACAGAGGACGGTGGCGCGGCGCACAGCACGATGTTGGGTGGTGGCAAAGTGCCGATGCGGGCCGCCGCGGTGGTCAACGGCACCACCTCTCATGCCCTCGATTTCGACGACACGCACTTCGGGCATATCGGGCATCCGTCGGTGGCCGTCGTACCTGCCGCGCTTGCGGTGGCGGAACGGCAGGGGGCCGACGTGCAAACCTTGCTTGCCGCTTGCCTGATCGGGGTCGAGGCGTCGATCCGATTTGGCCTCTGGCTTGGGCGCGGGCATTACCAGATCGGTTTTCACCAGACGGCGACAGCGGGGGCCATCGGCGCCACACTGGCCAGTTGCCGACTAATGGGGACCACGGAAGCGCAGACGGCCCACGCGCTGGGGTTGGCGGCGACGCGGTCCTCCGGCCTCAAATCCCAGTTTGGCACGATGGGAAAACCCTACAACGCCGGACTCGCGGCCGAAACCGGGGTCGAGGCCGCCGATCTGGCCCTGCGCGGCATGACCTCGGCGGTCGAGGGCCTCTCTGGGCTTCAGGGGCTCGGGCCGACCCACGCGGGTGCGGCGGATCTGTCCGGATTCGACGGGCTGGGTCAGACGTGGCAGTTTGAGACGATCAGCCACAAATTCTATGCCTGCTGCCACGGCCTGCACGCGATGATCGAAGCGGTGCGATCCAGTGGGGTCGATGCCGCCGCGGTGGATGCCGTGACGATTAACACGCATCCGCGCTGGATGACCGTCTGCAATGTTCCAGAGCCCATGACGGGCCTCGCCGCCAAATTCAGTTACAGGCTGACCTGCGCCATGGCGCTGCGGGGCGCCGATCTGGGGGCGATCCAGACCTTCAGCGACGCCGCCTGCACCAATCCCGCCCTGACGCGCATCCGCAACCGGGTCGAGGTCGTGGCGGATCCGACACTGACGGAAATGCAGGCGCGGGTGACCATTCGGCTGGGATCGGGGGAAACTGTGATCGTCTGTCACGACCTTGCCGCTCCCATCCCCTTTGACCAGCGAGTGGGCAAACTGCGGGCCAAAGCCCGAAGTCTGCTGGGCGAGGCGTCGTCGAATGAGCTGTGGGAGGCAGTCAACGCGCCTGATATCGCAGGTCTTGTGTATTCTCTTTCAAGACCTTGAGGCGATCTCTTCAAGCAGAAGATCAAGTGCGTGATCGACCGATTTTGCCCGCACCTGCGCCCGGCCAATCGCCCCGAATTCAATCGTCTCGGTCCGCACGCCCAGGTTTGAGGCGGCGCCGAAACAGACCCGGCCTTCGGGTTTGTACTCTGATCCGCCGGGGCCTGCGATCCCAGTGACGGAAACTGCGATATCAGCGTCAGAATGGGACAGCACTCCGCGCGCCATCTCGGCTGCAACCTGTTCCGATACGGCGCCAAATGTGCTCAGCGTGGCGTTGGACACGCCCAGCGTCGTCATCTTGGCCGCATTGGTATACGTAACAAAGCCCCGGTCGAAGATCGCCGATGACCCCGGCACTTCGGTGATCGCCCCAGCCAAAAGTCCACCCGTGCAGCTTTCGGCGACGGCGATAACGACGCCCTTGTTGCGGGCAAGGGCCAGCAAACGCTCAGGCCTGGTCATCGCATCAGCACCCCGTGGGCAAAACCGGCGGCAAGGATGACGGCGATGGCGGCAAAGAGGCCCGCCAGAACATCATCCAGCATGACCCCCACGGCATCATGGCGACGGTCCGCCCGGCCAATGATCCACGGCTTCCAGATATCGAACAGACGGAACAACAGGAATGCCCCGACCCAACCCGGATAAGGGAAATTCCACGGGGCCAGCCCGGCGAACCAGAACCCGGCTGATGGCGCGCACATGGCGATCCACTGGCCCGCGACCTCGTCGATGACGATCTCGGACGGGTCCTTGTCCGGTTGCCCGGCGATGGCCTGCGGCACCGCCCAGAAGCCCAGGGCTGTGACGATCACCGTTGCCCCCAACAACAACGGAAACCCGCCCAGTCCATGCAGCAGATACGCCAGCCCGACCGCCACGGCCGAGGCCCATGTGCCGGGGGCAGGGCGCAGATAGCCGATCCCGAACCAGGTGGTCAGCGCGCGGATCATCGTTTCACCAGTGTCGCGGTGGCGATGGCGGCAATGCCTTCCCCTCGCCCGGTAAAGCCCAACCGCTCGGAGGTGGTCGCCTTGACGCTGATCCGGTCAGAATCAAGACCCATGATCTTGGCCATTTCCCGTTTCATCCCAATGGCATGTGGACCGATCTTGGGGTATTCGCAGATCAGGGTGCAGTCGGCATGGGTGATCTCGAAGCCCATGTCCCGGGCCATCGCGCAGGCATGGGCAAGAAAGATGTGGCTTGCTGCCCCTTTCCACTGTGGGTCCGAGGGTGGGAAGTGCTGGCCGATGTCGCCGCTGCCCAGCGCGCCATAGATCGCGTCGGTCACGGCGTGCATTCCCACATCTGCGTCGGAATGGCCGTCAAGTGCCTGATCGTGTGGGACTTTCACACCGCACAGCCACACATGATCGCCGGGCGCGAACCTGTGCACATCGAACCCGTTTCCACATCTGACGTCCATACCGCCCCCCAATAACCGCTCGGCCCGCTGGAAATCGGCCGCTGTCGTAATCTTGAGGTTGTCCTCGTCCCCTTGGACAATGGCAACCCCCAACCCGGCCGCACGGGCGACCTCGACATCGTCGGCCGCGCCGCCCGGATGGGCGCGGTGGGCCGACAGGATATCGGCAAATCGGAACCCTTGCGGCGTCTGCGCCCGCCACAAACCACTGCGATCTTGCGTGCCTTCGACCATGTCGGCCCCGCGCCAGAGCGCATCGGTCACCGCGACAGCGGGGGCGGCGCCTGCGTGCTGGGACAGGGCGGCAATGACCCGGCCGATGACCGCCGCGCTGACCATGGGACGGGCTGCATCGTGGATCAGCACCAGATCGGGCGCAGTCGAGCTGAGCGTCTCAAGCCCGGCCCGAACCGATCCGCTGCGACTGTCCGCACCTGCGACGATTCGGGTGGCTGGACCAGCCAGCGATGCGGCCCGCTCCATGTCATCGGGATGAACCACAATGATGACCTGGCCGACCTCTGGTACCCCGTAAAACGCGGCGAGGGTCTGGTCGATGACCCGACCTTTGCCCAACGGCCGCCACTGCTTGGGCACTCCGCCCCCGGCCCGGGTTCCGCGTCCGGCGGCCACGATCAGGGCAGCTGTGGTTGGCATCGTTTGCTCCGACTGGTTTCCGTGACTTCCTACGTCCTGTAACGGGTAAGAGCAAATATGATCCAAACCGGGATGTATTTGCCTAAAAATTAGGCGTATGCTGATTTATGGGCCATTTCGTCAGGGGTGCCGTTGTCGCGCCTCGCGGCAGTCGATAGGTCGTCGTTGACGCGTATAAATTAGGCATCAGATCAAACCCGTGGCACCGATCACGACCATACCACTGCCGGGCGTGGGGCTCACGCCCCCTGTTGCGTTGGCGCCCTTGGCCGGGATCACCGATTTACCGTTCCGGCAACTGGTTGGACGATTTGGGGCGGGTTGGGTTGTTTCCGAAATGGTGGCAAGCCAGGAAATGGTGCAGGCCAAGCCGGGGGTGCGCGGGCGGGCCGAACTAGGCTTTGACCAGACCGGAACCGCTGTGCAACTGGCCGGGCGCGAGGCACACTGGATGGCCGAAGCCGCCCGCATGGTCGAGGCGAACGGGGCCGCCATCATCGACATCAACATGGGATGTCCGGCCAAAAAGGTGACGAATGGCTACTCCGGGTCGGCACTGCTGCGCGACCTTGACCATGCGTTGTCCTTGATCGAGGCGGTCGTGGCTGCGGTCAAGGTGCCTGTGACCCTGAAAACGCGTTTGGGCTGGGACGATGCGCTGCTGAACGCGCCGATCCTTGCCAAACGGGCCGAAGGGGCCGGTATCCGCCTGATCACAATTCATGGGCGCACCCGCTGCCAGTTCTACCAGGGGTCCGCCGACTGGGCCGCGATCCGCGCGATCAAAGAGGCAGTCGGGATCCCCGTCATCGCCAACGGCGACATCGTGGACGGGGCCACCGCCCGCACGGCGCTGTCGCTGTCGGGCGCGGACGGTGTGATGATCGGGCGGGGGGCGCAGGGGCGGCCCTGGATTTTGGCGCAGGTGGCGGCCGATCTCTATGGCACGCCAGTTCCGGTGGTGCCGACCGGAACCGCCTTTGTGGACATGGTTGCCGCCCATTACGAGGCGATGCTGGGCTTTTACGGGGCCGACCTGGGGGGCAAGGTCGCCCGCAAACATCTTGGCTGGTACATGGACCAGGCCGATCCAGCCCCGCCCATGCGCAAGGCCGTGCTGACAGAACGTGACCCCGCGCGGGTTCTGGCCCTGTTGCCAGAGGCGCTTGGCCATGTGGACAGGGTGGCGGCATGATCCGCGATCTTGACCTTTGGAATTCGTTGCCGGTACCCGCGCTCATGATCGCGTCCGATGATACGATCAGCGACATCAATCCTGCGGCAGAGTCCTTCCTCAACCTGTCAACAAGGGCTCTGACCGGTGCCATGCTCTGGGACAAGGTCCTGATTCAGGCGGATGTCCGGGTGGCCTTTGAACGGGCGCGGACCAATGTTTCCTCGCTGTTCGTCAACGATGTGGACGTCGGATCGACCGAACGGGCGCCGATCCAGTGCAATATCCAGTTTTCGCCTCTTCAGGGGTCCAGCGGGCAGATGATCATGATGATCAGCCCGCGCGACGTGGCCAGCCGGATGACCCTGAACGCACAATCGGGCAAGGCAGCAAAGTCGGCCATTGGCATGGCCGAAATGCTGGCCCATGAAATCAAGAATCCGTTGGCCGGGATCACCGGAGCGGCGCAGCTTTTGTCGATGGGGCTGACGCCCGAGGATCAGGAACTGACCGATCTGATTGTCGAGGAATCGCGGCGGATCGTGAAACTGCTCGAACAGGTCGAACAGTTTGGCAACCTGCGTCCGCCGCTGCTCAGGCCGCTCAACATACACGATGTCCTCGACCGGGCGCGGCAATCGGCGGCGGTGGGATTTGGCGCCCACATGTTGTTCATCGAGGATTATGACCCGTCTTTGCCGCAGACCATGGCCGACGGCGATCAATTGCTTCAGGTGTTCCTCAACTTGCTCAAGAACGCCTCTGAGGCTGGCAAATCCGGCGGGACGATCCGCCTGCACACCTTTTATGACACGTCGCTGCGGGTGCGTCGGGCGGATGGCACCCATGCTCGACTGCCACTTCAGATCGAGATCATCGACGACGGCCCCGGACTACCCCCCGACATCGCCGGGGACATATTCGAGCCCTTCGTCTCGGGCCGTGAAAACGGTACGGGACTCGGGCTGGCGCTTGTCTCCAAACTGGTAAGCGATGTGGGCGGCTGGATTTCGGTGGAATCGGCCCCGGGGCGGACGGTGTTCCGCGTCTCGCTCCCCCGCGCGCCCAAAGACTCGGAATTTTCAGAAGAGGGAGAAGGCTGATGGACGGAACCGTTCTGGTAGCCGACGACGATCGCACGATCCGCACCGTGCTCACACAGGCGCTGACCCGCGCCGGGTGCAAAGTCCACGCGACGTCGTCGCTGATGACGCTCATGCGCTGGGTCGAAGAGGGCAAGGGCGATCTGGTGATTTCCGACGTGGTCATGCCCGACGGCAACGGGCTCGACCAGTTGCCCAAGATTGCCGCCGTGCGGCCCGGTCTGCCGGTCATCGTGATTTCCGCCCAGAACACTATCATGACCGCCATTCAGGCCGCCGAAAAGGAGGCGTACGACTACCTGCCCAAACCCTTTGACCTGCCCGACCTGATGAAGCGGGCGGCCCGCGCGCTCGAGGTCAAGCGACGCTCGCCTTCGCCACGGGTTGAACCGGACGACCGGGCGGGCGACCTGCCGCTGGTAGGACGCACGCCTGCGATGCAGTCACTTTACCGGCTGGTGGCGCGGGTGATGAACACACAACTTCCCGTTCTTATCACCGGGGAAAGCGGGACAGGAAAATCACTGATCGCGCGGGCCATTCACGATTTCTCCGACCGGCGCAGCCTGCCCTTTGTCGTGGTGTCGGCCTCTGATCTTCAGGGGATGGACGGCCCGTCTCAGGTCATCATGCGGGCACGGGGCGGATCGATCCTGTTTGATGAGGTGGGCGATCTGAACGACGAATCCCAGGCCCGGATCGTGCGGATGCTCGACACGCTGGGCGACAATGCGCCCCGGATCATGTCGACCTCGCAGGTTGATCTGATGGGCAGGATGGAAGACGGCGCGTTTCGCGAAGATCTGTTCTACCGGTTGGGCGGGGTCACGCTGGCCGTACCGGCGCTGCGCGAAAGGGTCGATGATATCCCGCTGCTGGCCGAACATTTCCTGTTGCGGGCCGAACGCGAGGGGGTGGCTTTGCGGCGGTTGGGGGGCGGGGCGCTGGATCTTGCGCGGGCCTACAGTTGGCCGGGCAACGTACGGCAGTTGGAAAACGCGATCCGCAGGCTTGTCGTCACCTCGTCTGAAGAGGACATAACCCGCGCCGAAATGGAATCGATCCTGACCAGCCAGCCCGCGATGGAACCCCTGCGCGGCACGGGCGATGGCGACAAACTGGGTGCGTCGGTGGGTAAACACCTGCGCCGATATTTCGATCTGCACGGCGGAGTCCTGCCGCCCCCAGGGCTCTACCAGCGGATTCTCAAAGAGGTAGAGACCCCTTTGCTGGAACTTGCGCTCGAGGCAACCGGCGGAAATCAGGCAAAATGTGCCGATCTTTTGGGGATCAACCGCAATACCTTGCGCAAGAAGATCACCGATCTGGATATCCGCGTGACACGCCGCCGCAAATTGATGTAAAACCGCAACAGAACCGTGGCACCCCGGACGCATCCGCAGCCGGGACCGACCATCGGGTAACGGCGGTGCGGGGCTAACCCGCGAAACATTAAGGCGTACAGGGTGCAGCGGTCCCTCACGGGCAATTTCATGGTGCGATTCAGTCGCTGGCGACGCCAACGGCGAATACAGAATGCTGCCACGCTCAGCCTCGTGGTTCTGGGGCCGATGCTGGCCGTGGCGACCTTTGTCGTTCTGGGGCCGCTGGATGCGGCGGGGTCCGCGCCCAGCCTGCGGCTCGTCCTGCTGGCTGATCTGATTTATGTGCTGGTAGTGGCGGCGTTGGTCATCCTTCGGGTGGCGCAGATGATCGCGGCGCGACGGGCCAAATCGGCCGGATCGCGGCTGCACCTGCGTCTGACGGGGGTTTTTGCGCTGCTGGCGCTGATCCCGACAATTCTGGTGGCGGTGTTCGCAATGTTCACTGTCAACTTCGGACTTGAAGGGTGGTTTTCCGACCGGGTGCGCAATGTGGTGGGCACATCGCTCTCCGCTGCTCAGGCATATGAGGGCGAGCACAAGATCGAATTGACCCGCGACGGTCGGGCGCTCGCGGGCTACCTCAACACCGAACGGCAGGCCAAGTTTTTCATGAACGACGGCGAAATCCGGATGGCTCTGGGCCGGGTTCAGGCACAGATCGAACGTGGCCTGACAGAGGTGTTCGTGATCGACGGGGCAGGGGACATTCAGGCGCGCGGGGCGCGGTCCTACGAATTCGGGTATGAAAAACCATCGGCCGACCAGATAACCCAGTCCCGCAAGGACGGGATCGTGATCGTAGAGGATTACGCCAACAACGAATTCCGGGCGCTGATCCCGCTCGACGCCTTTGTGGACCGCTATCTTTATGTGACGCGGGCGGTGGATGGGTCGATCCTTGCGCTGCTCGACAATACCAAGGAAACGGTTGCGCTGTATCAGCAGCTTGAACATGAACGCGGGCGGTTGCTGTTCGAATTCGGGCTGCTCTACCTCGGCTTTGCGGTCATCCTGATCCTTGCGGCCATTTGGCTCGGCCTGTGGTTTGCCGAACGGCTGTCGCGACCCGTGGGACGGCTGGTCACTGCGTCCCAGCGGGTCGGAACCGGCGATCTGGACGTCCGCGTGATCGAGGACGAGGGCGACGACGAAATTGCCCAACTGGGCGTCTATTTCAACCAGATGACGAGCCAGCTCAAGGCGCAGCGCGAGACGCTGCTCGACAATACCCGGCAGATCGAACGGCGGCGGCGGTTGTTCGATTCCGTGCTCAGTTCGGTGACATCCGGAGTGCTGGGGCTGGATCCCGACGGGCAAATCAGTTTCGTCAACCGATCGGCCCAGCGTCTGCTGGGCGTCGGGGCCGAGGATGAGACGCGCAGCCTGTCCACCGCGGTTCCTGAATTCGGGCCCATCTTTGACGAGATGCGGCGTGAACACCGCGAGGTGGCGCAGGATCAGGTCAACCTGATCCGGGGCGGCGCACAAGAGGCGCTATTGGTGCGTGTCGCAACCCGCCGCACTGACGAAGGCACACTTGAAGGCTACGTTGTCGCCTTTGACGACGTGACGGATTTGGTGTCCGCCCAACGGATGGCCGCTTGGGGCGACGTCGCCCGCCGCATCGCCCATGAAATCAAGAACCCCCTGACCCCAATCCAATTGAGCGCGGAACGTATCAAGCGCAAGTTCCGGTCGCAGGTGGGTGCGGATGCGGACCAGTTGGACCAGATGACCGACGTCATCGTCCGGCAGACCAACGACCTGCGGCGGATCGTCGACGAGTTTTCGAAATTCGCGCGGATGCCCGAACCCGACCGGGCGATGACCGACCTGTCGGCCATCGTACGCGATGCCGTGACGCTGCAAGAGGCGGGCCAGCCATCGGTGCAGATCACCTCGACCATCGAACCCGGCCCGATCCTGGCCGAGGTGGACGGCAGCATGATTTCGCAGGCGCTGACAAATCTGATCAAGAATGCAGGCGAAGCAATTGAAACACTTGAGGAAAAGCGTGGACTAGAGCCAGAGTTCAAGGCCCGGATCAAGGTCGCGCTGACCCGCACGGACACCACTGCCCGCATTACCATTCAGGACAACGGTATAGGCCTGCCCGAAGACCGCGCCCGCCTGTTTGAGCCTTACGTCACGACCCGCGACAAGGGCACCGGCCTTGGCCTGCCCATCGTCAAGAAGATCATCGAAGAGCATGGGGGCACCCTCCAGCTCACTGATGCCGAAACTTTTGACGGCTGCACCCACCACGGGGCCATGGCCGTGATCGACCTGCCAGTGCTGCCTGCCGCGGCACTTGCCACCAAAATACCAGCATGAGGACGACATGAGCGATATCCTGATTACCGACGACGAACGCGATATCCGCGAACTGATTTCGGATATCCTGAAAGATGAAGGGTTTACGACGCGACTTGCAGGCAATTCGGACCAGTGCATGGCCGAAATTGCCAAGGAAAAGCCGTCTCTGATGATCCTCGACATCTGGCTCAAGGATAGCGGGATGGACGGGATCGACATCCTCAAGACGGTCAAGCGGGACCATCCGGAAATCCCGATCGTCATCATCTCGGGGCATGGCAACATCGAAATCGCCGTGGCCGCGATCAAGCAAGGGGCCTACGATTTCATCGAAAAGCCGTTTAACATTGACCAGTTGATGGTGGTGATCCGGCGTGCGATGGAAACCTCGCGCCTGCGCCGCGAAAATCAGGAACTCAAGCGCGGCGAGACGGCCAATGCCGAAATGCTGGGGGAAAGTGCGGCGTTCCGCACGCTAAAATCCCAGCTCGACAAGGTGACCAAATCCAATGGGCGCGTCATGCTGACCGGGTCGCCGGGGTCGGGCAAGGAAATCGCCGCCCGCTATATCCATTCCAATTCCAACAGGGCCAGCAGCCCCTTTGTGACTGTCAATTCGGCCTCGATCGAACCCGAGCGGATGGAAGAGGTCCTGTTCGGCCGCGAAACGCCCGGCAAGGGGATCGAAAAGGGTCTGTTGGAGCAAGCCAACGGCGGCGTTATCTATTTCGACGAAGTGGCCGACATGCCGTTGGGAACCCAAGGGAAAATCCTGCGCGTGCTGGTCGATCAGATGTTCCAGCGGGTGGGCGGAACGGACAAGGTCCAGGTCGACCTGCGCGTCATCTCATCGACCAACCGCGATCTTGCGGCCGAGATTGCAGCGGGCACCTTTCGGCAGGAACTTTATCACCGTCTGAATGTCGTCCCGATCCCCGTGCCCAGCCTTGAAGAGCGGCGCGAGGACATCCCACTGCTGGCGGAACATTTCATCGGTCTGTTCAATCGCAATCAGGGTTTGCCTCTGCGTAAACTGGCCGACGATGCCCGCGCACTGTTGCAGACAATGGTCTGGCCGGGCAACGTGCGACAGTTGAAGAACGTCGTGGAACGCGTTCTGATCCTTGGAGATTCCAACGGACCGATCATGGCAAAAGAGCTTCCGTCCGCCGATGAAACCGCGGCCGATGAAGGGAGGATTGTATTGTCGGGCGGTCTGGCCACCTTGCCATTGCGCGAGGCACGGGAACTGTTTGAACGGGAATACCTGCTGACGCAGATCAACCGCTTTGGCGGGAACATCAGCCGCACGGCTTCGTTCGTAGGTATGGAACGGTCCGCCCTGCACCGCAAACTCAAATCCCTGGGAGTGGTCACGACCAGCAAGGCGGGGTCCCGTGTCGCCTATATTGACGAAGAAACCGTTGAATGATCCGACTGTTGACCGGGCCGGCCCCAACTGGCACGAGCCGCCGCACAGCAACTAAGGAAGCGTCATGAAGGTCATCATCTGCGGGGCAGGTCAGGTCGGTTGGCAGATCGCCCGCCATCTGTCGGGTGAAAAGAACGACGTGACCGTGGTGGACATGGATCCCGACCTGGTCCGGCGGGCGACCGAAACGCTGGATGTGCAGGGGGTTATCGGCCACGCTTCCTATCCCGATGTGCTGGAACGCGCAGGCGCGCGGGATGCCGACATGATCATCGCGGCCACCTATTCGGACGAGGTGAACATGGTCACTTGCCAGGTGGCCCATTCAGTGTTTGACGTGCAGCGCAAGATCGCGCGACTGCGGGCGCAAAGCTATCTGGACGTGATCTATTCCGACCTTTACCGGCGCGACCACATGCCCATCGACGTGGTCATCAGCCCCGAACGCGAGGTGGCCGAGGCCGCGCTTCAACGTCTTGCCTCGCCGACCGCCTTTGACACAGAGAGTTTTCTTGAGGGTAAAGGGCAGCTTTTGGGGATCACCATTGCCGAGGATTGCCCCGTCATCAACACGCCGCTCCGGCAACTCAGCGACCTGTTTTCCACCTTGCGGGCGATCGTGGTGGGCATCCGCCGCGATGGGCGGCTGTTTGCCCCGGCGCCGGGCGACCAGATCTATGCGGGCGATGACTGCTATGTGTTCACCGATACCGCCGACATGGCCCGCACGCTGGAAATCTTTGGTAAAAGTCATGCCAAACAGGAACGGGTTGTCATCATCGGAGGCGGCAACGTGGGCCTTGGGGTGGCCAGGGAATTGGAACAACGGACCGACCGCGTCCGGGTAAAGGTGATCGAACGCGACCGCAAGGTGGCCGAACGGGCGGCAGACATGCTCGACCGGACCATCGTTCTGAACGGCGACGGGTTGGAAGTGGCGCTTTTGGAAGAGGCGAACGTCAGCACTGCCGACGCTGTCCTATGTGTGACCGACGATGACAAGACGAACCTTCTTGCTGCCGTCCGGGCCAAGGAAATGGGCTGTCCGATGGCCATCGTTCTGATCAATGATCCGACACTTGTGCCGCTGCTGGGTCCCATGAACATCGACGCCTATATCAACCCCCGCGCCACCACGGTCAGCTCGATCCTGCGGCACATCCGGCACGGGCGGGTGCGCGGCGTCTATTCGATCGGCGACGCCGAGGCCGAAGTGATCGAGGCGCAGGTTCTGGGCACGTCACCCATTTCGGGCCAGCGAATCCGCGACATTGCCTTTCCCGAGGGCGTGCTGGTGGGCGGCGTGCTCAAGGGGGGCAAGATGGTCAAACCGACCAGCGAACTCAGGATCGAAGAGGGCGACGTGATCGCCATTTTCAGCATGACCGCCGATGTGCCTGAAGTGGAACGGTTGTTGCAGGTCTCGATCGACTTTTTCTAGATGATCGGGGCGATTTGGCGTATTGGCATGCGCCGATCGACGCCGTCCCGCTGATTAGCCGCGAACACTCTGAATTTGGGCTGGAATCTCCGCCCAGCCCACGACATACTCGACCTGATAAAAGCGTTGGCCGATCCGCGGCCGCAAGAAAAAAGGGACAAGGCCATGGCGGCTGACAAACAGAATCTGCAGGATGCATTCCTCAATCACGTCCGCAAGACCAAGGTTCCGGTAACGATTTTTCTGATCAACGGGGTCAAGTTGCAGGGGGTTATCACTTGGTTCGACAGCTTTTGCGTGCTTCTTCGCCGCGATGGCCAGTCGCAGCTTGTCTATAAATCGGCAATCTCGACGATCATGCCCGCCCAGCCCATCAACCTTTATGACGGTGAAGAGTAACCTTCATGGAGAGTGAAAGGCCCGCCACGCGGGCCTGGGTGCTGCACCCGGACCTCAAGACTGACCGACATCGCCGGGACCCCGACGCCGCCTTGGCCGAGGCTGTGGCGTTGGCCGACGCGCTGCCCGGACTACAGGTGGTAGGCTCCGAAACGGTGCGCCTGACCAAGATCATGCCTGGGATGCTGTTCGGCAAGGGCAAGATTGCCGAACTCAAGTCCCGGATGGCCGAGGCCGAGGTCGAACTCGTCCTCGTAGATGGCCACGTCGGACCCGTTCAGCAGCGCAACCTCGAAGAGGAATGGAAGGTCAAACTTCTCGACCGGACCGGTCTGATCCTTGAAATATTTGGTGACCGGGCCCGCACCAACGAAGGGGTGCTTCAGGTTGAAATGGCAGCGTTGAGCTATCAGCGCACGCGGCTGGTGCGTGCCTGGACCCACCTGGAACGGCAGCGTGGCGGTTTCGGCTTTGTCGGCGGCCCTGGCGAGACGCAGATCGAGGCCGACCGCCGCGCCATCGACGATCAGCTTGTGCGGCTCAAGGAAAAGCTGGCCAAGGTGGGCAAGACGCGGGCGTTGCACCGCGCGGCGCGGGCCAAGGTTCCCTATCCAATCGTGGCGTTGGTCGGCTACACCAACGCGGGCAAATCGACACTTTTCAATCGGCTGACCGGGGCGGATGTCTTTGCCAAGGACATGCTGTTCGCCACGCTCGATCCCACCATGCGCCGTGTCGTCTTGCCCTCGGGCGAAGAGATCATCCTGTCCGATACAGTGGGCTTTATCTCGGACCTGCCGACCGAACTCATCGCCGCCTTTCGCGCCACACTCGAAGAGGTTCTGGACGCCGACCTGATCGTCCACGTGCGTGACATCACCCATGCCCAGACCGCCGAACAGGCCCGCGACGTGCAAAAGATCCTGCATGACCTTGGGGTCGCCGAAACCGCACCGATGCTTGAAGTCTGGAACAAGATCGACGTGCTGACGGGCGACCAACGCACAGCGGTCGAAGTGCAGGCAGACCGGACCAAGGGCATATTTGCCGTCTCGGCACTGACCGGTGACGGGCTAGATGCGCTGCTGGCGGCTGTGGCCGAGGCAATCACGCCGCCCGGCACCACCGAAACCCTGCGCCTGCCGTTCAGCGCGGGTCAGCGCCGGGCCTGGCTGCATAACGAATCCCTCGTGGACTCGGAAACAGCCGACGAAGACGGGTATGCCGTCACCGTCACCTGGACCGCCTTGGAAAAGGAACGTTTCGGCCGGATGTGAACCAATCCGCCCGGCGACGCGTTCAACTCAGACCCAGCCGGAGTTCACCATGCCTCTCGTCATTCTCTACATCGCCACTCTCGTCGTCTTTGCAATCCTTGATGCCATCGGGATCAGTCAGGTAATCCTGCCGGTCATGGAGCGGGACGCGGGCCATCTGATGGCCGAGACCCCCCGCGTGCTGCCTGCGTTGATCTTCTATTTTGGCTATATCGCAGGGCTTGTCGGGTTTGTGACCTATCCGGCTCTGACCGCTGGTCTGCCTTACGGCCGCGTTGCCCTTCGGGCGGCGGCATTCGGGGCAGTGGCCTATGGCACCTATGAATTCACCAACCTTGCGATCCTTGCCGACTGGACCTGGGCTATCACTCTGACCGATATGGCCTGGGGGATCGTGCTGAACGCCCTTGGTGCCACCGGCGGTCTGTGGCTGGCGCGGGCCTTTGGCGGGCGGTCATCGGCCTGACCAGAGGCCGGGTTCAAGGTCAGGCGGCCCGGTCCCCCATCTGCGAGAGGATCGGATCGCTATCGCAGATCGGATCGAAAACGACCAGACGGGCGCGGCCCTCGGCCTTGGCGCGGTAAAGTGCACGGTCGGCCTGGGCGATCAAGTCGTCAAAACGGCGACCCTGCGCCAGCCCGACCGACAAGGTGACGATCAGCGCCGCCTCGTCCGCCTCGATTGCGACAGGGATCCCGTCGACCAGTGCCTGCCCGATAGCTGTCGCGACCGTGATGGAGGCGTTCGGCAGATACGCCGCGAATTCCTCGCCCCCGATGCGGCCAACAACATCGGTCGTTCTGACGACCGATCTGATCCGGCGTCCAATCGACTGCAAGCACAGATCGCCAACGGCATGTCCACATCTGTCGTTGATCCGCTTGAAGTGGTCAGCATCAATGATGAATACGACACCTGATCCTGCGCCGCGATGTGCCTGCCGGGATCGTTCGTAAAAGGCGCGGCGGTTGTTCAGTCCAGTCAGCACATCAGTCATGGCCAGATCGGCCAACCTCGCCTGCAACTGATCCAGATGGGTGACGATGGTTCCCCCGCCAACAACAAACGGCCCCGAGACTATGAGGGTCACCAGCATCTGACCCAGCAACTGATCCAAAGCCGGGTGGGTCAACAAAAGATAGGTCGGCACCGACACGATCTGAATGATCCCGATGGTGATGATCGGCTTGAGAATGCGGTCCCGACGGGTGCGCATGGAAAACAGGAACGTAAAGGTTGCGAGCACGATGTTGAGCCACATACCCCATCGTCGCAGAATCGAATGAGAAAACGGTTAAGCCAGACACGCGGACGGACGTTCAGTTGGCCGGCGCAGGCTCCAGCTCCGTGATGCCCACGGCCGCTGCCCGCGCCAGCGCCGGGTCCAGCGACATCGGGATGTATTCGCCGCGCCGCCACAACTCGCCCATGTCATCATAATAGCGCGACAGGGGGTGGCCCGATTGCCCGGTCGAAATGATGAATACCGAACTGTCCGGATCGGCAAAATCATAGACCCCGCGATAGCCCGCAGCATGGACGTTCTGGAACGGATTGGGGTCCACGCCAGACGTGCGCCCGCGCATCAGTGTGTTGTCGCCGCCGCTGGTCGATTGGCGGATATTGACGAACCACGACAGGAACGGTGTTGTGCCCAGCACCGGATGGTCATGCGTCGCCTGATGGGCGTCGCCCCAGCGCAGCGATTCCAGCGATCCGCCCTGATGATCCTTTATCCAGACCAGCGCATCGTCCAGCGCAAGTCGCGCCATGTCTGTGCATGTCTCGATGGGGGCAGACTGAACCACGTCGCACCACGCGCCAGCCCCATCTACATTGCGGAACACCCGTTCGATAAAGATCGGATCCACGTGGACATATTCGCTGGCCAGCGGGCCCAGATCGTCGCGGATCAGCCGTTCCTGCAAGGCACGCAACCAGGCCGCATAGATCAGTGGTTCGGGCAGATGTTCGTTCATCTCGCCGTTCCATTCGGCCAGAAGGGTCAGCGCCTTTTGCCGCTCACGCTCGGGGGTGCCTTCGGGGGCAGCGTCGCCGGTGAACCACAGGTCGGCTCCGATCAAGGGCAGCAGCGATCGGGCGGTATAGCTGACGGTATCCAACTGCGCCTCGATGAAACTTTCGCGGGTATGGACCTGACGACTTTCCATCAGGCGGGTCCAGCGGTTGATCCGCTGGGTATCCCCCCAGAAATACGACACATGATGGGGAAAGGGGCGGTCCACCGTCTTGTTGTTGGTATTTCCCACGATCCCGCCCACAGGATTCACAAACGACGGGTTGTCCGAATAGGGCAGCATCCCTTGCCACCGATTCTGCGGCAGATAACCAAAGGTGGGCAACCGGCCCAGGCTTTGGTGGGCCGGATCACGGGCAGGCATGGCGCCAATGGTCTGCATGGCGATCCGGTTGCGGTCGGCCAGGATCAGGTTCTGTGACGGGGCGACATAGGCGCGACCCGCCTCTATCGCGGCGTCGATGGTATGGGCGCGCATGATGGCGATGGCCGCACTCAGCGACGTGTCGGCATCCGACAAGGCTGTCCAACTCAGGCTGGTGACATGGCCGGGCGGGGTGATCGTGCCAAGGTCGTATTGATCGGGCGGCAGGACCGGGCCGTTTTCCGTCCACTGAAGCTGGATCGTCTCGGCAGGCGCCCCCTTGATCGTGATGATACTGTCGCGGGTCTCAAACGGGACCCAGCCGGAGAGGCCGCGATACTGGGTCGAATCGTCGGGGTTGACCTCTTCGATATGAAGGTCCTGATCGTCCAGATAGCTGGACGTGATCCCCCAGCCCAGATCGGCGCTCCGCCCGGTCAGGATGACGGGGATGCCTGGAATGGTGCCGCCAATGACGCCACCCGTGGTCAGTTCCATCCGGGTAAGATACCAGATCGACGGGGCAGTCAGGCCAAGGTGAGGGTCGTTGGCCAACAAGGTCGATCCGGTCGCCGACCGGGTGATCCCGGCAGCCCATCCATTCGACGCCCCGGCAAGGTCCATCGGTTTGACCGGACTTAGCGGGTCAAAGGGCATCCGGGTATTGGCCGCATATTGCACATTGCCGGGGACAAGCGAGGCATATTCCGGCAAAGCAGCGATCCCCGAACCGGGGTCGTCGGGCAGGATATCGCGGACGCGGGAATCGGGGAGGATGAGGCTCGTGCGGGCGCGCAGCACCTCGTTTTCCAGATGGCTAGACAGTTGCAGGGCCATCAGCTTGACGATGGCGACACTGTCTGCGGGCTGCCAGGGTGCGATGGGCTGGTTGAACAGCCACATCTCGGGCGCACCGCGCCCCAGCGACCCCTTGTTGACCTCGGTCAGCCAGGCATTCACCCCCGCCGAATAGGCATCCAGCGCCATCTTGGTTTCGTCATCTTGCGCCGCCACCGATTTGACCGCCAGACCGTATAGGTCGAGCCGGCGCAGCAACTCGTCGATCCGACGGGTGCGCGGCCCGAACAGTTCCGACAGCCGCCCCTGCACCGTCCGTCGCAGCATCGTCATCTGCCAGAGCCGGTCCTGGGCATGGGCATAGCCGAGGGCGAAAAAGACGTCAGCGTCGGTCTGGCCAAAAATATGCGGGACGTTGGCATGATCGCGCACGATCTCGACCGGAGCAGAAATGCCTGCGACCTGTGTGGTGGCACCGTAGTCGGGCAGGGAGCGGGAAAAGAAGTACCAGGCCAGCCCGAACACAAGGACGATCAGCACGATCAGTCCGGTCGTGATACGGAACAGCCAGCGGAACAGGGTCGACATAACAGCCTCGGGTTGCGCCCTTGATCAGTTGACGGGGCGTCTGGAACGGTTAGGTATCGGTATCTGTTTTTTCAGGGCAACGCGAGGGGGCACGCCGATGGCATCTGTGGCATTTCTGGGACTGGGCGTCATGGGCTACCCGATGGCGGGGCATCTCAAGGCCGCCGGGCACGATGTGACGGTCTATAATCGCACCACGGCCAAGGCCGAGGCTTGGGTCGCTCAGCATGGTGGCAAATTCGGCAAGACTCCGGCGGACGCCGCCAAGGGCGCCGACTTTGTCCTGTCCTGCGTGGGCAACGATGACGACCTGCGGGCCGTGACGACCGGCAAGGATGGAGCGTTCGCCGTCATGGGCGCAGGCACCGTCTATGTCGATCACACGACCGTTTCCGCCGCCGTCACCCGCGAGCTGTTCAAGGCCGCCAATGACCGCCAGATCAGTTTCGTGGACGCCCCCGTTTCAGGCGGGCAGGCGGGGGCCGAGAATGGCAAGCTGTCGATCATGTGCGGCGGCGATGCGGGTGCCTATCAGCGGGCCGAGCCGGTGATGTCGGCCTATGCAAAAGTCTGCAAGCGGCTGGGCGAGAGCGGGTCGGGGCAGCTGACCAAGATGTGCAATCAGATCGCCATAGCGGGGCTGGTTCAGGGGCTGTCCGAGGCGCTGCATTTCGCCGAGAAAGCCGGGCTGGACGGTGCCGCCGTGGTCGAGGTGATCAGTCAGGGCGCGGCTGGGTCGTGGCAGATGTCGAACCGGTATCAGACAATGATCGACGATCATTTCACGCACGGATTCGCGGTCGACTGGATGCGCAAGGATCTGGGGATCTGTCTGGATGCGGCGGATGAAAACGGGGCCAGCCTGCCTGTCACCGCACTCGTCGATCAGTTCTACAAGGACGTCCAGAAGATGGGTGGCGGGCGTTGGGACACGTCGAGCCTGATCAAGCGTCTGCGGGCCGCCGGATAAGGCGTTCACACGTGAACGAATTTTAAGTATCTGAACTAAAAGGAAATTCAAGAGATATCCGTCTTGAACGCCTTGATCGTCACGAGATATCAGGACCGACCGATTTATCCGAGTGACCCATCATGTGGTCACGTCCGTCACGCGTCCCCGGCCCACTTTGGAGCGGGTCATCTGGCACGTTTGCGATGACTAAGTCAGCGCGTGATTTTTGTGCGCAGGCCATCACGGCGGCCTGCATTCCAGACGGTCGCCAAAAGGCGCAAGGTGGCAAGCGCGAGATGGAGACGGCCATTTTGTGCCGGGCCATCATCCCCCCGGCAAATGCCGATCGTCATTGCCACCTTTGTTCTGAACCTAATGGAACAAGAGCAGGCGCTTGGTCGGTCCAACGATAAGGGGTTGCGCCCCTGCGGGTCGCCGGGGAGGGGGGCTGTCTGCCCCCCGCCTTCGGCCCCCCCGAGAGTTTTGGGGACCAAAGACGCTGGAGGACAGGGTCCTGTCTACTTTTCGGGGATCAGACCCCTTGGGCTGAACCGCAGCACCAGCAGCAAGACCAGACCCATCGTCAGCAGGCGCATCTGGGCGGCGGAATCGATCAGGGTGTCCTTGACCGCACTTCCATCCGGCAGGCCGGAGGTGAGGATCGACATGAGCCCGAGGCCGATCGGTTCAACCTCGACCCAGAGCCACCAGATGAGCATCCCGCCCAGCACCGAGCCGAAGTTGTTGCCCGATCCGCCGACGATCACCATGACCCAGACAAGAAACGTGAAGCGCAGCGGTTGGTAGGTGCCGGGTGTCAGTTGCCCGTCAAGCGTGGTCATCATGGCCCCGGCGATGCCGCAGATGGCCGATCCGAGGATGAAGATTTGCAGGTGTCGCGCGGTGACGTTTTTGCCCATCGCCTCGGCGGCGACCTCGTTGTCGCGGATGGCCCGCATCATCCGGCCCCAAGGGCTGTGCAGGGCCCGTTGCATCAGGACCAGCAAGATCACGAGGACGATGGCAAAGAGGATGCCGTACATCAGTTTGACATAGAGGGTGGAAGCATTGGTCGGGTCCAGCCCCCATGCTGCCGCGTTGGCAAGGAATTCGGGGCTTTTCTGCAAGTCCACCTCGTACGGCACAACCGGGGCAGGGCGGGGGATGCCCACCACGTTCTTGACCCCGCGGGCCAGCCAGTCTTCGTTCTTCATGACGGCAATGATGATTTCGGCGATGCCGAGGGTCGCAATCGCGAGGTAGTCGGAGCGTAGTCCCAGCGCTGTCTTGCCGATGAGCCAGGCCGCCCCGGCGGCCAGCACGCCGCCGACTGGCCAGGCGAGAAGCACGGGCAAGCCAAGACCGCCGAGATAGCCGGTCGAGGCCGGTGAGACGGCCTCGACCGCTGCCACACCGCCGTCAAAGACGTAGCGGTAGAGGAAAAAGCCGCCGATCAGGACTGCCAGCACCCCAAAGGTCCGCGCCCGCCCCCTGAGCCTGCCATAGGTCAGGACCGCCGCCCCTACGGTTGCCGCGCCAAGAACAAGGCCAGCCAACACGCGCCCGCCGCCTGCCGACCACGCCTCTGGCACCGGCGGCATCGAGACCAGCACCGTCGCCAGCCCCCCCAGCGCCACGAACCCCATGATCCCGATGTTGAAAAGCCCCGCGAACCCCCATTGCAGGTTCACCCCCAGCGCCATGATCGCCGAGATCAGCCCCATGTTGAAGATGGTGAGCGCGAGGTTCCAGCCCTGCGTCAGCCCTGTGCCGACCAGCAGCAGGACCATGATCGCATAAAGAATGACGTTCTTGAGAGGGGCGGTCATACGGATTGTCCCTTGAATAGGCCGGTCGGCTTGAACAGCAGCACGATGATGAGGATCACGAAGCTGACTGCGAATTTATAGTCGGTGGACAAGAGTTGCATCAGCCCGTCTGGCCCCCAGCCGTCGGGCAGGGCATAGACCACCACCTTTTTCCAGGCGTAGGTCACAGTCACTTCGGAAAAGGCGATGACAAAGCCGCCGGCGATGGCGCCTAGCGGACTGCCAAGCCCGCCGACGATGGCCGAGGCAAAAATCGGCAGCAGAAGCTGGAAGTAGGTGAAGGCCTTGTAAGATTTGTCGAGCCCGTAAAGTACGCCTGCCGTGGTCGCCAGTGCGGCCACGATGATCCAGGTCACCGTCACCACCCGTTCGGGGTTGATACCCGACAGCAGCGCCAGATCTTCGTTATCCGAAAAGGCCCGCATGGATTTCCCCGTCCGCGTGCGGTTGAGGAACCAGAACAGGGCCACCACCACGACGATGGCCGTCACGATGGTCAGGACCTGCGTGCTGCGGATCGCCAAACCTTCGGTGAGCCCTGTCCACGTCTTGAAATCGCCTGCCGTGATGACGAACCGCGCCCCATCGGCAAAGTTCACATCGTCCGTCCCGCGCACCGATTTGCCACCGTCCGCCGTCAGCCCCAATGCGCCCAGCGACAGCCCGACCCGGACGATCCCGTTCATGATGAACATCACCCCCATCGAGACGATGACGAGGATCACCGGCGCTGCCTTTTTCCGTCGGTAAAAGCGGTACACCGCCCGGTCTGTCGCCAGCACCATCAGCGAGGTGCCGATGATCCCGAAGGGCAGGGCGAGGAGTGCTGTGGGCAGCGGCCCAAGGTGCAGTCCCATCGACTGGAACCACCAGGTGAACAGGATCGTTACCATTGTCCCGAACGCCATCGTGTCGCCGTGGGCAAAGTTTGAAAACCGCAGGATCCCGTAGATCAGCGTCACCCCCAGCGCCCCGATGGCCAATTGCGCCCCGTAAGCCGTGGCGGGCACGATGATGTAGTTGAGCAGCGCCACAAGGGCGTTCAGAAGGTCCATCAGCGCGTTACCTCGCAGGTCAGGAATCGGATTTGGCTGGTCCCGGTCGCCAGATCGAGGCTGTGCCAGAGCGCGGCCCGTTCGCCCGTGATCAGCAAGGTTTGCCGGTCGTGCGGCCCTTCGGACCAGACGAAGGGGCCAAGCATGGCCATGGCCTTCATTTCGAACGGCTGGTTGTCGTGCGTTAGTGTGTAGAGCCCGTCACCGTCTGTTCCGGTCGTTTCAGGCGCAAGTCCGAAGGTTGTGGCGGTGTTGTCGGGCTGACAGGCCCCGGTCGCGTCGCAGGTTTGCAGTCCGGTGCAGGAAAACAGTGTCCGCGCCCCTTCCGCATGGGCCGTGAGGGGGGCGAGGGCGAGGAGGAGGGCGGCACGGATCATTGGTCGGTCCAGTTCTTGCAGGTGCCGGTCATGGCGAAATCGGGTTGGTCGGGCAGGGTGTAGAGGTAGGTGCCGCCCTGTTGCCGGACCGCAAGCCGGACTCGGCCAATCGACGGATCGGTTCCGGTGAAAACCAGCACGCCCCGGTCGAGGGTCCGGGTGGCCGGCATCCAGGTGCCTTCGCTCACATAGACCGACGGGGCGTCGCCCATCGCGTCACGGACAAAAGTTCCGGCCTCGGGGTCGTCGGGATTGCCCGCAAAGCAGCCAGCGTCGCCGCAATACATCATCGGCGGGCATTGAAGGCTTTGCGCAAAAAGCGGCGGGGCAGCGAGGATAACAAGGAGGCCCGGAAGGAACGGTTTCATCAGGAACAGCCTTTGGAACAAGGGGAGGGGGTCACGGCGCGGGTCTGGGGCTGCAAAAACCGGTGCCGCGCGCCTGTACGGTTTGGGTGCCGGGGTCCTTGCGCCAGTCCAGCGTCATCTCGCCGCTGGCTTGCAGCCGGATGTCCATCGCGCCTTTGTCGTTGTCCCCGGCCATATAGGTCATGGTCCCGTCGCCCGGCATCACGGACAGGCCCGGGTTCCAGCCGTCCATGTAGATGTACGCCCGCTCGAAGGCGCCACGCGGGACGATCTGAAACGGTGGGGGCAGGTCGGGTTGATCGGGGTCGTCCCAAGTCAGGAATGAGCAGTCGAGATAGGGATAGGTCCGCGCGGCCTGCTCGGCCCGCACCGACCAGACGAACCAGAACACGCCGATCGCCAGCCCGGCCGGCACGGCGACAATGGCTGCAAGGATCAGGCGAAGTGGCCAGGGGCTGTGGGAGGGGCGCATCGGCACTGGTCATTCCTCGGTGTTCCGACAGGTGCCGGTCATGATCCAGGTCCGTTTGCCCATGTCGCCGTCCAGCAATGAATAGATGAACGCGCCACCCTGTCGCCTGACGGACACCATCACCGCCGCGTTTTGGCTATTCGTGCCGGTAAAGGTAAAGGTGCCGTCTTTTTCCACCCGCTGGGCGGTGACCCACAAACCCTCGCCGACATAGACCTCGGGGGTGGCCCCCAAGGCATCGCGCACATAGGTGCCGCCTTCGGTGTCGTCCGGGTCAGTCGCCGCACAACTGGTGTCGCTGCAAAATATCTGGGGGCGACAATCCAGACCTGCCGCAAGAACGGAGTGCGGCGCAATCAATACCAAGGCGAGGGCAAGACGCACGATCCCTCAGCCCCCCAGGAAACTGCGGCGGACCTCGGGGTCGGCAAGCAGTTCCTTTCCGGTGCCGGTGTGGGCGTTGCGGCCTGTGACCAGAACATATCCTTTGTCTGCGATTTCAAGGGCCTGACGGGCGTTCTGTTCGACCATCAGGATGGGGATACCGGTCCGGGCGACCTCGATGATGCGGTCAAACAGTTCGTCCATCACAATGGGGCTGACCCCGGCGGTCGGTTCGTCCAGCATCAGGACCTTGGGCTTGGTCATGAGCGCCCGGCCGACAGCCACCTGCTGACGCTGGCCGCCGGACAATTCGCCTGCGGCCTGCCGCCGTTTGTCGCGCAAGATCGGGAACAGGTCGTAGATCTGGGCCATGGTCTGGCGGAAATCGTCCTTGCGGATGAAGGCGCCCATCTCAAGATTTTCCTCGACCGTGAGCGAGGGAAAGATGTTGCGGACCTGAGGAACGAACCCCATGCCCTTTATCACGCGGTCCTGGGGGGACAGCGTCGAGATATCCTCGCCGTCCAGCACCACCCGGCCACCGTGCATGTTCAGCATCCCGAACAGCGCCTTCATCGCGGTGGATTTGCCCGCGCCATTGGGGCCGACGATCACGGCAATCTCGCCCCGGTTCACGGCGACGGTGCAGTCATTCAGGATATCGGGGCCTTTTCCGTAGCCCCCCGTCATGGCGTTGCCGATCAGGAAAGGCTGGTCGGTGGCGGGGGTTGCCTGACCTTTGCGGTCGGTGTTTTCGGCGCTGCCACGGCCCGAGGGATTGGTGATCGACGCATCGTTGTTGCCGCGGTCGTTCTGGTAATCGCTCATACCGTGGCCACCTTGTCTTTGTTTTTCAGACCTGTACCCAGATAGGCCTCGATCACATGCTCGTTGGCCTTGATTTCGTCCAGCGTGCCTTCGGCCAGTTTTTTGCCCTCGGCCATGCAAATGACCGGGTCGCAGATGCGACCGATGAAATCCATGTCGTGTTCGATCACGACAAAGGTGTAGTTGCGTTCCTTGTTCAGCCGCACGATGGCGTCGCCGATGGTGTTGAGCAGGGTGCGGTTCACGCCCGCCCCGACTTCGTCCAGAAACACGATGCGGGCGTCGACCATCATGGTGCGGCCGAGTTCAAGCAATTTCTTCTGACCGCCGGACAGATTGCCCGCCTTTTCATCGCGCAAATGGGAAATGGTCAGGAAATCAAGGACTTCGTCGGCCTTCTTGAGAAGAGCGGCCTCTTCCTGCGCGATCCGGCCCCGGCCAAACCATGCATTCCACAGCGTTTCGCCCGACTGCCCCTCGGGAACCATCATCAGGTTTTCCCGGACGGTCATCGAGGAGAATTCATGGGCGATCTGAAACGTCCGCAGCAGCCCCTTGTGAAAGAGTTCATGCGGCGGCAGGCCGGTTATATCCTCACCCGCCATCGTGACCTTGCCCGACGTCGGTTTAAGAACGCCTGCGATCACGTTGAAAAGAGTGGTTTTTCCGGCGCCATTCGGCCCGATCAACCCGGTGATGGAGTTGGCCGCGATGGACAGGCTTGCCCCGTCCACGGCGTGAAATCCACCGAAGTGCTTATGCAGATTCTCGACGACGATCATCGTCTGTTTCCCCTGTTGGGGCCTACGTCACCGGATGATCCGGCCCTCGGCCTCCGTCTTGTTATGGAACGGCCCGGGGCGTTGCCCGGGCCGAACCGATGATCCAATCCTGCCGCGATCAGCGGTAGGCGATGGTGTCGTACTTGCCGTCCTTGAACTCGATCTCGCGGTAGTTGCCCGCGGATTCGCCAGCGCCGATCAGTTCGACCGCAGAGGCACCGACATAGTCGATGTCGGTTCCGGCTGCGATCAGGTCGAGCGCCTTGCCCAACTCGCCGGGATAGATCTTTTCGCCCGGTGCGTTGGCCACGTCCATGACGTGATCCTTGAAGTCGGCAGAGGCGGACGAATTGGCAGCCGCCATCGCCAGCATGATCAGCGCCGCAGCATCGTAGGATTCGGCGGCAAACGCGCCGGTTCCGTCAAAGCCCGCAGCAGTTGCCATTTCGTCGAACTTGGCCGCACCGGGGCTGTCGGTGCCGGGATAATCGCCCATCGACCCGTTCAGTTCGCCGCCGAAGTTTTCGTTCAGCTTTTCACCGACCATGCCATCGGGGAAGTAGAACACACCAAACGCGCCGGTATCGAGCGCGGCACGCACGATGCCCGACCCGCCCTGATCGACGTAGCCTGCGACGACGAGCATGTCGCCACCGGCGGATGCCAGCGAGGCCACTTCAGCCGAATAGTCGGCCTTACCGTCTTCGTGCGGGGCAGAGATGGTCACGGTGCCCCCAGCCGCCTCGTAGGCAGCCTGGAATGCATCGGCCAGACCTTTGCCGTAGTCGTTGTTGGTGTAGGTCAGCGCGACCGTCTTGATCCCCTTGTCCATGAGGATTTCGGTCATCACGACGCCCTGACGCGCATCCGATGGGGCGGTGCGGAAGAACAGGCCGTCATCTTCGGCGGTGGACAGGCCCGGCGAGGTGGCCGAAGGAGAGATCATGACGATGCCGTTGGGCCGCGCCACGTTTTGCAGGATCGCACCGGTCACGCCAGAGCAGTCGGCGCCCATGATCGCGTTGACCTTGTCGGTGGTAACCAGACGTTCGGCAGCGGCGGTTGCGGCGGCGGCGTCGACGCAAGTGGAGTCAGCGCGCACCGAGGTAACGGTGGACCCGCCCAGCAGCTTGCCCGAATCCGTGACTTCCTTCATCGCCAGTTCCGCACCGGCGCCCATTGCGGGGGTGATCGATTCCAGCGGGCCAGTAAAGCCCAGCTCGACGCCGATCTTGATCTCTTCTGCCATCGCGGCACCAGCCATGAGGGCGGTGGCCGCAGTGGCCAGCAGCAGTTTCTTCATAGTGTTGTCTCCCTATCGGATTTTGTCATCCTGACGGACAGATTAGGCAGCCCGTTTGCAAAAGGGAAGCGGTTCTGCGCAGGTAATTCGCCTGCTTTTGCGGTGTTTTCGGGCGTTTAGCGTGTAAACCTGTCCCAAAATGCAGGAGTGTGTCGCCTTAGATCGACAACCGCGTCGCGTGGCTGCCCCGTTCACGGTAGGGCGTCGTGTCGTAGTGCGATCGGTAGCATTTCGAGAAATGCGACGGTGAGGCAAAGCCGCAGGCCAGCGCCACGTTGATCACGCTCATGTCGGTCTGCATCAACAGGTTACGAGCCTTTTGCAGCCGCAATTCCATATAATATCGCTTGGGTGAGCGCGAGAGGTAGCGCCGGAACAGCCGTTCAAGCTGTCGGGTCGACATTCCCACCTCTTTGGCCAGCGTTGCGGGGCTGATCGGTTCCTCGATGTTCTGTTCCATCGTCTGGATCACCCGGCTGAGTTTGGGGTGACGGACGCCGATCCGGGTGGGGATCGACAGCCGTTGGGTGTCCTGATCGGTGCGGATGGACGAATAGATCAGCTGGTCGGCCACAGCATTGGCAAGCTCTTCGCCGTGCTCGTCCGCGATGAGTTTGAGCATCAGGTCGATCGAGGCCGTGCCACCCGCCGTGGTGATCCGGTTGCCATCCACCACAAAGACCGACTTGGTCAGTTTGACGTCCTCGAATTCCTCGGCAAAGCTGTCCTGGTTTTCCCAGTGGATCGTGGCCTTCTTACCATCCAGCAGCCCTGCCTTGGCCAGAGTATAGCCCGCGGTGCAGAGCCCGCCCATCACGACGCCGCGCCGCGCCTCGCGCCGGAGCCAGTTGAGCATCTTCTTGGTGGTGGCCGCCTGCACGTCGATCCCGCCGCAGACCATGACGGTGTCTTCGCGCAATAGCTCTTCCAGATCGCTGTTGACCCGGAATTCGGTGCCGTTGGAACAGGCAACCGTGTCGCCCCCTTCACCCGCCAGAACCCAGGTATAAAGTGTGTGGCCCGCCATCCGGTTTGCAATGCGCAACGATTCAACCGCGCAGGCGAAACAGAGCATAGTGAAATTGTCGAGGAGCACAAAGACAAAGCGTTTCGGCTTGCCCTTGGGGGCAACCTCGACGATTTGCGGCTGGATATCCATGTCTGGGGTCCGGAATTGCGTGTTGTGCTGGACCACAACAGGTTTGTGGGGGGGCTTCAAGAACAATCGTTTGCGGCGTTTCATGTCGGTAACGGCGTGTGACAGGCCGACATATTCAGCGATTTGCCATTGGCCCCGTCCGATCCGGGGGGTATAAGCCCGGCCTGATATCGCTGAACCTGATCCAAGACCGGAGCACGACCATGACCGAGTGGCTCAAGACTGACTGGCGCACCAAGCCCCGGGTCCAGATGCCTGACTATACCGACGCGGCCGCTCTCAAGGCTGTGGAAGGCAAACTGTCGAGCTATCCGCCGTTGGTTTTTGCAGGAGAGGCCCGCCGTCTCAAGTCGTTGTTGGCCCAGGCTGGCCGCGGCGAGGCGTTCCTGTTGCAGGGGGGCGATTGCGCCGAAAGCTTTGCCGAATTTGCCGCGGACAACATCCGCGACACGTTCAAGGTCATGTTGCAGATGGCGATGGTGCTGACCTATGGCGCCAAGGTTCCGGTGGTCAAGGTGGGCCGCATGGCCGGCCAGATGGCCAAGCCGCGCAGCGCCCCGACCGAAGTGATGAACGGGCAGGAACTTCCCAGCTATCGTGGCGACATCATCAACGGCTTTGATTTCACCCCTGAGGCCCGCAACCCGGACCCCGAGCGGATGTTGCAGGCCTATCTTCAGGCCGCCGCCACCCTGAACCTGCTGCGCGCCTTTTCCACCGGCGGCTATGCCGACGTGCACAAGGTTCATGCCTGGACCCTGGGGTTCACCGGTGCGCCCGAGGCTGAAAAATATCGTGACATGGCCAACCGGATCAGCGATGCGCTCGATTTCATCGAAGCCGCCGGAATCCGGGCCGAGGCCGAGCATACGTTGCAGACCGTAGAATTCTTTACCAGCCACGAAGCGCTGTTGCTGGAATACGAAGAGGCTTTGTGCCGTGTCGATTCCACCACCGGCAAATGGCTGGCCGGGTCCGGTCACATGATCTGGATCGGCGACCGCACCCGTCAGCCCGACGGGGCGCATGTGGAATTCTGCAAGGGTGTGCAGAACCCCATCGGTCTGAAATGCGGGCCGTCGATGACCTCGGGCCACCTCAAGTCGTTGCTGAATTCGCTTAACCCGAAGAACGAGGAAGGCCGCATCACCCTGATCGCCCGCTTTGGGGCCGGATCAGTGGGCGAACATCTGCCCCGGCTGGTCAAGGCCGTCCGCGAAGAGGGCGCCAACGTGGTCTGGTCCTGCGATGCGATGCACGGCAACACGATCAAATCGTCGACCGGCTACAAGACCCGTCCGTTTGAATCGGTGTTGCGCGAGGTCCGCGAATTCTTTGCCGTTCACAATGCCGAGGGCACGATCCCAGGCGGCGTGCATTTCGAGATGACCGGCAAGGATGTGACCGAATGCACCGGTGGCGTGCGTGCCGTAACGGACGAGGATCTGTCGGATCGCTATCACACCGCCTGCGATCCGCGCCTGAACGCGTCGCAGTCGCTGGAACTGGCGTTCCTGGTGGCGGAAGAGTTGTCGGCCCGGCGCACCCAGATCCGCAACGCTGAAGCGGTCTGACCCTCAGTCGTTCGACACCACGAGCTTCAGGGCCGGCCGCGCTACAGCCGGGCCTATCCGGAGCGGTGCGCCCGACGTGGCGGCCAGACGCAGCCGGGTGTCCGGATGGTCCAAGCCTTCGACCCTGATCTCGCCAGGGGCGATGTCGAACCGCCGTGCCGACCGCCCCGGTGCGCTGTCGGTCACAAGCGCCCCCAGCGCCCGCGCCACCCCGCCATCCGTCCCCGCCAACGGCAGGACAAGGATCTGCCCGGTCATCCGCGATCGTGTCAGGCTGCGGTGCGACACCACGGGCAGCGACACGATGGCCGGTCCGTCGAAAACCTGGTCGAGCAGACGGCTGATGTCCTGCGCCGCTGCGGGTGAAAACAGGCTGGAAAACAGCATGCCGCGTCCGTCCATTCCCAACAGGTCATTGATCCGCTGACCCGCGACCCGCATCCGGGCCACGCCAGGTGCCACCCGGTCAAGGATAAAGGCCGACGGCAGCGCCGCGTCGATCCGCGCCGGATCGACCGAGTTGCGCACCGGAAGCCGATTGGCCCCCCGAAGGTCCCGCCAATAACTTTCCAGCACTGTCAGGATGCCGTGATCCGAACCCGAAGAATGGGTCATATCGAAGATATCCATGGTCTGTCCTTTGCGGCGTTGCGATCAGGGCGGTGCCCCAGTCCTGACACATTTGTACGACCTTCTTTGAAAATTTTCACGATCCTTTTGATATGGCGGTTAATGGACCTGCTCTTGCTCCCTGTGCGGCTTTGGCCTTAGGTGCGCAGGCAGCCCAAGCACAGGAAAGTCCGCCCGTGATCCAGTCGATGACCGCCTTTGCCAGCCGGACCGGAGCGTTCGGCCCGATGTCGTGGGTGTGGGATGTGCGCGGGGTCAATGCCCGGGGGCTGGACCTGCGCCTGCGCCTGCCGGACACGGTTCCGGGGCTGGAGCAGGCGGTCCGGACGGCCCTTTCCGCCCGGATCGCGCGGGGCAATGTCACGCTCAACCTTCGCCTTGGCCGGGACGAGGCGCAGGGCGCGCTGAACCTTGATCTGGACCAGCTGGACCGGGTTTTGGCCGCCCTCGATCTGGTGCAGGACCGCGCAATGGCCAAGGGAAACACGCTTGCCCAACCGACCGCCGCTGATGTGCTGGCCCAGCGTGGCGTCGTGGTAGCCGAGGCCGCCGCCGACGTGGATATCGACGGCTTGGTACAGGCGGTGCAGTCGGATTTTGCGGAGCTGCTGAACGAATTCGTCGCCATGCGCCTGTCGGAAGGGGCCGCGCTGACCCGCGTGTTGTCCGACCATCTGGACCAGATCGCAGCCCTGACCGACGCCGCCGCCGAAGCCGCCGAGGCCCGCCGCGACGAGGCGCGCGCGACCCTGACCGCCGCCCTGCGCCGGGTGGCCGAGGACGTGCCAGACATGGACGAAGGCCGCGTGGCGCAGGAGCTGGCGCTGCTGGCGGTCAAATCCGACGTGACCGAGGAGTTGGACCGCCTGCGCGCCCACGTCGCCGCCGCCCGCGAGCTGCTGGACGACGACAAGCCTGCCGGTCGCAAATTCGACTTTCTGGCGCAAGAGTTCAACCGCGAAGCAAATACCCTGTGTTCCAAGGCCGGGTCGCAGCGGTTGACGGCCATTGGCCTCGACCTCAAGGCGGTGATCGACCAGATGCGTGAACAGGTGCAGAATGTCGAATGAACCGATGACCCGTCGCGGCCTGCTGATTATCCTGTCCTCGCCCTCGGGCGCGGGGAAATCCACAATGACCAAGCGGTTGCGCGTCTGGGACCCGACGATCCGCTTTTCCGTGTCTGCCACCACCCGCCCGCCGCGTCCGGCCGAGGTGGACGGGCAGGACTACTATTTCCGCAGTCGCCCCGAATTCGAGGCAATGGCCGAGGCGGGTGAAATGCTGGAACATGCCGAGGTGTTCAGTAATCTGTACGGTAGCCCCAAGGCCCCGGTCGTGGCCAACATGACAGGTGGTGTTGACACCCTGTTCGACATCGACTGGCAGGGGGGGCAGCAGATCAAGCAGGCGATGGGCGATGATGTGGTGTCGATCTTTATCCTGCCGCCGTCGATGGCCGAACTGGAACGCCGCCTGCGCAGCCGGGGGCAGGACAGCGATTCTGTGATCGCCGACAGGATGGCCAAGTCGATGGCCGAAATCAGCCATTGGGCCGAATATGACTATGTGCTGGTCAACGCCGATCCTGACGCCTGCGAGGCCGAGTTGCGCGCCATTCTGACCGCCGAGCGCCTGCGCCGCACCCGCCAGCCCGGCCTGACAGATTTCGTGCGGGGCCTAGCCCGCGAACATGGAGGCCGAACATGATCTATGCCCTTGACGGGATTGCCCCCGACATCGACCCCGCCGCCTGGGTGGCCCCAGATGCCAACTTGATCGGTGCCGTTACCTTGATGCCCGATGCCTCCGTTTGGTTCGGCTGCACCCTGCGCGGCGATAACGAACGGATCACGGTGGGGCAGGGGTCCAATGTGCAGGAAAACAGTGTGTTGCATACTGATATGGGATCGCCCCTGATCATCGGCGCGGGCTGCACGATTGGTCACAAGGTCATGCTGCATGGCTGCCGCATTGGTGACAATACCCTGATCGGCATGTGTGCCGTGGTTCTGGACGGGGCCACGATTGGCGCAAATTGCCTGATCGGTGCTGGCGCCCTGATTACCGGCAAGATGGTCATTCCTGACGGCAGTCTCGTGATGGGTAGCCCCGGCAAGGTGGTCCGCCAACTGGACGCACAGGCGATCAATGGGCTGAAACTGTCAGCCCTTGGATATCAGAAGAACGCTCGCCGGTTTCGCGCGGGCCTGAGCGAGGTCTGAGATGACAAAAACGCCCCCCACCTCGATCGTGCGCCGCACCGGCTGGCCCACCAGCGTGTCGCGCCCGGTGGTGACCCCATTGCAGCCTTCGGTCGTCTATGCCTCGCCCGATCCGGACGCGCTGGATGCGCAATACATGGAAAAGTCGGGCTATACCTACGCCCGAGAAGGTCACCCCAATGCCGAGGTGCTGGCGCAAAAGATCGACATGCTGGAGGGCGCCAAGAACGGGATCATCACAGGGTCGGGCATGTCGGCCATCGGGGCCGTTTTCCTGGGTCTGTTGAAAGCCGGGGATCATGTGCTGGGCGGTGATCAGTTGTATGGCCGCAGTCTGCGCCTGATGACGCAGGACCTGCCCCGCCTGGGGATGACGACCAGCTTTGCTGACCCGACCGACGTGGCCGCGATGCGCGCCGCGATCCGGCCTGAAACGCGGATGATTCTGGTCGAGGTCATGTCGAACCCCACGATCCGGGTGGCCGACATGGAGGGGATCACGGCGCTGGCGCAGGAAAAGGGTGTGCTGCTGGTGGTCGACAACACCTTTACCACACCGCGCCTCTATCGCCCGCTGGACGCCGGGGCCGATATCGTCGTCCATTCTGTGACCAAATTGTTAGCCGGTCATTCCGACGCCACGCTGGGCTATGTCGCCACCCGCGACCCTGATCTTCGCACGAAAATTAACGATGCCAACGTGACATGGGGCCTGACGCCCAGCCCATTCGATTGCTGGCTGGCCGAACGGGGGCTGCATTCGTTCGATCTGCGACTTGACCGGGCCGAGGCCACGGCGGGTAAATTGGCCGAGGCGCTGGCCGGTCTGCCCCAGATCAGTCGCGTGATCTATCCAACGCGCCCCGACCATCCCGACCACAACAGGGCGATGGGTCTGCTGGGGGGACGGGGCGGCAACATGCTGTCTTTTGAACTCAAGGGGGGCAGGGCGGCGGCCAATGCCTTGACCCGCGCGGCCCCGGAAATCGCCTTTGCGCCCACACTGGGCGACGTCGGCACCACGCTGTCGCATCCTGCCTCGTCCTCGCACCGCGGGCTGACCCCCGAAGGGCGTGCCGCGCTGGGGATCAGCGAAGGATTCTTTCGTGTGTCTGTCGGGATCGAGGACGCGGGCCTGCTGATCGCAGAAATGACCAAGGCGGTCGCCGCGACCAAATCCTAGAGCCGGCCCTTTTCATCCAGCATCAGGATGTCGAAGTCTAGGGTGGGGGCGACGGCGCGAACCTCTGACACGATCAGTCCGCGGGATGGAATCGACATTGCGACAACGCGGTATCGTCCGGCAAACCCGGACTGGTTCAGTCGTTTGGCCACGTCTAATGCGTCAAAGCTGTTCCCGAACAGGGCCGAAAGGACCACTTCCGGCATCAGGCTGTGCAATACCGCGCCTGTCAGATCTACAAAATCAATGAAACTAAAGCCTTCGAGGTTTGGCACAACGCGACCCGCACGTTTCCATCGGGCCAGCTCGCCGATTACCAGAACATGCGGCACCGGAGGATCGGGAGAGGTGTTTGCCGGAGATGAGACATCCATTGCGGATCCATGAACTGGTGGCCGTCGCCCTGAAGTCCGGTGAAAGAACGACTTCACTACAATTATAAGGCGAATTTCCGGAGGGGCAATTGCAGCCCCGCCGAACGGCCGACAAGAGGCTTTCCAGCCACACCTGCTGGGCGTATCCACAACCACATGTCACACGATGCCCAATTCGATCTGATTGATGCGATTCCACTGCCGGTGCTGGTGGTGCGGCCCGATGAACGTATCGGTGCTCTCAATCCCGCGGCCCTGAAGCTGTTCGGGGCGGATGTTGTCGGGCGTCACTACATCACCGCCCTGCGCCAGCCCGGCATTCTGGATGCGATCGAGGAAACGCTGAGGGACGGCGATCAGCGCAGCACCCGGTTTCTGGGCCGGGCGGCCGGCCGCGATACGACCTTTAACGTCACGATCGCCGCGCAGCGCATTGCGGCTGGCCGCGCGGCGGTGGTGACCTTTGAAGACGTGACCGCTATCGAAGAGGCGGGCAAGATGCGCCGTGATTTCGTGGCCAACGTCAGCCACGAATTGCGCACACCCCTGACCGCCCTGCTGGGCTTTGTCGAAACCCTGCGCGGGGCCGCCCGCAACGATCCCGCTGCCCGCGACAGGTTTCTGGGCATCATGGAGCGCGAGGCAGGCCGGATGGCCCGTCTGGTCGAGGATCTGTTGTCGCTAAGTCGGGTCGAAGAGGACGAGCGGATGCGCCCGATGACCGACGTAGACCTTGGCGCGCTGATCGTCGCCACGACAACCCTGTTGGGACCGGTGGCAGCGACAGCAGGTGTGCGCCTTCAGACAAATCTGCCCGAGACCCCGGTGGTCGTGCCGGGTGACACCGGCCAGTTGCGGCAGGTGCTCAACAACCTGATCGAAAACGCCATAAAATACGGGGTGTCGGGGGGACGGGTCGACATCAGGCTGACCCCGCCCGCCGACGAACCCGCGCTGCGCACCAAAGGCGTCCGGCTGAGCGTGCAGGACTATGGCGAGGGGATCGCCGCCCACCATATCCCCCGCCTGACCGAGCGATTCTATCGCATCGATACGCACCGGTCCCGCGAGGTCGGGGGGACGGGTCTGGGCCTGGCCATCGTCAAGCACATCGTAAGCAGGCATCGTGGACGGCTCAGAATCGACAGCGAGCTGGGCAAGGGCACAACCTTTGCGGTCATCCTGCCGGTAACTTGACGGAAGCCGCGTCGATTTCCGCACCAAACCAACCCATGTCATAAAACTTTTACGCAACTGTCACAAAACCGAAGTGCCACGGACCTAGGTCGGGCACACCGGTTGCGCGGCTCGCGCGCAGCCCATGTCTGACTGACAGGAGCAATGAGATGTCCTTCATGAAACTGACCGCCTCGACCCTGGCGATCGCTGCCATCACCGCAACCGCTGCCGCTGCCCGCGACAACGTTCACGTCGCCGGCTCGTCGACCGTTCTGCCCTATGCCACCATCGTCGCCGAAGCCTTCGGCGAAAACTTTGATTTCCCCACCCCCGTCGTCGAATCGGGCGGTTCGGGCGCTGGCATCAAGTCGTTCTGCGAAGGCGTGGGCGAACAGTACATCGACGTGGCGAACGCCTCGCGCGCCATCAAGGACACAGAGATCGCTGATTGTGCCGCCAATGGCGTGACCGACATCATGCAGGTCCGGATCGGCTACGACGGCATCGTGTTCGCCTCGGACATCAACGGCAACGCCTTCGAATTCGCCCCCGAGGACTGGTACAAGGCGCTGGCCGCCGAGATCGTCGTCGATGGCAAGATCGTCGCCAACCCCAATACCAACTGGAACCAGGTCAACCCCGCGTTCCCCGACCAGCCGATCCTGGCCTTCATCCCCGGCACCAAGCACGGCACCCGTGAAGTGTTTGACACCAAGGTCATCGAGGCCGGCTGCAAGGCCAGCGGTGACGAAGAGGTGTTCAAGGCCGAGCGTGGCGACGATGGCGCCAAGGCGTGCATGGCCATCCGCACCGACGGCAAGGCAGTCGATATCGACGGCGACTATACCGAGACCCTGTCGCGCATCTCCGCCGACGTGAACGGGATCGGCGTGTTCGGTCTGTCGTTCTACGAAAACAATACCGACAAGTTGCAGGTCGCGACCATGGGCGGCATTGCCCCGTCCACAGCGACTATCGCCGACGGCACTTACCCGGTGTCGCGCCCGCTGTATTTCTACGTCAAGGCCCAGCATATCGGCGTGATCCCCGGCCTTCAGGAATACATCGACTTCTTCGTCTCGGACGACATGGCTGGCCCCGATGGCCCGCTGGCTGCCTATGGCCTCGTGTCTGACCCGGAACTGGCACAGACCCAGGCGGACGTCGCGGCCGACAAGACGATGAACTGATCCACGACCTGACTGGGAAGGGGGCATCTTCGGATGCCCCTTTCTGACAACCCGATCCAGGCCCATCTGCCGGGCCATCCCTGACGAAAGTGCCTGCCCATGTGGATCGTTTCGCTGCTGACATCCCCCTTTGTGCTGGTCCTGCTGATCGGCGTGGCGGGATATCTTTTGGCCCGCGCGCGCGCCCTTCAAGTGTCAGGCGGCGATATCCGCAAGCTGACGGCGCTGCCCAAGCAGCACGGGTTGAACGCCCTGCTGTCCGCCTGGGTGCCCGCCTTTGGATTTGTCATCCTTGCCCTTCTCTACGAACGTTTTGCCGCAGACACGCGCGGCGGGTCCGATGGCCTTCATACCGCGGTTCAGGTGGCGTTCGTGGCTCTGGCCCTGATCGGAGCGATCTGGGCGCTGGCCCGCATCCGTATCGACTTTCGCGCCCGGATTGCCGCCGAAGGCTGGGTGCGCGGCCTGCTTATCACCGCCTCGACCATCGCCATCCTGACCACGGTGGGCATCGTCCTGTCGCTGCTGGCTGAAACGATCCATTTCTTTCGCCTGTATGACTGGAAGGATTTCTTTCTCTCGGCGACGTGGTCGCCCAAGTTTCAGGGCGACAGTCAATTGGGCATCTGGCCGCTGATCTGGGGCACATTGTACGTGAGCTTCATCGCGCTTCTGTTCGCCGTGCCAGTGGGCCTGTTCGCCGCGATCTATTTGTCCGAATACGCCTCGCCCCGGATGCGGGCCTGGGCCAAGCCTGCGATCGAGTTGCTGGCCGGTATCCCCACCATCGTTTACGGCCTCTTTGCCCTGATCACGGTGGGTCCGTTCCTGCGCGACTATTTCTCGCAACCGCTTGGGCTGGGCGACAGCGCGTCGTCCGTCATGACGGCGGGGCTGGTCATGGGCGTCATGCTAATCCCCTTTGTCTCGTCGCTGTCCGATGACATCATCAATGCCGTCCCGCAGGCGATGCGCGACGGGTCCTATGGGCTAGGCGCCACGAAATCCGAGACGATCCGTCAGGTCGTTCTGCCAGCCGCATTGCCCGGTGTCGTGGGCGCCATCCTGCTGGCCGCCAGCCGCGCCATTGGCGAGACGATGATCGTGGTTCTGGGGGCAGGGGCCGCCGCCCGGATGAGCCTTAACCCGTTCGAGGCGATGACCACTGTCACCGTCAAGATCGTGAGCCAGCTGACAGGCGACACCGATTTCGGCAGCCCGGAATCGCTGGTTGCTTTCGCGCTTGGCCTGACCCTGTTCGTTCTGACACTGGGGCTGAATGTCTTTGCCCTCTACATCGTGCGCAAATACCGGGAGCAATACGAATGACCGACGCGTCGATGGGGGCCGCTGTCCCGCGCCAGACCAAGTCGATCCTGATCGAGGATGCCCGCACGAAAAAGCGCAACGCCGCCGAGCGCCGGTTCCGCGCCTATGGCTTGGCCGCGATCTGCATTGCGGTGCTGGCGCTGATCATACTGCTGACCTCGGTACTTGGTAACGGGCTTTCGGCCTACAAGCAGACCTTTCTGGATCTGGAAGTGGCTCTTCCGGCCGAAAAGCTGGACCCCAAGGGCAACCGTGACCCCGCCGAAATGGCCAAGGTCACGACGCTGGCTTATGGACCCGTGTTGCAGCAGTCGCTGGTGGCCAAACTGGCCGAAATGGGTCTGACGACCGAAGCGTCCAACAAGGACGTGGGCGAGATGATTTCGAAAGAGGCGGCGGCGACCGTGCGCAACTATGTCCTCGCCCATCCGGAACTGATCGGCGGCACGGTCGAGATGAACATCCTCGCCTCGGGCCGGATCGACGGGTTCTTCAAGGGGCGCGTCACGATGGAAAGTGCGGCGCTGGACAAGAACACCTCGCCCGAGGTGTTGGTCATCGCGCAGGCGCTCAAGGATGCCGGGATCATGAAAACCCGGATCAACTGGGATTTTCTCACCAACCCCGATGCATCCGACCAGCGCCCCGAGGCGGCAGGTCTGGGGGTGGCGATCCTGGGGTCGCTCTACATGATGATCGTGGTGCTGGTGCTGTCGCTGCCGCTGGGTGTGGCGGCTGCGGTTTATCTTGAGGAATTCGCCAAAAAGAACCGCTTTACCGATCTGATCGAGGTGAACATCTCGAACCTCGCAGCGGTGCCGTCGATCGTCTACGGCATCCTGGGGCTTGCCATTTTCATCAACTTCGCGGGGCTGAACCAATCCTCGCCGCTGGTGGGGGGCCTCGTGCTGACGCTGATGACGTTGCCGAGGATCATCATCCCGGCCCGCGCCGCGCTCAAATCCGTGCCGCCGTCGATCCGCGATGCGGCATTGGGCGTGGGTGCGTCCAAGATGCAGTCGGTGTTTCATCATGTGCTGCCGTTGGCTGCCCCCGGTATCCTGACGGGCGTCATCATCGGGCTGGCGCAAGCCTTGGGTGAAACCGCGCCGCTGCTGCTGATCGGCATGGTGGCCTTTGTCCGCGACTACCCCGAGGCGTATTCGAGCAGCACAGGGCTGTTCGGCGATCCCTCGACAGCCTTGCCGGTGCAGGTCTACAACTGGACCCAACGCGCCGACCCGGCCTTTGTGGAACGGGCATCGGGGGCGATCATCGCCCTGCTGGTGTTCCTCTTGTGCATGAACGCGGTCGCCATCATCCTCCGCCGCCGCTTTGAACGCCGCTGGTAAAAGGGGCCCGCCATGAATGACATGAGACTGATTGAAAGAGCCGTTGACATGAACGACACCAAAATCTCAGCCCGCAACGTGCAGGTCTATTATGGCGACAATCACGCGATAAAGGACGTGAACGTCGATATCGCCGACAAGACCGTCACGGCCTTTATCGGCCCGTCTGGCTGTGGCAAATCCACGTTTCTGCGCACGCTCAACCGGATGAACGACACCATCGACATTTGCCGGGTCGAGGGCGAGATCAAGATCGACGGCGAGGATATTTACGACCGCAACGTCGACCCGGTGCAGTTGCGCGCCAAGGTCGGCATGGTGTTCCAGAAGCCAAATCCATTCCCCAAGTCGATCTATGACAATGTAGCCTACGGGCCGAAAATCCACGGGCTGGCCCGGACCAAGGCCGATCTGGACGCCATCGTCGAGGGAAGCCTGCGCAAGGCGGCGTTGTGGACCGAGGCCAAGGACCGGCTGCACCAGCCCGGCACCGGCCTGTCGGGTGGCCAGCAGCAGCGCCTGTGCATCGCCCGCGCAATTGCCACAGCCCCCGAGGTGTTGTTGATGGACGAACCCTGTTCGGCGCTCGACCCCATCGCTACGGCACAGGTCGAAGAACTGATCGACGAACTTCGCCAGTCCTTTTCTGTCGTCATCGTCACCCACTCGATGCAGCAGGCTGCGCGGGTGAGCCAAAAGACCGCCTTTTTCCACCTGGGAAACCTGGTCGAGTTCGGCGAGACCGGCAAGATTTTCACCAACCCCGAAGACCCCCGCACCGAGAGCTATATCTCGGGCAGGATCGGCTGAGGATATGCCCATGAACGATCAACACATTGCATCGGCTTATGACCGCGACCTTGAGGCCATTCAGGCCCTGCTCATGAAAATGGGCGGTATGGTCGAGGCGGCCATTCTAGACGGGGCCACGTCGCTGGAAACCCGCGATCTGGAGCTGGCTGAAAAGGTTCGCGTCGGCGACCGCGCCGTGGACGAGCTCGAAGAGCGGATCAACGAAGAGGCCGCCCGCACCATCGCCCTGCGTGCCCCGGTGTCCAAGGACCTGCGCACGATCCTGACAGTGCTGCGCATCGCCGCCAGCCTCGAGCGGATTGGCGACTATGCCAAGAACATGGCCAAACGGACCTCGGTTCTGGCCGAGATGAGGCCGATCACCGGGTCCGATGTGGCGCTGCGCCGGATGGCCCGTGAAGTGCAGGGAATGCTTAAGGACACGCTGGATGCCTATATCCGGCGTGATGCGGTACTGGCCGAGGACGTGCGCCAGCGCGACCATGACGTCGATCAGATGTATAACGCCCTGTTTCGCGAATTCCTGACCTTCATGCTGGAGGACCCGCGCAACATTACCCCCTGTATGCACCTGCATTTCATGGCCAAGAACGTCGAACGAATGGGTGATCTGGTGACCAACATGGCCGAACAGGTCATCTATCTGGTGACCGGGTCCATGCCCGAGGATGCCCGCCCCAAAGGCGACCAAACCTCTTACGCGACTGACAAGGTGTGACCCATGGCCGCCGGACAACCGCATGTTCTGATCGTCGAAGATGAACCCGCCCAACGCGAGGTTCTGGCCTATAACCTGAGCGCCGAAGGATTTCGCACCACCACAGCCGCCAACGGCGAGGATGCCCTGTTGGCCGTGTCCGAGGATCAGCCCGATGTGATCGTGCTGGACTGGATGATGCCCAACCTGTCGGGGATCGAGGTGTGTCGCCAACTGAAGCTGCGGGCCGAGACGCGGGCGATCCCGATCATCATGTTATCTGCCCGGTCAGAGGAAGTGGACAAGGTGCGCGGGCTTGAAACCGGGGCTGACGACTATGTCGTCAAACCCTATTCGGTCAGCGAACTGATGGCCCGCGTGCGCACCCAGTTACGCCGTGTCCGCCCATCCACCGTGGGGCAGGTACTGGCCTATGACGATATCATTCTGGACGCCGAAACCCATCGCGTGACCCGCAGCGATCAGCCGTTGAAACTTGGCCCGACAGAGTTTCGCCTGCTGTCCACCTTCATGGAAAAGCCGGGCCGGGTGTGGAGCCGGGATCAGTTGCTCGACCGGGTCTGGGGCCGTGACATCTATGTCGATACCCGAACTGTGGACGTGCATGTGGGCCGCTTGCGCAAGGTGCTGACCCAGCATGGCGGCGATGACCCGGTGCGCACCGTGCGCGGCGCGGGTTACTCCTTAGGCTAGAGCAATCCGCGCGCCGCGAGGTTGCGCATCAGGTGGCTGGCCCCGAACGTCCAGGGCGGGCAGTCCGTCGACAGCCGCACCGTATTGGTCAGCGACCCAAGCCCGGGGGCCGAGATTGTCACCAAATCACCGAACTTGTGCGTGAACCCTTCGCCGGGGGTATCGCGGTCCTGCGTGGGCGCGAACAGCGTCCCCAGAAACAACATGATTCCGTCCGGATACTGGTGATGCCGCCCCACGGTTTGGGATACGAGGTCAGCGGGGTCCCGGCTTATCTGCGACATCGACGAATGGCCGGTCAGATGGAACCCGTCCGTTCCCCGCACCGTCAGCGTCAATTCCGCACGCCGCACATCGTCCAGCGTGAAGGATTCATCAAATAGCCGGATCATCGGCCCGATGGCGCAAGAGGCGTTGTTGTCCTTGGCCTTTGAGAGCAGCAGGGCTGACCGCCCTTCAACATCGCGCAGGTTGACGTCGTTACCGAGAGTGGCCCCGACGACTCTGCCAGAACTGGCGACAGTCAGGACGATTTCGGGTTCGGGGTTGTTCCAGCGGGAAATGGGGTGCAACCCCACGTCAGCCCCGTCCCCTACGGACGAGAGCACTTGGGCCTTGGAAAACACCTCGGCATCTGGGCCGATCCCGACTTCGAGGTATTGCGACCAAAGGCCTTCGGCGATCAGCGCCGCCTTGACGGTGGCCGCCTGCGGAGATCCGGCGCGGATGTTGCGCAGGCTGCCGCCGATCAGGTCGCCGATCTTGGCCCGGATCGACTGGGCGCGGGCGGGGTCGCCTGCGGCCTTTTCCTCGATCACGCGTTCGACCATCGACTGGGCAAAGGTCACGCCACAAGCTTTGACCGCCTGAAGGTCACAGGGGGCGAGGAGGGTGCGGGGCAGGGGGACTGGGCGACCGGGGGCCGCGCGGACGTAAGCCGCCGGATCGTCCAACTCGCAGATATCGCGCACGGTTGGCGCGTCGCGGTGGGTGATATCCCAAAGCTGCCCGTCGCGCAGCGTCACCACGACAGGGCCCGCGACAGCCTCATCCCAGATGCGGCCAAGATATGTGCCGCCGGTCGCCGCCAGATTATCCAGATCGATCACGTCATCCTCCCGTTTGGCTGGATGATGCTTGGCCCCCGCACAAAAGAAAAGGGCCGCCGCATTGCTGCGACGGCCCCCGATCGGCAGATGTGCAGTTACATCTTGCCCCAGATCTTGGCGTATTCGTCGCGGTAGCCGTTGCCGGGGTCGAACATGTTGTTGTCGCCTCCGTCAAAGCTGATGTTGTCCTTGGTCACGACGTGCAGCGGCGACATGTAACCCGAGGCTGGTTCGCCTTGCATGGCCCGGTTCAGTTCGTCCACCAACTGCCAGCCTTGAAGGTTCAGCGGTTCGGCCACGGTCACGGCCTGATACTGTCCCGCGCGGATACGCTGATAGGCGCCTTCGGACCCGTCGCCCGCAGCCACAGCCTTGGGCGCGCCGTCGCCGGGGATACCAGCGGCAGCCAATGCGGGCCCCATGAAGTCAAAATAGATGTCGTTGATGGCCAGCGCGTGGGTCCAGCTTTCCCCATACTTCTGCAACAAGGCGGTCGTCAGGGTCGGCATCCGCTGCGAGGTTTCGGCGATGGGCGTATCGACGTATTCGAGGACGGTGCCACCCAACGCCTCGATCGTTTCCTTGATCTTGTCGGCCTTTGCGATGGCGATGGTGTAGGTCGAGTCGGTGAAGATCACCACGCCCGGCTTGCCGCCCGCATCGGCAAAGGCCCATTCGGCTGCGACCTTGCTCACCTGCATCGCGTCGGTGGACACGTTGACGGCCATGCCGTTGCCGGGGTTGGCGCCGATGACGGGGCCGGAATGCCAGCTGACCATCGGGATGCCCGCAGCGGCGGCCTGATCCAATGCGGCCTGCTGTTCGACGGCGTCAAAGCCGTTGATGATGATGCCCGCCGGTTGCAGCGCCAGCGCCTGTCCGAACGCAGCGGTGCGCGATTGCACCGATCCGGCCCCGTCAAGCACGCGAACTTCCCACCCGGCCTTGGCCGCAGCTTCTTGCACGCCGTTGGTGACACCCAGGATGCCGCCGTTCTTCATGTCGCCCGCGAGGACGACGATCAGCTTGCCCGCTTCGGTCTGGGGGCCGGTGGTCGGTCCGTCCCAGGCGGTGGCCTGGCCTGCGTATTTCTCGACGTCCGCCATCGCGTCGGCGATGGCATCGGCCAGTGCAGGCCCGGCCACGATGATCGCGGCGACCGAGGTCATGAAGGTTCTTCTCAGCATGGTTGGTTTCCTCCCGTTGATGCTGGTGTCATTTATGCGCGGCGCCCTTTTTGCGCTGTGCGTATCCGGCGATCCCGATGGCGATGAGCAGGGTCAGACCGTTGAACATCGGTTCAACCCAGAACGACCCGCCGTATTGCTGGATGCCCGAGATGCCGACGGCCAGAATGGCGACGCCTACGATTGTGCCCCAGACGTTGACCCGGCCGGGCTTGATCGTGGTCGACCCCAGAAAGGCACCGACAAGCGCGGGTAAAAGGTATTCAAGGCCCACCGAAGCCTGCCCGATCCGTAGTTTTGAAGCCAGCAGCACCCCTGTCAGCGCCGTCAGCGTCCCGCTGGTAATGAACGCGCCCACCACGAATTTGCGGGTGGGAATGCCGTTTAGGGCCGCCGCCTTGGGGTTGGCCCCAATGGCGTAAAGGTACCGCCCGATGGGTGTGTATTCGAGGATGATCCACAGGATAAGCGTGATCGCCAGAACATAGAATCCAGTGATTGGCAGCCCCAGAACAAAGGTGCCATTCAGGGCGTAGAACCCGTCGGGCAAGACCCCCACGATCTGCCGTCCGCCCGTATGCCAAAGCGCCAGCGCATACAGGATCGTGCCCGTACCCAGCGTGGCAATAAAAGCGTCGATCCGCGCCACCTCGACCAGAAAGCCGTTCAGAAGGCCGGTAAACGCCCCAAGGCACAGCACCACCAGCACCGCCAGAGGCCAGGGAAATCCGTACATCGTCTGCAAACTGATGGCGAGGATGTGCCACAGTACGATGCCATAGCCCACCGTGAGGTCGATCCGCCCCGCCGCCATGGGGATCATCGCGGCCAAAGAGAGCAGGGCGATGATCGACTTGTCCGACACGATGGCCCGCAGGTTCAGCTTGGTCGGAAAGGTGTTGGGCAGAAGGATCGAAAACAGGATGATGAGCGCGAACATCAGGATGACAAGACCATAAACCGGGACCAACCGGACGATCTTTTGACCGAATGTCAGCCCGCGCAATTCATCTCGGGTGGGTTCCAGTGCGTCGGATTCGATGCTGTTCATGGCGTCCTCATGCGGCTTCGGTGGCCGAGGCCGCCTGGATCAGGGTTTCGGTGGACAGGCCCACCCCAGTCAGTTCGGCCACCATCTGACCACGAGAAAACACGATGGCGCGGTGGCAGATATTGGCGATTTCCTCGAAATCGGTGGAGACGACCAGAACCCCCATGCCGCTGGCAAGCGCACCGTAAAGCAGGTGATAAATCTCGGCCTTGGCCCCCACATCGACACCCGCCGTCGGGTCCTCGGCGATCAGGAACCGCCGCCCGGTGTCCAGCCAGCGCCCGACGACGATCTTTTGCTGGTTGCCGCCCGACAGCGCCTCGATCGCCAAAGTAGGATCATTGGGTGACAGGCCAACGCGGGCGCCGAGGTTGTGGGTCAGCGCATCCTCGGACCGGGGGCGCATGAGGCTGAACAAGGTTCGCCCAAAGGCCGATGGGTTGAGATAGGTGTTTTCGCGGATCGTCAGGGCAGGAGCCACGGATTCGACCACCCGGTCGCGGGCGACAAAGCCGATCCCCGATTGCATGGCGGTCTGGGCGTTGGTCAGGTCGGGGGATTTGCCATCCAGCAACACGGTTCCTTCATGCGGGCACAGCCCGTAGAGTGCCCGACCAACATCTTCGTGTCCCGCGCCGCGCAGACCCACAAGGCCCACTAACTCGCCCCGCTGGACGTTGAAATCGACCGGACCGACGTTGCGGGTCTTCATGCCGCGCACGGTCAGCACCTCGTCACCCGCCATTGCGGCGGGGCGGTCGATTTCACGCGCCTTGCGGCCGACGATCAAGGTCACAAGGTCCTCGGCGTTGGTGTGGGCGATGTCGCGCATCCCCACCATCTGACCGTCGCGCAGGACGGCGACACGGTCGGCGATCTGAAAAATTTCATCAAGCCTGTGACTGACATAGATCATCCCGACCCCCTTGGCCTTGAGCGGGCGCAGGGCAGCGAACAGACGCTCGACCTCGTCGGCGGGAAGCGATGCCGTGGGTTCATCGAGGACCAGAAAGTCACATTCCACGGCCAAGGCGCGGGCAATGGCGACCAGCGACTTTTCCGTGCGAGACAGAGAGGAAACGCGGGCAGTCGGTTCAAATTCGGCCTCGACATGGGCCAGGGCCACACGCGCCCGGTCCTCGGTGCCGCGCCAGTCGATGCGGCCGCCCTTTTTGGCATAGCCCACGGCAAGCGCGATGTTTTCGGCCACGCTCATCCATTCGATCAGGCCAAGGTCCTGATGGATAAAGGCCACGGCCTGTTTCTGGCTGACCTTGCCCGCGACGTGATTGTAGGGTATGCCATCGACACTGACCTGACCGCTGTCGGGGCTGTGGATGCCGCCCAACACCTTGATCAGGGTCGATTTTCCAGCGCCGTTTTCACCCAGAAGCGCGACAATCTCGCCCCGGTTCACATGCAGGGAGACGCCGCGCAGGGCTTGGGTTCCACCAAAGCTCTTGACGATGCTGTCGAAAAACAGACCGCTCTGGACCGCTGTCCCGACTGTCATGCGAATTCCCCCCATGTCACCGGCGCAGCATGCGTTACCGATAACGTGGTCAGGATGCGTCTGGACGGATTGACCTGTCAAGCTGTAAGTTATCGATAACGTAGTCGCAGGGATACTGCCCAATGACCCGAAAATCCAAAGCCGGATTGGAAGATATCGCCCGCGCCGCAGGGGTGTCCAAGATGACCGTCAGCAGGGTTCTGCGCGGCACGCCCGGATTTTCCGAGGACACCCGCGCCCGTGTGATGGCCGAGGTGGACCGGCTGGGGTATCTGCCCAACAGGCTGGCGGCGGCCTTTGGGCCGGCTGGGTCGTCCACGCTGGTCGGGGTTTGTGTGCCACGCTTTACCTCGTCGCTGTTCGGGTCCTTGATCGAATCCATCAATGCCACCCTGGCCCGGCTGGGCTATCAGACAATGATCGGCAGTCACGACCAGCTGCCGGAAGAAGAGGAAGTCTGGCTCAAGGGCATCGCGTCATGGCGGCCGGCGGGCGTGCTGTTGGCGGGGCGGCGGCATACCAAGGCCACGCTGGACCTGCTGCGCGACATGACCGTCCCGGTGGTGGAAATCTGGGACCTGACGACCCAGCCCATCGACATATCAGTGGGCTTTTCCCACTATGACAACGGGTACGAAATGGGGCGATACATTGCGGGGCAGGGGCGACGAAAGATCGGTTATGTCGGCGCCCTAGCTACGCGCGATACGATGGGGCGGACCAGGGAAAAGGGGTTTCGTGCGGGATTGGCCGAAGCGGGGCTGACATTGGCCGCCACCGAACTTCTTCAGGACAGACCCAGCTTTTATGCCGGATATTACGGGACCGAAACGATCCTGAGCCGGAACCCCACCCTTGATTGTCTTTATTATCATGACGATGAAATGGCCATCGGCGGGCTCGCTTATCTGGCGGCAATGGGCATCGATGCGCCGGGCGACATCGGGGTGGCGGGCTGGGGCGGGATGGAGGCGGCGGCGATCCTGCCGCGCCGTTTGACGACAACGGTTGTCCCTACAACCCGGCTGGGCAAGGAATCGGCCGAGGCACTTGTACATCGCCTGAACGGCGACCCGGTGGCCGACGTGACCGTTATTCCGACCCGCCTTGTCCCCGGCGGCACGGTCTAGGGGCGCTGCACCCCGCGTCGGTTTAGCGTGACACGGTATAGACTGGTCGTCGCGGTGATGTAGAGTTCGTGCTTGGCCCGCCCGCCAAAGCAGATGTTGGACACCAGTTCGGGCACCAGCACCTTGCCCATCAGATGCCCGCCGGGGGCGATGCAATGCACCCCGTCTGCCGCCGACGACCAGACATTACCGTCCGAATCCACCCGGATCCCATCGGCGCAGCCGGGACTGATCGTGTGAAAATGCCGCCCGTTCGACAATGTCCCATCCGGGGCGCAGTCATAGGCGCGGATGTGCTGCGGATCATCCGAATGCATCCGCCCGGTATCGGCCACATACAGGATCGATTCATCGGGCGAAAAGGCCAGGCCATTGGGGCACTGCATGTCCGTGACCATCTGGGTGAGTGTCCCGTCGGTCGACACACGGTAGACGACCCGGGCGTTTTCTTCCTTAGCAGCGAACCCTTCGTAGTTGGTCATGATGCCGTAGTGGGGGTCGCTGAACCAGATCGTCCCGTCCGATTTGACGACTACATCATTGGGGGAATTCAAGGGCTTGCCTTGATAATTGTCGGCAATGACGGTGATCCGCCCGTCCAGTTCGGTCCGCGTGACCCGCCGTGTCCCGTGTTCGCACGACACCAGCCGCCCTTGCCGGTCCCGGGTGTGTCCGTTGGCATAGTTGGACGGATCGCGGTAGGTCGTGATCCCGACCTCGGGAGTCCATCGCAGGATACGGTTGTTGGGAATGTCCGAAAACAGCAGGCAGCCCGCATCGCCGAACCAGACCGGCCCTTCGACCCAGTCGAACCCAGTAGCCAGTTTTTTGACCGGGGCGTTGCCTATGACAAAGCGTCCGAATTCAGGATCGACAATTTCAAAGAACGACATGGGGCGGTTCCATCTTTCCAATTCGGGCACCTGTGTTAACGATAACGCCACCTCGCCCCAAAGCAACGGAAATGCCATGGACCCCGTCATCCCCAGCGCCCAACTCAGCCACCAAGGCGCGTTGACGATGATCGCGGCCGGCGTGGCCGAGGCCGAGGCGATGGGTGTCCCTCAGTGCATCGTGATCGTCGATGCCAGTGGCGAGTTGCTGGCAGAGCTGCGGATGACCGGATCACGGTTCCTCAGCCGCAAATCGGCGCGGGCCAAGGCACTGACCTCGGCCTCGACCGGGCAACCGAGTGCGTCCATCCCCGAGGGCGTGCGCACCAATATCGGCCTTGCCTCTGGCGGGGCTGTGACTGGCCTGCCGGGCGGATTGCCGATCCGCGTGGGCGGTGTTTTGTTGGGTGGGATCGGCGTCGGCTCAGGTTCGGGCGATCAGGATCTGGCGGTCGCCCGCGCAGCCCTTGCCAGCATCGGAGCCGAGATATGAAGATCACCGTTCTGGGAACCGGCCTGATGGGTGGCCCGATGACCCGCCATCTGGTCGCGGCGGGTCATGACGTCACCGTCTGGAACCGTAGCCGGACGCGCGCCGAGGCGCTGTCGGGCGTGACCATCGCCGACACACCCGCCAAAGCCGCCCAACGGGCCGAAGTTCTGTTGTCGATGTTGATCGACGGCCCCGTGACCCGCGACGCACTGGATGCGCAGGGGGCAATGGCTGCTACCGCACCGGGCGCGCTGATCCTCGACATGGGGTCGGTCGATCCGGCCACCGATATTGCCTTGGCCGCACAGTCCCGCGCCCTGGGCAAACGGTTTCTGGACGCGCCTGTGTCTGGTGGCGTTCAGGGGGCCGAGGCCGCGACGCTGGCCATTCTGGTGGGCGGAGAGGCCGCCGATTTTGTCGCTGCCAAACCGGTGTTCGACCTGCTGGGCCGCGCCACCCATCTGGGGCCAAACGGGGCGGGGCAGGTGGCCAAGCTTGCCAATCAACTGATCGTGGCCACCACAATCGGCGCCGTGGCCGAGGCGTTTCGTCTGGCCGAGGCGGCGGGCTGTGACAGCGCCGCCCTGCGCGATGCCCTGCGCGGCGGGTTTGCCGACAGTCGCATTCTGGACCTTCATGGAGGTCGCATGGTGCGCGGCGATTTCAAGCCGGGGGGGCGGTCGGTGGCCCAGCTCAAGGACCTCGACAACGCGCTGGCCGTGGCCCGGTCGCAGGGGCTGGACCTGCCGTTGTCGCAATGCATTACCGACGGGTTCCGCGATTTCGTGACCAACCACGACGGGGCCGAAATGGACCATTCCGCTTATTATGTTTGGCTGGAACGCCGCGCTAAAAGCTGATCTGGACCTTGATCGCGCGGGTGCGGTCAGATGCGGTTTCAAACCCTTCCACGGCGCGGTCCAGTGGGACGGTCTGGGTAATCAGCGGTTTGACGTCGATCAGCCCCTTTTGCATGAGGCTGACACCGGTAAAGAATTCCGAATGGAACCGGAACGATCCCTTGAGCGACAGTTCCTTGGATGTGATAGCCATCATTGGCAGGGTCATGTCGCCGCCCAAGCCCAATTGCAGGATCGTCCCGCCCGGGCGCATCGCCATGATGGCCGCAGACAGGGCAGGGGCCGCGCCGGAACATTCATAGAGCACATCAAAGGTGCCCTTGTCGGGCGTGAACCGGGCCAGACCCTCGGGGTCGTCCTTCATGTTGATCGTCTCGTCCGCGCCCACCTGCCGGGCCATGCCCAGTGTAAAGTCTGACAGATCGGTCGCCACGATCCTGTCCGCCCCGGCACGGCGTGCGGCAAGGATGCACAGGATGCCGATAGGGCCACAGCCCGTCACCAACACCGACTTGCCCACCAGATTACCCGCCCGGCGGGTGGCGTGCAGGGTCACGGCCAGAGGTTCGGCCATAGCGGCCTCTCCGGCGGTCAACCCGTCGGCCACGGCACATTGGCTGGCGTCCGCTACCAGCACCTGTCGGAACGCGCCCTGAATATGCGGGAACGGCATGGCCGATCCGTAAAAGCGCATGTTCAGACACTGGTTCTGCGACCCCTCAAGGCAGAATTTGCACGCATTGCAGGGGCGCGATGGCGACACGGCGACCAGTTGCCCGACCTTGAGACCGGTCACTCCCGCGCCAAGTTCAGTGATGTGTCCCGCAACCTCGTGCCCCAGAATCATCGGCTCGCGCAGGCGCACCGCGCCAAAGCCGCCGTGGTTGTAGTAATGCAGGTCCGAACCGCAGATGCCGCCTGTGGCCATTGCGATCTGCACCTGACCGGGGCCGGGTGGCGCGGTGTCGCCGTCTTCGATCCGCAGGTCGCGGGCAGCATGGATGACGATGGTTTTCATGGGCTCACCGGGCGCGACCGGGGCCGCTTGTCTGGGTTCAGGGCTGATTGACACCACCGGACGCCCCGGCGAAGTTATCGGTAACTTAAATCCCCCCATTTCTCGTTGTCGAGAAGAAACGGAAGCGACCCCATGAGCCTGACCCTGTTCGATCTGTCCGGAAAACGCGCCCTTGTCACCGGGTCCACCCAGGGAATCGGGCGGGCGCTGGCGCAGGGATTGGGGGCCGCCGGCGCCGAGGTGATTCTGAACGGACGCGATACGGCCCGGCTTGCCACGGCGGCCGAGGAGTTGGCAGCGCAAGGCGTCACCGTGCATCAACTAGCCTTTGACGTGACTGACCATGATGCGGTGCGCACGGCAGTCGACGGGTTCGAGGCCTCTGTCGGTCCCATCGACATTCTGGTCAACAACGCCGGGATGCAGCACCGTGGTCCGCTCGAGGATTTTCCGGCCGATGCCTTTGAAAAACTGCTGCAAACCAACATCGCCTCGGTCTTTCATGTGGGACAGGCGGTGGGGCGGCACATGATCGGGCGCAAGGCTGGCAAGATCGTCAACATCGCGTCGGTCCAGTCGGCGCTCGCCCGCCCGTCGATCGCGCCCTATACGGCGACCAAGGGGGCAGTCATGAACCTGACCAAGGGGATGGCGACCGATTGGGCGAAGTATGGCCTGCAAGTCAATGCAATCGCTCCGGGATATTTCGTGACGCCCTTGAACAAGGCGCTGCTTGAGGACCCGGCCTTTAACGCTTGGCTGGAAAAACGGACCCCTGCGGGACGCTGGGGGCAGGTCGAAGAACTTATTGGCGCCTGCATCTTTCTCGCCTCGTCGGCGTCGTCCTTTGTCAACGGGCACACGTTGTATGTGGACGGGGGGATCACGGTTTCGCTGTGACGGACCGGATCGTTGTCATGGGCGTGTCGGGCTGCGGCAAATCGACTGTTGGGTCCGCCTTGGCGCAAGTGATCGGGGCGGTCTATGTCGATGGAGACGACCTGCATCCGCCCGAAAACGTAGCCAAGATGGCGCGGGGCGAACCCCTGACGGACGCGGACCGCTGGCCGTGGCTCGACCGGGTGGCGTTCACCCTTGCACAGTCGGAAAAGCCAATCGTTCTGGGGTGTTCCGCGCTCAAACGGATCTACCGCGATAGGATCAGGACGGCAGGGCGTACGACCTTTGTCCATCTGACCGGGCGGCCCGAGGTCATTGCCGACCGCATGGCAAATCGGCCCGGCCATTTCATGCCGCCACACCTGCTGGCCAGCCAGTTGGCCACGCTGGAGCCGCCCGGCCCGGACGAAGGGGCGATCACGGTGGACATAGTTCAGCCCACGGCATCCATGGTCGAGCAGATTGTCAAAGCCCTCAACCGGCCCACCTGACTTCCTCCAATCAAATTCACAATCCTATATATTAAAAGATAGACATGTTTTTTCCGCTCGACTAAAAGAGCAATGAGAGTTGTGCGCTGGCGCGACCCCAACGGCCCGTCCAGCCACGCGTTACGGTCATTGTCCGGCTGATGGTGCCGGGACGGAGGAAGTCAGACATGGATATCAAGAAGATCACGCCGCAAATTTCGGTCTCGCCGCAGATCACGGCGGCCGACATTGCTGAAATCAAGGCGCAGGGGTTCCGGTCGGTCATCTGCAACCGTCCCGACGGCGAAGGGGCCGATCAGCCCACCTTTGACGAGATTCGCATCGCGGCCGAGGCGGCAGGGCTTGAGGCGCGGTATATTCCCATCGCGGGTGGCATCGTTTCGGACGGGGATGTCGCGGCCTTTGGTGCGGCGCTGCACGATCTGCCGGGGCCGGTTCTGGGCTATTGCCGCACGGGGACCCGGTCCACGACGCTCTGGTCGCTAAGCCAGGCCAAGACGCTGACCCCCGCCGCCATCCTCGCCGCGGCCAAGCAGGCCGGATATGACATGTCGGGCGTCGTCCGCCGGATCGTCAACGGCGGCAAGACCCCAACCGACCATGCCGATGCCAGCTATGACATCGTGATCGTGGGGGCAGGGGCGGCGGGTATCGCGGTCGCCTCCAGCCTCAAATCCCGCAAGCCGGGGCTTGATATCGCCATCATCGACCCCGCCGACATCCATTATTACCAGCCCGGCTGGACGATGGTCGGCGGTGGCATCTTTGATCCGCAATCGACCGCCAAGACGATGGGATCGCTGATCCCCAAGGGGGTCACCTGGATCAAATCCGCCGTCGCCGCGTTCGAACCCAAGACAAATACCGTCATCCTCGATGGCTGCCGGGTCGTGGGCTACAAGCGCCTGATCGTCTGCCCGGGGATCAAACTGGACTGGAACCGCATCGAAGGTCTGGTCGACACATTGGGCCGCAATGGTGTCACCTCGAATTACCGCTACGATCTTGCCCCCTATACCTGGGAATTGGTCAAGGGGATGAAGCAGGGTAGGGCGATCTTTACCCAGCCCCCCATGCCGATCAAATGCGCCGGTGCCCCGCAAAAGGCGATGTATCTGTCGGGCGATGCGTGGTTCCGCAACGGCGCGCTCAAGAACATCGAGATCAATTTCAACAACGCGGGCGGTGTCCTGTTCGGGGTGAAAACCTATGTCCCGGCGCTTGAGGAATACGTCAAGAAATACAACGCCCACCTGAATTTCTTCCACAATCTTGTGGCGGTGGACGGCCCGGCCAAAAAGGCGTGGTTCGACGTGGCCAAGCCCGACACCCCCGTCCAGCGGATCGAAGTCGAGTTTGACATGATGCATGTCGTCCCGCCCCAGACCGCCCCCGATTTCATCCGCGTCTCGCCCTTGGCCGATGCGGCGGGCTGGATCGACGTCGATCAGGCGACCCTGCGACACAAGACCTATGACAACGTCTGGTCGCTGGGGGATGTGATGAACGCCCCCAACGCCAAAACCGCCGCCGCCGCCCGGATGCAGGCGCCGGTCGTGGCCGACAACATCGTGGCCGACATCGCGGGCAAATCCGCCGTGTCGCAATACAACGGCTACGGATCGTGCCCGCTGACGGTGGAGCGGGGCAAGATCGTTCTGGCCGAGTTCGGCTATGGCGGGGCGATCCTGCCCAGTTTCCCAAAATGGATCATCGACGGCACCAAACCGACCCGCGCGGCTTGGCTGCTCAAGGAACGGCTGCTGCCGCCGATCTACTGGAACGCCATGTTGCGCGGACGCGAATGGATGGCCAAGCCGACCCCGGTCACGGCGTCCTGACCTCATGCGGCGCACTTTGACCCGCTATCTGCCGATCCTGACATGGGGGCGCAGGTACACGACCGAGGCCCTGTCGAACGACCTGATCGCCGCCGTGATCGTCACGATCATGCTGATCCCACAGTCACTGGCCTATGCGCTGTTGGCGGGCCTTCCGCCCGAGGCGGGCCTTTATGCCTCAATCGTGCCGATCATCCTTTATGCGATGTTCGGCACCAGTCGGGCATTGGCGGTGGGGCCGGTGGCGGTCGTGTCGCTGATGACGGCCGCGGCCATTGGCAAGATCGCGGATCAGGGAACAATGGGCTATGCCATGGCGGCGCTGACGCTGGCGGGGCTGTCGGGGGGTATCTTGCTCACGATGGGCTTGCTGCGGCTGGGGTTTCTGGCCAATTTCCTGTCGCATCCGGTGGTGGCGGGGTTCATCACCGCGTCGGGTATCCTGATCGCCACCAGCCAACTTAAGCATATCCTTGGGATCAAGGCCGAGGGGGACACGCTGCCCACGATGCTGGCAGGGCTGTGGGACCATCTGGGCCAGATCAATCTGGTGACCCTGGTTCTGGGCGTTGCGGCCACGGCATTCCTGTTCTGGGTGCGCAAGGGGCTTAAACCGCTGCTCAAATCCAAAGGGGTTTCGCCCAAGCTGGCCGACGTCATGACCAAGGCGGGGCCGGTCGCAGCCGTGTTCGTCACGACCTCGCTGGTCTGGCTGTTAGGGCTGGACGGCTGGGGGGTGCGGATCGTGGGTGCTGTGCCACAAAGCCTGCCGCCGTTGACCATGCCCGACCTGTCACCCGGCCTGATCGGGCAGCTTTTCGTGCCTGCCCTGCTGATTTCCGTCATCGGGTTTGTCGAATCCATCTCGGTTGCGCAGACCCTTGCCGCCAAACGACGGCAGCGGATTGACCCCGATCAGGAACTGATCGGTCTGGGCATGGCCAACCTCGGCTCGGCGTTTACCGGGGGCTTTCCGGTGACGGGCGGCTTTTCGCGGTCTGTGGTGAACTTTGACGCTGGGGCCGAAACCCCCGCGGCGGGGGCCTTTACGGCGATCGGGCTGGCCGTGGCCGCCCTTGCCCTGACCCCGCTTATCTATTTCCTGCCCAACTCGACGCTGGCCGCCACGATCATCGTGGCCGTTCTCAGCCTTGTCGATTTCGGCATCCTCAAAACCGCCTGGGCCTATTCCCGGGCCGATTTCTTTGCGGTTGCCGTCACCATTCTGGCCACCCTGATCCAAGGGGTGGAAACCGGGGTGACGGCGGGGGTCCTGCTGTCCATCGGCCTGCACCTTTACAAGACCTCGCGCCCCCATGTGGCCGAGGTGGGGCTGGTTCCCGGCACCCAGCATTTCCGCAACATCCACCGCCATGCCGTGCTGACCGACCCGACCCTTTTGATGCTGCGGATCGACGAAAGCCTCTATTTCGCCAACGCCCGATTTCTTGAGGATTATATCCTCAACCGCGTGGTCGAGGATTGCCCGATCCGCAACGTGGTCCTGATGTGTTCGGCGATCAACGACATCGACCTGTCGGCCGTGGAATCGCTCGAAGCGATCAACACCCGGCTGGAGGAGATGGGCGTGCGGCTGCATCTGGCCGAAGTCAAAGGGCCAGTGATGGACAGGCTGGTGCGTGGCAACCTGATCACCCACATGACCGGGGCGATCTTTCTAGCGCAATACGATGCCTGGGTGAAGCTGTCCGCCCCGGTCCCAGTGCCAGTCGCGGCGCAATAGGTCACTCAGCCGGTTGAAAGCCCACGATCAATTGGCGAAGGCCGATGGCGGCTCCGATCATGATTGCCAGAAACGTGACCGGTGCGCTGTAGGCCAGCAGCGAAAAGGCAGACAGGCCCTGCCCGATGCTGCATCCCACGGCCACCACTGCCCCCACGCCCATCAGGGCCGCGCCCACGATCTGGCGGCGCAATTCGCGCGGGTCCTCGCAGGCTTCCCAGCGGAAATGGCCCTTGATCAGGCTCCCGGCAAAGGCTCCGGCCAGAACTCCCAGCACTGACCCCACGCCAAAGCTCAGGCTGCGCCCGGTGGCTGTCATGGCATAAAGCATGGTTTCGCCCAAAGGGGCCGAGAATGTGTGCGACACGACGGGAACGCCGTCAAACCCGTGACGGGCAACCCATTGGGTCCCGGCCCACCCGCTCAGGATCGCAGCGGCTACGATGACCGACCAGAACATCGCCGCCGGACGTGTGCGCAAGCTGCCGCCCAACAGCGACAGACCGATCAGAACCGCCCCAAACCCCATGCCAATCACCGGTGCGGCGACGCCCGTCACCTGTTCCAGCCCCTGCGCCATCCCCGGCAGGTCGGCCCCGGCAGGCGATACGGGAAACACCGCCACCCGCACCCAGGCCAGCGGTCCCGAAACGGTCGCATAGGCCGCCAGCCCCATCACCAGCACAATCACGAACGACCGCAGGTCGCCGCCGCCCAGTCGGGCCAGCGCGCCGTAGCCGCAGTTGCCTGCCAGAGCCATGCCATATCCAAACGTCAGCCCGCCCAGAACACTGGCCATCGGCGACCACGCAGCCGAAAGATAGACCGTCTGGGCCGGGTTCAGAAGGCCCGTGGCGACCAGCGCATAAGTCCCCAATACAGCCACACCGATCGCCAGAATCCACATCCTGAACCGCGTGTCGTCCCGGCCATAGAGAAGGTCCTCGATCGCACCCAGCGTGCAGAAGCGGCCCAACCGGGCGGCAAGCCCCAGCAACAGACCGCCCAAAACACCAATAAGCGCAACCGCCACGCGGTCGCCCAACATTTCGAACATGGCAAAGTCCTCCCAGACTCGTCGCCGACAGTCCGGTGCGCCGGGTTACCGTTTGGCGCAGAACATGTCGTAGACCAGCGCGACGATCCGACGAGATTTGTCGTCGGTCAAGCTGTAATAGATCGTCTTGCCGTCACGACGGGGGGTCACCAGACCTTCGATCCGAAGGCGGGCCAGTTGCTGCGACACGGCGGCCTGCCGGGCCGACAGCAGATCCTCCAACTCGGTCACCGATTTTTCGCCCGTCACCAGATGGCACAGGATCATCAGCCGACCTTCGTGGCTGATAGCCTTGAGAAAGTTGGACGCCGCGGTTGCGTTGTCCATCATCCGGTCAAGGTCATCGTCACAAAAGGTGTCTTGGGTCGCCAACATGATCGTTCAGGCTCCGAAATCGAATTTGCGTCAGTTATGTGTTGCAATGGCCGAAAAAATCAATGGTTTGCCGAAGAGTTGCTGTCGTCGTGTGGCCGCGTTGCTTGCTCATTGGGCAACGGGCAAGACCGCCACCGGCACCCCGGCTTGGGTCAGCATCACATCCAGCAATCCCCAAAAGAAATCCTCGCCCGGATAGCCTTCTATCCGGTTGGACTCGACCCCGTCGATTAACAGCACGAAAGTCGGGGTAAAGTTGGCCGGGCGGCTTAGCGTCACGCCTTCTGGCAGGGGATCGCGCAACTGGATGCGGCGCAGCGGGGCAACTGCTCCCTCGGGCGTCTTGGGATAGATCGGCGCGATCTCGGCGTTCCACCGGGCGCACCACGCGCAACCCGGCTGTTCGATCATGACCAGAGCGACCTCGGCCCGCAGGGGCAGGGCGGACAGGATCAGAATGACGAGGGCGCGGATCAGAGGCATTGGGGGCGTGGCTCCGGATTGACGGGAACACTTTCATCTATCATAATTTGAATATGTGAATAACTCAAGGATCACGCCATGCTCGACATGTCCTATCTGGGCGCAGCACTGGCGGGGCTTCTTTCGTTCTTTACCCCCTGCATCCTGCCGATGGTGCCTTTCTACCTGTGCTACATGGCTGGAATTTCGATGTCGGAATTGCGGTCGGATGGGGCAATTCCCAAGGGGACCCAGTCCAAGCTGGTGATCTCGGCTATCTTTTTCGCGCTGGGAGTCACGTCGATCTTTATGCTCATGGGGCTGGGCGCCACGGCGATCGGGCAGACCTTTGGTCAGTGGAAACAGACGCTGTCCTATGTGGCCGCCGGGATCCTGTTTCTGTTCGGGCTGCACTTTCTGGGCATCCTGCGCATTCCGTTCCTATACCGCGAGGCGCGGATCGAGACCAAGGCCGAGCCCACAACGATCCTTGGGGCCTATGTGATGGGCCTTGCCTTTGGCTTTGGCTGGACGCCTTGCGTCGGCCCCGCGCTGGCCTCGATCCTGATGATGGCCAGCGGCATGGGGGATTTGTGGCGGGGGGCGCTGCTGCTGATGGTGTACGGGCTGGGGATGACGGCCCCTTTTGTCGTAGCGGCCCTGTTCGCAAAGCCATTTCTGGGCTGGATGCAGCGTAACCGACGTTACATGGGCTATGTGGAAAAGGTGATGGGGGGGATGCTGATCCTCTTTGCCGTCCTCATCGCCACCGATTCCATCAACATCATTTCCCAATGGCTGATCGACGTTATGCCGGTCTTTGGAACCCTGGGCTAATATTGGAGAACCCCATGCTGCGTGCTTTTGCCCTTATTCTTCTCATGGCGACTCCGGTGGCCGCAGAGGCCACCCTGGGCGATGACGGCCTGCACAAGACAACGTGGATGCGCGACACGTTCAAGGACTTGCGCGAGGATCTGGCCGAGGCGGACGCCGAAGGCTTGCGACTCATGGTCATCATCGAACAGCGCGGCTGCATCTATTGCACCAAGATGCATGAAGAGGTGTTCCCGGTTCCGGAAATCGACGCCTATATCCGGGCGCATTACTTTGTCGTGCAGCTCAACATGTTCGGATCGGTCGACGTAACCGATTTTGACGGGACCGTTCTGCCGGAAAAGGACATGGTGCAGCGCTGGAATGTGATGTTTACGCCGACCTTGATGTTCTTTCCGCAGATCGTCCCCGAAGGGGTATCCGCCCCGCAGGCAGCCGTAGCCGTTATGCCGGGGGCATTCGGGAAATCAACCACTTACAACATGCTGACCTGGGTCGTGGAGCAAGGATACCTGACCGGCGAGCCGTTCCAGAAATACCACGCGCGGATGCTGGTGGAGCGAGGTCAAACCGACTGACCGGACCGTTTTGCGCATACAATCGCATGCTGCACCGCAGCAATATTCAAAAAGTTGAATTTGTGATTGCGTCAGTCCCGACTCTCGCGCTAACGTAATCAAAACTAAGAATATGACGGTCTCAGGGAGGGCTCATGACACGCATCATCACACTTGCGTCCGGACTGCTGGCAATCGCCACGATGGCGGCAGCAGAAGACGTGGCGCCGTCGGCGGTGTCGTTTGCGGACGGCGGGGCGATCCTTGCCTCGCTTAGCGGAATGCCGGGCGATCCGGCCAATGGCGCGGTCGTCATGGTCGACCGTACCAAGGGCAACTGCATCGCCTGCCATCAGGTGACAGCGATCAACGCGGATTTCCCCGGCAACGTTGGTCCCAGCCTGGACGGGGCGGGCGACCGCTGGGACGAAAGCCAGCTGCGCGGAATCGTGTCGAACGCCAAGATGACATTCCCCGACACGGTTATGCCCTCGTTCTACAAGAACTCTGGTTATATCCGGCCCGGCGCGGCCTTTACCGGCAAGGCACCCGAAGGTGATCTGCCCCCGCTGCTGACCGCCCAGGAAGTCGAGGATGTCGTGGCCTACCTCGCGACCCTCAAATGACAATGAAGTTGGCCCACAGGAGAAGCGGACCGATGACCTATACCCGCAGAACAACCTTCAAACTGGCATTTGGCGCGACGGTCCTTGCCGCGCTTCCGTTCAGCGCCCGCGCTGACGCCGCCGAAGATGCCATTGCCGCCTTTACGGGTGGCGCGACGCCCGGCACCGAAGGGATCACCCTGACCGCGCCCGAAATCGCCGAAAACGGCAACACCGTTCCGATCGACGTGGCCGCCCCCGGTGCGGTGTCGATCCTGCTGCTGGCCACGGGCAACCCGGTGCCGGATGCGGCGACATTCAGCTTTGGCCCGCTGGCCGCCGCTCAGGCCGCCTCGACGCGAATTCGTCTGGCCAAGACCCAGACCGTGGTTGCCATCGCCAAGATGCCCGACGGCAGCTTTGTTCAGGCCTCGCAAGAGGTGAAGGTTACCATCGGCGGCTGCGGCGGCTGATCAGGAGGATATGAGACATGGATAACGTAACCCCCCGCGTGCGCGTGCCGAAAACCGCTTCGGCAGGCGAGGCGATCTTGATCAAGACGCTCATTTCGCACCCGATGGAGTCGGGCCAGCGCAAGGACAGCGACGGCAACATCATCCCGCGCGAAATCATCAACCGCTTCACCTGCGACTTCAACGGTCAGAACGTCGTGGACGTCAAGATGGAGCCCGCAATCTCGACCAACCCCTATCTGGAATTTCAGGCGACCGTGCCGGAATCGGGCACCTTTACCTTCACATGGTACGACGACGACGGGTCTGTTTACACCGACACCAAGGACATCGCGGTCGGCTAAGGCCGCTGCCCAGGGAGGACTGACATGACAAGAACAACGTCAAAAGGCGTGATTTCCGCAGCTATGCTGTCGGTGCTGGCCAGCACCGCCGGGGCCGAGATCGGCGACAAGCTGGTGGTCAACGGGGATCTGGAACTGACCGTCGAAGCCCCGGCTCCTGCCTTCATGGCCGATACCGGGATCAAGACGATCTATTCGGGCTGGCTGTTCCGCGACCCCGACACCCAAAAGATCGAGATGGACGATTTCGACAACCCCGGCATGCTTTACGTCGATCAGGGAGCCGAGATGTGGAACACCCCGGCCGGCACGTCCAACAAATCCTGCGCCGACTGCCACGGCGATGCGACCGAAACGATGGCCGGCGTCCGCGCCACATATCCCAAGTGGAACGAAGCGGCAGGCGTCGTGCGCAGCCTTCAGGGCCAGATCGAATTCTGCCGGACCGAACATCAGGGCGCCGAGCCCTGGAAATACGCCAAGGCAGAAATCAACGCGATGGAGGCCTTCATTTCCATGCAATCGCGGGGAATGCCGGTCAACGTGGCCATCGACGGCCCGGCCCAGTCGACCTGGGAACAGGGGCGCGAGATCTATTATACCCGCTATGGCCAGCTGGAATTGTCCTGCGCCAACTGCCACGAACAGAACTACGACCATTACATCCGGTCCGACCATCTGTCGCAGGGCCAGATCAACGGGTTTCCGGTCTACCGGCTCAAGGACACTCAGTTGACGACGGCTTCGGGCCGGTTCGTGGGCTGCGTCCGCGATACCCGCGCCGAAACCTTCAAGGCTGACAGCGCGGAATTCACGGCACTTGAACTCTACGTCGCCTCGCGCGGCAACGGCCTGTCGGTCGAGGGCGTCTCGGTCCGTCACTGAAACACGTCCAGAACCCGCGCCCGGTCATCCGGGGGCGGGTTTTGTCGCTCTTAAAATATTCAATAACCAGAATTCGTAACGCCAAAGGACCCTCCCCATGATCTCGCGCCGCGATTTTCTTCAGGCCAGCATGGCCGCCTCGGCCATCGTGGGGGCCTCGGGCTTTGGCAACTGGGGCAGGCTGGCCGCGCAGCAACGGCTGACGCAGGATCAGTTGCTGCAATTCGATACCTTCGGGAACGTGTCGCTGATCCACATCACCGACATTCACGCCCAGATGAAACCGATCTGGTTTCGCGAGCCGCAGATCAACATCGGCGTGGGCGCGAACAAGGGGCAGGTGCCCCACGTGACCGGTGCAGACTTCCGCAAGCTCTATGGGATCGAGGATGGGTCGTCCTCCCACTACGCCCTCACATACGACGATTTCACAGCGCTTGCGGGAACCTATGGCAAGATGGGCGGGCTGGACCGGGTGGCCACCGTCATCAATTCGATCCGCGCCGAACGGCCCGACGCGCTGCTGTTGGATGGCGGCGACACCTGGCACGGGTCGATGACCTGCTATGAAACCCAAGGGCAGGACATGGTCAATGTCATGAACCTGCTCAAACCCGACGCGATGACGTTCCACTGGGAATTCACGCTGGGGTCGGACCGGGTGCGCGAAATCGTGGCCGACCTGCCGTTCGACGCGCTGGGACAAAACATCTTTGACAAGGAATGGGACGAACCGTCCGAGGATTTCAAACCCTACAAGATGGTCGAAAGCGGCGGCGTGATGATCGGCATCATCGGTCAGGCCTTCCCCTACATGCCCATCGCCAACCCCGGCTGGATGTTCCCCGAATATTCCTTCGGCATCCGCGACCAGCACATGCAGGAAATGGTGGACGAGGTGCGCGGGGCAGGGGCCGAACTGGTGGTCTGCCTGTCGCACAACGGCTTTGACGTGGACAAGCAGATGGCGACCAAGGTGACAGGGATCGACGTGATCCTATCCGGCCACACCCACGACGCGCTGCCCGAACCGGTGCTGGTGGGCGAGACGATCATCGTCGCCTCTGGCTCTAACGGCAAATTCGTCAGCCGCGTCGATCTGGACGTTCAGAACGGCCGGATGATGGGCTTCCGGCACAAGCTGATCCCGATCTTTTCCGACGTGATCGCGGCGGACGCCGAAATCACCGCCGCCATCGACGCCGAACGCGCCCCTTTTGCGGATCGGTTGTCCGAGGTCATTGGCAAGACTGCTGACGATACGCTGCTCTACCGGCGCGGTAACTTCAACGGATCGTGGGACGATCTGATCTGTGACGCGCTCTTGTCCGAACGGGACGCCGAGATTGCCCTGTCACCCGGCGTGCGCTGGGGGCCGTCGATCCTGCCCGGCAGCGACATCACCCGCGAGGATATCTGGAACGTCACCTCCATGACTTATGGCAAGGCGTATCGCACCGAAATGACCGGTGAGACGCTTCATGCGGTGATGGAGGACGTGGCCGACAACCTTTTCAATCCCGATCCCTATTACCAGCAGGGCGGGGACATGGTGCGGGTCGGCGGCATCGGCTACCGGATCGACATCACCCAACCGATCGGCAGCCGGATCACCGACCTCACCCTGCTCAAGTCAGGCGAGGCGATCGACTCCGCACGGTCCTACGTCGTGGCTGGCTGGGCCTCGGTCAACGAGGCCACCGAAGGACCGCAGATCTGGGATGTGGTCGAACAGTATATCGCCAAACAAGGCACCGTCACCGTCGCCCCGAACACCAGCGTTCAGGTGATCGGCGCATAACAAAAAAGGAGAATTCGGATGAAATCCCTTATCCTCGCTGGCGTTATGGCGCTGTCTGCAACCGTGGCCCTGGCCGAGGGTCAGACCCACAAGGTCGCCATTCACGTCGATCAGAACGATCCGCAAGTCATGAACATGGCGCTGAACAACGCGGCCAACGTCACCGACTACTACCACGGTCAGGGCGATCAGGTGTTGATCGAAATGGTGGCCTACGGGCCCGGTCTGATGATGCTGGTCGAAGGGCAAAGCCCCGTCGCAGACCGCATTGCCCAGATGTCGCTGGCCATTCCAGACCTGCACTTCAACGCCTGCGGGAACACTCTTGCCGCCATGCAGGCCAAGGCCGGGCATGACATCCCGCTGATGAGCGAGGCGGTCGTGGTGCCGTCCGGCGTCGTGCGGCTGATCGAACTTCAAGAAGATGGATACGCCTATGTCCGCCCCTAAAGGGGGGACCGGGTCAAGGAGAACCGAGATGATCCAATACAAAGGCAAGAAACCTTCGCGCCGGTCGTTTCTGACCGGGGCCGCCGCCGCAGGGGCGGCTGTTGCAGGGGCCACGATCGCGCGGGCGCAGGGAACTCCTGACCCCGCCATCGTAAACATGGAACCGTGGGCGCAGTACAACGGGGTAGGGGTCGATGCCGCCCCCTATGGCGTGCCATCGAAATACGAAGCCGACGTGATCCGCCGCAACGTCCCGTGGCTGACCGCCGATGCGGTGTCGTCCGTCAACTTTACGCCGCTGCACGCGCTGGATGGGATCATCACGCCCAATGGCCTGTGTTTCGAACGGCACCACGCTGGCGTGGCCGAGGTGGACCCCGCCGAACACCGCCTCATGATCAACGGGCTGGTCGACCGAGAGCTGGTCTTTACCATGGCCGACCTGCTGCGGTTCCCCCGCGAAAACCACGTGTATTTCCTTGAATGTGCTGCCAATTCCGGGATGGAATGGGCGGGCGCACAGCTTAACGGGTGCCAGTTCACCCACGGCATGATCCACAACGTCATGTACACCGGCATACCGCTCAGGCTTCTGCTGGCTGAGGCCGGGATCAAGACGGCGGGCACCTGGATCATGGTCGAGGGGGCCGATGGCGCGGGCATGAACCGGTCGATCCCGATGGAAAAGGCGCTTGATGATTGCCTGATCGCCTTCAAACAGAACGGCGAGGCGCTGCGCCCCGAACAGGGCTATCCGCTGCGGCTGGTCGTGCCGGGGTGGGAAGGCAACATGTGGGTCAAATGGATCCGCCGGATCGAAGTGGGCGACCAGCCGTGGTATGCCCGCGAGGAAACCAGCAAATACACCGATCTTCTGGCCAACGGTCAGGCGCGGTCGTTCACCTGGGTCATGGATGCCAAATCGGTCATCACCAACCCCAGCCCGCAGGCCCCCATCACCCACGGCCCCGGCCCGACCGTCATCACCGGTGTCGCATGGTCCGGGCACGGTACGATCCCGCAAGTCGATGTGACAATCGACGGCGGGATCACTTGGGCCAAGGCCCGCATGTCCGGCCCGTCGCTGGATAAGTCCATGCACCGCTTCTACTACGAATTCGACTGGGACGGAAAACCGCTGCTGCTGCAAAGCCGGGCGCATGATTCAACTGGCTACGTCCAGCCGACCAAGGATCAGTTGCGCGAAGTGCGCGGCGAGAATTCGATCTATCACAACAACGGAATTCAGACCTGGTCTGTGAACGAACAAGGGGCCGCCGAAAATGTCGAAATTTCTTGAACGGGCCGGGACGGCCCTGTCCCTGACCGCACTTCTGGCCGCAGGCGTGGCCTTTGCCGATGATGCCGCCCCCGAAAAGGCCGGGGGCTACGGACTTGGCCGTGTGGCGCTTCCCGAAGAGGTCGCCGCCTGGAACACAGACGTCCGCCCCGATGGGCAGGGGCTGCCTGTGGGCAGCGGCGATGTGATGACCGGCGAACAGATCTTTACCGACAATTGCGCCATGTGCCACGGCGATTTCGGCGAAGGGGCAGGGCGCTGGCCCGTGCTGGCCGGGGGACAGGGGTCGCTCGAGAACAAGGACCCGGTCAAAACCATTGGATCCTACTGGCCGTATCTGTCCACCGTGTTCGACTACGTCAATCGGGCCATGCCCTTTGGTCATTCCAAATCGCTGCAACCCGACGAAGTTTATGCGATCACCGCTTATCTTCTGTATCTCAATGACTTGGTGGGCGAAGATTTTACGCTATCCAACGAAAACTTTACCGAAGTCCGCTTGCCGAACGAGGCGAATTTCATTCCCGACGATCGGCCCACGACCGAATACCCGATCTTTTCGGCCGATGCCTGCATGGACAACTGCAAGCCCACGGTCGAAATCACCATGCACGCCTCGGTGCTGGACGTGACACCAGATACGGCCACCGCGGCGGATACCTCGGGCGAGGGATCGGTGGAACTGGCGCAGGCCACGACGACCGAACCAGCCACCGCCGCGGAACCGACCCCGGCACCCGAACCCGTGGCCGTCGCCGCCGCTCCCGAGCTGATCGCCGCGGGCGAGGCGGTGTTCCGCAAGTGCAAGACCTGCCACCAGGTAGGCGAGGGAGCGGTGAACCGCGTCGGCCCCGAACTCAACGGTCTTGTCGGTCGCACGATGGGCAGCGTCGAGGGGTTCCGTTACTCCAATGTCTTTACCGACGCGAACGCGGCGGGCGAAGTCTGGACCGTGGATGCCTTGCACACCTTTCTGACCAACCCGCGTCAGGCGATGGCCGGGACCAAGATGTCATTCGCAGGCCTGCGCGACCCGGCGGAAATCGACGCCGTGCTGGCCTATCTGCAAAGCGTGGGCGGCTGATCCGCCCCGCATCATGACGGGAGGACTGACCATGCGTGCCTTGGCATTCGCGATGATCTGTGTGGCGACGACAGCCGCCGCGCAGGACGCCACGACCTACACCTACGACGGCAGTTTCGAGGACGCGGCCTTTGGCGTGGAAAGCGCGATTGTCGGGCGCGGGCTGGTGGTGGACTGGATCAGCCACACAGGCGACATGCTCGCCCGGACGGGGCCGGACGTGGGCAGTGATGTCAAACTCTTCGACAACGCTGACATCTACATGTTCTGTTCGGCCACGCTAAGCCGCAAGGTGATGGAAGCGGACCCGGCCAACATCACTTATTGTCCCTATGCAATCTTCGTAACGGACCGCGAGGGCATAGTCCAAGTCGGCTATCGGCACATGCCCGACGGCATCATGCAAGAGGTCCAGACGCTTCTGGACGACATCGCGCGCGAGGCGGCCGGAAACTAGACCTCGGGTACGAAGACGAACGCGCCGTCGCGGCGCTCGGCACGGCCAATGCCACCGTCTGGCAAGTGGTATCCGATCAGACGCATCTGGTCGGTTGCCAGCTGATCCATGACCGATGTGCGCGTCGTTGCGGCAAGGTCAGGGTCCTGATCTGTGCCTGACCACCAGTCCGGGCGGGCAAAGGCCAGCGACGGATTGGCAATGCAGTCGCCCAGAATCATCACCGCATCGCTGCCTGACTGAACCAGAAACGACATGTGGCCCGGCGTGTGGCCGGGGGTCATGCGGGCGGCGACACCGGGCACAATCTCGGCGCCATCCTCGAAGACCTCGATCTGGTCGGCCAAAGCCGCGAGCCGGGACGCGGCACCCACCGCAAATACTGTACGGTCAGCGCCGATAGTCGACACCGTGTTGGGATCGGTCCAGTAATCCCGCTCGATCCGACCCATGTGATAGGCGGCGTCGGGAAACACCAGATCGCCAAAGTCGTCCAGCAGACCCCAAAGGTGATCGGGATGAGCGTGGGTGAACACGACATCGGTCACATCTTCGGGCGCAACCCCGGCGGCATCCAGCGCCTCGTGCAGCTTGCCCGCGGTCGCCATGAACTCGGGTCCGGCACCGACATCGAAAAGCACGGTACGATCGCCCATGCGCAGCAAGGTCACGTTGCAATCTGGTGTGAACTGATCGGGCGACTGACCATAGGCGGCCAGGATCGGTGCCGCCTCGGCCGGGTCGAGATATTGCAGGATCAAGGCGCCGGGCAGGATCAGATGACCGTCGCTCAGCGTGTCGATCTGCGCGTCACCAAAGGACAGCGTCGTCTGCGCCCATCCCAGCGTGGGCATCAGGGGCAGGGCAAGTCCTCCGGCCAGCACATCACGTCGGCTCAATTTCATGGCGCTTCCTCCCGACATATTCCAATTCTTGATTACTATATCGAAACGCTGCCCTGCGCCAGCCTGATCCATATTTCGTATAATAAGTATTATGTAACTAAATGCCTGATGTAAGCCGTACCCCGATAGTGTTTTGTCCAACGTGTCAAAACTGGTAACACTTCTGGCAACTGAATGATGCCAGCAAATCAACGTCAGGAATCGACCCGTGGGGAATATAACGCAGGATCTGCTTGCCCTGACCAATGCTCAGTCCGTCGAAGAACTTTGGGCGCTGCATACGGCCAAGATGGCAAGCTACGGATTCGACAGGATCATTTACGGTTTCACGCGCTACCGTACGTCCAGTGGTCTGGGCGATCCGCAGGATTGGGTGGTCCTGACCAACCAGTCGCCTGCCTATATGAAAGTCTTTATCGACGACGGCATGGTCTACCACGCGCCGATGCTGCGGTGGGCGCTGGAAAACAATGGCTCGTGTTCGTGGCGCTGGATGCAGGTCCCTGGTAACCTATCGCCCGCGGAACAGCGCGTGGCCGATTTCAACAAGACGATGGATGTTCGTGCGGGCTATACAATCAGCTTCCGATCAGTGTCCGAGCGGACTAAGGGCGCCATCGCACTGACAGCCAAACCCGGCATGACACAGGACGCGGTCGAACAGGTCTGGGTGCGCGACGGCGACGACATCATCGTTTTGAATAACGTGGTCCACCTGAAACTGCTGACCCTGCCCTACTCTGGCAAACGGCACCTCACATCGCGGCAACGCGAGGTTTTGCAATGGGTTGGTGACGGAAAGACAACGCAGGACATTGCCATTTTGCTGGGGTTGACGGCTGCCACGGTTGAAAAACACCTGCGTCTGGCCCGTGAAGCACTGGACGTGGAAACCACCGCCCAGGCCGTCCTCAAGGCCGCGTTTTACAACCAGATGTTCGTCATTGACGTCTGAACATCGCCGCCCGGACATTTCCGTAAAAGTGACGTAAGGGGAAAAGTCGGAATGTTTCGTCAGGGTACGGTTTGCCTGACTTCATTAACCCGACGTCAAGTGTCATTCTGACCATGTTCCGTGAGTGGTCGCCTAAGGCGAGGGAACGGCGGGTCAGAACCCCTTGGAATTTCAAGGTTAGCTGGTCCGCACCGGGAAACCGGACGCTGCGCCTGCGGGGGTTTGCCCTCGTGGGCCAGCACCTGACACTGGCTCACTCCCCATCCCATCCCATTGGGTGGGCCAGGTGTCGGCGGCGCTGTACCCTCCCGTTACAGCGCCGCCAATTTAAATTCGAGTTTTAAATATATGATTTTAAAATAAAAAAGGCCCGCAAGGAGATCCTGCGAGCCAATTCTTTGCAAGAGGCAGGATAAGATTAGCCCTTGGCGACCTTGGCCACTTCGGCGGCAAAGTCCTCGACCTCTTTCTCGATCCCCTCGCCCACTTCCAGACGAACGAACCCGGTGATGGTGACGCCCGCTTCCTTGGCGGCGGCCTCGACCGTCAGGTCGGGGTTGACCACAAAGGCCTGACCCAGAAGGGTCGAATCTGCGACGAATTTCTTCATCCGGCCAACCAGCATCTTTTCGATCACGGCGTCTGGCTTGCCCGACTCACGGGCGATGTCCATCTGCACAGACTTTTCCTTGGCAACGATTGCCGGGTCCAGATCTGCCTCGGACAGCGACGCGGGGCTGGTCGATGCGATGTGCATGGCGACCTGACGTCCAAAAGCCTCGTTGTCTCCGGTCATGGCGACCAGAACGCCGATCTTGCCCATGCCGTCGGCGGCCTTGTTATGCACATAGGTCACGACCGTATCGCCCGTCACGACGGCCATACGGCGCACGCTCATATTCTCGCCAATCACGGCCACGGCTTCGGTCACGACCGTCTCGACGGTCTTTCCGTTCATCGGGGCGGCCTTCAGCGCGTCCACATCCGACACACCCAGGGCGGCCGCAGCAACGCCGCCGACCATCTTCTGGAAATCGGAGTTCTTGGCGACGAAATCGGTTTCCGAGTTCACTTCAACCGCAACACCCTTGCCGTCCTTGACCGCGACGGCGACCAGACCCTCGGCGGCGGTACGACCGGATTTCTTGGCGGCCTTGGCCAGACCCTTGGTGCGCAGCCAGTCAACGGCGGCTTCCATGTCGCCATCGGTTTCGACCAGGGCCTTTTTCGCGTCCATCATGCCTGCGCCGGTGGATTCGCGCAGGTCTTTCACCATTTGTGCGGTGACAGCAGCCATCATGTCTCTCCTGAGAATTGGAAATATCCCGGGCGGGCCATAGCCCTGCCCGGTATCAGTTTTGCGAACGGTGGCCGCTTAGCGGGCCGCCTGCTCCAGCGCCAGCTCTTCTTCGGCCAGCTCTTCCATCGCGCCCATGTCGACGCCAGCAGCGCCCAGCTGTGCGGACATGCCGTCCAGAGCCGCACGAGCGGCCAGATCGCAATAAAGGGCGATCGCGCGGGCCGCGTCGTCGTTGCCGGGGATGACATAGTCAACGCCCTTGGGCGAACAGTTGGTGTCGACCACGGCCACGACCGGAATGCCCAGCTTGTTGGCCTCGAGGATCGCCAGATCCTCCTTGCCCACATCGATGATGAAGATCAGGTCGGGTGTGCCGCCCATTTCACGGATCCCACCCAGCGAAGCCTGCAATTTGGCCTGCTCGCGCTCCATCCCCAGACGCTCTTTCTTGGTCAGGCCGTCGAACCCGCGCTCGGCGGCTTCGTCGATCTGCTTGAGCCGGGCAATGGACTGCGACACGGTCTGCCAGTTGGTCAGCGTGCCACCCAGCCAGCGGTGGTTCATGTAGAACTGGGCCGATTTTTCAGCCGCGTCGGCGATGGCCTTCTGGGCCTGCCGCTTGGTGCCGACGAACAGCACGCGACCGCCACGGGCCACGGTGTCACGGATGGCTTGCAGCGCCTGATCCAGCAGCGGAACGGTCTGCGTCAGGTCAAGAATGTGGATGCCGTTGCGCGATCCGTAGATGTAGGGACCCATCTTGGGGTTCCAGCGCGCGGTCTGGTGACCAAAGTGAACGCCTGCTTCAAGCAATTGGCGCATGGAGAACTCGGGAAGAGCCATGTGTCGTACCTTTTTCCGGTTTAGCCTCGGCGAAGGATGCGACGCGGATGCGCCAACCGGTGGATGGATCGGGATTTCTCCCCGATACACCCGCCTTCGCCTGCGGGATTTAGCAATGGCGGGCATATAGACGGGGTTTGCGGGCGGCGCAAGGGCTAGAAGAACACCCGCTGCACGAACCAGTAGGCCCCGACGATGGCGATGGCGACCGACGCCGGGGTGGCCACGATCCGGCGGAACGCCTCGATCTGGTCGCGGTTCTTGACGCTGATCCAGCACAGCACAAACAGCGCCGCCATCGGACCGAGGAACACATAAAGCGGCACGTCGTCCACCACCCCGCCGGTCTGCCACGCGAGCAGGGCCAACCCCGCCGCCACGACGGCAAGAGCAGCATACAACCACTTGGCCCGCCCCTGCTCATTGGCGCCCTCGTCCACCCGCACCGCCTGCCAGATGCAGAAGAACGCGATAGAGATGACGAACAACTGGCCCAACTCGACCCCGATGTTGAATCCGATCAAAGCAGGGACAAAGGCGCCGGGCGGCAGGCCGAACTGACCCAGAACCGACGCAAACCCGAGCCCATGCAGAAGCCCAAAACCGAACACGATGAACGGTCGCCACGGACTAAGCCCATGCAACACGATATTCTCGACCGCGACAAAAACGATCGAGGCCGCAATCAATGGCTCTACAATGGCCGCCGGAACCGACACGTATCCCAGCGCGGCCAGCGCCAGCGTGATCGTATGGGCCACCGTGAATGCAGACACCTGCCACAGCAGCGGACCCAGCTGGGTGGACAGGAAAAACAGGCCGAGGACGAACAGGATATGATCCAGCCCCTTGGGCACGATGTGATCGAACCCGACCGGGATATAGTTAAAGAACGTGGCGACCGGCCCCGCCTGATCACCGCCAGCCAATGTGATCGGGTCGCTCAGCGCACCCGCCTCGAGAAACCCGTCATAGGGCTGATCGACGCCTTGCTGGCGGATGACCAGCGTGCCGAATTTCGACGCCCAGCCGACCTGGACGGACTTGCCGCCTTCAGGCACCGGGGCAGAAAATTGCAGGTTCGACGCCCGGATGACGGCGACATCGCCTACTGCAGGAATGGTCACACCTTTCAGCGTTACCTGTTGGTCCACCCCATCGACGCGGACCGTGATCTGGTCGGCCATCTGCGGCCAGAACTGGAGGAATGCCGCCTCGAACGCGGTCGGGTCCATCGCCCGCAATTCATCGTAACTTGCCGCCTCGGGGGCGGCGTTGGTGTCTGTTACGGCAGTCATGTCAATGCCCGCCACAAAGGATTCAAGGTTGAGACGAATTTCAAAGTCCAACAGGCCGTCCGTCTGGGTCATGTCCGCAATCGACGGGAGAACCTCGTGCGCCACAGCGACGTGACCGGCCAGCACCAGAACCAGACTTGACAGCAGGCGGGCCAGAGCCACCCTTGCAAAAGACCAGGGCCACGTCCGTCCCGCCGCTCCAAAGGAACTTGTCATGCGCGTTCTCACCTTTTGCCTTGCCCTGCTCACCGGACCCGTGGCGGCTCATGAATTCTGGTTAGAACCTACCGCCTATCAGGTCCCTGCCGACGGTAGCCTTACCGCCCAGATCGTCAATGGGCAGCAGTTTGGCGGGCTGACTCTGCCTTACTTTCCCAACCGGATCCAACGCTACGAAGTATTCGCAGGCGACAAGGACGTGCCGGTGGACATGCGCATCGGCGACGTGCCGGGGCTGAACGTCCCTGCCGCGGGTCCAGGGCTCAACGTGGTAATCTATGAAAGCGCAGTCGCCACGGTGAAATACGACGATCCGGCCGTGTTCAAACGGTTTGTCGAACACAAGGATTTCGCGTCATCCTTTGGCGATGTTCTGGCGCGGCACGCCGAACGCGGCCTGCCCGAGTCCGGGTTTTCCGAGGCCTATTGGCGCTATTGCAAGACCCTGATCGGCGTGGGTGACGCGGCGGGCAGCGACACGCGCCGCGGGATGGAGACGGAGTTTGTGGCGCTGACCAACCCTTATACAGACGACCTGACCGCCGGATTTCGTGCTCAGCTGTTCTACGGTGATGCACCTCGTGCGAACGTGCAGGTCGAGCTTTACGAAAAGGCCCCAGATGGCACTGTGGAAGTGACTAAGCACCGGACCGACGAACAGGGCGTCGCCACCCTGCCCGTCAAATCCGGGTACAGTTACATGATCGACTCGGTCGTCATCCGCGAACCCTCTGCCGAAGTGACCGCGCAGACGGGCGGGGTGTGGGAAACGCTTTGGGCCAGCCTGACCTTTGCGGCCCCATGAAACGGCAGGCGGCGGCTAGCCCAGTCGGTTGATCTCGGCATGACCCGGGGTCTGTGCCATCCGGTCAAGCCACGCCGAAAGCGCAGGTAAGTCCGGCATCAATGCCTTGCCTTCGGGCGTGGCGGCGAAATAGACGAGGATCGGCGACAGGAACATATCGGCCAAGGTCAGCGTGTCGCCCACAAGGAACTTTCTGCCTTTCAGTGCCGCGTCCAGCACCTGCAACGATTGAACGATATCCGGCATCGCCCCGGCGATCACGGCCTCATCCGGTTCAAGCCCCCGCATGGGTTTGACGAACCGTTCCGACACGCATTTGCGCACGACATCGTCGTAGATGTAGTCGTTGATGACCGAAATCCATTGCAACATTTCCGCCCGTCCAACCGGCGTGTCAGGAGTGAGGGCCGGACCGTCAAACGCCTCGTCGATATAGGTCGCAATGGCCAGCGCCTCGTACAGCCGCACCTCGCCATGTTCCAGCGCGGGCATCCGGTTGAACGGATGACTGGCGCGGTAGGCGTCGCTGCGAAAATCCACAGGCTGCAAGGTGGCCTCGACCTCCTTGTTGCGGCAGACCAGTTGGGCGGTGCGGACATAAGTGCTGGGCGGAACGCCCAGAATAATGAGATCAGGCATGGCGCGCTCCTTGAGGGTTACGGATTCGACGGCGGGCACAACCGCCTGGCATGATCGGCAGAGGCTGTGGCAAAGATGGCCGACCAGCCGCCCCGATAGTTTTGCAGCCGGGCCTGACCTGCGGCCGACAACCGCTCCCATCCCGAATGGCGCAGAGTGACGCCGGTGCGGCCATCGTCGGTGGGTTGAAAGTGCAGCGTCAGGTCAGTGCGGTTGTCCGGCCCCTGACCCACGAACCAGCACAGGTCGATCTGGCGACCCAAGGTCCAACCCGTGACCTCGCCCCAGATATGGGCGGCACCGTCCGGCCCCGTTTCGACGATGCGCCCGCCCAGACCGGGCTCCATTCGCACCGTCCCCTCGGCCACGGAAAACGGGCGCATGGGCCACCACAGGCCGACATCCTCGACAAAGGCGCGAAACGCAGCCTCGGGTGTTGTCTCCAACACCACCACCATCTCGATCGGGTCAGTCATAGCGGTCCGCCTTTCCGTCCAGCGCGCCCAGCACTTTGCCCCAATGGGCGGTCAGATAATCGCGCAAGGCAGCCAGGCCCGCCTTCTCGATCCGGTAGATGCGCCGGGTCCCTTCGGCAGAGGCGTCGATCAACCCCGCCTCGCGCAGGACCTTGAGGTGCTGGGATACCACGGGCTGCGACACGCCCAGCACATCGGTCAGATCGCGCACCGACAGAGGCTGTGCCTGAACTGCCGTCAGGATCTGCTGACGCAGGGGGTGGGACAGGGCTGCAAACTGTTCTTCATAAGCCATGCCTTATCATAAGGAATATCTTATATTCCGCAACCCCCTTTCACGTCCCCCATTGACCACCCTTCCCCCAACCGCGATGAAGCTGCATGACGAACCGCCCTGATATTCTGTGCATCGGCTCTGTCCTGTGGGACGTGATCGGCCGCTCGGCCGCGACCATGCGGCTGGGGTCGGACGTGCCGGGGCGGATCACCCGGCTGCCCGGCGGGGTCGCCATGAACATCGCCATGACCCTGCGGCGGTTCGGGATGACCCCGGCGCTGCTGACCGCCATAGGGCGCGATGCAGAAGGGGACGAGCTGGTAGCCGAAGCGGCGCGGATGGGCCTGCTGACCGACACTATATATCGGTCCGACGACCTGCCCACCGACGTCTACATGGCGATTGAAGGCGCGGGCGGCCTGATCGCCGCCATCGCCGATGCTCATTCCCTCGAACAGGCGGGGGACAAGATCCTGCGCCCCCTTGCCGATGGTCGACTTGGCAGCACCGACCAGCCTTGGGACGGCCCTGTCGCGCTTGACGGCAACCTGACGACCGATCTGCTTCAGACCATCGCCGCCTCCCCCCTCTTTGCTGCCGCTGACCTGCGGGTCGCCCCGGCCAGCCCGGGCAAGGCCGAACGCCTGCTGGCCCTGCTCGACCACCCCCGCGCCACGCTCTATGTCAATCTGGAGGAGGCCGGTCTGCTCTGCCAGACTACCTTTTCCACCTCTGCCGAAGGGGCGGCAGGGCTGCTGGGGCGCGGGGCGCATCGCGTGCTGGTCACCGACGGCGGGCGTTCCGCCTCCGAAGGGACCGGGGGCGACGTGATCACCCGGACCCCGCCCGCCGTCCTTGTTGCGCGTGTGACCGGGGCGGGCGATACCTTCATGGCGGCGCACATTGCCTCGGAACGGCAGGGGATGGACCGCGCCGCTGCCCTTGCCCGTGCGCTTCAGGCCGCCGCAACCTTTGTGTCCGGAGACCAGCCGCTATGACCCTGCCCATCCACTATTCCCCCGAAGTGACCAAGGCGCGGCGGACCCGGACGCCGCTTGTCGCTCTGGAAAGCACGATCATCACCCACGGGATGCCCTATCCTGACAACCTGACAATGGCCCGTCAGGTCGAGGCGGAAATCCGCGCCAACGGGGCCACGCCAGCAACCATCGCCGTGCTGAATGGCACGCTTCACGTCGGGTTGACCGACGCTGAACTCGAAATGCTGGCACAGGCCAAAGACGTGGCCAAACTGTCCCGTGCTGATCTGCCTGCCTGTATTGCCGCAGGCGGGACGGGGGCCACCACGGTCGCGGCCACCATGATTGCGGCGCGGCTTGCGGGCATCAGCGTCTTTGCGACCGGCGGGATCGGCGGGGTGCATCGTGGGGCCGAAACGACATTCGATATTTCGGCGGACTTGCAGGAACTGGCGCAGACAGCGGTGACAGTCGTCTGTGCCGGGGCCAAGGCGATCCTTGACCTGCCCAAGACGTTTGAAGTGCTCGAAACGCTGGGCGTGCCTGTCATCGCTTATGGGCAGGACAGCCTGCCCGCCTTCTGGTCGGCCACTTCGGCCCTGCCCGCCCCGCTGCGGATGGACACAGCCGACCAGATCGCTGCAAGCCACCAGATGCGGGTCGCGATGGGGGTTCCGGGTGGACAACTGGTCTGCAATCCAATTCCTGTTGCCGACGAAATTCCTGCCGCCATCATCGGCCCGGTTGTGGAACAGGCGCTGGCTGATGCGATGGCCCAAGGGATTAGTGCCAAGGCGGTCACGCCTTACCTGCTTGACCGGATATTCGAGCTGACGCACGGCGCAAGCCTGACCGCCAATATTGCCCTCGTGCTCAACAATGCCCGGTTAGGGGCGGCGATTGCCCGCGAATTGGGCAGCGCGGGCTGATCGTGCGACGACCACCCGCCAGCACCACACGGTCGGCCATTGTGCGCAAGCACCGCCGCACTTAGATAGGGTGTCATGTCCGCACCCAGACGACCCATCAAAGGCCGACCCCTGTGAGCACGCCGAACCTGCCTGATCCCCCCAAACGCCGGTTCCACCCGATCGGGGGGCTGCGGAACAGCTTCATTGCCGGGCTTGTGGTGATCGCACCCATCGGGCTGACGCTTTGGTTGATCCTGACGGTGATCGGCTGGATCGACGGATTCGTCTGGCCCTTCGTGCCCATGGCCTATCACCCTGACATGTTGATCAACCGGATGATGGGGCACAGCGGACCCGCCGATCCCAACTGGATCAACATCAACGTCCGCGGGATCGGCGTCATCCTGTTCCTTGGCTTCACCATTTTCATAGGATGGATCGCCAAAGGATTCATCGGGCGGTCATTCCTGCGTTGGGGGGAAAGCCTTGTTGACCGGACCCCGATCGTCCGGTCCATCTACAACGGGGCCAAGCAGATCGCCGAAACTGTGTTCGCCCGCAGCGATTCCAGCTTCGACAAGGCCTGCCTGATCGAATACCCCCGCAAGGACATGTGGGCGCTGGCCTTCATCTCGACCACCGCCAAAGGCGAGATCAATGCAAAGCTGACCTATGAAGAAGACATCGTGACGGTCTTCATGCCGACCACACCCAACCCGACCTCGGGCTTCCTTTTGTTCATTCCACGCAGTCAGGTGATGGTACTGGACATGTCGGTCGAAGATGCGGCCAAACTCGTCATCTCGGCCGGACTGGTGTACCCCGCCGCTAAGGGCGAAAGCGCCGAGGCGGTGGCTGACAAGGTCGAGGCACTGGCAGAGCGGCGTCAGGCCTGACTCCGTGATTGTCGCCGCTCTGACGGGCTTTGCCACAGGCTTTTCTCTCATTCTTGCCATCGGTGCACAGAATGCCTTTGTCCTGCGGCAAGGGCTGTTGCGGGCCCATGTGTTCTGGCTGTGCCTGTTGTGCGCGCTGTCGGATGCGGTGCTGATAGCGGCAGGAGTGGCCGGGTTCGGGGCGATCACGACCCTGTGGCCCGCCCTGCCCCGGATCATGGCGCTGGCGGGGGCGGCGTTTCTGCTGGTCTACGGGGCGACACGGTTTCGGGCGGCCCTGACGGGCAATGGGGTTCTGGCTGCATCCGGGACCGGGGGCAGCCTGAAACAAACGCTGGCCATTGCTGCGGCCTTCACCTGGCTCAATCCGCATGTCTATCTGGATACTCTCGGGCTGGTGGGGGCGGTGTCTACCCAATACGCGGACATGGCGGACAAGACGGCATTTGGGCTGGGGGCAACGATCGCCTCGTTCGTGTTCTTCTTCGGATTGGGCTATGGCGCACGCCTGCTTGCACCGCTACTACGGCGGCCCGGCGCTTGGCGCTGGCTCGACGGCGGGATCGGTGTGGTCATGTGGGCCTTGGCGGCCCGTTTGCTGATCGGCTAAACTGGCCCCTTGCCCGGCGGCCATTCCCTGACTTAGCGTGACCACAATATAGCGGAGAGCAGTATGCAGGGCACCATTCTATGCGCCAACCCGATTGTGGCCGTTTACGACGACGTATTTGACAAACAGACAGCCGACACGATCATCGAACTGGGGCGGGAAGGCCAGGAACAGGCGCAAATCGGCACGATGACCGGGCGCGAACTCAGCCCGCTGCGGACCGGAACCGCGGCCTACATCGACAACTGGTCGCACCCGGCGCTGACCGACCTCGTCCTGACGCTTTCAAGCCTCGTGCGGTTGCCGCCCGAACATTCGGAACATGCCAAGCTTCTGCATTACGAGGGGACGCAATCGTTTGAACTGCACCGCGACGGGTTCGATCAATTCTCTCCGGCGTCCTTTCTCAGGATGCGCGACGGCGGGCAACGGCTGTTCACGACGCTGTGCTATCTGACCGATGTTGAAGGCGGCGGAGAGACGATTTTCCCCGATCTCAAGGTCGCCATCACGCCCAGGCTCGGGCGCGTGCTGGTCTTTGCCAACACGGTTCCGGGCAAGATCGACCCGCATCCACACGCCCTGCATATCGGCAGTTCGCTCACGTCGGGCGAAAAATGGGCGTTGAGTGTGTTCTGGCGTGAACATATCTGGCACGAAGCCCGGGATTATCCTGCCGAAGAAGGTGATATCTTGACCTTTTGACGGTTTCTGTCACGCTTTGGTGAAGTCGGGCCCTTGCTGGTGAATGACCTTTTCTATCGTCTGAAACCCGACTTTTCATTTGAACCCGAAAGGAAATCTGATGTCTCGTATGTCCTATGTCCGGCCCGCGGCTCTTGTCGCGGCTGGTTTGGCAATGACCGGATCGGTTGCGACCGCTGGCGGCATGGCCCCGGCGATCATGGTGCCGGACGTCATCGTTCAAGAAACGAAATCCTCATCGTCGTCGACCGGCATCATCGTTCCGCTGATTCTGATCGCTCTCGTAGCGCTTGCCATGAGCAAGACCACCAGCACTCCGGTCCCAGTCATCGAGGACTGAACCTGCCTGGTCGACCAGGGCATGATCGGCACGTGTCGGGCCGTAGGGCGGAGCTTGGCGCGTGCGACGGTCTGGACCTCGCTTTCACTCCAAGTGTGGGAACTAGGGAACACATCACGGCCGCGTGACGACCATTATGCGCAAAATTGTTAATGATGTTGACCAAAGGGCGCCGCCAAGACCAATTTTACCCAAGGGCGATGCCGATTCCACGCCGGACTTTGTTATACGGATATGGTCAGGTGTCGCACCCCATGTATTGAGACCGGTCGACGGGGAGGCCGGACTCGCTGCCAACCCCCGCATTGACCGGAGACCTTTATGACTGTTTTGAAATCCGCCCGTCTTGGCATGATGTCCGCTGCCATCGTGCTGTCCTCCACCTTGGCCCATGCTGGCGGCATGGCTCCGGCAATCATGCCACCTGCCCAGATCGTGGAAGAAACCAAATCGTCCTCGTCCAGCGCCGGGATCATCATTCCGCTGATCATTATTGCCCTGATCGCGTTGGCGGTGAGCAAAACCAACACCCCCGTCGCCGTTATGAGCAACAACAACGGCTGACGCGGCCAGACTTCATAGGGAATCGATCAGATGAAACTGCAACTCACCCTCGCGGCAGGTCTTGCCCTGTCAACGACCCTGGCTCATGCCGGCGGGATGGCGCCTGCCATCATGCCGGAAGCCCAGATCGTGGAGGAGGCCAAGTCGTCCTCGTCCAGCGCCGGCATCATCGTTCCGCTGATCATCATCGCGCTTGTTGCTCTGGCGATGAGCAAGTCCACGTCGTCAACCGGCGGTGAAGTCATCGTCAGCGCGTCGCCGACCTGATAACCAACGGTTTCCGTTGCAAAAGGGCCGGGCCATGTCCCGGCCCTTTCTTTATCCAAACATGCTGACCAGATCGACGGTGCCGCGGTTACCCAGATCGGTCTTGTGGGCCGTCAGAAACGCCTCTGCCGCCCCCCGCCCCGCCATGCGCAAGCGAGTCAGCACAACCGGATTGGGGATCGTCTTGGTCGCCACGTTCAATTCGTTCATCAGCGGATCGTCGGCAATCATGTGGACCAGCACGTCCTTCATCGCACCATTGCCGACCTTGCCCTCCGCGATCAGTTCCTTGACGAACTGAATTGCCCGAAGGTCGCGTAACAGCGAGGAATTGAAACTGATCTCGTTGATCCGGTTCTGGATCGCTGGCGCATCCTCGGGGATGTTGGCGCGGTACAGCGGATTGATGTTGACGATGACGATGTCGTCGGGAAAGCGGGGCTCGTACAGCGGGAATAGCGCCGGATTGCCGGTATATCCACCGTCCCAAAAGGCCTCGGTCTTGCCGGTGACGGGGTCGGTCATCTCGACCGCCTGGAACAGGGTGGGAAGACAAGCCGAGGCAAGGATGGCCTGAACCCCGATCTCGCCGTCCTGAAACACGCGCACCTTGCCGCTGCGGACATTGGTGGCACAGATGAACAACTCAGGTTCTGCCGCGGCGCGCACATGGTCGAAATGGAACTGTTCGATGATCCGGATTAGCGGGTTCTGGATCAATCCCCCAAACACATAGGGCGAAGACATCCGCGACAGCGCGTCAAAGGCGGCATAAGCGGGCGAATATTCCATCAGTTTGGCCATGACGGTCGTTGCCGGGCTGACCACGTTGAGCCAGGACGAAAACGCGTCATTCTCGATCGCGCCAATTTCACCCCATAGCCAATCCAGGTTTTCGCGGGCCGCCTGGCGGCCGCCCCGGACCATGCCCGCCTTTAACGCGGCAGCATTCAGCGCGCCGGCCGAGGTGCCGCTGATCGCGGCAATCTCGATCTCGTCATCCTCAAGCAGACGGTCCAGCACCCCCCAGGTAAAGGCGCCGTGGGCACCTCCGCCCTGAAGGGCGAGGTTGATCCGGATCACAGCGCCGTCCACCCGCCATCAACGCTGATCGTCGTGCCGGTGATCTGGTCAGCATAGGCCGAACACAGGAACACGGCCGTCCCGCCGATCTGTTCGACGGTGGCGAACTGTTTGGACGGCTGGCGGTCCAGCATCACTTCACGAATGACGGTTTCGCGGTCCATGTTGTGCGCCTTCATCTGGTCGGGGATCTGCGCCTCGACCAGCGGGGTCAGGACATAGCCGGGACAAATGGCATTGCAGGTGATCGCCTCTTCGGCGGTTTCCAGCGCAGTCGTCTTGGTCAGACCGACAATCCCGTGCTTGGCGGCGATATAGGCGGCCTTGAAGGGCGAGGCGGTCAGGCCATGGGCGGACGAAATGTTGACGATCCGGCCCCACTTGGCCTTGCGCATCATCGGCAGGGCAACGGCGGTGGTGTGAAAGGCAGAACTGAGGTTGATGGCGATGATCTGGTCCCACTTTTCGGTGGGAAACTTGTCGATCGGGGCGACAAACTGAATTCCCGCGTTATTGACCAGAATATCGCAGACACCCGCCTGAGCGATCAGGCCGCGGGCCTCGTCCGGCTTGCTCAGATCGGCCTTGATATAGCGGACCTTGACCCCATGCTGCTTGGCCAAATCGGCGGCCAGCTTGTGATCGTCATCGCTATCTGTGAACGAATTCAACACGATGTCGGCCCCAGCCTTGGCCAGTTCATGGGCGATGCCCAACCCGATACCGGAATTCGACCCGGTGATGACGGCGGTTTTTCCTGAGAGGGACATGGCAGGCTCCTGTGTTGTGCTGCTTAGTCTACTTAATACCTCAATGCTGCACCTGCGACATCCTGCAATCACGATTGCGGGGGATGCACGGGATAGATCGTGACGGCACGGGTTCTTGGGCGGCAATCGAATCGCCTGATCGGGGGTGCAAAAACCATCTCGCTGCCTCAAAAATTCGCATAAAAAAAACGCCGGCACGAAGCCGGCGTTAAGTTATTGAGGCAGGTTTCATACAGGCAAGAAACCTATCGAGCAGTGACCTCTTTATAGGCGCATCGCTGCCCGTGGGAAAGCTAAAAGTTTGAAAAGCCTCAGAACCCCGTCTAGGCTGAGCACCAACAAACACAGGCACCCGGGGGATTGTCACGAAAATGAGATCAGAGTTTTTCTCACACGCACGGATGTTGGCGTTAACACTTGCCGCAGCGTCGTTTGGTCAGATGGCCGCAGCCGAGCTCAGCTATGGCATAGCTATGTATGGGACCCCTGCCCTGCCACCCGATTTTGTGGCCCTACCCTATGCAAACCCGGATGCGCCCACCGGCGGCACGATCTCGACGGCCGAGGTCGGAACCTTCGACAGCCTCAATCCATATGTCCTCAAGGGATCCGCACCTTGGCAGCTGCCCTATCTCACCGGGGAAAGCCTCATGGGCCGGACTCTGGACGAACCGTTCACTCTTTACGGACTTCTGGCCGAATCGGTCGATACCGGGCCGAATCGGGAATGGGTTGAATTCACGCTCAACTCGGCCGCCAAATTCAGCGACGGCAACCCCGTCACCGTCGAGGACGTCATATGGTCGTTCGAAACGCTGGGGACTAAAGGTAACCCCCGCTACGCCTCGTTCTGGTCCAAGGTGGCGTCGATGGAAAAGACCGGCGACCGATCTGTACGCATCACCTTCAACACGCCCGACCGGGAACTTGCTCTTCTGGCCGGTCTGCGCCCGATCCTGGAAAAGGCCCAATGGGAAGGTAAGGAATTCGGCGAAACCGGGCTGGACGACATTCCGATCACCTCTGGTCCCTATGTGATCGACAGCTACGAGGCCGGGCGCAACGTGGTCCTCAAACGCAACCCCGACTACTGGGGCCGCGATATCCCCTTCCGCAAGGGGACGGCGAACATCGACACGATCCGACTGGAATTCTTTGGCGACGAGACCGCCGCGTTCGAGGCGTTCAAGATCGGCGAAGTCAACTTTACCCGCGAATTCAATGTGGCCCGCTGGGACAGCCAATATGACTTTCCCGGCGTGCAGTCGGGCGACGTGCTCAAGGCCGTTCTGCCGCATCAACGTCCCTCGGGCATGACGGGTTTCGTGATGAACACCCGGCGCGACATCTTTGCCGATTGGCGGGTGCGCGACGCGATGATGTATGCGTTCAACTTTGAATTCATCAACGACGCGATGACTGGCGGCGCGCAGCCACGGATCACCTCCTACTTCTCCAACTCGCCGCTGGGGATGACCCATGACGCGGCCTCGGGCAAGGTGGCAGACCTGCTCTCTCCGTTTGCCGCCGACCTGATCCCCGGCACGATCGAAGGCTACGATCTGCCCGTCAGCGACGGGACGGAACGGAACCGGGCGGGGCTGGCAAAGGCACAAGAACAACTGGCCGCAGCCGGCTGGACGGTTCAGGACGGCGTGCTCAAGAATGCCGAGGGCAAGCCCTTTACCTTCGATATCCTGCTGCAAACGGGCAGTTCGGAAAACCAGTCGATCGTCGACATGTTCGTTCAATCGCTCGACCGGCTGGGGATCAAGGCGACTGTAACCAACGTCGACAACGCTCAGTACAAGGAACGGACCGACACCTACGATTTCGACATGACCTACTACCGGCGGGCGACGTCGCTGTCGCCGGGCAACGAACAGTATGCCTATTGGGGCAGCGAACAGGCCGACAATCCCGGGGGGCGCAACCTGATGGGGGTGAAGTCCCCTGCGATTGACGCGATGATCGACAAGATGCTGAATTCCGAGGATCAGACCGATTTCGTGGCCGCCGTGCAAGCGATGGACCGGGTTCTGACAGCAGGCCGCTATGTGATCCCGATCTACCAGTGGAACATCAGCCGCATCGCCTACGCAAAGGACCTGCATTACCCCGACCAGATCCCACTGTTCGGCGATTGGCCGGGATGGGAGCCGGACGTGTGGTGGTCGGCCAGCCAATAAATTTACACGGGCGCGGAACCAGACGGCTCTGCCCCGCGTTGCCCTAGCAACGAGGTCCGGCACAACGTGTCGGGCCTTTGTTTTTCAAATGACAGGAGCAGACAATGCAATATCGCCGCTTGGGCAAATCCGGCCTTCAGGTCAGTGAGTTTTCGTTCGGGTCCTGGGTGACCTTCGGCAAACAGGTCGATCAATCCGACGCCAAGACGATGATGACCGCAGCCTATGACGCTGGCATCAACTTTTTCGACAATGCCGAAGGGTACGAGGCCGGCAATTCCGAAACCCTGATGGGGCAGGCCCTGACCGATCTGGGATGGTCGCGCGACAGCTATATCGTGTCGTCCAAGGTGTTCTGGGGCGGCGCAAAGCCCACCCAGCGCGGTCTCAGCCGCAAACACGTCATGGATGCCGCCCACGCCGCCCTGCGCCGCCTTCAGGTCGACTACCTCGACCTGTATTTCTGCCACCGTCCCGACGTGGACACGCCCATTGTGGAAACCGTGCGTGCGATGCATGACCTCATCCAGCAGGGCAAGGTTCTGTACTGGGGCACGTCCGAATGGTCGGCCCAGCAGATCACCGAAGCCCACGCCGCCGCCCGCGAATGGCACCTGACCCCGCCCACGATGGAGCAGCCACAGTATAACCTGTTCGAGAGGGACAAGGTCGAGGGCGACTATACACCGCTCTATGACACCTTTGGCCTCGGAACGACCATCTGGTCGCCGCTGGCCTCGGGGATCCTCACGGGCAAATACAACACCGGCATCCCCAACGACAGCCGGGTCAACCTGCCAGGCTACGAATGGCTGCGCGACATGGTCCAGTCCGAGGACGGTCAGGCCCGTCTGGAAAAGGTCAAGGATCTGGCCAAACTGGCAGACGAGATAGGCCTGCCGATCCACCACATGGCCCTGCTCTGGTGCCTGTCGAACCCGCGCGTGTCCACGGTCATCCTCGGCGCGTCGCGGCTGTCGCAGCTACAGGACAACCTCAAGGCGCGCGATGCCAAGGACAAGCTGACGCCCGAAGTTCTGGCGCGGATCGAAAAGATCATGGACAACAAACCCGCCGGACCACAGCGGTTCTGATCACAACGCGGCACCGGGGGGAACCTCGGGGCCGCCTGCCCGTTGTCTCCTGAACCCTTCTCAGGAGACTATCATGCAATGGACCGACGTATCAGAAAACTGGATGGCTTTCGTCCCCCGCATCCTTGATCGCTGGCCCGATCTGGGCAGCGACGACGTGGACGCCATCGAAGGGGACCGCGCCCGCTTTGTCTCGCTTCTGAGCCTGCAATCGGGCATGGACACGTCCGAGGCCGAGGCCGAGATCGACGATTTCCTCACCGGTGAAATCCCCGCTGACGTGATGATGGACCCGGACGAGGACAACGCCCAGATCAGCGCCTCGGGCGACAACATCCCGGCGGGCGAGGATGCCTCGGACGACGACGCCGAATTCGGCGACGATTCCAAACTGGAAAATCCTGTTGGCCGCACAACCGACCGGTCCCGCCAATAGGTCAGGTCAGCGACGTCACCCACAGGATCATCGCATCCTCTGCACTTGTGGACACCACGTTGTGCCCCATGGTCGCGTCGTAATAGGCGCTGTCGCCGCGCTTCATTTCGACGGGCTCATAGAATTCGGTATAAAGCCGGATCGACCCTGTCAGCACATACAGGAATTCCTCGCCATCGTGGCGGACCCAGCCGTCGAATTCCTCGACCCTGCGCGCCCGGATACGGGCGCGGTAGGGCAGCATCTGCTTCTTGGTCAGTTGCTCTGACAACAACTCGTGTTCATAGGTCGTCGTGATCGTCGCCGTCCCCTCGCCCATCCGGGTCAAAGCCATCCGGCCTGTCATCTGGCCCTTGGACGGTTGAGTGAAGAGTTGCGGCACAGAAATCTCCAGCCCCACGGCCAGCTTTTTAAGCGCCTCATAGGTGGGCGACATTTGCCCATTCTCGATCTTGGACAGGGTCGACCGGGCCAACCCCGCCTGCTGCGCGGCCCGCTCTAGCGTCCAGTCGCGGGCCTTGCGCAGTTCGCGCACCCGCGCGCCCAGGTCCATCGGCTGGGCTTGTTCGGTTGCTCCGTTTTCGCGGGCAATGCGGATCAGCGATTTGGGATCACCTTTGGTCATGCGCGATCCTATACGCCGGGGCTGCGCCTGCTTGCAACTGGGCCACAGCGGGGCTAGCCCTTGACCCATGCTGTCCGTCATCGATCTCGGCCCCCCGCCTGCCTGCCCTGCCCCGTTCAACTTGGCGGCGCATGTGCTGGCCCGTGCGCCGGCACAGCCGGACAAGGTCGCGCTGGCCGTTCTGGGGGCGACCCGCGCCGAACGGTGGAGTTACGGGCGGATCGAGGCTGCGGTCAGGGGCACCGCCACAGGCCTGCTGGCGCGGGGGCTTGTCCCCGGTGACCGGGTCCTCATGCGACTGGGCAATACCCCCGATTTCCCGATCACCTATCTGGGCTGCATCGCCGCCGGGCTGATCCCCGTTCCGACGTCGGCGCAACTGACCACGCCCGAGGCGACGCGGATCGCGAATGAAACAGCCCCCGCCCTGATAGTTGCAGGCGCGGGCGTTCCCCTGCCCGACCATCCCGCGCCGGTGATCGACACAAGCACCTTGCGCGGCTTTCACACCCTGCCACCTGCCGACTATGCCATGGGCGACCCGAACCGCGCCGCCTATATCATCTACACGTCCGGCACCGGCGGCAGCCCTAGGGCCGTGGTCCATGCGCACCGGGCCGTCTGGGCGCGGCGGATGATGTGGGACGGCTGGTATGGGCTACACCACGACGACCGACTGCTACACGCGGGCGCGTTCAACTGGACCTACACGCTGGGGACCGGGCTGATGGACCCCTGGGCCATCGGGGCCACCGCATTGATCCCCGCGCCGGGAACAGATGCGGCGACCCTGCCGCTCCTCCTCAAACGCCACGACGCGACCATTTTCGCCGCTGCGCCGGGGGTTTACAGGCAACTCCTCAGGTCGCCGATTGCTTCCATCCCGACGCTTCGGCACGGGCTCAGCGCGGGGGAAAAGCTGCCCGAAGTCACGCGAACCGCTTGGGAAACCGCCACCGGCACCCCGATCCACGAGGCCTACGGGATGTCCGAATGTTCGACCTTCCTGTCGGGCTGTCCGACACATCCCGCGCCGGCTGGCAGCCTCGGACAACCGCAACCGGGGCGGCATGTCGCGCTGATCGGGCCGGACGGCCCCGTGCCCATTGGCGATCCCGGCACCATCGCTGTTCACCGCTCTGACCCCGGCCTGATGGTGGGCTACCTCGACCAACCTCATGAAACCGCCAGCCGATACAAGGGCGACTGGTTTCTGACCGGCGACGTGGGGCGGATGACCCCCGACGGGGCGATCACCTACGAAGGGCGCAGCGACGACATGATGAACGCGGGCGGTTACCGCGTGTCGCCGGTCGAGGTGGAACAGGCACTGACCCAGCACCCCGACATCCACGAGGCCGCCGCGGTCGAACTGCGCGTCAAGGCTGACACGACCGTGATCGCTGCCTTTTACACTGGCCCCGCCGATCTGGCTGAGGCAGAAGTGGCCGAATTCCTGAGCCAGCGGCTCGCCCGCTACAAATGCCCGCGCCTCTTCATCAGGGTCGATGCCCTGCCGCGCGGGGCAAACAACAAACTTCTGCGCCGCGCCCTGCGGCAAAACTGGGAGACCGCCCATGGTCAAGCTTGACATCATTTCCGATCCGATCTGCCCGTGGTGCTATATCGGCAAGACCCATCTGGAAAAGGCGCTGGCCGAACATCCCGACCACCCCTTTGTCATTGAATGGCACCCGTTTCAACTCAACCCCGACATGCCAGAGGGCGGGATGGACCGGCGCACCTATCTGGAAACCAAATTCGGCGGACAGGACCGCGCGGTCGAGGTCTATGCCCGCGTTCAGGACCACGCCACAGCGGCCGGTCTGACCCTGAACTTCGACGCGATGCAGCGCACCCCCAACACCATCAATGCCCACCGGCTGATCCATTGGGCCGGGATCGAAGGGCATCAGTCGGCAGTCGTCGACGCCCTTTTCAAAGCCTATTTCGTCGACGGGCGCGACATCGGTGATGTGGAAGTGCTGGCAGATATCGCCGACGAGGCCGGGCTCGACGCCGCCGTGGTCACCCGGCTCCTGGCCACCGAAGAGGACAGCGAAAACATCCGCACCCGCGACGCCCACAGCCGAACAGCCGGCGTGACCGCCGTGCCGACCTTCATCATCGCCCATCGCCATGCCGTAGCCGGCGCCCAGCCGCCCGAAGTCTGGGCGCAGATCATCGGCGACATCAACGCCCAGATCGCCGAGGCCGACGCGCAGGCCGAGTCCGACGCATGACCGACGCCGCGACCGGCCCGCAGCGGCGGACCCCGGGCCAGACAGAATTTGTCGCCCTGATGGCGATGCTGACGGCGATCACGGCGTTTTCCATTGATTCGATGCTACCGGCCCTGCCCGCCATCGCCGCCGAACTGACGCCCGACGATCCCAACCGGGCGCAACTGGTGGTGACCAGTTTCGTCTTCGGGCTGGGCCTTGGAACGCTGTTTTCCGGCCCCCTGTCCGACGCCTTCGGGCGCAAACCCGTGATGCTGGGTGGCGCGATCCTTTATGCGCTGGCCAGCGTCGTGGCCTGGGCGGCGCCAACGCTGGAAACCGTGCTGGCAGCTCGGCTGGTCATGGGAATGGGGGCCGCCGGGCCGCGCATCGCCACACTGGCCATGGTCCGTGACACCTACGGCGGTCGGGACATGGCGCGGATCATGTCCTTTGTCATGATCATCTTCACATTGGTCCCCGCGCTGGCCCCATCGCTGGGGGCTGTGATCATCGCAGGCGTCGGCTGGCGCGGACTGTTCCTCGCTTTCATCGCCTTTGTCGGCATTGCCATGGTCTGGCTTTGGCTGCGGCAACCGGAATCGCTGGCCCCGGCCAACCGTCGCCCCGTGCGCGTCCGCGCCATGCGCGAGGCGGTGGTCGAAATGTTTACCCACCCCACCACGCGGCTGTCGATCTATGTGCAGACCCTGTGCTTTGGCATGTTATTCGCGGTCCTGTCCTCGACCCAGCAGGTGTTCGATCAGACATTCGGGCTGGGCGACAGTTTTCCCCTGTGGTTCGGCGGCATCGCCCTGCTCGCCTCCTCTGCCTCGATGCTCAACGCGCGGCTGGTGGGCCGTCTGGGGATGCGGGCGCTGGTCAAGGGGATGCTGACGGCGCAGATCGGCCTGTCGGTTGTGATGATCGCGGTCACGGTGCTGAACGTGCCGACTGCCGTCCTCTTCTGGGTCTACGTTGTCTGGACGGTGTCCCTGTTCTTTCAGGCAGGGCTGACCATCGGCAACCTCAACGCATTGGCGATGGAGCCGATGGGCCATATCGCCGGAATTGCGGCCAGCGTCATTTCGGCTGTGGCAACAATGGGGGCGGTGGTCATCGCCATCCCCATCGGCCTGTCGTTCAACGGCACGCCCCTGCCCATGGCCATTGGCATCCTGATCTGCGCCATCGGGGCACTCTGGCTGACCGCACAAATCAAACGACCGGGCGAGTTCTAGGCTTTCGCCTTCTTCTCTTCCGCCAGCTTGTCTGCCAGATCGCGGGCAATGTTGAACGCCCCCTGGATCTTGTCCTTTTCCCGGGCCCAGTCGCGGCGAACGATGATCTTGTTGTCCTTCACCTTGGCCAGCCCATTCTGCGCCTGAATGAAATCGACCAAACCCTTGGGCGAGGCGAACTTGTCATTGTGGAACCGGATCGTGGCCCCCTTTGGCCCTGCATCCAGCGTGGCGATCCCGGCCTTCTTGCACATCGCCTTGATCCGCACGACCAGCATCAGCGTGTTGACCTCTCGCGGCAGCGGACCAAAGCGGTCGATCAACTCGGCGGCAAATCCTTCCAGCTCGACCTTGGTCGTCAGATCCGACAGGCGGCGATAAAGGCCAAGGCGCACATCAAGATCGGGAACATAAGCCTCTGGAATCAATACAGGAACACCCAGATTGATCTGCGGCGCCCAGTGTCCGTCATTGTCCTGTATCCCCTCGGCCTGACCAGACCGGATGCGGGCGATCTCGTCCTCCAGCATCTGCTGGTACAACTCATAACCGACCTCGCGGATCTGGCCCGACTGCTCTTCGCCCAAAAGGTTGCCCGCACCGCGAATATCTAGGTCCTGACTGGCCAGCGTGAACCCCGCCCCCAGCGTGTCGAGCGACCCCAGAACCCGCAGCCGCTTCTCTGCCGCAGGGGTCAGTTTCACGCGCGGCTTGGTGGTCAGATAGGCATAGGCACGGGTCTTGGACCGGCCCACGCGCCCCCGGATCTGATACAGTTGCGCCAGCCCGAACATATCGGCCCGATGAACGATCATTGTATTGGCGGTGGGGATATCCAGCCCGCTCTCCACAATGGTAGTGGCAAGCAAAACGTCATATTTCCCGTCATAAAACGCGTTCATCCGGTCATCCAGCTCGCCCGCTGCCATCTGGCCGTGGGCGATGACGAACGTCACCTCTGGAACCTCGCGGCGCAGGAAATCCTCCATCTCGGGCAGGTCGCTGATACGCGGAACGACAAAGAACGATTGTCCGCCACGATAATGTTCGCGCAACAGCGCCTCGCGGACGGTGATGGTGTCGAATTCGCTGACATAAGTGCGGATCGCCAGTCGGTCGATCGGCGGGGTGCCGATGATCGACAATTCGCGCACGCCCGACAAACTTAGCTGCAAGGTCCGTGGGATAGGCGTCGCAGTCAATGTCAGAACATGGACGTCCGTCCGCATCTGTTTGAGCCGTTCCTTGTGCTGCACGCCGAAATGCTGCTCTTCGTCGATCACCAGCAGACCAAGGTTTTTGAACCGGATTCCCTTGGCCAGCAACGCATGGGTGCCGATGACGATATCGACGGTCCCGTCCGCAATCCCGTCCCGCGTCGCAGCCGCATCCTTTGCGCTAACAAAGCGAGACAAGGGCCTGACTGTAATGGGAAATCCGCGAAGCCGTTCGGCAAACCCCTTGTAATGCTGACGGGCAAGCAGCGTCGTCGGCGCCACGATGGCCACCTGCACCCCCGACATCGCGGCGACAAAGGCGGCCCGGATTGCGACCTCGGTCTTGCCAAAGCCCACATCGCCGCAAATCAGCCGATCCATGGGCGAGCCCGAGTCCAGATCGGCCAGAACATCGGCAATCGCCTGCAACTGATCGTCCGTTTCTGCATATGGAAAGCGGGCCAGAAACTGGTCCCACATGCCCTCTGGCGGGGTCAGTTCGGGGGCGGTGCGCAACGCCCGTTCGGCGGCCACCCGGATCAACCGCTCGGCCATCATCCGGATGCGTTCCTTCAGACGGGCCTTTTTCGCCTGCCAGGCCCCGCCGCCCAGCTTGTCCAACAGTCCCTCTTCGTGACCGAAACGGGACAGCAATTCGATATTCTCGACCGGCAGATACAGCTTTGAATTCTCGGCATATTCCAGGGCCAGACATTCATGCGCCGCCCCCAGCGCCGTGATGACCTCCAGCCCCAGAAACCGGCCCACGCCGTGATCGACGTGAACGACCAGATCACCGGGGGACAGGCTTTGTGCTTCGGTCAGGAAATTCTCGGCACGACGGCGTTTCTTGGTCTGCCGGATCAGGCGGTCGCCCAGCACGTCCTGTTCGGACACGACCGTCAGACCCGGCGATTCAAAGCCATGCTCGAGCGGCCACACGGCCAGATGCACGCCAGTCTTGCCCACGCGGGACCAATCGGTGACAGGGATCGTTTCGGCAATCCCCTCATCCTCGATCAATCCCATCAGACGTTCGCGCGCACCCTCGGAATAGGACGCGATAATAACTGGCCCCTCGGACTGACGGGCTTGAACATGGGCGACCAAGGCCCCGAACAGGCTCAGTTTTTCCTGCTGACGTTCCGGCGCGAAATCCCGGCCGATCCGCCCGCCCGCATCAATGACGCCCAGCCCCGTGGGCTGTTTGAGGGGCGAAAATTGCATCACGCGACGATCTGCGACAGCCGCATCCCACGCGACTTCGTCCAGATAAAGCAGCCCCGGCGGCGCGGGTTTATAGACCGAATCGACACGGTTCTTCTGCTTGAGCGCGATCATCCGCGTCTCGTACTGATCCTCGATGGCGGTCCAGCGAGCGATCCGGCTGGGTTCCGACTGGTCATCCAAGGTGACGGTGGCCTGCGGCAGGTAATCAAACAGCGTCTCCAGCCGTTCGTGAAAAAATCCCAGCCAATGTTCGACACCTGCATGTTTACGGCCCGCAGAAACAGCCTCGTACAGCGGATCGTCGGTGCCGGCGGCCCCGAATTCGATCCGGTAATTCTGCCGGAACCGCGTGACCGAAGCGTCGTCCAGAATGACCTCGCTCACCGGAGCCAGCTCGATCTGGCTCAGCTTTTCGGTGGTCCGCTGGGTCGCCGGGTCAAACCGCCGCGCCCCGTCCAGAACATCGCCGAACAGGTCCAGCCGGATCGGTCCGGCCTCGCCCGGCGGATAGATGTCGATGATGCCGCCCCGCACGGCATAATCGCCGGGTTCGGTCACCGTGGGGCTTTGGGTAAAGCCCATGCGCACCAGAAAGGCACGCAAAGCCCCCTCGTCGATCCGTGCGCCCACCGCGGCCTTGAACGCCGCCTCGCGCAAAAGGTCCCGCGCAGGCACGCGCTGGGTGGCCGCGTTCAACGTGGTCAACAGCACGAACCGGTCCGGCATCTGGTGGACCAACCCAGCCAAGGTCGCCATCCGCGCCGCCGACACATCGGCATTGGGCGACACCCGGTCATAAGGCAGGCAGTCCCAGGCGGGAAAGGTCAGGACCGGCATCGAAGGCGCAAAAAACTCGAGCGCGGACTGCATCGCGGCCAACCGCTTGTCATCGCGGGCGACGTGCAGAACCGGACCGCCCGTGCGGTCGATCTCGGCCAGAATCAGGCGGGCGTCAAAGCCTTCGGGGGCGCCGGCGACGGTCAGATGTTTGGGATCGGTCATGCCGTCTGACTACGCCGTGGTATCGGCTTGTCAACTCCTTGCGATCCTTGGATCGTCAGGCACACTAGGTCACAGGATCGGCGGGACCGACAGGTTTTGATACATGCCCCACATGGCAGTCACGAATATGGCGATCATGCCGATGAACTGAGTGTAGACGCGGTGCCGGACCAGGCGCTTGTGCAGAGCGGCCCCCGTGGGCTGTTCGGCCTCGATCAGGCGGGCGGTGGACAGGCTCAGCGCACCGACCAGCGACATCGGAAACGCGATCAGGAACACGGCCTGCGCAAATTCGATATCATACCAAAACCCTAGCGCCCCCAGCGTCGTCAGCATGAAACAGACAAAGCCCAGCAACCACAGCCCCGACACCCGCCCAATATACAGCAGACGGTTCACGTTGATCCGGACCATATCCTCAAGGTCGGACTGCGGCTGCCCGCCCTGCCGGTGGGCGCGCTGGATCAGGTCGAACGGCACGCCCAGCACCCAATGGCTTGTCGTGGACCACACAACAGCCAGCGCGATCCAGAACCAAAGGTTCGAAAACGACCGCATATCGATGACTTCAAAGACGCTTTGGGTCCAGTTCACTGGATGGTGCCGCCTGCCGGTTGATTTGGCCGGACCCTAGCGCCGCCCCCTGGCAATGCCCAGACTTGTGATGCGCAAAAATCCGTGCCACCCAAGAGGTGTGACCAGAAAGGCCCGCTTGCATGAAACCGACCGTCGCCCCCATGCCCCAATCCCGCCTCCGCCGCCTGCGCCGCACGCCTGCACTGCGGGCCTTGGTGCGGGAAAACACGCTGACCCCAGACGATCTGATCTGGCCGGTGTTCGTGATGGCAGGGACAGACGAGGAAACGCCGATCGGTTCCATGCCCGGGGTGACGCGCAAGACGGTGGACCGCGTGGTCAAGGCCGCGGTCGAGGCGCATAGTCTCGGCATCCCCGCGATCTGCCTCTTTCCCTACACCTCGATGGAGTTCCGGACCGATGATTGTGCCGAGGCATGGAACCCAGACAACCTGACCAACCGCGCCATCCGCGCGATCAAGGACGCCTGCCCGGACATCGCCGTGATGACGGACATCGCACTGGACCCCTACAACATCAACGGCCATGACGGGTATGTCGAAGACGGGGTGATCGTGAACGACCGCACGGTCGAGGCTCTGGTCAAGATGGCGCTGGCCCAAGCTGCTGCCGGGGCCGATATTCTGGGGCCGTCCGACATGATGGATGGCCGGATCGGGGCGATGCGCCGTGCACTGGAATCCGAAGGATATCATGATGTTGCGATACTAAGCTACACTGCCAAATACGCCTCGGCGTTTTACGGGCCGTTCCGCGATGCGGTGGGGGCCACGGCCGCACTCAAGGGCGATAAAAAGACCTACCAGATGGACCCCGGCAATTCGGACGAGGCGCTGCGTCTGGTCGAACGCGATCTGGCCGAAGGGGCCGACATGGTGATGGTCAAACCGGGGATGCCCTATCTGGACATCTGCCGCAGGGTCAAGGACACGTTCGGCGTACCGACCTATGCCTACCAGGTGTCCGGCGAATACGCGATGTTGCAGGCGGCAGCGCAGAACGGTTGGCTAGACGGCCAAAAGGTCATGCTGGAAAGCCTTTTGTCTTTCAAACGGGCCGGTTGCGACGGGATCCTGACCTATTTCGCCCCCGAAGCGGCCCGGGTCCTGAACGGCTGAAAGCCGCCACTGGCAACCTAAAGGGTGACAGGGCCGAAAATCGCCCATATAGTGCCTCCAGAGCTGGCGGATACAAGCCGGCCGCGGTGAACTCACCCGAGAGGCAATGACATGAGCATACTGACCCGACGCAATTTCGCGCTTGGCACGGTTGCCGCCACGACTTTGGCGGCCTGTGGCAACGGAATCGGCACCAACGGGGGCGCGATGATCGACGCCCGCGTCGATGAATCCCTGAACTTTCTCTACACAAACTACCCCGGCACCCGCGATCTGGCCTCGCGCTCGGTCGGCATGCTGGTCATGCCGTTGGTGACCGAGGCGGGGCTTGGCTTTGGCGGCTCTTACGGGCGCGGTGCGCTGCGGATCGGACAATCCAGCGTCGATTACTACTCGGCCACCGGCGCCTCAGCGGGGTTACAGATCGGCGTGCAGCAATACAGCCACGTCCTGTTTTTCATGACGCAGGATGCGCTGTTGGAGTTTCGCCAGTCCCCCGGCTGGACCGCAGACGCCAACCTGTTTTACGCCGTCAGTGACCAGGGCGAAACGCTGCGGGCTGACACCCTGACCTCCCTGGCACCTGTCATCGCGGTCGTCTTTGCACAGGCTGGGTTGCGTGTCGGGGCCACCTTGGCCGGGACGAAATACACCCGGATCATACCGTAACCCATTGATACGGCTTCGCTACGCGCGAAGCCGTTCCCCCTTGGGATCAAACGGTGGTTCGCTCAGAACCACACCTCGATGAGGTGCGCCCAATATCATCACATCCACCTCTGCCCCCGGCTGAACCCCCTTGAGATAGCCAAGCGCCAGGCTCTTGCTGACGTGATACCCATAGGTGCCGCTGCTGACCCGGCCCACAGGCGTTCCGTCCGGCAGAAAGATCGGCTCGCCCCCAGTGGCATCTGCATCGGTCACATCCAACACCTCAATCAGGCTCAGCACCTCGCGCGGTTCATGATCCTTGACCGCCATGTAACCGGACTTGTTCAGGAATTCCTTGTCCAGCTTGATCAGCCGATCCAAACCGACCTCTTGGGGCCAGTATTCGGGGCTGTATTCCCGACCCCAAGACCCATAGCCTTTTTCAACGCGCAACGACATCAACGCGCGACTGCCCACCGGCCCCGCGCCCAGATCGCGCCCCGCATCGAGCAATGCCTGATACAGCCGCACCTGATCGGCCTCATCACAGTGCAATTCCCAGCCCAGATCGCCGGTGAAAGATACACGCAGGGCCACAACCTCGACCCCCGCCACAGTGATCTTCTGTGATCGCATAAAGGGGAAGGCGGCAGTGGACAGGTCCGCATTGGTCAGACGGGCCAACAGGTCGCGCGACCGGGGTCCGGCCACGTTGAACCCGCACATTGCCTCGGTGACCGACTCCCACGTCGCCCCTTCGGGCATCGGCACCATCGCCCAGAACCGCTGGTGATACCGCTCGGCCATGCCCGACCCGATGACCATGAATTCCTCCGGCCCCAACCGGGTCACGGTAAAATCGCCTGCGATCCCGCCCCGCACGCCGATCAAAGGCGTCAGACAGGACCGACCCACGATTGTCGGCATCCGGTTGGCAAAGACGGCGTTCAACCACTCCTCTGCCTGAGGACCACGCGCCATGTATTTGGCAAAGTTGGAAATATCTATGATCCCTGCTGCATCGCGCAGCATCTGCGCTTCGGCCCCCACTGGATCAAACCAGTTCTGCCGCTTGAACCCGTGTGTTTCGACCACGCCCGGCGCGTCGGCGAACCACAGCGGATGCTCCCACCCGTTATTCAGGCCAAACACGGCACCCATCGCCCTTTGCGTCTCATAGGCCGGGCGCACCCGCACCGGTCGGCCCGCCGCGCGTTCTTCGTTAGGAAAGTGGATCTTGAACCGGTTGGCATACTGATCGCCCACGCGGGCCTTGGTAAACGCCTTGTCCGCCCAACGCCCAAACCGGGCCACGTCCCAGGCAAACATGTCATACTGGGATTCGCCGGTCGTGATCCATTGCGCCGCCATCAGGCCCATGCCGCCCGACTGCGAAAAGCCCGGAATGATCCCGTTGCAGCAGAAATAATTGCGCAGATCGGGGTGCGGACCATACAGGACGTTGGCATCGGGCGACCAGATCATCGGCCCGTTGATGACCCGCTTGATCCCCGCCGTGCCGACCACAGGCACCCGGTCAATCGCCCGCATCATGTTATCCTCGATCCGCTCCAGATCGTCGGCGAACAGCTCGTGTCCGAACCCTTGCGGCGTTCCATCCTCGGCCCAGAACTTGAGGTTCTTCTCGTAAGCCCCGACAAGCAAACCCTTTCCTTCCTGCCGCAGGTAGTATTCGCCGTCTCGGTCGGCCACGGATGGCAGGCGGCGATCCATCGCAGCGATCTCGGGGATGGTCTCGGTCACGAAATACTGGTGTTCGGTGGGCATCAGGGGCAGTTCGATCCCTGCCAACGCGGCCACCTCACGCCCCCACAGGCCCGCCGCATTGACGACCCATTCGGCGTGAATGTCGCCCTTGTCGGTGCGCACGATCCACGTCCCGTCGGGCTGCTGTTCGGTCGCGGTGACGGGGGTAAAGCGGTAGATCTCGGCCCCCATCGCCCGCGCGCCGGCAGCATAGGCATTGGTCACGCCACTGGGGTCCACGTTGCCGCCGTCGGGTTCGTACATGATGCAGCGGATGCCGTCGAAATTGACCAGCGGGTGCAGACGTTCCGCCTCGTCGCGGCTGACCTCGTGGAAATTCATCTTGTAAAACCGGGCTTTGGCAGCTTGCAGGCGCAACTGATGTTCGCGGGCCTCGGTCTGGGCCAGATACAGGCTGCCGGGTTGGAACACGCCGCAGCCCTGCCCCGTCTCGCGCTCCAAGTCCTTGTAAAGGTTCATCGTATAGTGCTGGATCCGGCTGATATTCGTGCTGTCATGCAGGCCATGAATGTTGGCTGCGGCATGCCAGGTCGACCCTGAGGTCAGCTCGGACCGCTCGAGCAGAACCACATCCGTCCAACCCGCCTTGGCCAGATGATACAGGATGGAACAGCCGATGACGCCGCCCCCGATGACAACGGCCTGGGCATGGGTTTTCATGGGTGATCTCCTGCGGTTCCCTTTCAGGATGACCACGGACTGATCGGCAATAATAGGCCGTTCCCGACCCCGCTCCGCCTGTCCGCGTCACGCGTCGCGGAACACCGCCGCCAGCCGCTGGCGATCATCCTCCAGCCGCATGGCGTCATTGGCCTGGGCGAGCGCGGTGCGTGCCGCCTGCCGGATACCGTCGTACAGGGCCGGATCAGCGCTTCGCGTCAATCCGTTCAGCCGCTTTTGCAAGGCAATCTGAACTTCGACCTGCGTAGCACCGTCCCGGGCGATGGGGGCAAAGGCCTCGGTCACCAGCGTTGCGGGATCCAGCACGGGGATCCACAGGTTCGGATAGATCGGTTCGTCGACCCGCTGGCTTTCATCGCGAAACGCCTCTAATGTCCGGGCGATCCGGCCGATGATGTCGATGGCGGTCCCCGGATCGTTGATCCCCGGCGACAGGGCGCGGCTACCGATTTCAGACAGCATGATCAGGCCAAAGCGGGGGTCCTGATCCGGGGTGCGTGTCGCACCGATCTGCACCAACCGGGCCAGAGTGTCGGCCAACTGGGGACTGCCGCCGCCCAGATGGCCCAAAAGGTCGCCCTTTTGTACGAAACGGCCCACCGGGGCGATCAGCCACAGAGCCGCCCCACCCCGGTCGGCCGCCGACGACAGTGCGCCAAAGTCGATCTGCTGAATATATCCCGTGGACCCGGCCACCAGATCGATCGCATCCGGCGGAATGACCGTCTGAGCCGTCAGGGGATTGGCCCCGTAACAGGGCCGTTTGGCCCGGTCCTGCAAGGCCTGCGTGGCCGTCCGCTCCAGATCGGTCGAGGTTTCCATCAGGCTCCCCCAGCTTTGCAGCCGCAGGATCCAGCGCACGAGCATCACCACGATCAGGATGATGACGCCCAGGGTCATCCCGAACAGAACGACCACCTCCTTTTCCCCGAAAAACGGGGTGGACATCAGGACGATGGCCGTCAGGGCATAGATATAGGCGCCGATGAACGTGGCCAGAACCGTCTGGGTGGGCGTATCGCGCAGCAGCATCCGGTGGGCACGCGGTGTCCATTGCCCGGCGACAGACCGATGGATCGTGACGATGACCGACAGCGAAAATGTCGTGACCGCCAGCATGGAATTGGCGATGATCGACAACAGGTTGTTGACCGACCGGGCACCGATCACCGAGGCCATGCCGTCAGGGATCAGCCCGCCCATCAGCTTGGCCAAGGGGGCTGCGACAATCCCAAGCAGCCCCAGCACCAGCACGCGAACCCACAGCGTCCGGATCAGCGCCCTGATACGTAGCCAAAGCGACCAGGCCAAACTTTTCAGGTGTCTCACTCAACCGCTCCTCAAACCCGGTTGCCCGTCAAACACGACATCACTTGTCGCATTGGGCCAACCCCTGCCCCCGTCCGCCGCGCCAAGGTGTGCCAAACCCATGCAGGAGTCCACGCCATGAAAACCACCACACGCGTAGCCGTCATCGGCGGCGGAGTCGTCGGGTGTTCCGTTCTGTATCACCTGACAAAGCTGGGGTGGTCGGATGTCATGTTGATCGAACGGTCCGAACTGACGTCTGGTTCCACATGGCATGCGGCAGGCGGGTTTCACACGCTCAACGGTGACACCAACATGGCCGCCCTTCAGGGTTATACCATCCGGCTCTACAAAGAGCTGGAGGCCATAACAGGCATGTCCTGCGGGCTGCACCATGTCGGTGGCATCACCTTGGCCGACAACAAGGACCGGATGGACATGTTCATCGCCGAACGGGCCAAGCATCGGTATATGGGGCTTGAAACCCAGATCGTCGGGCCCGAGGAAATCGCCAAGATGGCGCCCATCGTCAATCTTGAGGGCATCGTCGGCGGGCTCTACGACCCGCTCGACGGCCACCTCGACCCCTCGGGGACAACGCACGCCTATGCCAAGGCCGCGCGGATGGCCGGGGCCACCATCGAAACCCACTGCAAGGTGCTGGAAACCAACCAACGCTCCGACGGCACTTGGGACGTGGTGACGGTCAAGGGGACCATCCACGCCGAACACGTCGTCAACGCCGGGGGCCTCTGGGCGCGCGAAGTGGGCGCCATGGCGGGCGTCTATTTCCCGCTCCACCCCATGGAACACCAGTATATCGTCACCGACGACATCCCCGAGATTTACAACCGCGCGTCCGAACATCCCCACATCATGGATCCCGCCGGGGAAAGCTATCTGCGACAGGAAGGTCGCGGTCTATGCATTGGATTTTACGAGAAAAAGTGTCGTCCTTGGGCGGTTGACGGCACACCTTGGGATTTCGGGCACGAACTCCTCCCCGATGATTTCGACAAGATCGAGGATAGCATCGAATTCGCCTACAAACGCTTCCCCGTGCTGGCCACGGCGGGCGTGAAAAACGTCATCCACGGCCCCTTCACCTTTGCCCCGGATGGCAACCCGCTCGTCGGCCCCGTCCCCGGCCTGCGCAACTACTGGTCGGCCTGCGGCGTGATGGCCGGGTTCTCTCAGGGCGGCGGCGTGGGCCTGACGCTCGCCCAATGGATGATCGAGGGCGAGGCAGAGAGGGACGTGACCGGCCTTGACGTGGCCCGCTTTGGGCGCTGGATCACCCCCGGCTACACCCGGCCAAAGGTCATCGAAAACTACCAGACCCGGTTTTCCATCAGCTACCCCAACGAGGAAAAGCCCGCTGCCCGCCCCCACCGCACGACGCCCATGTATGACATCTTCTCAGGGATGGGCGCAGTCTGGGGCCAGCAATTCGGGCTCGAGGTCGTCAACTACTTTGCCACCGGGGATGAGCCGACCTATGAAACCCCGTCCTTCCGGCGATCAAACGCGTTTCATGCGACCGCGCGCGAGGTCAAGGGCGTCCGCCAAGCCGTTGGAATCAATGAAGTTCAGAACTTTGGGAAATTCAGCGTGACCGGTCCAAAGGCCCGCGCCTGGCTCGACCGGATCATGGCGGGCCGCATCCCGCAGCCGGGGCGCATGACGCTGACCCCGATGCTTTCGCCCAAGGGGCGGCTTTGGGGCGACTTCACCGTCTCCTGCCTGTCCGAAACCGAATTTCAGCTTACCGCCAGCTACGGCGCGCAGGAAATCCATCACCGCTGGTTCCTCAAGAATGAAGAAGACGGCGTAAGGGTCGAAAATATCAGCGATAAACGCACCGGCTTTCAGATCGCAGGGCCAAAATCCCGCGACGTGCTGGCCGCTTGCACGCGCGACGACGTGAGCTCTCTCAAATTCATGGACGTTCGCCGAATGGTCGTGGGTCAGGTCAACTGCATCGTACAACGGGTCAGCTATACCGGCGATCTGGGGTTCGAGATCTACTGCGACCCGATGGACCAGCGGCAGTTGTGGCAGACCCTTTGGACCGAGGGACAGAAACACGGCATGATCCCCTTTGGCATGCGGGCGATGATGTCGCTGCGGCTCGACCGGTTCTTCGGGTCCTGGCTGCGGGAATTTTCGCCCGACTACACCGCCGCAGAGACGGGCATCGACCGCTTCATCAACTGGAAAAAGAACACCGATTTCGTAGGCCGCGCGGCGGCCGAGGCCGAACGGACCACGCCCCCCAAACGCACCGCCATGACGTTCGAGGTAGACGCGGATGGGGCGGATGTAACCGCCTATGAACCCGTGTTCATTGATGGTGACGTCGTGGGCTTCTGCACCTCGGGTGGCTATTCCCACCACGCAGGCAAATCCATCGCCTACGCGCTGGTCCCCAGGGACAAGGCCCGCGACGATCTGGAAGTCGAGATCGAAATCCTCGGCTCGCGCCGCCGCGCCCGGGCGATCCAGACCCCGCTCTTTGATCCCGAAGGCACGCAGATGCGGGGCTGACCCGTCCAGGTTCACCTTGCCATAACAACTCCCGCCGGAGGCTCCGCCCGTAGCCCCCGGCGGTCCGGCCAGCTAGAGTAGGACCATGACGCCGATCCTTATCCTTGCTGCCGGAAACTCTTCGCGGATGCGCGGGCTTGATAAACTCGCCCAACCCGTTGACGGCATTCCGCTGCTACGGCATCTGACACAGCAGGCATTGAACTTGGGTGAACCCGTATTCGTGGCCCTGCCCCGCGCAGACCACCCCCGCCAGGCCCTTCTGGCAGGGTTGGATATAACCCCGATCATCGTCCCGGATGCGACCGAAGGCATGTCCGGCACGATGCGCGGTGCCGTGGCCCAACTGCCACCTTGCCAACGGTTCATGATGGTTCTGGGCGATCTGGCGGAAATCGACGCGACTGACATGGCGGCAGTCCTTGCCGCCGCTGACAGGCAACCGGGGCTGATCTGGCGTGCGGCGACCCAAGACGGCGCGCCGGGGCATCCGATCCTCTTTGATGCAAGCCTGATCCCGCAATTTGCAAACCTGCATGGTGATGGCGGCGGCGAAACCCTTGTCCGTCCGCTCAAGACGCAGACCGTGCTTGTTCCGTTGCCCGGTATCCGTGCGCGCCGAGACCTCGACACACCCGAAGACTGGGCAAACTTCCGCGCCGAAACCGGGCGCTGATCAGCTACTCAGCAACTGCGCTTCGTGCTTTTTCAATGTCTTGCGGGCCGCTTCGAACTCAACTTCGCCGGTCACACTCACCAGATCGGGGAACAGAGACAGGATCTCGCGCCGCTGCGCCTTGCCCAACCCCTTGAGGCTGTAATCGCCGGGCTGGAAACTTTCGGTCCAGGCCCCGTTTGACAGGATCACTTCGTGGCGGTCGAACATCAGGTGGACATAGCGCACGCCGGTCGAGGCCGTGACCCGCGAAATCCCGTCCAGATGGGTCATGTGCTTGGCCGCGGCAAACACTTCCGTTTCGTCGAAATAGAGGGCGGCGCGCTGTCCGGTCAGCAACAGGCGATGCTGCGGCGACAACAACAGGTCCCGCTCGGGCAACCCGTTGCCGAGCGACCCGGCCTGCACCAGAACAGGCTCCCACGCGGGGGTCTGCGCCAGATCGGCGGCGGACAGATCACGCTGCCCGATCCAGCGAATCTCCTGAATCCCGTTGTCGCGGGTGAACACCTTGTCGCCCGCCCGCAGGTCGCCGATCATCCGCTCGCCCTTGGGCGTGGCGATCACGGTGTCGGGGGTAAAGCAGACAATGACCTTTTCGATTTCGGAGAAATTCACGCGGCCGATGATATTGCCGTGAATATCGCGTAGTTCGGCCAACCCGGCCTCGGAATTGGCACCGGGCAAGATGGTCACGCTGGCATAATCACCGTTCAACAACCCGGTTTTGAGGTCGAGGACATCGAAATCGCCGTTGTCCGGGTCCTCACCGCCGACCACGGTGATCGTGCCGATGTTGCCGTCCTTGTCGATGATGAACGTGTCGTTGCCGAACCCGCCATACAGGCTGTCCTGCACGTCCTCGCCATAAAGGGTATCGTTGCCGTCCCCGCCGTACAGCCGGTCATCATTGTCCTGTCCGGGGCCGTCGGCACCACGCAGGATATCGTCGCCCTTGCCGCCATACAGGTAATCCTGACCCTGCCCGCCGAACAGCGTGTCGTTGCCGTCATCACCGTAAACCTTGTCGTCGCCGTCACCGCCGTAAACGGTATCGTCGCCCGAACCACCTGAAACGGTGTCCTGCCCCTGACCACCATAGATCAGGTCGTTGCCGGCTCCACCGTCGATCTTGTCCTCGTCATTGCCGCCATCGATGACGTCATTTCCGTCGCCACCCAGAATTGAATCGCGGCCCTGCCCGCCGATAAGGCTGTCATCGCCACCCTTGCCGTCCAGCGTGTCGTCGCCGTTCCCGCCATCCAGCAGGTTGGCCTCCTGATTGCCGATCAGGATATTCTTCTGGGCGTTTCCTACAACGTTTTCAAAGTTGTAGTATTTGTTCTCTTCGACCAGCGTGCCGCCGAAATCCAGCGTCCCGTTGGATAGGATCGTGACGTTGATCGCATTGTTCGGGAAGTTCGAAAAGTTGAACGTATCCACCCCTGACCCGCCGTCGATGGTTTCGTTCTGACCCCGGGTCAGCCAGCCCAGATAGGCTGTGTCGTTCCCGGCCTCAAGATACACGCGGTCGCTGCCACTGGCCGACTGGTTGGTCGAGGGGATCCATGTGTCGTCGCCCGCACCGCCATAGACAAGGTCCGAATAGGCGTCATTGTCATAGATCGTGTCGTTGCCCGCACCGGCATATATGGTGTCCGCTGCAGACGTTCCGGTAATGGAATCGTCGCCCGGTGTTCCGTTAATCGTCGCCATATCATGTACCCCACGCAGCTCAGGACCCAACTCCGCCCCTCCCGCAGCAGGAGGATCGGACGCTTCCAGATATTAAATCGGATTGGGTCCTCCTTAGCGGGGAATTTGCGTTAATGAGACTCAAAATTTAGTCAGCGGGCACAAATTCGCCGCATTGCCGCGAAACGCCAGTTCTGCGGGCGCACAATCAACCCAAAAGCGAGTAACTGTTGCCAAAACGGAAACGGGGAGCCCCCCAAGGCTCCCCGTCCCGTCGCCGGCCCGATTCGGGCGCGGCTGGCTGCATACGTCTTATTTTACCAATAGGCGCGCTTCGTGCTTTTTCAGCGACTTGCGGGCCGACTGGTAATCTTCGAGGCCGTCTTTGGTCTTGAGCTCCGGGAACAGCTCCAGGATCTCGTTCCGCTGGGCGTTGCCGATCCCCTTGAGCGTGTAATCGCCCGGCTGGAAGCTTTCGGTCCAGGCCCCGTTCGACAGAACCACTTCGTGCCGTTCAAACATGAAGTGGATGTAAGTCGTCGACATCACGTCCAGCGCATGGACACCGGGCGTTCCCACCAGATGCTTGGCCGAGGCCAGCACTTCACGCTCGTCAAAGTAGAGCTGGGTGAGGTCCGAGGCCACCAGGATACGGTGGTTCGGCGACACCATCATGTCCCGCTCGGGCAGGCCATTGCCCAGCGACCCGGCCTTGATCAGGATCGGCCGCAGGTGCGGGTTCTGCACCAACTGCTTGCCCGACATGGCCTTGGACCCGACCCAGGCAATTTCCTGGATGCCGTTGTCACGGGTGATGATCCGGTCGCCGACCTGCAACTCCTCGACCAGACGCTCGCCCTTGGGGGTCGCGATCGTGGTTCCGGGGGTAAAGCAGGGGATCACATTCTCGATTTCCGAGAAGGTCATCGTGGACCCGTCGTTAAAGTGGACGATCCCCGATTCCCGATCCGCACTGGTGTATTCGATGTAATCCACGTTCGACCCGGTCAGGTCGAGCACGTCCACATCCTTGTTGTCAGGGTCTTCGCCGCCAACCACCACGTCACCGGCGTTGCCGCCGTAGAACACGTCGTTGCCAAAGCCACCGAACTGCTGGTCGATGCCGATACCGCCGTAGAACTTGTCGGCGCCGTCGCCACCGTACAGCATGTCATTGCCCTGGCCGCCGACCAGCGTGTCGTCGCCTTCGTCGCCATACAGCGTGTCGTCGTCCACGCCGCCATCAAGATAGTCGTTTCCGGTGCCACCATACAGGGTGTCATCGTCATCGTTGCCATAGATGGTGTCGTTGCCGTCGCCGCCGAACAGGGTGTCCTTGTTGTTGTTGGTCACAAGGTCTTCGCCGGGGCCGTTGCTGTCGCCGTTGCCGTCGATGTCGTCGGGCAGGTCAAGGATATCCGTGGTCAGCCCGCCGATGATCAGGTCATCGCCCGCGCCGCCATAAATTTCGTCGCCGCCTTCGCCACCGATGATGGTGTCGTTGCCGTCGCCGCCTTCGACATAGTCGTTGTCCACACCGGCGTCGATCGTGTCATTGCCAGCGCCGCCATAGATCGTGTCGGCATCGTCGCCGGTCGTGATCGTGTCGTTGCCGTTCCCACCATAAACGACGTCCTTGTCGTTGTTGGGGTCGGTGTCGGCCGTATAGACGCCGGGATAGCCGATGTCGGGGCGGCCAATGGTGCCGTTGGTCGTGTCGATCACGTCATCGCCCGCGCCGCCATAGACGGTATCGCGTCCGTCGCCGCCATAGACGGTGTCGTTGCTGGCGCCCGCGTCGATCGTGTCGTCGCCGGTGCCGCCATAGATCACGTCAACGTTGTTGGACCCGTTGATCACGTCGTTGCCGGCATCGCCATACAGCGTGTCGTTGCCGCCATTGCCGTTGATAGTGTCGTCCCCGGCATCGCCGTGGATGACGTCATTGCCCGCACCGCCCGAGATCACATCGTTGCCATTGCCACCAAAGATCGCGTCGGTATCCAGACCGCCGATGATGGTGTCGTTGCCATCGTCGCCGAACAGGGTGTCATTGCCGCCCTGACCATAGATCGTGTCGTCGCCCGCCCCGCCATAGACAGTGTCATCGCCTGAGTTGCCCTGGATATAGTCGTTTCCAGTGCCGCCATAGATGATGTCCTGACCACCGTCGCCGTAGATGGTGTCGTTGCCGGCATCTCCGTAGAGGGTGTCATTGCCGACGCCGCCATAGATCTTGTCGTTGCCGTCGCCACCATAGACTTCGTCGTTTCCGTCACCCGCCTTGATGGTGTCGTCGCCGCCGAACCCGTAAATCAGGTCGTCGTTGCCGCTATCGCCGGGCAGGATGGCGTCGTTGTTGTCAACCTTGTCGCCGTCCGGATCGCCGGTGTAGTTGACGTCGATCACGTCATTGCCCGCGGTGCCTTCGACAGTGCCATCCAGGGTCACCTGATCGCCGACGACCTTTTCGATCTCGGTAAAGGTCAGCGTCTGTCCGGTGGGAACGCCATTGTTGTCCAGGAACACGACGGTCCCGTTGATGCCGTTGCCGTTGCTGTCCGGGGTGACATTGGTCAACTTGAACTTGCCCTGACCGGTCAGGTCGAGGATGTCAAAGTCGTTGCCGCCTGCGCCACCGTCAACCACGTCGCCAGCCGCGCCATAGATGACGTCGCGGTCGTCGCCGCCATACAGCATGTCGTTGCCGGTGCCGCCATACAGCTTGTCATCGCCCGCGCCGCCATAAACGGTGTCATTGCCTTCTTCACCGTCAAGGCGGTCGTTGCCGGCATCGCCATACAGCTTGTCGTCATCCAGACCGCCCCAGATGGTGTCGTCGCCGTTACCACCATAGAACACGTCTTTGCCGGTGCCCTGATCGGCCCCGGTGGCGTCGTCGATGGTGTCGTTGCCGTCGCCACCATAAACGGTGTCGTCGCCCGCCTGACCCTGAATGAAGTCATTGCCTGCGCCGCCATAAATGGTGTCGTCGCCCGCACCACCAGTGATGACGTCGTTGCCCGAACCATCGGTCAGTTGGTACAGCTCGACCTTGTCGATCGACACGCCATAGTTGTCCAGACGACCGCCACCCGCGAATTCCAGACGATTGTTGCCGTTTCCGGCGCCGCCGACCAGATCAAGGGTGTAGTGCGACATGAACCCGTCTGTCGGGTTGATCGTGGCGACCAGCTGGCCCCCCCAATAGACCATGACGGTGTTGTCGTTAGAGGTGCCGTCGTCCGAATTCTTGTAGTCACCCGCATCGAACGACAGTTGATAGGTCTGGCCTGCAACCACACCGGAAATGTTCTGACCGACCACGCTGTTGCTGGGCGATGCCGCAAGGTCCAGCCAGTTGTTGCCATCGGTGGGCAGAACGCCGCTGCGGCCGTCATTGTGGACGTCGATGTCCTTGCCATTTGACTCGGTCCATCCCGGAAGCGAGCCGTGGCTGACATAGCCATAGTATGTGCTGGTCATGCCCGACGTATTTTCGAACGAACCGTTGACGACCAGGTTCGGGCCGGTCGCACCGGGGGCCGAACTGTCGCCATAGATCACGTCGTTACCGGTGCCACCGTCTAGGGTGTCGTCACCTGCACCGCCTTCGATCCGGTCGTTACCTGCGCCGCCATAGGCGACGTCATTTCCGGCGCCGCCATACAGCTTGTCATCGCCATCACCGCCGTCCAGCGTGTCAGCGCCTGCGCCGCCGAATGCGGTATCGTTGCCAGTGCCGCCATACAGCTTGTCGTCACCATTGCCGCCGTCCAGCGTATCGTGACCGTCGCCGCCATAAAGCGAATCGTTGCCTTCGCCGCCATACAGCTTGTCGTTGCCGGCCTCGCCGAACAGAGTGTCATTCCCTGCTTCGCCGGACAGGGTGTCATCGCCGGTGCCGCCATAAACTTCGTCATTGCCGTTGCCAGCCAGAACGGTGTCGTTGCCCGCGCCAGCGCGGACGATGTCATCATTGGTGCCTTCGCCGGGGAGGATCTGGTCATTGTGGTCGATCTTGTCGCCCTGCGGATCGCCCGTATAATTGTAGTCGATCAGGTCATTGCCCGACGTCCCGTCCACGTAGCCATCCAGCTTGGGTGTGCAGTCGTACCAGCGGCCATAGGAATCACAGCCCTGGATGTAAGTGTAATTGCACCCCGACGCAGGGTATCCGGAATGCCAGCATCCCTTATCATCACACCAGCGATAGCTTGCAAAAGATGTCGTTGTCATTTTCCCACTCCAATACCCTGAACACCGCAGCGTTCTATCCATACATTCAGTCGGACACGCTTACCGCGTACCCGGTCACGACACGCCATTTCAGGCCCGTCGAAAGCAACTGTCAGCATGGGAAGGACCCAAAGCCGCAGACACCAATTTTCGCGTCTGACTTGCGCCAGATGCCCGACCGCCCCATCGGCCGGATTGCCCCCCAGTTGGGCTGCTTTTTGCTTAGACTGTCCCGTTGGCGCGACAAAGGGGAAAAGTGATCTGATTGTGGCAAACAGGTGGCCGAACCACCGCCAAGCGAGACCACAGAGGGCGCTTTGAATTGGTTACTGTTTCCTTAATTTTGTGCGATCCTATCCCAAAGGACAGGTCTTTTTGGCCAAAAGGCCAGGGGACTTACCCAAAAGGCGATCGGCCCGAGGATTTTGTAACGGTTCCGAGAACAATCACCTGATGATTAACGCGCCGCCATTGTCTGGTCCAATTTTGACCACAATTTGGGCGATCTGTATCTGTGATGGAACCAATAACAGATGTCCCCGCCTATTGATGACGCACGCGACATCCTCGGGGTCCTACCTGGCAGATTCGATTCGATTTCTAGAAGAATTCGCTGGTGCCGGTGGAGGGACTCGAACCCACACGACGTTGCCATCGGGGGATTTTGAATCCCCTGCGTCTACCATTCCGCCACACCGGCCAGCGCGCAGGGTCTAGCCGCGTGCGCGCGTGCCGTCAACGGGTCAGTTGATCACAGTTGGCTGGCTGAAAACGTGTCACAATTGGACAGATCGCCACTGTCATACCCGCGCTGAAACCAGCGCTGCCGCTGGGCAGACGTGCCGTGGGTAAAGGCGTCGGGACGAACGCGCTGCCCAGCATTGCGCTGCAACGTATCGTCACCGATCTTCGCTGCGGCATTCATCGCCTCGGCGATGTCGCCACGCTCCAAGGATCCGAATTTGTCGTTGGCCTTGGTCGCCCAGATCCCCGCGTAACAATCGGCCTGCAATTCGATCAGGACCGAGATGGCGTTGCTGTCAGCCTCGGACACCTGCGACCGGATCTGGTTGGCCTGGGCCAGTGTGCCGATCTGGTCCTGCACGGCATGGCCGACCTCGTGCGCCACGACATAGGCCTCTGCGAAATCGCCCCCTGCCCCCAGTTGCTGCTGCAAGGTCACAAAGAAATCGGTGTCGAGATAGATCTGCTTGTCGCCCGGACAATAGAACGGGCCGGTCGCCGCCGAGGCCGACCCGCAAGCCGACCCGTATTGTCCTTTGAACAGAACCAGTTGCGGCGGCACATAGTCTTTGCCGACCTGACGGCGGAACACGTCGGCCCAGATCTCCTCTGTATCGGCCAGAGTGACCGATACGAACTGGGCGGCCTGTTCATCCTGCGCGGTGATTTCAACCGATCCGCCGTTGGAAATGCCCCCGGCCGATCCACCGTTCAAAAACGGAGTCACGTCGACGCCAAAGTACCAGCCGACCAGCAGCAGCAGCACCGCACCGATCCCGCCGATGCCCCCGGCCGAGGCCGCGCCAGACCTGCGTCGGTCCACAATGTTCCCGCTGCCGCGTCGCCCCTGCCACTTCATCACACTCTCCTGAACTCGTGTCTGGGGGCAACTCTATCCATGTCGGCCCATATCGCAAGGTTGACCGCGCGGGCCGGGCATGGCCTATGGGCGCAAAATTGCGAACGGACCGAACCATGCTGCGCCGTCTTTACGACTGGACCCTGTCGCTGGCTCAGGGGCGGTATGCCTTGTGGGCGCTGGCGGCGATTGCCTTTGTGGAATCCTCGTTCTTTCCAATCCCGCCGGACATCCTGATGATCCCGCTGATCCTCGCCCAACCAAAACGGGCGTTCTGGATCGCGACGGTCTGCACGGTGGCCTCCGTCCTGGGCGGGCTTCTGGGCTACTATATCGGCTGGGGCCTGTTCGAGACCGTGGGCAAACCCATCCTCGATTTCTATGGCAAGGCAGCGGCCTTTGACAGCTTTGCGGAACGGTTCAACCAATATGGGGCCTGGGCCGTGTTGATCGCCGGGGTGACGCCGTTCCCGTTCAAGGTGGTGACCATCGCGTCCGGGGCCACGGGTCTGTCGCTGCCCATCTTCATCCTGTCGGCCATCGTCGCACGGGCGCTGCGGTTCTTTCTGGTGGCCGCACTCTTGTGGAAATACGGCGCACCCATTCGTGATTTCATCGAACGCAGACTCGGGCTTGTCTTTACAGTCTTCTGCGTGCTCTTGGTCGGCGGATTTATCGTGGTGAAATACCTATGACACGAAATACCCTTGTCTTTCTCGCCGCTGGCGGATCATTCGCGCTACTGGCGGGGGCGTTCCTGTTCCAGTCGCTGGGATATGCACCGTGCGAGATGTGCCTGTGGCAACGCTGGCCCCACGCGGCGGCGATCGTTCTGGGCGGGCTGGCGCTGACGTTTGGCAACCGCATCTTTGTCGGTCTGGGCGGATTGGCCGCGCTGACGACCTGCGTCCTTGGGTTCTACCATTCGGGCGTCGAACAGCACTGGTGGGCCGGCCCCAGCAGTTGCACCGGCGGCGGGCCGATCACCGGCGACCTACTGGCCCCCGAAGGACCGCGCCTTATCATGTGCGACCAGATCAGCTGGGCCTTTGCCGGGCTGTCCATGCCCACCTGGAACGGAATCCTGTCGCTGGGGCTGGTGATCCTCTGGATCGCGGCCTACCGGGCAAAGCGTTAACGGCGGGCGGCGCGGCGGGTCGATAACAGCAGGTTCGTCTCGCTGCGCGTCACCCCTTCGATCCGGCGGATGGCAAACAGAACCTCGTCCAGCGCCTCAAGCGTTCCCGTGCCAATCTCGACGATCAGATCCCACGACCCGTTGGTGGAATGAACTGCCAGAACCTGCGGCATCCCGGTCAGCCGGGCCATGATCTTTTCCGTCCCCCGCCCCTCGATCCCCAGCATCATCAACCCGCGCACCGGGCTGGGGGCGACATCGGCCCGGGTGAGCACGGTAAACCCCGCAATCTCGCCACTATCGACCAGCCGGGACAGGCGGGCGCGGACGGTCGTGCGGGTGACACCCAGATCGGCGGCAAGCTCTGACAGCGACGCGCGACCATCGCGTTTCAGGGCTGCCAGCAGGGTATTGTCCAGATCGTCCATACCAGTTATCCATTTTGATCAGTCAAAGCCCGTTTCGCACAAAATGCCCGCTTTATCCATCCCCGCTTTGACCACATAACTCGGGGCATGACACACACACATTGCATTCTGATCGGCGCTCCTGTGGATTGCGGCAAACGACGCCGCGGTTGCCTCATGGGCCCTGACGCCTACCGCACCGCTGGCATGGCCGAGGCAATCACCGCCCTGGGCCATACCGTCACCGACATGGGCAACCTCGCCCCCCGCAAGGTTACAGCACCCGAGCCGCAGAACCCGTTGACGTGGCAACTGGCCGAAAACATCGGCTGGACCGAAACGCTGATGCAGGCGGCGATTGACGCGGCGCCGCAGGGCCTGCCGATCTTCCTCGGCGGCGATCACGCGCTGTCGCTGGGATCAGTGGCAGGCATGGCAGCCCACGCGGCACGGATCGGCAAGCCGCTCTTTGTGCTCTGGCTCGACGCTCACTCCGACTACCACACGCCCGTCACCTCTGATTCGGGCAACCTGCACGGCACGCCTGTCGGGTATGTCACCGGGCGGCCAGATTTCGATGGCTTCCCCGCCCTGCCCGCCACCGTGCCGACCGAAAACGTTTGCATGATCGGCCTGCGGTCGGTCGATGGGCCGGAACGGGATGCACTCGAAAAATCGACCGTTACCCGCGTGGACATGCGGATGATCGACGAACAGGGCATCCGCGCGCCATTGGAAGCCTTCCTTGACCGGGTCGAGGCGGCAGGCGGCATCTTGCACGTCTCGCTCGACGTCGACTTCCTCGACCCGTCTATCGCGCCCGCCGTCGGCACCACCGTTCCTGGCGGCGCGACCGCCCGCGAGGCGCATCTGGTGATGGAGATGCTCAACGACTACGGCCTGGTCTGCTCGCTCGACCTTGTCGAGTTGAACCCGTTCCTTGATGACCGGGGCCGCACCGCCTCACTCATGGTGGACCTCACGGCCTCGCTCCTTGGCCGCCGCATATTCGACCGCCCGACGCGGAGCTTTGCATGACACCCCCGTCAAGAAAGGCTCTGGTTCCCTTCGTCTCGGTCCAGCACATGATGAACCTTGTGCTGCACATCGGTGTCGAACAAGTGCTGCGCGACCTTGCGGTCGAGATCGAGGCCGATTTCCTGCGCTGGGAACAATTCGACAAGACGCCGCGCGTGGCCTCTCATTCGGACGTGGGCGTGATCGAACTGATGCCCACGGCGGATGCTGACCTTTATGGCTTCAAATACGTCAACGGCCACCCCAAGAACATGAAGGAAGGGCTGCAAACTGTTACAGCCTTTGGATTATTGGCGGACGTCCACACCGGCTATCCAGTGCTGTTGTCGGAAATGACCCTGCTGACCGCGCTGCGCACGGCGGCCATGTCGGCACTGGCGGCGCGGCATCTGGCCCCCGAAAATGCCACCACGATGGCGGTCATCGGCAACGGGGCGCAGTCCGAATTCCAATGCCTCGCGTTCAAGGCGGTCTGCGGGATCACCACCGTCCGGCTCTATGACATCGACGCAGGCGCGACCGAAAAATGCGCCCGCAATCTGGTGGGTCACGGACTGACCGTTATCCCCTGCACCACGCCCGAACAGGCGCTCGAAGGGGCGCAGATCATCACCACCGTCACTGCGGACAAGAAAAACCAGACCATCCTGACCGACAACATGGTGGGCAGCGGCGTCCACATCAACGCGATCGGCGGCGACTGCCCCGGCAAGACCGAACTGCACGCTGACATCCTGCGGCGGTCCACCATTTTTGTCGAATACCCGCCCCAGACCCGGATCGAGGGCGAGATCCAGCAACTGCCCGCCGATCATCCGGTGGTCGAACTTTGGCAAGTGATGGCAAGCCAGACCAAGGGGCGCACGTCCACCGCTGAAATCACCCTGTTCGACTCGGTCGGTTTCGCGATCGAGGATTTCAGTGCGCTGCGCTACATCCGCGACAGGATCAAAGGCACGCCCTATTACGTCGATCTGGACATGCTGGCCGACCCCGACGACCCGCGCGATCTGTTCGGCATGTTGCACAGGTCGGCCTAAGACCGAACGGTGTGTCTGTACAGCCGGTGTACAGCCTGTGTACGGGCGGTGTACGCCCGGTGCAGCCTTGATTCAGTGGTATTTGAACTCCCCGCTCACATGTCGCCACGCGCCCGGCGCGATCAGCTTGCGATGTACAAAGCGAACCGAATGCAACGGCCCCTCGATATTCTTTTGCCAGTATTCGATGAACGAAAACAGGCGCTGATGGTCCGGGGCCAGATCATAATCCTGCCAGACAAAGGTGTTCAGCACATGCTTGTGGTCGGGCATCTTGTAGGTCATCTCGGCTGTGGTCAGACCGTATCCCTTGAGCATCATTTCGGTCTCGCTCGGCATCTCAATTCTCCTGATCTTGCTGCCAGTAGAAAAATCAGACCACGGATTTACTAAAAGTCAATGAAAACAGTTTGTTAGCAGTCCACGCCGAACGCTGCCAAATGGGCCATCCTTCGGCCATTGCACACTACAGACTGGGTCTGATATACCAATCCCAACTAGATATAGGCACAGGTACCCGACGTGAGCGATACGCCCCAACCCCCTGATAATGATGACGATTCCACACCCGAGTGGGTAAATCCGCATCACGGGCCGCGGGTGTCGATCGAACACGAACTCAAAACCTCCTACCTCGACTATGCCATGTCGGTCATCGTCAGCCGGGCTATACCTGATCTGCGCGATGGCCTGAAACCTGTGCATCGGCGTATTTTGTACGCAATGCATGAAACCGGAAACACGCACGACAAACCCTACCGCAAATCCGCGCGGCCCGTCGGCGACGTGATGGGGAAATATCACCCGCACGGCGACTCGGCCATTTACGACGCACTGGTGCGGATGGCGCAGCCGTTTTCGATGTCGCTGCCGTTGCTCGACGGTCAGGGAAACTTTGGCTCGATGGATGGCGATAACGCCGCCGCCATGCGCTATACCGAGGTCCGGATGGACAAACCGGCGTCCTATCTGCTGGCAGATATCGACAAGGACACCGTTGATTTCCAAGACAATTATGACGGCAAGGACCGCGAGCCAACCGTCCTGCCTGCCCGCTATCCCAACATGCTGGTCAACGGCGCGGGCGGCATTGCCGTGGGCATGGCCACCAATATCCCGCCCCATAACCTGGGCGAAGTCGTCACCGCCACGCTGGCCCTGATCGACAATCCGGACCTGACGTCCGAGGACCTGATCGACTATGTCCCCGGCCCCGATTTCCCCACCGGCGGGCTGATGCTGGGCCGATCTGGCGCACGCAAGGCGTATCTTGAAGGGCGCGGGTCCGTCGTGATCCGGGCAAAAACGCATGTGGAAGAATTGCGCAAGGATCGCTGGGCCATCGTCATCGACGAGATTCCCTATCAGGTGAACAAATCCGTCATGATCGACCGCATCGCCGAGGCCGCCCGCGACAAACGGATCGAAGGCATCGCCCATGTCCAGGACGAATCCGACCGCAACGGCGTGCGGGTCGTGGTGGAACTCAAACGCGATGCGACGGCCGATGTGGTGCTGAACCAGTTGTTCCGCTTTACCCCCATGCAGACCTCGTTCGGCTGCAATATGCTGGCGTTGAACGGCGGACGCCCCGAACAGCTGACCCTGAGGGCTTTCCTGAGCTATTTCATAGACTTCCGCGAGGAAGTTGTGGCGCGCCGGACCGCCTTTGAGCTTCGCAAGGCCCGCGAACGGTCCCACATCCTGTGCGGTCTGGCTGTGGCCGTCAGCAACGTGGACGAGGTTGTGGCGACCATCCGCGCCTCTGCCGACGCCGCCGATGCCCGCGAAAAACTGATGGGTCGCCGCTGGCCCGCGCACGAGATCGCCGAATATATCAAGCTGATCGACGACCCGACGCACACCATGAACGACGACGGGACCTATAACCTGTCCGATCTTCAGGTCCGCGCCATCCTCGACCTGCGCCTGCAACGCCTGACCCAGTTGGGCGTCAAGGAAGTGACGGACGAGCTTCAGGATCTGGCGGGCAAGATCAAGGAATACCTTGCCATCCTCGCCAGCCGCGAGCGCATCATGGAGATTATATCCAACGAACTCAAAGAGGTGCGCGATCTTTTTGCCGTGCCGCGCCGGACCGAGATCGTGGATTGGGCGGGCGATCTGGAAGACGAGGACCTGATCGAGCGCGAGGATATGGTCGTGACCGTCACCAGCGGCGGCTATATCAAGCGGACTGCCTTGGCCGAATTCCGGGCGCAGCGCCGGGGGGGCAAGGGTCTGGGGTCGATGCAGACCAAAGAGGACGACGTCGTCACCACCCTGTTTGTCGCCAACACCCATACCCAGCTGCTGTTTTTCACAACAGACGGAATGGCTTACAAGCTGAAGTGCTGGCGCCTGCCACTGGCCGGACGCACCGCCAAGGGCAAGGCGATCGTCAACATCCTGCCGATCCCGACAGGCGTTTCCATCGCCGCCATCATGCCCGTGGACCGGGAGGAGGCGGAATGGGACGACCTGCAAGTCGTGTTCGCCACCGCCTGGGGCACCGTCCGCCGGAACAAGCTGTCAGATTTCACCAACGTCAACCGGGCGGGCAAGATCGCCATGAAATTCGAGGGCGAAGATGAGGGCAACAGCCTGATCAACGCCCGCATCGCCTCGAACGACGACGACGTGATGCTGTTCACCGATCAGGGCCGCGCGATCCGCTTCCCCGCGACCGACGTCCGCGTGTTCAACTCCCGCTCGTCCACCGGGGTCCGGGGCATACGGCTGAGCGGCGACGCCAAAGTCGTGTCGATGTCGATCATCCGCCATTTCGACGCCGAGGCGGCCGAGCGCGAGGCCTACCTCAAGATGCGCCGTGCCATGGCCGGACTGGCTGACGATGCCGAGGTTGAAGCCGATGAGGACGAAGAGGCAGTAACCCCCGGCTCGATCAGCCCGACCCGCTATGCCGAAATGTCGGCCGCCGAAAACCTGATCCTGACCGTCACCGCAAAAGGGGCCGGTAAACTGTCGTCCAGCCACGATTATCCGGTGCGCGGACGCGGTGGCATGGGCGTGACGGCAATGGACAAGGCAATGCGCGGCGGCTCTGTCGTGACGTCCTTCCCGGTCGAGATATCCGACCAGATCATGCTGGTCACATCCACCGGGCAGTCGATCCGCGTGCCGGTCGACGGCATCAGTTTCCGCTCGCGCAGCGCGGGCGGGGTCAAGGTGTTCGACACCGCCAAGGGCGAGGAAGTCGTCAGCGTGGCATGGATCGCGGACGCTGAGGATGAGGGAGAGACTGAGGCCTGAGACGTGTCTGTGCGCGAAAACGCGGAACCTGTGTGGAATTTCATGGTTTCTGCGCGATGACGAACAATCTAATTGGGACGCATCGCCGCACTCCGGCCACACACAAAGGTTAATCTCATGACGTCCTCGACCTCTCTTGCCACGCTTATTGCCCGTATCCTGTTGTCGGTCCTGTTCCTCATCGCAGGTCTGGGCAAACTTGCCGATGTGCAGGGTTTTATCGGCTACATGACCTCGGGCGGCGTTCCGGCGTTCCTTGGCTATCCGGTGATTGCGCTGGAAATTCTGGGTGGCCTTGCCATCCTCGTGGGCTTTCAGACCCGTGTGGCCGCGATATTGCTGGCCGGTTTCTCGATCCTGTCGGGGCTGATGTTCCACTTTGTCCCCGCAGATCAGATGCAGATGAACATGTTCTTCAAGAACCTTGGCCTGGCCGGCGGTTTCCTCATGTTGGCCGCCTACGGCGCTGGGACCTGGTCGGTGGATGGCGTGATGGGCCGGCGGACCGTCGCCGCCTGATCTTGTAACAGATCTGTCTTGGGGCAGCACCGCGCTGCCCCTTTTCATTTGAGCCCCCCAAGGCTACATCCCCGCCATGGCACATGAACTCCATATTATCGGCGGCGGCATGGCCGGGTCAGAGGCGGCCTGGCAGGCGGCCAATGCGGGCATCCGTGTCGTCATCCATGAAATGCGACCCAAGGTCGGCACCTTTGCCCATCGCACAGGCAACCTGGCCGAAATGGTCTGTTCCAATTCGTTCCGCTCGGATGACAGCGAACAGAACGCCGTGGGGCTGTTGCATTGGGAAATGCGGCAGGCGGGCGGAATCATCATGGAGATGGCCACGCGGCACCGGTTGCCAGCGGGCGGCGCCTTGGCCGTGGACCGTGATCCGTTTTCGGAGAGCGTGACGGAAGCGCTGAAAGCACATGAGAATGTGTCTGTAAGTTACGGAGAAATAACAGAACTACCAGATCAGGATCAGTGGATCATCGCCACCGGGCCGCTCACGTCGGGCGCGTTGGCGCAGGCGATCCGGGCCGAAACCGGGGCCGAGGCGCTCGCCTTTTTCGACGCCATCGCCCCCATCGTCTATGCCGAAACTGTCAATATGGACGTGGCTTGGATGCAGTCGCGCTATGACAAGGGCGAAACCGAAGCGGAACAGACCGCCTACATGAACTGTCCGATGACCCGCGATCAGTACGAGGCGTTCATCGACGCCCTGCTCGCCGCCGAAAAGACCGAGTTTCACGAAGGCGAGACGGCGGGCTATTTCGACGGCTGCCTGCCGATCGAGGTGATGGCCGAACGCGGCCGCGAAACCCTGCGCTTTGGCCCGATGAAGCCTGTAGGTCTTACCAATGCCAACCGCCCAGATGTGAAACCCTATGCGGTCGTGCAATTGCGCCGCGACAACGCGCTGGGGACGCTTTACAACATCGTGGGGTTTCAGACCAAGATGAAGTATGGCGCGCAAAAGTCTGTTTTTGCGATGATTCCCGGTTTGGAAAACGCCGAGTTCGCGCGCCTCGGCGGCATTCATCGCAACACCTTCATCAATTCACCCACGCTGCTGGACGATCAGATGCGCCTTCGCTCGCGCCCCAATATCCGGTTTGCCGGTCAGATCACCGGGGTCGAGGGATACGTCGAATCTGCCGCAATGGGGCTGCTTGCCGGGCGACTGGCCGCCGCCGAAATGCAGGGACGCACCCTGCCCGCCGTGCCTGCCACGACCGCCATGGGCGCCCTTGTCACCCACATCACCGGCGGGGCCGAGGCCAAGACGTTTCAGCCGATGAACGTCAATTTCGGCCTGTTCCCGCCGCTGGATGGCGTGCGCGGAGGGCGCAGAGGGCGCAAGGACCGATACAAAGGGTACACCGACCGCGCCAAGGAGGATTGGCTGGCGTGGCTGGGTCTGCGGGCACTGGACGTCGCCTGATCGCCCGCAGTAGCGTGGGACATGGCAAACGATCCGCTCAACACCCAGCTTTGGAAGCCCCGCTCGGTCGAAGAGACGATGGCCCTGTATCGCGGCTGGGCCGCGACCTATGACGCCGATGTGCTGGGGTCGGGCTATGTGACACCCACGCGGGCGGCGGCGGCGCTGGCCCCCATGATGGACCTTGCCGCACCGATCCTTGATTTCGGATGCGGCACGGGGCTGTCGGGGTTGGCTTTGCAGGCAGCCGGATTTCCGACGATCGACGGCACGGACATCACGCCCGAAATGCTGGACGGGGCGCGAACCAAAGGGATCTATCGCCGGCTATGGCTCTGTGTTCCGGGTTTTTTGGATTTGGAACCGGGGGCTTACGCCGCGATCCTCGCTGCCGGCGTGGTCAGCCTTGGCGCCGCCCCGCCCGAAACGCTGGACCTGTTGCTGGGCGTCCTGAACCCCGGTGGATACCTTGCCTTTTCTTACAATGACCCGACCCTTGCAGACGCGCGGTTCACTGGAAAACTGGATGACTTGCTGGCAGGCGGAACCGTCACGTTGGCCTTTCGCGGGCATGGTCCCCACCTGCCGGACAAGGGCATGGGGTCGGACGTGATCATCCTGCGCCGCGTCTAGCCCGTGATCACCCGCTTTGCCCCGTCGCCGACCGGACCGCTGCATCTGGGCCACGCCTATTCGGCCATGCTGGCACATGACATGGCGACGGCCGCGGGCGGCATGTTCCTGCTGCGGATCGAGGATACGGACATCACCCGCGCAAGACCGGAGTGGGAGGCGCAGATTTACGACGATCTGCGCTGGCTGGGCCTGTCGTGGCCCGAACCCGTGCTGCGCCAGTCCGATCATCTGGGCCGCTACGCAGCCGTTCTGGCCGATCTGGGGCGTCGCGGCCTGACCTATCCCTGTTCGTGCAGCCGTGCCGACATTCGCGCTGCCCTGTCCGCCCCGCAGGAAGGCGCGCTGCCTGAAGGGCCGGACGGGCTGATCTATCCCGGCACCTGTCGGGGCCGTCCGATGTCATCGATGCAGGAAAGCGATGCCATCCGTCTGGACATGGCATCGGCGATTCGTACCCTGAAAAAACTTCCCGGGTTCGAGGAAACGGGCGAGCACCCCGGATGGGTGCAGACCGACGCCGGTGATCTGATCAACGGCGTTGGCGACGTGGTTCTGGGGCGCAAGGATATTCGCACTGTCGCCTATCATCTGGCCAACGTGACCGATGATGCAGGTCAGCAGATCACTCATGTTGTCCGGGGGATGGACCTGTTTGAAGCGACAAGGATTCATGTTGTTCTTCAGGCGCTTCTGGGCCTTCCCTCACCCGTCTATCATCATCACCGCCTGATCCGCGACACCGCTGGCAAGAGGCTGGCCAAGCGCGACGATGCCCGCGCCCTGTCGAGATACCGGGCCGAAGGAGCCACCCCTGACGACATCAGACGGATGGTCGGGCTTTAGGCGACGGGGGCCATGAGTTCGACCTCGGCCCCGTCGCGCACGGCGGTATAAAAGCAGGTGCGCCGCCCGGTGTGGCAGGCAGGCCCGGTCTGCCGAACCACGGCCAGCAACGCGTCACGGTCGCAGTCCACCCGCAACTCGACCAACTCCTGCACATGGCCCGAAGTGTCGCCCTTGACCCAGAACGATTGGCGCGACCGCGACCAGTAGGTCACGCGCCCCGTCGCCAGCGTTCTGGCCACCGCATCAGCGTTCATCCAGGCCAGCATCAGCACCTCGCCACTGTCGGCATCCTGCGCCACCACCGGCAACAGTCCGGCGTCATTGTAGATCAGCGTGGCGGGATCGAAAGACATGGCAAAACCCTTTTGCATCCGGGGACCGGAGCCCTATCTATGGGACAAGTGACGAAAGGGCAAACGACGTGTCTGCGGAAAACGATCTGATCAAACTGTATTCCTCGCGCATCCTCGCATTGGCCGCGGATATGCCCCGGACGCAACGACTGACCACGCCCACGGCGACGGCCAAGAAAAGATCGCCGTTGTGCGGATCGACGGTGACAGTAGATCTGCGGGTCGAGGACGGGCGGATCACCGATTACGGTCAGGACGTAAAGGCCTGTGCGCTGGGTCAGGCGAGTGCCGCAGTCGTAGGCGCGGCCATTGTCGGGCTGACCGAGGCGCAGGTGAAAACGGGCCGTGACCAGCTTTGGGCGATGCTCAAGGACGGGGGCGATGTCCCCGACGCGCCGTTCGAAGGGCTGGAGGTGTTGCAGCCCGCCCGCGATTACAAGAACCGCCATGCGTCGATCCTGTTGGCGTTTGACGCCACGCTGGATGCGCTGGCACAGGCAAAGGCCGCCCAATCCGCCTAAACGGGTCCGCATAAAAAAACCGCCGCACATCCGGGACGGGATGGCGGCGGCAGGCAGTGCGTTCTCGTGTGGGACCCGGAGTGTCTGGCGGGGGAGGCAAACCCCAAAAGAACAACCGACAGGCAAATCGACGTCAGGCATCGCGAAAGTTGGGACAGGGCGATGGACCAGACATCCGGCACGAGACGCCGGGCAGTAAAGTGGCCCCTACACCAGTACAGGCAGGGACAAACCGACAAACAGGATCACCATCAGGGACACCGCGCCAAGTGCATCACCGACCAGTGTTTCGGTCGAGCGGGAGATCGCGGATTTGATGTCTTTGGCCATTTGGCGTTCCTTTCGTGTTCCGTCGTGTTGCCTCTTTGTTCCATTTCGTTAACCAACCGTCAAGAACTTTTTGAGAACAAACGTGAACATTTTGGAACATAGGCCGGGCGGATGGCCCTAACCCACGGAAATCAAACGGATCGCCCGGTCCTGTTCCATCAGCCACAACAGCGTCCGCGCCGCCTGCCCGCGCGGGGTTTCCAGACTGGGATCATTGTTGAGCAAGGTGCGTGCGTCCGATTGCGCCAGTTCCATCAGCGCCGCCTGCCGTTCCAGATCGGCGATGCGGAACCGGGGCAGCCCCGATTGCGCCGTGCCGATCACATCGCCCGCCCCGCGCATGGTCAGATCCTCTTGGGCGATGACAAAGCCATCCTCGGTTTCGCGGAGGATTTCCAGCCGGCGGCGCCCGGATTCGGTCAGCGGCGGCTGATACATCAGCAGGCAAGTCGAGGCGGCAGAGCCCCGACCGACCCTGCCCCGCAACTGGTGCAACTGTGCCAGACCGAACGACTCGGCCCGTTCAATCACCATGATCGAGGCGTTGGGGACATTTACCCCCACCTCGATGACTGTCGTCGCGACCAGAACGGCGGTCTTGCCCGCGACGAACCGGGCCATCGCGGCGTCCTTTTCCGCAGGCGGCAACTGTCCGTGGACCAGCCCCACGACCCCTTCGCCCAAAGCGGCACGCAGTCGTTTGAACCGTTCTTCGGCGGCGGTCATATCGCTGACCTCGGATTCCTCGACCAGCGGACAGACCCAATAGGCCTGTCGCCCCTCGGCCACGGCATGGCGCAGCTTGGCCACCACCTCGTCCATCCGGGCGGTGCTGACCAGCGCGGTTTGAACCGGCGTCCGCCCGGGCGGCTTTTCATCCAGCACCGACACGTCCATGTCGCCATATTGGGCGAGCGCGAGGCTGCGCGGGATCGGCGTGGCGGTCATGACCAGCACATCGACCGCGTGCCCTTTGGCCCCCAGTTCCATCCGCTGGGCCACGCCAAAGCGGTGCTGTTCGTCGATCACGGCAAGGCGGAGGTCGTGGAAATGAACGTCTTTCTGAAACACCGCATGGGTGCCGACAAGGATGTGGATCCTGCCCTGCGCCAATGCGGCCAGTTTCGCGGCCCGCTCGGCCCCCTTGTCGCGTCCGGTGAGAAGTTCAAGGACGACACCCGCCGCCTCGGCCAATGGCTTTAGCCCGTCCAGATGCTGTCGGGCCAGGATCTCAGTCGGGGCCATCATCACCCCCTGCCCGCCCGATTCGACCGCGATCAACAAGGCCATCATGGCAACCAGCGTCTTGCCCGACCCCACGTCGCCCTGAAGCAGGCGGTTCATCCGCTGCGGGGCGGCCAGATCGGCGGCAATTTCGTCGCCGGCCCGCAGTTGCGCCCCTGTCGGTCGATAGGGCAGTTCCGCCAGAACCCGCGCCCGCAACCGCCCGTCGCCGATGCTGGGATGCCCCTTGCCACGCCGAGCGGTGGCGCGGGCAAGAGCAAGGGTCAGCTGGTGCGCCATCAGTTCGTCATAGGCGAGTCGCTGCCGCGCGGGATCATGCGGGCTGAGGTCGACCGAAGAGTCTGGCGCGTGCGCCTGTTCAAGGGCGGCACGCCAATCCGGCCAGCCTTCGCGGGCCTTGAGCGCGGGGTCAATCCACTCGGGCAATTCGGGGGCAAGGGACAGGGCCGACCTGCTCGCCTTGTACATTGTTTTCTGGGTGATCCCGGCGTGCAGTGGATAGACCGGTTCATAGGCGGGGATCTGGTCGGCCTCGTCCAGGGTCAGGATATGGTCGGGATGGACCATTTGGGCGATGGCATCAAAGATCTCTACCTTGCCGGACACGACCCGGCGTTGACCAGTGGGCAGGATCTTGCGAAGGTAATCGGCCTTGGCGTGGAAAAACACCAGCTGGAACGCTGTCTCGGCATCCTCGACCGTAACGCGGTAGGGGCGGCCCTTGGTGCGGGGGGGCGCGTGTTGGCCCACCAGCACCTCGACGGTGGCGGTGGCTGGGGCCACGACCTCGCGGATGGAGGCGCGGCGGCGGCGGTCGACCCCGCCTTGGGGTAACGTGAACAGCAGGTCGCGCGGGCGGGAAATACCCGCGGCGTCAAGCAGTTGGGCAGTCTTGGGGCCGACACCGTCCAGCGCGATCATGGCGCCGAACAGGGGAAACAGGATTTCGGGACGGCCGGTCATGCCCCGCCGATCAGGTCGAGCCAGCCCTGTTCGTCCAGCGTGAGGATCCCCAGTTCCTCGGCCTTGGCGGCCTTGGAGCCCGCGCCGGGTCCGGCCACGACGATATCGGTCTTGGCGCTCACCGATCCGGCAACCTTGGCCCCCAAAGCTTCGGCGCGGGCCTTGGCCTCGGCCCGTGTCATCTGTTCCAAGGTGCCTGTGAACACAACCGTCTTGCCCGCGACGGGGCTGTCGGCAACGGCGCGGGCTTGTGCGGGTTGCACGTCCAACTCGGCCACCAACCGGTCGATCGAGGCGCGTTCGGCCTGTTGTTGCAGCGTCGTGATGACCGAGGCCGCCAGAACCTCGCCCACGCCGTCGATGTTGAGAAGGTCCTGCCACTCCGGCCCTTCGCCGATGCGGGCGGCGGTCATGGCGGATTCAAAGGCGTCCCAGGTGCCGTAGTGCTGGGCGAGGATGGACGAGCCATTTTCGCCCACATGCCGGATGCCGAGGGCGAAAATCAGCCGCCCAAGCGGAATTTTCCGTTTATCGTCAATTGCCTGGAACAGCTTCTTCGCGCTGGTTTCGCCAAACCCGTCGCGATTTTTCAGCCTGGTCAGGTTGGCTGAATCGCGGGCGGCCAGAGTAAAGATGTCCGCAGGTTCCCGGATCGGCAGGGTATCGTCGGCAAAGAACATCTCGATCTGTTTGGCACCCAGACCTTCGATATCAAAAGCGGCGCGACTAACGAAATGCTTGAGCTTTTCGACCGCTTGCGCCGGGCAGATCAGCCCACCCGAGCAGCGCCGGATGGCATCGCCGGGTTCGCGCGGCGCGGCCGATCCACATTTCGGGCAGGTGTCGGGAAAGACATACTTCTCAGTGCCTTGCGGGCGCTTGCTCAGGTCGACATCTGCAACCTTGGGGATCACGTCGCCGGCGCGATAGACCTGCACCCAATCGCCCACGCGGATATCCTTGCCGCCCCGGATCGGTTGGCCGTCGCCGCCGATCCCGGCGATGTAATCCTCGTTGTGCAGGGTCGCATTCGACACCACGACCCCCCCCACCGTCACCGGCCGCAGTCGGGCCACCGGGCTGAGCGCGCCGGTTCGCCCGACCTGAATGTCGATCGCCTCGAGCAAGGTCCAAGCAAGTTCGGCGGGAAATTTATGCGCCAGCGCCCAGCGTGGCGTGGTCGAGCGGAACCCCAGACGGCGTTGCAGTTCCAAGTTATCGACCTTGTAGACGACCCCGTCGATATCATAGCCGAGGGTCGCGCGTTGCGCCTCGATCTGGTGGTAGTGCGCGAGCAAGTCTGCCGGTCCATCACACACACACGTCAAAGGATTTACCATAAACCCCAAGGACTTGAGCCGCTCAATTGAACCCGATTGCGTCGCCCCGAGCGGGTCGGACAGGTCGCCCCAGGCATAGGCAAAGAATCGCAGCGGGCGGGATTTCGTGATGCTTGCGTCCAGTTGGCGCAACGATCCGGCCGCCGCGTTGCGCGGATTGGCAAAGGTCTTGCCCCCGGATGCCGCCTGCCGGTCGTTCAGCGCCGCGAAATCGGCGTGCGACATGTAGACTTCACCCCGAACTTCAAGCAAAGCCGGTGCACCGGTCAGGACATGAGGAATATCTGCGATGGTGCGGGCGTTGGCGGTGACGTTCTCGCCCACCTCGCCATCGCCCCGCGTCGCGGCCTGTATCAGCTGTCCGTTTTCATAGCGCAGCGACAGCGACAACCCGTCAATCTTGGGCTCGGCCGTATAGGCCAAGGGCGCGTCGTCGGAAAGGTTCAGATAGCGGCGGACCCGCTGGTCAAATTCGGTGACATCGTCGTCGGCAAATCCGTTTTCAAGGCTGAGCATCCGAACGCGGTGCGCGATCTTGCCAAACCCTTCGGCCACGGCACCACCGACCTGATCGGATGGACTGTCGGACCGTTTGAGGCCAGGGAACCGCGCCTCGATCGCCGAGTTTCGCCGTTTGAGCGCATCATATTCTGCGTCGGTGATGTCAGGGGCATCGTTGGTATGGTAGGCAACATTGGCCTGGGCCACGGCCTGCGCCAGTCGTTCAAGCTCTTGCGCCGCCTGATCATCTGTCAGATCCGCGACAGCGATATGGTCTGCCGCATGCGACTGTGTTTCCCCCAAGGCCACGCCCTGCCTCCCTTGCCTGAACCTGCAATCACCTGGCCGCCTGAAAGGCCCGGTTTGTCTGATCCAGTCTTAGGGGGCCGCCCCGTCTGCGTCCAGTACAGGCAGGTCATGCCCCGTGAGTGGGGACACATGGCAGGACGACCCCAGGCAACAACGCGGTCCGTCCACAGGGCCGTCAGGCGCCAACGGCCATCCGTTCGGCATTGCGGGCAGGCTCGGGTTCGCGCAGCACATATCCACGGCCCCAAACGGTTTCGATGTGATTTTCGCCGCCCGTTGCCACGCTGAGCTTTTTGCGCAGCTTGCAGATGAACACGTCGATGATCTTGAGTTCCGGCTCATCCATCCCGCCATAGAGATGGTTCAGGAACATTTCCTTGGTCAGGGTTGTCCCCTTGCGCAGACTGAGGAGTTCCAGCATCTGATACTCCTTGCCGGTCAGATGGACGGGCGTGCCGCCCACATCGACCGTCTTGGCATCCAGATTGACCGAAATTCGCCCGGTCTTGATGACGGACTGGGCGTGTCCCTTGGACCGGCGGATGATGGCATGAATACGCGCCACCAGTTCCTCGCGATGGAACGGTTTGGTCATGTAGTCGTCGGCGCCAAAACCGAATCCCTTGAGCTTTGATTCGGTCCCGTCATCGCCGGTCAGAATCAGGATCGGCGTTTCAATCCGGCTGAGTCGAAGTTGCCGCAGGACCTCGTGCCCGTTCATGTCGGGCAGATTGAGGTCCAGCAGGATCAGGTCATAGTCGTACAGTTTGGCCAGATCGATGCCTTCCTCGCCCATGTCCGTCGCATAGACGTTCAGATTGGCATGGGTCAGCATCAATTCGATGCTTTTCGAGGTTGTAGGATCGTCTTCCACCAGCAAGATTCGCATCGAGGCTCTCCGTTCACTCTTCGTACTGTTAACCTAGACCCCAATTGGTTAACCACACGTTACCCAATACCACATCCTTCGCAAATCTACCTATGGTTGTCTATACTTCTGCAACGATGTTGCCTTGAGTGCGTCGACACCGTGTTTTTGCACGGCCAATTCCCATTCATGAAATTCATCTTCGGACAGACGGTAGGTTTCCAGCGCACTCTGGCGCGAGATCAGGCCCGAGCCCACGGCGTGCACGACAGCAGCCTTTCGGGACGCCACCCACCGTCGCGTATCCTTGGAAGGCAGGTCCGCCCGTGTCATGATCGTTCCATCGGGCAAGGTAACCGACCTTGGCCCATCCACTTTGCGCAAATACATAACTCACCCCTCTCGTGATCTGATTGCGGGCAGAACCTGCACCTTCGCCTGTTAAGGCGGGATGAAGCCGGGGGTTGAGAGTAGGTTGCATTTTCCTATATTGCCTCAGACCTTGAGCGCCCTTGGGGCGCACCTGCCCGGATCGGACCAATTATGCCCCTGGACCCTGCTCTTAACTCGCTTGGCCTGCCCAAGGCGCCCGCCGATACGCGGGTCGTGGTGGCGATGTCGGGCGGCGTGGACAGTTCGGTCGTCGCGGCCCAACTGGCCGAGGAAGGCTATGACGTCGTGGGCGTCACCTTGCAGCTATATGACCACGGCGCGGCTTTGGCGAAAAAAGGGGCCTGTTGCGCAGGCCGGGACATTCACGATGCCCGCCGGGTGGCCGAAACGATGGGCTTTCCACACTACGTCCTCGATTATGAAAACACGTTCCGCGAGGCGGTGATCGACGAATTCGCCGACAGTTATCTGGCGGGTGCGACGCCGGTGCCCTGCATCCGCTGCAACGAACGGGTCAAATTCAAGGACCTGCTGAATACAGCCCGCGATCTGGACGCCGACTGCATGGCCACTGGCCACTATATCCAGCGCAAGATGGGGCTAAGTGGGCCAGAGTTGCACCGGGCGGCGGACGCAAACCGGGACCAGTCGTATTTCCTGTTCTCGACCACGGCAGAACAGCTGGACTACCTGCGGTTTCCGCTGGGGCACCTGCACTCCAAGGCAGAGACACGCGCTCTGGCCGCCCGCTATGGCCTGTCCGTGGCCGATAAGCCCGACAGCCAGGACATCTGTTTCGTCCCAAATGGCAACTATGCGGCTGTGATCGAAAAGCTGCGGCCGGGGGCGGCTGAACCGGGGGACATCGTCGATCCCGAGGGCCGGGTGCTGGGCAGTCATCGCGGCGTCATCCACTACACCGTAGGACAACGGCGGGGCCTTGGCATCGGCGGGCTGGCTGACCCGCTGTATGTCGTACGGCTGGACGTGGACCGCCGGCAGGTGATCGTCGGACCAAAGGACATGCTGGCCACCCGCCGCGTTCCGCTGCGCGAGGTCAACTGGCTGGGCGACGGGGCCTTTGCCGATCAGGCCGAACGGCAGATCGCGGTCAAGGTCCGGTCCACCCGCCCACCGATCGAGGCGATCCTGCGGCCCTTGTCCGCGACCGAGGCCGAAGTTGAATTGCTGGTTGCAGAAGAGGGCGTCAGTCCGGGGCAGGCTTGCGTGTTCTACGACCCCGACGGAAGCCGGGTGTTGGGCGGTGGATGGATCTGGCGCGGATGCTGAGGCCGGGACACGATTTTTGCACAAAAATCGTTCCATTTTTCGTCTCGGAAAATGCTCCCCTCAAAGCCGGGCGAGCACTGCACGGGCGGCGCGCAGGCCCGGTGCCTCGCCGCCCTGCCCTAGCCGCTCCATTGTCAGAGCCATCGCCGCCTTTTGCGCCTGCGGGGCGGCAAGGACATCGACGATCCCTTGCGAAATCAGGTCTGGTCGGCACCGTTCACCGATGAATTCAGGCACCACGCGCGTCTCGCTCACCAGATTGACCAGCGTCACCGTATCGACCCGCAGCATTCGCCCGATGATCTGACGGCTGAGCCAGTTCATGTCATAAGCGATGACCATGGGCGTACCCGAGGCGGCCAATTCCAGCGACACCGTCCCCGAGGCCGCGAGCGCCACATCCGCGGCGCGAAAGGCGCCACGTTTGTCTGCCGGGCCATCACGGCGCGGGTCGATCAGGATGGGCCGCCCCGGCCAGTTCCGTGTCAGATCTGTCACCAGATCGGCCACAGGGGCCGCGCACGGAACGACGACGCGCGCGGACGGATGCACGCTCAGCACCCTTGTAAGGGCATCGCCAAAGGTCTGCGCCAGCCGCGACACCTCGCCCCGGCGCGATCCGGGCAGGGCAAGGATCAGCGGGTTCTCTCCGATCCCGTGTTCCGCACGAAAGGCGGCGGCATCGACCTCGGTCGCCTGAGGTTCGGCCACGACGGGATGGCCCACGAAATCGCACTCCATCCCCTCGGCCTGCATATAGGGCGGCTCGAAAGGGAACAGTGCCAACACATGGTCGATGTGCCGGGCCATCTTGGCCGCCCGCCCCGGCCGCCAGGCCCAGACTGTGGGGGCGACATAGTGGACGGTGCGGATATTCGACCCGGCCTTGACCCGTTTGGCCACCCGTAACGAAAAATCCGGGCTGTCTATGGTGATCAGCACATCGGGCCGGGTGTCGAGCACGGCCGCCGCTGTCTGGTTGATGCGGGCCATAAGGGCGCGGTATTTCGGCAGCACCTCGGCGATGCCCATCACCGACAACTCGGTCATGTCGAACCGGCTGACCAGCCCTTGGGCCTGCATCATCGGCCCACCGACGCCATCAAACCTCACGTCCGGCACCAGCTGTTTCAGCCCCGCCATAAGCGCCCCGCCAAGCCTGTCGCCCGAAGGTTCGCCTGCGATCACAAAGACCTTCATTTCCCGCCTCTGGGGCGTACCCACAGAAACATCCCAGCGTCGTTGAGGGCCGCGACCACGTCAGGCAGGTCGATGACCATGACCCCGTCCGCCTCGATCACTATGCCTGCCAGTCCGGCGGCAATGGCCCCGGCGACAGTTTGCAATCCGATGACGGGCAGATCGGCACGCCGATCCTGTCGCGGTTTTGGCGCCTTGAACAACAGCGCCCCGGCAGCAGGCAAATCTGTCCGGTCCGACCCTGACAGCCAATCGGCCGCCTCGCCGATCAGATCAGCTGCCTGATCCAGAACAAAATTCAGCGGATCGCCTGACATGGGGCGACGGGGTTCCGGCGCCAGATCAGCCAGCATGGCGTCCGTGCCACGCTCGTCCTCCCGCACCAGAACCGCCCCGGCCCGGACGACACAGGCCTGCCCCAGATCGAGTTGCCCCATCTGCGCGACGGCCTCCTCGCCCACCAAGGCATCGATCCGCTGGTCCTGATCGGGGGCGCGCGTGGTGTGGACCCCTGCGCCGGGCAACAGGTCTGGGACAAGGTCATGAGCCCCAACCACCTGCAAGCCTGCCTCTTCGATGATCGAGATGATCGTGCGCAGGGCGCCGTCGTCGCCCTGACCCAATGCGGCCAGCAGGCGAGGGACCAGAGGTTTGGTCGCCTCATCAATCTTGTCTGGGACGATCATAGGCCGGTGGACCGCCCCGGCCATGCAGACGGTCGTCACCCCCATCCCCACGATGTCGACCAGAAAACTGCCCAGTGTTTCCAGCCGGAACGACAGGCGCGGCAGGGTCAGGGGAACATCGGCGTCTACCCCTTCCATTTCGCAGATGACAAACGGTTGACCACGCGTACTCAGGCGGTCCGCAATGACCCCCGGCAATGCGCCCGTTCCTGCGATCAGTGCGAGCATGGCCTATCCCGGCGTCAGGAAGCTGCGGTCGGACTGACCCAGGATGAAATCGACCATTTCCTGCACGAAGGGGCTGTCGTTTTCCACCTTGAGCCTGCGGGCGCGGTCCTGAAACGACCCCTCGCCGTCCTTGAGCGCCTGAAACGCGGCACGAAGCGCGGTGATATCGGCCCGGTCCACGCCCTTGCGTTTCAGACCGACCAGATTGAGGCCATCGAGCACCCCGCGCGGCCCTTGCACAAGGCCATGTGGGATTACGTCGTTTGTCACCATCGTCAGCGCGCCGATGATTGCACCTTTGCCGATGCGGACCCACTGGTGAATGCCACAAAGGCCGCCGATGATCACGTCATCCTCGATGATACAGTGGCCCGCCACGGCGGTCTGGTTGACCACGATCACCCGGTCGCCGACCTGCGCGTCATGGGCGATGTGGCATCCCGCCATGAACAGCCCGTCATCGCCCACACGGGTCACCCCGCCGCCGCCCAACGTGCCACTGTTCATCGTGACATGCTCGCGGATGCGGTTGCGCGCGCCGATGCGCAACTGGGTGTGTTCCCCGTCGTATTTGAGGTCCTGTGGGATCTCGCCGATCACGGCGAAGGAAAAGATGGTCGTATCCTCGCCCACATGGGTATCGCCGCTGACCACAACATGGGATTTCAGGGTCACCCTGTCACCCAGAGCGACCTGCGCGCCCACCACGCAGAACGGCCCGATCCGGACCCCCTGCCCCAGATGGGCACCGGGTTCGATGATGGCAGAGGGATGGATCAGTGGTTGGGTCAAGATTTGAGGTCCATCATTGCGGTGAATTCGGCCTCGGCGGCCATTTCGCCATCTACCGTGGCCACCCCGGCAAACCGCCAGACCTTGCCGCCGGGTTTGCCCCGCGTGGTGGTGATCGCCATGCGCAACTGGTCGCCGGGGACCACCTTGCGCCGGAACTTGCAGCCGTCGATGGCCATGAAATAGACCAGCAGATCGCCGTTGATTAGACCCATGGTCGCCCCCACCATGACGGCAGCGGTCTGTGCCATCGCCTCGATGATGGTCACGCCGGGCATGATTGGATTGCCCGGAAAATGCCCCTGAAAATGCGGCTCGTTCATGGTCACGTTCTTGATCCCCACGGCAGACTGAGTGCCCTCAATCTGAACGACCCTGTCCACCAGCAAAAACGGATATCGGTGCGGCAGAATCGCCTGAATGAGGCCGATATCGGCCTCGGTCACGGGGGCCACTGGGGCGGACGTATCGGACATGAGGGGTTCCTTTCCGGCGGCACGGTTCGTGATGCTCAGACCTGACTAGCAACTCGCCCGCAGCGGGGCAAGCAGCGGTCAGTTGTTCCCGTCCGGGACAGGCGGGGTCGATGGATCGGGGGCCGGGTCGGTTGTCGGTGCGATCAAGTCTGCGCCATCACCGACCGCCGCATCAATGGCGGCAATCGCCGCATCGGTGATGTCCACAGCCCCGACGCTCAGGATGACGCCACGCCGTTCCAGAACCACGACTGCCTGTCGGTCGATCATCAGTTGCCCCAGAACGGGGCGTGCCGCTGTGGCAAAAGCGTCGCGACCATCGCTGACAGCCTGTTGCAAGGCCCGTTCCTTGGCGTCTTGCGCCTGGCGTATGCCCTGCACGCGGGTGTCGAAATCATTGGCCTCGGCGCGGAACGCCTCGGGCGTCATGCCGGGGCGGCGGGCGGTCAGGCTTTTTTCCTCGTCGGTCAGTTGCGCCTCGATCCGGCGGTTTTCAGTGGCCAGCGCTTCGGTCTGGGCCTGAACATCGGCCAGAACCCGCTGTCCGAACAGGGACTGGTTGAACAGCCGTTCGGAATCGATTGTCAGGACCGGACTGATGACAGTTCCGGTGGTGGTCTGCGCCAGCACCGGCGGGCCTATCAGGCCCATCGCCAAGATCACCGCCGTCAGCCAACCCGGCCGCATCAGAAACTGGTCGAAATGGTCACGTCGAACGACTTGGTCTCGTCGTATTGCTGCGAATCCAACGCCTGCGAGAAGTTGAACCGCAGCGGACCGATGGGCGTTTTCCAGAACAGCGACAGACCCGCCACCGACCGCGGCGTGTAATCGTCATAAAGGATGTTCGCATAATTGGGGTCAGACGAGTCGATCCCGGTGCCCCAAAGAGATCCATAGTCAAAGAACGCCCCGCCCGTGATGCCGTATTCTTCGGGCAGGCCCAGCGGGAACTCGGCCTCGAGCCGGGCAACGGCATAGTAATTGCCGCCCATCGCATCGTTGACGCCCGAACAATCAGGTGCATCGCAGTAGCGCGGGCCAATACCGGCGGCGGCAAACCCGCGCATCAACCGGCTACCCAGAAAACTGCGATCCACGATCCGGCTGTTGCCATCCAGATATGTCAGCGCCGAACCCTCGACAGTGGCGCGCAAAGTCACTTCTTCGTTCAGGACCTTGGTCTCGCCGGTCAGCGAGGCGGTCGTCTTGATGTACTTGTCATCGCCCACACCGAATTCCTGCCCGAACCGGAACAAGGCGCCCGCGTTCGGGTCCAGCCCGGTGCGACGGGTGTCATAGCTGTATTGGTAGGACACCGAAGTCGCCCAAAGCCCGCCTCGCTCCACATCGGCAAGGATGAACGGGTTGGTTTCGGTATAATTGCTGAGCTCTGTATAATCGAACCCAAGGCCCACCGTCAGCCGACCATTTTCACTGACCGGAAAGGACAGGTTGGGGCGGAAATCGAAAATACGGGTGTTGTAAACCGCGTTTTCCTGATTGGTCACCTTGTAGTTGAACGACATGCCAAAGGCGAGGTCACGCCCCAGCAGGTTGGGTTCGGAAAAGTCGAGCGAATAGATCTGGTTGGTCTTGGCGGTCGAGATCTGGGCATTGATCGTTTGCCCCCGACCCAGAAAGTTCCGCTCCTTGAAGCTGGCGACGAGCCCCAGCCCGGTATCGCTCGTAAAGTTGGCGCCGAACGACAGCGACCCTGTGGGCTGTTCGGTCACGTTCACGTCGATGATGACCTGATCGGGGCTGGTCCCTTCGCGGGCCTTCACATCGGCATTGCTGAAATACCCAAGCGCACGGATCCGTTCGGCACTTTCACGGATCGACCGTGGGTTGAAGGGGTCGCCTTCGACCACCCGGAACTGGTTGCGCACGACCCGGTCCAGGGTGGTGTTGTTCCCCTCGATGTCGATCCGTTCGACAAAGATGCGCGGGCCGCGCACCAGCGCAAATTCAACGTTCAGTCGCAGGTTCCGGTCATCGCGGGTTATCCGGGGTTCCACCTGAACAAAATTCAACCCCTTGTCCAAGGCCAGCTTTTCCAGCCGGGAAATGTCAGTGTCGATCAGCGTGGGCGAATAGGTCACGCCCGACCGCAGGCGCAGAGCCCGCTGGAACTCGGCCACATTCACCTCCGGAAGATCAGAGCTGACAGTGATGTTCCCAAAGGAAAACTTCTGACCTTCCTGCACGTTGTAAGTCACAAGGTAGGCGTCGCGTGCGCGGGTCAGTTGCACATCGACGTTCTGCACCACGAAATCGGCATAGCCTCGAGAGTTGTAGAAGTCGGTCAGCAACCGCTTGTCCAGTTCCAGCCGGTCGGCCGAAAACGTGTCGCGCTGGATGACCGCGCGCAGAAGCCCCGCCTGTTTGGTCTGCAAGACACTGCGCAGGCGGCGATCGGAAAACGCGGTATTGCCGACAAAGCCCAAACGCTCGATCTCGGTCAGTCCGCCCTCGAACACTTCAAACACCAGATCGACACGGTTTTCCGACTGGCGAATGATGCGCGGGGACACGGTGGCGTTTATCCGGCCTGAATCGGCATAAAGCGCGGTTATGGCGGCCACGTCCTGTTCGGCCTGCGCGGGATTATAGACACGGCGCGACTGCGACTTGACCACGGCGGCCAGCTCGTCATCCTTGAACTTGGAGTTGCCTTCGAAATTGATGCGGTTGATGGTCGGATATTCGACGACCGAAATGACCAGCGTATTGCCCTGCGGTGACCCATCGACGCTTTCGAACAGGCCCGAATCGCGGATACGCTGCAACGCGTCGTTCAATTCACCCGCACTCAGGCTCTGGCCCCGGCTGATCCCGGCGTAAGTCAGAATTGTTCCGGTTTCGATCCGAACGTTGCCCTGAACGCTTACGTTGGAAAAGCTGTAGGTCTGGGCAGTTGCAGGGGACAGACCAAGGCCCGCCAACGCCAATCCGGCCATCAGAATCAGACAGGCCAGTCTATGAACAACCAAGGCCGCTGTCCGCTCAATCAAAACTGTCATGAAATTCTGCCCGCCCCGACTATTCTACGTCGTCTTGGAGTAGCCGGATTGGGGGGCCTTGTCAAAAGCAAGAACGCGCCCGCTAGGCGGACGCGCATGGTTTGGCGCAATATATTGTGACTGTCAGAGCGATCCGACGTAGGCCCCGGCCCAGAGCGCAAAGACAATGGTCGCCCCGTAAAGCAACCGATCCCAGTTGAGCCCGATCAGAAAGGACAGTCCGCGATACCCGCTGGCGATGGTCTGCATGATGCTTCAAACCCGGTAAGTGTGTTTCCTCTCAACAAACTAGCGGGACATTGTGGCAACAAGTTGGCAACCCGGCCGGAAATCACGGGCAAAGCAGCAAATCGTTGGCCACCGCAAAGATCATCAGCGACAGGATCACCGTCAGCCCCGCCGCCATCAGCACACGCAGGGCCTTGTCGCTGGGCGGGCGTCGGAACACCGCCTCGTAGGCATGAAACACCAGATGCCCGCCATCCAACACCGGGATCGGGAACAGGTTCAGCATCCCCACGGCCGCTGACAGCACCGCCACGAACCAGATGAAACTGGACGGCCCCTGTGCTGCCATCGCACCGCTGGTCTGGGCGATCCCGATTGGCCCCGACAGGTTGCACGACGAAATCGCACCGGTAATCATGTGCTGAAGTCCGGAAATGGACGAGGTGAGAATGAACCACAGCTGCCCTGCCCCGGCCTTGACCGCGTCCCACGGCGCGATCTGCACCGTCTGCGGTTCAAAGAACAGCCCGCCTGTGATCCCGATCAGCCAACGGGTTTCAAAACTGCCGTCGGCCTTTGGCAGGTCCATCCGGCGCGGCGACATGGTGAACGTCTGGGTCTTGCCGTCCCGCCACACATCCAGAACCACTGACCGCCCGTCCGACGCCGTGACCGCATCGACAAGTTGCGAAAAGGCAAAGATCGGCGTGCCATCCACGCCCGTAATCACATCGCCGACCTGAATCCCCGCATCATAGGCAGCAGAGGACGGGCTGACCGCCTTGACCAGCGGCGGATAGGGCCAAGGGCCTTTGACCACGGTTTCGGCCCCGTTGCGGCGCACGGTATAATCGAGAGCGGGTTCCAGCGGCAGGCTGTCCTGTGCCGTCTCGAAATCGCTGATCGACGGGGTCGGGATGCCCGCGATGGCGACCAGCTCGTCGCCCGGTTCAAGCTGCATCACCGCGTCAGGCGGCAGCGGATGGGCCGTGTCAAAGGTCAGCGGATCGGCGGCTTGCCCCTGCCACAGGATGACAGCGGTAAAGATGAAGATCGACAGGATGAAGTTGAAGATCGGCCCCGCTGCCACCGTCGCCGCCCGTGCCCAAAGAGGGGCACCCAGCATGGTGCGGCGCCGTTCCTCTTGCGCGACCTCGTGCGCCCCGACCGACGCCGCATTGGCATCGCCCAGAAATTTCACATAGCCCCCAAACGGCAGCGCCGCGATCTGCCATTTGGTGCCGCGCCGGTCCATGCGGCTGTAGATCACAGGGCCAAAGCCCAACGAGAACACCTCGGCATGGATGCCCGACCAGCGGCCGACGATGTAGTGGCCGTATTCGTGAATGGCCACGATGATCGACAGCGCCACCACAAAGGACACGATGGTAAAGGCAAAGCTGCCGAACTGGGGCAGGATCTGGGTCAGGTCCACGCGGTCATCCTAAGTCTGAAATGGATTCGGCCGCGCGGATGCGGGCCAGCTTGTCGGTTTGCAGTACTGTATCTAGGGACATCGCGGCATTTTGCAGCCCATCCTGCGATGACATTTTGTCGAGCGTCGCCTCGACCACGCGGGCCATGTCCAGGAATCCGATCTGCCCGGCGATGAACGCGTCAAGCGCGGCCTCCTTGGCCCCGTTAAACGCCGCACCCGTCAGCCCCCCCTCCTCCATCACCCGGCGAGCGAGGGCCAACGCGGGATAGCGGGCAGGATCGGGGGCGCGAAAGGTCATCTGGCCGATTTTTGCAAGGTCCAGCCGTTCGACCGGAAGATGCTGCCGGTCTGGCCAGTGCAGCGCATAGCCAATGGCGTGGCGCATGTCGGGCGGTCCCACATGGGCCATCAGCGCCCCGTCGCGAAACCCGACCAACGCGTGGATCAGGCTTTCGGGGTGGATGACCGTCTCGATCTGGTCGGGGCGAACGCCGAACAGTTCCTTGGCCTCGATCAGTTCGAGCGCCTTGTTGAACATCGACGCCGAATCGATGGTGATGCGCTGGCCCATCGCCCAGTTGGGGTGGCTCGACGCCTCGGCCAGTGTCGCGCGGGCCAGTTTGTCCAGCGGCCAGTCGCGGAACGCGCCGCCGCTGGCGGTGATGACGATACGTTCGACTGCGGCGATATCTTCGCCCACCAGCGCCTGAAAGACGGCGGAATGTTCGCTATCGACGGGCAACAACCGGGTGCCGTGGCGGGTGGCCGCAGATTTCAGGATCGGGCCTGCGGTGACCAGCGATTCCTTGTTGGCAAGCGCCAGCGTGGTGCCGTGGGACAGCGCGGCATAGCCCGGGGCCAGCCCCGCGACACCGACGATGGCCGACATGATCCAGTCGGCCGGGCGGCTCGCGGCCTCGGTCACGGCAGCGGGGCCACTTGCGACAGCGATCCCGGTTCCGCTCAGCAGGTTCGCAAGCTCTGCACGGCAGTCGTCATAACAGGTGACGGCAACCTCGGCCCGAAGGGCGATGGCGTCGCGGGCCAATTGCGCCACGTTGCGCCCCCCGGTCAGGGCCACAACGTGATAGCGGTCGGGCTGCCGGGCGATGAGGTCGATGGTGTTCTGCCCGATCGACCCGGTTGCCCCCAGGATCGTGATGCGCCTCATCCGCCGAGCCCCAGTCCAACGGCGGCCCATTCCGCCAGCAACAGGAACAAGGCCGCGCCAACCAATCCGTCGAACCGATCATAGACGCCGCCGTGACCGGGGATGAGGGTCGAGGAATCCTTGACCCCCAGCCGCCGTTTGAGCGCACTTTGGGCGATGTCGCCCATCTGGCTGGCAAAGGCGACGGCGACCGACAGCGGCATGACCAGCCATCCCCAGCCCGCCCAGATCAAAAAGCACAATCCCACAACAGCCGCCGCAACCCATCCGCCGATGGTGCCGCTCCACGTCTTTTTGGGGCTGATGGCAGGCCAGAACTTTGCCCCGCCGATCGTCTTTCCGGCGAAATATCCGGCGGTATCCGTCGCCACGACGACAAGGACCATCCACATCAGCCAACCCAGTCCCAGATCGAGGCGAAAGTGGATCAAGGCCCAGCCCCCGGTCTGCACAGCCAGCGTATAAATTGCAAATTCGGCGCGGTTGCGGGTCAGCCGCATCGCCCCGATCAGCGGAATCACCAGAAGGGCGAGGAGGGTCCAGTCAGACGTGCGCGTGACAAGGCCCGCGATGACGGCGCCTGCGCCTGCGGCCAGCAACATCGCCTCGGTCGGTTGGTTGGGGCTGATCATGGTTCGGATTTCCCAAATCATGACTGCGGTCACAAAGACCGCCAACATGACGAACCAGCCGCCCCCGGCCCAGATATCAATCAGGCCAACCCCGGCCATCAGTACGCCCGAAAGCACCCGAACCCGAAGATCGGACCAGTTACCGGACGGCAGCGGGGACGCCATGTTCAGGCCTTGACCGCGCCAAAGCGCCTCTCTCGAGTGCCATAGAGCGACAGGACGCGGGCAAATTCTGCGCGGGTAAAGTCGGGCCAGAGCGTGTCGATGAATTCATATTCCGCATAGGCCGATTGCCAGAGCAGGAAATTGGAAATCCGCGCCTCGCCGCTGGTGCGGATCACCAGATCGGGGTCAGGCAGGAAATGGGTGTCCAGGAAACTGGCCAGTGTTTCGGCGTCCACGTCCTTGTGCGACAGGCGGCCCATCTCGATCTCATAGGCCAGACGCTTGGCTGCGCGGGTCACCTCGTCGCGGCCGCCATAGTTCAGGGCGATGGTCAGATGCACCCGGTCGTTCCCGGCAGTCATCAGTTCCAGGTCATCCATCATCGTGACCAGCTTTTCATCCAGCTTGATCCGGTCGCCGATAAAACGGACGCGGACGCCACGCTGGAACAGATCACGGGCCTCGCGCTGGATATAACGGCGGAACAGGGCCATCAGACCGGCGACCTCGGTCTGGGTGCGTTTCCAGTTTTCGGTCGAAAAGGCAAAGATGGTCAGGTATTTCACGCCGTGATCCGGGCAGGCCTCTACAATCTCGCGGATGCGCTTGGCCCCGGCGTGATGGCCGAACAGGCGGGGACGGCCGCGCATCTGCGCCCAGCGTCCATTGCCGTCCATGATGATGGCGACATGCCGGGGACCGTCAGAAGTGTCGGGTCGGGTCTGCACCTTGGTCTCGGACATCTGATCGTCCCTTTTGCCTGTGGCCCCTGCGGGCGCTGCACGGATCGCGGGGTTTTCCCGTCTTGGATGGTCTTGGCAGGTCAGACCTGCATGATTTCCGCCTGCTTGGTGTCGAGCGTCTGATCGACCAGCTTGATATACTTGTCGGTCAGTTCCTGAACGGCCGATTCCCAGAATTTCTGGTCATCTTCGGACAAACCGTCGCCCTTGGCCTTCTTGATCTGGTCCATCCCGTCGCGGCGCAGGTTGCGCACGGCCACACGGGCATGTTCGGCATAGTTGCCTGCCACCTTGGTCAGTTCGCGGCGGCGTTCCTCGTTCAGTTCGGGAATCGGCAGCATGATGATCGTGCCGTTCATCTGCGGATTGATGCCCAGCCCGCTTTCGCGGATGGCCTTTTCGACCTTGTTCACCAGCCCCTTGTCCCAGACGTTGATCGTGACCATCCGCGGTTCTGGCACGTTGATCGTACCGACCTGGTTGATCGGGGTGGGCGAGCCGTACGCATCGACCATGATCGGCTCCAGCATGGAGCCCGAGGCACGGCCCGTCCGCAAGGACGCGAATTCGGTGCGCAGCGCAGAAATGGCGCCATCCATGCGCCGCTGAAGGTCGTCGGTATCAAGTTCGAAGTCGTCTGCCATGGGTACGCTCTGGGCCTGTTGTCCAAGTGTTTTGCCGCTTCTACGTCAATCCGGCAGGCTTGTATAGTTTGGAAGGGCGCACAGCCTGTGCAGGGCGCGTGCAGGTCTTGGGCAAAAGAGGTTGCCAGAATCAACGCGCTCGGCGACGGTCGGAATACACGTTTCGCGGTATCAGGGCGATTATTGTTCAACCATAACTCATTTTCCGGCGCGCACGGCGCCCCCTCTGCCATGGAGAATCGACATGCAAAAGGTCTGGAACGCTGAAACCAGAAGCTACGACTATGTTCAGGAGGGCGTTCTGGTCGACGGCATCGACTATCCGCTCAAGGAGGCGATGGCAAAGTGGGACCAGCGAAACGGGGCCAAAGAGGTTCGCAAGTCGATGGCACAACTGGTCATCAAACAGATGATTGATGCCAAAGCCAGCTTTGCAAAACATCACCTCTGGCTGGAAAAGATCGAAGAGGAGGTCGTTCGGGCCAATAGCGCCCTGATCCCCAACGCACGGGGCAAGACCGGGTTGACCGGGACCATCAGCTGGAAAGATATCCCAAAGAAATATCGCGCGGCCCTGCTGGGCATTGCCAATGGTCAGGGAGGGAATTGGTCGCGAGGGCCGCATCAGACGATCCCCGCCAAGCAACAGGGCGGCTTTCGCGAGTCAAAGGAATATCATCTGGACGCAGCCCAGGATGGTCGCGCCACCACGGCCATGCAGGGCGGCACCATGTTTATCTATTATTCGACCACCCACAGCTTTGCGACCTACAACTATCACCTGGTCACATTTCCCTTCAAGATCCACACGATGGAAGACACCGTCGAGGTGCCATTGACGGGCGGCGCCAAGGATCCGGTCATCAAGTTGCCGACGGCCTGATTGCAGGCCCGCCGGCAATCGGCCCGACCCTAGCCGTGGACGGTCGTATAGGTCCCGTCGCCTGCCAGAATGCCCTTGAACCCGCCCGGCTCGTCCAGGCTGAACACGATCAGCGGCATCTTGTTGTCGCGGGCAAGCGCGATGGCGCTGGCGTCCATGACCTTGAGGTTGCGGCGCAGCACATCGTCATAGCTGATCCGGTCATACCGTTTGGCGTCGGGGTTGGTCTTGGGGTCGCTGTCATAGATCCCATCGACCTGCTTGCCCATGAATATCGCCTCGCAGGCCATTTCGGACGCCCGCAACGCTGCGGCGGTGTCGGTGGTGAAGTACGGGTTGCCGGTTCCGGCGGCAAAGATGCAGACCCGCTTTTTCTCCAAATGGCGGACGGCGCGGCGACGGATATAGGGTTCGCAGACCTGATCCATGGGGATTGCGGAAATGACGCGGGTAAAGACACCGATCCCTTCCAGCGCGGACTGCATGGCAAGCGCGTTCATTACCGTGGCCAGCATCCCCATATAGTCCGCGGTCGTGCGCTCCATTCCCTGCGCGCTGCCCTGAAGGCCGCGAAAGATGTTGCCGCCGCCGATCACCATGCAGATCTCGACCCCCATGTCGTGGACCGATTTCACCTCGCGGGCGATGCGTTCGACGGTAGGCGGATGCAGGCCGAACTGGGTCTCGCCCATCAGCGCCTCGCCCGAAATCTTGAGCATCACACGTTTGAACGAGGTGGTGTCGGTTGCTGTCATGGGGGTTCCTCGGGCTGGTGTGGCGGCGCCCTTGGCGGGCGGCTTTCATCGCCGCGCAAAATGTCCCAAAAGGGGGGCAGGTTCAATGGCGGATGGCATGGAAATGGGAAGCTTGGCGCAAAGGCACCCGAACATGGGCCGATCGACCCGGGCAAGCTCATGATTTCGCTGGACGAAATTCCGGCCGACCGGCCCGTCCTGATCGCCGGACCGACCGCCTGCGGAAAATCCGGGCTGGCGCTGCGGATCGCGCAGGCGCAGGGCGGCGTGATCGTGAATGCCGACGCGCTTCAGGTCTTTGACGGCTGGCGCATCCTGACGGCCCGCCCGGACGATGCCGATCTGGCCCGGGCGCCACATCTGCTTTATGGGCATATCCCCTTTGACGCGCCCTATTCGGTCGGGCACTGGCTGCGCGAGGTGGCCCCTCTGCTGAACGGGCCGCGCCCGATCATTGTCGGTGGCACGGGATTGTATCTGACGGCGCTGACCGAAGGGCTGGCCGAAATCCCGCCCATCCCGCCCGATGTGAGGGCTGCCGGGGATAGCCTGTCCCTGCCCGACCTGCTGTCGGCCCTTGACGCGCAGACCCGCGCCGCAATCGACACCGCCAACCGCGCCCGCGTCCAGCGCGCCTGGGAGGTGCTGACCGCGACAGGCCGCACCCTGCCCGACTGGCAGGCCGACACCCCTGCCCCGCTGTTGCCGCTTGGGGCCGCCACGGCGCTGGTGCTGGACGCCGACAAGGAGTGGCTCAATGCCCGGATCACCCGGCGCTTTGACCAGATGCTAACCTCGGGCGCGCTGGACGAGGCGCGGGCGATGCAGCCCCGATGGAACCCCGCTCACCTGTCGTCCAAGGCAATCGGGGCGGCGGACCTGATCGCCCATCTTGACGGCACTGTGTCGCTGCATCAGGCTCGGGAGGCGGCCATCATCGCTAGTCGGCAATATGCCAAGCGGCAGCGAACGTGGTTTCGGGCCAGACTGAAACAGTGGCGGGTTATCCACGTTTCATCCACAGATTAATCCACAGACCTTTTCCAAAATCGACATATACCGGATTGCGCGGGGCAGGTATTCCCCGCAAAATTGCAGAAATCGAACGCAACCTGAAAGAGTGCCCAACATGGACATCAGCCAGACTCCTTCGCGCAATCGCCTGTCGCTGATGCCCTTCGCCCAGAATGCCCATCAGGGGCGCTGGCGGACCGAGGCGATGCGCAGCCATGCCAGCCCCCGCCTGATCTTTATCGCCAAGGGTCAGGGGCGGATCACCGTGGCAGGGCTGACCAGCGGCTACGGGCCGAACAACCTGATCTATATTCCCGCCCACACCATGTATGGATTCGAAGTGGGGCCGACCGTATTTGGCCAGATGCTTCAGATCCCCGAAGCGATGGCGACCGAATGGCCCGAAGAGCCAGTGCATCTGCGCCTGCGCGACGTGGTTGCTCAAAAGGAACTGGCGACCCTGTTCGACGGGCTGGAACGCGAACTGAAATCGCCCAAGGCCGCGCATATCCGGGCGGCGCACTATCAGGTGGGGCTGCTGTCGGTATTTTTCGAACGGCAGGTGGCGGCCAAACCTGTTGATGCTGCGGACGATCGTGGACGCACTTCAGCGGCACGGCTGGTGGCGGCCTATGCCGACCTGATCGAACGGGACTACCGCAGCCACAAGGGCGTGGCCGATTACGCCGCCTCTCTTGGCGTCACCCCGACCCACCTGACCCGCTGCTGCAAGATGACGTGCGGCCGCTCGGCCTTGTCGCTGCTGAATGACCGGGTGCTGTACGAGGCGCGGTTAATGCTGCGCGACACGCGCACACCGGTGCACCAGATCGCGCAATCGCTGGGCTACACCTCGGCGGCCTACTTTTCGCGCAGCTTCATGGCGGTGACAGGGCAAACCCCATCGGCCTTTCGCAAGAAGGGTCCGCTGGCCGGTCTGCACTGACCAGATCGCGGACAAACCCCCAAGGTTGAACTTTGACCGAATTCATGAAATGCGACCAGTTCAGGTCGCTTTCAGAACTGGCATAGGTCGTATTTGTGATCCGAAACGACGAAAGCAATCATTGACCTGTGCCGGGAAAACGTGCGGAATGATCTCGATGGGGAGAGACGACCAAAGACAGGGCATGCGACGACCATGCCCGCGGGGAATTGTCCCGGATCATTAAGACCCGGGACCAACATCCCGATAAAAAGAATTGTGTCACAGGGAGAACAGAATGACGCAAACGACAAACCGCGACCGGGACATGCACCCCGTCGCAGTCATGTATGCCAACGAACATCGCAAGGGCCAGCTGAGCCGTCGCGAATTCCTGACCCGCGCCACCGCGCTGGGCGTGACCGCGACCGCCGCCTATGGCCTGATCGGGCTTGAAACCCCGGCCCATGCAGAAGCGCACGCGACAATGGGCGGCACCCTGCGGATGCAGATGCAGACCCGCGCGCTCAAGGACCCGCGTCTGGCCGACTGGTCTGAAATCAGCAACTTCACCCGTGGCTGGCTGGAATATGCGGTTGAATATCAAAAGGACGGGACGCTGCGCCCCATGCTGATCGAAAGCTGGGACACCAACGAAGACGCCACAGAATACACCCTGAATGTCCGTCAGGGCGTGACCTGGAACAACGGCGACGCCTTCACCGCCGATGACGTGGCCCGCAACATCACCCGCTGGTGCGACGGCAACGTCGAAGGCAACTCGATGGCGTCGCGGATGTCCGCGCTGGTAAACCCCGACACCAAGATGGCCCGCGATGGCGCGATCACCGTAGTGGACGATCACACCGTCAAACTGACTCTGACCGCCCCCGATATCACCGTGATCGTCGGCATGGCAGACTATCCTGCCGCACTGGTCCATTCGTCCTATGTGGACGGCGATCCGTCGGCCAACCCGATCGGCACCGGCGTCTATACGCCCGAAACCGTCGATGTCGGTGTGAAACTGGTTCTGGCGCGCAATCCCGACCTGACCTGGTGGGGCACGGACGTCTATGGTGGGCCGTATCTGGACCGGATCGAATACATCGACTACGGCACCGATCCCGCCGCCTATGTGGCCGCTGCGGATTCGGGCGAAATCGACGCTTTGTACCAGACGTTTGCCGATTTCGTGGCCCCGATGGACGCGCTGGGCTGGGTCAAGACCGAGGCTATTACCGCCGCGACCGTGGCGATCCGCTTTAACCAGTCGCAGCCGCCCTACGACCAGCTGGAGGTCCGCAAGGCCCTGCAACTGGCCGTGAACAACTCGGTCGTGCTGGCGCTGGGGTATAACGGGCTCGGAACGGTGGCCGAAAACCACCATGTCTGCCCGATCCATCCCGAATATGCCCAACTTGCCCCGCTGACCGTCGATCCGGCTGCAGCCAAGGCTGCCATCGATGCGGCAGGTCTGGCCGATACGGAACTGGAACTGATCTCGATCGACGACGACTGGCAATCGGCCAGCTGCGATGCCGTGGCCGCCCAGATCCGGGATGCCGGCATCAACATCAAGCGGACGATCCTGCCGGGGTCGACGTTCTGGAACGACTGGACGAAATACCCGTTCTCAGCCACCGAATGGAACATGCGCCCCTTGGGCGTTCAGGTTCTGGCGCTGGCCTATACCTCGGGTGCGGCGTGGAACGAGACGGCCTTTAACAGCCCCGAGTTCGACACCCTTCTGGCCGAAGCCATGTCGATCTCGGACGCTGACAAGCGCCGTGAAGTGATGGCCAAGATCGAACAGCTGATGCAGGATCAGGGCGTTCTGATCCAGCCCTACTGGCGGTCGCTGTATCGGCACACCACCGACAAGGTGCAGGGTGCCGACATGCACCCCACGTTCGAACACCACCACTACAAGTGGTCGATCAGCGCCTGATCTGATCCGGACATGTCTGTGGCGCGGGGACTCCTCGCGCCACAGATACCGGCCTTCACCAAATGACCAGCGCTTTAGCGTGTGCGTCCGGGACCACGACCCGGCGCGGTCAATCCCTATGAGGGGCGACGACCGATGCTGATATTTCTTTTGCGACGGATCGGGACGATGATCCTGACAGCGCTTTGCCTCACGTTCATCGTGTTCTGGCTGACCAACCTGTCGCCGAACCTTGAAAAAGTGGCCAAATCCGAATTGGGCGCGCGCATCACCGATGCCGAGGTCACAAGCTGGCTGGACAAGAACGGATATAACGACCCGACCATCCTGCGCTATGGCCAGTGGCTGGGCGTTCTGCCCGGCTGGACCCGGACCGACGCCGACGGCGCAATCACCGGGCGCTGCATCCCGGCCGGTGCGGACGCACAAGCCGCCGCCGCCGCCCCCACATATTGCGGTGTCTTTCAGGGTGACTGGGGCTTTTCCACCGTCTTTCGCCGCGACGTAAGCGAGATTATCGCGCGCAGCCTTGCCCTGACGGGAAGGCTGATGCTGGCAGTTCTGATCGTCATGATCCCCTCGGCCCTGATCCTGGGCGTGCTGGCAGGCATGCGCGAAGGATCGCGGACCGACCGGGCGCTGTCGACCGTGTCCATCGTCACCACCGCCACCCCCGAATACGTATCGGGTGTTGTGCTGATTGCCGTGTTTGCATCGTCTGCTGTCGGGCTGAAATGGTTCAACGGATCAGCGACCAGCGCGATGGACGGGATCACCTTTGCGAATTTCACTTTGCCGGTGCTGACGATCGCGCTGTACGGGATGGGCTATATCGCCCGGATGACCCGCGCCTCGATGACCGAGGTCATGACGGCGCAATATATCCGCACCGCCCGGCTCAAGGGCGTATCGTTCCCCAACATCGTCATGAAGCACGCCCTGCGCAACGCGCTGATCGCGCCCTTCACGGTCATCATGCTGCAATTCCCGTGGCTTTTGAACGGGGTCGTCATCACCGAAACCCTGTTCAACTACAAAGGCTTCGGCTGGACGCTGGTGCAGGCGGCGGGCAACAACGACATCGAATTGCTGCTGGGTGTGTCGGTCGTATCGGTGTTCGTGGTGCTGATCACCCAGCTTATCTCGGACGTTGGTTACGTCTTCCTCAACCCTCGCATCCGCATATCCTGACAGGAGCCGCCCCATGGAACCGCTAAGCTGGACCGGATCAGTCGGCGTCTTTCTCAACCCCCTGCTGGGGATTGCAGCCGCCATTTTTGCCATCCTTGTGATCGCCCAAATGGTGATGTCATTGTTCGCGGCCCCCGTCACCCTGCAATCCAACGCAGACGGCACCCTTGTCGCGCGTGCGGGAGCGTTGGGGACGGTGGAAAACCTGTTGCGCTATTTGGTCTTTGCCCTGGTACTGATCGTGCTGGCCTACATCATCACCGGGATTGTCCTGCCCTACGGCCAGACGGGAATTCTGGGGGCGATGTCCAAACGGTTCCTGCCGATCTGGGTCGCCCTGATCCTGACCTTTGGCCTGTCGATGATGTTCAAGCGCAAACTGGGTCTTTATGGCAAACTGTTCGACTCGACCATCGGGATGATCGGTTTTGGCCTGGTGATGTTCTGGGTTTACACGGCGATCTTTTCGGCCTTGTTCGGTTGGATCGAAACCTTTGACCCGCTCGGCCAACCCAGCGACCTGTTCATCGCCAAGGCAATGAAGAACGCCTTTCCGGGCGCTGTTTTTGGTACCGGGACCGAAGGCACATTTCCGCATTATCTGCTGGGGGGCGATACCCTGGCCCGCGACATCTTTAGCCGGATGGTCGCAGGGTCGGCGATCGTGATCCAGATCGCCCCGCTGGCGACGCTCTTTGCCTTTATGGTGGGGATCACGCTGGGGCTGCCTGCCGGCTATTTCAAAGGGCGGTTGGATACGCTGCTGTCCTTTCTGGCCAACCTCATCCTCGCCTTTCCGGTCATCCTGCTGTTTTACCTGCTGGTCACGCCGGAAATCGTCGACACAGGCATTCCGTCCTTCATGGCGGTCGTGCTGTTCGTCTTTCCCATCGTGTTCTTCGCCGTGCTGCTGAACTCGCGCTATCACACCCAGCCGAAGGTCCGCACACCGCTGCTGATCGTGGTCCTTGGAGCGTTGGGATGGCTTTATCTGTCGCTGGTATCCCAAGACGGGACCGTTCTGCATTTCATGCCCGGTGGGCTGGACCTGTTCGACGTGCCGCCCGGAATCCTCGTGGTGTTCGTGTCCGTCGTGTTCGTGAACGCGCCCACCGTGTTCCGCATCGTCCGGTCGCTGACACTAGAACTAAGCACCCGTGACTACGTCGCCGCTGCCCAGACCCGGGGCGAAGGGTCGTGGTACATCATGCTGTGGGAAATCCTGCCCAACGCCCGCGGCCCGCTGATCGTCGATTTCTGCTTGCGGATCGGATACACCACCATCCTGCTGGGAACTCTAGGCTTCTTTGGCCTTGGCCTGCCCCCCGAAAGCCCTGATTGGGGGTCCACCATCAACGCGGGGCGCAAGCTTTTGTCGCAATTCCCCCACGGCGCGCTGGCCCCGGCGCTTGCCCTGCTCAGCCTTGTTCTGGGGCTGAACCTGCTGGCGGATGGCCTGCGTGAAGAGAGCCTGAAGGACTGATCATGACAGAGACCTATGACGGCCCCCTCCTTGAAATCGACCGCCTGTCGATCAGCTTTTTCACCCGCCTGCGGGAAATCCCCGCCGTGATGGATTTTTCGGCAAAGATCATGCCGGGCGAAGCGCTGGGGCTGGTCGGAGAATCCGGTTGCGGCAAATCCACCGTGGCGCTGGGCGTCATGCAGGACCTTGGCGTCAACGGCCGGATCGTCGGCGGGTCGATCAAGTTCAAGGGGCGCGATCTGTGCACCATGACCCCCGAGGAACTGCGCAAGGTCCGCGGCAAAGAGATCGCGATGATCTATCAGGAGCCGATGGCCTCGCTGAACCCGGCGATGAAGATCGGCCGCCAGTTGGCCGAGGTCCCGATGATCCACGAAGGGATATCAGAGGCCGAGGCAATGCAGCGCGCGCTCGAGGTCGTGACCGACGTCAAGCTGCCTGACCCTGCCCGTATCCTTGGCAGTTATCCGCACCAGTTGTCCGGCGGCCAGCAGCAGCGGATCGTCATCGCCATGGCGCTGATGTCCAAACCGTCCCTGCTGATCCTGGACGAACCCACCACCGCGCTGGATGTGACGGTCGAGGCCGCCGTGGTCGAATTGGTCAAGGATCTGGGCAAGAAATACGGCACGTCGATGCTGTTCATCAGCCACAATCTGGGCCTGATCCTGGACACCTGCGACCGCATCTGCGTGATGTATTCGGGTGAAGCGGTCGAACGCGGCAGCATCGAGGACGTGTTTGACAAGATGCGCCACCCCTACACGCAGGCGCTGTTCCGGTCGATCCCGCTGCCCGGCGCCAACAAGAACGACCGCCCGCTCATTTCCATCCCCGGCAACTTTCCCCTGCCCCACGAACGGCCCAAGGGCTGCAACTTTGGCCCGCGCTGCGATTATTTCGAGGCGGGGCGCTGCGACGCGCAGGACATCCCTATGTCGCTGATCGACGGCGACGACCGCCACCAGACCCGTTGCCTGCGCCAGGACGAGATCGACTGGAAAGCGCCAATCGCCAAGGCGATCACCAAGACGAAGGGCGAAATCGGCCCGGTCGTCCTCAAGATCGACAACCTAAAGAAATACTACGAGGTCGCGGCCAATGCCCTGTTCGGCGGTGGCGACAAGAAGGTGGTCAAGGCCAACGAAACCCTCAGCTTTGAGGCGCGCGAGAGCGAAACTCTGGCCATCGTTGGCGAATCCGGCTGTGGCAAGTCGACTTTTGCCAAGGTGCTGATGGGGCTGGAAACCGCAACCTCGGGCACGATCCTCGTCGATAACCGGGAAATCCAGTCGACCGCCATCCAGGACCGCACGACCAAGGACGTGGCCGACATCCAGATGGTTTTCCAGAACCCCTTTGACACGCTCAACCCGTCGATGACGGTGGGGCGGCAGATCATGCGGGCGCTGGAGATTTTCAAATACGGCAAGAACGACGCCGAGCGGCGGGACAAGATGCTGCGCCTTCTGGACGTGGTCAAACTGCCCCGCGCCTTTGCCGACCGGATGCCGCGACAGTTGTCGGGCGGCCAGAAACAGCGGGTCGGCATCGCGCGGGCCTTTGCGGGCGGCGCACGGATCGTGGTGGCTGATGAACCTGTGTCCGCGCTGGACGTGTCGGTCCAGGCAGCGGTCACGGACCTGTTGATGGAGATTCAGCGCGAACAGAAAACCACGCTCCTTTTCATCTCGCATGACCTGTCCATCGTCCGCTATCTGTCGGACCGGGTCATGGTGATGTATCTGGGGCATGTGGTCGAACTGGGCTCTACCGATCAGGTGTTCCAGCCACCCTATCACCCCTATACCGAGGCACTGTTGTCCGCCGTGCCCATCGCCGACACGTCCGTCCAGAAAAAGCATATCGTGCTGGAAGGCGACATTCCCTCGGCCATGAACCCGCCCTCGGGCTGTCCGTTCCAGACGCGGTGCCGCTGGAAATCCAAGGTGCCGAACAACCTGTGCGAAACGACAGTGCCCGAACAGGTCACGCTTGCCCCGGGGCATCAGATCAAATGCCACCTCAGCGATGCAGACCTCGACAGCATGGAGCCGGTCATCACCATCGCCGCCGAATAGCGATCAGGGGCAATCGGACGGCGTGCGGCCCAGCGATAGGGTACCGATCCGCACGCTTGCCCCGGTGGAATCACCTATGTCGAAAACATATCTCACAGCCCCCGTTGCCCGCCCCGGCCCTGGCATGACGAAGGTTACCAGCGTCAGGTCCCGCGCCCGGCGTGGCGGATCATAATCAATCCGGCTGTCTCCTGCCTGCGAACTGAGTCTGAGGAACCCTTCGTCACCGATGCCAAAGTGCGTCAGTTGCCAGACCGGCAGGTCGGTCATCGGATCGGGCGTCATGACGATCGAGGACAGACCCTGGGGGGCGGCAATGTGCAGCACAAGGTCGATCCGTTCGGCGCCAATCCGACACGCTGGTTTGGGTTCATCGACGCTCAGGATGGTGTCGTCCGACAGCACGATGGAAAAGGACAAAATTGGCTTGGGCTTGACCACTTTGGCCACTCAGCCCGCAGGACAGACCAACAGCAATCGCGGCGCATCTGCGCCACACCCTAGTTGCCCCAGATGACGCGGACGTAGTTGCGGGTTTCGGCATAGGGCGGAATTCCGCCGTGCTGCTGAACCGCCTGCGGGCCGGCGTTATATGCAGCCAGCGCCAGTTGCCATGTTCCGAACGAATCGTATTGCTGGCGCAGGTAGCGAGCACCACCCTCGAGGTTGTCGGCCGGGTCAGCGGGATCCACACCCAGCCTGCGGGCAGTTTGCGGCATCAACTGGGCCAGCCCCATCGCCCCCTTGGGCGACACGGCCGACGGGTTCCACCCGCTTTCCTGCTGAACAAGGCGCAAAAACAGATCCTCTGGCACCCCGTGGCGCCGCGCCGCATCACGGGCCACCGCCAGATATGGACCGCTATAGCGCCCGTTATAGCTGGGGCTGATCGGCGCAATTTCGGCGCGAGGCGGCTGGAGCCGGATGGAATTTCCATATTGCTGGGCAGCACGGCCATCCAGAACGGCAAGCTGTGATCGAAACAGGCTGGCGCGGCTGGACGCGCCCCCCGTGTCAGCGACACATGACGTGGCCGTGACACTGGCACAGACACACGCCACGATTGCGGCGGTCACACCTGTTGTCCGCATACCCCACATCCCGTCCCGTTCCATTGGCCGCACGATATGTCAGTCACGCCGGATTTTCCAGTCTAACTTGCGCGGACCTGCGTGGGCTGGGGTTGCGCAAGGTTGCCGTTCCTGACCAGCGGATGGCCCATCAGGTCGTCGATCAACAGACTGATAAGGGCGCTGCGGCCAGTGACGCCCGCCTTGCGATAGATGCCGTTCAAGTGGGCCTTGATCGTTCCCTCGGCGCTGCCCCGGATCTGGGCAATCTCGGCAATGTCGCATCCCTTGATCGTGAACAGGGCGACATCGGCCTCGGCCGGGGTGAGACGCCAGTCACGGAAATACGCCTCCATCTTGTCATGCAAGGCGCCCGAGGCGACGCGGATCCCCTTTTCGGCCTCGTCGGTCTGGCTGCGCATCCGGCGCAGCGCCCGCGCTTCGACCACGACGGCGACCAGCATGGCGGCAACTGCCACGAATTCGACGATCTGGTGCAGATCCAGCGTCGCCCGAATACCAAGATTGGCGAAATCGTTGATCGCATCAAAGACAAAGAATGTGGCGCAGACGAACTGGATGACGATCAGGATGATGAGGGCTAGGTCGGCGGGCGAAACAGAATGACGGCTGGGCATGACACACTCGATCAGGACGGCCCAACCAAACTACTTCAGGTGGCCCATCGCGCCTAGCCGGATCATCTGCGGCATCTTCTCCGCAGGCGATCCCCCGCCGTTGCGAGCAGAGGGCATATTCTGCTTTCATTAACCAAGTCCGGGTGATGTAACAGAACAAACCAAAGACGGATTCGACGGGAGACAGCGATATGGCCGGCGTCAACAAGGTGATCATTCTGGGCAATCTGGGGCGCGACCCCGAGGTGCGGACGTTTCAGAACGGCGGCAAGGTGGTGAACCTGCGCATCGCCACGTCAGACACCTGGAAAGACCGCAACACGGGCGAACGCAAAGAGCGGACCGAATGGCACTCGGTCGCCATTTTCAACGAACCGCTGGGCAAGATTGCCGAACAATACCTCAAAAAGGGCTCGATGGTGTATATCGAGGGTCAGCTTGAGACCCGGAAATGGCAGGACCAGTCCGGGCAGGACAAGTATACGACGGAAATAGTGCTGCGCCCCTACTCGGGCACGCTGACGCTGGTCGGCGGTCGCGGGGGCGAGGGCGGCGGCGGCGGTGGCAGCTACGGCGGGGATCAGGGCGGCGGCTACGGGGGCGGATCGTCGGGCGGATACGACAGCGGCCCCTCGTCCTCGGGTGGCGGCGGTCGGTCCGACATGGACGATGACATCCCGTTCTGACGGTCCGCTGGTCAGGGTCTCTGGTGCCGTCGGCATGGCGGCGGCAGGGGATTGTCCGGACGGCAGAGGGTTTGGCGTCAGTCGCTTCGGGTGCTCAGCCCCATCCGGGTGGCATGCCACGCGGCTTCGGCCCGCGACCCGATCCCCAGCTTGCGGTAAATCGTCTTGATATAGCCTGCGACCGTCGTGGCCGCGATGCCCAGTTCGGTGCCGACTTCGGCGTTTCGCAATCCCCGCCCGATCAGCCCCAACACCTGAATTTCACGCTGGGTCAGTTGGCCCTCGGGGACAGCCGATGGGCCGGTATGCCGGAAATGCTCCATGATGCGCCGGGCAATCGCTGGCGACAGGACAGGCATCCCGGTGGACAGTTGCAGCAACTGACGCCTCAGAACATCGTAATTCGTCTCTTTCAGGATATAGCCATGTGCGCCTGCCGACAGCGCCGCGACAATCGTCGCGTCATCGCCCAGCACGGTGGTGACGACACAGATCGTCGATGGGCTGACCTCGCGCAGTCGTCGGACCACCGTCAGTCCCGACCCATCGGGGAGACCCAGGTCGATCATCGCCAGATCAAACGGATCTTCGATCCGCTCCATCGCAGACCGCAGAGTTGTCGCAGTCCGAAGCGACGCTTGGGGGAACGCGTCCATGACCAGATCCGACAGCCACTGACGCGCCTCCAGGATATCCTCGACAATCAGGACCCGCCTCATTCGGCGGCCCTCGCAGGCAATGGATCAACACTGATATTTGCCGACACCACGGTTCCAGATGCCGAAGACTGGACAAGAATGTCGTCGCCGATCTGGGCCAGTCTTTGACGCAGGTTGGTCAGACCATTGCCCATTCTGGCCGATGCAGGGTCAAATCCCTGTCCGTTGTCGCTGATCGTCGCGGCGATCCGGCCATTGTCGCAGGTGCAGGTGATCGTCACCTTGCTCGCGCCTGAATGGCGGACGATATTGCTGGTACTCTCACGCAAGAGCGACTTGAGCTTGAGCGCGGTCTGTCCCGGAACGGCGATGTCATCCCGACCCCCCCCTTGCCAGTCAAGACCGATATCTGCCGCCTCCAGAACCTCCGAGACTTCGGCACGTAGATCGGCGATCAGATCAGTCAGCGCCTGCGCCCCTTGCGCCGGATTGGACACGATGTCGCGCAGGTCTGTCAGAGTCTGCCGGATCAGCGAGTTTTTCCGGTCGGTTTCCTTGCTGTGCAGCGCGCTCAGCAGCAGGATACCGATATTATCATGCATGTCGCGGTTGATGCGGGTGCGTTCGGCATGGACGGCACCGACATAGGCGCGCTGACGGGTCAATGCATCGTTGAGCAGGTGACTGATCATTCTCGCCTGTCGCAGGTCCCGCGACGAAAACAGCCGCCCCCCCCGTGCTGCATAGTCCAACCGCAGTGATGGCAGATCGGCTGCGCCCGGCACCAGCAGGGCAAGCCCGCCATCAGCCAGTTCAGACACCCCTGACGCAGTTGACTCGGGTGGGGGCAGTCGGCGGATCGACAGGGGGCGATAAAGATCCTCCCACAGGGCCTGTATCTGGTTCAGCTGTTCGGTTTTGTCCGCGATGCTGATTATCCGGGTAATCTGCTGAAAAATCACATCGGTTGGCTGGGTGCTGCCGGGGCGCAGCCGGTCCGCGATCCGGTTGCGCATCGGCAGATAGGTCAGGCCAACCACGGCAAAGGCGATGCTGAGCGCCGGCAGTTTGTCGAGCGAGAGGCCATAGACCAGCACCGCGTCACAGCCCAGCAGCAATGCCACACCGCCGACATAGTAAAGGATGCCGTAGGACCAGTCCGCCAAATCGAACAGCCGGTAGCGCGACACCCCCAGGGCCACGCCGACATAGATGATCAGAAAGAACAGGAATGCGGTCCCTTGTTCCACCGCCGGGCCAAAGCCCAGCAGGATCGGCACAATGACAGTCAGCACAAAGCCCCCGGCCCCCAGTGCCACCGAAAGGCCAAGCCAGCCGATCATCGCCCGCGCCACCGGATCGCGCCGGTTGACCCGGACCTGCGCTGCGATTGCCAGCAACAAGCCCGCCATGACGACCGCCACGAAAGGCTGAAGCATCGGGACGTTATCGGGCCAGTTCAGGAACGACACGACCCCGATCATGACCAGAATGACAGTCGCGGGCCCCCACAACAGGCGTCCCTGAACCAACCGCTTGGGATAGACAAGAAACAGCGTGACCATGCCGATGCCGAACGTGAGAGTGGCGATACCGTTTACCCAACTGGCCCACCGCAGGATGTGCGGCTCAAGGGCAAGCTCTCTGCTGCTGTAAAGCGCGGCCGATTGCGCGGCACAGGCAAGCCCCACCCCAGCCAGCAGCAGCATCCATGCGCCCAGATCCTGCTGGCGCAGCGTGACCACCCAGGCCCCTACCCCCAATCCGACCAGTCCGACAAAGATCTGGGTCCAGAACTGCCAAGGCAGCGACCCCAGCGGGCGATGTGCAAGCGGGGCAACGATCCGGGTCTCCTCGGCTCCGTTTTGCCGGATCACGAGGTTGGTGGTCCCGGATGTCAGGGCCGAATAGACCTCGCCTTGCCGGTCAAAGAACTGTCGCATCAGGGCGCCGTCGCCCAAGGTGTCCGGTTCGGCAATGATGTCTTGGGCGATCAGCGGTAACGGCGGCTGTCCGGTCCGGCCAACCGCGACCAGCGCGGCCCCGTCTGTGCCGGCCATCGGACCATGATCCGCAGATGACAGGATCACGATACCAGTGTCGTTCAGGCCAAGGCTGATCCCCAGCCACGGCTGATCCACCGCGATTTTCACGCAGGACACGGCGATCGTCAAAGCAATGGCGATCAGGCCAACAAGGATCGGCCCCGGAGCAAGGTATCGGTTCACGCCAGTCTCTCAATCAAAACCATGTCGCCTTTCCGGACTTTGCCTGTAACCCACAGACCCGGTCAGACGACGTCATCCCCCCCAAACGGGGGGCATACACCCCCCCGTTTCTGAGGTCATTTTGCTAACATTATCGAAATCAATCAACTCGGTGTGTGAGTTTGTCGCGGAAATCAGTCTGTCCCCCCCTGCCAGCCCCGGCTCTTTTGAACACGGGTGCCGAAAAACAGGCGATTCCGGGCAGCGGTCGATCCCTGCTGTTTCCGCACACCGCCCCGGTCTGGCAACAATGACGACCCTGTCGCGATTTCCTCCGCTGTGCCTGACAGAACCTGAACTCACCTCTCACGTTGGATTTTTCTCATGACGAACATGACCGCCGCAACTCTGCAATCGCTGGAGTCCGGGATTGACGCGGCGCTGTCTGCTTACACCAACAGCCTGAACGCTCAGGTCTATGCAGAAGACCTGCCCATTCTGGGGACAAACATTCTGGCCGGGTCCGGCGCCGGTGGTGCGCTGGCAACAATCGCGACGCTGCGGACAGCCATTGCCGCGGGGTTTGCAGATCTGTCGGTGGCGCTCGACTACACGGCGGCCAAGGTCGAAAACGCGATCGACGACGCGCTGACCGCATCCGGGCTGAATGGCGGACTCGTGGCTGTCAACGTGGCCGAGGATGGCACGGTCACCCTGACGCTTCAGCAGTCACGGCTGCAAAGCTTCACGTCCAACATCGACCCGTCGCTTGGCCTTGACGGGATGCACCTTGGTCTTTCGGGGACCGCGCAGGTTGACGCCACCTTTGGCATTGATGTGACATTCGGGGTCGATCTGGCCGGGTTTTATGTGGACACCTCGGGCAGCCGGGAAATCAGCATCGACCTGACTGTCGATGGGCTGTCCTTGTCACAGGACGGGACTCTGGGTCCCATCAACTACAATGTGACGGACGGCGGCACCGGGTTTGCCGGACATATCGACGTCAGCCTGCTGGACGCCAACAATGACGGGTTTCTGCGGCTAAGCGAACTGACGTCCGACCTGATGGACGCGACACTGACCGGGACGGCGACGATCGACCTCGGGCTCGAGGCCGATCTTGGCACGGCGGTGCTGCCTGCGGTGGGCATGTCGCTGTTGGTCGGCTGGGATTTTGCCGACGCGGTGATCGACCCCACCGACACCAACGCCACCTTTGGCGACGTCCCCACCATCGCCTACAACGATGTGCACATCGACCTTGGCAGTTTCATCGAAGATTTCGTGCAGCCGATCTTTGCCCAGATCGAACCGATCCTTGGGCCGATCCAAAAGGTCCTCGATGTCATCAACGCCGATATCTCTGCGCTCAAGGTGCTTGACGACTGGCAAACCCGGCTTGACCTCAACCACGACGGCAAGATCACCCTTCTGGACCTTGTTACGCTGGCGGGGGTGAATACCGGGCCACTCCAGACGTTCCTGGATGCGACGCAGGACATTCTGGACTGGGCGGACTACTTTACCGACACGAACCTTGGCGGTGCCAACTACAGTTTTGGCAATTTCCTGATCGGGTCCGAATTCGATGTCCGCCTGTCGACCAGCGACCTTGCCAATGCCCGCGCCATATTCGACGCCGGGTCGGAGGCCTTGGACAACGTCATCAACACGCTGAATTCGGGCGGGTGGGACATCAGCGACGGACCAAGAGGTCTGTCGCCGCAACAGATTTTCCAGAACATGGTGGATGGCACGGTCGTCAACTTTCCGATCCTGACCGATCCTGCGCAGGTGATTGCCCTACTTCTGGGGGGCAATGCCGATTTGGTAAGCGTTGACCTTCCGACGGTCGAACTGGCCATGAACAATCCAACGTTGATCGCCTTTCCGATCTTTCCGGGGATCAACGTCGCCATCGGCGGCGGCATCGGGATCAGCTTTGATCTGGCATTCGGGTTCGACACCCGCGGCCTGTTGGGCGATCCCGGCAATCCTCTGTCGGTATTCGACGGCTTCTTTATCGTGGACGGCCCCGGCGCCGAGGTGACGGTCGAGGCGTCCGTCGCACTGTCGGTCGGGCTCGATCTGCTCATCGCCAGCCTGTATGGTGGCGGCGATATTCAGGGGACGATCAACTTCGACCTCAACGACGATCTGGGCAGCGTCCCGGGCCGGCTCTATTTCGACGAGTTTCTGGCCGCCCTGACGGCCAATCCGTTCTCTATCTTCGACACCAGCGGGTCGATCACTGCGGGCCTGTCGATCTGGGCGCGCGTGGCGCTTCTCAACACCGATCTGTTCCGGCTGACCTCGCCCCGGTTGACGGTAGGCGAATTTTCGTTCGAGGCGGCAGATACTCAAGTACCCGACCTGCCCTATCGGGGGTTAGCAACGGACGCCGCAGGAATTGTCACGCTCAACATCGGCGACTTTGCCATACTTCGGCAGATTTATGACACCACAGACGGCGACGAAACAGTCGAAGTGCGCGCGGCCCCCGGGGGGATCGAGGTCAGCTTCCTCGGCTATGTCGAACACTATACCGATGTCACGTTTGTTCTGGCCCACGGCGGCGACGGGGACGACGAAATCGTTCTGGACCCCTCGCTGACCATCGACAGTTCTTTGTCCGGTGGCGTTGGAAACGACCTTCTCAGCGGGGGCGCAGGCTCGGACACCCTGAACGGCGAAGCTGGCGACGACGTCCTGTTCGGTGGCGGCGGCAACGATACCCTCTATGGCGGGGACGACGACGACGTCCTGTCGGGGGGTCTGGGGGCTGACATTCTGATCGGCGGAGACGGACACGACATCGCCCTGTATTCCACATCCGGCGAGGCCGTTCAGGTCAATCTTCTGACCAACGTCAATACGGGTGGCGAGGCCGAAGGCGATCTGCTGGCATCTATCGAAGTCATCCAAGGCTCCAACTACAACGACACGCTGACGGCCGACAACACCGGCATGTTCCTGATCGGCGGGCTGGGCGACGACACGCTGTTCGGCGGCACGGGCGAGGATATCCTGCTGGGCGGCGCGGGCAACGACACCCTGTCCGGCCTTGCCGGGGCCGATGTGATGGTGGGCGCCGAAGGCGACGACACCTACATTGTCGACGACGCGGGCGACGTGGTGTCCGAAAACCTGTTCGGCGAAATCCGTCCCGGCAATGACGGCGGGCATGACATCGTGCTCGCTTCGGTGGATTTCTCTCTGAACACAACAGTTCTGTCGCAAATCGAGGACCTGACCCTCACGGGAGCTGCGGTCAGCGGGACAGGCCACGACGGGGCGAACACGCTTCGGGGCACTGATCTGGATAACAGCCTGTTCGGGCTGGGCGGCGCCGACACGCTCTATGGCCAAGACGGCGACGATCATCTGGACGGCGGGGCTGAGGGTGACACAGTCTATGGCGGCGACGGGGCCGACACTGTTCTGGGCGGCGACGGCGACGACCAGCTTTATGGCGAAATCGGCGACGACTACCTGGACGGCGGGGCCGATACTGACACGATTTATGGCGGCGACGGTGCCGACACGCTTTTGGGTGGCGGCGGGTCTGACCAGCTTTATGGCGAAGACGGCGACGATATCCTTGACGGCGGCACCGGGGTCGACACGGCGACCGGCGGCATCGGCAACGATATCTACTACGTCGATCAGTCGGCAGACCGGGTCATCGAATCTGTCGGCGAAGGCACAGATATCGTTTACGCCTCGGTCGATTACACCCTGGCCGCCGGGGTCGAAGTCGAAACTCTGGCGGTCGATCCAGCCCTTACTGGCGGTCTGACCCTGATCGGCAACGAATTTGACCAGGTGCTGATCGGCGGCGACGGCGCGGATACCCTCGAAGGACGAGGCGGAGCCGACACCATTGTCGGCGGGGACAGCACCCGCGACCGTGTGAGCTATGCCCATTCGGCGGCCGGTGTGGTGATCGACCTCAACCTCGCGCTCCAGCAGGGGGGCGATGCAGAGGGCGACGCCTACTTCGGCATCGAACAGGTCGAAGGGTCGATTCATGACGACAGGCTGATCGGGACGGATGCCGATAATGACTATCTGCTGGGTCTGGGCGGCGATGATACGCTGACCGGACGTGGTGGCGACGACACCCTGTTTGGTGGCACCGGCAACGACACTCTGTATGGCGGCTTCGGGGCCGACACGATGGACGGCGGCCGTGACGATGACATCTATTTTGTCGACAGCCTTGCAGACGTGGTCATCGAAGAGGACACGCTCGTCGGCGGCCACGACCTCATCTATGCTGACCTGTCCTATTCGCTGGAGTTCATTACCGGCGTCGAGGACCTAACACTGACCGGGAGTGCCGTCAGTGGCACCGGCAACGGGCTGAACAATACCATTACCGGCACGGCGTCCAACAATACGCTCAATGGGCTTGCCGGGGCGGACACGCTGATCGGTGGGGACGGCGACGACCTTTACATCATTGACCAACTCGGCGACCGCATCGTCGAAACCGAAACAGGCGGCCACGACAGCGTCCTCGTCGCCAGCAGTTCGTTGCCCCGCCCCTACATCGGCCACACCGGCACGCTGACAGTGGACATGCGCGTTCAGGCCGCCTTTGTCGAGGATCTGACGATCGGCGATGATGTCAGCGATCTGAACATCATCGGCAACGACCGCGACAACACAATTTCCGGGAACGGCAAGACCAACACGCTATATGGCGGCGATGGCAACGACCACCTGATCCAGAACGGCGGCACCTACGATGTCAGCTACGGCGGCACGGGCAACGACGTGCTGGAATTCGGCCCGAACGGCACCCGCGACATGTACGCCTTTGGGGGAGACGGGATCGACACGCTGATCCTCGACTGGTCGCAGTCGGTCAACACGGTCGGCTACTATGGGTCCTACTATTACACCTACCTCGGGCCGAACGGGACCGGCACGGCGATGAACTTCAGCGGCATCGAAATCTGGGACATCACCACCGGCAGCGGCAATGACGAGTTGCGGGGCGGGGCTCTCAATGACCGGCTGATTGCAGGCGCAGGGAACGATTACCTGTATTCGGGCGGCGGTGGGGGCACGCTTTATGCAGGCGACGGGGCGGATACGGTGGTCGCCTCGCTGACGGACGCGGCGGGCAATGTGTCCGACCTCGACTTCAGGCTGGTCCTGTCCGAGACGCAGACCGGCCCAGTTGTGACCAACGCAGGCACAGCGTTCGAAATCGCGTGGGAGGGGATCGAGCGGATCCTTCTGACCGGCGGCACCGGCGACCATTATATCGACCTGCGAGGGGTCGTGGCGTCTTATTCGACCGTGATCACTGGCGGCGGCGACGACTTCTTTGCAATTGATTACAACACCTTGAATGACAACACCTTTATCGGCGGCGCTGGCACCGACACGCTGATCCTCGACTGGTCGCAGTCGGTCAACACGGTCGGCTACTATGGGTCCTACTATTACACCTATCTCGGGCCGAACGGGACCGGCACCGCGATGAACTTCAGCGGCATCGAAATCTGGGACATCACCACCGGCAGCGGCAATGACGAGTTGCGGGGCGGTGCGCTCAATGACCGGCTGATTGCAGGGGCTGGCGATGACTATCTCTACTCGGGCGGCGGCGGCGGGACGCTTTATGCGGGGGCTGGGGCGGATACGGTGGTCGCCTCGCTGACGGACGCGGCAGGCAATGTGTCCGACCTCGACTTCCGGCTGGTGCTGTCCGAAACGCAGGCAGGGCCGGTTGTGACCAACGCAGGCACAGCGTTCGAAATCGCGTGGGAGGGGATCGAGCGGATCCTTTTGACCTCGGGTTCAGGCAACGACCTGTTCGACCTGCGCGGCGTGGCTGCCGGGGCTTCTTCGATCAACGGCGGTGCGGGCGATGACGTCTTTGCCATCGACACGCTCAGCATCACCAACAACACCTTCCTCGGCGGCACTGGCACCGACACGCTCATCCTCGACTGGTCGCAGTCGGCTCGCAATGTGACCTATAATAACGGCAGCTATTACTACACCTTCCTCGGGCCGAACGGGACCGGCACCGCGATGAACTTCAGCGGCATCGAAATCTGGGACATCACCACCGGCAGCGGCAATGACGAGTTGCGGGGCGGTGCGCTCAATGACCGGCTGATTGCAGGGGCTGGCGATGACTATCTCTACTCGGGCGGCGGCGGCGGGACGCTTTATGCGGGGGCTGGGGCGGATACGGTGGTCGCCTCGCTGACGGACGCGGCAGGCAATGTGTCCGACCTCGACTTCCGGCTGGTGCTGTCCGAAACGCAGGCAGGGCCGGTTGTGACCAACGCAGGCACAGCGTTCGAAATCGCGTGGGAGGGGATCGAGCGGATCCTTTTGACCTCGGGTTCAGGCAACGACCTGTTCGACCTGCGCGGCGTGGCTGCCGGGGCTTCTTCGATCAACGGCGGTGCGGGCGATGACGTCTTTGCCATCGACACGCTCAGCATCACCAACAACACCTTCCTCGGCGGCACTGGCACCGACACGCTCATCCTCGACTGGTCGCAGTCGGTTCGCAATGTGACCTACCACAATGGCAGTTACTATTACACTTACCTCGGGCCGAACGGGACCGGCACTGCGATGTATTTCAGCGGCATCGAGATCTGGGACATCACCACGGGCAGTGGCAATGACGAGCTGCGGGGCGGCGCCTTGAACGACCGCCTGTCGGGCGGGGCTGGCAACGATGCGTTGTATGGCGGCGACGGCGATGACAGCCTGACCGGCGGCGCGGGCAACGACACGCTCAGCGGCGGTCTAGGTCAAGATGAGGCCATCTTTGTCGCACGTTATGAGGACTATCTTGTCACCAATCAGGGCACAGGCGCATTTTCCATCGAGGCGCACCGGTTGGTGGACCCGGGCATCGACCAACTGACGGGTATCGAAACCCTCAGGTTCCTGGACGGTGTGCTGGTCGGCGGGGTCTTTACCTCGACTCTGACACTGGTCAGCTATTCCGATACGGCCGGTACGGCGGGCTGGGATACCCGAACCGACAGTTTTGATCCGCAGGGTCAACTTGCCTTGCGCAGCTTCGTCTTTGACGATGGGCGCGAGTCGGATATCGCCTATTCCGAGGGCCAGCGCAGCTGGACCCTTATGACAGATGCGGCCGATCGGTATGGCTGGGATACCATCGAAACGCTCAATGATTCCTCCGGAGTGATTGTGTTCCAGCAGCAGATCTTCGACGACGGCCGGCTTGATCAGACGGCATTCGTGGACGGGATCAGGTCGGTGCGCACCCTGACCGACGTCGATGATGTGGCCGCTTGGACCAGCCAGACGACCCTGTTCGATTCGACCGGCACAATAACCAACCGGGCGGTCATCTTTGACGACGGTCGGCACAGCGATGTGACCTATTCCGATGGCAGCGTGTCGATGGTCGTTCAGACCGACACCGCCGATGCCTATGGCTGGGCGTCCCGCACCACCCTCTTTGATCCCTCTGGTCAGATCACATCTCGCGATGAGCTTTACGACAGCGGCAAGCGCGTCCAGACCTCCTTTGTCGATGGACATCGCACCGAAGTTCTGTCGTCGGACCTGAGCGATGTGTTTGTCTGGACCACGATCCATGACGAATATGACGCGAGCGGTGTTCTCGCTCATCGCGAGACCCTGTATGACAACGGGCTGTTCCGCGATGTGATCTTTGTCGATGGAGTGACGTCACAGATCGAAGTGACGGATACGCAAAATATCTATGCCTGGACCAGCTACCTCGATGATTTCGACGCCTTGGGGCAGCGGATTTCGCGGACCACGATGTTTGATGACGGGCGCGAGGTGACGATCCTCTTTACACCCGATTTTTGAGGAAAGGCCCGGCGCGCCAAACGCCCCCTGCCCGATCACCCTTGGCGCAAGGCATCCCGCAGCAGGGAAAGAACCGCATCCCGCGGCACGTCTGACGTGACAAAGGCCTGCCCGATCCCGCGGGCCAGAATGAACCGCAAGGTGCCGTCGACCACCTTTTTGTCCTGGCCCATCAGATACAGCAGATCCTCGGCCCCCGGCAGGTCGCCGGGGATATCGGCCAGATCGACTTTCAGCCCCATTGCGGCCAGATGGGCGCGGACGCGGCTGGGGTCCTCTTGCGCACACAGGCCCAGCCGTGCGGACAGTTCAAAGGCTAGCGCACAGCCGATGGCCACCCCTTCGCCGTGCAGCAGACGGTCGGAATAGCCGGTGGCCGCCTCCAGCGCGTGACAGAACGTGTGGCCGAGGTTGAGAAGGGCCCGGTCGCCCTGTTCTGTCTCGTCCCGCATGACGATCTCGGACTTCATCTGGCAGGACCGGGTCACCGCGCGAACCCGGGCGGCACTGTCGCCCGCAGCCATCGCCGGCCCCTCGGCTTCGAGCCAGTCAAAGAACGCGGCGTCCCCCAGCAACCCGTATTTCACCACCTCGCCATAGCCCGCCAGAAAATCTCGGGGGGGCAACGTATCGAGCAGGGCCGTATCGGCCAGCACCAGCACCGGCTGATGAAAGGCACCCACTAGGTTCTTGCCCTGCGGGGTGTTGATCCCGGTCTTGCCACCCACGGAACTGTCCACCTGGGCCAACAGGCTGGTCGGGATCTGCACGAACCGAACGCCCCGGCGGACCACGGCGGCGGCAAAGCCGACCAGATCGCCAATCACCCCACCGCCAAAGGCCACGACCAGATCGCCGCGTTCCACCCGCTGGTCCAGCAGCCATTCGACGGTGCGGGAAAACTGCTCCCATCCCTTGGTGGCCTCGCCGGGGGGCAGGATCAGCGCCTCCGAGACGATACCAGACGCACTCAGGCCCGCCCGCAACGGCTCCAGATGCAGCGCGGCGACATTGGCATCGGTGACAATGGCCACCCGGCGGCGACGCAGCAGCGGGCCCAGATGCGCGCCCGCTTCGGCCAACAGGCCAGGGCCGATCTCGATCCGGTATTCCCGTCCTGGCAGATCGACGGCCACCGCTTCGCGCATCATCGCAGATCCTCCAGAATGTCGGGATGGGCGCGCAAGACCTCGATCACTTGGGCCGTGGTGTCATCAATCGACCACTCCGGCTGGACGAGAACGCGCAACCGGGCAAGGGCATAGACCGGGCCGCGCGCCGCAAACAGATCGCGCAGGGTGTGGCGCGGATTGGCGGTGCGAAGCAGCGGGCGGGTCTCCTTGTGGCGGACCCGTTCCCACAGCAGGTCCTCGGTCGCATCCAGCCAGACAGCAACGCCTCGGGCAGCGATGGCGTCGCGATTACGCTCCGACAGAAAGGCGCCGCCGCCAGTCGAAAGCACGCACGGCGGGCCTGACAACAGCCGACCGATCACCTCGGCCTCACGGTTGCGAAAAAACGGCTCGCCATCGCGGGCAAAGATTTCAGCGATGGTCGCCTGGGCGGCTTCCTCGATGGCGGCATCGGAATCCCGGAACGGAACCCCCAGCCGGTGCGACAACGCGCGACCCACGGCCGTCTTGCCCGATCCCATCATCCCCACCAGAACCACCGTCCGGCGCAGACGCACCTGCGGATCGGGGTGGTGGGCGGGATCGCTTTCGCTTTGTGAACGGGGGGTCATGACGCTATATTGATCCACAGTTTCAGCCAGCAACCGCTTAGTTCGGAATTATTGCCCTGAATGGCGTGATCTTGCCGAAAAGGCCATATATAAACCGCGCCAAGGGTGCAAAGCCTCCGGCCACAGGGTCCGGACAAAAGAACGACGAGGCAAGGACAATGTGGCGACTGATCAAGGCACTTTTGGTGCTTGCGGTATTGGCAGGGCTTGGGCTTGTGGCCTATGCCTATGTCGGACCGGTGTTTTTCCCGGATGATTTCGCGCCGCCCAGCCGGACGGTGACGCAAGATGTGACTTTGGGTACCCAGTAGGATGAACGGACGCGGTGCATTGGTTCTGATCTGCCTGTTTGCGGCAGGGCCTAGTCTTGGCCAGCAGACCGATGCGGGCAGGGCCCCGATGTCGGCCATCGACTGGCTCAGCCAGTCAGTCCAGATTCCCACCAGCGCCGCCATGCCGCTTAGCCCCCCGCCCAAGGACGAACCCCCCGTCGCAGGCAGCGCCGACAGCCCGTCGATCACCGTGACCTCGCTGGACAGCAATAGCCCGGACGCCATCGGGCTTTTGCCCTCGTCCGTCACTGGTCTGCCGCGCACGCTCTGGTCGGCCAGTGACGAATCGACCCTTGCCACCCTTCTGGCCGCCGAACGGGTGGAAACCCTGCCCGCGCTTCAGGACCTGCTGCGCACCCTGACACTGGCCGAGGCTGATCCGCCGATGGCCGCCAGTCCGCAGGGGCCGCTGTTCCTCGCCCGGGTCGACAAATTGCTGGATCTGGGGGCCATCGAACCCGCCCAGTCCCTGATCGAGGCCGCAAGCCCCGACACCCCCGACCTGTTCCGCCGCTGGTTCGACATCGCCCTTCTGTCCGGGACCGAGGATTCGGCCTGTGCCGTGTTGCGCCAGAACACCGAACTCGCCCCGACCTACGCCGCCCGCATCTTTTGTCTGGCGCGCGGAGGGGACTGGCAGGCGGCGGCGCTGATCCTCAATACGGGTCGTGCGTTAGGCGACATATCCGAAGAGGACGACGCCCTGTTGTCCCGCTTCCTCGACCCTGATCTGTACGAAGGCGAAGCCCCCCTGCCCCCGCCGACCCGCGTCAGCCCGCTGGTGTTCCGCCTGCGCGAAGCGATTGGCGAAGGGCTGTCTACCGCCGGCCTTCCCCGCGCCTTTGCCAATGCCGACCTGCGCGACACCACCGGGTGGAAGGGCCAACTGGAGGCGGCCGAGAGGCTGGCGCGAAATGGGGCCATTTCCGAAAACGTGCTTCAGGCGCTTTATACCGCCCGCACGCCCGCCGCGTCTGGCGGGGTCTGGGACCGGGTCAAGGCGATCCAGGCGCTGGACAAGGCCGTGACAGCACAGGATGCCACCACAGCGGCATCCGCTCTGCCCGCCGCATGGTCTGCCATGCAACAGATCCGGGCCGAGGTTCCCTTTGCCAGGCTCTACGCCGAACAACTGCGCGCTCTGCCCCTGCAAGGACCCGCCGCAGCACTGGCCTATCGCATCGCGCTGTTGTCCCCCGAGTACGAGGCCGCGGCCCAGGCCTGGACCCCTGTCACCGATCAGGACCGGCTTTGGCAAGCCATTGCCAAGGGCGACGTGACCGGCCTTGCGCCGCAGACCGACGCCACCACAGCCGCCGTGGTCGCAGCCTTTGCGGGGGCCGCGCCGCCTACTGAACTCACCGCCGAGGTTCAGGCGGGCAAGCTGGGCGAATCGATCCTGCGGGCTATCGCGCTCTTTGGCGACGGCATGTCGGGCGACCCCGCCGAGATCACCGATGCGCTGGCGCTTTTGCGTGCTGTCGGGCTCGAGGATCAGGCGCGTCAGGCCGCGTTGCAGGTCCTGATCCTGGACCGAACCCCATGACCGACGCGGCCAGCCGCCCGATGGGCCACTGGACCCAAGGCTTTATCGAGGCGCAGGCAGCCGAACTGGGGGCCGCCACCAACACCCAACTGGCCTACGCCCGCGATCTTGCCGATTTCGCGGACTGGCTGGCGCGGCGCGGCCTGCACTTTGCCACCGCGACCCAAGATCATATCGAATCCTACCTGATCGACTGCGAGGCACAGGGGCTCGCCAAATCCACCCGCGCCCGCCGCCTGTCCGCCATCCGGCAACTCTACCGGTTCGCGGTCGAAGAGGACTGGCGCACCGATAACCCGTCGATCCGGCTGCGCGGCCCCGGCAAGGACCAGCGACTGCCCAAGACGCTGGGCGAGGACGAGGTCGGGCGGCTGCTGACCGCCGCCCGCACGCCGGGGCGGGACGCGACGCGCAACACCTGTCTGATGGAACTGCTCTATGCGACGGGGATGCGGGTGACCGAACTGGTCAGCCTGCCGGTGTCAGCAGCGCGGGGCGATCCCCGTCTGCTGCTGGTTCAGGGCAAGGGGGGCAAGGAACGGATGGTGCCGCTGTCCCCCCCGGCGCGGGCCGCATTAAAAGACTGGCTGGCCGCACGGGACGCGGCCGAGGCCGCCGCCAAAGCCAAGGGACAACCGGCGTCCAAATTCCTGTTTCCGTCGCGCGGGACGGCAGGACACCTGACCCGGCACCGGTTCTTTACGCTGATCAAGGAACTGGCGGTGGCCGCCGGCATCTCCCCCACCACGGTAACACCCCACACCATCCGGCACGCCTTTGCCACGCATCTGCTGGCGCATGGTGCGGACCTGCGGTCGATCCAGACGATGCTGGGGCACGCCGACGTCGGCACGACCGAAATCTACACGCATGTGCTCGAAGAACGGCTGCGCGATCTGGTGCTCACGCATCACCCGCTGTCCAAAGGGCGGGGCCACTCTTGAAGCACGACCAGCCCATGCCCATAACAAGGCATCGCTAACCGAAAGACCCCGATGGACACCCCCCCGACCGAATCGATGATGGACGCCGCCTTCTGGATCACTGCCGGGGCGATCCTTCTCATGCTGGCCTTTTCGGCCTTTTTCTCTGGCTCGGAAACGGCGCTGACGGCGGCGTCGCGGGGCAAATTGCGGTCCCTTGCCGACCGGGGGTCCAAGGGGGCTCAAACGGCGCTGGACGTGACAGAAGATAACGAACGGCTGATCGGGTCGGTCCTGCTGGGCAACAACGTGGTCAATATCCTTGCCACGTCGCTGGCCACGGCCCTGCTGACGCGGGTGTTCGGGCAGAACGGCGTGGCATTTGCCACGCTCATCATGACGCTGCTCGTGCTCATCTTTGCAGAAGTGCTGCCCAAAACCTATGCCATCACCAACGCCGAAACGGTGGCGGCCCGGGTGGCGCGACCCATCCGCTTTGTCATCCTGATCTTTTCGCCGATCGTCGAGGCGGTGCGCTGGTTCGTGCGCGGTGTGCTCTACCTGTTCGGCGTCCGGGCCGACCCTGAATCCAACATCCTCGCCGTGCGCGAGGAAATCGCGGGCGCCCTGTCGCTGGGCCATTCCGAAGGCGTCGTGGAAAAAGAGGACCGCGACCGCATCCTTGGCGCATTGGACCTGTCCGAACGGTTCATCGAGGAAATCATGCTGCACCGGTCGGGGATCGAGATGATCGACGCCAACCTGCCTGCGCAGGATATTCTGGCGCAATGCCTGCAAAGCCCGCACACGCGGCTGCCACTCTACCGCGAAGACCCTGAAAACATCGTTGGCGTCATCCACGCCAAGGACCTGCTGCGGGCGATGCACAAACTGCTGCGCGGCGGTGGGATCGACAACAAGGCACTGGCGAAATTCGACATCATGGACGTCGCCATGCCCGCCTATTTCGTGCCGGAAACCACCACGCTTGACGACCAGATGCGGCAGTTTCTGAAACGGAAAACCCACTTTGCGCTGGTGGTGGACGAATACGGCGGCTTGCAGGGGCTCATCACGCTCGAAGATATCCTTGAGGAAATCGTCGGCGAAATTGCCGATGAATTCGACGAGGTCAAAGAGGATCAGATCGAGGCCACCGATGACGGCGCCTTTATCGTCGATGGGGCGATGACGATCCGCGACCTCAACCGGGCGCATGACTGGCAACTGCCCGATGACGAGGCGAACACCATTGCCGGATTGGTCATCCACGAGGCGCAGATGATCCCGGTCGAAGGTCAGGTATTCTCCTTCCACGGCTTCCGGTTCGAGGTGCTGGAAAAAGAGGAAAACCGCATTGCCACGCTCAAGATCCGGGCGCTGTAAACGGCCGACGTGGGGCGCGCGCCCCGATGACGTTGCTTTCTGCGCAGTCCATGTGGCAATCGGATCCGCATCAAACGTTACAGGGGCTATCATGTTCAATCATGTGGAATTTCCCTCGCCGACATCGGTGCAGCGCAGCGGTTCCACACGCCGACCTGCGATGCCATCGACGCAGAGGAGATTTTCTTTGACCAGGAAGACTGTGCCTCAACTTTGGGTCTGACAGGTTCGTTCGGTCGCTGTTGACCCAAGGGCGCGGAACCACCCCGGCGATGCCCCTGTGTTTGTTGGCGCAGGGCAAAGCCACAATCCAAACCGCCCGAGCTGCTGCCTTGGCAGGTGGCAGGATCGACAACGGGCCGCCAAGATACCGCGACCTCTATAGCCCCGGATATATGCCGCGTTTGCGCGCGACGCCGACGGACACAATACCGAAATCCTCTACCGGGAGCCCTAGCGGGCAGCCTGTCGGTCCCCGATCCGACCGCGCCGCCAATCTGGTCGCCCGGGCGTTTGCCATCAATCGCGCAATGTCAGAAGAAACCCTAGTTTCGGGTTTTCTATTTAAGATCAGCAGCTTACAAACCGTTCAAACGTGAACGCCCCTCAGCGGGCCTTGAACAATCCGCCCAAAATGCCCCGAATGATCCGCCGCCCCGTCGTCCCCGTCAGCTCCTTGACGACAGCAGTGGCCAGCTTTCCGCTGATGCTGTCATCCTTCTGCGACCGACTGGAGGAGGAGGTCCGGCTGGATCCGCCATCATACCGGCGGGCATTCTTCAATTCCTGCTCGTCGGCCTTCATCTGTGCCTCTTTCTGATCCGCCTCTGCCGCCGCCTTGGCCGCCGCGTCGGCCTTGCGGGCCAGCATTTCGGCGGCAGAATCGCGGTCCAGCCGGACATCGTACTTGCCCGCCATTGGCGAGGCCTTCATCAGCGCCGCCCGCGCCGCCGGGTCAATCGGACCCAGTTGCGATGCCGGAGGGCGGATCAGTGTCCGCTCGACGATCTGGGGGATCCCCTTGGCGTCCAGCATCGACGTGACCGCCTCGCCCGTGCCGACCTCACGGATCGCCTGGTCGGTCGCAAAGCGCGGGTTGGGGCGGTAGGTGTCGGCGGCCGCGCGCAGATCCTTGGCATCCTTGGGGGTAAAGGCCCGCAGCGCATGTTGCACCCGGTTGCCAAGCTGCCCCAGCACCGTTTCCGGCACGTCTGCGGGATTCTGGGTGATGAAGTAGACACCGACCCCCTTCGACCGGATCAGCCGGGCGACCTGTTCAACCTTGTCCACCAGCACCTTGGGGGCGCCATCGAACAGCAGGTGCGCCTCGTCAAAGAAAAACACCAGTTTCGGTTTGTCAGGGTTGCCCACCTCGGGCAGTTCCTCGAACAGTTCGGACAGCAGCCAGAGAAGGAACGTCGAATACAGCCGTGGGGCGTTCATCAGTTTATCGGCGGCCAGGATGTTGATCCGGCCAAACCCGTCCGCGTCACAGGTCATCATGTCGTGCAGGTCCAGCGCCGGCTCGCCGAACAACAAGGCCCCACCTTGATTTTCCAGAACCAGCAACTGCCGCTGGATTGCCCCCACGGACGAGGCGGCGACGTTGCCATATTTCAAGGACAGGTCCTTGGCGTTCTGGCCGACCCAGATCAGCAGCGATTGCAGGTCCTTGAGATCGAGAAGCGGCAGACCTTCGTCATCGGCAACCCGGAACGCTACGTTCAGGACCCCTTCCTGCGCGTCGGTCAGGTCCATCAGGCGCGACAAAAGCAGCGGACCCATTTCGGCCACGGTGGCGCGGATCGGGTGCCCCTGTTCGCCGTAAAGGTCCCAGTAGGTGGTCGGAAAAGCACGGTAGTGCAGGTCGTAGCCGATCGTTGCACAGCGTTTCATGAAAGCATCGTGCAGTTTGAACGTCTCTGACCCTGAGGCCCCTAGCCCTGACAGGTCGCCTTTTACGTCCGACAGGAACACCGGCACACCCTGCGCCGAAAACCCTTCGGCCAAGATTTGCAGCGTGACCGATTTGCCCGTCCCGGTCGCCCCGGCGATCAATCCGTGCCGGTTGCCATAGCTGAGCAAAAGCGATTGAGGCTCGGCGTAGTTTTCACCGCCGCCACCCACGAAAATCCGGTCTGTGATCTGATCGTTCATGGGGTCCCCGCCTGCTGCCCGACTATTTATTGCGAGCAAAATACATTCTTAACAAATTGATGCCAGAGTAAACCGGTCAGCCCCTCACATGTCCTCCCGAGGGGCGGATGACTTCCTCCCTGTCAGACTTGCCGCGCCTTCGGGCGCGGCTTTTTTCTGCCCCCCCCTTCGGGGCAATTCAGGCAAGCCGGGCGACATTGTCGCTGCAACGCAGCGTCAGATTGCGGGTTGACGCGCGTTTCCCCATTGCATAGTTTGCGACCCAATAGTCGGCCAAGTCCGACAGGGAGTTAGGGAAAAGGGACCTCTGGGATGGTCCCTTTTTCTTTGTTTGGTGCGGACTTGCGGGCAGTTCCTACAGTTGCGCGCGAAGACGCGGATGAATTTCAGGGACAGGCGGTCTGTTGCCGATGTGATGCGGTTTTGGCCCTGACAGTCGCTTTGACGCGTGTTAAGCACGGGGCCGAAAACATCAATTGGAACTTAGATATGTTCAACCGTATTCTTCCCCTCAGCATCGCCGCCCTTTTGACCCTGACCGGGCCGGTCTTGGCGCAGGACACGACCACGCAAGCCACCGATCCGGCCGCAACAACGACCGAAGCGGCGCCTGCTGTTGGAACGTCGACTGCACCGCAGGCCCCGGCAGACCTGAACATGGGTACCCCGCTGGGTCCAGATGGCCAACCGCTGCCGCAGGTTGGCGAACCCTATATCAAGGAAACCTTTGACGACTGGGGCACCCGTTGCCTCAAGGCGCCCGAAGGTCAGGCCGATCCATGTCAACTGTATCAGCTGCTCAAGGACAAGGACGGCAACAACGTCGCTGAATTCAGCATCTTTCCGCTCGCCCCCGGTGGGCAGGCTGTCGCCGGTGCAACCATCGTCGCCCCGCTGGAAACGCTGCTGACCGCCAGCCTGACCATTGCCGTCGATGGCAGCGCCCCGCGCCGCTATCCCTTTACGTTCTGCAACCGGGCGGGCTGCGTGGCCCGGGTCGGCTTTACCGCGGAAGAGGTAAACCAGTTCAAGCGCGGCGCTACCGCCACGATGAGCATCACCCCGGTCGCTGCCCCCGATACGCCAGTCGAACTGAATATCGGCCTCAAGGGCTTTACGTCCGGCTTTGGCAGCCTGTCGGTGAACGGCCAATAGGCCCGTCCCCACGTGGATCAAACGCCGTCCCGGATCGGGGCGGCGTTTTTGTTTGCGCCGACGGGTTCAGAATTTCTTGAGCGCGATCACGGCGTTCAGCCCGCCAAAGGCAAACGCGTTGGACAGGACCACGTTCACCGATGCCTCGCGCGCCACATTGGGAACCACATCCAGCGCACATTCGGGATCAGGTTCTTCATAGCCGATGGTGGGTGCGATGATACCGTCCCGCAAGGCCATGATACAGGCCAGCAATTCGACCGCGCCCGTGCCGCCGATCAGATGCCCGTGCATGGATTTGGTGGACGAAATCATCAGCCGGTCGGCGTGCGCACCAAAGACATCTGCCACTGCCGCACATTCCGTCTTGTCATTGGCGGCTGTGCCGGTGCCGTGGGCGTTGATATAGCCCACCGCATCCTTTGCCACGCCGGCATCGGCCACCGCCCCCGCAATCGCCCGCGCCGCCCCCTGTTTGGACGGCATGACGATGTCAGACGCATCCGACGACATGGCGAACCCGGCCACTTCGCATAGAATCTCGGCCCCGCGCGCCCGGGCGTGGTCGTAGTCCTCGAATACGAAAACCCCGGCCCCTTCGCCCTGCACCATGCCATTGCGGGTGGCGCTGAACGGACGGCAGGCGTCTTTGGACATGACGCGCAACCCTTCCCACGCCTTGATCCCGCCAAAACACAGCATGGATTCGGACCCGCCCGTGACCATGACGGTTGCCATCCCGGACCGGACCATCTGGAACGCCATCCCCATCGCGTGATTGGAGGACGCGCAGGCCGTGGCCACGGTAAAGGACGGCCCGCGCAGGTTCCATTCCATGCTGACATGGGATGCCGCCGCATTGTTCATCAGCTTTGGCACGATGAAGGGGTGAACCCTGTTCTTGCCCTCTTCGTACACAGCGCGATAGTTTTCGTCCTGCGTGTTCAGGCCACCGCCGGACGTCCCAAGGATCACGCCCGATTTGTTGGCAAGATCGCCCACCGGGTTCAGCCCCGCCTGCTCCATCGCCTGCCGGGCGGCCAGCAAAGTAAACTGGGTGAACCGGTCATACAGCGCGATCTGCTGGCGGTTGAAATGGGCGTGTTCGTCGTAATCCTTGACCTGCCCGCCGATCTGGATCGAGAGCCGGTCCACATCGCGGATTTCCAGCGGGCCGATGCCACAGCGGCCTTCGCGCATCGCCTCGAACGTCTTGGCGACCGTATCCCCCAGCGGATTGATCGTTCCAGCCCCGGTAATGACAACGCGCTTCATGCGTTGGCCTGATCCTTGACCAGCCCTTCGACCGCCCGGACGATCGCCGCGACCGACGAGATGTCAAAGTCGCTGTCGCTGGGGTCGTTGGCGTTGAAGGGAACGTTGATGTCAAACGCCTCTTCGATAGCAAAGATGCTTTCCACCAGCCCAAGGCTGTCGATCCCCAGATCGTCCAGCGTGTGGGTCAGTTGCACGTCCGAAGGTTCCAGCACGGCCTGTTCGGCGATGATGGCGATGACCTTGTCCTGCACATTCATGGCTGATGTCCCGATGGTTAAAGCGGCTTGCGGTGATTTAGTCACTCTGGCCCGGCTTTGAAACCGCTTTTTGACGGGACGCAAGGTCGCGCAGGATGCGTGGCAGGCGGCGCAGCGCCTTGTAGCTTTCGATCTGGGTGTCCATCCGCGTGGCCGGGTTGCCCATCATGACCCGACCCGCAGGCACATTGGACAGCACAAGGGACCCTGCGGCGACCACTACATCGTCGCCCACCGTCAGGTTGTCCACCACCCCTGCCCGACCGCCAAGGACCACCCGGTCGCCGATCACCGAGGACCCGGCAATAGCCGCCTGACCGCACAGCAGGCAATCGCGCCCGACGATGACGTTGTGGCCGACCTGAACAAGGTTGTCGATCTTGGTGCCTGACCCGATGCGCGTGGCGCGGATGGTGCCTGCGTCGATGGCGCTGTTCGCCCCCACCTCGACATCATCGCCGATCTCGACCCCGCCCAACGAATGGATACGGTGCCAGGGACCCTGCCCCTGCACGGTTTCAGACCCAAGCGTGGCCCGGACCCGTTCGACGTTGGATTCGTGTTCGGTCACAAAGGAAAAGCCATCAGATCCGATCACGGCGTTGGGCTGGACCACGACGCGGTCGCCGATCCGGACCCGCCGTCCGATCCGCGCACCGGGCAGGATCAGGCCGCCCCTGCCGATCACCGCCCCTTCACCGATGGTCACCTGCCCCGCGATCTGGGTGCCGTCGCCGATCACCGCACCGGGGCCGATGACGCTCAGCGGGCCAACACCGACGTTGTCACCGATCCGGGCGGTATGATCCACCACCGCCGTCGGATGGACGTAGTCGGGAATATCATGCGGTGTATCGAGCATCTGGGTCAGTCGAGCCATTGCCAGTCGGGCGCGCGGGGCGATAATGGCCGCCTGCAACCCCAGCCCCTGCCAATCAGCCCCCGGCCAAACGACGGCCACCCGCGCCTTACCCAAGGCCAGACCAGGGGCATAAGCGGGCGACATGGCCAAGGCCAGATCGTTCGGGCCTGCACTTGCCGGTTCCGAGGCACCTGTCACACTGATATCGGTGGCGCCAAAGGCCTCAGCCCCCAGCGCCGCTGCGATGTCTTTGACGGAATAGGCCATCCAGGGTCCCCTTTGGACCGCAGGATTAGCCCTGAACCGCCCGGACCGCCACCCCTGCCTGCGCCAGCGCTGCCCAGATCTTTGCATCACGGCCATAGACATCGCGGCGGAACTGGAGGCTTCCGGTGATATTGGTAAAGGCGGTGCGATAGTCGATATGCACAGGCACTGGTTCGACCAGATCAACCCGCGTTTCCGCCCCGGTGTTCAGCCGTTCGGTAAAGAACGCAACCGGGTCAGCGGTCTGTTTGGCCAACAGCGCATAGGCAAAATCAAAGGGGTCATCCAGACGGATGCAGCCGTGGCTGAACGCGCGCACTTCGCGCTGGAACAGGCTTTGGCTGGGGGTATCGTGCAGATAGATGTTGTAGGGGTTGGGGAACAGGAATTTCACCCGACCCAGTGCGTTACCCTGACTGGGCGGTTCGCGCATAGAAAAGGGAAAATTCCGTTCGTTATAGGCCGAAAAATTCACCGCCCCGCGGCTGACGCTGCGGCCTGCACTGTCGGTCAGGACCAACTGACTGACCGCATTGGGGTTACGCTGCAACATGGGCAGGTATTCTTTGGTGATGATCGACCGGGGAACGTACCAGCTGGGGTTGATGATCATGTATTCCATGACATCGGAAAACTCGGGGCTTTCGCGGTCGGGCTGCACGGCACCCACGACGGACCGGGTGGAAAAGGTCACGCGATCATTGTCGACGATTGCCGCAGTAAAGTCGGTCAGGTTCACCCAGATATGCCGCACGCCGCGCGGACGGTTCGACCAACGCTCTCGCTCCATCGCGACGATGACAGACTGGATACGGCGTTCGAGTGGCAGGTTGATCTGCTGGATCGTGCTTTCGCCGGCGGTGCCATCGGCGGACAGCCCATTTGCGGCCTGATATTGCTGCACGGCGGCCTGTATCGTGGCGTCATAAGTCTGCGTCGCGCTGCGGTCGAGAAACCCCATGACCATCAGACGGTTGCGCAGGTTCACGACCTCTTGCCCGCTGGAGCCCGGTTCCAGTTTGCGCGCACCAACGGTCGCGCCATAGCCACCTTCGGCCAATAGCCGTTCCAGCCGCAGCTTTTCCCCCATCAGGCGGGTGTATTCAGGGCTCGAGGGTGGAAGCGACCGAAGAAAGGCCGCCGGAGTCGACTGGGCAAACGCGGCGATGGTGCCCAAACGGCTGCGGTACGGCACCTCGCGTTTGATCCCGGCGTCGATGCGCGACGGGGTCAACATGCCTGTCTGCACGTCGCGGGCGTATTGCAGGAACAGGCGGCTGAGCTCGACCTCCATCTTGCCCTGCTGATCTGGGGTCGTGGCGGCCTGAAGTTGGGCTGTGATCGCATTGGTGTCATAGCGGGCCGCAGGCAGCCCGTGTGCCGACGCGTCACTGAAAGTCGACATCAGGGCATTGCGGCGATTGCGATCCGCGCCGGTCGTGCCTGACCAGATCCCTTCGAAATCGCGATCCCGATAGAATGCAGCGAGGTCCTCATCGCGCGCCGAGGCTTCGGCGACAGCCTGACGAAAAGCTGTCACCTGAGCAGATGCAACACCGGGGACCGTGGCAAGCCCCCCGGCAGCAAAAGCGGTTGCCATGAAATAGCGACGACTCAAAACAGACATAGGGTCCCCCAAACACTCAATTCTTGCAGCCAGCACACGTTCGCGGCCTTAATGGGGGCAGTCTATTCACAATTGCCGACCCGCACCACACGAGACGGCCCTGTTGCGCATCGGCACTAGCAAAAAAGCCACAATCGCAAAATTCCTGACATATTGCGCAAAATCCCGCCGATTTCCCCTTTCGTAACCTTAACAGGGCTAATCTGTGGTTGGTCCACGATTCGAATTGTGGCATAGAGGCCGTGCATCTGGGGATAGATGACAACGCCTACCGAATGGCAGGCACAGACGACGGGACAGGCGATCAGCATGACGGATTCGACTTCGGGCATTTCTCGGCGCGGCCTTTTGCGCGCTTTCGCAGCAACGTCCATCGCCGCGGCCCCGACATTTTCTGCGGCGGCGGGGTTTCTGCGGGGGGGCGGCGACATTCGCAGATTGCGGATGTATTCGGGCCGAACCGGCGAAAAGATCGACATGATCTACTGGGTCGAAGGTCAGTATATCCCCGAGGCTATGACTGAAATCACCTATTTCATGCGCGACTGGCGCACAGGCACGATCAAACCGATCGACACCCGCACCGTCGATATCGTGGCAGCGACCCATGCGCTGCTCGACGTGTCCGAACCCTACATGCTGCTGTCGGGCTACCGGTCGCCGCAGACCAATGCGATGCTGCGCGAAACCTCGAACGGCGTGGCCCGCAATTCGCTGCACCTTCAGGGTCAGGCCAATGACGTGCGTCTGGCCAGCCGGTCCATGCGCCAGATCGCCTCTGCGGCCGAGTCGTGCCAGGCAGGCGGCGTCGGCCGCTACTCCGGCTCCAACTTTGTTCACATGGATTGTGGACCGGTGCGCCACTGGGGCGCCTGACACCCAATCAGACGGACGGAAACAAAGCGCCTTCGGGCGCTTTTTTCATGGTCGGGCGGTCTGGGGGATCATGGTGCACCCAGCACGATTCGAACGTGCGGCCTTTGCCTTCGGAGG